>NZ_AWUK01000008.1 GCF_000499205.1 Paenibacillus sp. MAEPY2
GATTTCTCCCTTTCAAAAGGGGGTCAAAGAAATCTGGGGATAACAGCGATCGGAAGGTTGTTCTGCCAGCGGAGTGATCAAGTGTAAATGGAACAGTTCAACTTATATTTTGCTTTTTTATATTAGATGTCAAAACATGAAATAGCGTTGAGCCATCGGCAATTCATCCGCAGGTTCACAGGTGAGAAGTTCACCATCGGCCCGAACCTCATAGGTTTCGGGATCGACTTCGATGACGGGTGTGACGTCGTTATGAATCATGTCCTTTTTGCTCACGGAGCGGCAGCCTTTGACAGGTTCTACGCGTTTGTTCAAGCCCAATGCCTCCTTGATTCCTGCATCTGCTGCGGCTTGGGAGACAAAAGTGATCGACCCTTTGGCAATTGCGCCGCCGTAGGCACCGAACATTGGTCTACCGAATACGGGCTGCGGCGTAGGGATCGAAGCGTTGGGGTCACCCATCTGGGCAAAGGTGATCAAGCCGCCCTTGATGACCATCTCGGGCTTTACTCCGAAATAGACCGGGTTCCAGACGATCAGGTCTGCGAGCTTGCCTACCTCTACGGAACCGACGAGATGGCCTATACCGTGAGCAATTGCCGGATTGATCGTATATTTGGCAACATACCTTTTGATCCGATCGTTATCGGAAGGGGAGCCTGAGGTCAGTTCAAGCTTGCCTCGCTGCTTTTTCATCTTGTCGGCGGTTTGCCAGGTACGAATAATCACTTCGCCAACCCGGCCCATCGCCTGCGAATCGGAACTGATGATGCTGAATACGCCAAGATCATGCAAAATGTCTTCGGCCGCGATCGTTTCGGGACGAATCCGTGAATCAGCAAAGGCAACATCCTCAGGGATGGACGGGTCCAGATGGTGACAAACCATCAGCATATCGAGATGCTCTTCGACGGTATTGCGTGTGTAAGGACGTGTTGGGTTGGTTGAAGAGGGGATGATGTAAGACTCTCCGGCAGCGCGAATAATATCTGGCGCGTGTCCGCCGCCAGCACCTTCCGTATGGTAGGTATGAATCGTCCGTCCGTTAATGGCTGCCAGTGTATTTTCGAGAAATCCGGTCTCGTTCAGCGTATCGGTATGAATGGCTACCTGAACATCATGCTCTCCGGCTGCGGTCAGACAGGCATCAATAGTGCTTGGCGTTGTGCCCCAATCTTCATGCAGCTTCAGTCCAATGACACCGGCTTCAATCTGTTCAATTAATGGAGCGGTGCTGGAACTGTTGCCTTTGCCGAGATAACCAATATTCATGGGAAATGCCTCTGCGGACTCCAGCATGCGGTGGATATGCCAGGCTCCGGGTGTACAAGTGGTCGCTTTGGTGCCGGTTGCAGGTCCTGTGCCGCCGCCGATCATGGTTGTTACTCCTGAAGATAATGCCGTTTGAATCTGTTGAGGACAGATAAAATGAATATGGGTATCAATACCTCCCGCGGTCACAATCATGCCTTCTCCGGCAATGATTTCGGTCGATGCGCCAATAACCAGCGCGGGATCAACTCCGTCCATCGTATCGGGGTTACCGGATTTGCCGATTGCGCAGATGAGGCCATCGCGGATGCCGATGTCTGCTTTTACAATCCCCCAATGATCAATGATGACGGCGTTGGTGATGACTGTATCAGGCGTACCATCACTGCGAAGGGCAGAGGTGGACTGACCCATTCCATCACGAATAACCTTGCCCCCGCCGAATTTGCTTTCATCCCCATAGACCGCATAATCATGCTCAATCTCCGCCCATAGTTCCGTATCTGCCAATCTGACGGCATCCCCGGTCGTCGGCCCGAACATGGACGCGTATTGTTCCCGGCTCATTCGTTTCATATAGGGTCCCCTCCGTTCTGCACAGGGGGTGCGAAGGCCTTCAGAAATGTTTCCAGTTTCTGTGGATCAGGTGGCTGATCTGCCGAACCCTCAGTTAATCCGTTAAATCCATAAATCTGACGTTTGCCGCCAAATGTGGTGAGTTCGACCGGTTTTTCTTCACCGGGTTCAAACCGGACAGCAGTGCCTGCCGGAATATGCAAGCGGTGGCCGAAAGAGGAAGGGCGATCGAAGTCCAACGCAGCATTGACTTCATAGAAGTGAACGTGAGAACCGACCTGAACGGGACGGTCGCCGCGGTTCAGTACAATCAGACGCACGGTTGAGCGATCGGGATGACAGACGATCTCATCATCCTGTTTTAAGCGATATTCACCAGGGATCATGGAGTTCTCCTGCCTTTCTCAGCGTATAGGTTCATGGACCGTGACCAGTTTTGTTCCGTCAGGAAAAGTGGCTTCCACCTGTACCTCAGGAATCATATCGGGCACACCATCCATGCAGTCTTCACGTGTCAGGATCGTGCCGCCGTATCTCATCAACTCTGCGACACTCATGCCATCGCGTGCGCGTTCCATAAGTTCGGAGGTCAATAATGCGATTGCTTCGGGAACATTCAGTTTAAGTCCGCGTCCTCTGCGTTCGCGAGCGAGGTTAGCGGCCACGGTAATCAGGAGTTTTTCTTTTTCCTGTTCAGTCCAGTGCAAGGCAATCCGACCTTTCCCTTAGATAGTCTATATCGTCATGGATCATGTTTTATGTTAAATATACTCACACAGGGTGGACCCTTTGTCAATATGGTTCTAATTATATTAGCATTATGCATGAAACGAGTATGCAAGAAATAAAATTATGTAAGAATTATTGACACGTCGAGTGTGACCCTCCATAATTTGGATCAACGAACATTTCGGACATATATGACCTTAATGTTCGTCAATAGACTAGAAAAAGGGAGTGTAGGCTATTGAAGAAGAGGTCGGTCAAGTTATGGAGTGTTTTGCTCGGTGCAGTCATTGCGTTGACAGGGTGTGTGGAAGGTGGCTCGCCGCCTGAGGCATCGGGTTCCGTTGGGACGGGAGAACCTGCTTCGTCCGGAGATACGATTAAAGTAGGTGTTCTTCACTCCCTGAGTGGAACGATGGCGATCAGTGAAGTGTCGGTTAAGGATGCGGAGATGCTTGCCATTGAAGAGATCAATGCAGCGGGCGGAGTTCTGGGTAAACAGATCGAGCCTGTGGTTGAGGACGGCGCTTCCGATTGGCCTACATTTGCGGAGAAAGCAGGGAAGCTGCTTCAGCAGGACAAAGTAGCCGCTGTATTTGGCGGATGGACCTCTGCGAGTAGGAAAGCGATGCTTCCGGTGTTTGAACAGAACAAAGGTCTGTTGTTTTATCCGGTGCAATATGAAGGATTGGAATCATCACCCAACATTTTTTATACAGGAGCCACAACGAATCAACAGATCGTACCGTCTGTAACCTGGTTGCTGGAGAACAGGGGCAAGAAGTTCTACCTGCTGGGTTCAGATTATGTGTTCCCGAAAACGGCCAATCAGGTCATTAAAGCCCAGCTGGCAGCTGAAGGTGGCGAAGTGGTAGGCGAAGAATATACACCGCTGGGGCATACGGATTACAGTACGATTATCAGCAAAATCAAGGCTGCCAAGCCGGATATTGTGTACAACACGCTGAACGGGGACAGCAATGTCGCCTTTTTCAAACAATTGAAGGATGCCGGGATCTCTTCGGAGCAGTTGACCACTCTGTCAGTAAGTGTGGCGGAGGAAGAAATCCGAGGGATTGGTGCGGATGTGCTGAAAGGGCATCTGGCTTCGTGGAACTATTATCAGACAACAGATACTCCTGAAAATAAAACATTTGTAGAGAAATATAAAGAAAAATATGGAGCTGATCGGGTGACGGCCGATCCGATTGAAGCGGGATATGTGGCGGTGTATCTGTGGAAAGCAGCTGTAGAAAAAGCCGGATCAACCGATGTTGAAAAGGTGAAGGAGGTCGCCAAAGGTTTGGAATTCGATGCGCCGGAAGGAAAAGTGACGGTGGATGGAGAGAACCAGCATATCTACAAAACGGTGCGGATTGGCGAAGTGCAGGAAGATGGACAGTTCAAGGAGTTGTGGAACTCGGGCGCTCCGGTCAAACCTGATCCGTATCTGAAAACGTACGAATGGGGTGCTTCCCTTAGTAACAAATAGACAAGAAACTCACGTCAAAACTGCTGAATAACCGATGAGGGTGAGACAACACACCCTCATACAACGTTACGGTAAAGCGTTGGTGTGGAATGGGAATGGTGTCTTGTACCCATTTTTAATCCGGATGTTCACAGCATGAGGAGGGAAAGGCGATGGATATGTTTGTCCTGCAACTGTTCAATGGGTTAAGCATTAGTTCCATCCTGCTGCTGATTGCTTTAGGCCTCGCAGTTACGTTTGGACTGATGAATGTCATTAACATGGCTCATGGTGAATTGATCATGATTGGCGCTTACGCAACGTATGTGACGCAGAACCTGTTCATTTCATACGCTCCGCCAGCGTGGTTTGATGTCTATTTTATAGTGGCTTTGCCTATCGCCTTTGGTGTGGCGGCTCTAATAGGCTGGTTGCTGGAAGTGGTGCTGATCAGACATCTATATGGGAGGCCACTCGACAGTCTGCTTGCGACATGGGGTGTAGGTATGATGCTGCAACAATTGGCCCGAACGATATTTGGAGCACCAAATGTAGGAGTATCCAGTCCGGCTTGGCTTAATGGAGGTCTGACCATCGCGGACGGCATTGTGTTTCCGTACAAACGGATTTTCATTATTGTGCTGGTTGCGATTGTGTTGTTGTGTATGTACTTGTACATTTATCGGACTTCTTCCGGGAGACGGATGAGGGCAGTGATGCAGAATCGAAGTATGGCGGGCTGTCTTGGGATTTCCACCAGACGAGTGGATGGCATGACCTTTGCCATTGGTTCGGGCATTGCCGGGATCGCTGGATGTGCATTGACGCTCATTGGCCCGATTGGCCCCTCACTGGGTACGTATTATATCGTGGATGCATTCATGGTGGTTGTGCTAGGTGGTGTCGGGAAACTGGTGGGGACCGTGTGTGGTGCGCTCGGAATTGGCATGTTCAATACGTTATTCGAAACGTATACCTCCGCCTCCATCGGCAAGGTGTTGGTATTTGTCTGTATTGTAGCTTTTCTCCAATGGAAGCCGCGCGGGCTCGTTGCCATACGGACCCGGAGTCTGGATTAATGCGAAAAAGGGGGTTATGTAATGTCTGCACTTCTCAAGACGGGTAGTCTGAAAATGAAGATCATCTGGGCCGTTGTCCTGATCATGATGTGTCTGGCTCCGCTTATTTCCACGGAATTCCGGCTTAGTTTGTTGGCGAAATTCCTGGCCCTGGCCATTCTGGCGATTGGTCTGGATCTGATCTGGGGATATGGAGGGGTGCTTAGTCTGGGGCATGGCGTATTCTTCGGACTTGGCGGGTACGCCATGGCGATGTATCTGAAGCTGCAGGCTAGTGGTACAACACTTCCGGACTTTATGGGATGGAGTGGTCTTAGTGGTCTGCCGTGGTTTTGGGAGCCATTTAGGTCATTTCCGGTGGCGCTATTGCTGGGCATTGCTCTTCCGGCATTACTGGCCTTTGCCTTGGGGTGGTTCACGTTCCGTAACCGGATCACCGGTGTATATTTTACAATCCTGACCCAAGCTTTAGTCCTCATTACAGTGACGTTATTCGTTGGCAAACAGGAATGGACGGGAGGGACCAACGGTATAACGGGATATAACGCCATCTTTGGTTTTACCCTTCATTCGGCAGGGACAACGATTGCTCTCTACTATATAACGCTTGCTGTCCTGGCGCTAGCCTATCTGCTTTGTCGCCGGGTGGTGAACAGCAGGTTCGGTCAGGTGCTTGAAGCTGCGCGGGATGGGGAGAATCGGGTTCGCTTTCTTGGATATGACCCGGCAGGTTTCAAAACGCTGGCCTTCGCCCTTTCCGGGGCGCTGGCGGGAATTGCTGGTATGTTATTTGTGCTCCAGGTAGGGATCATCTCGCCTTCCATGATGGGAATCGTGCCTTCAATTGAGATGGTGTTATGGGTTGCATTGGGCGGTCGGGGGACGCTGATTGGTGCGGTGATCGGAGCTGTGGTGCTGAACGCGGCCAAAACGGGTATCAGTGAAGCTTATCCGGAAGGTTGGTTGTTTGTCATTGGAGGGCTCTTTGTAACCGTGGTCTTGTTCATGCCGAATGGGCTTGTTGGTGTATACCGTCATGTCGTGCGCTTGCTGAAACGGAGAGGAGAGGTTGTGCATGTTCCAGTCAGTCAGGAGAAACCAAAAGTCTACTGAGGTTCCGGTAGTGCTGGTTGCCGAGGGGATTACGGTGGCATTTGGCGGTTTTGTTGCAGTCAAAGGCATGAATCTGAAGCTGTATGAACATGATCTGCATTTTCTGATCGGCCCGAACGGTGCGGGGAAAACGACAATGCTGGACGTCATCTGTGGCAAAACCAAGCCTGTGTCCGGTACGGTGAAGATGTCGGATGGTGCGGATCTGACACGCCTGAAGGAGCACCAGATTGTTCGGAAAGGGGTAGGGCGCAAGTTCCAGGCCCCATCGATCTTTGCTGGGCTGACCGTGCAGGAGAACCTGACGCTGGCTGCGGAAACTCATCGTTCTCCTTTACAGGCGCTAGGCATTCAGCGGTATTCGAAAATAAGTCCTGCGATGGAGCGGATTACGCACCAAATTGGTTTGCAGGAACGTGTGGATGCGCGTGCAGGGGTCTTATCCCATGGGGAGAAGCAGTGGCTCGAGATTGGCATGCTGCTGCTGCAGGAACCCCGTGTATTGCTGCTGGATGAGCCAGCAGCGGGAATGACGGATGAAGAGACACATAAGACGGGCCGCCTATTGCAGGAGATTGCACGAGAACGGTCTGTTGTGGTGGTGGAGCATGATATGGAGTTTGTACGCGAGTATGCAGCCAAAGTGACCGTGATGCATGAAGGTAAGATGTTAAAGGAAGGTACGATGGCGGAAGTGCAGGAAGATCCGAGAGTGGCTGAAGTGTATCTGGGCAAAAGGAGGGATGACCATGCTGTCGCTGCAACGAATTGAATCTGGTTATGGGGAAAGCAATGTGCTGCGCGGCGTAAATCTGGATGTCCGGCCGGGTCGGGTGGTATGCCTGATGGGGCGCAATGGTGTAGGGAAAACCACCTTGATGAAAACATTGATGGGTCTTCTTAAAGCGCGGAAGGGAAGTATTCAGTGGAAAGGTCAGGAACTATCCACCCACGACCCGGCCAGGCGGGCCAGGGCGGGAATTGGATATGTGCCGCAGGGACGGGAAATCTTTCCGCAGCTTACGGTAAAAGAAAATCTGTTGCTAGGTCTGGAGACAAGCAACTCAGGAGTAAAGACGTTCCCGGAGGATGTGCTGGCCATGTTTC
Organism: Paenibacillus sp. MAEPY2; assembly: GCF_000499205.1. Lineage (GTDB taxonomy): Bacteria > Bacillota > Bacilli > Paenibacillales > Paenibacillaceae > Paenibacillus > Paenibacillus vandeheii. The sequence goes on from NZ_AWUK01000008.1 coordinate 7,345, forward strand.
CGGTGCTTGCCACAATGTATGGAAGGCAGGGTGGTGATCTGAGTGGCGGTCAGCAGCAGCAGTTGGCCTTTGCCCGCGCGCTGGCTTCAAGGCCTGGTTTGTTGCTTCTGGATGAGCCGACAGAAGGCATTCAGCCTTCCATCGTAGAGGATATCCGGCAGGTTATTTTGCGAATTAAAGCAAAGGGTGAGATCTCCATCTTGCTGGTAGAGCAGAGCATTGATTTTGTACGCGGTGCTGCAGATTATATCTATGTAATGGACAAAGGGGCAATTGCACTGCAAGGAACACCGCGGGAACTGGATATGTCGCAGTTTGAGCACCATCTGTCTGTGTAGCTAAGGTTCGTGGTGTAGAGAGAGTTCAGGCATGCTTGTCCAGAATGTTGGAGTACTTCGGATATAGTCTTCGGATGCAATCCGGGCAGATATCATGGGTGAATTCGGCATGAGTATGCTTCTCCAGATAACTTTCAACTGAATTCCAGCTGTCCTGTTCATCCTTAATCTGTTTGCAGACAGCACAAATGGGAAGCAGTCCACGCAACGTGCGCACTTCGGACAGAGCTTTCTTCAATTGGCGTTCTGTTTGTTTCTGTTCGGTAACATCCGTGTGTGCAATCAGTGCGAGATCAGACAGCAGGGATGGGTCGGCCTGAATCAATGGGGTGAGTTCGAGACGGAACCACCGTTGTTCGTTGTGGGCCGTTTGAACGAAGATGTCATATGTATGACTGTCTTTAAAAGGTGCAGTGATACTTTTCAACTCCTGAACGATCTTCGCATTCTTTGCTTGTTCCTCGCGTAATGTCCACCCCTCTATTAAACGAAGGTAATAAGATGTTTCGGGTATGGTGCTGGATTGGCTGGATACGCCCGGTTTGGGAAGCAGTTGCCCGAGTCCTTGTTGCCAAGCCGTATTGCAGCTGCGAATGATCCAGTTATGGTCGACGATGATGAGCTGGTGTTGCATAGACTGGAACGATAATCTCTCCAGATCGGATATTAAGTACCTCATGAAATGAGCTCCTCCTTGGCAGAAAATCTTATCTTAAATCATCTGGAATTTCCAAAATATCGGCGACCTGGTTCCTGAACCGGGTTGCTTTGCGTGTACCGTGGATGAGATTGGACAGACGGTATGGCGGGATGTCGTACTGTTCACAAAATGTCTTTTGGTCGACCTGGAGCTCGGTTAGTCTTCGTTTGATGGCCCATCCGAAAGGAGTCACAGGTTTCTTTTTGTTCAAAAGGGTTCACCCCTCAGTGGAATATAGTATTCAGCTGGTTATTCTTGATGTAGAATATATATATGCGAGCTGTATAATTTATTATATACGTATTTACGTCATCTAACAATTAAAAAAGACGGAAATAAGTGTATTTTATTATGTAAAATGGCGTAATTACGTTAAATAGACAAAATAAATGACATGAAAAACACGCCAGCAATGAGGTTGCGGCGTGTTTTTCATGTTTTACTGTATGAGGAGGTGAGTTGTATGGGGGTGAAGGGGTAAAGATCAGGCCCTGTAGGCGTGAAGTCCTGCTCCAAGCATATGGAAGCTGGGGAATAATGTTTTCATGGACATTGAGGCTGGTTGTACCAGTCCATCCGCAGCGGAGGCGCTGACGGTATGCCATTCATGCTCCAGGTCTGCGGCGAGGCGAACCAACAGGTCCTGGGTTGTATCGGGAGTGAGGGGAATCACCTTGGAGGCTTCGGTTATGCAGGCGCTCATGGCTGAATACAGGTAACCAAGGACCGCCTCCTCGACAGGGATTTCGAGGTGGTGGTTAATCCAGGCGTGAACAGTGGGGAGGCAGCCTACGGATTCGTACTTAGTCAGGATATGTTCAAGCTCGCTAAAATCAATCCAGGGGTGGAGTGCGCGTGCGAGCTTGATCAAGCGTTTGCCCATGGTGGAGGCTTGATCCCTTAGGCTGGCGGGGGTGCGCTGGACATGAACGAGTTTGTCGATAAGGGCTGTACGCCACGCGTCATTATGATCTGTGGCGGTGTATATGCCTTTAATCGCCATACCTTCCAGACGCACGATACTGGGGTGCAATTGACAGCGCATGAATGATTCTAAATCTTCAGCACTGCGAATGGTTCCTTCAGTAATATGGGTATCCATACCCAAAGAATGGGTGAACCCTCCGACCTGGATAGAGGAATCAAGCAGTTTGACGTAATCGAGCAGCTTATTCCCACGGTTCACAATCTTTCGCCTCCTACGTTCGTTAAATGTCATATAAAATAACATTTATACTCCGTTTTAGTTGGTTTTCTGTTCGTAAATCCGAATTATATGATATATATATTTACATAAATATCCTCTTTTTGTCAATAGTTTCTTGCTTTTTAAATTTAAAATCTTGTTTGTGTTAATTTGTATAACATTTTAAGTTATATTGTGAAAGGTGAATGGATTAATTGTTCCTTATAAAGGAAGTAGAGTGATCAGCCTGCTCGGATATAAAAACGGATCAATTTTAATCATATGTGCTTTATAGGAGAAAATGACGAGATTATACGATTTTTGGAAGGGAAAGCGCAGTTAAAATGATAATATTAAAAATGCTTTACATTTAAACCTGAAGCGGGTATAATCAATTCTGTTGCCGATTATTTACGACATGCGGTCGTGGTGGAATGGCAGACACGCTATCTTGAGGGGGTAGTGGGTGTATACCCGTGGAGGTTCGAGTCCTCTCGACCGCATCATAAGAACGATTAAGAAGAAGCTTCCCGTATGGGGAGCTTCTTTTTTATGTTTTTTTTACAGTAAAGATGAGTCCAGACAAAAAAAGGTCACCCGCTTCCCTGAATGCATGCTCATTCTGTCTGCAGGGGTCGGATGGCCTTCACTTGTTATTTAAGCAATTCTTTGATGTCTGCTTCAATTTTATCAGGTGTTGTTTTGGGAGCATACCGTTTTAAAACACGTCCGTTCTGATCCACAAGGAATTTGGTGAAGTTCCATTTGATGGCTTTGGAGCCGAGTACGCCTGGTGCTTCTTTGGTAAGATGCTGGAATAGAGGATGAGCGCTTGAACCATTCACATCAATCTTCTCAAACATGGGGAAGCTGACACCATAGTTCATCTGGCAGAACTCGGCAATATCATCAGAAGAGCCTTTTTCCTGTGCAAACTGGTTGCTTGGAAAACCAAGAACTTCAAATGGGGAATCTTTGAACTTGTCCTGGAGTTCTTGCAGACCTTTGAATTGAGGTGTGAGGCCGCATTGGCTTGCTGTATTCACGATAAGCAGTACTTTGTCACGATAGTTGGACATCTCAACTTCCTGACCGCGAAGGGTGTTTACTTTGTAGTCGTAGACTGACATGAAAATCGCCTCCATTTCATATTCTTCTATCTTCTATTATATTGATTGCAATTAAATATTGCAAAATTAATATTGTTTTTTTAACCCCATTTGGACCTCTCGTGTATGAACTGTGAATGTTTTGCTACCTGAATTTCGCTAAAGAGAGAATTAGAGAGCTTTGAAGAGATGGGTAGAGAATGGATGTGTTGTAAGCGCTATTATTGATGTGAAATGGCAAAAATCCGTCGATTCGGTGATCTGCGCAGACTTTACACCGATATGGCACGGGTGTATGATTCATATCGTAATTCCAATTTCAATTAAATTTTACATGAAAAACGAAACAAACGATAATATCGCTCTGATTAAGGAACATAATGGAACGATGTTTTAATCGCTGAGTTTCCATTCATTCATGGGTGGGAAACGGGGGAACCAACAGGATGAACTGTCCAAGACAGTAGGCATCCATGGGGTGAATTTTCCGGTGACAGCCGGAAATAGGGCGACTCTCGCGCCCGAATCCGTCAGCTAACCTCGTAAGCGTTAAAGGGAGAGGCAACAAGCCGTACGCTGATTCATAGTGTCTTTTTGCTATGGATTATTGAAGAAGCGTCCGGGAGGCCTTGGTCCCCCACGCTTCTTTTTTGTTGTCTTTTCACGCCAAGGGAGGAACGAATGATGGATAAAGAGATGATCTTAGTGACTGCTCCAAATGAAGCAGGACGTAAATTTATCAAATTGCTGATGTACAAAAAAATGCCGTTTGCCGTTCTGACCAACAGTGCAGGGGAAGAGCGCAGGCTCCGGAGAATTGGTGTGGAGCATGTCATTCGCATGAACACGGCTGCAGCTCAGAAATGGTTTTTGCCGCAAGGCAGTGTAGGCAATGTTTTTATTTTTGAAAATAGCCTAAACCTGACCTGCCGATACTTGCAAATCTGCCGCTCCTGGACATCCAAGTCCCTGTGTGTCATTACAGAACAAAGCCACCCCAAAGGCATCTATCGGGGAATGGGAGCAGACCGTATTGTGTATTCCTTGAATGGGGAAGTTGGGTTTCTGCTTAATGGTTAGTGGTTGGTACTATTCCTGTGATTGATCCGGTGTCAGCTGCCTGTTATAATTGAAATCATAAATAAACGGAATCTTGAGGAGACTCATGCGTGATGGTGGGTCTTCTTTTTTATGGTTTGGGTAATGGGGGAATGAATTTCCTGTGGCTAACGAGGAGGAATAGGCGTGCCGGATGTACGTGGAATAGAATGGTTGTTCTTTGATGTGGGGGATACGCTTGTGGACGAGTGGGAGCCGGTGGATGATATTATAGGTCAGTTCGTTCGAGAAGCTTGTGCGCTTGGTTATCAGGTGGAGATGCAGACAGTACGAGAACTATTTGCCGCTTCCTACCGAAATTACGAGCAATGGCCGATGAAACTGGCTATTCGTACCCTGATCAGCGATGAGGGGCATCGGGAACAGATACAGGAGAAGCTGAAGTTCCGTAAAGAGCTTGAACGCCCCTTCGCGTCAGCCGACGCTGTTCTCCAGACGTTGTCGCAGCACTATAAGATTGGCATCATTGCCAATCAGAGCCCGGGGACGGAAAATCGGCTGGATAGCTACGGTTTGCGCAAGTACGTGGATGTGCTGGCCTGTTCGGCTGAAGAAGGAGTGTCCAAGCCTGATCCTGAATTGTATGCTGTAGCTCTGAAACAGGCGGGATGTAAACCGGAGGAAGCGGTCATGATCGGCGACCGGATTGATAATGATATTATTCCGGCTAAGAAGCTGGGTATGCACACGATCCGAATTTTGCAGGGGTATGGCAGGTTCCAGCCGGAGCTAGCAGAAGCAGAGCGTCCGGACTGGACAGTTGAATCACTGGATGAACTACTTCCCTTGTTGATGGTAACTCAAAATTCAGACAACTAAATAAAGAGTGATATTATGAGCTAATCCGTATGGATTAGGTTGCTGCTCAAACTGCTCGAACATATAAAAGGCTGATCATCTCAAGGGATACATTACTTGAGTTGATCAGCCTTTTTGAGTTAGACAATATAGAGTGTAGTTCCATGTAACCTAGAACATCCGAATGGTCTGGATGATCAGATACACATTCAGGATAACGATAACTCCGGCAATGATCCAGGAGATGATTTTGAGCCACAGCTTGTTAGCAAAATCCCCCATGCTTTTTTTGTCACTTGTAAACATGATCAGTGGAATAACGGCAAAGGGGAGCTGCAGCGACAACAGAACCTGGCTCAGAATCAGCAGTTCTTCTGTTCCGTGCTCTCCGGCAATAGCTGTTACGATAACGGCCGGGATGATTGCAATCAGACGTGTTACCAGCCGACGAAGCCACGCCGGAATACGAATGTTCAGGAAGCCCTCCATTACAATCTGACCGGACAGTGTGCCGGTGAGTGTTGAGTTCTGGCCTGAAGCCAGCAGGGCTACACCGAACAGGATGCTGGCGATGGTGGTTCCCAGCAAAGGTGTCAGCAGATGGTAAGCATCCGTAATTTCCGCAACCTGGGTCATGCCTGCACTATGGAACACGGCAGCAGACACAATCAGGATGGCTGCATTGATGAACAGGGCCAGCGTTAAAGCGATGGTTGAATCCATGGTGGTATACAGAATCGCTTCTTTTTTACCCTTAGTTGTCTTTTCAATCTGACGGGTCTGTACGATAGAAGAATGCAGATACAGATTATGGGGCATCACGGTTGCGCCAATAATTCCGATGGCGATGTAGAGCATGGCTGGATTTTGCAAAATCTCGGCACTTGGTACAAAGCCGTGCATGACGCCGCCCATATCCGGTTTAGCGAGAAACAGGTCAATCCCAAAGCAGAGGGCGATAGTAGCCATCAGCACAATAACGAGCGATTCCAATGCGCGGAAGCCTTTATTTTGCAACAAAAGAATGACGAGAACATCGACTGCTGTAATAATGACGCCATATAACATGGGAATGTTGAATAGCAGCTTGAGTGCGATGGCTGAACCAATAACCTCCGCAAGGTCGGTGGCTGCAATCGCAAGCTCACACAATATCCATAACACCATCACGACAGGCATGCTGAATCGTTCGCGGCAGGCTTGCGCCAAATCCCGTCCTGTGACAATCCCGAGCTTACCAGCGAGAGACTGTAACACAACAGCCATCAGGTTTGAAATCAGAATAACGGACAATAACGTATAACCGAATTGTGAACCACCTGCAATATCAGTTGCCCAGTTCCCGGGATCCATATATCCAACGGCAACCAGGTAACCCGGCCCAACAAAAGCAAGGAATTTTTTCCACCAAGCAGCGTTCTGAGGCACCTTCATGGAGCTGTGGGCTTCTCCGAGAGATGGGGCCATACCCGCAGCCAATGGTTCATTGGAAGGAGCGTTGAACGGATTTTTTTTGCTCATAATATAATCACCCGACTTTGAAGTATTGATATTCTATATGAAGAGGAACGGTGTCATTCCTTTGATTAAATTTGAACATTGAAATCAAAATGAAATCAAAATCAAAAACGTAATTAAACTACTTTCGATATGTCTAAACGTTTATGTTGATACTTACATTGTACTCCTTCAATTATTTTTGTCTAGTGCAACTTTTGTGTAGAAGGACAAGATTTACCGGAGAAGGAGTTGTGCCTTAGTATATTACCCAACCCTTAATAAATAACCAATGTGCATTTCACGTGCATGAAAATAATAAAGATGTAAAAGCTGAATAAGGAACAACATGCGTTTCAAAATAAGCCAGAAGTTTAAATTGAATAGTAGGCGTTAAAAAATTTGAAGGTGAAGGAGAGATTCTTAATGGAAGCTTTATATACAGCAACAGCGACAGTTAAAGGTGGACGTACAGGTTCGGTGGCTTCTTCGGATGGTGTGCTCAAGCATGATCTGAAAATGCCAAAAGAGCTTGGAGGCCCTGGTGGTGAAGGAACCAACCCTGAACAGCTCTTTGCAGCTGGATACGGTGCATGTTATGAGAGTGCCCTCGCCAATGTGGCGCGCAAAGCAGGCGTGAAGTTGGAGAATGTGGTGGTAACCAGCAATGTATCCATTGGCAAAGACCCTGCGGATGACGGTTTCCAGCTGTCGGTACGCTTGGATGTGAGCATGCCTGGTGTGGATCACAGTCAAGCCGAAGATCTGGCGCGCAAGGCACATGATTTCTGTCCTTACTCCAAAGCAACACGCGGCAATATTGATGTGGTACTTAATGTAGTTTAAGACCTGACTCCTTGGAGTAGAGGGAACATATAGAGCAGGGTATCCTTGGATACCTGACGTTCGAGTACAAGACCCTGCTGGCCATCGGCAGGGTTTTGTATTGTATAATCCCGTTGGAATGCAGGAGATTGCATGGCGGACAGCGTACTATTTTACATAATCTACTCTTGCTTGATGTCATACATTCGAATGAGGGGGGAACAATATTGAGTATTGAAGAGATGATAGAACGACGATTTGTATGTACAAAATGCAGGGGGACGGATTGTAATATTAAGGAAGTGTCCATGTCAGGAGCTGGACTTAGCAAAATGTTCGATATTCAGCACAATCATTATCTCTTCGTCGCCTGTTCTTCCTGTGGATATGTTGAAGTATTCGATCCGGATGTATTGAAAGGGAAAAAACAGGGTCAGGTGGGTACCATTCTTGATATTCTATTTGGCGGGTAAATGTGCGTGAGTTGACATCGAACTAAAATTTCTTTAATATGACTTAGTACTAAGAAGTGTCATTGCATGAACCAAATTTGAATTAACAGGTGATATCCATGTCTTATAGACCGCGTATTGCAAATTTAGAACTAGCTAGTGGCAACAAGGAAGACGGATTGTATGAATTTAAAATGAAATTGGTAGACGGTACACAATGCCGTGTATTCTACTCCCATTCCCCGGAATGGAAGCTGACCAATATCAGCCGTCTACAGAAAACCCCTTGTCCGGTATGTCGCAAAGATTTCATTTGCAAATGCATGGACCAGTGGGCTGGTGACCTTCATCAACAGATGATTGACGACCAATGGATGGAAAAGGCAATTGCCGAGTAATTGCCAAAACAGATACGAGCGTGGGCACAGAGCCTGCGCTCTTTTTCTTTTTTTCGTTACACCTAAATAAAATGTAAAAAAAAGCGATCGAGATGACTCGAAACGGGTAATTTACTCTAATAGCACAACTATGAGGAGGCCACGATTATGACTGCAAATCAAACGGATCAGCATCAGGGACACCCGATTGTGCTTGTGGACGGAGTTTGTCATTTCTGCCAAGGCTTAACGAAGTGGATTATCAAGCGTGACCCTGAGGGGAAATATCATTTTGCATCACTTCAATCGGATGTAGCGAAAACATTGCTGAAGAAGGGCAATCTGTCCACAGACAGCATGGATACTTTTGTACTCATTGAGGATGGGAAATATTATACGCGTTCCACCGCAGCGCTGCGGCTGGCCAAAGGATTGAAATTCCCTTATCCCTTATTGTACGGGCTAATTATTATACCAAAATTTATTCGCAATGCCATATATAACACGGTAGCTCGCAACCGATATCGCTGGTTCGGTAAAGATGAAGCGTGCATGCTGCCTACACCTGAAATGAAGGAACGTTTCCTTTGAATAACTGAAGTGTAACATATTGTATCAGAGTGATTGATTAATAACGGAAATAATTGGGTAATGAGTACGGATCAATTCTATTATGGGGGGCAAATAACTTGAAGAAGTGGACTACATTAATTATTGGGGCATTATTGGCAGTAAGCATGACCGCTTGCGGAAGCGATGCAGATAACAGTACAGCAACGCCGCCAGCTGGCAACGAAACGTCTAACGAGGGCAATACAACTGCGGAGCAGGAGACAAAGATCCCCACATTGGACGAGTTAATTGAGAAAACGAATGCAGCGACGAAAGACATGAAAAGCTTCACTACCGAAGCCAATATTGATCAAAATTTGAAGCTGGTGTCTGGCGAACAGTCCCAGGATCAACAGGTGAAAACATCGCTGAAGATGGATATCATCAAGGACCCGATGATGATCTATCAGGAGATGAAGATGGAAATGCCCGGACAGGAAGCGCAGAATGTGAAGCAGTATATTACTTCGGATCATATTTATTCCCAGGTGGGAGAGCAATGGGTCAAGATTCCTGATGATCAAACGAAACCATTGATTGAGCAAATGCAGTCAAGCATGAATCCGGAAGGTGAGCTGGAGCAATTCAAAAAGATTGCAGAGGACACCAAGATTACGGAAGAAGGCGACAACTACGTCATTAACGCTGACGTATCCGGTGATAACGTGAAGGAGCTGGCCAAAGCAGTCATGGAGCAAAACGGATCGGATGCTCAGACTCAAGCCATGCTTGATCAAATGAATATTACCAGCATGAAAATGAAATATATGATTAACAAAGAAACCTACCTGCCTGCAAGTACGGATGTCGACATGGTGATGGAAATGGAGCAGGAAGGACAGAAAATTTCGATGGACATGAAAATGACCAGCACGTTCTCGAACCATAACGGCGTGGAAGAGATTAAGATCCCGCAAGAAGCATTGGATAGTGCTAAATAAGGAGTGAGCTGTTAGAGCGGGGTTCATATTCTCTGATGAGAATGTAGCCTAGTTAAAGCTAAGCTACGATGAGGTGGGCTTTCTGGAGAAAGCACTTCTGATATGAATTTGTGTGAACCGATAGGTTCGATGCATTTCATTCAGGGGTGTTTTTCTTTTATTGTATGCGTTGTGGTCAGCGTTTAAGGTGTTATAGTATAGTCAATGTAAGCGATTCGATTTAGAGTTGATGGAAGTTGAGGGAAAGCTATTTCAGGCAGGAGGTCAAAGAAATGATTGAATATGCACATATCCACCATGTGAGTCTGGCTGTACGTGATCTTGAGGTTGCGAAAAAATTCTATTCTGGTTTGCTCCACATGCAGGAGATTGAGCGGCCGCCTTTTAACTCCACAGGCACATGGTATGCCATTGGTAGTCAACAGCTTCATCTGTTGCAGCATCCGCAGGGACATACGCTTCGTGAGGCAGGTATCGATACAACGGATGGACACTTTGCGATCTGGGTGAAGAGTTACAAGGAGACTTTGGCCTGGCTGGAACAGCAGGGAATTGAGTATGAGGCTAGACCAGATAGTGTTGCCGGTTTTTCACAGATATTTGTGTTAGACCCTGATCGCAATATTGTAGAATTTGATGCACCTTATCATTCTTGAACGGATTATCGTTTGAATAAATCCCTTGCTCCTCCAGAAATTGTATGCTATATTATCCATACATTCATAGCACGTGACGGAAGCACCGTCCATATACTGCATATTTTTTGCGGTTGTTGGACGGTGCTTTTTTGTGCTTTTTTTGCAGGGAGGGAAGAAAAATTGATTGTTCTAAAGGCAGTGCTGGCTTCCAAAGACAGAGAGTATATCAGCGCATGGCTTGATTTTGTACAAGGCAGTTCGTCTGGCTCTAATATACGTTTCACCGCTTTTTCACAATGGGAACCATTCAAAGACCATATGAACGAACAGGAAGGACGGGAACTGCCAGATCTGGTTATTGCGGAACCTGATTTTCTGAACAGCTGGCTGAGTAACGGGGGCGAAACCTCGGGTATTCCATGGCTGATGCTGAGTGAAGGACTGGATGAGGTGGATGAGGATAAACGGCTGATGAAATATCAACCTTTGCCTGCCCTGATGGACGCTGTTCTCCATGCTTGTCGGCAGCCACGTCGGAAGAAGACTCATCGTCCGGGACAGGGGGCGCTCTCTATTGGAGTTGTATCAGCTTCCGGCGGGAGTGGCAAGACTGCGGTGGCGATGCATATGGCAAAGCAACTGGGGGTTGCGGGATATGCTGTTCTGTATCTCAATCTGGAGACGCTGGATAGCTCAATGCCGTTTCTGGAGAAGGGTCTGTCTAGAAGTGGACAGCTTATACCTGATGCAGAAACGGGGCTGTCGCGTCTGCTTTATGATTTGAAGGTGGGCAGGAGGGAATCAGGCAAACAGGGACAAGTGCAATCTTCCTCCAAAGGGGTTGACGGATACGTGCTTCGTCACGAGGCGCTGAAGTCGGATGTATTCTGGCCGTTATCGAATCGGAAGGAACTGCTGCAAATGTCCCGTGAGGATACGAAGAGCCTGATCCGGTATTTGGCGGACTGTGGGCAATATGATGTGCTCATTCTGGATGGGGACTCAGGCTGGGACGGGCGCAGTGACGGGATTTTCGATGCTGCCGATGCATTTGTGTGGCTGGTTGAGGATGACATCTCTTCTATGCACCGCTGGGGTCAATGGATGCAGCATACGAAACGCACCAAACCGGATCTGTATGAAAGTGTACTTGACCGTGCCCGGTTCATTGTTAACAAGTATCGGGACAGCGTCATTAATGCCCTGCCAAGTCCTGATCTGCATCTGGATGCTGTGCTGCCGTATATCCCTTCCTGGAAGCAGCTGAGTCAGGAGGAAGTGATGCTTAGTTCACCGATCTTTCAACGCGAAGTGAAGAGACTATGCGCCATGATCGTGCAGGATGGAGACGAAGAACTGAAGCAGACGGGGCGGATACAGAAGGCTGATGGGTGGTCATTATGACGGATTCATCCAAGATGATACTGGACCGTGAAGAGCAGTTTCAAATCATGCGTCGCGAGGTCAGAGCAGGTCTGGATTTAACATCCTCTGCTGGAGATGATGAACTGTGGCAGGGGATTGAGCGTAAAGTGCTCTCTGACCCGACGCTGGAAGATCTGACCTCCGGGGAGCGTCATACGCTGGTGCAACGGTTATTTGACTCCTTTCGAGGCCTAGATATTCTGCAGCCATTGGTGGATCATCCTGAAATTACAGAGATTATGATCAATAGTCACCGGGAGATTTTCATTGAGCAGGAAGGTGAAGTTAGACAGATCACGCTGGAGTTCGAGTCCAGGGAACGACTGGAAGACATTATTCAGATGATCGTATCCGGGGTGAACCGGATTGTGAATGAGTCTTCTCCAATTGTGGATGCACGGTTGAAAGACGGGTCGCGGGTCAATATCGTGCTGCCTCCGATTGCGTTGAAAGGTCCGACCATGACGATTCGGAAATTCCCGAGTGAACCAATGAAGATGTCGGATCTGATTGATAAAGGTGCCTTGCATGAGGAAGCGGCAGAATTGCTGCAGCAGTTGGTGCGCAGCAAATACAATATCTTTATCGGCGGCGGAACTGGGTCGGGGAAAACCACTTTCCTAAATGCATTATCTCAATTTATCCCGGCGGATGAACGGATCATCACGATTGAGGACTCTGCTGAATTGCAGATTGTCACAGTACCCAATCTGGTATCGCTTGAGACGCGGAATGCTAATACCGAGGGTAAGGGGCAAATATCCATTCGGGACCTGATCAAGTCATCCTTGCGGATGCGCCCGAATCGAATTGTTATTGGTGAGGTGCGGGGAGCAGAAGCGCTGGATATGTTGCAGGCCATGAACACTGGACATGATGGCTCGTTGTCCACGGGACACGCAAATACGATCTCGGATATGATCAGCAGATTGGAGACCATGGTGCTCAGTGGAGCTGATCTTCCCATTGCAGTTGTCCGGCAGCAGATCAGCTCGGCCATTGATATCTTTGTACATTTATCCCGCTTACGGGACCGTTCACGTCGGGTGACTGAGATTAGTGAAGTGATTGGCATGCAGGACGGAGAAGTACTGCTCAATCCACTGTTTCGTTTCCAGGAAATCGAAGAAAAAGAAGGCAGGATTATTGGCGGACTCGTGCAAGTTGGGACGCTGAGACAAGTGGACAAAATTCAGATGGCAGGGCTGGGAGACTGGCTGAGCGAGTACATAGAACGCAATAATGATAAGTTGATTAAATCGAGTAACAACGTAAATTAGTTATCTTTTTTGGAAGGTGATGAATTTGGGCGAGGCCAGACAGGCGTTAACGGACTACACCGTCTATACGCTATCCAGGAGACAGCGGATGGTCTGCATGCTGATTAGTGGTTTGTTGTTCTTTGGCATCGGTATCCTGTTCTATCATCATTGGTTGGCCGGATTGATATTGGCTGCGGGGTGTATATGGGTACCGAAACATTGGACCAAAGTGCTGCTGGAACGCAGAAGAATGACACTCAGTTTACATTTTAAGCAGGCATTATATGCGTTGTCCTCTGCGCTGGCAGCTGGAAAATCGGTAGAGAACGGATTTAAGGAATCAGTGGAGGATCTGCGTATGCTGAATCCTGAGGCGGATACAGATCTCATTCGTGAATTCACTATTCTAAGGACGCGGATGGAGTATGGTCAGCCCATTGAAGAGGCACTGCAAGATTTCTCGGATCGCGCCAAAATTGAGGATATCACAAACTTTGCCGATGTGTTCATCACTTGTAAGCGAACCGGTGGAGACCTGGTCGAAGTGGTGAGGCGAACCTCTGCGGTCATTGGTGAGAAGCTGGATATTCAGCAGGATATCATGGTAGCGGTGGCGCAGAAAAAGTTTGAATCCAAAGTGATGTTTGCCGCTCCGTTTATTTTTCTGATTTTTCTGAACTTTACGGCCAAGGATTTTATGGAGCCGTTATATAGCGGGATGGGATATATGATCTCAAGCGGGGCATTGGCGTTACTTGCCTGCTGTTATTTGTGGATTACACGCATTATGGATATCAAAGTATAAGGAGCTGACACGATGCTGCTTCCCGTTATTTTCGGAGGGGTGCTCGGAGCAGGGTGGCTGGTGCTTGATCGAACGCGAGGACAGACCTACCGACATCTGCGCAAACTGGATATGGAAGGATTACGTCTGAAGAAGCTGCATGGCCCCTTTTTGTTTTTACTGGACAAGTTCGAGGTGGGCCGCAGATTGCCTGTAATCATGTTCCGCATGCAGCATGCCATTCAGAAAATGTATGGCATACAGCATAGTGGAGAGAAAACAATGCTCTACTGTGCTGAAATGCTGACTTATTCGTGGCTGATGTTGCTCATAGGCTGCCTTTTGTCGCTCGTTGGGGATATGGGGCTTGGAGGTATGGTAGGTGGACTGGCATTGGGTGTTGCACTGCCTTTTGCACTATATAAAGACCTTAACACCAAAGTGCAGCGAAGAGATCAGGACATACTCATGGAGCTGCCAGAGTTATTGAACCGAATTGTCTTACTGGTTGGAGCAGGGGAAACGGTACAGCGTGCCATTGTTCACTGTGTAGCCAGTCAGGGAGAACGTGATCATCCCCTCTACAACGAGCTACGAAAGACGGTTGGTGATTGGAATAATGGTTATTCGTTTCAACAATCGTTTGAACAGTTCAGTCGTCGCTGTGGTGTGCAGGAAGTGACGATATTTACAACAACGGTGCTGCTGAATTTCCGGCGAGGGGGAGGTGACTTTGTATTGGCGCTGCGGGATCTGTCCCATGTGTTATGGGAGAAACGCAAGGCCGTTAGTCGGGCTAAGGGGGAACAGGCTTCTTCCAAACTGGTGTTTCCGATGGTGCTGATCTTTTTTTCGATTGTGGTGATGATCGGGGCACCTGCTTTTATGATGATGAATATGTAGGAGGAATTGGGATGCTGAACTTAATGAAAAGCAAGGTAACTGGATTTTGGAAGGAAGAAGATGGACTCGGTACGCTGGAGCTCATTCTGATCATCGGCGTTATTATCATTATTGCATTGATATTTAAGAATCAAATTTCAGCATTAATTACGAGCCTGCTTAGTAAAGTGGACACGAAAAGTAATGAATTTTTCCCGAGTAAGTAGATTGAAAAAGGAAGAAGGGAGCTTCACCATTGAAGCCTCCCTGGTCTTCCCTATCGTGTTGTTTATTCTCGTCCTGATTCTCTTTTTCTCCATCTACATGTATCAGAAGACATTTCTGAACCAGCATGCCTATGCAGCTTCTGAACGTGCCGCCTACAGCTGGGACAATAGCCACAAGCAGGCGATGACGGGTGAAGTTGTGGCTGGGGAACATGACAACTTGTACTGGAGAGTGACCGATGATCGATTGCTCGGAGCACTGTTTGGTTGGGCGGGAGCGGACAATGAGGTTATTGTTGCTGTACCTGCGGGAGAAGGAGGAAGCCTTTCGGAAAAGAAACTGTCCCAAGCCGCACAAGGCATACCTTCTGGCATGAAAGGAACGATTGAATATCAGAACTCGCTGACCCAGCGAAAAGTAACGACCAAGCTGGAGCAGGTGATTTCTTTACCGCTGCCTTCTTTTTTATTCGATTCAGGTAACAGTGCATTAACGCAAGGATCATCTGCGGTTGTAGAACCGACAGAATTCATCCGAACGGTAGATCTGGTCCGTTATTATGCAGCCAAATTTAAAGGCAAGGGCGGAGCCGCAGCCAGTACTGCCGCTGAAGCAGGACAGGTTGTGCAGCATTTTGGCAAAACCAAAAAATGAGGAAAGGAGGAGGAAACGCTGTTCAGAAAAAAAGACGATGAATCAGGAGCTGTAACCGTGTTCTTGATCTTGATTTTGGCTGGAATCTTTATGTTTGTTTCCATTTTCATTGATTATGCACGTATTGCTGCTTTCAGAGTACAGGCAGAACGAATGACGCATGCGGCGATGAGATCTGTGATGTCAGCCTATGACACGTCCCTGCGGGAGTATGGTCTGTTTGGATACGGTGACAGCAGTGGTGAGGCTATTATGGCCAAGGTGCTGAATGATAGTGTGAAGCCCTCGGCTGTAAAAGATGGATTTCCTATTCTGGATATCCAATGGGATACGACTTCACTGAGCATGGAGCGTGAGCTGGGCAGGTATGATATTTTTAATCGCCAGATTCAAGAGGATATGAAATATCGAGCGCCAGTTGATTTTACCCTGGAAGTAGTCAATCGTTTTAAGCCAATGTCGGAAGAGATGAAAGAAGCTGCTCATACCGTGGATTTGCTCAAAAAATTGCAGAAACTGTATGACAAACGTGAGGAGTTGCTGGACGAAGCAATAGCCAATCAGACGGAGTCGGCCGAAAAGCTGAAGGCTCTTCCGGCTTTGATCATGAACCCGCCTTCTTCTGCGATATACGATGAGATGCTGAGAGACACACCTGAGACAGCCGCTGAGGTAGCAGCACGATATGCGGATTATCTGAACAAGAAACAAATGGATGAAGGACTGCCCTTCAACCAGCAATCGTATATGCTGGAGCTGGCTCGTTATCGTACAGGCACGGGGAATGTGGCGACAGGCATAAGCGTGATCATACAGCCAGCATTGCAGGCTCACCAGGCGAAATTGGAGGAAGCACAAGTCAAGATTGAAGAAGCTCGCAAAATCAATGAGGAAATGAAGCGGGTAATCGCTGAAGGGGAGAACCGTTCACAGAATGCCAGTTACGAAAAAGTAGGCAACTCAACGCTGCCTGGGACGAGCCCTCCGTCTACCGGATCGGGTAGTGAAGCCAAAAGTACACGCTCCCTTGCTTCGGAACTTGTAAGAGCTGATACGCTGTTCGATCAGTTAAACGCACGTATACGCTCGCAAAATTCGGATTTTACCAATGTCAGAAATGACAGCATGGAGCTTAATACACAGCTTCGCACTGTTACGGTGATGAGTGGTGTTTCCATTAAACCAGCGGTTAGACAGGCTAGTCAGGTAACGGAACGATACATGGACACTTACGTGAGAAGTGGACCCTCCAATGTCATTCTTCAAAGTAAACAGCAGTTGGAAAGCGGTCGCGGATCTGATGCCCAGCGTAAAGCGAATGACAAGGAATCCAAAGGGAAGTTGAAGGATGTTAAACGGATTTTGTCGCAGATTGAAAAGGGAAGCTCTGGATCAACGGAAGCTTTCAAACAGCTGGAAGAGTACTACAACGCCAACATCGCTTTTAACAAAGCGAGCCGGGAGGAAGCCAAAAAGGCAGAGATTGCTGGCGATCCGTATGAATCTGGTGGTAACGCCATGAACGGAATGGACAGTTTATTCAGCGGTATGTCTGGTCTGCTGGATAGCCTTGGCGATGAATTGTTCCAGAATGAGTATGCACTGGCGTATTTTAATTCAATGGATTTTGGACAACTGTTCAACTGGACTGAAGGTAGCGGAGATTCTGGTGAAGTATTCAAACTGGAGAATCAGGAACTGGAATACATCGTCTATGGTTTTCATAATCCTTCGGGCAACATTGCTGCTGCATATGCGGAGATCTTTGGTATGCGTCTGGCGATTCGAACTGCAGAAGGATTAATTGAGAACAGCAAGCTTGGGAATCCACTTCTTGTACTATCTGCTGCCATTTTATATGGAATTACAAACGCTATAGCAGATATGGTGAAATTGGCTAAAGACGGTAGTGTGGAATTGTCTAAATATATCAAAGTCAAGCTTACCTACAGGGATCATCTCCGATTGTTCCTTTTAATGCATAGCAACAATGAACGCAAAATGTCCAGAATGTTGGCTTTGATCAGGTTAAATACGGGCGTGAACCCGGACGAGAAGCAGACCTATGCCTCGGGAAACATGCGCAGCAGTATCAAGCTGTGGTTTTTGCCGGGAGTCACCAGAAGTATAGGTGCTGTCATGGGTAGTGCTGACCAGGTAGAAGATGGGCGATTTTTCATTGATCGGAAGGCCGATTATTCCTATTAAATAATCCGGGTCGTTTCGGTGGAGGGATTATGGATAAGCAGCATCAGCAGGAAAAAGTTTTGGCATTTTTGCACAATCGACTAACACGAATAAACAGACTGGAAAGATTGAAATTACTGAATAAGCAGATACGTTTTCTCCAAAAGTTGCGTTCTCCAAAAAGGGAACAAGGCAGCATTGTTTTGGAAGCCTCACTGGTTTTGCCTGTATTCCTGTTCTTTGTCATGTTCCTGATTTATATCGTACAGATGACTTTAGTATCGACAGCGTTGCAGAGCACGGCAGGAGAAGCGGTAAAACAGTTATCCACTAAGATATATCCGGTCTCTCTTGTATTCTCGCCCTCTGATTCCGCTGGTAGTGGAGGCTCGGAGGGTGGATGGAAAATACCTGAGCTGTCACTGACGGAATGGGCCGAAGATTATGCCTCCTCACTACCAGAGCCGCTAAGCGATTGGGTACGTGCAGCCGCTGCCAGAGGTGAACAACCGTTACAGGAGATCAAGACATCCGTACTTGAGACCGTGCTTGATCCGACTGTTAAACCGTTACTTCAGCCATTTATTAATACTACTGTGCTGGATATTGAGCGTGTTCATGTTAACGGTATTTCCATACCTGATCTCAAAAATAAAACGAATCCGTACTTCCGGCTTGAACTGAGCTATGAATTGCCTGTTAAAGTCCCCTTCTTGGGGAAATCTTTACGCATTCAAGCGGCAGCAGCAGAACGGGTATGGATCGGAGATACCGGAGAAGGTTCCAGCAGCAGTGGAGGAGACGCGGATTCCGCAGGAGATGCAACCATTTTATCAAAACCGGATCCGGCATACATAGGCAACAATGCGACGATTAAGGTTAAAGTGGAGCCCGGAGCTACAGCGAACTTGACGATATTTTACAAGTCCGGAGAAAGTTCGGCCAAGCATATTGGATGGGCGACTGCCGATGAAAATGGTGTGATCGAGTGGAACTGGTTTGTAGGAACACGTACAACGGAGGGCACATGGACGTTTGTTGTGGAGACAGCGGATGGTGCCAAGACGGTTACTGAGTTTAATGTAGCTTCCAGAAAATAATAAAGGAGATGATGGAGGTGCAGTGCTTTTACCTGGCCTGTGGTCTATATGTGATTGCAGCTTTTGTTACAGATGTTCGTTCGATGAAAATTCCAAATCGTTTAACTTTACCAGTGACTGTCATGGGAGTACTTGCCCATATTATCTGGGGAGGATGGGAGGGGGTTCTGTTCTCAGCATCCGGGTTCGCAGTTGGGTTCGGTGTGTTGTTCCTAATGTATATGATCGGTGCAGTGGGTGCGGGAGATGTTAAATTGTTTGGAGGCATTGGCGCCTGGACTGGCCTGGCCTTCGGCGTTCACGTTATTATTTACTCCGTTTTGTACGCAGGGGCAATTGGATTAGTCATTCTCTTGTTCCGCAGGGATTCCGCGAAGCGGATTCGCGGGATGGCAGGAAATCTTGCTGGTTTCTTCATGCTCGGTTCGCTCAAGCTGGTCAATCAGGAAAAGACATTAAAGTTTCCTTTTATGCTGGCCGTATTGCCCGGATTCATTAGCTCCTATATCTACATGTCTTAATAAAAATTTTATAAGATGTGGGAATTGTGAATTATAGCTTATTAACGGAAAGAGAGGATTGACATGTATGGATTAACGAGAGATTTCATTCGAAACGGCGGATCGTTTATGGTTTTGGAGAAAGCGGAAGGGCTGCGAATGGACGAACTGAGCCGTGTGCAGATGGGCATGCTGTCTTCCAATCAAATTCCAAGGCTTCTTCCCGTTCATATCCGCGAGGTGGATCGAAATGTAACGTTACAGTATGACATTTCAGGGTATAAGATGTTACCTCAGATGTTAAAGTCAGGAAGAATCAAATTGCGCGTGTTATATGGTCTATTGTTTCAATTGGCAGACACGTTTACGGAATGTAGACAATATATGTTGGATTCACGTAAATTACAGATTCAGGAAGAGTACATATTTATTAATGGTTCACTGGAAATAGGAGAACTTGGATTGGTATACATCCCGATTGTCGATGCGGTTGAGGTTGATCCGACCGCTCAGCAATTCCGCGAACTGGTTATCAGGCTAATGTCCCATGTTCAGGAACTCCAAGGCGAAGGGATTCAGCGTGTCCTCCAGCTATGTGACAGTGAACAATGGGATATCAGACAGCTGCGTGAACTTTTGCTTGAATTATATGCAGATGAGCAGAATGGTTCAGGCCAGGCATCGTTTATGTCTTCGCGTGGATCATCCGGGTCAACTGACATTGGATTGGGAATGCCAATCTCTGCAATTCCAGAGCGGGGAAATGAGCCGTTTTCAAAGAGAAGTGGGCAAGATCATCAGTATCGTCAATCGGATGGAAGTAGTGAAGCTGAGCAGCAATCGAAATCATTCCAGCAACCAAGAGTATCTAATACAGAGGAAGACAAAGCGCTTAACAAACCCTTTTCAGGATTTTCCCGGAGACGTTCACCGATAGAGTCTTCATTGCAATCAAAAGGTGTTACGAATCCGTCACAGCGCCAAACATTTGATTCATTACAGGACGATGACATGGAAAAGGACGAGAAGCAGGGATCTTCCAAAACGACCTATATCCTTCTGGGCTGTATGATTGCCATGGCGCTGGTATGGAGATTTATCTATATGGAACAACCGGGTCAGACACAAATGATTCTATCCGCAGCATTAAGTGCTGGGTTGCTTGGTATCGCGGGTTGGGCGTGGGTGACTAAAGGGAAATTCGGAAATTCGAAATCCAATCTGCTACGCAAAAAAATTCCGAATGAAGAATATGCAGATGGCGAATTACAGGAGGGTTCATCGAATAAGCGATCTGCTTTATTTGGCTTGGGCAGAGGCAAAGATAAACAAAAAGAAAGTGAAGAAGAGATGTTTCAGGAGAGCTGGCGTTGGAATGCATCTGAAATGTCACCAGAAGGTAATGCATATGCACAAGGTTACACGAGTCAACAGAGGTCTGGTGATATGCAGAGTCAGAGTGCTCAATCAGAGCGGGGGCATTCTTTTGAATCCAGGTCACCTGTAGCAGGGAATTCTCGCTTTCAGAATCTGCATATACCATCCGAGGCTTCTGATGAACCTTTCGTTCAGCATGCTATCGAAGCCACTGCTGCAACATCGGAGCTCTTCCATCATCATGCGGCGGCTGATGCAACTGTAAACTTGCAGAGTGTTGCCGGAGCAGGCATTACAGGAGCAGGTCCAGTGATACCTTCTTTTTATCTTGAACGCAGATCAGCAACAGGAGAAAAAAATGAACGGATGGATGTCCGTGGTGCATCGTTTGTCATTGGCCGATCGGCGGATATGGTCCAGTGGGTGGATTCAGCCACCGGCGTGTCCCGTGCTCATGTGGAATTGAGCCGGAACAAATCGGGCTATGTCATTAAGGATTTGGGTTCTGTGAATGGAACCATTCTCAAGGGCAATGTCCTTGCTCCGTACAAAGAATATCCGCTCGAAGATGGAGATACCTTTACGTTGGCTGAGTCAGTTTACACGTATCGATCAGTCGGATAGACCCCGGTGTTTCAGATCTTCCAGTGCTTCGGTCAATGTAGGGAAGGTAAACTGGAATCCGTGATCCAACGCTTTTTGCGGGATGACCCGCTGTCCCTGAAGCAGCACGACAGAGAGTTCTCCAACCAGTGTTTTGATCAGAATTCCGGGTACGGGGAACCAGTGCGGACGATGATACACCTTACCTACCGTGTGTCCGAATTCATCGTTGGTTACCGGGTTGGGCGAAGAGGCGTTCACCGGACCGGAGATTTCTTTATTTTGGATTGTGAAATCAATCAAACGTACAATATCCATAATATGAATCCAACTGGTCCACTGTTTGCCACTTCCCACCCTGCCTCCAACACCAAGCATATAAGGCAGTTTCATTAATGGAAAGGCACCTTTTTTATGACCAAGCACGAGGCTAACGCGAATCTTTACAAGTCTCACATGTTTGATGGCATCGGCAGCAACTTCCCATTGTTCCGATACGCGGGATGGAAAATTCATCGATTGTTGCGGACTGCTCTCATCAAAGGTTTTCGAAGCAGAGGTGCCATAGATTGCCATGGCAGATGCCTGTACGACTACCTCTGGCTTGTTCTCCAGTGTATTCACCAATTTGGCGACACGCGCTACAGTGGTCACCCTGGATTCCACAATCTCCAATTTTGCCTTGGTTGTCCAGCGTTGATTCAACGTTTCCCCGGCAAGATTCACCAATGCATCCATTCCTTCCAGCAAATGAGGCTGTTCCTCCACCTGTTCCCATGAGATATAGGTAAGATTTTGGCTGGGATTATGTAAATTCGGAAGTTTGCGTGTAATAACTTTCACATGATGGCCTGCCTGAAGCCAGTAATCAACGAGCGCTCCTCCGACAAAACCGGTACCTCCGCAAATCGCAATCTTCATCTTGGCGACCTCCTTGTTAGGTTGACTGTACAGACATATATTCTCGAATCGGCAAACAGCCCCGGATGGTAAGCACAGCCTTGCTGGGAATGACTTACCTGACGGAGCATGTTTGCACATATGTAAGCAAAATACATGTTCTGCTGAAATCCATGATCTATTTATTCATCAAATGTTTATAAGGCGAATAGTCAATTTGGTTCTTCTCCAGAAATTTTACCAGAAACTTATTATCCCGCTTTGGTGTGGCTATAATGTATCCTTTAATGCAATGATCCCTGGATACTTCAGGCGCATTATTTTCGTACGCAATTTTGCCGATTTCTGCTGCGATGGAATGTTTGGCGATATCTCGAAATGGTCCAGGTACAGGTTCTACAAGCTGGTCGAGAAAAGCTTTTGCTTCATCAGTCCATAAATGACGACTGGTTTCAACCCAGTGGTTCTGCCAATCGAGTTTTGATTTCCCGTCAGCCTTCGGAAGCACTTTCAAAAACTTTCGCATCATAAAAAATCCGCCAACACACATACTTCCGAGCAAAAGAACGGTCCAGAATGCGATCGTATTCATAAACCAATTGCTGGGGGAACTAATGGTCAACGTCAAAGCGTAGGAGCCGAAAATCATTGCGGAGTCACCTCGGTTTATTGATTTTCACGGAAAGACGGATTCCGCCCACCCATGTTCCAAATTATAGCTGTAAAAAATAGCCTATATCCCGAATTATAGCGCATTTCTAGATTTATTTCGATAATCGCGTTAGAATAAGGAATAATTCAGAAAAAGGGGGATTAATGATGCTGAAAATCGGCTCCCATGTGTCCTTTTCGGACAAGGGGTTATTGAGTGCAACGAAGGAAGCGTCCTCGTACGGTTCAAGTTCGTTTATGATATATACGGGTGCACCGCAAAATACCCGCCGCAAGCCTATTGAGTCCATGTATATTGAGGAAGGCAAGCTTGCGATGCAAGACGGCGGAATGGAAGATATCGTTGTCCATGCGCCATACATTATTAACCTCGGATCATACAAAGAAAACACGTATGAACTGGCCGTAAGTTTCCTTCAGGAAGAGATTCGTCGTACACATGCGATTGGTGTCAAAAATATCGTGCTGCATCCCGGCGCATTTACGGACAAAGATGCTCACTACGGCATCGGACGTATTGCTGAAGGATTGAATGAAGTGTTAGAAGGTGTAAAAGAGACGGATGTCAATATCGCGCTGGAAACGATGGCTGGCAAAGGGACTGAAATGGGCCGCAGCTTCGAAGAAATCGCTCAGATCATGGAGAAGGTTACACACAATGAACGCCTTACCGTATGTATGGATACATGTCACATTCACGATGCAGGTTATGACATTGTAAACGACCTGGACGGTGTTCTTGAACAATTTGATCGTACGGTAGGGCTTGACCGCATTGCCGTAATGCATATTAATGATAGTAAGAACCCTGTAGGTGCGCACAAGGACCGTCATACACCAATTGGCTCCGGCTGGATTGGTTTTGAGGCAATTAACCGCATCGTGCATCATGAAGCTCTGAAGGGCCGTCCGTTTATTTTGGAAACGCCTTGGATTGGTAAAGATGCCAAAACACAGCGTCCAATGTATGAAGCGGAAATCGCGTTGCTTCGCGGGGATGTTGCTGGTCGATTTGGCCCCGAGTTCCTGACAGAAGTGGAACAACTGCATCATTTCTTCAAAGGAAAAGAGATTGAGTCCCGTTCGTACGTACTGGATGTTTGGACGCTGCTCAAAAATGATGCCAAAGCCAAAAAAGCCGACCCGCGTGAACCGTTGGAACGTCTGTATGACCTCGTGGCTGAAGCCGCATTGTTCCCGCATTTGAATGAAGAACAACTGAATCATCGCTTGATTGCCTGGCTTGCAGGAAAAGAACTGCTCGTCCTGGCATAGTTGAAGGAGGAAGAATAACCCGATGGAGATTCACGCTAAACAAGTACGTCCTGATGTTAAAAACCGCGCCGATCGGGCGCGGATGCTCATTTCCTGTCCTGATGGACCCGGAATTGTTGCTGCAGTTTCCCATTTCCTGCACCAGCATGGTGCAAACATTGTTCAGTCGGACCAGTACACCATGGACCCGGCTGGTGGCATGTTTTTTATGCGGATCGAGTTCGATCTTCCACAGTTGTCGGCGAACCTGCCCAAGCTGCAAGCTGATTTTGAAGAAGTGGCAAGCCGTTTCAAAATGGATTGGAGTCTTTCCGCGGTTAGCCGCAAGAAGAAACTGGCCATTTTTGTATCCAAGGAGGATCACTGTCTGGTCGAGCTGTTGTGGCAATGGCAGGCTGGCGATCTGGATGCAGACATTGCACTTGTCGTGAGCAATCATCTGGATATGAAGGACTATGTAGAATCATTTGGCATTCCTTATCATCATATTCCGGTTACAGCGGATACGAAGAAGGAAGCGGAACAGCGCCAACTTGACGTCATTGGTAATGATATCGATGTAATCATTCTTGCGCGTTACATGCAGATCATTTCCCCAATGTTCATTGAGCATTACCGTAACCGCATCATTAATATTCATCACTCGTTTTTGCCTGCCTTTGTCGGCGGTAAACCGTATGCCCAAGCGTACAACCGCGGTGTCAAAATTATCGGTGCGACGGCTCACTATGTTACGGAAGAGCTGGATGGCGGACCGATTATTGAGCAGGACGTACAGCGTGTAAGCCACGGGGATGATGTAACTGAGTTGAAGCGCATTGGACGTACCATTGAGCGTGTTGTTCTTGCCCGTGCCGTCAAATGGCATGTTGAAGACCGTGTACTGGTTCATGAAAATAAAACCGTTGTATTTTAAGCTAATGCTTTAATACTGCGCAAGGTTGATTCGGAAAGATATATACTTTTATTCCTAAAAAAAGAAAAAGGCGATTCCCTATTCGTGTCTGAACGGGGGATTGCCTTTTTGGTTGTGTCGCCATACATAACCGCACAAACCAACGACCACGCCAAATAACAGATGCCCTGCCAGCCAGTAAAGGATCGCTTTTACATCATACAGATCAGGCACACGACTCGACAGCTGGGAGAGCGGAATATACAGCAGAGAAGAGAGCACGCCAATCAGGACGCCTTTGGATATCGGATGACCCGAACGCTGAATCCACCAGATGTACAAGATGCCGAGGATTATGGAAACGATAAGATGCAGCACAAATTCGAGGTATTCGGGTAATGTTGGCGGGAGCCAGGGAACAAAATCGATGTTCAGCAGCAGGGTATAGACTTTTACACCGGTGTAAATCTGCATGGCCTTTAAAAAGAATCCAAGCACTAGACCTGATGTGATCCCTGTTAAAACCCCGGCTTTCCAGGGTAATATGTGCTTTAACGACTTTGTTGACTTAGCAGAATGATTCAGCATAAGCGAATCCTCCTTATTTGATATGAAGTATAGCCTGATGTGCACAAAAGTCCGATTTTCCAATCATGATCAAGGAACATTATATGCAAAATCAACTTCAATATCTAAAAAGAGTATGGTTTTCCGCTTAAAGGTTATACTTCATCCGATGGATTTGCGATGCTGGCTGAGCTAGAAGATATACTGAAATGCTCAGTATGACACTCTTTTTGCGCAACTGGAAACAAATCCCTCGTCACAAACAGCCGAATTTTCCCGATCTTCTAAAAGAAGGTTATGGAAAACCTTCACGCCAAGTGATACAATACAAAAGTGAATAAGTCAAAATGAAACACTCAAGCGGATTCACTTATTGTGAAATTCGGTTTGCTTGTATGATGAGAGGGATTCGCTTGCGCAACCCGACTTATCTAAAGACATGAGGAGGACAAACCATGACTGACAAGAACGAAGCGATTCAAAAGGAAGAAAACAACACCATCGACAATCTGTCAATCACTACCGTACGTACACTGGCGATTGATGCAATCGAGAAGGCAAATTCCGGACACCCGGGAATGCCTATGGGCTCCGCTCCAATGGGGTACCAACTTTTTGCAAAAACGATGACACATAACCCGGACCACCCAACTTGGGTTAACCGGGACCGTTTTGTCCTGTCCGCAGGACATGGCTCCATGTTGCTGTACAGCTTGCTTCACCTGAGCGGGTATGACCTGCCTATGGATCAACTGAAACAGTTCCGTCAATGGGGAAGCAAAACGCCGGGTCACCCGGAATTCGGGCATACTGCAGGTGTTGATGCAACAACTGGACCACTGGGTCAAGGTATTGCAATGGCTGTAGGTATGGCTATGGCTGAAGCTCAACTGGGCGCAACATACAACAAAGACAAATTCAACGTAATCGACCACTACACGTATGCAATCTGTGGTGACGGTGACTTGATGGAAGGCGTATCCCATGAATCAGCTTCCCTGGCTGGACGTTTGCACCTGGGCAAATTGATCATGTTGTTCGACTCCAATGACATCACATTGGATGGTAAATTGAACTTGTCTTCTTCTGAGAGCATTGCGAAGCGTTTTGAAGCTTATGGCTGGCAAGTGCTGCGCGTTGAAGATGGTAACGATCTGCCTGCAATCGAAAAAGCGATCCAAGAAGGTCAAGCAGATACACTGCGTCCTACACTGATCGAAGTTAAAACTGTTATTGGTTATGGTAGCCCGAACAAACAAGGTAAAGGCGGCCACGGCGGTACTCACGGATCTCCACTGGGTTCAGACGAAGCCAAATTGACTAAAGAATTTTACAAATGGGTTTACGAGGAAGATTTCCACGTACCAACTGAAGTTCGCGACCACTTTGCACAAGTGAAAGATCGTGGTATCTCTGCAAACAAAGCTTGGGACGAGAAATTGGCCGAGTACAAAAAAGCATTCCCTGAGCTGGCAGCTCAATTCGAAACAGCAATCAATGGCGACCTTCCAGAAGGTTGGGATCGCGATCTGCCTAAATATGCAGCAACAGACAAAGCGGTATCCACACGTGTAGCATCCGGTAATGCGCTGAACGGTTTGGCTCATAACGTGCCACAACTGACAGGCGGATCTGCTGACCTGGAAAGCTCCACAATGACTCACTTGAACAATCTGGAGAACTTCTCACCAGAAGATTATTCCGGTCGCAACATTTACTTCGGTATCCGTGAATTCGGTATGGCTGGAGCAATGAACGGTATGGCACTGCACAGTGGTGTGAAAGTATTCGGAGGTACATTCTTCGTATTTACAGACTATCTGCGTCCAGCTGTTCGTCTGGCTGCTCTGATGGGTCTGCCTGTGACGTATGTTCTGACTCACGACAGTATCGCTGTTGGTGAAGACGGTCCTACTCACGAACCAATCGAGCAATTGGCATCCCTGCGTATCATTCCTAACCTGACAGTTATTCGTCCGGCTGACGGTAATGAAACTTCTGCAGCATGGGCTTATGCGCTTGAGAACAAGAGCAATCCGGTTGCACTCGTACTCACTCGTCAAAACCTGCCGATTCTGGAAGGTACCGTTGAAGGTTCACGTGAGAACGTGAAACGTGGTGCGTATGTTGTCTCTGATGCAAAAGAAGGCAAAGCTGTCGCCCAAATTATCGCAACAGGTTCCGAAGTGCAACTGGCTGTCAAAGCCCAAGCAGCACTTGCTGAACAAGGTATCCAAGTTCGCGTAATCAGCATGCCGAGCTGGGATCTGTTCGAGAAACAGGACAAAGCATACAAAGAATCCGTCCTGCTTCCGGATGTGAAAGCTCGTCTGGCGATTGAAATGGCTCATCCAATGGGCTGGGAAAAATATGTCGGCGACCAAGGCGACATTCTCGGAATCAGCACATTTGGTGCATCCGCGCCTGGCGACCGTGTTATCCAAGAGTATGGTTTCACTGTGGAGAACGTGGTTAGTCGCGTGAAAGCATTGCTGTAATAGCTTGAAAAATGCTGCCAGGAGGGACAGTTTGATTTCTGTCCTGCCGAGCAGCAAGTGATTTCCGGCAGAGAATGGGCGGGCAACCGCCCTGATCTGTTTTGCCTTTTGTTTTCATTAACTTCAGGGGGAGCGGGTACGCATGTCACAGTTTGATCAAGTCAGTGTAGTCAAAGAGGCCAACATTTATTATGAGGGTCAAGTAACGAGCAGAACAGTTATTTTGGGGGATGGCAGCAAGGTGACTCTGGGCATTATGCTTCCAGGCAATTATGAGTTCGGCACAGATTCCCGTGAGATTATGGAGATTCTGTCCGGCGATCTGAGAGTATTGCTTCCCGGAGAAGCAGATTGGCAAGAGATTCAAGGTCAAGCTACGTTCCACGTGCCTGCCGAATCCAAATTTAAACTGGAGATACGCAGCGTTACCGACTACTGCTGTTCGTACCCGGCGGAATAATACAAGAAGGGTAACCAGAACCGCGACTCGCGGATTCGGTTAACCCTTTTTGCTTCTTAAACTCTAACGACAAAGTTCGGGCTGCAAGCTTGTCAGTCCTGTGGATTTGAAGTATCCTTAGGCTAAGTTGTTTCGAATGGAAAACGGAAAAAAATACGCTACCGATATCAGGAGGTTTTATAGATCATGGCAAAAAAAGTGAAGTTTGACTACAGCACAGCTCTGCAATTCGTCAATCAGCATGAAGTGGACTATTTCGCTGAACCGATTCGTTTGGCTCACGAGCAGCTCCACAACGGAACAGGTACAGGATCGGATTATCTAGGCTGGATCGACCTGCCTACCGCTTATGACAAAGAAGAGTTCTCCCGTATTCAAAAAGCGGCTGCCAAAATCCAAAGCGATTCCGAAGTACTGATCGTTATCGGTATTGGTGGATCATACCTGGGTGCTCGTGCAGCGATTGAGATGCTGACACACTCTTTCTACAACAACCTGCCTAAAGAAAAACGCAAAACGCCTGAAATCTATTTCGCAGGAAACAACATTAGCTCCACATATGTAACTCATTTGCTGGATCTGGTTGAAGGCAAAGACTTCTCGGTTAACGTCATCTCCAAATCCGGTACAACTACGGAGCCAGCGATTGCTTTCCGTATCTTCCGTGCAGCACTGGAGAAAAAATACGGTAAAGAAGAAGCGCGCAAACGTATCTATGCAACAACAGATAAAGAGCGCGGCGCACTGAAAAAACTGGCAAATGAAGAAGGCTATGAATCCTTCATTATCCCGGATGATGTAGGTGGACGTTACTCCGTTCTGACGGCTGTAGGTTTGCTTCCAATCGCAGCAGCTGGCATTAGCATTGAGGAAATGATGCAAGGTGCGGCTGATGCTTCCAAAGAGTACAGCAACCCGAACGTAGCTGAGAACGAAGCATATCAATATGCAGCTGTTCGTAACGCGTTGTATCGCAAAGGTAAAGGAACAGAAATCCTCGTGAACTACGAGCCATCCCTGCACTTTGTATCCGAATGGTGGAAACAGCTGTACGGAGAGAGTGAAGGTAAGGACTATAAAGGGATCTATCCTGCATCCGTTGATTTTTCGACTGACTTGCACTCCATGGGTCAATTCATTCAAGAGGGAAGCCGGAACATCTTCGAAACCGTCATTCAGGTTGCTGAAGTATCGGAGCATATCTCGATCGAAGCGGATCCGGATGATCTGGATGGTCTGAATTTCCTTGAAGGTAAAACGATGGACTTTGTTAACAAAAAAGCATTCCAAGGAACACTGCTTGCACACACAGATGGTCAAGTACCGAATCTGATTGTGAACATTCCAGATATGTCTCCATATTCTTTCGGATATCTGGTATACTTCTTTGAAAAAGCATGCGGCATTAGTGGTTACCTGCTCGGAGTCAATCCATTTGACCAACCAGGCGTGGAAGCTTACAAGAAAAATATGTTCGCTTTGCTGGGCAAACCAGGCTTTGAAGAAGAGAAAGCAGCGCTGGAAGCGAGACTTTCCGAATAATTCATCGGTCTGCTCATATAGCTAAATAAGGTAATGTAACTACATTCGGGGAGTCTTTGTCAAAGCAATGGTTTCCCGAATGTTAAACCAAGGCAGTTCGTCCGCGTCCACGCGGGGAACTGCTTTCTTGTAAAATGGATCAAATTGGAAAGTTGGATAGGGATGATTGAACGTTATCGCACGGTTCGAGGACCGGGCAATCTGGAAATTGTAATCAAGAAGTCGCGATTTATCGGTCATATTATGCCGGTCACGACAGAAGAAGAAGCCAATGCGTTTATTGATGAAATCAAGAAAAAACATTGGAATGCCACTCATAACTGCTCGGCTTACATGATTGGTGAGCGGGATGAGATCCAGAAGCAATCCGATGATGGGGAACCAAGCGGAACCGCGGGGAAACCCATTCTTGAAGTGATCAAAAATCAGCAATTGAAAAATGTGGCTATCGTAGTTACACGTTACTTTGGGGGAATCATGCTTGGAGCAGGTGGGCTAATTCGCGCTTATACGGATGGAGCAGTTGCAGCCATTGAAGCGGGGGAAGCGGTTACCAAAGTGCTTCATCGTGAAGTTTTTGTTGAACTGGATTACACATGGCTGGGCAAAGTGGAAAATGAATTAAGGAGCCGGGAAGTCCGTACAGGTGAAACTGGATTCACCGATAAGGTTACGTTGACTTGTCTTCCGCCGGATAGTGAAGCCGAGGCATTTGTAGCCTGGATCACAGATTTGACGCAAGGGCAATCCCGGATCACGGAGGGACAGCGGCTTTATTTTATTGAAGGGGAATAAAATATATGGCTAGAAGAGCAGTCGAACAGGAGTTGTCGAGGGAGCGGATACTGGAGGCGGCGAGGCATCTTTTTATTACCAAAGGATACCGCGCCATTTCGATGCGAAGCATCGGCCAGCATCTGGGCTATAGTCATGGGTCGCTGTATTATCATTTTAAAGAAAAGGCGGAGCTGTTTTATGCCATTGTGGTTGAAGATTTCAATCATCTGGGGCATCTGCTGCTGCAAGCCATGGTCAGGCCAGTCGTGGGCGGCGTGAGCAAGGTGGAACATATCATGATGGAGTTTATTCGTTTTGGTTTGGAGAATCCGTATCAGTACGAGATCATGTTCATGATTCGGGATGAGGAATTGCTATCGTATTGTCGTACGGAGCAAGGAAGATGCTTCGAATTGTTTGCCTCTATTATTCGGCAATACATGAATGAAGAGGGCTGCACAGAAGAGGATATTCAATGTGTACCACGTACACTGTTTTTGTCTATGCACGGATTCATATCATACTATATTCAGGATCGTTTGACCTTTTCAGAGATTGAATCGGCTGCGTTATCTCATGTCAAAGTACTCTGTCGAAATCTCCAACACCAGCCTGGCGTCCAATAAGGCGCTTTTGTCGCACTCCTACACTTCAGGGCGGTGAATTGTCATAACATTAATTCTTTATAACGTTGTCTCGCGAAAGTTTCTAAGCGAAGAAGACCAAGACAGGCGGATTACATCCCGGAAATAGGGTGGACCGCCTGTTTGTTTTATTATTTTGATGAAGAATAGTTGGACATGGGTGTAAATGTACTATCCTTCCATGATTTTAAGGAAATATTCCCGTTGACGGGGACCGTCAAATTCGCAAAAATAGATGCCCTGCCATCTGCCGAGCACTAATCTGCCCTCATGTATGATCACCGTTTGTGATGGTCCGGTTGTGATCGATTTCAAGTGAGATGCCGTATTCCCCTCAGCATGGCGATATTCGGGATGCTCCCAAGGGTACACTTCGTTCAGACGAAGCAGTACGTCATGTTTGACATCCGGGTCAGCATTCTCATTAATTGCAATGCCTGCTGTCGTATGTGGACAGTAAATCAATACCGTTCCATTTTGCACACCACTTTCACGGACAACCTGCTCCACTTCCCGCGTAATATCTTTCATCTCATCCCGTCTGGAAGTCGATAAATTCTTCGTATATAACATATTACTCCCACTCCTTTTGCTTCAAATTAGTCCTCTAGATTGTACCTTAACCATTACATAACAAACAAACCAGGAAGCTTGCGGATAACAGCGATTGGAAGGTTGTTCTGGCTGCGTAGCGGGCAGGAAATTTTTTATTAATTCCATCACATGGCTGCCCCAATTTTATTCAATAAAAGCATTGACGATTAGCACTGCAAACTGGTAAAGTATCAGATAAGCAAAAAAACCAAGTAGACTAATGGGAATAATGTTGAAGTAATAAAATCCAACTTAGGAAAAAGGTTGTATGGAAGCAGGAAGACTGCCGACCGGACATAGAACCGGAGGCTGGGAGGGAATGCAGCAATGAATACCGTTCTTCGTCATAAGGGATGGACTTGGGGATTCCGTAGTACCGTATTGTTATATTTTATCGTACTCATTGTACTTCCAATCATCGGTGTGTACGTCAATTCCTTCTCAGAAGGATGGAGCAACTTTATCCAAAGCATCATGGACCCTATTGCGTGGAAAGCCGTGCTCTTAACGATCCGGCTGGCCGTTATCGCAACGGTGATTAATGTCATTCTGGGAACCATGATAGCCTGGGTGCTGACACGTTATCGCTTTTTCGGGAGGTCATTCCTTAACAGTCTGGTAGATCTTCCTTTTGCATTGCCAACCGCCGTTGGTGGACTGATGATTATGCTGCTCCTGGGTCCGGTTAGTGCCATCGGAAAACTGGCGGAATCCATGGGGTTTGAAATTGTGTTTCACCAGCCTGCGATTGTGATCGCGATGACCTTTGTTACGTTTCCTTTTGTCATCCGTGCGGTGCAGCCTCTACTTGAAGAGATCGATCCTTCGGAGGAAGAGGCATCCTACACGATGGGAGCATCGAAGGCGCGCACGTTCAGGCAGGTCATTCTACCGTCCATGGCTCCGGGCATGATTAGTGGGGGGATGCTTGCATTCTCCAGAGCACTGGCCGAATTTGGCGCTGTTGTGCTGGTGGCAGGCAATATCCCGGGAAGAACTTTGACGGCTTCCGTATTCATATATGGCGAGATCGAAAGTGACAATCCAACCGGTGCCGCTGCGGTATCCGTACTGCTCTTAACACTCTCCTTTCTGATCCTCTGGCTCATTAATCTGGTGCAGATGCGGGGGAGAAGACGATGAGGCGACTATTAATCGGACTGACGTTTGCGGTGTTCATTGTACTGCTGATCATCCCGCTTGGACGAATTGTTATTGGTGCATTTGAAGACGGGGCAGGAGGTTTCCTGGAAGGGCTGTTGCGTCCTGAGGCGCTGCATGCCCTGATGATGACAGGACTTGTTGTACTTGTCGTCACGCTGTTAAATACATTGTTTGGCGTAATGATGGCTATCTATCTGGTCCGCGCCGGATGGCTGAGTGACCGGGTAAAAGGGCTGCTGAACAGCATCGTGGATCTGCCCTATGCCGTATCCCCAGTCATTGGCGGATTGATGATTGTATTGCTGCTGGGACCCAACAGCATTATGGGCGTTTTTTTTGAAGGGATAGGATTCAATGTGGTGTATGCCTTCCCGGGCATGGTCATAGCAACGTTGTTTGTCACTTTTCCACTGATGGTCCGAGAGGTGATGCCTGTTTTGCAGGAGCTGGGATCTCAGCAGGAAGAGGCTGCATCAACGCTTGGTGCATACGGCTGGAGAACGTTCTGGAGTGTTACCTGGCCTTCCATACGTTGGGCGGTTGTATACGGTCTTGTGTTGACGGTTGCCCGCTCACTTGGAGAATTCGGTGCGGTGCTGGTTGTATCGGGTAACATTATGAACAAAACACAAACGGCAACAACGCTGGTATATCAGGATGTTGAGAATTTTAACGTTGCTGCCGCAAATGGTGTGGCATTGGTACTGGTTACCTTTTCCGTCGGGCTCCTGCTTATGATGGAATGGGCCAAGAAGCGAAAGGAAGTGCATTGAGATGCATGTCGAAGTCCGTGATCTGAACAAACATTTCGGTGATTTTCATGCGGTAAAAGATGTCTCGTTCGATATTGCCAAAGGCCATCTAATCGGTTTGCTAGGCCCCAGCGGAGGTGGGAAAACGTCCATTCTGCGCATGCTTGCGGGGCTTGAGAACCCGGGTTCCGGGGAGATTCGTTTTCACGGAAAGGTCGTAAACCATCTGCCTCCGCAGGAGAGGGGGATCGGATTTGTATTTCAGAACTATGCCTTGTTCAAACATATGACAGTATTTGATAATATCGCCTTTGGACTCAAGGTCAAAAAGACTCCCAAAGCTCAGATCCGTGATCGGGTCATGGAGCTTGTGGAGTTGACGGGATTGAAAGGTTTCGAACAGCGTTATCCGCATCAGTTGTCTGGTGGACAGCGGCAGCGTGTTGCTTTTGCCAGAGCATTGGCCCCGGAGCCACAGCTGCTGCTGCTGGATGAACCGTTCGCCGCCATTGATGCCAAGATCCGTCAGGAGTTGCGTTCATGGCTGAGAGAGCTGATTGAGCGGGTGGGCATCACTTCGATCTTTGTAACCCATGACCAGGATGAAGCGATTGAAGTTGCCGACGAAATTATGATTATCAGCCAAGGACGATTAGAACAGAAGGGTACGCCATGGGATATTTACAAAAACCCGGAGACACCTTTCGTTGCCACATTTATCGGGGAATCTACCGTCGTGGAGGACGCTTCACAGCTCAAGGGCTTTGAACATGCGGTGGAAGGGGAACGCACACGTGCACTGATTCGGCCTGAGTATATCGAGATTGGTTTGAAAAACGAGTTTAGCATGCTGTCCGCTACTGAAAAGGGTACCGTCAAACACCTTCATTTCCGTGGAAGTGAATGGATGGTAGAAGTGGAAGTTGAGGGCCATAAACTCATTACGTATCGTTCTCTGGAGAAAACAACCTTGCAAGTCGGTCAACAGATTCGTGTGCTCGTACATCGTGCATATCTGTTCAATGATACCCATAGCTGGGTTGTTGAGAATCGGTTGAAAGAAGATCCAATGCCAGTCATCATCTAATCAGAAGATCATTTGATTCAGTAAAGTTTAGAATTTTGGAGAGAGGTGCTGCCCATGCAGACGAGGAAGAAGAAAGCCATACCTATATATGTTGTCCTCATGCTTCTGCTCGTCTGCATGACCGTTGGATGTAGTAAGCAGGAGGATGCGGGCGGACAGAACGGAACCTCGACAGGCGACCAATCAAACACATTGGTTATCGGTGCTTACAGTGTAGCCAAAGATGCCGTTGGAGAGTTGCTGCCCGAATTCCAAGCGGTATGGAAGGCGAAGACCGGACAGACTGTTCACTTCCAGGAATCCTATGAAGCCTCCGGCACACAAGCCAGAGCGATTGTGGGTGGATTCGAAGCTGATGTAGCGCTTTTGGCAATGGAAAGTGATATCGACAAGCTGGTCAAAGCCGATCTGGTCAGTTCCAATTGGAAACAGGCACCGAATGATGGCATGATCACCCGTTCGATCGTCGTTCTGGGTACAAGAGCAGGCAACCCGCTGGGGATTCGCGATTTTGAAGATTTAACCAAGCCGGGTGTTAAGGTGCTCTATCCCAATCCGAAGACGTCAGGCGGAGCCCAGTGGGATATTAATGCCATCTATGGTGCAGGATTGAAGCTGTCTGAGGAGCAAGGAAAGAAAGATCCTGCCGTGGCTAAAGCCTTTTTGGAAAAGGTGCATGAGAATGTCGAGTCATTGGATAAGAGCGGTCGTTCTTCAATGGCGGCATTTGAGTATGGCGTGGGAGATGTTATCGTTACGTATGAGAATGAATTGCTTGCCCGAATTGCGAAGGGTGTAAATTATGACATCGTGGTTCCCAAAAACACGATCCTGATTGAAAATCCAGCGGTTGTCGTAGACAAATATGCGGATAAACATGGCAACCGTGAATTGGCTCAGGCCTTTATAGCGTATCTGCGTACGCCGGAAGCACAGCGCATTTTTGCCAAGCATGGTTTCCGTTCGGTAGACCCTGAAGTGTTTGCAGAAACGAAGTCCTCGTTCCCTACGCCTGAAGGTCTGTTCGATATAAACTACCTCGGCGGATGGGATAAGGTACGCAGCACACTGTATTCCAAACGAGGCGTATGGTACCAGGTGTTGGCAGGGTTATAGTGTTTGCGATCCCGACCTTCATTTCACTCTATCCAGTGAGGTGGAGGTTTTTATATTATCAGGGAGAGCACCGACCCATCCGCTCGGGGACGGGATGAAGAACCGGAGTGGATGGAGGTTTCGCCAGGCCACTTTGTATCCGGCTATCGGGACAGGATATAATGAATTAGGAATATCCATGGAATAATGATATATAGTGACAGGAAGGTGTGAGTTGGATGAGTGCTGAGTTTAAGTTGTCCCAAAATACAGCCATTCTGCTGGAGCAGGCTCGTAGCAAAGGCATGTCAAATGCAGCTTTGTTGGAAGCGATACAGGCCAAAGATGTGGCTGCGTTTGATGCCGTGTCTGAGGAGCACTACAGATATGATGATTTCTTCTCCTATGCGGACGAGCATGGCGAGAATCTGGAAGGTGCGGTTAAAGACGGCTACCGGATTACCTTTAATACTCGTGGTGGTCTGGGGATCTACTTGCAAAAGTCTTTCGGATTACAGCCGGAGCAAGACTTCACTGTTGGTGAAGGCATCGTAACCGGGTTAAAATTAAAATCAGAACAGGCAGATGTACTGGCCAAACGCCTTGCATCGAATTGGGTCATTACCGAGTCAAAGGAAGTGCCTGAAGGTCAGGAATTGACGTTGAAGCTGCGGGCTTTGATCTAGCTGATAGCGAAACAAAGGATATGAAGTTGGACTGCTAAATGTCAGACAACAGAGACTGTCCCGTTTGCAGTGAATAACTGCGCGGGAGGGTCTTTTTTTGCAAAAACAGAGGTGGGAGATTACAATTTACATATCATGAATCGGATGGAATATAAATTGGGATGCATTGCTTCCGGGATAGAGAGGGGACTTTCATAATGAATCAGCTAACATTTCTGGGAACCGGGGATGCGATGGGTGTTCCGCGGGTGTATTGTGAGTGTGACGTCTGCACAGAAGCACGGCTTACGGGAATCAACCGCCGCAGACGCTCTGCTGTTTTGATCCATGGAGATGGCGAGCACGAACCTTTCATGATTGACTGCGGACCGGACTGGAGGTCACAGATGGAAAACCTCGGGATGCGGATGGTGCAGACGCTGCTAATTACTCATGCACATTTCGATCATATTGGAGGCTTGCCGGAATGGGCCGATGCCTGTCGCTGGTTGGGTGTAAAAGGGCAGTTGTATGCACCACGGGAAGTAATTGCGACCATCCAGAGTCAGTTTCCATGGCTTGGTCGCCATATGGATTTTCTGGAAACGGATGATGATATCGAGCTTGGTGGATGGAAGGTGCACTCTTGGAAAGTTTGCCACGGTCATAATGGCTATTCGTATGCGTATCGGTTGGAACGTGAAGGATACACCTGGGCGTATTGCTCGGATGCCATTGATTTGAAGGCTGCGGAGAGG
This sequence comes from Paenibacillus sp. MAEPY2, assembly GCF_000499205.1. GTDB lineage: Bacteria > Bacillota > Bacilli > Paenibacillales > Paenibacillaceae > Paenibacillus > Paenibacillus vandeheii. The sequence continues at coordinate 45,284 of NZ_AWUK01000008.1, forward strand.
CAGCCGCTATACGGGCTGGATCTGCTGGTCCTCGGAACGAGCTTTGTTCATGAGCTTGCGGAATTCTCCACACGTTCGGTGTATGACATGGTTGAGGCGCAGGAGCTGTTGCAGGAGTTGAAGCCGAATCAGACTTATTTTACACATATGTCTCACGACGTGGATGTACGCCAGAATTATAATCTGGATCAGGGAATTACGCTGGCACTTACCGGTCTGCAGGTGAAGCTGGGAGAATAGGATAGCCATCTAAAAATAAATTCAGAAGAGCGTATCCTTTGCCGGAGGTTCTTCGTTTACATAGTGTAAAGCAATTACAGCAAGGGAATTGAAGCAAGATCAATCAGGAACCAACAAAGGGGGGCCCCAAACATGGCCTTTGTGAAGTCCGTGGATTGCAGAATCAACAGACCACATGATGATAAACCGATTGAACCATATAGCCATTACAGTGTCCAAACCGGATATACGTTAGAGCAAACGATTGAAGCTGCGCTGCCGAACCTGCTGGGCTCATTGTACGCCTACTGCATGTCATTAACTGGTTCAGTCTGGGAGACGGAGGATCTGGTTCAGGATACCTGTGTTAAAGCACTATCCTCTTCAGCTGCCCGAAGAACGGGAATGACAGAGGACATGAACTGGGAAGCCTATCTCATCCGTGTTGCACGCAACACCTGGATTGACGCCATACGGAAGCGTGAGAACTTGGCGAGCAAACTGGAAAGCATGAAGCCATTTATGCAAGAATTTGAGGAAGAAGAGCGATTCGAGGAAGTGGAGTCCGCTGTTCAGATCCTTGTGAATGAACTGCCACCGTGGCAGCGAGCGATATATATGTTACGTGATTTGATGGGATACACGACGGTAGAGACTGCTGAACTGTTGGACACGACGGAAGGAGCGGTCAAAGCCGCCTTGAATCGTGCCCGTTCTGCACTGGCTAAAGTGAGACACAGCCTGAACGAAGCCGATTCTGATCAGACAAATCAAGCGGATGAGAATCAACAAAATCGGGAGGAACTGCGCAGTTATTTACTGGCATTCCGCAGCGGTGATACAGCCCGTTTAATTGATCTATGCCTGAATCAGACCGATGATCCGATGGCTGTAGCGGGAACGATTTTGCAGCAGACTCTGCCGTCTCAATCGATGCAACCAGTGATGTACAGTTATTCAAGCTCCGATACGAATTCCATGTCGTATGGGGGAGGATATACGGTCAGCATGGTTGCATAAACCGGGGAGGCAAAATGCATGAACGTGGTACCTTATGTTGTTGAACAGACAGCCCGCGGAGAGCGGAGCTATGATATTTATTCCCGTTTGCTGAAAGATCGAATCATTATGGTATCCGGGGAAATTGAGGATCAGATGGCCAACGCGATCGTGGCCCAATTATTGTTTCTGACCGCAGAGGACCCGGAGAAGGATATCCAGATGTATATTAACAGTCCAGGTGGCTCCGTCACCGCCGGTTTCTCCATCTATGACACGATGCAATTCGTGAAGCCTGACATTTCCACGATCTGCACAGGCATGGCGGCCAGCTTTGGTACGATCCTGCTGGTTGGTGGAACAAAAGGGAAACGACTGGCGCTGCCAAACAGTGAAATCATGATTCACCAGCCGCTTGGCGGTACGCGAGGGCAGGCATCGGATATGCTGATTCACGCCAATCGGATTATCCAACATCGTCAGCGCCTTAACAAGCTGCTTGCCGATCATACAGGACAGCCAATGGAGCGGATTGAAAAGGATACCGATCGAGATTACTTCCTGACTGCGGCAGAAGCCGTGGAGTATGGACTGGTGGATAAGGTTATATCCAGTTCGTAGGCAGCTTGCAGATACAGAAACACCAGTTAGATTAACATAATAGGACAGAGTAAACTCAACAGCCCGAAAGGTTATTTAGTGCCTTTCGGGTTTGTTATGTTTAATTTTTTTACTGGTATAGCGAGTATATCTTTTAGCTTTTGGACGACAGGCTGGTGCTGACCTTAGCAACGTGCCATCAGGTATTTTCAGCCAGCGCAACAAGTCTGCTCATGCCTTCCCGGATCTGCTGCTCGTGAGCATAAGAGAAGGAGAGCCGCAATTTTCGACTGGCGTCCGCATCGGAAGGATCGAACACGGTTCCCGGCACAAAAGCAACGGAATGCTCCATGCATCGGTGAAGCAATCGCCCTGTATCCACGCCTTCCGGAAGCTCTGCCCAGATGTTAAGTCCACCTTCGGGGCGAGTCCACGTCCAATTGGTTTGTTGAAGGCACTGTTCCATGACTTCCATTCGTAGCTGAATGGCGGTACGCAGCTTTGACAGGTGCTGGTGCATGCGTGGCGACTGGAAATAACGGAGGAACAGCTTCTGATTCAGCAGAGGTGATCCGTTATCCGTCAGTGCCTTTACAGCCTGTAATCCCGGCATGAACCGGGGACGGCACATAATGGCGGCAATCCGCAGACCCGGCACAACATATTTGCTATAGCTACGAATATAGAGCGTATGCCCCGTTGTATCGTATGTGAAGATCGGCGCGGGAGGCTTTTCTTTGAAATAGATATCATAAGTGCTGTCGTCTTCCACCAGGAAACATCCGTACTGTTCCGCCAGTTCAGGCAATTGTTTGCGTTGCTCGGTTGGAATATTGATGCCCGTAGGATTCTGGAAGGTCGGCGTCATATAAAATACTCTTGGTTTTTCTTGCTTCATCAGGCGTTCAATCTGTTCCAGATCGTAGCCGTCAGGATGAATATCGGTAAAAATCAACTTTGCACCCTGTTTGCGAAAAATTTCCATCGCCGGCCCATACGTAGGTCTCTCCATGAGTACACGGTCACCGGGTCTGACGAGACTTCGAGAGATGACATCAATGGCCTGCTGTGCACCGGAAGTAATCAGCACTTCATCGGCTGAGAGATAGAAACGCTCCCTCATCGTCAGATGGCTTGCCAAGGCAATACGCAGCTCCAGATCTCCCTGAATTGTGGAGTATGTGCCAAGCAGACGGGGATATAGATCCAGTAAATCCCGCATCAGCTCGCCCCAATATCGGTTTGGTAGCAGGGCGGGATCAATCAATGATTTGGAAAATTGGAATTCCGCCTCAAGGGATTGTACGCGGGCAAGTGAATCCCAATGCAGCCAAGCGGAAACTGCCGGGTCATCGGCCTGGTCTGTCACGGGAGAAGGGTCAGCAGGACTAACATAATAACCGGACTTATCCTTGACGTATACGTTTCCCCGTTCCTTTAATTCCTGATAAGCCTTGAAAACAGTGAGGCGATGCACGCCGAGCAGCTCAGACAGGCTCCGTACGGACGGCAGCTTCTCATTTTCTTTCCACTCTCCGGCTTCGATCCGTACAACAAGATAATGTACCACTTGCTCATATAGTTTCAGGCTGTTATCTGTCATCAACATGGCTTTGCCCACCCCGCTCACACTCCTTTTGAACTCCATTGTAACAGCAAATGAGAGCTAACTGTTCTGTTTTATTCATTCTGTTCTGTAGACGGTGCTATATGATGGAGAACAGATGAAGGAGGGGCTAGCATGGTTGGATTAGCATTTACCGTAATGTGTCTTATTTTTGGAACAACGTTTCTGGCGATTAAAATTGGCGTGGAGGCAGGCATGCCGCCTTTTCTGTCGGCAGGACTACGCTTTATTATTGCAGGTGCTCTAATGTTTGCATGGATGTGGATGAAAGGGAAAGTGAACCTGTCTTTACTGTGGCGGAAAGAGATGCTTCTGACAGGGGCCGGACTGACGTTCGGAACCTTTGCGACTTTATATTGGGCTGAACAATATGTGAGCTCTGGTGTTGGAGCGATTCTATCAGCAACAGGTCCGCTGATGATTATGGTAATGCAGACAGCATTGTTGCGTCAAAAAACGTCCGCACGCATGATTGCGGGCTGTCTGATCGGTTTTGCCGGGGTTATTCTCGTTGTATTACCGGGTGTATCCATCGGTGCAAATTCCCTGTGGTTATGGGGGTGTATTGCCGTATTGGTGGGTGAAGTCTGTTACTCGGCGGGTGCATTGTACTCCAAAAAGGTCATTAACCAGTTTAAGGAGGCCAGTCCTGTAGCGATTAATGCGGTGCAAATGATGTACGGAGGACTGCTGTTATCAGGGCTCTCCGTAGTGACGGAATCATGGAGCACAACTGGACTGGATTGGTTGCCAGCGGTATCATCTCTGATCTATCTGACGGTAGTCGGTTCGATGGTTGGTCACAGCTTGTTCTACTGGATCATGTCTCGTACCAACCCGCTGTTTCCAGCAACCTGGTTATACATCTCCCCACCCATTGCGGTTGGTCTTGGGGCGGTTCTCTACAATGAACATGTTAGCTGGATTACGTGGATCGGTGTTGCGCTGATCGTTTCGGGTTTGCTGGCGATGAATGAGAAAGTGATGGGCTGGTTGCAGAAAGGAAAACGCAAAACTCTATTGGGTCAGACTTCCAAATCCATGGTAAAATAGGAAATATCTATTTTACGCAGGAATGAGGCGAGACATCACATTGAACAGACAGGGACTCGGTGTTGTGTTATTGTTTGCGGGAATTGTGCTCGTATCTTTGAACGACTGAATAGAAGAACAGCCCGGAATCCACAATCTACTGTGGTCTCCGGGCTGTTCTGTCTCTGAAGCATTTACTCCGCGTTCAGCACAAATTTCTCAATAACCTGCTTCACGCCGTCTTCGTTATTGCTCGCGGTGATGTAGTCTGCCAGCTCTTTCAGAGCAGGGATCGCATTGCCCATCGCTACACCCAGACCTGCAACTTCCAACATTTCATGGTCATTCCAGGAATCGCCGATGGCGATGCATTCGCTCAGTTCGCGGCCAAAATGATCTGCCAGGAACGTAAGTGCATGGCCTTTGGTTCCCTCATGATGCATGATTTCAAGGAAGTATGGCTTGGATTTGGTGATGTGCACTTCAGGTCCGAGCAGTTTGCGCAAGTCAACTGCAACTTCGTCCAGGTAGTCCGGCTCATCAATGATGAGCAGTTTCGGTGTTTTTTGCTCGATCACTTTGATGAAATCCGGTTCGATATGGTACTGCGTACCGTTCAGCTTGGCGTAATCACGCAGCTTGTCGTTTTCTTCACGGGCATATAATTTATCGTCAATGTACGTTTGCAGGTGCAGATTATGCTCCAGGCAGTAGTCGTACAATTTGCGGGAAGCGTCCTGTGGAACGTAGCGCTCATAGAGTACTTTTTCGTCCAGCAAGTTCTTCACCAAAGCGCCCTGATACGTAATGATTGGCACGTTCAGTCCTGTCTGACGAGCGAGTGCTTGTGCAGAAGCATAGGCACGTCCAGTAGCCAAAGTTACAACCACACCATGAGCAACCGCTTGTTCCAGGGCGGTCTGTGTTGCGGGCGTTACTTCCTTGTTATCGTTGATCAGGGTATCATCAATGTCAATTGCGATTAATTTGTAGGTCATCTGTGTTTCTCTCCTTTTTATCTGTATCTATAAAAACGAACGAATGGATAAATATTACACGAGACCACTCCGACTGCAGATTCATCTTTCGATCGCTGTTATCCCCGGATTTCATTGAATACATTCCCCAGAGGGGAAATCCGGGGATAAAGGCGAACGCTTCGCTTCTTCAGATTGATTCTGCCTTCTCCGTTAACGTGTAATTATAGAATTCGTTCTAAAATTATACTCACATCTAAATTTTATTCTTCCAGGAAAATGAGGCCAATAAAGTCCTCCAGCTCCAGGTTGCCGAAGTAATGTTTAACATCCAGACCCTCGAGTGCAGTACGCACCTCGGATTCCTCGTAACGCTTGCCACGCAGCATATCTTCGATATCCGCCACATCGCCTACGCCGAAGAAATCACCAAAGATTTTGACATCTTCAATGCGTCCATCTTTGATATTCATGCGCAGGTCAATGATGCCGACAGGGAATTTTCGTGTATGCTTCACATTGCTCTCCGGTGACAAGCCATAGTTCCAATCCCAGTTGCTATAACGCTCGGCGGAGATTTCCTTGATCTTGTCCCAATCTTTCTCCGTGAGTTCATATTGAGGAACGTCCTGTGGCTCCATGCGGAAAATGTGACGCAGCAGCTCGTCCCGGAATTGTTCAATAGTCAGATTGCTGTCAATCAGATCACGAATGTTGGCAACCCGGCTGCGCACGGACTTGGTGCTCTTGGACTTGAACTTCTCGGGATTCACGTTGAGTGAAGCCTGGACGTGGTCGAGGTTCAGGTTAAACATCAATGTGCCGTGACTGAACATGCGACCACGCGTGGAGAATTGGGCGTTGCCCGAAATTTTCTTTTCTCCGACTTGCAGATCGTTCCGTCCCGTCAGTTCGGCATTGACACCGAGTTCTTGCAGGGCTTCCACCACAGGCTGGGTGAATTTGCGGAAGTTGTGGAAGGATTGTCCGTCATCCTTGGTAATAAAGCTGAAATTGAGGTTGCCCAGATCATGATAAACAGCCCCGCCTCCCGAAAGACGACGTACGACTTGAACACCGTTATCCTGAACATACTCAATGTTGATCTCTTCAATGGTATTCTGATGTTTTCCGATAATAATGGACGGGCGATTGATGTAAAACAGCAAGTAGCTGTCATCCATCGGCAGATGCTTCAGGATGTATTCCTCAATGGCGAGGTTTACAGAAGGATCTGTAATGCCCTGGTTATCAACAAACAGCATGGTCATTCCTCCATTAATGTATGTGAGGGATAGAATATCCCTTATGTAGTGATGCTTTACGGAATCGAAATTCCTTCTCTATTGTAAACGAATTGTCGATAGGACACAAAGGAATTACAGCTCGAACGGGCTTGAACAGGCAAAACAGGATTGACCCCTGACTGTCACGACATCCATAATAAAAAGGACATGCAGAAAGGATGACGGATAGAATGACCGGTTTAATTGAAGTTTTCGGACATGGCGGTGATGTGGAGACAGCCGCTGCACGTTTTGGAGGGAATGCTGCGGATTTCCTCGATTTTAGCGCGAACATTAATCCACTGGGTCCACCTCGGGAAGTGCTGGAGGCTCTGGAGCATGGATGGCAGACGGTACTTCGTTACCCCGATCCGGGTCATCGGGCGTTCAAAATGCTGCTCAGTGACCGACTGGGTTTAACCCCGGATTACATATCCGTGGGCAACGGGGCGGCGGAAAGCATGGCTCTAATTCTGCTTGGACTCGTGCCACGTAGAGTAGGCACGGTAGAGCCCGGTTTTTCGGAGTACAGTGCGTTATCCAGACAATTTGGAGCAGAGGTCCTTCATGTTCAAGGACGGGAAGAACTGGACTGGAGAGCAGAACCGGAAGATATCGAAAAGCTGATGGAACGGGTGGACTTGCTTTTCCTTGGACAGCCGAACAATCCCAATGGAGTGCAGTATCCGGTTGAGACTCTACATCGACTTGCGCGTAAAGCTGAGATCACAGGCACCATATTGGTGGTAGATGAGGCATTTATGGACTTTATTCCTGAGTCACAGCGGCAATCGCTTGCGCCCAGCTTGAAAGAGCATCCCCAAGTGATCATCATTCGCTCGATGACCAAGTTTTACGCCATTCCAGGCTTACGATTGGGCTATGCGCTGGGTCGTCCTGAATTGATTCGTGCCATGACAGAGAAACAGGTCACCTGGAGTGTGAATGGGTTGGCGCTGATCGCAGGAGAAGCCTGTCTGCGCAGTGGGGAGAATTTTGAACAGGAGACCGTGGCACTGGTGTCCTGCGAGCGGGAGAGATTAACGACAGGGCTGGAGGCTTTGGGATGTAAGGTGACGAGAGGGGAAGCGAACTTTATATTGGCAGCTCTGCCAGAGCCGTGGACAGCGACATCCATGCAGGCTGCTCTCGGTGAACGAGGTATACTGATCCGGAGCTGTGCCATGTATCCGGGACTTGGTGAGCGGCATGTCCGCTTTGCAGTCAAGGACGCGATGGCTAACGGGTGTTTGCTGGAGACAATGGAAAATATAATGGAGCTTGAGACGACAACCGGACTAGAGGCAGGGGGGCAGAACGATGGCACTGCCATTCTATAACGCTTATAAGCAATGCATTGATGTACAAACAGACTATAACGAATATAGATCTTCTGTGTGGCAGGGACTAAACATCTCTGTACATGAACGACATATTAAAGCTTCTAGTCCCTCTGTTGTAACAGCACTTTCCAGTGCCGTGTATGGGGGCGGCATGATTGAACTGGACCGTATATTCAACATCTACGTGGACAGACATTATCGGTGTGACGATCCACCGCGTGATATTGCCGATCTATTGAGTGAATGGCAAGAGCAACAGGATCAATGCGCCGGACTTCTGACTGCAGTTCAATTGGAGCACACGGCTATCCAGGAATACGAAAGCGATGAGTTCGGATTACTCTGCTGTACGACAGCAGGGGTATCCAATGCTGCGCGTGCAGGTTCTGCAAGAACTGTGTTTGATGCTGCGGGGAATGAGATCGACAATGAGAGTGCGTCTCAGAAACATGGGAAGGTGTCAGCTTCAAGCTACACCCCCGGTACGATCAATATCATGTTGTGGATGAACGGGCGTATGACCGCCGGAGCGATGGTGAATGCCATTCAGACTGCGGTAGAAGCAAAGGCCGCTGCGTTAGCTGATTTCGGTGTGATGGATTCGGAAAATGGGCTGACCGCAACTGGAACAACAACGGATGCTATTGTGCTCGCGGTAAGTCAGACTGAAGAAAATAAACCGCTCGTCAGGTACGCCGGAACGGCTACGGTCATGGGTGCTGCGATCGGCAGGCTGGTGTATGATACGATAACTGAAAGTTTGCAAGCCGCGCAGGAGTGGAAAGAGAGGAATAACAAGCAATGACATCTCTGCTGAATCAATGGGCTTCCTGGCCGATCTGGACGGGAATGGCCGGAGCCTGGATTATTATAGGGGCATACATACTGGATCGCTGCATCGGAGATCCGCGCTGGATTCCTCATCCGGTGATTGGCATGGGCAAGGCCATCTCTGCACTGGAGCGGGCGATAAGGTTGCGTGTGAACTCGAACCGGGCCCTCAGAAGGGCAGGGATTTTATTTCCCATTTTGATTGCAGGGGGAGCTTTTGCAGTGACTTGGGGATTGGTATATGTTCTGGGCCTCATTCATCCTGCCATTGCGGTTGTGGCTGAAGTGGTGTTGATCGCAACCACCATTGCTTCCAAAGGTTTGAAGGATGCAGGCATGGAAGTCTACCGCCATCTGAGTCAACAGGATTGGCCTGCGGCGAGACGTTCACTGGGCATGATTGTAGGGCGTGATACGGCTCATCTGGAAGAACCGGAGGTTGTGCGGGGAACGGTGGAGACAGTTGCCGAGAATATTGTGGATGCCATCGTTTCTCCACTGTTTTACGCCCTGATTGGCGGTGCACCGCTTGCCATGGCTTATCGGGCCGTGAATACGCTGGATTCCATGGTAGGTTATAAAAATGAAAAATATCTTCATCTCGGCTGGGCATCTGCCCGTCTGGATGATTGGGCCAACTGGATTCCCGCACGGCTTACCGCCTTGCTGTTGATTATAGGAGCCTGGTTCATGAAGCTGGATGCCAGAGGGGCAGCGCGCATGGTATCTCGGGATGCACGGCTGCACCCAAGCCCCAACAGCGGTTTTCCCGAGTCAGCGGTGGCCGGAGCGCTGGGCATAAGACTTGGCGGTCATAACGTGTACCACGGAGTGGCTTCATTTCGCGCTTATATGGGCGAGCCGTTACGTCGGATGGAAGCAGAAGATATTGTACGAACAACAAGACTTATGTTTTGGTCAGCAGGTTCTTTTGTTTTATTATGTTGGCTGGTCACTCTAGGGATATGGGCTGCTGGAGGTGCACTGCTATGGATATAGAAGCTGGACAAAGTGGAATACAAAGCCGAGAGATTGTATTGATACGTCATGGTACAACAGCGTGGAATTTGGAAAAAAGATATCTCGGGCATACCGACATCGGTCTGCTGCCAGAAGCAGAGCAGGAGCTGGCTCTGCTGCGCGAAGAGATCAGCCATGTCACATGGGACGCCCTGTATTGCAGTGATTTGCTGCGTTGTCAGCAGACACTCACTCACATTGCACCGTCCCAAGCGGGACAGGCCAAGCTTGATGCCCGTCTAAGGGAGATCGACTTTGGTCAGTGGGAGGGATTGACCTATGATCAGCTCAAGGACAATCCACAGTACCGGAACTGGATCGATGCCCCACAAGAGGTGACGCCCCCGAAGGGCGAGCCATGGAAGGCATTTGCTGCGCGAATTGATTCATTTCTGGAAGAGAGTTTGTTGTCCTCTTCACGAATACAGCATTCTCGCAATACAAACGTGCCAAAGATAGCGGTGATTACGCATGGCGGTGTTATTCGTTATATGGTGTCACGCCTCATTCCGCATCAAGGATTCTGGGATACGCAGGTGATACCAGGACAAGCGATAAAGATTCGGCTGGATGGCGATGGGGACAGCTGGGTGGGAACCAGATTGACTTTTCCGTAAATCAGGTTGTAAGGATGTACAATATAACCTATAATCACAACAGAAGTGTAACTAAGCAAATGCGTCATCGGATGGAGGCTCAACAAGCTCTACCAATGATGCAGGATGCTCACTTGAATGGTTAAACAATATTAGCGACCAAGGGTCCCGCGTGCATGCAGCAAAGTTTCATGGTTTCTTATCAGACTATGAACGGCAAACGGGTGAAATAGGGAAGCCGGTGTAAATCCGGCACGGTCCCGCCACTGTAAATCAGGATGAATTCCTGTAAGTCAGGTTACCTGCCCTGGACGTATAAACCGGTGTTCCTTCGAGGAAAGGACAGCGTTTCGGGCAGTTCTCTGTGCATGTACAGCGTTAAGCTGGCATGTGCTGATCGCCACATGCGAGACGTCATCCCTGATCCTGACCAAGGATTGGGGATTTTATTTTTTCATATAAGATGAACCGAATATTTACACGAGAACGAAGAGTGCAGAACCAATCTGAAGAAGCGTATGCGTTCGCCTAAAAGCTTTCTGAAAGAAAGCTGCATCGGAAGCATACGCTTATCACCGGATTTTTCCCTTTTCAAAAAGGGGATCAAAAAAATCTGGGGATAACAGCGATCGGAAGATGGTACTGCAATCGTAGTGGCCTAGTGTAAAGTTTTATTGGATCAACTTATATAGGAACACAAATTCAAGCGGAATTGGGACAGGAGCACTACTCACTAGAATGGATAGAGAAGGGGAGAATGAACACAATGAATTTCAAGACATGGAAAGGCATGGCGTCACTGCTGAGCGCAGCGATGCTGGCACTGGCTTTGGCCGGATGTGGAACAACAACAACGAATGAGGGTACAGGAACCTCGCAACCTGCACAGGAGCAATCCCAAGGACAGGCGCAGACAGATCTCAAAACACAATATCCACTCACGGTAACCGATGCTACGGGTGAATCGTTTACGTTTGACAAAGCACCTGCCAAAATCGTATCCGTATCTCCGGCTGAAACGGAATCCCTGTTCGCCCTGGGATTGGACGAGCAGATCGTTGGAGTATCCGACTATGATGATTATCCGGAAGCGGCAACAGCAAAACCAAAAATGGGCGGTATATCAAAGCCTAACGAAGAGTCAATCATTGCAGCTGAAGCAGACATCGTATTTACAGGCATCTCCATGAGTGAAGATGCTGTGAAGAAACTGCGTGATCTGGGCATCACCATTTTCAAAACAAATCCCAAATCAGTTGATGATGTGATCACTAACATTGAAACATTTGGTAAAATCACCGATCGTCAGGAAAAGGCACAGGAGATCATCACCCAGATGAAACAGGATGTGGCTGATGTCACTGAAGCTGTGAAGGCAGTTAAACCGGAAGAAAAGAAAAAAGTATATGTTGAATTCTCCCCAGGCTGGACTGTGGGTAAAGGTGAATTCATGGATGAATTGATCACACTGGCCGGAGGTACCAACATTGCTTCCGACAAAGAGGGTTGGTATGAGATTAATGAAGAGAACGTTATTGCTTCCAATCCGGATGTCATTTTGTATGCGGATGACGTCATTGATGAAAATTCCAAAACATTGGATCAAATCATCAAAGCCCGCAGCGGCTGGGATCAAATCACGGCTGTGAAAAACGATGCAGTCATTGGCCTGGATGCGAACCTGCTGAGCCGTCCAGGACCACGAGTAACCCAAGGTCTGAAAGAAGTAGCCAAAGCGATCTACCCTGACTTATTCCAATGAGTAAAAAGCTGGCAGTGTACGGATCGGCCGGAATGGTGCTGCTTGTGTTAACCGTGCTCATCAGCACGGGTATCGGTTCGGTTGCCCTGCCTGTCGGGGACATTGCGGGCATCTTGCTTCATCGCATTCCCTGGCTGGGCGACTGGATTGTTCCTGACTGGAATACAGCAGCAGAACAGATTATATGGAAGGTCAGATTTCCACGTGTACTGCTGGCCGTACTTGTAGGTGCATCACTGGCGATTGCCGGAACGGGATTCCAGGGGGTTCTTCGGAACCCTCTGGCTGATCCGTTTACGCTGGGCGTATCGTCCGGTGCATCAGTGGGTGCGGCTTTTCTGATTTTCTTCGGATTGCAGTACGCACTGATTGGAATCTGGACCCTGCCACTGGTCGCATTTCTGACGGGAGTAATCACATTGTGGTTTGTGCTGGCCCTCGCTCGTGAGGGACGCAAAATACCAACACACAGTCTGATTCTGGCTGGGGTGGTTATGCAAAGTTTCCTGGGAGCAGTCGTCTCCTTCCTGTCGACGATGTCGAAACAGACTATCAATGAAATTATATACTGGACGATGGGGAGTCTGTCACTGCGTGGGTGGTCGTATACGGCCATCCTTTTCCCGTATTTTGTGCTGGGACTAATCTTCCTCTGGAGCCGTGCGCGTTCGTTAAATGTGCTTGCCCTGGGGGAACGTCAGGCCACGCATATCGGGGTTCGAGTTGATGGATTGAAGTTGTCGGTACTTGCTGTGGGTACGCTGCTTACGGCAGGTGCTGTCTCCGTATCGGGCGTAATTGGCTTCGTCGGACTGGTCATTCCGCATATTCTTCGGCTCATCGTGGGACCCGATTATCGATTGCTGGTCCCTTTGTCAGCGATTGGGGGAGCGATCTTCATGGTCTGGGCAGATACGATTGCACGCACATTGCTGGCGCCTACCGAAATTCCACTGGGGGTAGTGACGGCCTTTGTTGGAGCGCCCTTCTTCGCTTATTTGCTGCATCGGAACAAAAAGCTGCGGAAAGGGATGATGCCATGAGTATGTTCGTGAGAACAGATCTTACCGCGAACCGACCGATGATTAAGGTCACAGGAGCTGGTAAAATGTATGGTAACCATCAGGCTCTGCATGCGGTGGATTGGCAAGTCAAAGAGGGGGAGTGGTGGGGCGTTGTTGGCCCAAACGGCAGCGGCAAATCGACTCTCCTTCAGCTACTTGCCGGAACCGAACATCCGAGCGCAGGCAGCATACAGATTGATGGCCGGGATATCTCCTCCTACAACCGTAAAGAATTGTCGCGCATGATTGCGGTCTTGCAGCAGGATGGCCTGCCAGCGATTTCCTATCCCGTAAGGGATGTTGTCGAGATGGGACGTTACCCTTACCAGAACTGGCTCGGAAAAGAAACGTCGGATGGAGCGGCAGTAGTCGATCGGGTGCTGGAGGAGTTGGGTTTAAGTGACATGGCCGAACGGCCTTTGGATGCGCTTAGTGGAGGACAGCGGCAGCGGGTTGCGCTTGCCAAAGTCATGGCTCAGGAACCACGGCTGCTGTTGCTGGATGAACCAACCACCTTTCTCGATATCAAATATCAATTGCAATTTATGGAGTTATTATCGGCATGGCGTCAAAAAAATCATATTACGATTGTGGCTGTGCTGCATGATCTGAACCTGGCCGCGCAATTTTGCGACCACATTCTGGCACTGCGGGACGGAACTTGCGTAGGGAAGGATACACCCCATTCGTTGATGACGGAAGAGAACATTCGGGAGATCTTCCGGGTGAGTCCAGCGATGGTGAGTCATCCCGACAATGGATTGCCACAGCTGTTGCTGAGGCGGGAGAAGAAGTGAACGAAGCGGGGATGACCCCGTATTTTTAATAAAGGAAGTGCTAGCTGTATGAATAATGAACAGGTGTTGGAACAGTTACTAGGTCGGATCGTGGGTCCTAATGAAGAAGTGGCGGCGGAAGCCTCCGCACATGTGGATGCATTGACGAAGCCACCCGGCAGTCTGGGTAAGCTGGAACAGCTGGTTATTCGTCTTGCGGGAATCACGGGCAAGGCTCGTCCTTGCTTTGATCGCAGAGCTGTCATCGTTATGGCTGCGGATCATGGGGTTGTTGAAGAAGGGATTAGTGCTTTTCCTGCTGAGGTGACTCCACAGATGGTCCTGAATTTCCTGGCGGGGGGAGCGGCTGTCAATGTCCTTGCGCGCCACGCTGGAGCTGATGTAATCTGTGTGGATATTGGGGTGAATGCCGATCTGGAACATCCAAACCTGATTTCCCGCAAGGTCCGCAAAGGCACAGCCAACATGGCAAAGGGTGCTGCAATGACCCGGGACGAAGCGATTCAGGCTATTCTTGCAGGGGCCGAAGTGGTCTCGAACGAGGTGGCGAAGGGGACGCAGTTATTTGTCACCGGAGAGATGGGCATCGGCAATACAACCGCTAGTGCGGCAGTGATGTGTGCAATAACGGGAACAGCTCCTGCTTCAGCAGTGGGTCGGGGAACAGGCGTGGATGATGCCGGTTTGCAGCGTAAAGCCGCAGTGGTCAGCCAGGCTCTTAGCGTGAATGCTCCGAATGCAGACGATGCACTCGATGTGCTGTGCAAAGTGGGCGGAATGGAGATTGCCGGACTGACAGGTGTGATTCTCGCTGCTGCTGCAAACGGATGCCCCGTTGTCGTGGATGGATTTATCTCCACCGCTGCGGCGCTGATTGCAAGGCAGCTTGCTCCGGTCAGTACAGAATACATGATTGCTTCCCACACATCGCATGAAAGTGGACATGCAGCGTTGCTGCGTGAGCTTGGCCTGAAACCGATGCTGGATCTGGACATGCGTCTGGGTGAAGGCACCGGAGGCGTGCTCAGTCTTCATCTGATTGATGCCTCATGCCGTATTCTCAGCGAGATGGCGACATTTGCAAGTGCTGGTGTGTCGGATGGCACGACGGAGACTCAACCTAATGACGCTTCATCCGCTTCTGCTGATTCATCCGTTCCAGGAGAGGAATCCCCATGAGTGTACTCGTGACGGGCGGGGCTCGGAGTGGCAAAAGCTCGTTTGCAGAGCGTCTCTGTATGCAGCGTTCCTCCGAGGCCTGGTATGTGGCTACGGCTCAGGCTTATGATGACGAGATGCGCGAGCGTATACGTCTGCATCAGAATCAGCGGGATGAAGCAGGATATCTGTGGCATACGGTGGAGGAACCGTTGGAATTGCCTGAATTAATTACACGAATGGGAGAGTCTCATACGGGGAACTCTGCACCGACCATTCTGGTGGATTGTCTGACACTTTGGTTGACCAATGTGCTGTTAGCGCATGAACATGAGCCTGTGCAGGTATTGCATGATCATATGGACGAGCTGGTAGCTGCCATTCAGTTGTATCCTGGTCTGCTCGTGCTTGTTACCAACGAAGTGGGCGATGGCATTGTACCAGAGTATGCGCTGGGCAGAAGATATCGGGATTTGGCGGGCATTCTCAATCAACGGATTGCCGCGATTTGCCGTGAAGTGTTTCTGGTGACTGTGGGCATTCCGATTGAGCTGAAAAGCAAGGAGTACCGTTTATGAGTAAAGACGATTTGGAACAAAAACATGCGGCTGCGGCCGCTTTTCAATTTCTGTCCCGATTCCCGGTGAAATTGCAGATTGATTTCGTCCCGCCATTATTGCGGGAGAGTGTAGTGTATTACCCGCTGGTTGGTGCGGTCATTGGATTGTGCGTCTGGTTAGGCGGAGCCCTGACAGGTGCGCTGCTTCCATCTTTTCCGGCGGCGGTATTAACTTTGACGCTATGGGTATGGCTAACCGGAGGTCTTCATCTGGATGGGTGGATGGATACGGCAGATGGTCTGCTCAGTTATCGCACCCGTGAACGAATGCTGGAAATTATGAAAGACAGTCGGGTAGGGGCCATGGGCGTGATCGCCTGTGTGCTTCTGTTAATGATGAAAGCAGCTTTGATTGCTGATTTTATCGCGCGTGGGAATTGGGCCTATGGAGCTTTGCTCATCCTGCCGATGATCTGGAGCCGCTGGTTCATGGTGTATGCCATGGCGGCCTGGCCGAATGCCCGGAAGGACGATGGGCTTGCTGTCCTGTTCAAGGGGCTGGGAGAGCGGAGGGAAGTCCAGCGTGCACGCAGCTCTGCGGTAGGACTTACCATTCTGGCAGGTGTGATCACGTTGGCAGCGGTATGGATCTTCCAGCCGGATACAGCCATGTTCCAGGTGCTTGCGACAGAGAATGGATTGGGGACATTACCATGGTGGCTATATCCCGTTGCAGCGATCCTTGCGGTGCCACTGGCTGGCTATGTGATTGGCAAATTCGTTGCCGGGCGTATCAGTGAACGGCTGGGCGGACTTACAGGGGACACGTACGGGGCTATGAATGAGTTGCTGGAGGCCGCACTGCTAACGGTACTTAGTCTGTTACAGGGATTCTTTTTGATATAACGCTGAGAACTGAGGTGAGGGAACGTGGAAGATACGTCTGTACAAACGTCCGAACAAACGGCGGCAGTATTAATGCTGCAAGGGACGGCATCGGATGTGGGGAAAAGCGTAATTACGACGGCGCTATGCCGAATATTCAAGCAGGACGGATTCAGGCCAGCCCCGTTCAAATCACAGAATATGGCGCTGAATTCCTACGTCACGGAAGACGGCAAGGAAATCGGAAGAGCCCAGGGGGCGCAGGCTGAGGCGTGCGGCATTGAAGCGACGACAGACATGAATCCGATCCTGATAAAGCCGGTTCGGGATATGCATTCCCAGATTGTCGTACACGGTGTACCTCTTGCGCAGATGAGTGCTTGGGATTACCGGCAGCATTTTCTACCTGAAGCCAAGGCGACGGTCATGGATGCGCTGAATCGGCTACGCGCGACGTACAATATCGTGCTGATGGAAGGCGCGGGCAGTCCTGCGGAGATTAATTTGAAGGATCGGGATATCGTTAATATGAATCTGGCGGGCTGGGCGGATGCTCCGGTTATTCTGATCTCGGATATTGATCGTGGCGGGGTCTTTGCTTCCATTGTAGGTACGATGGAGCTGCTTGAGCCGCATGAGGCTCAGCGTGTAAAAGGATTCATCATCAACAAGTTTCGCGGAGATCTGTCCTTGCTGCAGCCCGGATTGGACTGGCTTGAGGAACGGACAGGCATTCCTGTATTGGGCGTGTTGCCTTACATAAGTGATATTCAGATTGAAGCGGAAGATTCTGTGGTGCTTGACTCCATGCGACACGGCAAATCCGGTGAGCAGGAGCTGGACCTGGACCTGGACCTTGCAGTAATTCGTTATCCGCGTATTTCCAACTTTACAGACTTTGATGCCCTTTCTAGGGAACCGGATGTGAATGTGCGATACGTGACTTCTCCCGATGATTTGGGGCAACCCGATGCCATTCTGCTTCCGGGTACAAAGGATACGATTGGAGATCTGGCATTTCTGCGTGCCTCAGGGTTGGAGCAAGCGATCTCCAGCCAGACGGAGCGTGAACATGTTCAACTTATCGGGATATGTGGTGGATATCAAATGCTCGGTCAGCATCTCAAAGATCCGTTTGATGTGGAAGTGAATCAGATTCAGGAAGCCAATGGTTTGGGATGGCTGCCCCTGTCGACAACATTTCTACAGAACAAACAAACGGTAAGAGCCTCGGGGCATGTACATAGTTTTCATCCAATTCGTTTGCCCAAGGACAGCGAAGCAGCAAGCTCATTGCCCATCAATGGATACGAGATTCATATGGGCGTTACCGAGTGTCTTGAGCCTGAACGTGTAATGGCCTTGTTCGAAATCGGCCATTCAGGGGGCCAACCCTTCAATGAAGGCTGGGGCACTGTGGATGGTAAGGTGTGGGGAACGTACCTGCATGGTTTATTTGAAAGTGATCAATTCCGGCGTTCGTGGCTCAATGGTCTTCGCGAAGGCAAAGGACTCGCTCCGCTGCTGGAGACGTACAGCGCACGTGAACGCAAGGAAATGGAGTTTGACCGTGTTGCCGAGTCGTTACGGTCTTCACTGGATATGCAGCGGGTGTACGAGATTATGGGCGTGCAGGCACCCGTGTAAAAGTCTTAACAAACGTAGCCCAAGTTTAATTACTTGGCGAAGAGTTACCCATTGGAGTTAAGCGTCTGCATTGAATCGTCTGTTATAGTCAAAAAAATACCCCCATGTGTGGCAATCGTTCTCTGAAACCTGAACGCTGCTGAGCATGGGGGTATTTGTATAGCTGTAGTAAAATGTGATTCGAATAGGGGAATAATGGGTTAAAGGTATTCCGGTTAGTTTATTTTGAAGTTTTTCATGGCGGACTGCAGTTCTACCGCTTGCTCATGCAAATGACGTACGGTGTTCGAATGGGAATCCATCTCATTCAGTTGAAGATCTGCTGTAGCTGCAATCTGCTGCATGCTTTGACGAGACTTGGACGTAATCTGAGCCGTTTCTTCCACGGAAGCACTGACTTCTTCAGCTCCAGCGGATACTTGCTGGGTAGAGGCCGATACCGTCTGAATCGTCAGATTGACGTTCTGAATTAATTCGTTAAGCTGCTGGAACGCGGAGCCTGCCTGTTGAACCACGTGAGTACCTGATCCAATCTCTTGGGTTACACGGTTCATGGCATCAACCGAACGTTCGGCGTCTTCACGGATGGTACCCAGGTAATCAGAAATTTCCTCTGTAGCTGTCTTGGATTGTTCAGCCAGCTTACGTACTTCTCCGGCAACGACGGCGAATCCGCGTCCATGCTCCCCTGCACGTGCTGCTTCAATGGAAGCGTTGAGGGACAGCATGTTAATCTGTCTGGTGATCTCAAAAATGGATTCAACAATGGTACTTATGGCGATCGAGCGTTCATTCATCGTTTCGACATAGCGCAGTGACTCACTCGCAGTCTGGCCAACACGTTCCATTTGCAGAACGGCATCCTGTGCCAGTCGGTTACCGTTAACAGCTTCATTTGCAGCATCTCCGATCTGCTCGGATACTTCGGCAGAGGAAGAGGCAATATGCATAATGCCTTGCGTGATTTCTTCCATGGCTCTTGCATTTTCAGCTGCGCTGGAAGCGATGCTTACGCTGCCTTTTTCGGCGCTTTCCGCAGAACGGCTGGAGTCTTTCACCATTCCGGACATGGATTCTACCCGTTTGAGCAAATCATTGGAGCCTTCCACAACTTCATTGGAGGTCGTGAGTGCGCGGCTGATCATTTCTTTCAAATTATGGGTCATCGTCTGGAAGCTTAGAGCAAGTTGTGCAATTTCATCCTTGCCTTTAATCTGGAGTTCGGCAGTCAGATCACCTTCTGATATCTGCTTGCTATGCTGAACAAGTTGAATGATCGGTTTGGTTACTCGCTTGATCATGCTTGTGGAGATAAGCCAGCCAAGCAGGAAGACCAGGGCGGTAATTCCGAGGCATAACCAGAAGATCTGGGCAATTTTGTCCTGAATGAACTGGGCATCCATACTTACGCCCATGATCATGTTACTTCCTGCGATCGGAATAAAGGCCCCTTTATGTACACCGAAGGAATCGACATAAACGTTGCTGATTTCCATTTCTTTTTTCTCAATGGCCGCATTCATTGCTGCTTCTGCTTTAATCTCATCTCCGGCTTTCATGCCTGAGGAGGTGTTCGCGATCACAACGGTAGCTTTGCCATCCTGTATAGCCACGACGTAGGCCGCGTCCAGACTATGCTCTTTTGCTTTATCAGCCAAGTAGGATTCAACGGTCAGTGCTGCACCATCGGAACCTGCGCCGCCACTTTGAACCTGTAAAATTTTAGAAGCCGATGTGTTCTTGTATATATCCTGAATCGACGTGTTCAGGACCTTGTCGAACTGTGGAAGCACGTAGCTTTGCATAATATTCATAGAGACAGCATAGAAACTAATACTGAACAACAGGGAAGCAACCAGCAGTACGAGGAACAACGTGCCTCTGATTTTACCAGCAACGGTGCGATTTCGAAACATATAATCATCCTTTCACGTCATGTTCATTAACATTGTCGCTTTTCCGTTATCATAAGACTAATTACCAACGAAAAAAGGCCTAATTTTCACGTTGAGAAAACTTGGGAATAAGCGGATATACCTATATTACAAAATTAACCTGAGGTTGAATACAACAACTTTCGTGATTCGGTGGTTTTTTTTCAGAAATAGATGAATTGATTACATACATATTACATAATATCAATTAATACCTACCAGAATAGTTTGTTATGTGATATATTGTTGAATATCGCTTTTGAGCGAGTAGAAAACCGGGAATCCGGTTACTCACACTGAGGAGGATTTATACAAATGAATACCTTTTTAATCATTTTGAACGTAGTGGTTATGCTCGCTCTTCTAGGTGTCCTGTTCTGGATGCAGAAGAAACATATCTCCTTTACGAAGCGTGTATTTGCGGGTCTGGGCATCGGGGTCGTCTACGGAGTCATTCTGCAACTGCTCTACACGTCTGATTCTGACATCATTACCAAGTCGGTCGATTGGTTTAATCTGGCCGGTTCAGGATATGTTCGTTTGTTACAAATGGTCGTGATTCCATTAATTATGGTTTCCATCATTTCGGCTATCATGAATCTGAAAGGCAAGCAGAATCTCGGTAAAATGAGCCTTTCGATTATCGCCATCCTGCTCATCACGACAGCGATTGCCGCAAGCGTGAGTATTGTAACGAGCTTGAGCTTCAACCTGAAGTCCATTGAGATTGAGGGTGGAGACAGAGAGCTTGCTCAGGGGCAGAAGATGGAGGAACGTCTCGTTGATGTGAAGGATCAGACGATTCCACAGCAAGTACTGGAGTTCATTCCGTCGAATCCGTTCGCGGATATGACCGGAGAACGTCGTACATCCACGCTGGCTGTTGTTATTTTCTCAGCCTTTATCGGTGTGGCCGTACTCGGACTGGATCGCAAAAAACCACAGCAGGCCGAAACGTTCCGCGGCATGGTCAATGCGGTATATGCGGTGGTTATGCGAATCGTAACGCTAGTGCTCAGGCTGACGCCATACGGGATTCTGGCGCTGATTACGAAGGTAACCGCCACAACGAACCCGGATGAGATACTGAAGCTGATCAAATTCGTCATTGCTTCCTACGTGGCGTTGATCGTGATGTTCATCATCCACCTGATTATTATCTCACTGTTCGGCTTCAATCCAATTACGTATGTGAAAAAGGTTCTGCCAACGCTGATCTTTGCCTTCACATCCCGTTCAAGTGCGGCTGCGATTCCGCTTAACGTGGAGACACAAACGAAGAGACTGGGCGTATCGGACGGGATTGCGAACCTGTCGGCAAGCTTCGGGGCTACTATTGGTCAAAACGGCTGCGCCGGGATCTATCCGGCCATGCTGGCGGTCATGATTGCTCCTACGGTCGGGATCGACCCGATGAGCTGGGATTTCATCATTACGCTGATCCTGGTAGTCGTAATCAGTTCATTCGGCGTAGCCGGTGTAGGCGGCGGGGCCACCTTCGCTTCCCTGATCGTGTTGTCCACGATGAACCTGCCGGTAGCTTTGGCAGGATTGCTGATCTCGGTTGAGCCGCTGATCGACATGGGTCGTACAGCGCTGAACGTGAACGATTCGATGACCGCAGGTCTTGTATCCAGCAAAATTTTGAAAGAAAACGATCAGGATACATTTAATGATCAAAGCCGTGATCTGGATTCCGCCGTTCAGGTGTAATTGATCCAGACTTACTTTTCACCTCTGGCAGCTGGATGTATAAGTACCCAAGCCTGATCAGCCGCCCTCCGGGTTAACCCGGAGGGCGGTTTTTTACATTCGAGAGTATGCTGGAGTTATTTAGTGCTGTTCAACTGTTGGGAAATGTGATAGAGTATTCATGTTTTGGCCCGGAGCCAAACCGCGGTTCGTAACCATCCCGCGTAATCAAAACTAGGAAGGCAGTGTATGTATTTATGTTTAACTTAGGGTGGGGAGCGGTATTCGTTCTCGTTACTTATGGATTTTTCCTTTTGTGTTACCGCTTGTTCGGTAAAAAGGGTCTTTATGCCTGGATCGGTGTGGCAACAGTCATTGCCAACATACAGGTGACCAAAACGATAGATATTATGGGTATCGTTCTGACACTGGGCAATACAATGTATGTCAGTATGTATCTGACCAGCGATCTGCTCAATGAGAAGTATGGACCAGGTGAGGCGCGTAAAGCCGTATGGTTCGGGTTCTTCACATTGATCATGACGACAGTGCTGATGCAGATGGTATTATTCTTTGAGCCGGCGTCTACGGACTTTGCACAGGAGTCGATGAAAACTCTGTTTGGTATGCTGCCACGTCTTGCACTCGGAAGTCTCTCAGCCTATTTCATCAGTCAGTTTCTGGACGTACGACTGTACACTTGGCTGCGTAAGGTGGCACCAGGGCGCAATCAGTTGTGGATACGCACCAACGGAAGCTCCATTATCAGTTCGTTTGTGGATACGCTGGTATTTTGTACAATCGCATTTGCATTCATCTATTCATGGGATGTCTGGCTTGAGATTTTCCTGACGACGTATGTGATCAAATTTGTATTGACCGCAGTAGGAACGCCGTTTCTATATGCTGCACGAAGCTTTAAATTCAAGGATGAAGCTTAGACTCGTCGTTAAGTTCGTCCGCAGAATACTGAATCGAAACACAAAAGTCCCGCAAAGCCATGAATTCATGGTTTTCGCGGGACTTTTCGTTACAGTACCTATTTTCTATAAAATGAAAACGAAAGTGATATGATCCCGATAAGGATTAGTCCGTCAGAATTTGCAGCTCTTTCGGATAGGTTGTCAGCACTTCGACGCCATTTTCGGTCACGAGTACATCATCCTCGATACGCACACCGCCTGCTGCGGTATAAATGCCCGGTTCGATCGTAAATACCGTACCTTCCTCCAGAATGTCCATGTTCTGACCATGCAGTGAAGGATACTCATGCACGTCAATACCCATTCCATGTCCGACTCTGTGCAGGAAGCGCTCGCCATATCCGGCTTCTTCCGTAACCTGACGCGCCGCACGGTCAATATCCGCACAGGTGACGCCTGGCTTCACAGCACGAATGGCAGCTTCATTTGCTGCGAGCACGGTATTATAGATGGTTTGGAGTTCAGGTGAAATGTCACCAAAGGCAAATGTGCGCGTAATATCCGATGCATACCCGCCAGCGTAGACACCCATATCAAACATCAACAGATCCCCGTGTTGGAGCTTGCGATCCCCCGGCGTGCCGTGCGGCAAGCCTGTTTTGGGTCCAGTAAGAACCATGGTATCAAAGGAAGGACCGTCTGCACCCAGCTTCTTCATCTGATATTCCATCTCGGCAACCAGTTCAATTTCGGTTACGCCTGTACGAACGTGGGACAGACCCTGGCGAAGCGTCTCTTCGATCAGATGAATGGCGTGGCGAATACGTGCCACTTCATCCGGTGTTTTTTTCACACGCAAGGTGCGAAGTAGAGGGCCGACATCTTCAAAGTTGGCTGCGCCCAGCGCGGCGGTCAACTGTTCGTAACGTGCGACCGTCACGTATTCTTTTTCGAGTCCCACGCGGCCCAGACGTCCCTGATAACGCTCAAACAAAGCGTAAGGATTGTCCGTGTCTGAATGTGTGGCAATGTTGGATACCGAAGAAGCGGCTTCTGCGGCTTCCTCGTCGAGTGCGGGCACGATCAACAGCGGATCTTCGCCGCGTGCGAGAACAAGCCCGAGGAAACGTTCATGCGGATTGCTCGCAAAACCGGTTAAATAGTAAATATGTTTTGGATCTGTGATCAGCATAGCGTCCAATCCTTGCGTAGACAAACCAGCTTCCAGCCGGGATAAAGGAGTTTGATTCATGAGTGTATACGTCCACCTTTCAGTTCGTTCTATATAAATGAACTAAAGAATATTTACACTTGCCACTCCGATGACAGAACAACCTTCCGTTCGCTGTTATCCCCAGATTTTTTGGATTGTCTTTGTCAAAGGGTAAAATCCGGGGATAAAGGCGAAGCGTATGCTTCCGATGCAGCTTTCTTTCAGAAAGCTTTTAGCTGCGCTTCCTCAGGTTATTTCTGTCCTCTCCGTTCTCGTGTAAATGTTTAGTTCAATTTATATATCTTCTTTCTATTATAGAAGAATGTCGGGGAAATCCAAATGGAGGCAGGAATGATGACCGGAAATTAGCTTTAACTACCCGTTTGAGGGGCAGGTGGGGAGGGTAATACAGGGCGAAACCGCGTTGATTTGCTAATTTGCTTACTTAGATTTATTTACTCGTTTACTTACGTTGGAAATGGACGGTCCTTGAAACTAGGATTACACGATATAACAACGACATTAGAAGGGAGATGTAATCATGAATAATCGACTAAACGTTCCGTTATATGCTTCGTTACTCAGTATCGCCTTATTAACAGCCTGTGCTTCCGGTAACCCGACGACAGGATCACAGCAGACGTCTCAGGGTCAAGGTACAGGGCAGGAGCAGACGACAGCGAGTCAAGGCAATAACGGTGCGAGTGGCGGTGAGGAAAAAACGGAGGAAAATGCCGTTATTCCTTACGAGGCTTCCGTGCTGGTCGACGGACTCAATGTACCCTGGGAGTTGGTGAGCGTGCCTGATGGACGGATGTTTGTAACAGAGCGACCGGGTACCATTCGGGTCATCGAGAGCGGAGAGCTGGCATCTGAACCTTTGATTGAATTGGCTGCTCCATTTCATGAAGAGGGGGAAGGCGGCTTGCTTGGACTTGCTGCTGATCCAGACTTTGATGATAATGGCTATCTGTATGCATATCATTCCTATCTTGAAGGCGATGACATTGCCAATCGGGTATTGCGCTTGAAGGTGAGTGGTGGAAGGGCAACCATAGACAAGGAGCTGCTTGGTGACATTCCTGGCGGGGTGAATCACAATGGGGGTCGGATCAAGATTGGTCCCGATGAACTGCTCTATATCACAACGGGTGAGCGGTATGAACCGGAGCTGGCCCAGAACGAAGATAGCTTGGGTGGCAAAATATTGCGGATTGGTCTCGACGGATCGATCCCAGAAGATAACCCATGGCCTAATTCACCTGTGTACAGCATGGGTCATCGGAATGCACAGGGGCTGGCCTGGAACCCGAATAAAGGATATCTGTATGCTACGGAGCATGGGCAGCGTAATTATGATGAGATTAATCGGATTGAAGCCGGTGAGAATTATGGCTGGCCAAAAGTGGAGGGCGATGAGAATGATAACGACGCTTATCAGGCTCCACTTGCACACAGTGGTAATGAGACTTGGGCCCCGTCAGGTTTAGCTTTTATAGAAGAAGGGCCATGGGCTGGGTCTTTGCTTGCTGCCAATCTGCGGGGTGAGCAATTACTCAAAATTATGCTATCTGAAGATGGCACACAAGTGACACAGGTGGAACCGATTTTTGAAGGCGAGTGGGGACGTATTCGCAATGTAACTACGGGGGAAGACGGAAAGTTATATGTGCTGACCAACAACAGGGATGGCCGGGGTTCTCCACGTGATGGAGATGACCAATTGATCGTTCTGACGCCAAATCTGTAACATGTAATGTGAAATGAAAGAGGGGCTGTCCCGCCATATTCATGACATATGGGACAGCCCCCTTCGCTTATTATTGAAGTAAACATAGTCTTAGGTTTAGGTTGCAGGTTCCGATTAGTCCGCGCTTTCCGCAAGTTCGGCAATGTGTCGACTGGGTTCAGTGGTGTACTCTCCACCATGGTAACAAAGCACTTTCTCCAGCTTCAGGCCAAGCAGCCTTTTTAAACTGCGCAGTGCTTCAGGCATGTCCGGTGTTGCGGGTGGAGAAGGCCCCACCAATTCATCATCGACCACACGTAATTCATCGGCAGCGAGCAGGAATTGTTGCTCCCGGAAGTACAGGCAGATATGTCCTGGGGTGTGCCCCGGTGTATGAATGACCTGGATGCCACCTTGTAGAGGCAGCATGTCGCCGTCCTCTAACACTTTGGATATTTTGAACTCAGTCCGTTGGGAGATCAATTGTTCCGCCAACTCCGCTACAGGTTCAGGCAGCAACGCTTTGCGTTCTGGTGTGAACTTGATCATGGGCTCTTTGCCCGTGATATACGGAATTTCATCGCTATGCGCCCAGATTTCCACATCCGGAACAGCATTCACTAGGGCACCAAGGTTACCAATATGATCTATATCGGAATGTGTTAAAATAATGCGCTTGATATCGGACAGTTGAACGCCTTCATGGTCCAACGCGGACTGAAGTTCATCGAATTGGCCAATCATGCCTGTATCCACAAGTGTAATGCCATCTTCATCGCGCAGCATGACAGGGTAGATCAGGTTCTTCCCCGCAGGTGTGACAATGTGAAGATGTAGAACCGTTATATCCAAGGATGGCTTTTTCATATTGGTTCCCGGATCGAATCCGGAGCACCTCCTTTATAGAGTAGGATCATTGTGTATTTATCATTTATCATGGATGGGTCCAATCTCTGGCTGATTATATTTCAAGTGTTTTCTATATTGCTTCACCGTATCCAGGATGGATTCAAACTCTTGTTTCGCATCGTGATTCTCTCTGACGATGGAAGCATAAGAAAAGTTGGAGTGAATAAGTTTATTTCGGAGTTGAAACACGTTGGTGATTTCTTCTTCAATGTTCTCCATTCCCGATTTCGGGGAAATGTGTTGATTTTTCAATTCAGCCTGAAGGATCTCGATATTGGATAAAGAACGGTATGCGGGAGTTTTCATCAGCTGGATCGAATTAAATTTTTTTTGATGCGTTTGCTGGTATAGTTGATTCAGCAGGTTTTCAATAATCGTGCATAATTCAATTGTCCATGAACTATATTTGCGCTCTTGCCGTTTTCGGATAAGCTCACCAATCTCTTCATCGTCCCCCAGTTTATCCTTTTCGTGCAGTGTTGAGTCTGGCTTTTGCTGGAGATGTTGAACCTCCTGTTCGATTAGTGCAATGTCATGTTTCGCTTCTTTTTTCAGTTTCTTGAAGTCTTCTTTGGTTAGCATGCGTATCCTCCCTATAAGACCAATATGTGATCTTTCGATTATCTCATATTGACGTCAGGAGTGCTTTAGAAACTAGAAGACAATGGTCCCAAAATACGAAGAACTTCGGTTCAGAAGGGAAATACCTGATGTCCACAAAGACAGCGATTGTAACGGGAGCCAATTCAGGCATGGGTTTGGCAACTACTATTGAACTTGCAAGGCAAGGGTATCACGTAATTATGGCTTGCCGCAGCGAGAAGCGCGGACAGCAGGCTCTGGAGGAGGCACTGCGTCAGTCCGGCTCTACTGCGATTGAACTGATGCTGTGTGACCTGGGGTCACTGGAAAGCATCTGTCATTTTGCCCAATCATTTCGGGAGCGTTATGATACACTTGACGTTCTCGTTAATAATGCGGGTGTCGTCATGTTGAAGCGCCAGGAGACCTCGAACGGTTTTGAGCAAGGCATCGGCATTAACCATCTTGGACATTTTTTGCTTACCTTACTCCTGATTGAGCCGTTGAAGGCTGCGGAGCAGGGGCGGATTGTGAATGTTTCGTCTGGTGCGTACAAAGCTGGCAAAATTCATTTCGAAGATCCCCATCTGCATAAAGGCTATAATCCAATCAAAAGTTATGCGCAATCCAAGCTGGCTAACGTGTTATTCACCCGTGTTCTGGCCCGCAAATTGGCGGATACCCGCATCACGGTGAACTGTCTTCATCCCGGAGCGGTTGGTACAAGTATTGGCGTAGATCGTAATACCGGTTTTGGCACACGTATTATGGCTATGGTAGGCAAGTTACCGTTTTTCCTCTCTCCTGATGAAGGGGCGCAGACAGCGATTTATCTCGCCACAAGTCCTGAAGTTGCCGGGATAACCGGACGTTATTTCTATCAACAAAAGGATCAGGAATTGAAAGCTCATGCGCTGGATAACGCAACAGCTGAGCGCTTCTGGACATGGAGCGAAGAGCAAGTCGGACTCAGACCTGAAGAAAAATTGTAATTGCTGATCATTCGAAGCAGAAGCGGCGACTTTCTTATGGAAACAGAATTAGAGGCAGCCGTTATCCATATTAACGGTCTGCCTCTAACGTTATGTTTCAGCCAACTCCTGTTTGAGCCGCTCAGGCTTTTGCCTTCACAGCCTGCTGAATCATCTCAATAAATGTTTCAATGCGCTGAATGCCTTGATCGCCTTGACCGTATGCACGGACAGAGGCGGATGAGGCATTTTTCTCATTTTCCCCGAGTACGAGCGAGTAAGGCACTTTTTCCATCTGCGCTTCACGGATTTTGTAGCCGAGTTTCTCACTGCGTAGATCTGTTTCTACCCGAATGCCGGCAGCCCGCAGCTGGCTCTGAACTTGAAGCGCATAGTCGGCGTAATGATCCGACACAGGCAGCAGCTTCACTTGCACGGGCGCGAGCCAAAGTGGAAACGCACCGGCGTAATGTTCAGTCAGAATACCGATGAAGCGATCGATGGAACCATAGATGGCACGGTGGATCACGACAGGACGGTGTTTCAGGCTATCCTCGCCAATATAAGTGAGATCGAACTTCTCGGGCATTTGAAAATCAAGCTGGATTGTTCCGCATTGCCAGCTGCGCTTCAGCGCATCGAGAATGTGGAAGTCAATTTTCGGACCGTAAAAGGCACCGTCACCCTCGTTAATGCGGTATTTCACACCGCGCCGATCAAGTACATTTTGCAATGCTCTTTCTGCTTGATCCCACAGCTCTTCCGATCCCATGGAATCGTCCGGGCGAGTGGACAGTTCAATCTTATATTCGAATCCAAAGATGTCGTACATGCGTCCGATCAATGAGATCGCTTGGTTGATCTCTTCTTCAATCTGTTCTGGCATGACATAGAGATGCGCATCATCCTGACAGAAAGTCCGAACACGCATCATGCCGTTCAGAGCGCCTGAGAATTCATGGCGATGAACCTGACCGAACTCCATCATGCGAATTGGCAGCTCACGATAGGAATGAAGTGTATTTTTAAAAATCAGCATATGTCCCGGACAGTTCATCGGTTTCAGTGCAAAAGTGTCATCATCCACCTCGGAGAAATACATGTTGTCCTTGTAATGCTCCCAGTGACCCGATTGCTCCCACAGACGATTGTTCATCATAAGTGGAGTACGCACTTCCTGATAACCTTCCTGTAGCTGCAACTCACGGGAGAATTGCTCCAGTTCTGTGCGGACAGTCATGCCTTTGGGCAGATAGAAGGGCATGCCGGGTGCTTCTTCAGAGAACATGAACAGTTCAAGCTCTTTGCCCAGTTTGCGGTGATCCCGTTTCTTCGCTTCTTCCAGCATGTGCAGATGTTCATCCAATTGGGCCTTGCTTGGGAAAGCAGTACCGTAGATGCGTTGCAGCATTTTATTATCCGAGTTGCCCCGCCAGTACGCACCAGCCACATTCAGCAGCTTGAATGCTTTGATTCGACCAGTGGACGGAAGATGAGGGCCCCGGCAGAGATCGAAAAACTCTCCTTGGTCATAAATCGAAAGCTCGGCATCCTCTGGTAAATCCTGAATAAGTTCAAGCTTATACGGGTCCTGAATCTCTCCAAAGATGCGGAGCGCTTCCTCACGATTAACCACTCGGCGGCTGATCTTTTCGTTTTCCTGAATGATTTTGTTCATTTCCCGCTCGATGCCAGCCAGATCACTGATAGATAAAGCATGCTCCAGATCGACATCGTAATAAAATCCATCTTCAATGACAGGCCCGATGCCCAGCTTCACTTGTTCCGCACCGTAAATGCGTTTGAGAGCCTGTGCGAGTACATGAGCTGTGCTGTGTCGATAACGATACAGACCTTCCTCACTGTCCAGTGTAACGATGACGAGTTCGCAATCTTGCTCAAGCACCCAATCGAGATCGACATTCTTACCATCTACAATACCGCCGATGGCTTGTTTGCCCAGACTTGTGCTGATGGATGAGGCGACCTCTCCTACAGTGATACCGGCTTCGTAAGAACGTACAGCTCCGCCTTGCAGGCGAATTTCAATCGGATGCCCGGGTTGCTGTTGATCATTCGATGGATTGCTGGATTGGCTGTTTTTATTCGGATTACTCATGTGAACCACTCTCCAATATTCAAATTTGAAGCGCAAAAAACACCCGTCCCGGAAAAGGGACGAGTGCGCTCAGCTCGTGGTTCCACCCTAATTTGGTTATGAATGCTCCTGAACACGACCAGCCGCCGCAAGCAAGAACATCATAACCCTCATTGGAATCCGTTATCGGGGATCAGGCGGTGAACTCTACTGACAGCTTTGTCCGGAACTCATGAAAAAGTCCGCAAAACTGAGGTTCGAGGTCACGGCTGCAGAGGGGTAATTCCGGTCCGTTCGCTGAAGAAGGTTTCACCAATCCCTTCTCTCTCTGGGCAGCACGCAAACGGAATCTTGTCTCTGGTCATCGCCAAATATGCATAATCGATATCAATTGAATTGATCTTAATATCGTCCAAGTCCATATCAATATATTGGAACAGGTGTTATTGAGTGTCGATTATATAGACTGAAAATGAAAAGGTCAAGCGCAATGTTTTTTTACCCCTGTTCTGATTGTCCATCCCATATTAACCGAATGACAGTACCCACACCAGAAGTTGATTGAACCTCGATACGGCCCTTCATCGCTTCGATTAACCCTTTCGTAACCGCCATACCAAGCCCTGATCCGACATCGGATGTGCCAGTATCAGTGCCGCGATAGTATCGTTCGAACAGCCTCCAGACCGTTTCCGAGTCCATTCCTTGCCCATTATCGGCAAAATGAACACTGAATTCGCCTGTCTGTTCACCTGGATGTACACTAACGGTCAGGGTCGACTCCGCTGGATTATGGAGAAGGGCATTAGCGGTCAGATTATCCACAATGCGCTCAAAAGATGGAATATGCACATGGCCATAGACCGGAGCTTTGGCAGGCCGGAACAAAATTCTCCCTTTGCCATAGACCGGATTGCGTTCTGCACGCTGGACGAGATCATGCAGTAACGTATTCACGTCAGTTTCGTCCACAGGTGGCTGGTATCCACCGCTGCGCAATCGGTACGTCATGGCAAGGTCATTCACAAGTCGGTCCATATACATGGATTTGTCCAGCATAATACCCGCGAATTCTCGCACTTCTTCCGGGGACCAGCTATACTTCTGTGCTTCAAGCATATGGGCGTATCCCTGGATGGAGGACAGAGGCGTCTTGAGGTCATGCGTTATTCCGGCGATCCATTCCTCACGCAGAGACTCGGTCTGTTTACGCAGCTCTTCATCTTGTTTCAGTGTGGTGGATAATGCCTGCATGGAGCGAAGCACTTCAGCATACACGTGGTATTTCCGTTTCCATTTGCCATTTCGTCGCTGGCTGCGAGGGGTGCCACCGATGCCTTTGGGTTCCTCATAATGTCCCTGCTCCAGCCGCTGGAGCCATTGGAGCATATGCAGCATGGGGGAACCGAAACGATTGGCGTACCAAAGGGCCAGCAGGATGAGTAAAATGACAACGGATAGGAGCAGCACGACGAGTGCAGGGGTCAAAATGAAGTTATAGGGATTTTCATCCCCTGAAGCAGTGGTATCGACCGGTATGTTGAGCATCCAGGTTGTGCCATTTTGTTCATCGTAAAAGGTTGCGGTCGACATGCCATATCGATTGGGATAACGAATACGCAGAACCAGTTCCTGAATGCTGTATTTACTGGGAACACCTATGGCTGGTTTGTTGTAAGAGGCCAGCTCCTGTCCGTAGGCGTCCAAAATTTGCAGAAAGGCACCTTTGGAACGAATGGCTTCCTCTTGTTTGGATTGAAGCATAAGCTCTCCATTGGCGTAATGACTATCCTCACGGGCTTGATCGAGCAAGGATTTGGCCAGATTGCGTTCGCCGTACAACAAGGTGAAATACTCACCGTTTTTCTCCCGAATCAACATGGCGATCTGATAGGGGAACGCCTTTTCGGCCCCCCAGTATGCGATCAACTCTCCGGGCTTATATTGCTTTGGAACGTCGTCCGGTGTATTGAAATCATCAATGACATGACCTTTATCATCCAGAACCTGCAGCCACCCCTGATTTTTCTCGACCTGCTTCAGCAGCTTGGGATCATAGCGGACCGTCCCATCGGGCATAATCTCTGCGGTATTGATCAACTGGTCAAGACCGCTGGTAGCGAAGTCATCCACCAGGCTTACTTCATTCATCTTGTGAATGACCCAATAGGTGGCGGCGGAACCCAACAGGATGATAATAACTACTGCACCAGCAAGCATACCGATAAACCGCGTCATTAATCTGCGACGAATGCTCATGGGCGTGACACAGGGTTAGGCTGTATGAGTTTGTACCCCAGACCCCGAACATTGACGAGAAACGCAGGGTTAGAGGGATCGGCTTCAATCCGCTCACGAATCCGGTGAATATGAACCATAACGGTATTGTCGTCGCTGATGGCTTCCGAGCCCCAGACGCGCTCATACAATTCCGATTTGGTGAATATACGATTGGGATGCTTGCAGAAAAAGAGCAGCAGCTGATAGACAAGTGCCGGACAAGTTACGGCCTGTCCTTCAACCTGAAGTTCACCGGCTTGTTCAAATACTTGAAAGCGACCAAAATCATATATCCCATCCTGTACGGTAGAAGATGACGTATTTGCGTCAGGGAAGGGTGAAGCAGCAGCTGTAGAGGTCGCCAGTTTGGTAGGCAAATACCGTTTCAGCAGCGATTTGATCCGAGCTACCACTTCAAGTGGATTAAATGGTTTAACGACATAATCATCGCCGCCAACGGCGAATCCGGTTAACTTGTCATAATCCGTTGTTTTGGCAGTGAGAAAAAGAATCGGTGCATCGGTCAATTGCCGCAGAAATGGACAGATTTCCAGTCCGCTTTTGCCAGGCAGCATGATATCCAGCACGATGCAATGATAGGTTTTATTTTGGCAGGCGGTAATCGCTTCTTCCCCAGTCGCGACGGTATCAATGTCTACAAATCGCTCTTTAAGCAGAACGGTTTTGAGCATATGTAAAATGGTTTGTTCATCATCAACTAGCAGTATGGAGACGTGATCCATGATGTGAAATGACCTCCCAGGACTTCCTATTGTTTATTGCTAATCATACCATCCAGAAGGGCAATGTAGTGTGAGAGCTATCTTAACGGAATCTTAATTATGATGCCATAGAGGACGCCATAGTTTAGCTACATGTAAGGATGGGTTAGACGAAGGATAAGATTCATTCTGTACACTTAACTGGAAAGTATAACGAGCACCAGAAGGGATGTTGAGAATGAGGTGGAGAATGAACAGGTTGAATGAGAGAACTAAGGTACAGGAGCAGCGCTCGAATTACGGGAGAAGTCAGCTGGAATCCACATATGCGGCACCTGAGAAATTACAGAGTAGAAAGGGTTGGAGGGTGATTGCCATAACCCTTGGTGCCTGCGTGATATTGTCTGCTTGCGGTAACAGTAACTCGATTACGTCGGAACAGGCCAGACAGTCAAAGGAAGAAACGACGAATACAAATGAAGCGAGTGAGAGCAGTCGTCTGGAAGAGAATTCAGGTACAGAGGTGAGCGCCATCATTACACCTGACAATTTCATTGATACGTTAATGAACGGTTCCAAGGATGACATTTACAGTCAAATGAGTCCGGAATTGAAGCAAGCGATAACCCTTGAACAATTCAAAACATCTGCTGATCAATTTCTGGAGGGGGTAACCTCACTGAATCAAGTGGTCCATCTCAAAATGAACAAGTTGACTGAGCTTGCCTGGAAGGATCAAACCGGAACAAAAGGGATTCAAGCCTATTTTAGCGAAGCCAATCAGATTGAGGGGCTGTTGATCCAGCCGCTGGTAACCCATGAGGACACGGATGAAAAGTTCACTAAAACCGAATTTCAGTTCCCTATGAAGGGGGAATGGTATGTGTTCTGGGGAGGCAATGATGTGATGTCTAACTATCATTATGAGCATGAAACACAGCGCTACGCGCTTGATATCGTGCGAACCAAAGAAGGTTTCAGCTATAACGGGGATGCGCAGGTGAATGCAAGTTATTACGCTTTTGGTGAACCGCTCTATGCAGCTGCGGACGGAACCGTAGTTGACATCAAGAACGATATTCCAGACAATACGCCAGGCGTTATGAACCCGGAAGAACCGGCAGGTAACAACGTGGTCATTGACCATGGAAATGGAGAATATAGCATCACCGGTCATATCAAGGAAGGCAGTGTAGCGGTCAAAAAAGGGGATAAAGTCAAGCAGGGAGACCTCATCGGAGCGCTGGGCAACTCGGGGAACTCCAGCGAGGCTCACCTGCACTTCCAGGTGTCGGACGGCCCGGATCTGTTCACTTCCCGTTCCGTTAACATTCGTTGGGCGGATCAGAGCCAGCAGTTAACCCGGGGAAAGACCTTCCAGGGATTGCCTGAGTAATTGCGGGGCTGACCGGATGTTTGGGGGATGACGCCAGCTTCCTTCCTCCGTTATAATACCGTCATGAGATAGAATTGATCAGGATGATGGAGGAGTAGACATGGAACTGGATAGTGTGCAGATTGAGTATGCGCGTCGCGAAGACTTGCCAAGGATTGTGGAGATCTATAATTCCACGATTGAGAGCCGGATGGTGACGGCGGATTTGGAGCCAGTGACTGTAGAGCAGCGAGTTCCGTGGTTTGAGGAGCATTCTTCGGATCATCGTCCACTCTGGGTGATGAGGCATAACGGACAGGTTGTGGCCTGGGCCAGCCTGAGTTCATTTTACGGACGCCCTGCTTACAATGGGACGGTGGAAGTCAGCGTATATGTAGATCAGCAGTGTCGGGGCATTGGGGCAGGAGGACGCTTGCTGAACACGATTTTTGAAGCTTGTCCTGCGCTTGGAATCAAGACGATTTTGGGCTTTGTCTTTGGGCATAATGAACCGAGTCTGGGGTTATTGCGCAAGCATGGCTTTGAACAGTGGGGGTATTACCCCGAAGTGGCTGTGCTGGATGGCATCAACCGGGATTTGGCGATCTTGGGCAAAAAAATATAAGCGTATTTCAAAGTAAATGAAAACCTCCAGATCCACAGCGCGTGGATTGGAGGTTATTTTTGCTTACATGGAATATATAACTGAGGTTTTAGGTGTGGGACACGCCAAGCCTTTGCTTAATATCCTGAATCTGTGCCAGATGACGCTCTTCATGATAGCTTGCAAAATCGATCCACTGAGCCAGATCCATCTCACCGAAAACCGGGTGAGGAAAGGACTTGCTCCGTAGCAGTTCAGCATCATGATCCTGTGCAACGTGCATCAGCGCCTGATGCGAGGCTTCCAGGTCGTGGCGAACATTCGTCAGAGCTTCCGGTTCCGCAGGAGGCTGGAGATGAGACGGAGCGTTGACAGAGTGGCTGCGATCCAGTGTTAGCTCATATGGTTTTTTGTCCACAGAAACGGTCTGTTCCTTCTCTAGCGCCGCACGAGCTTGCTTAACAATTATACGTTCCATCAGATTTAGGTGACGGAGCACTTGCATCATACTCCAGCGTTCAGGTGTGGGTCTAAGGTTCAATTGTTCTTCATTAAGTCCAGAGATCGCTTCCCAGATTTGGCTACGAATGTCGTTATTACGAGTGAACATCGTGCAATCCTCTCCTTTATATGAGTTCTATGATGTTAGCTTGTTTATGTGTAGGCCCAGCATGTGGGTGCTTGATATATATCATAGAGGATATGAAGGGTGAATGCGAAGATGGATTACATTTTCCTTGTTAGTTGAAGTTGTACAGGTGAGAACAAAACTATTTCTTATAAATGAGCTATTTCAAATCATACCATCGCCAAAAAAGGATTGACGCTAAGTGCTGCTGGACTCTATAATCGATAACAAGTAACTTGATATGTAAGGAGTCCTGACATGGTATGTTAGTAATTGACGAGGTGTATCAACATACAGCATTGCAAATATCATCGTCCGATTTATTGTACCTTATCCAACAGCTCAAGGTCAAAAAAGAAAATGAGATTGAAACGCTCAAACATAAAATTGAACAATTCGAGCAAAAAAAACGTGCGGAAGAAGTCGCTTATCAATCTTTGTCGACAGTACGCAAATGGTTCGCAGGGCGACCCGCATCCCATCACCAGGCGGTGGAATATATGGTCCAGGTGAAGGAACGTTTTCGCAAAATGGAGCAGATTCGGCGGCGGATACGAGAACTGGACCGCATTGCCGAACGAATCAAGCATCCGGACAGCATTGAACGGGACGAAATCGAGCTTACGCCCGAAACGATCCGGGAGATTAGACAGCTTAGGGAAACGGAGGATGTATAAGCATGACTTTGGAGACGTTAAGCTCCGGGATTGATACGGTCTGGGTCGTACTGAGTGCAGCCATGATTTTGTTGATGGAGGGCGGGTTTGCCCTGCTGGAAGCTGGCTTTGTACGTTATAAAAATAGCGTGAATATTATTATGAAGGTTTTCGCCGACATTACAATCGGAACATTGCTTTTCTATGCGATCGGATTTGGTTTAATGTATGGTTCTGATGCTGGTGGTTTGGTAGGCATAACCGGATTTTTCCTCAATGGAGATTTGTCTCATCTAGACGTACCCGTATCACTGGAAACATTTTGGCTGTTCCAGGCCGCGTTTACCATTGCCGTCATTTCCATCGTATCGGGTGCTGTGGCTGAGCGGATTAACTTTCGCGCCTACCTGCTGTACATCATACTGATGACGGCAATTATTTATCCAATTGGTGGTCACTGGGCATGGGGCGGCGGTTGGCTCAGCAAGCTGGGCATGCAGGATTTTGCCGGTTCTGCGGTCATTCACGCGTTGGGCGGGTTCTCTGCACTGGCCGCAGCGATTATTATTGGGCCGCGTAAAGGAAAATACACGCCGCTTGGCGTGAGTGCCATTGCGCTTCCGAGCAATCTGCCGCTGGCCTCTGTAGGCGCATTTCTGCTATGGTTCGGCTGGTTTGGCTTCAATGCAGGAAGTACGCTCAGCGCGACTGATGTAAGGATCGGTCACATTGCCATTGTTACGATGTTGTCTGCTGCTTCGGGCGGCGCAGTTACACTGCTCTACACCTTGTTTCGTTTCAATCGTTCGGATGCACCATCCGTCATTAATGGCTCGCTGGCCGGTTTAGTTGGTATTACGGCGGGGTGTGCCTTTGTCGGTGATGTGGCTGCGATATTCATCGGGGCGGTATCCGGATTGCTCATGATGGCTGCAACGAATTGGCTGGACCGCAGGCAGATTGATGATCCGGTGGGTGCGTTCCCTGTTCATGCTGTATCCGGGATGTGGGGAACGATTGCCGTGGGTTTATTTGCAACGGATGGGGGCTTGTTCATGGGAGGCGGCTGGAGGCTGCTGGGTGTTCAGGCGCTCGGCCTCACGGCTTTGGTCGTCTGGGGATTTGTCATGACCTGGATCGGTCTGAAGCTGATTGGCAAGATGGTTCCTGTCCGTTCTACGGAAGAAGAGGAAGATCTGGGCCTGGATATTAGTTATCATGGTGTAATGGCTGCCCACCAGTCGCATGAGTTTCTGGATAGCGAGGAGCATATTCGTGCATTCCAGGATGATCTACCGCATCGGAATCGTTAGGGATGGGATGGATCGTAAGGATAGAGGCTGACAGCGAATGTCAGTCTCTTTTTTCGCTAGAAGCAGGGAAAGAAGAGGCAGCGGAAGAATATACAGGTGTGTACCTGAATATGTCTCACCATAGATGTATTGTCAGAAGGGGAGGATCTGTATGATTAAACCAGAACAATGTGAACGTCTGACCAGAAAAGCCCGGAAAACACTTGAGGAATATGGATTGGGTAATGCTGCCGATCTGCTGTTATCTTCAAGTCGTTGGGGAATTCGCCTTGATGTATCGACAACGGATGAGTATCGCAGAACAGGAAATTCACGTGTAGGTGGAGATCCGGATCTGCCGGAGAACATGAAATGGCCTTTGACACAGGATGGAGTACCTATGACTTTCCTGGCCCAGTTGAATCTTGTGGACTTGACGCCATATACGCCAAATGATGGTCGCGGGAATTTGCCCGAACGGGGCATGTTATATTTTTTCATTGGAGTGGATGAGCCTGCTTATCATATTGAGCATCGTGTAATTTACGAGCCGGACGCTCATAACCTGACAAGGCGAGAGCCTGCGGGCGAAACTGCGCTGAAGCAGGAGGATTTTGTAGCGCACTCGGTAACGGTGCTGCCTAACCTTGAGTTTCCTACATATGCGTACATTGATTCCCTGGATCTGAATGCACTCGCTGCCCCGCTATCTGGTGGAAAAGTAGCCGTCGAAGGGGAGGAAGGTCTATATGACCGATACCTTGAATTCGAGTCCAGCTGGAATCATCCGAGTACACAGAACTGGGGTGGCATGTTTGGATATCCTGACGGTCAACATCCGGATGCAGAGCATCAGGCGCTGTTACAGATCGTACTTGGTGAAGAGTATGATTATGATGAGCTGGCGTGTGAGAAGAAGCTGACTGCTCATTATGGCGGAGATGAGGAACGGACACAACAAGAGCTTTCGGATACACTGCTTCTATTGAAAATTGATACGCATGACGCTATCGGATTTCAATGGTGGGACTGTGGAGAGTTGCAATTTTTCATTCGCAAGGAGGACTTGCTTGCAGGACGATTCGATCAAACGTATTGTTCGTTATATTCAAGTTAAGTTCATGTTTGTTATCATAGAAGCAACAAAAAGTCCCAAATGCCGTCTATAAGAGGGAGGAGGGGCTTTTTTGTTAGTCATTGTTAGTTTTCAAACATGGCTGGTTTATATATGAAGGGGGAATAAATGGGTTGATTAGCGATCATACGTTCTATATAATGGGATAAAAAGGGAGTGTTTCTGTTGATTCAATCCGCATTTAAACATATTGATGTGGCAGTCACATCATTAATCAATTTATGTGACCAACTATCCGAACAGGATTTGGCTTTGACTCCGATTGAAGGCAAACGGCCGGTTGGAGAATTGCTTTCTCATCTATCCGTCATTTGTCGTGCAGATGTACATATTTCGGAGGGAGCCTCTGAAGAAGAAATGGCTTTGTTTTACGAGGAAAATCAGCCGAATACACTCAGTGAGATCAAGGAAGCGCTGATTGCCAATCAGATGTACCTTTACCATAGATACAGACAGTTTAATACGGAGGACTTATTACAGGTGACTGACTCCTACTGGGGCGCTTCGTACAGTCGTCTGGAGTGGCTGCTTGAGATTATGGGACATGTATACCACCACAGGGGCCAACTGCACACGATGCTAACTTTGACTGGTATAGAGCCCAAAGTGGCATTGTTTGAATAGAAAAAATAGATACATCATACCGAGTTTCTGCCTGAATAGAAACAAGATTAGATAGAATACATAGAGCATGT
Source organism: Paenibacillus sp. MAEPY2 (assembly GCF_000499205.1). Taxonomy (GTDB): domain Bacteria; phylum Bacillota; class Bacilli; order Paenibacillales; family Paenibacillaceae; genus Paenibacillus; species Paenibacillus vandeheii. The sequence goes on from NZ_AWUK01000008.1 coordinate 85,124, forward strand.
TATCCGAAACAAGCAACGGTTAAATCGGGATTAGATCGACGATACTATACTTTACTGATAGGGAGTACCAAATGGAAGGCAACAACACTACATAGGTTGAGAGAAATAGACTGAACATATTCAGAAACTTTATCAGCTTACGATAATCGAACCCATTATGAGAGGGTATTCAGTATACTGGAAATTTAACGTTGGTATCCCTTTTCTGAGCGTGATGATTTTCGCAGATTCATATTCTAGTGGTATACTCTGATCAAAGCAATGATTCATGGAATGGAAAGGAATAATGCCGTGGCACAGCCAGCAACCATTCTGCTTGTGGATGATGAGCAGGATATTATTAAATTGATGGAGATTTATTTTGGCAATGAAGGGTATCGAGTTCTAACAGCTAGTGATGGGATCGAGGCGCTTGAGCAATTGAAGAAAGAGCCAATTGATCTGATCATTCTGGATGTCATGATGCCAAATATGGACGGAATTGAAGCCTGTATGAAAATTCGGGAAGAGCAGAAAATGCCGATCATTATGCTGTCCGCCAAAAGCATGGATATGGATAAAATCACAGGGCTGAGCATCGGTGCTGATGATTATGTGACCAAGCCGTTTAACCCGCTTGAACTAGTGGCACGGGCAAAATCACAGCTTCGCAGGTATCATACCTTCAATGAAGGCCGGGAGAACAAGGAGCATGAATGGGTGATTGACGATCTGGTCATCAATACCGATACCCATGAGGTCTGGGTGGATGAGCAGCCTGTTCGTCTGACTCCCCGTGAATTTGCCGTTCTGGAGCTGCTGGCGCGCCATCAAGGCTCTGTGCTTAGTATGGAGCAGATCTACAGACAGGTCTGGAAAGAGGAATTCATGGAATCCAACAACACCGTCATGGTGCATATCCGCAAGATTCGGGAGAAAATTGAACTCGACAGCAAACATCCCAAGTTCATACAGACGGTATGGGGTGTTGGGTATAAGATGATCAAACCACAATAAGCACGTGCGTTTACAAGGTGAATTGGATACAGAGCGTGAGCAGGGAGTTCCGAGATGAATTCAAAATTAATTAACACAGTCCGGTGGAAATTTATTTACGCATTTATGCTGAGTGGCATTTTGACTGCGGCTATTTTGTATGGGGGCAGCAAAGTTGTACGATCCATTCTGGATGCTCAGACCTATCCTGATTATTCGCTCCCTGCAAGGGGTATCAGGTGGCTGGTGAACAATATTGGGTCGGTGCCATTAATGATTATAGTTGGCATACTTGGCTTTGTGCTGTTCTTTTTCCTGTTCACACGGAGGCTGATGCTCGTTTTGGATGAGATTACGGCGGGAATTCAGGAGGTTGCCAAAGGAGAGTTGTCTCATCGGATCGAGGTAAAGACATCGGATGAATTTGGCGTTGTTGCTGCCAGCATTAATCAGATGGCTGAACAATTGCAGCTGTCATTGCAGGAGGAGCGTAGTGCAGTCGCTGCCAAAAATGATTTGATTACAGGCATTTCTCATGATTTGAGGACACCGCTTACCTCCATTCTCGGATTTTTGGAGTACATAGAGAAGGATCGGTATCAGGATGAAATTGAAATGCGCTATTACGTGAGCATTGCGTACGAGAAATCATTGACATTAAGGAAGCTGATCGACGATTTGTTCGAATATACCCGTGTCAGTGGTGGGAGCCTGCCCTTGTCCTTGACTTCTTTGAACCTGAACCCGTTTCTGATGCAGCTGGCGGAAGAGTTCGCTCCGATGCTGGAAGAGGCGGGCATGACATACAAGATCATCGGTGGACAGGAGCCTTTATGGATTCAGGCCGCTCCCGGGGAGCTTGTACGTGCATATGAGAACCTGTTCAGTAACGCAATCCGTTACGGGGCACAGGGGAAAGTGATGGAGATCGCGTTGTCTCTTGAAGGTGATGAAGCCGTGGTGCGTATCAGCAATTACGGTGAACCGATTCCGGCGCAGGATTTGCCGCATTTATTTGATCGATTCTACCGGGTGGACAAGTCCCGCTCTCGTGATACGGGCGGCACCGGTCTGGGGCTGGCCATTGCCAAGTCAATGATAGAATTACATCAAGGAAGTATAGCTGCCTACAGTGAACAGGGCCGAACCGATTTTGTTACGCGTTTCCCTGTAACTGCTGCTCCGATGAACAGAGATCCAAGAGGTACGTTAACCGGGCAGAATTCTCGTCCGATGTATTAGATCTTCCCTTGATTCAACATCCTAATTGCTTAATTAAGAAAATGATAAGAAGTTACCCACTTCCTCATTAAGAAATATTCGGTATTCTTAACCTCAATCGTACACATGAGCTGCAAAATTGAGGAGGATGCCGAATATGAGATTATTATTACGTACAGTCAGACTTAGATACATATATATCTGTGGAGCAAGCGCGTTACTTAGCGCAGCGCTCCTATTTGTCGTTTATCACATGTTACGTTTTGCCCACCGTCATCTCCTGTCTGAGACAACAGGGATAACTCGCGTTATGCATTGGGTGATAAACCATATCGGAACAACACCGTTGGTTATATTCATCGGGGGAAGTTTGTTTGCCTTGTTTTTTTGGTTTCGATCGCAGAAGATTGCAGATGACCTCAAGGTCATTGCTCGTGGAGCTCATGAGCTGGCTAATGGCCAAATTTCAGCACCGATTGAAGTGCTGAATGGCGGGGAACTGCGGCAGATTGCTGCCGATCTGAATGACGTTGCGATACGTATACAAGCGGAGCACATAAATAGTTCAGATCATGAGTGGATAGAACGGGAGCCGAGAGGCGAAGAATGGTTCGGAAAGCGACATATCCAAGATGATTTGGTTGGTTCACAATCGGGCCGCTTAAGTGCCGATCTGCCGATTAAATTGACTCTCTATGGTGTTCGTTCATCGCTTGATACGGTCATGGAAGGACGCTGCCGGGATGAAGCGGAGATTCAGCACTGGGTCAGGCTGGCGTATGAACAGACGTTAAGGCTGGAGCTTGCCCTGGATTCCATGGAAATGAAGCCACAAGAACATTCAGGTTCCATTCCACATGTATTCAGGGAGCCTGAATGTTGAGATCCAGTATAAGGCGGGGAATCTATCACATATTTGATGCCTCTGTAGTGATCGTTATTTTGCTTGTGATCGGCTATATCTATCTGGTTGCTTACGGCGAAGGTGTACTTCGAAATCATCCTGAGGCCATATCAACGGCCTCTTCCACCATCATTACGAATGCCAACGGAACAGAAATTTCGAGATTACAAGTGCAAACCAAGGGATATTCGGAATATGCCGATTTGAAGGACATGCCCGATCTGTTAAAGCAGGCGTTTCTGGCTACGGAAGATCGACGTTTTTATAATCATGACGGATTGGATTTTATCGGGATTGGCAGGGCGGTTGTGCAGGATGTTTTACATATGAACCTGAGTCAGGGAGGTAGCTCCATTACACAGCAGCTGGCCAGAAATCTGTACTTGAACGGAGATAAAACCCTGGTTCGCAAGGTGAATGAGATGTCGATTGCCATGGCGATGGAAAAGAAATTTAGCAAGGATGAGCTATTGGAGCTGTATCTGAATCATATTTATATGGGACGTCAGCAGTACGGGGTTAAAGCAGCGGCTTGGCGCTACTTCGGGATTAAGGATTTACATCAGCTTGAGATTTGGCAAATGGCTACGCTCGCCGGAATTCCGAAGGGGCCTTCTATATACAACCCGGTGGATCGGGAAGAACTATCACAAGAGAGGCGGTCTGTGGTTCTTGGCCTCATGCATGAGCAAGGAATTATTACAAAGAGACAGATGGAGGAAGCGCGAAGTGTGGACTATACACCGCCAGATCCAGCATCTGCATCGAGTCCAGGCTCGCCAGTGCCTGCTTACGTGTCTGCATTAGATGCGGTGATCGAGGAGGCTTCTCGCCTTACAGGCAAAAGTATGGCAGAGATTCAATCCGCAGGCTGGACCATTCATACAGGATTGGATGATCAAGCGCAGCTAGCGATGGAGCAAGCGTTCCGCGAATCTTCCCGGTTCCCCGATGATCGCAAGGATGAGCAAGTGCAGGCGAGCATGGTCATACTGGACCAGCATAACGGTGAAGTCAAAGCGATGATGGGCGGGCGTGACCCTGTAAAAGGAGGCATCAACCGGGCAACCACGGATGCGAGGCAACCAGGTTCTGCATTCAAGCCCATTATTGCATACGGACCTGCACTGGAATCCGGGCGGTTTAAGCCGGAGAGTATACTACCCGATCAACGCATGAAATATGGGAGTTATCAACCAAGCAATCTGGGTGGGCGTTACCGAGGTGCAGTTACGATGTCACAAGCCATTGAACATTCCATTAATGCTCCAGCCGTATGGCTGCTGCATGAGACAGGGTTGGGACGCGCACATCAATTTGCTGATCGATTGGGCATTGAACTGGGTAAGGAGGATCTCAATCTGTCGATTGCCTTGGGAGGCTTGCATAAGGGGGTATCTCCACTGAAAATGGCTCAGGCCTATTCTGTCTTTGCCAATAACGGCAAGTTTAATACGGCACATCTGATTCGTGAAATTACGGATTCACGTGGCCGGGCGATCTATACCTTTAAGCCAGAGAATAAGCAGGTGATCTCCACCAGCACGGCAACGGCCATGACTGGTATGCTCCAAGATGTGGTCAGTCAGGGAACAGGCAGTAGAGCACAGCTGAGTCGGCATAAGGTAGCGGGGAAGACAGGAACAACGCAGGCTGCATTACCTGGTGTAAGCAAGGAGGGCAATCGGGATCTGTGGTTCGTGGGATATACTGGCAAGTGGACGGCTGCAGTCTGGATGGGATTTGATCGTACGGATGCAGAGCATTATATGAGATCCGGAAGTGGTGTGGCGGCAGATTTATTTGCGTCGGTTATGAAGCGTGCTTTGCCATAAAAGAGAAAGGTTTACTGTATAACAAAGGACAAGGATTTTCAAGCAGACATGGGGGATTTCTGTCTTATGGATCGTAAAGTTATCGAATAGATGGATGCAACGATGAGACCGCTGCAAGGGAGATAATCCCGATTCAATATATGTTAAAAATATGGAAAACCCGTGAAGGACAGTTTACCCTGTCTCCCACGGGCCATTATCGTTTTAGTGATAGTATATTCATCTACTGCTAGGATTTTGCTCGCAACGATTCTGGTAAACGACGAATCATTTGGTTCAACACTTCGGACAATACAAGTCCGATCGCGATGGCACCGGATAACATGAGTGCCTTGGCAGCCATCTCCATGGCAGCACCGTAGTCATTTTGCACAAAATTGCGCATCGCATTATACGCCAGCCCACCGGGAACGAGCGGAATGATGCCTGCCACGCTAAAGATAATGACGGGTGCGCGAAACGTACGGGAGAACAGCTGGCTGATGACACCTACAGCGATGGTCGCTGCCAGTGTAGCAGGAACAGCATCTGCTGCATATTCAAGCACAATGTAGATGATCCAGCCGATCATGCCAACAAATCCACCGTGAAGCAGCATGCGTCGTGGGGCGTTGAAGATGATGCCGAATGCAGCCGAGGCGACAAAGCTGGTCAGGGCTTGTTCAATAAAATGAAGCATAACCTGCAACTCCTCCGTCTTACATAAAAAGTGAAAAAACAACAGCAATGCCGGTACCAATCGCAAAAGCCGTCAGGAACGCCTCGGCTCCCTTGGATAATCCGGACACGAGATGCCCAGCCATCAGGTCACGCACAGCATTGGTAATCAGCAACCCCGGTACCAGTGGCATGACTGAGCCAATAATGATTTTGTCCCGTTCATGACCTGCACCCATAAAGACAAGCAAAAAGGCGAGCAGACCGATGACAAATGAAGCTGTCAGCTCGGCAAAAAACTTCACGAGTACCAGTCGATGGAAGGCGATGACCGCTGCATAGCCGATACCACCGCAGAGCACTGCAGGGAGAAAGTCGACCCAGCCTCCACCAAACATAATGGTAAAGCACCCACTGGATAACGCCGCCGCCGTAAGCCGCACAACTGCAGAATAGGAGGAGGGCTGTCCCTCAATTTGTTGTAATAACGCATACGCTTCTTCAACGGACAATTCACCTTGTCCAATACGCCGGGAAACGGCATTCACTTCGGATACCTTATGCAAATCCGTGGTTCGTTCGGAGATTCGTATCAACTTGGCAGGCTCGGTTGCATCAACCGAGAAGAAGATGCCTGTGGGCACAACGTAACTGTGTGAATGGGGAAGGCCCAGCGCGGCAGCCATGCGTTTCATCGTATCTTCCACACGATAGGTTTCACCGCCGCTTTGCAGCATGATTTTGCCTGCCAATAGACAGATTGCGATCACACGGGATTGTTCAGTATGATTTGTCCCAACCAGCTCCGTCTCAGACTGAGGCACGGGTGGAGGATCATGAGGGATATATTCCAACCGGATCAAGCTCCGTTCATATGAGATAAGGCTTGGTGCCGACACCATTGTATCATATTTCACACGTTAGCAAGGAAACATACCGCACGAACGACAGGAAGTCATCCAGATTGCAGAGATTGATGCATACATTCAAGCCAAAAGGACTACCCGAGCACCCCTAAACCAACCAAAAAAATCTTCGTTCCCGGACCCAAGGGCCTCCGGAGCAAAGATTTTTGGATTTGGCTCTATAGCGATAAAAAAACAATTACATCAACAGCGTAATGACTAACAGCTCATACAGTACGAGTGGCAGAATCGTCGGTCCAAACAAGGCACGCGGCTCAGGATATCCATGCATCGGCGTAACCTGGAGATATAGAATACCCCGATCTGCGCTGATAATGACACCTTCCCATACCTGACCATCGATATTCTGGACTTGCACCTTCTTGCCTACGTGCTGCCGGGCTGTATGATGAAGCATATTCCGCACACTTTGCACGGATTGAAGCATCGGTTGATTGGCTTGGTATACGACAAGTGCGGATGGTGTGGATGTGGATTCAGACATGATGCACAACCCTTCCTCAAAATAAGTTCTTACTTCAAGGTATGCATCTGCCTACAAAAGGTGTTTACACAAATGCCATCTCAAGCCTTCCGCGCCCATTTTCATAAGCGACTTTGCCCAGTGCGCCATTCACAAAGGTTAACTGTGGCGGGATGTGGCCCAGATCCACATCATACAGTACGGGAACATCTATATCCCCCAGCGCTGAGGTTAGGGCATCGGTAAAATTGAAATCTCCTGTATCCGAATACCCGGCAGGTCGGCCGAACATGAAGCCTTTAACGCCAGCAAACCAGCCAGCCTGTCTCATCTGCCACAGATGACGGTAGATATCACCCGCATTCATTTCACAGCTTTCCAGATACCAGATGGTTCCTTCTTCCGCACAGAACTGATCGAGATACGCTTCAACTGGTGCGTAAGGTGTGCCGATCAGACAAGTGATTGTATCCATACAGCCGCCGATCAACCGACCTGAGAACGTAACCTGTGCGTCAGCTCCTTGGGGCCGCCCCAGCTGTTTCCAGTGTGAAGGGGTATCCAGATTAAACCTCGACAACTCCGGTTTCCATTCCGATTGATAGTGGGTGGAGGAAGATTGATTGATCTGCCCTCCGTGTCCAGTCTGCAATACATCAATCCAGCGGGCGGTCACCGGATCGAGTTCATTGGACCTAAGATCCACGTAGTTTGTACCATGTGCCGAAGCCGTTCCGGTGATCAGGGTGTATGCGAATAAAAAGGTACTGATATCTGAATACCCCATGACCCATTTGGGCGGCAAGGTTTTCAAAGCTTCCCAATCCAGCAGGGGCAGGATATCCATAAGGAACTCTCCACCCCACGGAGGGATAATTGCCTGAATCTCAGGGTCACGGAAAAACGCATTGATCTCGGCTGCGCGATCTTCCTTGGACGAACTTACACATTTGGCGTTATGCCGTAGAAAAGGGCTCTCCTGAACACCAAAACCAAGGCGCTCCATGTTGTGCCTGCTCTCTTCAAGGTAATGATGCAAGGATTCACCCACACCGCTGGATGGCGCAGCCACCCCAATGGTATTTCCCGGTGCGAGTGGTTGTGGGTAACGGATGGAACGGTTATTCATTGTGGAAACATCCTTTCCTGTGACATTTTGATTTAATGTAGATGTTTGGTGTTTCCATTATAGTGCATGATTACTTTATGTGGCTTGCTATTATGGCGGCTCATCTTTCATTTAGGGAGTCACAGGAATTTCAATAGAAAACGGTGCACGACTTTGATAAGGGTAAGAGAATATTTCCATTGTTAGTTTTCCTTTAGCTACGGCTGCATTTTTAATGACAATCCTTGCTTCGGAGATCCCATTTTCACCTGAAGGACTCCAGCCGAACTCATTAATTTCGAAAGGCTTTCCCTTACTGTCCTCGATATTGGTAAATGATAGCCCAGAAGTGGCATCTTGAGAGTTTGAGATTGAAAACTCGATGACCAGATCTTTGCCCTGTACCGTGCTTTTCAGGAATTTCAAACTCGATGGGCCACCTTGTATTTCACCTGAAGAAGGATCGATGCTGATAACCAGTTCATCCTTATCCAGCGCTGCAAGGCCAGACCCCTGCAACGTCAGTTTTTTCGGAGTGGAGAAGTACATACTTTCGAAAAAGACGGAACTCCCAGAGCCCGAGATGGAAGAAGAATCCGTTCGCCATGCTCGGCCTTGCTCATCCACTAAATGTAGATCACGGATTCCGAAGATTTTTTTGGTGTTGTTCCGATCATATTCTATATCAAGTACAAGGCGAGTGGGATGCAGAACGGCCTGTTTTACATGAATACGCTGCCCGTCCACGGTCATGGTTTGGTTTACAGGGATGACTTTTTTCATACCTTTCGTTAAGCTGTGATCCACTGGGAAAGTGACCTTCCACTTTTTAGCCCCTTCCTTACCTCGTTCCTTAAATACAACGGTCAGCTCTTGTGGCGGTAAAGATTCTGTGAATGAGACATCGATTTTATCCTCATAAACGCCATTTTCTGAAGCAGGCTTAGGAGAGGAATAGCTAAACGCAACAGGAAGATCCTTTCCCTTTTCATCAAGCAGATCGATATCATAGTTGCCTTTCTCGGAATCTTTCATGCCTTTCAGTGTGTAAAAAATAACCATACGTGACTCGTCTGTAATAATGCCGTCCACGGTCATTGAAGCCCCATCATGCTCATCGGTCACACCGACCTTCTGCAAGAGGGACTGATCGATGGCCATCATTAATCCTTTATCCTGGCGAATCATGCTAACGATACCTTCCATGCCCGGTAGCTGCTCTACAAAGGACGCAAAAGCGGGAGAGACGCGGATACATCCCGTAAACAAGAGGATAATTGCAGCTGCCGAGATGGAACTCATATACCAGCGCAGCCGCGATCTGCGCTTGCGCGTGGCCTGACGGATTCCGGCCTGTACAGCCTGATATGTTCCGGGGCCGGGTACAGGTATAGTGTTGTATTCCGTTTTACGAGCATCCAGACGATGTTCCAGACCTTCAAATGATTCCATTTCATCGGTCATGATAATTTATCTCCTTTCGTTTCAAGTTGATTCCGAAGCTGTCCGAGAGCTCGATGCAGTCGGGATTTTACGGTCCCTGTAGGAATTTCCAGAATGTCAGCGACCTCTGTCAAAGAGAAGCCTTCGAAATAACTCAGAATAATAATCTGCTTACAATCCCGATCCAGCGCAGAGACGGCTGCGGCAAGATCGGGGTCTTCGGGTCGGTCCCAGCCGCTGGGTTCATGAATTTCGGTAACGTGGCTGAACCGGCTCTTGCGTTTGCGTTCGTCCGCACAGTAGTTCAGCAGAATACGGATTAGCCAGGTGCCGAAATAGGAGGGTTCTTTTAGTTTCTTGAGCTTTCGATAAGCTCTATAGGTAGTCTCCTGTATCGCTTCCAGCGCATCGCCTTCGTTGCGCAGATAGGCATAAGCGATCCGATACAGTCGGCTCTGATGCATCTCCATTAAGGCTGCAAAAGCCTCGGCATCCCCTTTTTGTGCCACGATGGTTAGTTGAGCAGGGGTCACATGGCTCCTCCTTTCATGGATGTTGTTGCGTATTAGACCGTGGAAAGGGCCAAACGGTTCTTGGTTTTGGAAAATAAAGTTATGTATACATGTACTGAAACTACTATAAAGAAGGAATTTGCGCAGAAAATCGAAAATAACCGCCAAGCTCCCCTTTGACTCAGAAAAAGGAGTTCGGCGGTTGTTATGCATTTTATTGAAGTTTCGTCATCCTAAATTACGGTTCCCACACTCAATCTTGGGAATAGAGTTGCTTTACGGCTTGTAGGCCAGGCACGGTAAAACTCGCTAGCGGAGAGGGAAGATCGTTCAATGGGAACCAGCCGATCTCGCCAATGGCACCGCCTTCCTCCAGATTGCGGGCAATACCGCGGATGACCCGAGTAAAATAAAGTACGGATATCCAATGTTCTTCCTGTTCCGGACGAATGGTTTCGGCCGTGCAGAGTAATCCCTCGATGGCAATATCCAAATCGACTTCTTCCTTAATTTCCCGAATGACCGCCGTTTCCAACGATTCGTAAGGATCGACTTTGCCTCCGGGGATACTCCAGGTGTACTGTTCAGGCTGGCGATTCCGCCAAACCAAAAGGACTTCATTGCGCTCGTTGAGGATAACCGCCCCAACACCAATGCGAGGTTGAACAGAAGCATCCGCCATGAGCTTGGCTTGTGAATCAGACAACGCAGATTCTTCAGCAGCTAGCAGTTGTGAGTCTGAGTGATCTTCCGTCTGTGCAGCTCCCCGGACTTGAGTGGACTGAAACGCCAAAGGAAGCTTGGTCTGCGTTGACCATTCTTCCGCAAGGATACTCATGGAGATCAGATCATAATGCGTGCCATCCCGCAGAACGGCAGAGCGCTGACGACCTTCCTCCCGAAATCCGGCTTTGAGATATGCACGTCTCGCAGCTTCATTGTATTCAATCACTTCCAGCGAAATCCGGTTCAGATTCAATTCATGGAATCCATAACGAATGATCAGGGCAAGAGCATCACTGCCGTAGCCTTGACCACGATCTTTGTCATCACCAATACCAATCGCCAGTCGTGCAGAGCGGTTATTCCACTCAATTCGGTAGAGGGCCGTAAATCCAATGAACCGATTGTCCTCCAGAGTACGCAGCGCAAATTCAAAGCCGTTGTCTCTCCGAACTGCGGATGACCCCGTCTCATCAGGCGTTAGTGGAACAGCAATATCGGTATCCAGATTACGCAAGTAATCATAACTGTCAGTGAAGCGGCTGAGCCGCATGCAGTCTTCCGGGCAAGGAGCGGCCAGTCGTACTTTGGAGCCTTGAAAAGCATTTAAATGACGTGGAGCCATGTTGCACCTCTTTTATTTGATATGAAATCAATCATTTTATCTCATTATACTACGAAAGGAGAGGATACCGAAAAAGGACATAACCAGGGGAGTCGAACCTTCTGATTAGGAAAAGAAAAGCTCCACCAAATTTAATATAGATCATCTGTATATTTCCGAATATTAGACAAAACAAAAAGCAGCCAAAGGGCTGCTCTACCATTCATTATTTCATATCCTGCAACAGATTTTTCATTTTCTTGTAATGCCCGCTTACCCGGTCAACCATGTAGTTATACATAAGCTGATTCTCCGAAAGATCCGCCATTTCCTTGTCAATGTCAACGTTATTGTTGTTATTATTCATGGATGTTTCGTTGTTCTCGACAATCTGGTAATTAACGATGGAAGCATTGGGATTACTGACCGGAAAGTGTTTTTCATGAGTCCGCTTCATGGCGAGCTGATCTGTTTTACCATTCTCAATGATACGTCTAAGCTCTTCCTCAAACTCCACCGATTTCTTTTTGTAATTGGGTGTGTCTGCATTGGCAATATTTTCAGTGGTAACCTGGTGCTGTACGTTCAGCGCTTGTAACAGAGATTCATTGCGTCTGGAAGTGTTCGTTTCAATCAACGGCTCAGTCTCCTTCAATGGAAATGCAATTGCTTTCATCATAAAAAATTGCGCTGCCGCCTGTCAAGTTAGGCAAAAGAAAAGGACAAGCGCACGCCGGAGGCTTCCGTTAAGAAATCCTGCCCTCATGTCATCTTATCCTTATTCAGTCTTTATGAATCAGTCCTCACGAATCAGCCATTAAGAAGGACGATTGATGTTTTTGCCATAATAAATCTCGTCCATTTCCAGCTTCAGCCACTCCGTAATTTCCTGTTGCTCGGCTTTACTCAGTTTATCTTTGGTATAACCAAACAGATAGTTATCGAGGTCGAATTCCCTCAACTTGCACTTGGTGTGAAAAATGTTCTCCTGATACACGTTCACGTCAATCATGTCGAAGCTGCTCTTGATCTCATCCGGAATATAATTCTGAATCGAACCGATCTCATGATCAATGAACAGCTTGCGTCCGCTCGTATCCCGTGTAAACCCCCGTACCCGGTAATCCATCGTCATAATATCCGTATCAAACGAGTGGATCAGATAGTTCAGCGCCTTTAGGGGCGAGATTTCACCACAGGTAGAGACGTCAATGTCTGCCCGGAACGTACTGATGCCTTCACTCGGGTGGAATTCGGGATACGTATGAACGGTAATATGGCTTTTGTCGAGCTGCATGACGACATTATCGGGCAGGGGACCGGGGGATTCATCGAAGGATTCTTCGGGAATCTCCACAATGGGGCCTTCCGAGACAAGCATTGTCACACTTGCACCCTGTGGAACATAATCCTGTTGGGCGACATTCAGCACATGGGCACCGATAATGTCAGACACGTTGGTCAGTATTTTACTGAGCCGGGCCGCATTATATTGTTCATCAATATATTCAATGTAAGCTTCGCGTTCATCTTTGGTTTTCGTGTAACAGATATCGTACATATTGAAACTCAGCGACTTGGTCAGGTTGTTGAATCCATGCAGTTGAATGCGCTGTTCTGGCGTTAATGTCATGGTTGCAGTTCCCCTTTGTCCCATACGACATGGTAATCGCAGTTTTACTACTACTTATACCCAACCTGCGGCCAAAAAAAACATATGTACGAATTCCTGAACAACTAAGCTGCTACATAAAAGTGCAATGATCACTAATTCATTCGTACCTTATCCGAGGTTGACTCATTTGATCACTTAGAATGAAGAATCCTCGTAATCCCCAACATCGTTCATCCGTTCATCTTCGGCGACCGATTGGATATCCTCTGATGTGATACTAATGATGGTGTAATCTTCATTCTGCTGCTTTTTGACTGCTTTTTCCTTAATAAAACGAGGACTGCCATCTCCGGCATCTTCGTCATAGACGAGCAGGAGACCGTCGCTTTTGCGCAGCAGCAAGTCATCCCGAGCAGTGAACTGCCACGGGCCGATATACGGCTGACGACTAATCGCTCCGTAATAGTCTACACCTTGCAGGATGGAGCGATAATACTCCTGTTTGTCTTCCTTCCATTGTTCCTCTGGATTCTGAAAAGCAGTAATGATTGACAGCTTCAGATCCGGGAACGTCTTCTTCAGCTCAAGCACCACTTCGCAGGCCCATAGGTCCACGCCGTATTGTCCTGGGGTCAGTACCCATTCCAGCCCGTCTTCGACCAGAGGTGTAAGACGGGAGGAGATGGCCTTCTTGATGAAAGGAATCCCCTCATGCTTCTGTCCAAAAATCTGTAGTTCATGTGCACGATAACCGGTAATCAGCAAGTTGTTCAGCATCGGTTCCTCCCTTCAGACTTGGTTAGGCCATCGGCCAAATCTGGCACCGGGGCTTGTCTTGAATAGGCTGAGATCTGAGCCACCAATGCTTGTTCTCTGAATCATTTCGTTATTTCGCTGGTGGGGCATCTGCACGGAATGGATACAGGAACTGCTTTGGAATATCGGTCTCAAATCGCATTAGCTCGCCTGTCGTTGGATGGATGAACGAGAGTACCCGTGCATGCAGTCCGAGGCGTCCAAGTGTTTTGGTTTGTGCACCGTATTTTTTGTCGCCTGCAATGGGATGTCCGAGATCTTCCATATGCACACGGATCTGGTTTTTTCGTCCCGTTTCCAAACGGACTTCCAACAGGGAGAACTCGCGGTTCGACTGCAGACGTTTGTAGTGTGTAATCGCATGCTGTCCATCATTCGGGCGAGGACTGGAATACATTTTGAGTGTCTTGGTTTCTTTCAGCCATGAGGAAATGGTTCCTTCTTCCTTCGCAACGGCACCTTCTACAAGGGCAACATACACACGTTCCTGTACATTATCTTTCCAGTTGTCCTGCAGTTTCTGCTGCACTTCTTCACTCTTGGCGAACATCATGACACCCGAAGTGTCGCGGTCCAGACGATGGACAATAAATATCCGGTTCAGCGCGTTGGTACGGCGAACATGCTCGGTCAGCTGGCGATAAGCGGTAAGATCATCACTTTTGTCAGCGGCAATGGATAGCAGTCCGGCTTCCTTGCGAATGACAATGATATCATCGTCTTCATGCAAAATGTTAATGCCTGTCAAGGAAGGAGCGGCAACGGCGCCTTCTCTGCTGATCGTTACGATCTGCCCTGGCGTCAGCTCCAGATTAAACTTGGTAACCACTTTCTGATCAACGGATACCTGTCCGCGACCCAGGATGGATTTGACCGCATTCCGGCCGGACTTCAAGTGTTTCAGCAAAAAGTTGAGCAGTTCATCCGGTTCGGTGACTTTGTACGGGCGTGGTGGTTCCTGCTTACGATAATAGGAATTGCCCGAGCGTTTGGCTGCTTTGGGTTTGGATGCTCCGGCTTTCTTGGGAGCTGCGGAGGACTTGGCAGCTACTGGCTTTTTCGCCGCTCCTGCATTGCGTGATGCGGATGGTCCTGATGATTTGGCGGAAGTAAAAGTGGACCGCCCGGACCGCGCTGTGGACGAACCTGCAGATGCTTTCCCCTTGGCCGATGTATTGCCTGTTGGGCGTTTGCGTTTATTCATAAATACTAATCTCCTTCTGAACAGCCTGTACCGCTTGTGTGCATACGATCCGTTCATTTCGTTATGCAGTCCAATATACCATTAACCGGGGGCAAATAAAAATAGGTGGAGAGAATCTGTTACCCATCCAATCCAAAGAGAGTCGAGATTCATAGAATAACGTATCCCATAGCATTGGAGGTGTTACTCATGGGTGTGTTTCTTGATATGAGAAGTTCGATGAACTCGGGAACGGTTGGACAGCCCGGTTTGTCTCTGGGCCCATCACCAGAAGCGTTCGGCTCCATTGGTCTGCAGACCCTTGGTGTCCCAAACCCCATTATCACCTTGAATGGCACGGTTGGTGTTACCGGAGAAGAGGGGGATACGTTCGTTGTTGAGCTTGTACGGGGCAGTTTTTACGATCCGTTCTTTGTGATTTATCGCGCTGAAGGGACGGTAGGTCAGAGCGGTGGCGCTGAATTTCATTCGTTCACTGCACAGGATCTGTCCGCACCGCCTGCACTGGAAAGTGTATATACCTCGTTTATTTCCGGGGTGTCCACATCTGTACGGACTGGACCTGAGGTGTTCTATGGGATTGCAGCTACCAATTGGTTCCTATGAACAGACTTGCTAACCACAGCAGATGAAGTCCTGAAATGGATAGGGTATCCCTTACGTTTAGCGCTAATAAGACCCTCAAGTCTTACGGTGAAAAGAGAAAAGAGAAAAGAGAGAACAAACCAGAACAAAATCCCGGCTCTGAGGAGTCCGGGATTTTGTTGTAATATCCACTTTTACAAACTAGTTGGCGCGGCCTTTCAAAATAATGTTGTTGGCTTTGCCGAAGTCAATGGCGACTTTGCCTGCAAGTGCTGCTGTCCGCTCCGCAAGTACAACCGCATTCACGCCACAGGAGAAGAGAGCTACATCGAAGGTATCCCGATTCGTTTGAATCCATTGCAGTGTTTCCTGCATCTGATCCCAGCTGTCGAAGGGCAGCGCAGCTGTAATATCCAGATGATATGGCTCCTGAACGAGCATGGCCCTCAGCTGCTCAATCTCCCGGGTAACGAGCAGAATACGCTTGCCAGCAAGCATATTCCAGAAGCGTGGCACCTGGGCGAGTTCCCGATTGACACAGGCATGGCAAGTCAGTGCCGGAGAGATGCCGAAATGTGCGAACACAATGTCGGTCAGCTGTCTTTTGAGATGCTCCGGGGCTTTGATGCTACTGTCCCCGTGTGGAAGAACGCCTACGATATCCGCGCGCTGCAAGGAAGCGGCAACCTCATCCCGGAGCTGCAGATTGGGTAGACGCAGTCCTTTTTGCCCCAAATTAGCCTTGATGGCCCATCGCTCCTTCAGAACCTGTTCCGTGCTCCAGACCGTTTCCTGAGACATGACGATATTCTCCCCATCGCCTACACGAACAAGAGAGAAAGGACGCTTCTCCCTCACCGCGGCTTCAAGTTGATCCAGCACACCCTCCATTTCAAGATAGACTGCATTCATTTTGGTATAAGGCCCCCTTTGAAAATTCAATTGCTCTATTCTATGTTGCAGCTTCGACAACGTATTGTGCATTCGACCCGGCAGGGCACATCTTCGGGTGTATATCAATCTACTTCCGGGAGAGGTAAGCGCTGAAGGGCTTATGTAAAAGCTGATTTATGGAAGAACCTGTGCAAGTGTCCGGACCGATTCTATTATTTTTTCATACGTTATAGAGTCAGCTTGTTTGAATAGAGCTTCTGTATGGCATCTTCAGGCAGACAGAGGCCGTTTTTGGTGTGGAAAGGGCTGTAAAAGACTATGAAAATAGTCTGACTGAAGTGAAAGAAATAACAGAATGAATGAGGAGGAAGGGTATGTCCAGAAAAGTGGTTATTGAGATTAACTTCAACAATTACGGAATGGACCCGCAGCGATTAACGAGAGATTGGCTGGAGCGGCGAGTGGGCATTTTTCGTAGATTCACCCTTCATTGCCTTAAGGCCCAGACGAATCAGGATTTCCTGGCCGTGTTGAAGCTGTCCAAGGAATCGGGGGAACTGATGCAAGAGATTCTGGCTGAACAGGAGCCGCTGCCTTCCAATATACGTTTTGGAACAACAATCGAAAGTGTGCGTGCCATTCTGGCTTTTGCCGAGGGAGTAGAGGATATCTATATTGCCCGACTAGATTCGGATGATCTGTATCACAAAACGTTTGTTCAGCAGCTTTATGATGTGCAGCCACAGCCTGGAACGATGGCACTCATTAACCAGAATGGATACCTGTGGGACAGCGTGAATCATGAGATGGCGCCAGCGTTTCATCGTTCCCCGCAATTCTATGTCTACCTATATAAAACGGCAGAGTACGCTGCAGGATACCGGGTGAAGCTGCCGGGCCGGGGAACACATGGCAATGTCATTGAGCTGCCGCATGAGCTGCTGGCTCCGCGTAATTACGTGAACATCGTGCATTCCAGCAATACTTCCATTAAAAAAGTACCGCCGAAAGATCGGTTAAACCGGGAAGAGATGGCTGCGGTATTACGCGAATTCATGATCTGAACAAGGAGGGATTTACCATGATTCAAGGACAAACGATTCTGATCACTGGAGGAACCGGCTCCTGGGGACAAAAGCTGACCGAGGTACTGCTGGAGCAGAATCCGGCTGAGATTCGGATTATGTCGCGTAATGAATACGCCCAGGTTGCGATGCAGCGGGATTTTGGTCATGATGCGCGTTTGCGTTTTGTCATTGGAGACATTCGGGATGATCGGGCGGTGGAGGCGGCCTGTCGCGGAGTGAACGTTCTCTTCCATCTGGCTGCGCTGAAACACGTCCCGGTATGCGAGGACCAGCCGGATGAAGCGTTCAAGACCAACGTCATCGGTACGCAGAACATTATCCGCGCTGCGATTCGCATGCAGGTTGCCAAAGTCATTGACGTGTCCACCGACAAGGCGGTAGATCCGATTAACGTTTATGGCATGACCAAGGCCTTGGGTGAAAAAATGATGATTCGTGCCAATGGGCTGAGCGAGTCAACGCGTTTTGTGTGTATTCGCGGAGGCAATGTGCTTGGAACCAGCGGCAGTGTCGTTCCATTGTTCCGTTGTCAGATTGATGAAGGCAAGAGCCCGACCATTACGGACAAAGGCATGACCCGCTTTTTCCTGACACGGACGGAGGCCATTCATTTGTTGCTGAAGGCGGCTGAGGCAGCGGTGGGTGGAGAGACATTTGTAATGAAAATGAAAGCCTGCAAGATGACGGATCTGGCTTCGGTCATGCTGGAACAGGCAGGTCGTCCGGCTCACGATTATAAAGTAACCGGAATTCGTCCGGGCGAAAAATTGCACGAGGTACTCATTTCTCCATACGAGGCACCGCGTACCTACAAATATGATGAGCAATATTATGTGATTTTGCCACAGGAACCGGACAAGAGCCTTACAGATCCATACAGCGGTCTACCTCGTGTGACCTTTTCCGAGTATCGTTCAGACAGCGCGATGATGAATCGTTTCGCAATTGCCCAATTTTTGCGTGCAGGCGGCTTTATCGATTAATAGAAGGGAGGCGGACCGTTTGGAGGCGGAAGGAATGGAAGAGAGCAGCGAGTTGGGTGGAAATAAGGAAACACAGGAACGTACCACGCTTCAAAACATAAACAACCGCTCCCTGAAAGCCGCCGTCATCGGTCTGGGATATGTCGGTTTACCCATGGCAGTCGAGATGGCGCAGGCGGGGTATCGGGTGCAGGGGATTGACATTGATGGAGCAAAGGTCGCTAAGCTGAATGCCGGAAATTCTTACATTATCGGCATTGAAGATAAGGCTGTACAATCTCTTGCTCAGGCTGGATTATTCATGGCGGGTACGGATTACGCCGCAGTAGCGCAGGCCGACGTCATTGTTATCTGTGTGCCTACGCCTTTGACCGCGGATCACCAGCCAGACATTTCATTTATCGCTGCAGCCGTGGATGGCATAACGCCTTATCTTCAGGAGGGCTGTCTTGTCATATTGGAGAGTACCACGTATCCCGGCACCACCGAGGAGCGTGTAATGCAGCCGATTGAGGCCGCGAAAGGGTGGAAAGTAGGGCAGCAGTTCCATGTCTGTTATTCTCCAGAGCGGGTAGATCCGGGAAGTGTGCATTACAGCGTAAAAAATACACCGAAGATCATTGGTGGCTCCACGCCAGCCTGTCTGTCCTATGGAAAAGCATTCTACGGTTCGTTCCTGAACGAAATCGTTCCCGTTAGTTCAACGACAGTGGCGGAGACAGCCAAACTGTTCGAAAATACATTTCGCAGCGTGAATATCGCGCTCGTGAACGAACTTACACCCGCCTGTGAGCAAATGGGCGTAAACATCTGGGAGGTGCTGGACGCTGCGGCGACCAAGCCTTTTGGCTATATGCCATTCTATCCCGGGCCGGGTATTGGTGGGCACTGCATTCCAATTGACCCGATCTATCTGTCCTGGGCCGCTGGCCGTCAGGGATCGGAGCTGCAATTCATTACGCTTGCGGATGCGACCAATCGGCAAATGCCGGAGCGCGTCGTGAAACGTGCTGCAGAGCTGCTCGAACAGTATGGCTCGTCGATGCAGGGAGCTCGCATTGTGCTGGCCGGTTTGGCTTACAAAAAAGATATAGACGACCTGCGTGAATCTCCAGCGCTGGATGTCTTCAGGCTGCTGGAAGCAGCGGGGGCAAATGTGGTCTTTACCGATCCGATGGTATCTGTCTTCCGCAAGGATGATGGCACGACTGCTCATGCTCAACCAGCATCACCAGCGTTGTGGGCGGGGGCTGATCTGGTGATTATTACGACGGATCATACGGGCTTCAATTATCAGGAGATGGCGGACCACGCAAAGCTTGTCTTTGATACACGTAACGCAACCGCAGGCTGTGTGGGTGGAAATATTGTGGTGCTCGGCCAGCCGATTCAGCCGGATGTGAATGTGGTGCAAGGTGTGAAGGAAGTACATGACATGCAAGTTCATGAGAACATGCGAGTGGATCAGACGCTGGATGGGGATAAGCAGGAACTGACAGGCCAGATTGAGGCAGACCGTGAACCTCACCTGAAACACTCACACGAAAATTCTGGAGGCAGCCATGGCGAATCATGATCGGGTAAACGAGCGTTATTATGGCGAGATCAATTCAGAGGAATCACACGAAGCTACACGTACACGTGTTCACTGGATGTGCCGGGAAGCGACAGGCAAGCGGATACTGGATGTTGGATGCAGCCAGGGAGTTACTTCCATTTTGCTGGCACGGGAAGGCTTTCGGGTGACCGGAATTGATCTGGAAGAAGAGAGTATACAATACGCGCGAGCGGAACTGGAGAAGGAGTCCAGACCCGTGCGGAACAATGTGGATTTTCGCTTATTGGATATTACACAATGGAAAGCCAGAACCACCTTTGATACGGTACTGCTCGGCGAGGTGCTGGAGCATTTTGCCCATCCGGAGACGTTATTGCTGCAAATTCACCGACTGCTTCAGGAGGAGGGAACCCTGGTTGTGACTGTGCCGTATGGTTACCATCCCTTTTACGATCACAAGCAGACGTTCTATGCCGGGAATCTGGCGATGTGCCTGCTGCCGTATTTTGAAGTATTGAAGCTGGAAGTGCATCATAAATATCTATGTTGCGTGGCACGCAAGCGGCGGAAAACTCAGCTGTATATGTCACCAACCCTGAACCAACTGACGGAATGGATGGAGCTGGATCATGTACATTTTGCAGAGGTGGAGAAGAATCATCTTCGTCTTATGAATCAGCGCAAGAAAGCTCTGGACAATGCGGTGGAGCAGGTTAAACGTCTGCGTCGTCAGGAGAACGGAGAAGGGTAACGGATGATAATTGGATGAAGTTGAAGCTTGAGGGTGAAGGTCAGGGTAAAGCCAGGAGGCAGGAAGGAAGATAAGAAGGAAGCCAAGTAGGCCAAGTAGGCAAGTGACAAGTACGTAGAAAAGAGTAAGGCAGTCACACAACTGTAGCAATACGCGCAAGACAGGAAGGGGCTTAAACCGTGATCACCATCAGTCTGTGTATGATTGTGAAGAACGAACAACGCACGCTTGCGCGCTGTCTCGACTCGGTCGCCGGAATCGCGGACGAAATTGTTATTGTAGATACCGGGTCTTCCGACCGTACGATCGAGATCGCCGCGCAGTATACCGACCGTGTCTACACGTATGAGTGGAAGGGCGATTTTGCCGCCGCGCGGAATTATTCATTCGACCAGGCTACGCAGGAGTATATCCTGTGGCTGGACGCGGATGATGTGCTGCTTCCCGCTGATTGGGCGAAGCTGGAGATGCTGAAGCAGCAGCTGCCGTCCGGCGGTGAGACGGCGGCTGTGATGTTGAGCTATACGCTGGCCGAGGGGCCGGAGGGAAGTCCGCTTGTGACGGACCGACGGTTGCGCCTCGTCAAGCGGGAGGCGGGGTGCCGCTGGCATGGCCGGCTGCACGAGCAGTTGGACTTCCCGCAGGGCGGGGTCATCACGGCAGACATTGCCGTCACGCACCGCCGCGAAGCGGGCCATCATTCGGCGCGAAACGTGCGCATTCTGCGCAAATGGATCGCCGAAGAGGGCGCAGCCCAGGGACGCCTGCTGTTCTATTATGCAGGCGAATGCTTCGACCGCCAGCGTTATGCGGCGGCGGTTCGGGCGTACGCGAAGCTGCTGCTGGAGCCGAGCGGTTATCGCGAGGATCGGCTCATTGCCTGCGCGCGGCTGGCGGAATGTTATGAGCGGCTTGGCGAGCCGGGAAGGAAGCTGGGTGCGCTGTTACAGTCATTTCAATTCGATCTGCCACATGCTGACTTCTGCTGCGCCATCGCTGCCTGTTTCCAGGAGCGGCAGGAGTTGCTCTCCGCCATCTACTGGTATATGCAAGCGCTGGATGTCAGCAGCCGTGATCCGGGTCTGCGTCCCGTGCCTGCAGCATGTCGCACCTGGCTGCCCCACGCCCGGCTCTCACTTTGTTACGCTCACATGGGAAACTGGGAGCAGGCGCTCCTGCATAATGGCAAAGCAAGAGAGT
This sequence comes from Paenibacillus sp. MAEPY2, assembly GCF_000499205.1. Lineage (GTDB taxonomy): Bacteria > Bacillota > Bacilli > Paenibacillales > Paenibacillaceae > Paenibacillus > Paenibacillus vandeheii. The sequence continues at coordinate 107,189 of NZ_AWUK01000008.1, forward strand.
ATCTGCCGAATGACCCCGGCCTGCTCGCCAATCGGCAGAAGATTGAAGCGGTGTTAAGTAAGGTGAACAGGGGCCTGGGGGAGCAAGAGCAAGAGTAGTGTTGATCCGTTCTAGATGTGAAACAAGAGTAGCCCCGCTGGGCCATGAGAGATGGGGAGTGTGGCTGCTTATTTGTATTTTCTACTTTTTGGGTGCCAAGCAGCGAACGTACTGATCCTTCATGCGCAGGCTCCGGCATGCCCAGCCCCAACCGTCATAGATTTCATCATCGATGTTTAGTGTAATGCTATCATCGCTGTACTCGTTCCGGTTTTCGATCCGGAGCGTATTTTCATTTTTCCATTCAAGGTGGTTGGCCCCGTGATGTTCAGCTCGATATATGGTCTTTACTGAGAGCACGTCCGGGGCAATGATCTTCTTCACATCCACCCAGCTTGTGACTCCACCTGCCGCACCACCGTAAGGCACACCGTACATCTCGGCGACATACTCTCCATTTGGCGATAGCATCGTGTAGGCGAGTTCCCCTTGTTCTGAGCGATCAAACGTGGAGTAGTAAGGGCGAAGCATGAAATACAGGAACACGGCGGCAACCATCGACATAGTCAGAAAGGAAAATGCAGTGAGTATCGGATGTCGACGTATCCATGATTTAAATGGCTTTGTCATAGATAAGCTTTTAGCTTGAGGTTTCTGGTCCATATGCATTGATCCCCCCTTTTTAAAGCGAAGTTTGCTGTGCAGGAATATAAATTTCCATCTCCCCGTAATGATCCTGTGCGAGGCTACCGTCGATCCTTTCAAAATAATATGAGTCACTCTTCGAATATCCTGAATGGCTCTGCCAGTACTCGTCAATAAACGTCCAGACACTGTCCAGATGATCAATGTTGATTAGGCTGGGATGGAAATCACAGACGTATTTGAATACGGCATACTGGTTGGCCGGAACCACGATCTGATCCAACCCTGCGGGTGCATTGTCGAGGCATGTCACTTGCACTGAGGGCAGATAGGTACTGTAGTCATCATTGATCTCGTTGGTGAACCCAATATAGATATTTGGATGCATTGTATCGGGTATGGTGTGGAAATATTTTTCAAAAAAGCTATTGCCTTTTGCATTGGATTCATAATGTTCCTCGTTATCGATATACCGTATCTGTGAACGTTCACCGACCAGCATCATGGCTGGTTTCCGTACATACGTAGGTTTGAAAATGTATCCATACGGAAGCGTCGTAATCATAGACGAAGTCAAGCGTGCGGTAAGCTGGAGATCGCCAGTTCCTTGTTTGCGGTATTGCAGAGGCGTGATACCAAATGCCTGTTTGAATGCGCGTATGTAGGACTGTTCATGTTCGAAAGAATAATGACCGCTAATATCGATGATCTTCCAGTTCTGATCGACCAACTGCTCCAGACTGCGGGCCAGTTTGCGTGAGCGTATATATTCTCCGGGCAATTGTCCGCTCATATGTTTGAACATCCGATGGAGATGGAACTTGGATATGTGAGCGGCTGAAGCTAGATGATCCAGCGTTAATTTTTCATGGATATGATCCTCTATGTAATCAAATAACTTATCAAAGGTATGTAGCTGATCGTGTTGCATTTGAATCTCCCTTATCAGTTCAAGTAGTTAGAGCAAGAAATGTTCATTTTTTTCTTATCTCTGATGATATCATAACCAAGTACTTAATTTAATGACAAGATTGGAGAAAGCATCCATGTTTGCTGAAAAAAGAACTTATACCACACGAGGGATGATAACGCGTTTATGGACATTAACGGGCAGATATCGGATGTTCATCGTCCTGTTGCTCCTCGCCGCCTTTGCGATCTCATTGATAGAAGTGGGTTATATGGAATCCATACGAAGACTGGTCAAAGGTGCTACGGAATCACAATTTTCCCTGATCTATTCGGGGCTCGTGATTGGTGTTTCAATTGTCGCGTTAAGAGTCATCGTTACCGCAATCATGACGTGGATTGAGACGCTTTTTCAACAAAAGACGCTGTTGTCTTTACAGATGTTGCTGCTGTCTTCACTGGGAAACACTGCTTCACGTGAGCTCACTCGTTATCATACAGGTGATTTGACTGCGAGGGTCTGGACTTCTGCCAAAGAAGCGCAAAATGGGTTGAACCAGCATGGTATTGAGCTAGCAAAAAATATCATTCAACTCATCCTTGCATTTGCGTACTTTAGTTGGGTGAATCTGCCGTTGTCGTTGTCGATCATTGTATTCACTTTGGTCTATCCTGTTGTCACTATGCGTCTGGGCAGACGCCTGCAAAGACGACATGATCAGTTGAATGCAGATGCTGCGGCAAGGGATGCACTGCTGACTGAAGTGATTCAGGCTCCTATTGAGATCCGAAGCTACGGACTGAAGGGTTACATATACAAACGTTATAAGGAACGAATGAAACAGGTATTCAGACAAACGATGTCTGTATCAGTTTTGCAGCGTCTTTCGGAAGCGGCTGGGCGAGTGTCAACTTATGGCGGGATGATTTTGATTTTGTATCTTGGTGGGATTCAGGTGCTAAATGGGCATATGGATGTCGGAGGACTGGCAGCTTTTCTGGTTGCGAGCAGTCAGTTAACTCGTCCGATTGAGGCCATGTCCAGCCTCTGGAATGGTTTTATCGGATCAGCTTCTCATGCGGCGAGAATTTTTGAAGTGATGGATTTGGAGAAAAAGAAAACCCTGACAAAGCAGATGACGCGTCCCTTGAAGAATATGGAGTTTGGTTCAATGAATGGAGATAAATATGAGAACTTAGAAAAAAGTGCTGCTGATCACGAAGGACAGCTCCAAAAGGCAGGTCTGCATATCCAGCATGTGTACTTCAGATACGGGGAGAAAGAAATGCTATCCGATGTCACCTTTACGGCTGAAAGGGGAAAACTCACTGTTATCACCGGGCCAAGCGGGTGTGGGAAATCCACATTGCTAAAATGTATAGCTGATGTACATATGCCTGTGGATGGTTCGGTGCAATTTGTACCTGAACACAGTTCTGGCATGAGTGACTATTGTCAGGTATACGTTCCGCAGCAAATTTTTATTTTCACAGGTACAGTGGAAGAAAACATCGCCTTTGGTCATGAACCGGTCTTCCCGGAACAAATAGTAGAAGCGGCATCTTATGCTCAGGTACATGAAGCAATTATGCATCAAACATCGGGATATCACACGGTTATTGAACCTCAAGGAAGTTCGATGTCTGGCGGTGAGCTTCAGAGAATCAGTCTCGCAAGAGCAATTCTTAGGGAGCCTAATGTCATGTTGCTGGATGAGCCCACATCTTCACAAGACCCCATAAATGAACAGCGATTACATGGCATGTTTACCAAACTTACTGCGGAGAAAGAAACGACGATTATTGCAGTTACACACCGAGTGTCGCTCCTCCAACAGGCTGATCGGGTGGTTTATATGCGGGAAGGCCGCGTTGTGGATACAGGATTACATCACGAATTGCTGGAGCGCCCCAATGGGTATCGTAGCTATATTGAGGAGCAGGTCCTGGAAGTGGAGGAACGTCATGAGTAACATAAATGTGGAAACGGAACGTATGGATGAAAGGATCCAAGCCAATGAACATAAGGTATCGGCAACTCTGGCGAATGTATGGCCTGTTATTTTTCGCTTCATGAAACCGTATGGACTTGCTGTTGCGGTCTTGCTTGTTTTTATAGCAGCAGATGCCGTGTTTGATTGGGGAATAGCCTTTGTCCAGGGATTCTTCGTAGATTCCATTAATGAGGGAGGGCAGGAGCAGCTTAACGACACAGCAATTCTCGTCATAGGCCTCCTGACAGGTTTTATCGTTTTACTGGCGATGCATCGATACGTTCTCGTGTGGCTAAAAGAATCTCTATACAGGGATATGTCGATGGATCTGCTGACGCTGTTAAACCGAATGCCGTATGCGTGGGTGCGCAGACAAAAATCTGGAGATATCATGCTCCGCATTAAAGAGGACACCAAACATGGCGCAGAAGTCGTGGAGGCGATTGCAGAGGGGGTAACGGTTGTCTTTATTATTGTATTGTCACTTGGATATTTGTACCGAGCAGATCCATGGGTCGCTGTAATTGCATTGGTGAGTGCGGCAGCGATTTGGTTAACTGCCAGACTATATGATCAACGAATTGTACGTCTGTCTGATGAGGTAGAAGCGAAAGAAGGGGAGTCTCAGCAGCAAATTCAACAGTATGTTGAGGGGATACCATTGGTTCAAGCCTATAACGCATCCAACTGGTTTCTGTCTCGTTTTCGGTCACAACAAGAATCACTCAACCGGAGTCAGGCGAAATTGCAAATGACCTTGAGCCTGTCAGATAACGTATCTATGGCCGTATTCGGTTTTGCCCAGTTGGCTGCCTTGTCCCTCATCGCTTTGTCAGCGGCCAGAGACGGTTTGTCACCAGGTACGGTTGTAGCCAGCAGCCTGCTGTTTGAGCTGGTCGTGTGGCCTGTACTAGGGTTGTCGAGTCAGTGGAGCCAAATGCAGGCGAGTGTTGGGGCATTCGGACGAATCTCGACATGGCTGAAGTTGGGGGGAGCGTATGGTGATATTAAGCTGAAAGAACAGAGGAATATACTACAATCCGATGATCCGGCAGAACCGATACTTCGACTTGAACAGGTTAGAGTAACCAATGAGATTAGTGGTCGTGTCGTTCTCGATGAGTTTACGTTGAATGTGAGGCAGGGGGAGACGGTGGCGGTAGTTGGTGCCAGTGGTTCGGGCAAGTCGACCTTGTGCCAAGTCTGTGCGGGGCTGATTGAACCCACAGGAGGGAGAACGTTACTGCATAACAAGCCTGTTACTCAATATATCGGAATGGATGAACTATCTATCCTGACCTATATGCCGCAGGTACCGAACTTTTTTACAGGTACAGTGGAAGAAAATATTCGCCTAACTGCAGAAGTTGCTTTACCAGGGGTAAGACTTGCGGCAGAGCGAGCGGCATTGCATGAATTTATTGAAGCGCATGATGGGCAATATGATGCTCCTTTACAGGAGAAAGGCTCCAATTTGTCCGGAGGGCAACAGCAGCGGCTCGCGCTGGCTAGAATGTTCGTGCGATCATCAGATCTGTATATTATGGATGAACCGACATCATCGCTGGATATCCAGACGGAGCAAAAAGTAATGAGTAATCTGCTAAGTTTCATAGAAGGAAAAACTGCACTAATTGTTACTCATCGTATGGAAGTCGCTCGTCAGTGTTCCCGCATCATTGTGATGGAAGAAGGTCGACTTATCGAGGATGGAGCACATGAGCAGTTGATGGAGAAGAAGGGTATATATTATCGTATGAATATGCGAGAAGCTTTTGAGGATTAAATGATGAGGTGCTGCAAATGAATGAACCAACATTGAAGAAAGCGATGGATACGCTGGAGTTTCTGAGTCAGGATCGGGAGGCGCGTCGACTATACGAGGAACGGCAGAAGTATTTGCACGATGAAGCCTTAATGATTGAGTGGGCTACGGAGAAGGGATTAGCGGAAGGTGAAAAAAGAAAGGCGATCGAAATAGCAAAAAATATGCTCTCATTCGGTATCGAAGTTTCAGTCATTGCTAAAACAAGCGGTCTAACTGAATCTGAAGTTGAGGAGCTGAAAGAATAGCAAATGCACGCTAAAACCAAACAATCGTCTTGTCCCCAAAAGGGCAGGCGGTTGTTTTTTTATTTTCCTAGAAATGTTTAATCATACTTGATTCTACATGCAATCTTTCCGATCACTTAGGGGATACCGCTGTTACACATCTACCAAAGATCGTTTTACATGAAAACGCGGTTGCTCATTCGGGTCTGGGCCGTTAAACTAAAGGGAGCGGCGTTTGCTTGACGGACAAGTCATGAGAACGCCATTTTGTTGTCAAGGATGCGGTTTAAGCCGCTTTCGGATGTCAGAATCGGATTGGACCAAGCTGGTGGAAGAACACCGGTGATAAGTAAGGAGTCTTTACATGAGTGTGCAAACACCTACATTAGAAGAAGCGCAGGGTCTCCTGCAAAAATATTATGGCTACCCCGACTTCCGTGAGGGACAGAAAAAGATCGTAGCCAGCCTGCTTGAACGCGAAGATACACTGGGCATTATGCCAACCGGAGGCGGGAAATCAATCTGTTATCAGATCCCCGCTCTGTTATATTCGGGGCTGACACTTGTCGTCTCCCCATTGATTTCCTTAATGAAGGACCAGGTCGATGCGTTGACCACGGCTGGTATTGCAGCCGCCTATATTAATAGTACACTCAGCGGCAAAGAAGTGAATGATCGCATCCGCGCGGCGCAGCGCGGTGAGCTGAAGCTGCTCTATGTCGCGCCTGAGCGACTGGAGCTGGACTGGTTCCGCGAGGAGATGGGCTTTCTGCCGATCTCATGCGTTGCTGTGGATGAGGCTCACTGTGTGTCACAGTGGGGGCATGATTTTAGGACAAGCTACCTGGCGGTAGCGCCGTTTGTGGACAGTTTGCCGGAGCGGCCAGTGGTTGCAGCCTTTACGGCGACAGCGACGCCCGAGGTCATGGGCGATATTCTGCGGCTGCTGCGTTTGCAGGACCCGCAGACGTATGTGACTGGACTTGGGCGGGATAATCTGGCGTTCAGCGTGCTGCGCGGCGAGAGCAAAAAGGACTTTGTCCTGAATTACGCGCGCGAGCATGCGAGCGAGCCGGGGATTGTATACGCCGCGACTCGCAAGGACGTGGACGATCTGCATCAGCGTTTGCTCCAGGCGGGATTGCCAGCAGGACGCTACCATGCCGGGATGACGGACGATGAACGGGCCCAAAGCCAGGAAGCTTTTTTGTACGATGATATCCGGGTAATGGTAGCTACGAATGCCTTCGGGATGGGAATTGATAAGTCTAACGTACGTTACGTTATTCATAACAGCATGCCGAAGAACATGGAGGCATACGTGCAGGAAGCCGGGCGTGCGGGACGGGACGGAGAGCCGAGCCAGTGCATTTTGTTATTCGGAGCACAGGACATTATCACTCAGAAGTTCCTCATCGAACAGAATCCGATGGAGGGTGACCGGAAGCAGAACGATTACCGGAAGCTGCAGCAGATGGTGGATTACTGTTACACGACGCGTTGTCTGCGCAGCGCACAGCTGGACTATTTCGGTGAGGTGCATGAGGACAAGCCGTGCGGCATTTGCAGTTCATGTACGGACGACCGTGAGCTGGTGGATATGACGATTGATGCGCAGAAAATATTCAGCTGCATTCACCGCATGCGTGAACGGTATGGAGTATCGCTGGTCGCTTCGGTGCTCAAAGGCTCCCGTGCCAAAAAAGTGCTCGATTACGGCTTTAACTCCCTGCCAACCTATGGCGTAATGGGCAACCGTACAGAACGTGAGATCGCGGAGATCATCAACGTCATGGTGTCCGAAGGTTATCTGATGCTGTCTGAGGGGCAGTATCCGGTTGTTCGTTTGCAGCCACTGGCGGTGGAAGTACTCAAAGGCCAGCGTGAAGTGATGCAGCGGGTGGTACGCAAGACAGCGGCGACGGCTTCAGGTACGAACTACGGCGGACGTCGTGGACGCGACGCCATGCCATCTGCGGTTAACGAGACGGTATTTGAGCAGCTGCGTCTGATTCGACGTGATCTGGCGGCGAAAGAGCATGTGCCGTCGTACATTATTTTCAATGACGCGACCTTGCGCGAGATGAGTGTGGTATGTCCACAGACAGAACGTGACATGCTGGATATCAAAGGGGTCGGTGAGGTGAAGTACCGCAAGTACGGACTGCCGTTCCTGGAGTTTTTCCAGAAGCAAACGGGCGAAGACGTGGATACGGATGACGATGCGTTTTACGAGTATGAGTGAGTTGATGGATGTATGCTTTCGGTTGTGTAAAGTTCAAGTTCAAGTGTTCAAATAGATGAGATATATGTATTTAGATTTAGGAATGGTTCGTCCATGAATATGGGGAATCGTTCGGTATCAGTGTTTTGTATATAGTGGATAGTGAATACAACGCGATTGAGACTTACCACAGATGGGAAACGAATGAGGCCTTTTACAAGGTACATTTGGATATATTGTCTCTGTAGGGTGGACAAAAGAAGGCGGATTGTCTTCCAAAGGGTGGACATTGGTATTAGATATGGCAAACAGTAGCGTATACAGCATGTAGTTTGATTTTGCGAATCTAATACTGTATATTGTGTTTTGGGTTTGGCGGGATGTATATGTCTTTTTGAAAAGAGTGTCCACTCTTTGAAAGGCAAAACCTTGATATGTCCATGAGAAGTGGAATGGCTATCATTAGAGAGGTTTGTATGAACAGCATCCGGGTCAGGATGGCTGTGCAGCTTTCCTTTTTACCAAAAAATATAGTCTGGTGGTCCAGGCAAAGGTTGTGAACCATGAAAGTTATTCTTTCTACATTAAATGCAAAGTACATCCATACCTCCTTGGCCTTGCGGTGTCTGAAGGCGTACAGTGAGAAGGATTTTGATATTGAGCTGGCCGAGTATACGATCAAAGACCCTGTTATGAATATCGTGTCCGATCTGTATCAGCGCGGTGCTGACATGATCGGGTTCTCGTGTTACATCTGGAACATTGAAGAGACGATCAAGGTCATTGATATTTTGAAAAAGGTTATGCCTGATGTCAAAATTCTGCTGGGCGGGCCGGAAGTGTCCTACGACACGGAGTATTGGATGAACCGGATTCCCAATGTCGATTTCATCGTAATGGGTGAAGGGGAAGAGACCCTGCATCAGCTCTTGACGGAGCTGGAGGGGGACAAGAAGTTTCATTTTGTGTATGGACTGGCGTATCGCAAAGGGGAAGAGGTCATTCTCATGCCAGGACGGCCAAAAGCGGATCTGAACGATCTGCCGTCTCCGCACCGATTTGAAGAGGATATCCCGGACCTCGGGAAACGCGTTGTTTATTTTGAAACTAGCCGGGGCTGTCCGTTCAGTTGTCAGTTCTGTCTGTCCAGTATTGAGGTCGGCGTGCGATATTACGATATTGAGCGGACGAAGTCGGACATTCTGTACCTGATCGAGAAGGGTGCGAAGCTGATTAAGTTCGTTGACCGGACGTTCAACATCAAGCGGGACTATGCGCTCGAAATGTTCAAGTTCCTGATCGAGAATCATCAGGGGACGGTGTTTCAGTTTGAAATTACGGCTGACATCATGCGTCCCGAGGTACTGGACTATTTGGCAGAGAATGCGCCTCCGGGTACATTCCGGTTCGAGATTGGGGTGCAGTCTACGAATGATCCAACCAATGAACTGGTGAAACGCCGCCAGAACTTCTCGAAGCTGAGTCGTACCGTTAACAAAGTGAAAGCTAGTGGAAAAATCGACCAGCATCTGGATCTCATCGCCGGACTGCCGGAGGAAGATTACAATACGTTCCGCAAGACGTTTAACGATGTATTTGCCCTGGGGCCGGAAGAGCTTCAGCTCGGATTCCTCAAAATGCTGCGCGGTACAGGTCTGCGTCTGGATGCCGAGAAGTACAACTATACGTATATGGATCACGCTCCATATGAGATTCTGGGCAGTGACGTGCTGCCGTTCAGCGACATCGTACGCTTGAAGCGGCTGGAAGATGTACTGGAGAAATATTGGAACGCACATCGGATGGACCATACGCTGAAGTATCTGATGGAGCAGGAATTTGACTCGCCGTTTGATTTCTTCCAGGCATTCGGGGATTACTGGGAGGGCCAGGGCTGGCAGAAGATCGGTCACCAGCTGGAGGATCTGTTCACTCGTCTGCATAGCTTCCTGGAGTCGCGCAACACGCCGCATATGGATATCGTGCTCGGCCTGATGAAGTTGGACTATTTCCTCGGCCACAAATACAAACCACGCAAAATCTGGTGGGAAGATCCGCTCCAGAAAGACCAGTGGGCGGGTTATATGAAAACGCTGGCCGAGCGTCCGGAAGACGTTCGCCTGCCGCGCATTGCCGGTGCAACAGGCACGGCATGGCTGGAAAGCAGCGGCACGAGTGTGAGTGCCGCTGGGGCAAGTTCGGCTGCTGCCGGGGAAGACTCTGCCGCAGATGCGGCGGGTGTGAACGGCAGCGATGGTGCGGCGTCGCTCCCTGTGGGCGACGCAGTTGGGTCCGCCGTGGATGGAGCGGCGGACGGGGAAGGCGGCAACGCTTCGCGTGCGTTGCCGATGACCTCGGCCATGACCGCACAGACGGTCATGGGTGCCCGTGCTTTCGCCGACCTCGGTCTCGGCGAAAAAGAACTGCAGAAGCACACCGTATTGGATGTGCTTCCGTTCCGGCTTGAGCGTGTGCTAGCTGGCGCCAGCCCGCTTGCCGCGAAAGGTCGGACGCTGCTGGTCGTAGTATACCAGCAGCATGAAGGGCAGCAGGCGCAGTATTACACGCTGCCGCTAGGAGAAGAAGCCGCTGCCATGTAGGTGCAGCGGCATTGGGGAGCTGCATGGCCGATGGCTGCATGCAGTGGGGGAAGCACCATGGCTTTGCCCTTCTGGTGCTACACCGGTGAGCACCGCGGTTATGGACGCGGTGCAATCCCGTGAGGTGCTGCCCCATTGGGCGCAGCACCTCACCCTTACGCGGCTTGCCACGGCACAAGCCGCGCTCCGCTTCACCTTTTATCAAAACATATATGTTCCGAAAGCATCGGAAGGTCGTCTGATTCCCTAGTGGATGAAGAAGGGCCTTCCTTTTTGTTTTTCCGAATTTGGGTCAAAAACATAACCTATCCAAACGAAGGAGAGTTTCCTATGAATAAATATGCTACTACTGAAAAGGCGATTATCATAATTAAAGGTTCCGCCTGAGTTACTGCGCATTCATATCCCATATAACCCTGCATATATTAAGCGGATTCGTCGGATTAATGGCAGAACGTGGGAAGCCAAACAAAAAGTGTGGATCATCCCATACACCATAGCTGCTCTTCAGGAGTTCATAAATCAATTTGATCCTGATGACGTTCTGATTACCCCAGAGTTGTGGGTTGAAATGAGAAATTTCAGCAATGGAAAGTAGTAAGGCAAACCATCCATGGAGCAAAGAGCCGTTACAGAAGGCATTAAAGTTACGAGGATACAGCCGCAAAACGATTAAAGCATATTGTAATCAGGTCGAACGTTTTCTGAGTAGCTTTCCCCTTAAAGATACCGATGTGACTACTTCCAAAATTCAGACGTATTGTTTAGGTTTGCTTGAGCGAGGGATCTCCCATTCCAGTGTGAACCAGACAATTAGCGCGCTCCGCTTCTATTGTAAACATGTACTCCATCACCCTACGGAAATCCAGTTTATTCGTCCCAAGAAGCAGACCAAGCTTCCGCAAGTATTGTCGGAAAAGGAAGTCGCTCAATTGCTCAAATCCGTAACCAACCCTAAACATAAGGCCATATTGTTTCTAACCTATTCTTCTGGACTTCGTGTAAGTGAAGTTGTGCGTTTGCGGTGCAGCGATCTTGATATTGAAAGGCAAACACTCATCGTGAGACAGGGGAAGGGGCAAAAGGATCGGAGAACGATCCTAAGGGATATGGTGCAGAAATACGTCACTGAATATAGACCAACTCGTTGGCTCTTTCCAGGGCAATCTTCTGATCGGCATCTTACGGAGCGGAGTGTGCAGAAGGTTTTTGAAGAAGCCAGACAACGTGCAGACATTGTGAAAAAGGTTAGTATTCATGTCTTGAGGCACTCTTTTGCTACTCATTTGTTGGAAAACGGGACAGACCTGCGCTATATTCAGGAACTACTTGGTCACACGAGTGCACGAACAACACAGCGATATACGCATGTTAGTACGAAAAATATTCAGCGTATTCAGAGCCCATTGGATCGTTTGGACTTGGGAGATTGAGTGCTTCAATAAATCTCCCTTTTTCACCAAATTCTTCTTCGCAAATACTACACCATAGGTTATCATATACGTAGTTCACATATCATGCAGGATGTGTGGTATATACGAAGTACATAGATTAGATGTTATCTGAAACCTCTGCCCAAAGAATTTGTGAGTAACGCATACGCCTCGTCCTGAGGCTCGAAGTAGTAAATTGAATTTAATGCATAGAAATTAAGAGCGTATTTGAAGATCAAAAGCGTATTAGTAAAACGAGAACACATTTGAAGATCAAGACCATAATGTAGAATCAAAGAGTATTTGAAGATCAAGAACGAATTGAAAGATCAAGAATGCAAGTTCAAAAGCGTATTATTAGATCAAGAACGTATTATTAGATCAAGAACGTATTAGAAGATCAACACCATATTGAAGATCAAGAAATATTGAATTAAGGAACAACTAAAGACAAAAATTTTTAACACCGTCATGTTCGACGTCCTGTCTCACCGGTGAGTGGGCAGAGGCATCAGATAACACCATATTCACGCTTCGGGGCATTCGCCCCTCGGTCCGGCAGGAGTTAGATGAGGTTTCGGAGAAGTAATTGTCAGTAGCAGAGAAGCATGAGCAGCCGGACACATCCGCACCACCCAACCGCATCGCGGCCAGTCGCTTCGCTCCTTTAGGGTGGTGGGACGTCGTGAATACAAGAACGTTATACGACAGAACGAATTAAAAGGAGATGTTTGATTATGAGCTATATTAGAATCAAAAGTATTAGCGTCGAGAACTATAGATCATTCGGAAAAAGACAGAAAATTATTTTCCCTGATCAAACTCATAAAAAACCTGTGGCTATCGTAGGTTATAACAATTCGGGGAAAACAAACTTTCTTAATGCAGTTTTATATGGGATTAGAGAGAAGAGTGTTAACAAAGATACATTTAATATTAACGATTTTCACAATCGTGATTACAATAATAAGCCTTTTATTGAAACTGAAATTGCAAGTAGTATAGAAGTTAAAGGGGACGGGCACGAAGCGGAACTTAAAGGATTTCATTCATTACATATAAGCGTAGTTGACAATGAAATTGAAGATGTCAATATCCGTTCATTTCGTGATAAGGAGCAACAATCCAAAAACTCATACGCTTCAGGTGCAGCGAAGTATTTTAAGATTTTTTATGTGAATTTTCATGAAGTAAAAAAAGAATTGTCAACAAAAAAGACAAACTGGGGTAATCTCACTTCATTTTTAGCGAAACATATTAAGAAAATAGTTGAAAAAGATAAAGATATGGAAGGGAAAAGAAAAGTTTTTGAAGGAGAAGTCAAGGAATCAACCAATAAGGTGCTTGCAGATTCGAAGTTACATAGTTTTCTTGAAGATATAAGGTCCAATTATGCGAAAAATTTGAGAAACAGCAGCTTTTTCATAGACTTTGGTTTGCCTGATTACGAGGATATCTTCTTAGATATGATATTCAAAATTGGTTTGAATGGAGATAATGAAAATCTTATCCCAATAGATCATTTCGGTGATGGATATATTTCTATGTTTGTTATGGCTATCATTCAAGCAATTGCTGAAAGTAACAAGAGCGATCAGTGCCTCTTCTTATTTGAAGAACCTGAAAGCTTTTTGCATGAAAATCATCAAGAATACTTTTATAAAACTGTTCTCTGTAATTTGGCGGAGAAAGGACATCAAGTTATATATAGTACTCATTCTGATAAAATGATAGATGCTTTTGACACAAGAGGGCTTATTCGCTTTGAATATAACGAACAAGATAGCGAAACAATTTTGAAATACAACATTCCAAATGAAAGTATCGCAGATGATGGTCTAGAAGTGTTCTCTTTGCACCAAATAGCTGACTTTAATAATTATATTAAAATGATTGAACCAAATTTGAATAAAATAGTCTTTAGTCAAAAAGTGATCCTAGTAGAAGGTCCAAATGACTTGTTGACCTATAAAGAAATTATAAAGAAATTAGTTTTTTCACTAACCAATGATGCTATGTATTCAGAAACTTACCTGAACTTTAAAAATATCTCTATAATTCCTCATCACGGAAAAATTACGGCTAGATTTTTAATTAAGTTATGCAAGCATCTTGGAGTAGACTTTTTTTGTATAAATGATTTTGACTTTAGGAAAAATTTCACTTCGGAGCTTTCATTTGATTCCCTTGAAGATTTGCATAAAAGCGAATTATATACCACAAAAATAGCAGAACTCGAAGCCTTTAATTCTAAAGGAGATCCTTTAAGTGAAGCAACAAAGCGAGGAATGATCTCAACGAATTGGGGATTAATCAAAGAAGCTTCTCTGGAAAAGATACATTTTAATATTCCTAAGTTGGAATCTGTTATTGGTTATGAATCTAATGATAAAAGCAGTTTAGGTATATGGACAAAACTTCAAGAAAAATCGGATTTTGGAGAAGAGATATTTCCAAGTTCTCTGAAGAAATTTATTGGGATCGAAGCATTGGAACGAGTACGTGCAAATAAGAGTTAGATCATTTAGATATTTCGTAGTGTAACCTTAAATGAAAAGAGAGCCGTTTGGCTCTCAATTAGAAGTTATATTTAATTCATTATGTAATTGAAGCGCATCTTTAAAACCTTGCAAGTAGATTTCACGTTCTAGGATTGTTTGAACTGAGAGGTCTGCATCGTCGTAAAGAAATAGAGTTTTATGCATATCCTGAGGTAGAAGTTCATGTAACTGTTTGAAGTAAAGATTTCGATCAGATGAGAATTGATTATAGATGGTGTTGTTCTTGAGAAGATTGTTATATAAGGCTTCAATTCGATTACGAATTAACGAATCAAGTAAGACTTCTAAAGAATTGTGCATAAATGATCACCGTCCGTTATGTTTTATTTTACGAACAAAATTTCAACTTATTGAATATTATTTTATCATAATGAAAAGTATAGTCAAGATATATCAAATATATTTTTGATTAGAGAAATATATTTTCATATAATTAAAGAAAAATTCAATTCGGATACGAAGGAGTACCAGATGATAAGTTATAAACCATTTCAAAAATTATTGATTGACAGGGAGATTAAGAAGCAGGATTTATTGAAAATGACGGGGATTTCATCGGCAACGATGGCAAAGCTCAATACGAATGAGTATGTATCTTTAGAAGTCATTGATAAATTATGTACGGCATTGGAATGCCAACCTGGAGATCTTTTGGAACATCTAACAGACCAATGAAAGAATAGAATATAAGAGGATGTTGCTTAACTCGAAGATGTGATTCCGTCGTATAACATAATATTCAAGCTGCGGCTCTTTTGGAGCCTTGGTCTGCTGGATGAATTTTGTGGAAGCGTTTCAGCAGACACATCCGACTTCGTCGGACGTCTTGAATACGACAACGTTATGTGAAAGTTCTGAAAAACTATAATTGGAGGTCGAAATCATGGAAGTTAAAACACTTACAGATAACAAATTCAAATCGTTAATCTCATATACAGAGGAAGCAGCAGAAAAGTTTGGGTCATCGGCTGCTTCTGTTGTAATACTTCAAAACAATAAAATAACAACAGAATGGTATTCAGGGAATCATCATTTTAAGAAAGGATCTCTAAAGATAACAACTAATTCTATGTATAACTTATATTCATTAAGAAAGACATATGTCGGACTAGCTACAGCAATTGCTCTTCTAGAAAGCAAATTGTCCGTAGATATAAAAGTTTCTGATATCCTAACTAAAATGCCTGAATTAGATTTGGGTCACATAACAATAAGGGATTTAGCTACAAAGTCAGGCGCTAAGTATTTTGGATCAAACCGTATCGAACGTGAGGAAGTAGCATGTGAACTCATCAAAGAACTTACAGGGAATAATATATCTGAACTGATTACAAATCGAATTTTCAAACCATTGAAGTTAACTGATAGTGATTGGATTTCAGTGCCTAAGGAACAATTAGTTTGTGATTTTCAAGCTGCAGATGGCTATGCATCCGTAAGAGTTGAGTCAAATGAAGGGCACGAAAGAAATTTGTATTCAAGTACGAGAGATCTCGCACAGTGGGGAAATTTACATCTAAATAAAGGGTTAATAAATCAAGAACAGTTAATTCCTGTTGAAGTCTTTAAACTGATTGAACAATTAAGAATTGATACCGAAGATAAGAACCGAATTTTCGGATGGTACCATCAGGATAATTGGTATTATGCATCAGGAGCAGCAGGCTGTCACTGTGTAATTGTTCCAGAATTTAATGCGGTAGCAGTTCGAATGTTAAATAAATATACAGAAAACTATACTGAAGATCAGAATTCTTTTAATGAAATATTCTATAACTGTCTTCAAGAAAAATGATTTTGAAAGTATTTCAATGAAGCCAGAACCTTCACATAACACCGTTTTCCCACTGCGGATCGCAAGCGATCCTGGGCCTGCCCGAGGGATTTCGAAGAAGTATATTCAGTCAGACACACCTGCAAGACTAACTGCGCTGCGCGCAGCCGGCACCGATTCATTGGCTTCGCCATATGGAATGATGGAGTACCTTAAGTCTTTCGGCGTCGGGAACACAAGAACGTTAGCTGAAATTGCTGAAGTATTTATAAAGTGAGGAAAGAGTAGATGGAAGATTATTACCCAAAATATCTTACCCAAATAGCTATAGAAACTTTGAACAAAAGATTAAAATTACCAACTTTAAGTCCATATTCTCAGGATTGGGAATACGAACTTGCCGATGCTTCGAGAGTTGAAGAATTTGTCACGTATTATACAATGAATGACCTAACGATAGATGAAAAATTTGCGCTCATGGCTTTAATTATCTCTTCCTATGACGATTCAATAACAAAAGCTAATGAAACGACAAAAATATGGAATAGGATTAGAAGTCTTATTTTGAAAGACTATAAAATACATAAGAATACAATAACTTATTGGGGGCAAGAAGAGAACGATTTAGAGAATTGCTTTGCAGTCACGGTATTAATAAGAGAGGTATTAAAGGAAGTTGAACAAATAAATTAAAGTACATGAATCAAGAATGAATGCAATCAATAAAGAAGTCTACTCAAAGAAGTCAGCAACATCAGCTAACATCATATCCACGCATCGGAGCCTGGCGGCTCCTCGGTCCGCCCGAAGGGGAATTGCAAGGAAGTGGAATCAGGCGGACACATCTGCACCGACTAACCGCATCACGGTCGGCTCCTGACGGAGCCCTAAGTCGGTGAGACGTCGTGGATACAGGAACGTTATCAGAAATTACAATTATAAAAAATCGAGGTGTGAATTTGTGAAAGTAAAAAAATTAATATTTGTGAGTA
>NZ_AWUK01000009.1 GCF_000499205.1 Paenibacillus sp. MAEPY2
TTTATGCTTCGAAATCACACGGTCCGAAGACGCGTACCGATTTCTCAGCGTCGATCTTGCAAGCAAGATCGTTACTCACTCGTTGTTCAGTTTTCAAAGATCAAACTTGTTTCGTTACTAAGTTTCGTTCGTCTCAGCAACTTTTATATCTTATCACATCCGAACCAACTTTGCAAGCTCTTTTTTTAAGTTTCTTTCGAAGCTTATTCGTTTCGCTTGCCGCACCGTGTTTCTCGTGTTTTCTTGGCCGGAATTAGAATATACCATGTGGGGAAATTAATTGCAACCCTTAATTAATAATTAATATTTATTTATTTATAACCATAACCCTGTTAAGCACCCCTATCTTAAAGTGGTAGTCGTTACTGTTCATAGTAAACTGAGTGTCTATTCGTTTTAACAAACACGATCAAGCAGCTTAAGGAATCATTACTTTTGTATCGCATATACTCAATAACCTCTATATACAGAGATAAGAAATCATGTTTCAGGAAATCTACATCTATTAGATAATAACTCTCTCTCCGTGAGAGATGGGTAATGTCTCTAGTATTTGTTCTTTCATATAATAGAATCGTTTTTGAAACAATAGACAGGATTGCAGATATCGCTAGCAACTACCCCATCGCCAGTTTCTCACCTCAGCCCCTGAATCTTCCCATCATAACTGTATCGTAATACTGACCGTCCGCATGTCGTCGATCCTTTTTCAATGTCCCCTCTATTTCGAAGCCCATTCTCTTATAAAGCTCCATCGCTTTATCGTTCGTTCCTACCACGTTCAAGCTCATCTTCTCAATTCCATTTGTATCTGCCCACTCTATCGAAAGTTCAAGTAGTTTCCTGCCGATCCCGTAACCCCAGAACTCTTTCGATATGCAAACGCCAAATTCAACCTTATGAGAAAATCTCTTTAGATCCACGCCCTCACATCGGGAGTATCCTACAATTTGATCCTTTACGAGGGCGACGAGAAACAGGTTTCTCTTTCTTTCCGTGTCCAACCGGATTATTTCTTCAAATCCTGTCGGGTCAATGAACCCTTCACCTTGTTCGCGATCCATGTTCTCGGTTTCTCCATCCATCTGTACACGGAGTGAAGACAATGCCTTAGCATCCTGTTCCTCTGCGGACCTAATTGAATAGGTCAATCCTTTTAAGTTAAACTCCTGTTGATCGATGATCATACGATATTATCCACCCAATCCACTTTATTTTTTTGCCTAATCCTATTCATAGCTCTACCCGATTTCAGACGGACTCTTGCCCGTAAGCATCTTGAACACCTGACTGAAATACGTCGCGTTGCGAAACCCGGTCATCTCACTAACCTCGTAGACCATGTAATGCCCTGACTGTAACAGTTCCATCGCTCGTTGAATCCGGTACCCGTTCACATAACTTACAAAGTTCTCTCCAGTTACTCTTTTGAATAGCTGGCTCAAATATTTGGGGTGTACAAACAGGCCCTTGGCAATGCCTTCAAAACTGATCTCTTCAGCATAATGAACTTCAACGTACTGTTTCACCTGCTCCACCAGTTTATTGCTTTTTTTCTCGCCCATCTCTTTCCGTGTCTGTTCCATCCAGTTATGAATAATGCCATCCATCCAGCATATCAGATCCTGCAGCCCATATTTCGATTGAATTTCCCGCAAAAAACTACTCATCGCTACAGGCGGTGCCAGTGTGGGATAATGTCGGTTCCAGCTATGAATCAGCGTGTTGAACAGGCTCACCGCCACAACCTGCACATCCTGAATATTGGTACCACTCCCTTCATTCAGCAGTTTGCGAATCTGAATCCATATTTCCTCTGCCAGATCGGTCCTCATATCCGCCCAGAACTCATTCCAATGACGTAGCAATAGCGAATAATCCGTCACACTCGACGTAGAGGAATCTGTTGAATCATAACGATATACGCGGCTCCCACCCTGAAACTCTGCTTTTTCCAGCGCATCCCTGCTCTCCAGATAGGAGTCCATCACTTCACATAAGTGACCTTTGGACGTCCCAATACCTGCACTCATTTCGATCTTGAGATACGTAAAAATCTGATCAATCATCCGTTCAACAATCGACTCCATATGTTCTAGCAGATCCTTCTCACTAAATAGAAGCAGTACAAACACCTGATCCGAATAGTCCACGATCTCCACCTGGCATTCATTTAGTTGCGAAGTCTGCTCCCTGACGGTCTCCTGAATAATATCTGCTGCCCCATACCTTAATAGCTGCCAGTCCCGCTCTTTCATCCGTGTCAGAAATGCAGGCCGATACAACTGCAAACTGATGGCGCGTACCTGAGCAGGCATACGAATACCCACATAATCCATACGCTCTGCAGGCAATTCCTCTTCCTTATAGCGAGTAGTTAACAGTTCATGGAGAAACAATTTGCGCAGATAGGGAACCACCCGCCCAATCTCCTGTTTGTACGTCCGCTCCAGCTGCTCATGCCGCTCACGCACATCCTGTTCCAGTAATACCTCACGCAAAACAGACTCAATCTCCTCCACTTCAGCGGGTTTCAGCAAAAAATGATTTACACCCCAGCGCATAGCCGCCCGGGCATTCTCGAATTCATCATATCCGCTAAGGATGATGATCGGCAGATGAGGATGGTCCCGCCTCAATGTTTGCGTGACCTCAAGCCCTGTCATGCCTGGCATATAGACATCCGTCATCACCAGATCCGGACGCAGCCGATGGAACAGCTCCAGTGCATCCATGCCATTGGAAGCCGTTCCTGCGATGCTAAGGCCAAGAGAGGGCCAATTAATATGATCGGTTAATGCTTTTACAATATGCGGATCATCGTCTACAAGCATAATGGTTTTCATTCATTTTCACCGTCCAGCCAAAAGTTTAATTGCTCCTCCGTCTCAATGCGCGGCAGTGTAATGGTCACCTCTACCCCGCCTGATTCACCTGCACGTATATCAACACCATTCCCGGCGCCACAATACAGCTGAATGCGCTGATGTACATTTCGTATACCAATCCCAGACGTCTCTTCCAGCTTCCAATCTTCAGGCAGGCCCTGTCCGTTATCCATAATGCGAATGATGATTTTGGGTGCGTGCGCAGACTTTCTGGGCGGACGATAGCCCATGGATTGAATGCCCCGTTCCGTTAACTCTGGTGACTCGATGATAAGGCTGGTTGGCGAATCCTTCGCCTCAGGTAAATTGCTGCTCTCCGATTCCTGCATATCCACCTGTATGCGAAGTTTCCCTTCCTTCGGATGCCCATGCATGACCGCATTCTCGATAAAGGGCTGCAAAATGATTTTGGGAATGTAGCACCCGCGCACTAGCGGATCGATATGTTCCTGATAATCAATGGAGAACGGCAGCCGCTCGGACTGAATGCTAACGTAACAACGGGCATGCTCCAGCTCATCACGCACCCGGATAAATAGTTTGCCTCCGCTCAATCCAATACGTAAAAGTTTGCTGAGTTGCACAATCATACGGCTGATATCCTTGGCTTCATAATCGAGAGCACGCCAGTGAATCATGTCGAGTGTGTTGTAGAGAAAATGCGGTTTGATTTGCGCCTCCAGCAAACCGGTCTGGGCTTCACGCTTCGCGCGGCTCTCTTCCTTGACCTGGTCCATTAGCTCTGTCAGCTGTGAAGCCATATGGTTAAAACCATACGCCAAATGGGCATATTCCTCGGTGAACGAAAGCTGAACCCGGGTATTGAAGTCCCCTTTTTCCAGTTGCCTCATCCGTTTGATCAGCTGACGCAAGGGGCGAACAATCCGCCGCACGAACAAATACGCGAGTATCGCCGAGCATAATAACCCCAGTACGGCTATTCCAAGGACCTGCCATCCTGCCTGCCTCACAGGAGATAACAGTGTGTGCACAGGGATAGTCTGTACCAGACGCCACTGAAGCATGGCAGGTCTTGAATATAGAACAAGCTGCGCCCCACCGGGCTTGCCGGAAACCACTTCAAATCCGTCCTCTCCATGTTCAACATGCTCCTGAATCCATGCACGATCTACAACAGGTTCACTTTCTCTAGCAGCAGATGCATTAATAGAAGAAAAAAGTTTGGAGGCTTCATTGGTTGAGCTCAACTCCCTACCAGACGCTACCTCTAAATTGTTATCGCCCATCTGCATGACGACGTTGCCTGCGGTATCCACCAACAGTACCTGTCCATCCAGCACCATGGGCAGATCCGCAAATCGGCGAACAATATCCTCGCGACTCAGGCGGATGAGCACGTAGGCCACCGTCCCGCCCCGGCTATCAAAGATTCGCTGGGCGTATCCGATTAGCGATTGGCCAGACTCATTTTCCCGTAGAGGTACCCAGGCCGCGTCCGCCTGCTGTAGTGCAGCAAACCATGAATCACCGGCAATCGTATCCACTGGATAGATGCGATCAGCCATTGTGACGGTGACACCGTTGAAGGCATCCGTATACAACTCTATTGATGTAATGCCTTCACTAACTACCAACGTGTGCTCCAGTATTTTGGATACCTCGCGCCGTTGGTGAATCTGTGTCAGCCTTCCCGTCCCCTTTGTTTCCAGCAGATTGGACAGCTCACGGTTGCTCGCCAGAGCATAGGCCGTCCCTGTCACACCTGTAATAAAATCAAACCCCCGGCGCGTACTCTCATTCAGGAGAGCCAGCCTCGCTTTACTAATCTCGGTAAACGTGACGGCAGAGAATGACTGATATGCCAGCCAGACAATAACAGAGACGAGCAGCAGGTTAAACGCAATAAAGCAAGTCACCATCAACGTGGAGAGCTTGCTTTGTTGCAGCTTTCGATTTAGGAATAACGACAATCTTCGTTTCCGCATGTGGAATCAACTCGTTTCGTCTTGGAATTACCCTTTGAGCCCGGAGGTCGCGATTCCTTCCACGAAGTACTTTTGACACACGATAAATACGATAAAGCAAGGCACCAGCGACAGCACTGACATTGCAAACATTGGACCCCAATCGGACTGGGAGCTGGAATCGAGGAACAGGCGAAGGCCCAGCGGCACCGTGTATTTGCTGACATCACTCAGATAGATCAACTGGCTGAAGAAATCGTCCCATGTCCACAAAAAAGTAAAGATCATCGTCGTTACCAGCGCCGGAAAGGCCAGCGGAATGATAATTTTGGTGTAAATTCGTACAGGACCACATCCATCAATCGTAGCCGCTTCATCCAGCTCTTTGGGCAATCCCCGGAAGAACTGGACCATTAGGAAAATGAAGAACGCATCGGTGGCCAGCCATTTCGGCACTACCAAAGGCAGATACGTATTCACCCATTCCAGATGGTTAAACAGAATATATTGGGGGATTAACGTCACATGATGTGGCAACATGATCGTCATGAGCATCAAGCCAAAGCAAATCGCTTTGAACCGAAAATTCAATCGGGCAAAGGCGTATGCCGCCATCGAGCAAGAGATGACATTGCCAAGCACAGCGCCCAGCGACAGGACAACCGAGTTGGTTAGAAAACGGGAAAAAGGATTGCCCTGAATTCCCGTCCAGCCATTGATGTAATTTTGCCAATTCCATTCTTGGGGCCAGAACCAGGTTTCGGTGAAGATCATATGTCCCGGTTTGAAAGAACTGCCCAGCATCCAGAGCACCGGATAAAGCATGACAAAGGCAATGCCCGAGATCAGTACATGTTTGGCGACTACCCACGCAGCAGAGTTTCGTTGTCCAATCATGATTTTCCACCATCCTCATAGTGCACCCACAGCTTGCTGCTGCGGAATACCAGCAATGTAAAGATACCGATCAGGATCACCAGCACCCAGGCCATCGCAGATGCATAACCCATCTGGAAGAACGAAAAGCCCTTTTTGTACAGATATAGAGAGTACATTAATGTGGAATTGACAGGCCCCCCGCTACCATTACTGATGACAAAAGCCTGAGTAAAGGACTGGAAGGACGTGATCAGCTGCATCACGAGATTGAAAAAGATCACCGGTGACAGAATCGGCAGTGTGATATAAAAGAATCGCCGGAGTGGTCCGGCACCGTCAACCGCAGAAGCTTCGTCATATTCAGGTGGAATCTGCTTCAAACCTGCCAGGAAAATAATCATCGACGATCCGAACTGCCATACCGACAGCAGCACGATTGAATACAGGGCATACTTCGGGTTGGCGACCCAATCAGGTGCTTTAATGCCGATCATGGCGAGCAAACCATTAAGAAGTCCATCCCCGCCCAGCATTTTGCGCCACAGCATCGCAATGGCTACACTGCCCCCAAGCAGAGTTGGGATGTAATACACCGTACGGTAGATGCCAAGCCCCCGAATGCCCTTGTTCAACAGCATTGCCACCAGCAGGGCAAAGATTAGCTTGATGGGTACAGATACGGCGACATACGTAAATGTGACTTTGAGTGATTGAATGAATAACTTATCCGATGTAAACATCGTGGTGTAGTTATCCAGACCGACCCAGGAAGGGGCGGCCAGGATACTATAGTCGGTGAACGAAATGTATAAGGAAACGAGCATCGGGCCAAGTGTCAGAAACAATAAACCAACCAGCCATGGTGCAAGAAACAGAAGGGCCGCTCCATTATGGGCATATCTCCGTTTCACCCGCCGGGATGCCACACGCTCGGTTCGGGCTTGAGTGACCTGTGTTGTACTCATCTTCGCAACCTCCCCGCGGAATATGAAGTATGGAACCGTTCAAGTGTCATTGACTCGACGCAAGTGTCGCTTTGGCACCTTCAATAAACTGCGCAATTACATCCGGTGTGTTGCTTTGACCAAAGGCGATCTGCTCGCTTGCACTTTTGAAGCTGGTATCCACTTCGGAAAAACCTTGCGGGTAGGGTGGATCAATCTCACTGGAGTTTTTCGAAACGACATCGATAAATTGGAAGATCGCCTGCTCCGCTTCGGGCAGCGTAGGCTGCATCTTCTCACGGATGCTGGAATTGACGGGTACTCCGCGCTCCGAACCGAGAATAGCAGTAGCTTCGGGATCATTCACCATGAAGTCGATAAACATCGCCACTTCCTTCGGATGTTTCGTTTTGCCATAACCGGACAGGAACTGGCCCGCTTTCAGGTATTCACCGATTTGCTTTTCATCCACACCATGCGGAAGCACTTGTATCCCGAGCTTATGATCCTGATTTTTGTTCACCTGCTGGAACGTCAGCAATTGATTAGACCAGGCAAAATCCATGGCTGCTGTACCAAGCGAAATCGGGCGTGTTTCCAGTGCATTTGTCGTGGATGCCGTCACTTCTGCAGAGGTCGCTCCCCCGTTCTCACGAAGTGCCCCCCACATGTCAAACCATTGCTGAAGCTCTTCACTGGTAGCTGTCAGTGTCCCGCCATCAAATAGGCCTTTGCCTGTTTGCCGGATAAATACTTCAAACATGTTGGTGGTTCCCGAAACATCTGCCGAACCGTAGAAACCATCACCCTTCTCTGCTGCAATCTTGGCAGCGACATCGCTAAAATCCTTCCACGTCCAGCTTTCCTGCGGCTCCTCGATCCCGAGCTCCTTGAATACGGTCGCGTCGTAGATGACACCTGGTGCGTTTACACCTAATGTAATCGCGTATAATTTATCGTCAATTGATCCGGCTTTGAGCATGCTTTTGTCATGATCGTCTGTACGCAGCTCTTTGCTCTCTGCATATGGGGTCAGGTCAAGTAAAGCACCACGCCTGGCAAAATCGGTAAGAAAGGCATAATCCATCTGTATGATATCTGGCGCATTGGAACCGGCTACCTGTGTGGTCAGCTTGTCAAAGTATCCGTCCCAACCGGAATATTCTGGTTTGATGGTAATGCCAGGGTGTTTCTCCTCAAACAGCTTGATCACTTTGGTCGTAAGATCGTGTCGAGTCTGCGATCCCCACCAGGTCATACGAAGTTCAATTTTGCCGGAAGCCTCACCATCATCCCCTCCTTCATTGGAAGAAGCAGTTTGTCCTGAAGATCCTCCGGAACAGGCTGTAGCGAACATTAATAGGGATAGGCAGAGCAGGGTTACCCACTTTTTGGTATTCAGCATGAATGAATTTCCTCCCCTTTTGCTATTTTGGAATCGCTTACAAAACTATTGTAACGGCCTATGGCTGCTCATGACATAAACAAAAGTAAGCTTTCCTGTCAAAAAAGTAAGGGGTTGGGACAAAGGTCCATTCAATCGAGCATTTGCATAGATCCAAAGGTCGCCTTTCATTCAGCAAGATATAGATCGATATTCATAGTGATTAAATAACCACCAGGAATGATGCCCCGGTGGTTATCATATATACTACAATCTTTATACAGCGGGCCGTGCCTCGCTACATCTCAACGGTGGTCCTTTACTGATTTTACTACCCCTTTCAGGATTGAGTCACAGCAGTTGATGACACCTTATGCTGAGCCAGATGTTTCTTCATCTTCGCTACCTCGGTTCCTGCCAGCATCATAATGCCAATTCCGTGATTGTCATTCGTCACCGTGAGCAGGTCTTTATTGTAGTACTCTGCGGTAAAGGCATATCTTGATCCACTGCACACACCATGTACATTTCCCTGACGGTCAATTGCTTTACAGGTCAATCCGTTCCAAGCCCGCTCAGCCGCTTCAATGTAACGCGCGGGTTTATCTAACCAGCCAAAACGCACTCCCCGTGCAAAACCATAGGCAAACATCGCGGTACAGGAGGCTTCCTGGTATGTTTCCGAATCATTCAATACCTGATGCCATAATCCACCCTCTCCTTGCAGAGCTGCATATCCTTCACATAATTCATTGAAGAACGCAATTAAAGCCGGACGCTCCGGGTGCTCTGTCGGCAAAGCTTCCAATACCTCAGACAACGAAAAGAGTGTCCATCCGTTTCCCCGTCCCCACGGAATCTGTGTCGCCTGTCCATATTTGAAATCGTATACGTGAGACATGATCTTGAAATCAGGCATGAACAAATACTTCCGATACAGTAAAAATTGTCTGGCCGCTTCATCCAATGGCGACATATCCCCTGTCAGTCGGGCATACCGCACGAGAAACGGTGTGCTCATATAAAGGTCGTCTGCCCACATTGTGTTCTCGGCAAATTCTCCGATACACTCACGGTAAAATGCACCATCTGACTGTCGTTCCAACCGGGTCAGCATAAAATCCGCAATCCGATCCGCAATAGGCAAGAACGTCGGCTCCTGACATTCTGAATAAGCCTCCAGCATCGCGGAGCCAAACGAGCCACAGTTATCTAGCATTTTCAGCATAACCAACTGCTGGTTAACCGCCGGGAAACCGTACTGCTCCCGATCCCACAATGAGTACTCATCCATTCGAGTGCACGCCTGCACATGATCTGCGGCATAACGCGTAATATCAGGTCGCTGCAAATAACGTCCGGTCTGCAACAGACCATACACGGTGACACCCAATGGGTAGTCCCAGCGACCATAGTTGGTCACACTGCCTACTGTCCATTTGTTACTGAGCATTGCATTTTCATAATAGGGACGTATCCACGCATCCGGCCTGTCCAGCTGCCAATATACGCGTCCATTTTGTGCCCGATAGCTACCCGATTCTTCTGGGTTATCCTGCATTATACTTCCTTTATACACCCGATCTGTACGCATCAGATCCTGCAAATCAGGTTCGATTTCCTCCGATTTAAAAGGGCCGAGATATAACCACGACTCTCCGGAAGCTCCGTGCACACGCTGAGGAAGCTCCAGCTCCAGTTGCTCTCCATTCAGCGTTGCGTTTATAACAAAATCCCATAGCTCAGCCGTATCACTACATTCACTGCGAACCAACAGATCGTTCCGTCCAAAAGCTGCGGGTATTTCCACGTCGAATGGAGCCGCTTCCTTTAATTGCAACGCTAATTCGCTGTTCAACCATATATTCAGTGGCCCGGAAGATTGACCAGTCAAACGGATGGCGCAATCACTTGAATCCCTGTTGATTAACCGTGTCCACGCATAAATTCGCTGACCAGGAAGATGTCCGTACATTCGCTCAAGTGTCGGTTGCGTCGGCTTTTCCGCTGACCATTGCGGTTCTGGCAGCCACTCTAGTCTGTGATTCTCTTCTTTTCCGAGTAAGTTCCATTCCGGTTGACTGTCCTCCGCTATTTCGGATGTATGGTCCAGGTTAAACGAGAACGTCTCTTCCGAATTTACAGGTTTGGAATACACCCATCCAGCCTGCCCCTGTCTCTCCTGGAAAGGAGCGAGCACATTCAGAATGCGCACTTTTCCCTCGTCCGAGCCAAACTGGCATCCAAAGCCCGCAGGTGTAGACTTCATCTCCAGCAACAACGTATTCCAGCCTGGCTTAATGTCGATTCCCAACTTCACGGTCGCGTCCAGGCTGATCTCATCCATTACCGTGGAGCGATATACCAATTGCTCGTTAAAATAGAAGCGAACCGGTCCATAACAGCGGACTAGCACATCCAGATTTCGATCTTCATCCCCCCAAACCAGCGCTGCAGCGTAGGAAACCTGACCTTTTGAGGCATCAGGGAAGCGATTATTCAAATTCAGATCATACAGACCTTTTTCGTTTTGTAAAATACCAGACTTCTGGAATACCCGATATACAAAATCAGCCTGCGCATTGGCCCCAATATACCTCTCAGCCAGTACCTTCAGCACCTGATCCTGATCTTCCCCGAATCGATAATACATGCTCTGCGGTTCACTAAAATACGTTGTCATTGAATGCCCACATCCCTCTCTGTTATCATACAGGGTATAGCGCTTAACCTTTGTGAGAATTTCCCTTGTTGAAGGGTCACGATGGCTTGTTACCTTCAGAACAGGCGAATAATAATCCAAGTATAACTGACATGCTCTATAGTGGCTACAGATTTTTGATTGCGCTTACAAATAAATAATTGTGTTTTCAGTCTGACGGTAAAACAATACAACGGACTACATCGTTGTAGTCCGTCTCATTTAAATTGCACTTATCCGAAAATGTCAAAGTTATAGAGGGGCTCTGAACCGATTCTGAACAAACATGAGTCTTTTGCATACCAGTCTGCCAAAGGCTGAAAAAAAAACCTCCGACTGCACTTTCCTTTAAGGTAGTGAGCGGAGGCTTTCGTTTTCATTTTGATAAAAATCGTGTACAAGAGTGTCTTCGTGTTATATTTCCACTGCTACGCCGTAATGGTCAGAGACCACAGGGCCGTTCTTTCCATTGAGAACCACAGTCGACGACTTCGCCTGTACAGGTCGGTTGGAGAAAATATAATCTATACGCAGATCGCGTTTATGATCCGCCCAGCCAGCAATGGCTTTGACCACAGTTGCACCGTCATCCTTTTGCAAAGCTGTTGTGTACAGGTCATTCCAGCCTTTGCCAATCATGTAGTCGTATCCTTCCCCGCGGACTTCTGCCACATTATTAAAGTCACCCATAATATACAACGGCTGGTCCATGTATGGAGCGAGCTTGCTCTCGGTCAGTTCCCACTGGCCCTTAAAAGGTTCCTGATCATCATTCCACCAGTTATAATGGCCATTCACAAACCAAGTCGCTTCACCTTCAACCACTGTCTGTATTCCGACAATTTTGCGTGTCCGGTAGTTGTCATAATCCCTCATGTGGGATACATATTCACCAAAAGCCTGTGAGATCGGTGTCCGGCTCAGGATCGCCAAACCTTCATCGTATATGCTAAATCCTACATGGGTCGGAATCCATGTCCAGTAATATTGCTCAGATAGCTGCCGGAGCAGAACGTAGGCATAATTATCTTTTTTAATAACAGCTTCGGAATCCGCGGCAAAATAATGTTTCAGTTCCTCGGCGGAAAGCATCTCCTCCTGCATGGATTGATTGACCTCCTGCAGAGATATCACATCGAATTGATGTGTATTGATAAAATCAGCCAGCTGACTAATCTTGTTCAATTGATCCTCTTCCACCCAAGCATGTGTATTTAACGTAAGTATTTTCATATGCTCTCTCCTGTTGATTGAAATTTGGTCGGCGTCCCGCCTGCATTGTTCCTGAAAGGAATACATACCCTAAGCATACACAATACGAGGCTTTTTCGCATGGTTTCTGGTAGAAAGTAGAGAACAGTACTCTTGGATTTGCCTTGTCAAAAAGTCTCTTCCAAGTTCTCAGAACCGATGCACGGAGCACACGATAACTGATATGATGGATATATGAAATGTACACCATTACGTCAAGACGTGGTGATAACTGAACCTATGATTTCCCCAGGAGATGGAATGATGAACATACCTAATGACATGAAAATGGATGATGCGCAGTGGCAACAGCTGATCAGGCAGGTCGCGGAACATTTTAACAACCTGACGATTATGCGCGGATTTCAATATTATAAGCAGAAACGCGTCGGACCATTAGCCTACACCGAACAAAATGGGATTTTGGCTGAAGTGCAAGGCTCAAATGACTATCAGGTAACCCTGAGCTTGCCATCGCTGAACACCAGTCACTGTACCTGTCCAGTTGGTTCTCGTTGCAAACATATGATAGCCGTTCTAATGGGTTACGCGGAGCAACTGGGGCGACCGGTACACGGCATTGTGAACGCCCACTCCAGTACGGCACTGAAACAGGCTCCAAAGCCTGTTGCTATAGCAACTCCGGGACGTTCCGATTACACTTCACACGAAGAGGATCTTACCATCCCTGATAATCAGTATAGCCAGATCAAGGAACGGGCAACAGACCTTGCCGAACTTGAGATTGCGGAATGGCATGAACTGTTTCGGGCATGCCTCAAACGATTAGGAACGGGCACGCCAAGTACATCGTATGTGCAGGCCGCAGCGGACGAGCTCTATTCGGTCAAACCTAAGCTGTCCGCTGGCATGGACCAGTTATTTGAGCTGCATGTTCAGTTATACCTAATTCGTTTCTGTGTGCCTGGCCGCAATTCAATCACACATACCCCTGTGTATCTGAGCTATCCTGCACAACTTGCTGTGGATGCGCTCCAGAAAGGGTTGGAACAGATCCTTAGCCGTCCGCTGGATCTCTCCGGTCTGAATGGTACGAAGCTTGAACAGCACTGGAATCGGCTTGAGGAAACCTCTGCGTACCTGCGTACGCAGATGATATCCGAGACATCCAGCATGATGTTCTTTACGCCAATCTATCGACAGCTTTGGTTAAACTGGATCGTACCTCACCTTCAGGAAAACCGGAAAACGCTGGAGTCAGAGTTGGAGTTTCTACACGAAATGGAGAACGGCCTGACTGCTGCTTCCAAACCGGATAAACCTGGTGAGAGCGTGCTGAGCGTAGCAAATCTGACCGCAAACGGGAGCGGTGCGCCGATTAAGTCGATCACCCTGCCCTTGCCATTGGTGTTGGCACAGAGCTGGATGTATTTCCATTTGGGACAAGATGAACAGGCTTGGCAGCGATTAATTAGCGGAAGCTCGGCATATGGCATCCCGCCGGAGCACCTGCTGCATTTTCTTCACGTACTTGCAGATTCCTCCGACTGGAAACGGCTGGGCGAGTGGTTAGTGCAGCTCGGACCTCTGCTCGCGAACCGTCGAAACTCCCCTCTGAATGATTACATGCAGTTGTGGGACACAGCCATTCATCATCTGCCTGATGTAGAGCACCGCATGTGGGACACACTGGTCAGCATGCTCCCTCATTCCCGTCCGGCTTATGAAGAAGCGATGCATTCCCGGGGACAGTGGCGGCGATGGATGGATTTTCAACTGAGCACGGAGACAGAGCCACTTGAATTCCGTGTCGCTGTGCTACAGCCGATTGAGAAGGAAGCACCCGAATTACTGCTTCCTTTCTACCATCAGGCAGTGGATCGTTATATTGGGCACAAAAACAGGGACGGTTACAAAGCAGCAGTGAAGCTGTTGAAGCGGCTGTCCAAAATTTATAAAAAATTGAAGCAGGAAGAGCACTGGGAGCAGTTTATCACCACATTGGCCGTTCGCAATAGCCGACTGCGCGCCCTGCAGGAAGAGCTTCGGAAAGGTAAGTTGATCTCATGAGCCTAATGCACCCTTACACCGAAACGATTGAGGTCCATGTTGCATTGACCGGATACGGGGATGCCCTGTTCTATGGAGCGCTGAACACCCATCATTTTGTAACAGGACAATCGCTTAAGCAGCGATTATTTGCTTGGCATGCCCCTTCCTTCTACGGAACAGAACTGGAAACGAGACAGCTTGAAGAGATTGAACTGGTTGTACTGCCTGCGGAAGAAGTCATTCCTTTCTTCAGCGAAATGCACACCCTGCTTCATATTGAATGGAACTGGGATGAGCAGGCAGATCATTTGATCCGGTTGGCCCCGGTACTTGCAGCGTCGATTGAAAATCGTAAATACATCCCCAGCTTCACCGCATTTCGTTCAGGACAACTGCAATGGACCTGGGACCCGGACAGCCTGAAAAAGCAGGATCGAACCGCTCTTGGCAAAGCCCTGGAACAGTCGGATGAGAGCTACGCTGAAGGGCTGAGCGCTGCTTATTCGGCCTCCGTATTCCAACGATGGTACAGCACGGAGGAAGCCGCTACCGATCTGCGACGCGAATTCCCGCAGTTGTTTCCACAAAGCGGAACGACTCCGCAAACAGCCGGCATGGATGCACAATCCTGGCTGGTGTCCATCGGCTGGAAAGCAGACGCAGCCCCATTCCGTCCGCTCCTGCAATTGCTGGAACCGGAGGAGGATGAACCGGCATGGCGGCTGCGGCTGGTATTGCAGAATAAACTGGATGCAGCCGTATTGGTTCCCGTGCGGCTGGATTCACGCGGTCGGTTGGAAGGTGAATGGCCAGATGTGTGGACGCCGTTCATCCTTGATCGTTCGGCAGGATGGCTGGAGCAATTGCGAGCACATCTGCCCCGAATTCGCCGCTCCATCAGCGGCAGCCGGGATGTACTCAGTGATCCATTGGGAGATCAGGATGCCTGGCAGTTCCTGACGCAAGACAGCGGACGACTGCTCGAAGCCGGCTGGCAAGTGCTGCTTCCGGGTTGGTGGGAAGCTGCACGCAAGAAGAAACCCAAGCTGCGCGCCAAAGTGAAACCGGAGGAAGGCAGTGATCGGGGACAGTCGTTCTTCGGACTGGACTCAATCATTCATTTTGACTGGCGGATTGCGATCGGGGATACGGATCTTAGCGAGGAAGAATTCGCTGACCTCGTTGCACGTAATGAACGGCTGGTCCGTTTCCGAGGGGAATGGGTTCCCCTCGACCCTGCCTTGCTTGAGCAGATTCGTCGGGCCATGGGCGGTGTAGATCAGGAACAGGGCCTGTCGTTTCAGGATATTTTGCACCTGCACCTGCTGCACAACGAGCAGCGCGAATATCGTAACCAGAAGCGCAAGGAAGGACAGGAAGATCAGGAAGAGGAACAGCCTCAATCCAGCGAGAACATTCGACTTGAGGTGGAACTGAACGAACACCTGAACCGGGTCATCGCACAGCTTGGCGGCGGGCAAGGCGGCGCTCCTTCCCTGCCGGTTCCGGCAGGATTGCATGCTGAGCTGCGTTCTTATCAGAAGGAAGGCTTCGCCTGGCTTGGATTCCTGCGCAGATTCGGTCTCGGAGCTTGTCTTGCGGACGACATGGGACTCGGAAAAACGATTCAGTTCATTACGTATTTGCTGCATCTCAAAGAGCATGAGCAGCGCTTACCTGGACAGGCCCCAGCCCTTCTCGTCTGCCCGACTTCCGTGCTCGGAAACTGGCAAAAAGAGATTAGCCGCTTTGCTCCCTCTATTAATGTCAGTCTGCATTATGGAGCTCGCAGACTGAGCGGAGAGGAATTCCAGGCACAGACTGAAGAGGTGGATATCATCATTACCTCCTATGCAACAGCTACGCTGGATCAGGAAATGTTGCAGTCGTATACGTGGGCATCGATCTGTCTGGATGAAGCGCAGAATATTAAAAATGCTCAAACGAAGCAATCCATGGCGGTGCGCAGCTTCCCTGCAAAACACCGTATTGCACTGACAGGTACACCGATTGAAAATCGACTGTCCGAGCTGTGGTCCATCTATGATTTTATTAATCCAGGCTATCTGGGTAGCGCTAGGGCATTCCAAACTCGGTTTATCAGTGCGATCGAGAAGGATAAGGACGAGCAGCGCATGCAGGATTTGCAGCAGCTGGTAAAACCATTTATGCTTCGCCGCAAGAAAAAAGATCCGAATATTCAACTCGATCTGCCGGATAAAAACGAAATGAAAACTTATATTCACCTTACGGGTGAACAAAGTGCCCTGTATGACCAGTCCGTTCAAGAACTGATGGACAAAATGAAAGAGCTGGAAGGCATTAAGCGCAAAGGCGCCATTCTCTCTGCCTTAACCCAGCTTAAACAGTTATGTGACCATCCTTTGCTGCTGACCAAAGAAGCCTTACCCGAGACGATCTCCTCGGAAGGCTCTGTAACAACATACGACCTGTACAGTCCTCAGGACATGGCCATGCTGATCAGCCGCTCTGCGAAGCTGGAACGACTGATGGAACTGGTCCGCGAACTGCGGGACGAGGGCGAGCGCTGTCTGATTTTCACCCAATACATCGGCATGGGACAGATGCTGCAGCAGGTATTGAGACAAGAGTTGCAGGAGCCTGTGCTGTATCTGCATGGGGGTACGTCCAAGACAGCAAGGGATCGCATGATTGAGGAGTTTCAGTCCCGGACGTTGCCTGCGACAGAGCAGCCATCGGTCTTTATTCTGTCCATCAAGGCAGGCGGCGTGGGCTTGAACCTGACCGCAGCGAATCATGTATTCCATTTTGACCGCTGGTGGAACCCTGCCGTGGAAAATCAGGCTACGGACCGCGCCTATCGGATGGGACAGACGAAGGATGTGCAGGTACACAAGTTCATCTCACTGGGCACACTCGAAGAACGCATTGACGAGATGCTGGAGAGTAAGCAGCAGCTCAGTGACAATATTATCACCAGCTCCGAAAACTGGATTACGGAGCTATCGACGGATGAGCTGCAGGATCTGTTCACCCGGCGCCGCGACTGGTCGGGTTAACTCCAGATTAGATTGATGCAACATTCGTAACCCTGTAAATCGTAAAATACAAAAAGAGCGAAGTGTCGGAAATGAATTCCGCCTTCGCTCTTTTTGTACCTTAACCCTTGACCTTTCACTTGCAGGCCTTCAATGGTTAGGGTTGCTTTAGTAAGATGATTCCATTCTAGCGCATATTTCCGATGATGGATGATCTTGAATCTTGCATTTTTTTGATGAAGTTAGTCATCACATCAAAAGCTTCATTGCGTTTGTTGGACAAAGACTGCAGACGCAGCATATCCATTTGTTGAGAACTGCTCAACGCATCGATTTTGCTCTTCAAGGTTTGCACTTGGGAAGCATCCCCGCTCTGAATGGCCGCTTGCAATTGTGCGTTCAGCTCTGCGATCGTTTGATTGCGATTTTGAACTTCTTGAATTTGCGACTGCAATTGGCTATCCAGCAATTTGGCGCGTTCTTGCTGAACCATCATCAAAGCTGTTTCGATGTCCATACTGCTCAGATCAATGCTTGCAATGGAAGACACCACCGGGCTTGCCACAGGTGCACTTGCTGCAGAAGCAGAAGTTACAACTGATACAGCTGCGATGGCAGCAACAACCGTGGAAGAAATCAATTTGCCTGATTTGTTCATAACGTACACCTCCTTTAATGTTTATAGACACCATCCATTAACTGGCATCTTTCGACATCATATATCCAAGGTCCTAGATCCTACAACCCAAATTTGCCAAGTTGAGACTAAATTGATACACATCAAGTCCCGAATATTCAAAGTCCTAGTCATACTCATCGGTATATCAATCTTTTTTAGGCCGATCCCCAAAAAGTCAGTCAATTGACCAATATAAGAATCCGCCCTTCTTACGACCTGAAGGGAAGAGTTCCATTCTACTCGTCATATATACTGAACCTTTTTTCAATATGAAAAGTAATTGTGACCATATACAGCATTCGAAAGTCTAATCTATGTAAAACCAACCAAGGGCTGTCGTCTTGATACTCCCCTAATGAAATGAAAGGAGCTGTTATCCATGGATTCAACCGATCTCATAAACCAAGCCATACAGGGAGATCGCGATGCCTTTATCAGGCTCATAAGAGAGATTGAAAATTCCCTATACAATACCGCAAAATCCATGCTGCGAAAAGAGGAGGATGTGGCTGATGCCATTCAGGAGACTATCCTGAAAGCTTATAAATCAATGCACACCCTTCGTGAACCCCAGTATTTCAGAACCTGGATGTTCCGCATCCTTATTAATGAATGTAATACCATGTTATCCCGCCGTTCCCTCTCCACCTCCTATGCGGAGGTGCCCGCACAGCAAAAGGAACATTCCAGTCCCTACGATGAGGTAGATATGAGAGAAGCAGTTGACCGGCTCGAAGAATCGAAACGAATCGTCATTGTGCTGCACTATTTTGAGGACTTGTCCCTGCGTCAAGTTGCAGATGCACTGGGCATATCCGAAAGTGCCGTGAAAATGAGACTCACCCGGGCAAGGCAGGAACTGTACCATAAATTCAAAAACTTTCGGGAGGTAAAATTGTATGTCAAACCCGTTTAATATGGATCAGAAATTAAAGGAACAAGCGAAGGAGCGTCCTGTCATGTCTGAACTCGTACGTAATCGAATCGATGCTACACTGGAGTCACTGCCAGAGACATCTCACACCATGAAAACAAAACATGCTAAGCATCCCAGTCGACTTCAAAAGGGATTGCGTCGTACCGCAGCTGCTACTATCGCAGCCGGGGTATTGGGCGTGACTGTATTCGCATCCGGCTTTGTATCACCAGCCATGGCGGACTCCTTACGCAATATTCCACTGGTGGGCAGCCTCTTCAGTTCGATTGAAGCCGATATGGGACTGAAAACCGCAGGCAACGAAGGTCTGACGACTATGGTAAATAGCAAGGTCGCCTACCAGGATGTGAAACTTGAAGTGCTGGAAACGGTATATGACGGTACACGAGCAGCGTTTTTGGTTCAATTCACTGCGCCCAATCTGAATCAAGGCAAATATGACAACGGTAAAGATATTGTGAAGTTAAGCAATGGGATTGATAACGTCTTTTTCAATGTAAACGGGTCACGTCAGGACACGGGTCTGTTCTACAGTTCCATAGGAGAAACGCAGCCAAACATGCTGCTCTTTGAACAAGTCATCCCCTCCGAGCAGAATTCGGCCTTCCCGGATCAATTTGATGCCGAAATTAAGTTGACGCTGCAAGGAATTGATCATGAGTTCAAGCTAAATATTCCTTTTACTAAATCAACGGACGATATCCAGCATGTTCTGCCTGACACTACAATCTCGAACGGTCTGTATACTGCTGCCGTTACGGAAGCCAATGTTACACCTATTACAACACGCATATCTACAACCATTTCGTTAAACAACAAAAGCACACTTACAGCGCAAGATGAAGAGCAGTTGCGCCATATCGGATTCGCCATTTTCGATGATCAGGGCCGGCAATTGACAGCCCTTAGCGGTGAGGGCTTGTATGAGGGCAACCTGTTGAGATCCGAACGAATTTATGCCACAACATCCAAGCATCTGAAGTACTTAATCGTGAAACCTTTTGAGATTAAGGATGATTTTACGGAAGAAATCAAAGACCATCAATTCATCAAGGGAATGGACATTAAGGTCAACTTGAATCAGTAATAAATCATATCCTTTTGAAGGAGTCATTACATGTCCGTTCAATATACGATTACATCTCTAAGCATACTCGGTCCATTATTCTTTCTGGTCCTGATTGCCCTGGTGTTCTACACCAGGGTATACAAAATCAGGTACACTTGATGCATCAAGCGCACACCTCCCCTGGTAGGCAAAACATGGTCAATTCAATATGATGAAAAAAGCGGTCTGCTATGATACAATGAAGGAATTGTGTATTCACAGACAGACATGTGGATAAAGCCCATGAATGAATGATTTCTCGTACGCTTTATCCATGATCATGCTGCCACTCTAGGGAGGTTTATGGAACAACCATGCTCATTATTGGTATCGCCGGAGGAACCGGCTCCGGTAAAACGACGGTAGCTCGTTCCGTCATTGACCGTCTTGGATCGGGCAAAGTAACTTTTATATCCCAGGACAACTATTACAAAGACCAGTCGCAGCTCACCCCTGAGCAACGTCGACTCACCAATTACGATCATCCGTTTGCATTCGATAATGATCTGTTGATTGAGCATCTCACCCTGTTAAAACAAGGCCTAACGGCATATGCTCCCGTATATGACTTCACCATAGATAATCGTGCCGCGGATGAAACGGTTGAACTGGCACCAAACCATATCATTATTGTGGAAGGACTGCATGTTCTAATCGATGAGCATCTCCGCGCCCTTCTGGATATTAAGGTATTTGTCGATACGGATTCTGATGTACGTATTCTGCGCAGAGTTCTGCGGGATATGGAAGAACGTGGCCGTACGATTCAATCCGTATATAAACAATATCTCGAAACCGTCAAACCGATGCACGATGCTTTTATCGAGCCTTCCAAAAAGTATGCAGACATCATCATTCCCGAAGGTGGACATAATGAGGTCGGTATTCAAATGTTATCCATTCTGACTGAGAAATATCTGACCGGTGAAAAGTGGAATGGCGCTTAATTAAACATGCTGATGCCTTATTTGCCCTGCATTCATCACTTTTGAGTGAATGGCAGAGAGTTCCTACAGCATGACCACTAAAATCCAGATTGCGATTTAGCGCAATCTGGATTTTTTGGGTATTTCTATTTAATAATGGACTCTATAGCTGAAAGGAGACATCACAACATGGCTACTTTTGAAGAGTTTATACAGCATGATATCCGCGTTGGTACAGTGGTGGAAGCCGAACCTTTTCCTAAGGCTCGAATCCCTGCCATCAAAATGACTATCGACTTTGGCCCACTCGGCCTCAAACGTTCAAGCGCCCAAATTACAAAACATTATACCCCCGATATGATGATTGGCAAGCAGGTTATTGCCGTAGTCAATTTTCCGCCGCGCCGAATTGCTGGTTTTGTATCGGAAGTGCTGGTGCTTGGCGGTGTGCCTGGTGAAGGTGACGTTGTTTTGTTAACGCCAGACCAGACATTACCCAACGGCACTCCGATTGCCTAATTTTTTCATGATAATGCGATTCTGTCTTTTCACCTTAAAGCATAATGCTATGAATCTTCGGATTCGTGGTCTTTTACCATGCAGATCAGTCCGGCCGGAACGACTTCCAATCCCAAGTGCCACATTAATCATCAACAAAAGGATTGCTTCATAAGTCATGAACATGACTTTGCAGCAATCCTTTTGAATTTAACTCCCCACTCTTTCCAATACATACAACAGAATGAAGCTATTCTCCCTGCTCCATGCTTCTCGATTCTTTCGGAGACACACCGTTCACTCGCTTGAACATCTTGGAAAACAGCAATGGATCTGTATACCCCACCGAGTGGGCCACTTCGCTAACCGACAACGACGAATGCTGCAGCAGTTCAGCTGCACGGTTCATACGGTATTCGAGAAAGAAAGCCTGTAATGATTTGCCATACCTCTCCTTGAAAAGTCCTGACAGATATGTACGGTCCAGACCTACAGCTCGGGCAATATCAAGGATTGAAGTTCTCTGACTATACCTGATCTCCATAAACTGAACCGCCTGCCTGATGTATTCCTCCTTGGTAGACAGAGGCCGCTGCACCTGCTCTCCTGCTGGAGAAGATGCGATCAGCTCTGCAATCAAGCGGTATAACAAGCTATGGTTGAACACATCTCCCCCGGTACGTGTGGATGCCTGAACCATCTCCGCATACAACCGATCAAATATGTCTAAATCCCTGGCATCGAATATAGGACGTTCGGAACTTAACTGTGCCCGCTGCATGAATGTCTTGGCGTGCACCCCTCTGAAGCCAAACCAGGAATATGTCCAAGGTTCCTTCTCATCTGCCTCATAATGGATAAGGGTATCCGGAAATATGACGAAACCCTGACCCTGCGTCAACTCGTATTGCAGATCCGCCATAAACACAGTGCCCTTGCCTTCGTGAATGTAATGAACAATGTAGGAATCCCGGACACCAGGCCCCCAATAATGCGACGGATCACATGCCTGCCAACCGAAAAATAATAATACCAATTCCATCTGCGTCAAATCCATAGGAACCACGTTCGTTTCAATCAGTTCCAACATTTCTCACTCCTCTGTTCACCACAACGGGCAATCTCCTCACTAAAATTATAACAGCTAAATATGTAAATTATCAGCTGTAAACGAATCCAAAAATGGGATTATGCCATGTTTCAGAGAGGTTGAGCCATAGTTATACAGGCCTGATTCTCCTATATTGGAGGTACACCATTTATTCAGGAGGCTGAACTTGAGATGAACAAAATTACGTTTCTCGGTGCGGGAAGCACCGTTTTTGTCAAGAATGTATTAGGTGACGTCATGATGACTGAAGCACTGCAAGATTTTGAACTGGCGTTGTTTGATATTGATGCCGAGCGCCTAAATGATTCGGAGCGATTGCTTACCAGCATGGCACGTTCCCTCGGAAGCGGCTGTGCCATCAAAGCCTATACCGACCGCAAGGAAGCGCTGCGCGGAGCCAAATATGTAATCAATGCTATTCAGGTGGGTGGATATGATCCATGTACAATTACGGACTTTGAAATTCCGAAGAAGTATGGATTGCGTCAGACCATTGCCGACACGCTGGGGATTGGCGGCATTTTCCGGAATCTGCGAACGATTCCTGTAATGCTCGATTTTGCCCGGGATATGCAGGAAGTATGCCCTGATGCGTGGTTCCTGAACTATACCAACCCAATGGCGGTACTGACCAATGTCATGAATGTGCACGGCGGAATCAAAACCGTAGGTCTGTGTCACAGCGTCCAGGTGTGCGTACCGCATCTGTTTGATGCACTGGGGATCGATCAGACGGGTGTAGTCGCAAAAGTTGCGGGTATCAATCATATGGCCTGGCTGCTGGAAGTCACTCGGGATGGTCAGGATCTGTATCCAGAGATTAAACGTCTGGCGAAGGAAAAGCAGAAAGAGCAGCATGATGACATGGTACGTTTTGAGTTGATGCAGCGCTTTGGATACTATGTTACCGAGTCTTCCGAACATAATGCCGAGTACCATCCTTATTTTATCAAACGGAACTACCCTGAGCTGATCGAACGCTACAACATTCCGCTGGATGAGTATCCGCGCCGCTGCGTGAATCAGATTGAAGGCTGGAAGGAAATGCGTGAGAAGCTGTTATCCAGCGAAAATATTGAACATACGCGCAGCCGGGAGTACGCTTCGCATATTATGGAAGCCATGGAGACAGATCGCCCTTACAAAATCGGCGGTAATGTCATGAATAACGGACTAATCACCAACCTGCCTCGTGAAGCATGTGTAGAGGTGCCTTGTCTGGTTGACGGTGCCGGTATCAGTCCAACGTATATCGGCGACCTGCCTCCACAACTGGCTGCCCTGAACCGGACCAATATCAATACCCAATTGCTGACGATTGAAGCTGCCATCACGGGTAAAAAGGAACATATTTATCATGCCGCCATGCTCGATCCGCATACTGCTGCCGAACTGTCTATGGATGATATCGTCGCGCTGTGCGATGAACTGATCGAAGCTCACGGAGACTGGCTGCCGAAGTACACATCATAAGAAATTCATTGTTTCGCACTTAAAAAGCGCCGGTTTCCTCTCATTAGAGAGGGAGTCGGCGCTTTCAGGAGTTTTCATTTTATTTCCCAACCTCATCCTGAAGCAGGAAACGATAGCCGATTCCCGGCTCAGTCTGGATAAATCGAGGCCGCGTGGGATCTTCCTGCAATTTTTTACGCAGATGACCGACGTACACCCGTAAGTAATGGCTGTCTGATTCATGGTGATGCCCACCCCACACTTGTTGCAGCAGCTGCCGTTGGGTAATAATTTTACCTGCGTTGGAAGCGAGTACTTTCAGCATTTCATACTCGGTTGGAGTTAACCTGACGAGTGATCCCTCCAGATCCACCTGCCTCTGAGCCAAGTCAATCGTGAGCGGACCAAAGCGCAGTACAGGCTCATCCGTTGTTTTCGCCACATGGCGAAGAGCAACCCGAATCCGGGCAACCAGCTCGCCCATGCCGAACGGTTTGGTAACATAATCATCTGCCCCGCCGTCCAGTGCAGCGATTTTATCCTCTTCGCGTTCTTTCGCTGTCAGCACAATGACCGGTACCTGAGACCACTCCCGAATACGCTGAAGTACGTCCATTCCGGACATGCCGGGCAAGCCCAGATCAAGCACGATCAGATCGGGATGCACAATGCTCGCCTGGACAACCGCCTCTTCTCCGTCTGCACATTCATGAATCTCAAAGTTGTGCGCCTGAAGCGTAACCTTCAGCAGTTTGCGGATCTGTGGTTCATCATCCACAATCAATATGCGTGCGCCTTGTGGTGCCGTCATGTCATTCTTCCTCTCCTTGTCCCATATACGGGAATGATGCCTCGGGTTCTTCGGTAGGCAAACAAATGCACACCCGTGTCCCGCCTCCCGGATTCGGCTCTGCGGTAATCGTACCTCCATGAACCTCAACAATTCCTCTGCAGATGGCCAGTCCCAGTCCTGTACCTGTCACATGCCGTGACGATTCGGAACGATAAAACTTCTCAAACACCCGCTCTCGATCTGCTTCCGGGATCCCGACGCCCGCATCAGCCACCTCAATGGTCATTCGTCCAAGCGACTCATCTACCTTTACCGTAATGACGATTTCACTGTCGACCGGAGAATATTTAATGGCATTGCTGATGACGTTAACCAGGACCTGCTCCAGCAATACCTCGTCTCCAGATATAAAGGGCGGTTGATCCGGCAAATCCACACGGATGCTGCGGTGCTGAATAAATTGCTGAACCTGCCCCAGCACAATACCGATCATGTCACCCACATCACACCATTTCCTGCGCAGCTGCAGCATGCCACTTTCCAGCTTCACCATGCCAAGCAGGTTGGTCACCAGCCTGTTCATCCGCAGCGCTCCATCCCGAATATTGGCTGTAAGTTCCTTTCGGTCCTCCGCGGTAAAAAGGGAATCATTCTCCAACAGGCCTGTGGCTGAACCAATGATGGCGGTAAGTGGTGTACGCAGTTCATGGGATACTGAATCCAGCAAAGCGGTACGAATTCGCTCCGATTCAGCGGTCATTTGCGCCAGCCTCGCTTCCTCCGCCAGCTTAACACGAGCAATGGCGCTCGCCGCCAGCCCGCCACAGGCTTCCAGCAAACGCAGTTCCTCCCGCTGCTCATAAAGATCACTGGATTCCAGATTCACGGCAAGCACCCCGTGAATCTGGTCTTCTGTACGCAGCGGCACATACAGCCCGGACGATTCCCGCAGACTGGACGATCCGCGTCCAGCTACTTCTCCATGGATGTATACCCACTTGGCAATGGCAGCCTCAGACTCACTTTTGCCCCAGCCTGCGAAATCCGGTTCGCCCGAAGATGAGGTAACCGCGAGCTCCCCGTCAGAATTAGGAAGATATAGTGCCGCCGGAGCCCCAAGTGTTAGAGAGACTTGGCTCGCAATATTGTTCAGCAGTGTATCCAAATCTGTAACAGCCGTCATCTGACGGCTCAAAGCATACAGCGAATTTGTCGTATTCTCACGTTGTTTCACCATCTCCAGTTGCTGCCGCAGTCGTCCTGCCAAACTTGCGGTTAATACCGCAACCGCCAAATACACGGCAAAAGAGAAAATATATCGTAAGTCTTCGACCGTAAAGCTGAGATACGGGGGGACAAAAAAGAAGTCAAAGGCAACAACGCTAAGACTTGCTGCGTATATGGCCGGTCCCAATCCCCAGTAAACGGCACTGACCAATACGGGGAAAAGATAAATCAGCCCCACGTTAACCAGATCCTCGCTCATACCGATCGTATGAAGCAACATAGTTAACAAGGCGATGCCGAGGGTTACCCATATATATTTGGGGACACGCTTCAGCTTCAACCAAACCGCTTCCCCTTTGGTTCGTTCAGACACAGTACATCTCACATCCCGCTCTGATCATAATCGTAATCTGCAACAATCAATACATCTATATGCCTCGATAGCCGCACCAACCTGCTGACAACCGATCCTTTCCCACGGTAGCCATTCAGCCACCAGACACGTTTTGCCTGACCCACTACAAGTTGCGTTGCTTTTTCTTC
This sequence comes from Paenibacillus sp. MAEPY2, assembly GCF_000499205.1. Lineage (GTDB taxonomy): Bacteria > Bacillota > Bacilli > Paenibacillales > Paenibacillaceae > Paenibacillus > Paenibacillus vandeheii. The sequence goes on from NZ_AWUK01000009.1 coordinate 26,280, forward strand.
AGAAGCTTTACCTGCCAAAATACCAGGCACATCTCTCAGTCTCAGACAGTGATGAATGTAAAATTTCCCGCCCAATCGGACCGTGAGCTGTTCCAGCTCCTCCAATTGACACCTTGCCTCGTCACTCATAACCTTGCCTACATAAACATGGTGCACATGCCAGACCGCCTTCAGTCGATAGGCGGTACGAAATCCACGCCGGATCAGCCGATCGGCATGTTCATCACAGCTTACGCAGACAAAGACCGCTTCCTGTCTGCGCCAGGGACCACGCAGCGCGCTTTTGGGCTCCTGAGATTCCAGGCGTTCATCCACATCATCCGCCAATTCCCGCAGGGCAAGTTCCCGCAAGGCAATCAGATTGCCAATGCGAAAGAAATGCTCCAGTGCTTGATTCACCTTGGCTGCTGCATAGATTTTACCCTCCCGCATGCGTTGCCGCAAGGCCTGCGGAGCTACATCAATGAGCTGAACCTCATCCGCCATTTGCAAAATCTGATCCGGCACCGTCTCTCGGACCCGAATCCCCGTAATATGTTCCACTGCATCGTTCAAACTTTCCAGATGCTGCACATTAACTGTGGTGATGACGGAAATACCTGCCTCCAACAGAAGAAGCACATCTTCGTACCGTTTTTGCCGCATGCTTCCTGGAATATTGGTATGTGCAAGTTCATCCACCAGGACCACTTCGGGACACAGACGAAGAATCGCCTCGGTATCCATCTCCTCCAATTGGACCTCCTGATACGTCCGCTGCTCCCGTGGAATTACAGACAACTGACCAATCTGCTCCACCGTCTCCGCCCGATTATGCGTCTCCAACAGACCAATCTGCACGTCGATGCCTTTACGAAGCAGATCATTGCCTTCCCGGAGCATCATATAGGTTTTCCCTACGCCTGGGGCAGCACCGATATATACTTTGAACTTACCACGCCGAATCTGGCCGATCTGTTCTTTCATTTCCTGCTCGCTTAACCTGCGATAGGTTGGTGCCTCCATTTCGGGCAAACGGGCAGGGAGCACACGCTCTCCCTCCTGCTGTGCTCGATCCGCCAATAGGAAAAGATCGACGCCCCGCATCCTGCGCAGCAGGGAGTTAACGAATGATCCTTGCCACAGCTCCTGCCAGCGGGTGTGTCGTGAATGTCCCATTACGATTCGGGTAATCTGATGCTGCACCGCATATTGTGCCAGCGTTGATGGCATTTTCCGGCGATGTACGACAGGTAATTCCTCGAATCGACCACCAAACTTCTCTACCAGTTTGATCATGCTGCGACGGAAAACAATAGCCTCCTTGGTTAACGGCTGCTTCATATTGCGGAAGGTCACGGCTTGCAAATCCCCGTTCAGCCTCTTCGCAATCTGTTGTCCGCGCCGAATGTAGATCGATCCGTTCCAGTGATATTGGGTGGATACCAGAATACGTTCCATGATGCCAGTCGTAACAGTAATGCCCATCTCTTCCCGGTGCTCACGCAGCGATTCGTTAACCCCTTCCGCGACAAGCCGGAGAGCCAGCTCACGTAAAATACCCAGATTCCCCTGTCGAAACACCGCTTCTCCTTCATGTCCCCTAAGATGCCCCTCAGCAAGTCGGCTCAATACCGTTTCCGGCGTTACGTCGATCAGCTTCACCTCATCGGCCAGTTCAAGGGTATCCGCAGGCACGGTATGTTCCGCGGCGATACCTGTAAGCTGACGTGCAAGCTCCGTATATCCCTCCAGCTCATATACGTTCACCGTTGTAATGACGCTGATGTTATGCCGCAGCAAATACTGTATATCCTCCAGCCGTGTTGCGTGACGTGCTCCTTTCCGGTTTCGATGGGCCAACCCGTCAACGAGCACCACTTCCGGATTACGCGCGAGCAGGGCATCCAGATTCAGGTCTTTCATCTCCATGCCGTCTTTCCCACGAGACCAGTGAATGCTTGGAATCCGTTCCAACTCACCCAGCTGCTCCACCGTCTCCGGTCTGCGCATGGTCGATACGGCGCAAATGACGACATCAATGCCCTGCTGGCGCAATGTGTTTCCTTCCCTCAGCATATGATATGTTTTGCCTGAGCCACTTACTGGACCAATGTAAATTTTCAAGGTGCCCTGCTGCAGCTTCGTAATCATCTTCAAAATGTCTTCCGGAGACTTGCGCTTGAAGCTGTCCTCCATCCCGCCCACTCCCCCTATCCATAACTGTTACACAACATGGAGAAAGCCCCTTCCGAAACTCGGAAGAAGGCCAGATATGGTTTTTTCATACAACATACATCGCAGACTATATCTTATATGTGATTAACACACTTCCAAGCAAATAGAGCCCGAACAACGTATCCCTTCTGCTGACGGACCGTAAAATATGATCTCTTTCAAACACCCCGCTCCCTTACTTCAGCTCTGCCTTCAATACCAGATTCAGTGCAGTCACATTCACACGTGGCTCACCGAAGATGCCCAGCTGTCGCCCTTGTGTATGTTCCTCCACGATCTGGGCAAGCTGCTGCTCGCTAAGGCCTGTTGCCTGACTAATTCGAGGAATCTGTGCTTTTGCCGCTTCAGGTGACAGATCCGGGTCCAGACCCGAACCCGAACTCGTCACGAGATCCGCAGGGATGTGCTGCAAGCCCGGGTTCTCCTGTTGGACCAGAGCCACCTTTTCCTTCATCTCAAGGATATACGCCTCAGACGCTACGGCGCGATTGGAGCCTGCTGAAGCTGCTCCATCATAACTGGCGCTCGAAGCCCGGGGCTGGAACAGCCCCGGCGATTTTACTTCCTGCGCCAGCAGCGACGAACCGATGGTTTTTCCGTCCGCTGTGATCAGACTGCCGTTGGCATGATTGGGGAAAAGCAGTTGTGCCACTCCGGTTGTAACCAGCGGGTACATGATACCGCAAATCAGCATAAGCACGACAGACAACCGGATGGCGGGCAGTACCTGTTTCATATGAATCACATCCTGATTTCATTATTAGTTGTACTATTTACACCAGATGAAGTCCCGACAGCACCAGATCGATCAGCTTGATTCCGATGAACGGCACGATCACGCCGCCTACGCCATAGATGAATACATTCCGTCCTAGCAGCCGCTCCGCGGACATGGCTCGATATTTCACACCCCGCATAGCGATAGGAATGAGCAGTGGGATAATGATGGCGTTGAAGATCAATGCAGACAGAATTGCGGACTGTGGTGAAGCGAGATTCATAATATTCAATGCCTGGAGCTGCGGCATAGCCAAAATAAACATGGCCGGAATGATGGCAAAATACTTGGCAATATCATTCGATATCGAAAAAGTTGTCAGCGCGCCGCGGGTAATAAGCAGCTGCTTGCCAATGGAGACGACCGACAGCAGCTTGGTCGGATCGGAATCCAGATCAATCATGTTGGCCGCTTCCTTGGCTGCCATGGTGCCTGAATTCATCGCCAGGCCTACATCGGCCTGTGCCAGGGCAGGAGCATCATTGGTCCCGTCGCCCGTCATGGCGACGAGCTTGCCTTCCTGCTGCTCTTTTTTGATCGCAGTAATCTTGTCTTCCGGCTTCGCTTCGGCAATAAAATCATCCACGCCCGCTTCCAGCGCAATGGTTGCTGCCGTCAGTGGGTTATCGCCCGTACACATAATCGTCTTGATACCCATGGCTCGCATCTCGGCGAATTTCTCCTTCAGACCTGGCTTCACCGTATCTTTCAGATAGATTACACCATAAATCTGGTCGTCCATTGCAACAGCAAGCGGTGTACCCCCAGCCTTCGCAATTCGGTTGGCTATATCATCCAAATCGCCAGGTATCCGTCCTCCACGGGAGGAAATATGGCGTTTGATCGCATCTACCGCGCCTTTACGAATCTGCTTCCCACCGCTTAGATTCAGACCCGACATACGGGTCTCTGCGGTGAAGCTCACATGCTCTGCATCTGCATATTCCGTCTCCGCCCAGTTCTCGCCCTGCTTGCCAGCCAACTCAACGACCGAGCGCCCCTCTGGTGTCTCATCCACTACGGAAGCTTGCAGCGCAGCCCGGGTCATCTCCTGTGCTGACACCCCCTGAACAGGGATAAACTCAGCCGCCATGCGGTTTCCGTACGTGATCGTTCCGGTTTTGTCCAGAATTAGCGTATCAATATCGCCTGCCGCTTCCACCGCTTTCCCCGACATGGCGAGTACGTTGAACTGTGTTACGCGGTCCATGCCTGCGATCCCAATGGCGGATAACAGCCCGCCGATCGTTGTCGGAATCAGACAGACAAGCAACGCGATTAGTGTCACCAGATCAAGCCGGATGCCCAGGTAGCTTGCCATCGGAACCATCGTCATGATGACAATCAGGAAAATCAGGGTCAACACGGCAAGCAGTGTAGTCAGCGCAATTTCATTCGGTGTTTTCTGGCGCTGTGCACCTTCAACAAGTGAGATCATCCGGTCGAGGAACGACTCCCCCGGATCGGTCTGTACACGCATGACAATATAGTCGGAAGTGACTCGTGTACCTCCCGTAACGGAGGAGAAGTCACCACCTGCCTCCTTGATCACAGGGGCAGATTCCCCGGTAATGGCGGACTCGTCGATGGAGGCCAGCCCTTCAATGATCTCGCCGTCCGTGGGAATCAGCTCTCCCGCTTCTACACGGACGAGATCTCCTTTTTTCAACTGGGTCGAAGACACTTGCTTGAGGGTTCCGTCTTTCTGTACCAGATTCGCCGTTGTGTCCGATTTCGTCTTGCGCAGTGTGTCTGCCTGAGCTTTGCCCCGCCCCTCTGCCAGTGCTTCAGCAAAGTTGGCAAACAGCAACGTGAATAACAGGATGAGAAACACTGCGATGTTGTACCCTCGCCCTGCCTCGGATGCAACAAACAGGTCCGGATTAATACACAACAACAACGTGATGAGTGTGCCTACTTCAACGATAAACATCACCGGATTTTTGATCATGACGACCGGGTTCAGCTTTTTGAAAGCATCCAGGGATGCCTGAAGCAGAATCTCACGACTTAAAGTTTTAGTTCTTTTGGGAGTACCTTGATCTGTACCTGTACCTCGCGTTCCCTTACCATGTGGGCTAATCATGCCCATGCCTGTTCCTTCCACCGACTGCTCCTTCTTTCGTTCTATAGCATTCATTGCGTTAATCCACCTCCACACTCTACGTCCTCACTCATATCCCCATAACGGATTGCCGTACTCTCCATCAACGGATCATCGCCAAATGCTCTGCAATCGGTCCAAGTGCCAGTGATGGGAAGAACGTCAACGCACCGACCACCACAATCATCATCACCAGAATGCCTGCAAAAAGAGGCGTATGTGTGCGTAGTGTACCCGTTGTTACGGGAACCACTCGTTTGGTGGCCAGTGATCCGGCAATAGCAAGCATCGCGATCATGGAAATGTATCTTCCGAGCAGCATCACCACACCAATGGCGATGTTGTAAAAGTCTGTGTTGGCATTCAGTCCGGCAAACGCCGATCCATTATTGGCAGCCCCGGATGCAAAAGCATAAAGCACCTCGGTCAGGCCATGCATACCTGAGTTCGAAATCGAAGCTACAGCTTCCGGGCGCATGAGCGCCAGCGCAGTTGGACCGAGAATAATCAAAGGGTGAATGAGCAGCGCAATGGACGCGAGTTTCACTTCTTTGCCCTCGATTTTTTTGCCCATAAATTCAGGGGTTCGCCCAACCATCAGCCCACAGATAAATACAGCCAGAATGACATAGAGCAATCCGTTGAGCAAACCTACGCCTTTGCCGCCGAATACGTTGTTGAGCATCATTTCAGCCAATGCCACCATCCCGCCGAGTGGAGTAAGCGACTCATGCATATTGTTCACCGACCCTGTTGTAGCTGCTGTTGTGACTGCCGTGAAGAGCGCCGATTCGGATATTCCGAACCTGACCTCTTTACCTTCCATATTGCCTTGAATTCCCACCGCCTCCAGCGCAGGCACACCGCGATATTCCGATACGAATACCGTAGTCAGCATGATGAGGAAAAGAAAACTCATGGCCGCAAACAGAGCCCAGCCCTGCTTCCGGTTGTTCACCATGATGCCGAAGGCATACACCAGCGAGGTTGGCAGCAGCATCATGCAGACGATATGCACCAGGTTTGACAACGACGTTGGATTCTCAAATGGATGCGCTGCATTCGTTCCGAACCAGCCTCCACCATTGGTTCCTAGGTGCTTGATCGACTCCAGCGAAGCGACTAGCCCGCGGCTAATCGTTTGCTGCGCCCCCTCTAGCGTGGTTGCGTTCACCGCTCCCGCCAGTGTCTGCGGCACACCCTGGAATACCAGGAACAACGCCACAATGAAGCTCAGCGGCAAAAAGATTCTCGTGATTGACCGTACCATGTCGACGTAAAAGTTACCCAGTCCATCCCGGCGGCCGACCAGCCCGCGAATGAATGCAATTGCCACCGCGAAGCCGGTCGCCGCCGAGGTGAACATCGGAAACGTCACTGCCAGCATCTGTGACAGATACGACAGGGCATTCTCGCCGGTGTACGACTGCCAGTTCGTGTTGGTCATGAACGAAGCAGCCGTGTTGAATGCCTGCGCCGCAGGCATATTGGCGATGCCATCCGGGTTGAGTGGCAAATATTGTTGCAGCCGCAGCACCAGAAACATCAACAACAGCATGACGAAGTTGGAGAGGAGCACGGCCGACAGGTACTTTTTCCAATCCATCGACTCGTTCTCCTTCACCCCCATCAATCGATACAACAATCGCTCAGGTCCGCCAAATATCCGATCCAGCCCTGTTCGCTTGCCGTCAAACACCTTCACCAGATAACTCCCCACTGGTTTCACCAGCAGTATGATGATCAGCAGCGTCACCGCTACTTGTAATAAACCACTACTCATATCCGCATTTCCTCCCTATAAATCGACGATCCGAGTGCTTCTGGATTCGTGCATAAGGCGACCATCAGAATTTCTCCGGCCTCACCAGCACGTAACCGAGATAGATCACCAGCGCGAGCACAATCATCCCGATGACGATCATATGGCTCCTCCCCTTTCTTGCCCTAAGCTTTCTCACAAAACTTCACAAATCCCCAGAACACCACAAACAACAGCACAACCAGCCCGATTATCATGGCATCATTCACCATGTGTTCTCCTCCCTCTCTCTACCGTTCTTGCAACCTTCTACATATGAAATCGTAATACGAAACGCTGTAAAAAGGGGGTAAAGAAATACCCGCAGGGTGTAAAAAAAGCGTAAAAAAGACCCGCCCCCTCAGCTAATAGCTGAAGGGAACAGGTCTATGGATGCCAAAGTGTATATTGGAGCCCCCTTCATCCAAACGGCTTCTGGGCCCATTGCAGCAATCTTTTTCGGGTAATTTTCCCGTGTGATGTATGTTGGATCACCTGGCCGCTGTCCAGCAGCAGAACTTGAGGCGATTCATGGTGAACCTCGGTATCTTCTGCGATGCGGCGGGAAAGCGTGCGGCTTTCAATGACTTTGACGATCCAGTATTCCATTTTTTGTGCGGGATCGGATGCATTCGAACCCACAAACGCCATAAACTCCCTGTATGCTCTTGCACTGATTGGACAGGTTGTACTGTGTTTCAGCAGCAGCACCGGATGATCCTGCGACCGCACAAGCACTTCTTCCCATTCCTCTTGCTTATGCAACTCCTTGACATGTTCACTCAGCATATCATCCAGCCCCGAGCCAGCACGTTTGCTAACGACAGATCCAACCACGACGCCCAATGCCACACCAAAGGTAATACCCAGAGCGACCTGATTTGCAGCCACACCAATACTCGTTCCAATGGCGATACCCACCCCAAGCCAAAGCGTTTGAGAATTCACTTTTTTATCCATGGAGATCATCCTCCCTAAAGATATTCATAAAAAATATTAATTTTAATATAGAAGCAATCACTCATTTGCCTGTATAAAATGGCTATGGTAACCTAAGAATAGTCAACAAGGCGAGGTAAGATAAAACCCTCTTACTGCGCACGTCTGTTACGATGCAAAACCAATCCCACCGCAGGAGTCAACCTGTTTAACGGTGGTTTTTTGTTTATCACTTTCTTTAGAGCATTCCCACCAGTTGTCTACCGGAAATTATATCATAGGCGCCCATTCAGGCGCTTTTATATTCTTCATCTAAGGGTACGCTTTTGTGATACACTGATTGTAATTTGGCAACGATGAACATGAAGAAATGATTGGAAAGGCGGAAATTCGTTATGGCATATGCTTTTATGATCGAACCGCAGTATTATAACGCTTTGGAGAACGAGGACGAGCTGATTGAGAAGTGCCAGGAGTGGGGTTTGCTTTCGGAGAAAGCAACCAAGGTCAAAACGTTCTATTATAAAGGAAATGGACTGAATATGCCTTGTACCATCGTTGGCTTTGTCGATCATATGGCAGCCGTCATCCAACTGGACAATGAGCAGAAACACTGCATTCATCCGTCGTACCTGAAAGAAATGCAGGCATCCAGCTATAATGTGAAAAGTTCAATTGGAGCGGGAACAGTCAAGCCCGGGGAACCGGTCGCTGCAACCCATTCAGATCATATCTCCAGCTCTGATACCATTCAAGAGCCAGATGCTGCGTCTAATCTGGATGAGATTCCATCCGGTATGAATGCAATGGATTTCGATTCGAATGTGGACACGGATGACGAAGATAGCTCTTCTCCTCTAAAAGGAGACCCTGAGGGTCTGGTGGAAGAGTACGTTGGACCTGCAAATGCAACCAGCAGTGCAGCCAAACCTAAGGCCAGAACCGCAGGCAAAGCCAAATCAGTCAAGATTGAGCTGCCGGAGGGTAAAGTGAAAATGTCCGCCGTTGTGAAGGAATTTACGACCGTGCCGAACCACTTCTCCGACAATGATGACGAAATCATCATCTATGAAGCCGTAACAATCACGGAGCCTGAAGTCGTTGACATTGGCGAAGCCTGGTCCAGCCACAGTGCTACCATGAAGAAACAGGAGCTTGAGGTTGGTGATGTGCTTACGTTTGAAGCCAAAATTATCAAGAAAAAGCTGACCAGGAATCCTGTTCCTTATAAAATCAACAACCCCTCAAAGCTTCAGAAAGAGGTCTAGTTTTCAAGTAGAACACGGTAAATACACTCCTTGCAGGAGTCAAAAAACAAAAATTCCAGGCCATGTAACTCATGTCCTGGAATTTTTTGTTCTATATTAGAGAAACGCTAAATCGCAATTTACTGATGGTTGGCTGCAACACAGCTGATCTGGAAATGGACTCCGAATTTGTCGGTTACCATACCGTAGGCCGGACTCCAGAACGTTTCCTGAATCGGCATTGTCACTTCGCCGCCATCTTGCAGCTGATTAAAGATTTCTTTGGCTTCCTCCGCGGTATCCGTATTCACTGTAACATTAACATGGTTACCCACTACATACGGCATGCCAGGAAATGTATCAGACAGCATCAGCACAGAGCTGCCAATTTGCAAAGAAGCATGCATGATACGGTCTTTGGCTTCTGGTGGTACGGGGTGATCCGGATTGGATGGACCGTCGCCAAATGTCTGGAGAGCTAACACTTCGGCTCCAAATGCTTTTTTATAAAAATCTACTGCTTCACGTCCATTGCCATCCGTTACAAGATACACATTCAAGCTGATCGCCATGCGTTCTTCATCTCCTCGATATCATGTAATTAAACCACTAATGCCGCTTGCGACATGAGTATATACGAACAGGCTGTCCGTTGACAAGAGTACGGGTAACAAGCTCATAGGTAGGATTATCCGAAAGCCTTATTTTATCCAAAAAAAAGACCACTCTCCCGATTCCTGTCGGTCAAATGGCTGTGGTCGATCCTATGAGGTTAGCGCGTTTTTACGATGCTATCTATTTCACTTTTCAACAAGAGGTATCGGTGAACACTTCTCATGATCGGGACCTTAGTTAGTTTATTCTTGTCTACATAAAGTTTCATCTGATCTTTGGTCAGACCCAACAAACTCCCTGCTTCAGATACCGTCAATACAACCTCGGGATTCGTAGCATTAAACGTTCTCTTCACTTTCTGGTTCCAGTCCTCGAATACCTGCATAGATCAGTGATCTCTCCTATCCATAGCCAGTCGTTCTCCAGGCTGAATAGATCCATTATACCATACTTGTGATGATCGTAACTGAATCCTTATGGAGAACCAATTTATGTTAGTGCAGAATTCCTTTCTTGGACCCCTTTGAAAGCCTTTTGGTCAAATCTGCTAAGCCTCTTCCCAGAATCGGCGCAGGTTGTTCATGGCGATTTTGGATGCTGACTTGCACTCCTCCATGCCTTCGAACTCCACCGTGATGTTGCCGTCATAGCCGGAGTCTTTGATCAGCTTCACAATTTTGCGAATGGGGATGTCCCCATGCCCAACGATGGCTCCACGCAGGAAATTACCATTGGCAGTGGTAAACCACTCCCCTTCGCCCGGATGCTCATCATAAGAACGGAAATAGAAGTCTTTGAAGTGGACCAGAGAAGCGTACGGCAGATTTTTCATGACCCCAATAATCGGGTTTTCATCCACACACATGAAATTGCCAATGTCGAGTGTTGTTTTGAAGTTCGGACGATCCACGGCATGCAGCACACGTTGCACACGATCGCTCGCCTGCACGCTGAAGCCGTGATTTTCGATGGTTGTCGTAATGCCAAACTGCGCAGCATAATCCGCAATGATCTGGCTTCCCTTCACCATGAGCGGGAGATTTTCTTCGAACCAGGCAATGGTCATTTTCTCCTTTGGCAACGTAAACGCCGTGACGTCATGACGCATATGCTTCACACCCATCCGGTGAACAACATCGACATGTCTTTTGACCCGAGCCATTTCTTCCTCAAAAGCCTCTTCCGTCTCCTGCACAAAATTCGCAGGCATCGAATAGTTGGACAACTCGATGCCTGCAGAAGCAGCTCGCTCCCGGATGGCATCAGCCAGCTCATAATTATCTTCCACGGTGTAGCCATACGGAACCATCTCCATATGCTCACCACCATTTGCTGCAATCCAGTCGATCATATCCAGAACCGTCATTTCACCCGAATTCAAATCATTCAACAAGCTATACGTACTCAGGCCCACTTTCATCTGCTCAGCTCCCTACCGGTATTGTTTGATGAATTCAACTGCTTTGCGAATGTCCAGCTCCGGCTGATCGCCTACCTCACGTTCAATCGTCAGATACCCTGTGTAACCAATCTCCTGAAGGGCGGCAAAGTATCCGTTAAAATCCACACCGCCCTCGCCCAGCGGCACTTCACGGAAGAACGTCCCGGAAGAAACCATTTCGGCAATCTTCTCATGATCCATGGGCGCGTAACCTACTGCACCATATACATCTCTCGGATCGACTTCCTTCAGACGTACCCCATCTTTCACATGGGTGTGGACAATATAATCCTTCAACAGATGGACACCGCGAGCCGGATCATCCCCCGTAACCATAACCATATTTGCTGGGTCAAAATTCACCGATACCCCATTGGTCGACAATGTATCCAGGAATCCTTTCAAATCTGCGGCTGTTTCCGGCCCTGTCTCAATAGCAAAGTACGCACCTGCACTTTTCGCATATTGACCCAGCTCTTCGCAAGCCGCATGCAGCGTGGCATACACTTCGGAGGAAGGATCATGCGGAACAATACCGATATGTGTTGTGACGATATTCGTACCCAGATCAAGGGCCAGATCCACGATTCGCTTAGACTTCTCCACTTTCCACGGATTATCTTCCTTGACCTGAAACCCATGACCACCCAAATCGCCAACCAGCGCAGAAATTTCAAGCCCAAGAGAATCGATATAACTTCTTAACTCTTTGCGAGCCGCAGGCGACAGATTTTCGGGGTCCATCTCTCCCTTGACCGCATAGATCTGTACACCCTCCGCTCCAACGTCTTTCGCTTTGTTCAGCCCTTCTCTTACGCCTACGTTAAAGCTGTCCACGATGACGCCGATCTTGTTCGTTAATTTCATGTTATACCCTCCTGCTGAATTGGTATTTTATCGTCCTGATGTGAATTCATGAAGAATGCTCTACTACACTTTCGCCCTATTCACGGTCCACTCCTCTTCTTGTAAAAGATTCTTATCTGCACCTTACGTTATTCCGGTGAACCGATTTTTACGGATTGAATCTCATAAGGCTTGAACGTCAGCTCAAACGTCCCCTCACGACAAGCCAATGGCCGGATTTCGTCCTCCAGCAGATTGACTACAGATGCTTTTATCCGCGTTTCCACCCATTGAATCTCGACTGTTTCTCTTCCTCCAGATGATTCATAGAAACGCAGTATCGTCCCCGTGCCGTCTTCTGAAGCTTTGACAGTATCCAGAATGACGTGCTCGCTCCGAAAGTGAACCCAGGAATGCTCTGCCGTTAATGTGCCTTTATGTCTGCCTGCTGCCACAGCCTGGGCTGGATGGTTCAGCTCCATTGCACGGCGTACCACACCCGCTTCCCGCCAATCACCTTGATGGGGCAGGAGCGAGTAGGTGAATTCATGCTCCCCCTGATCGGCATATTCATCCGGCCATTTCGGAGCACGGAGCAGGGACAGACGAATCGTCTGATCCTTGATGTCGTACCCGTACTTGCAATCGTTCAGCAGGCTTACACCACTATTGCCTTCGGAGACGTCCGCCCAACGGTGCCCACACACTTCAAACTGTGCCTGCTCCCAGCTTGTATTGTTATGGGTTGGCCGCTCCAGCGCACCAAACGGAATTTCGTAGGTTGCTTTGGCTGACACCAGATCGATCGGAAATGCGACTTTGAGTAACTTATGGTTCTCAACCCAGTTTACCTTTGTCTTGAAATCCACACGTCGCTGATGACGATACAGGATCATATCCTGGTGAATTTCCGAGTTGTTCAGCTTCCAGTGGAAACGAAGGACATCCCTTGTTGCCCCGCGCTGCACGATCTGTCCGGAGATCAGCTGTACCGCCCCTGCCCGCTGAGATTCGAACCTTGGGTCAATATCCCACGCATCCCAATACGTAGGTTTGTCATGGAAAAACTGCAGCTCATTCGCTTTATCTCCCGGCTTCAGCCACTCCCGCTGAATGGACTTGTCATACCATCTTGTGATTTCTCCAACATCGTTAAATTCAAGCGTGTAGAAATCTGTTTCCCAGACGGAAGGGAAAGATTCCTCCTGTTCCCATACAGAAAGATCGGCATCCGGTGCCTGGCGCAGCCATATCGTGGTATACCCAAAGGCCGGAATGGATGGAACATAAACGGACAGGGTCAGCACATCTCCATTTTGCTCTAGGTCACCTGCCAGATGATTACCCTGATGATCAAAAGCAGCGAGACCAGTCAGACTCACGTCGCCTGTAATGGCCACCACTTCTCCGCGCTCCCAGCCCAGACTATTAAAAATAACGTAAGGCAGGCCATCCAAACTATCTGTAGCAATACGTTCCACAAGGGTACCGAGGGCGCTCTCCATCGCCGATGTTCCCAGAGCAAATACCTTCGTATACTCCTCCGCGGAGGTGACATATGCTTCGGGGATAGATGTACCCGGGATAATATCATGGAACTGATTGAGCATGATCAGCTTCCAGCCTTCATCGAGCTTATTCTTCACCTGTGCTGCTTCAGAAGATCCGGCAAACTGCTCCCAGATCTCCGCTTCACGGTACAGTACTTCGGCCTTCCGATTGCTCCGTTTATTCCGCGCATGGGTAGTATACGTTCCCCGGTGAAGTTCCAGATACAGGTCTCCATGCCATTTCGGCAAAGGGGGATTATGGTTGGATATTTCTTCGAAAAATGCTCCCGCTGTACTGAACTTGCTGATGGGCTGCCCAACCATGAGATGGGATCGCGCTCCGAACTCCACCATTTCATTCGTGACCCCGCCCCCACCATCACCATGACCGTAAAGCAGCATTTGCTCAGGATGTACATCCTTCTGCTTATACGATTGCCAATGCTCATCGATATCTTTGGGCCGGGTATGTTCATTCACTCCATGATTCAAGTACGCAAGCACCGAGGTTCCATCAATACCCACCCAATCAAATAGATCATATGGAAAAGCATTGGTATCATTCCAATTAAGCTTGGTGGTCATAAAATAGGGAATACCCGCCAACTTCAGCAACTGCGGCAACGAAGCACAGTACCCGAAGGTATCAGGGAGCCACTCAATGCTTGAACGCTTGCCAAACTCCTCCTGATAGAAGTTCTGCCCGTACAACATCTGTCTTACCAAGGACTCACCGCTCGGAATGTTCAGGTCCGGCTCCACCCACATGCCGCCAACCAGCTCCCAGCGACCTTCGGCAACCCGGACTTTGACCTGCTCATACAATTCCGGGTAATGCTCTTTCACAAACGCATACAGCTGCGGCTGGCTCTGCGAATATACAAACTCCGGGTATTCATCCATCAAGGTACACATCGTGGAGAAAGTACGACTGGATTTACGGACTGTCTCACGTACAGGCCACAGCCAGGCAATATCGATATGTGACTGCCCAACCAGATGCATGAACCCATTCCGGTATTCTTCCGGGTCCTCCTCCTGTACCGACTGTGCGAGCGAATTTTCGAAATTCTGCACCCATGCCGCCTCCCCCCAGCGATTCGGATCGTTGTACATCTCATCCATCACCTGATGAATTACTCGGACAAGATGGGTCCGCTTCAAGTCTTTCTCAGGCAATGCCTTCAGCGACTCCGCAAGTACAGTAATGCTGTACATCAAGCTCTGGAGCGGTTGATTCACATATACCAAAGCAGTTCGGATACCACGGATCGGCCGCTGAATCACCGCTTGTCGGTTTAGCGGGTCATGCGGTTCCGGTATAGGATCATACAGCTCAATCTCCAATAAAGGCGTAGTTCCCACCCGGCTCCTGGGTAACGGCACATACCAATGATTTCGGTCCAGTCCGTGATAAGGCATGCCATTCACCTTCAGCAGCCCCTCACCCCCAGCTTCAAAAATCAATCCAATCGCATGATCCTCCCAATTGCCTGGAATCTCTATGGTTTTGCTTAGAAAATAAGTCGTTCCATGGTTGCTATCGAGCGGATTCAGACTTTGGACAGCCCCATTCTCCTGTTCATACTCGTATTCTCCGGGCCGTATATACCTGGCCTTCTGCATCTTCCACTGCGGAAGCTCTATGGTATCCATCCATTGCTGCTGAGCCAGATCCTGAATGAATCTCTGAATTCGAATCATACCTCCACCCCCACCTTCTGAATGTGTAAGCTGCAAGCAGTCCAGTCTCTGGAGCTGCTGCCCACCATCAGTCTGAATTCACCTGGTTCCACAACAGGCTGAAGACGAGAGTCGATCAGCGCCAGATGTTCTTTTTGTACAGGAAAAGTAACCGTTCGAGTCTGTCCCGGCTCCAGACGAATTTTGTGAAACCCCTTCAGCGAAATTTCAGCTCGGGTGACCGAAGCCGATACATCCGTAATATACAGCTGAACTACCTCATTACCCGCAACCGGTCCCGTATTCGTAACCTCCACCTGTACCTCTGCTTCATCGTCTGGTCCGATCACTTCCGGCACAACCCGTACATTCTCGTATTTAAATTCCGTATAGCTCAGCCCAAAGCCGAACGGATACTGCGGTGCAAGATCGGTCTCCAGATATCGCTTGCCTCGGGTGCGTTTGGCATTGTAATAGATCGGAAGCTGCCCCACATGTTTGGGAATAGAGACGGTAAGACGACCGGATGGATTCACATCACCGAACAAAATATCTGCTATTGCGTTTCCCCCCTCCTGCCCCGGGTACCACGCTTCCAGGATAGCATGGGCATGCTCATCAATCCAGGGTTCAGCAATGGGTCGGCCATTGATATATACGACAATAATCGGTTTCCCCAGCTTATGTACTTCCTGCACCAGCTCCAGTTGAACACCCATTAAGCTCAGAGACGATCGGTCTATGCCCTCACCGCACTCCATATCGTTCCATGGATCATCCGTGACAACGGATGCACCCGTCCGCAGATCAATGGTGCCTTCGCCAAAATCACGACTACTTGACCCACCCATCACCATAATGATGATGTCAGCTTGTTCAGCACAGGCGCGCGCTTGCGCAAAGCCCTCTCTGGAATCGCCTTTGATGCGGCATCCGGGCGCGTATAACACTTGCTCCGTATCCGTCCCAAGCTTACGGCGAATCCCATCCAACACCGTAACAATATGTTCTCTCGGCTGTGGCGAGGTGTAATCACCCAGCTGGTTGTAGACATGGTTTGCATTCGGTCCAATAACGGCCAGCTTCGTACCTGTTTTGCTGAGCGGAAGGGTGTTTTCTTCATTTTTGAGTAAAATGATCCCCTCTAGCGCCACTTGCCTCGCCAGCTGAATATGTTCCTCACATCCGATTACCTGCTCTGCAAAGTCAGGATCAACGAAGGGTTGTTCGAATAAGCCTAGTCTAAACTTCATCTCCAGCACCCGTCTTACCGCTGTATCCAGCTCCTGCTCTCCAATTAATCTTTGGTCCAGGGCTTGCCCGAGATGCTTACGGTACATGTACCCGGACATCTCCATGTCCACACCTGCCTTAAGCGACTGCGCGACGGCCTGCTCCCCGCTCTCCGCCGTGTTGTGTCCACTGACCAGCATCTGAATCGCACCAAAATCGGTGATGACGAATCCGTCAAATCCCCATTGCACGCGCAGGAGATCATTTAACAGATACGAGCTCGATGTACAGGGTACACCGTCAATTTCGTTGTATGCCGTCATGACGGAGCATGCACCCGCTTCCACGGCTTTCTTGAAGGGCAATAGGTCCACTTCATGCAACTCACGTAATCCCATATGAACAGGGGCCGCATTGCATCCACCCTCTGAACTGCCATAAGCTGCAAAATGTTTGAGTGTCGCCACAATTGTCCGGTTGGTATCCAGTCTATCACCCTGCAGGCCTTTCATCGCTTCTACCGCCAATTCACCGATCAGGTATGGATCTTCGGCAAAACATTCCTCTGTCCGTCCCCATCTCGGGTCCCGCACCACATCCAGCACAGGGGAATACGTTGCTGCTCCCCCCTGGCTTCGAGTCTCCACAGCAATCGCTTCGCACATCTTGCGGTACAATTCCACGTTCCAGGCACTTCCTACAGCAATCGGCACCGGGAATACGGTCGCTCCAATCGCCATATGACCGTGAGAACACTCCTCCCCGAACAAAATGGGGATCCCCAGCCGGGAGTTCTCCAAGGCATACCGCTGAATTTCATTGGTGGCAACAGCTCCCTGCCTAGGGGTCAGGCCTGTCTCCAGCGTCACTTCCGTCCAGGGATCAGCACGAAGGACGCCATACAACGACCCAATCCCGCCCTCTGCGATTTCCTTTTTAAACTCATCCGTAACCCGAACCGTACCATCTGCTTCCTTAACATAAGTCTTCCACCCCATGGGCTGAATCAGCTGTCCTATCTTCTCCTCCGTTGTCATCCGACCGAGAAGATCTTGTACCCGTTCCTGAACGGGAAGCGAAGCATCTTTATAGTTCATATGCACATTCTCCTTATGAGTTCGGCTTGTTTTGGAACATGAGCTCACATGGCTTTTCGGTAGTCGCTAGGTGCTACACCCACCACATTCTTGAACGCCCGATTGAAGGAATTATAGTTCGTGTACCCGACTTCCTCACTGATCTCCTGGATGGCCTTGTCGGTCTCCAGCATAAGCTGTTTGGCCTTCTCTATGCGGTGACTAATCAGAAGATCCACGAACTTCTCACCAATTTCGTCCTTGAACAGCTTGCTTAAATATTTCGGATTGATATCAAATAAATCACTTAGATAATTCAGCGACAGCTCGGGATTGTTATAGTTCTGTTCAATATATTTGCGAATTTCAAGAATATGAGATCGGTGTTTTCTGGAACATTGAAGTGTCTGCATCTGCTCCGACAGATCTCGGAAGCCTTCCCAGCACAGCGTTCGCAAATCATCTATCGTCTCCCATCCTTCCAATCTGGGGAGGAGCGGTGTAAATACGGATGCCCATTGCTCCTGATATTCCCGCGGAAGTTCCGCGAACTCCCGATTATAATGCTGGAACAGCAGCTGGACCGTATTCATAATCTCCTGGCGGGAGAGCACGGATTCACGGATTTGTTCGAACAAGCGGTCAAAATGCTTCTCCCAGACATTGTCCGACAATCGCATCGCCTGCACCAGCAAAGAGATTGTCTTCAGGAACTCATATACATCATTAGTCGAGTTCGGTACCTCCCCGCATGGAATGATCCGGTTCATGCCGAGCACAGCCTTGTACTCCAGGGCATGCACAGCCTCCTTCAACGAAGCTCTCAGGCCACGAACATCGACTGCCACTCTACCAATCCCGATAGTTACGGTGAAGTTCAAATACTGCCCAACCCTGTCCAGATAACCGGAGAGCAGTCTCTGCTCGGTTTCCTCACCCTTTTCCATCTCGGGCAACCAGAGTATTGCATACAGCCGCTGATCCGATATCCACTCTGCCCACACTTCGGTCCCTTCTTGCCTTGCACTCTCCTGCAGAATGCTGGATAACACAAACTTGAGAAGGGATTGATCCTGATTGTGATACTCCTCCATAAATCGGGAATACTGATCAATCTCCACCACAATTACAGCCCATCGATCCTCCAACTGCGGGAGCTTGAACCTGTTCATCTCCGCTGTAAGCTCATTGCCGGTGAAGTCTCGCGTACCCTCCAGCAGCTCCTGAAAGAAATATTTCTTCTGCAAAATCAGATTTTCTTCATGCTCCTCCTGATATTGCTTGGTTTGATTAATCATTTGCTCCAGCGTGGTCTGGATAAAACGGAACTCGTTATCTTTTGGTTGACTCATCCCCGGCTGTTTCTGTGAAGCCACCGTCTCAATTAACGTGACGATTTGCTGGATGGGCTTGTAATTTCTCCGTGTCACATAGATCACCCACACCACACCAATCAGGACAACAGCAACGGCAAAAACAAACCAGATATTGTAAAATTTCAGGGCGAATTTGACGATCTTGCCATTATTCAGTCCGGTCTGTACCTTCCAGCCGCTGTAGCTGGATGTAAATTCGGAGAAGACTTCACCTGACGCCATTTGGGGAGATGCTGCCCTAGCGCCATCCTGCTTCCCACCATCCCACAGATTGCCGCCCGAGCGATTGAAGATATTCACGAAAGTGAACTCAGGGTCATACATCTGCATGATAGACTTCTGCAAGGCTGGCAGATTGACGTTAACAACTACAAGACCCGTGCCGTTTCCGACGCCGCGAATGAGTGTAATGACCTGTTTGCCTTCCTCGGTCGGGAATGCCTTAAAAGATCTCGCCCCCACCCACTTTTGCGTTGCCGCAGCACGGCTGTCCTTAATAAATGGCGCGTCCGGGAATTCCTCAATGGGTACCGCCTTGCCGTTGCTGAATACTGTATCATCGTTGTATCTCACCAGATATATGGAATCAATCAGCGGATACTCTATTTTCAATTCATCAATAACCTGGACCGCTTGAATTCCGGCATACACATCTTCGCTTCCGGTTATCGAATAATAATTTTTCAGGTTGGGGTTGGTCAAAATATCACGCAGCACCTTGAAGTCGATGGAGCGTAGTGAATTGTCCAAATATTGCGTTACCTGTGATGCCAGAAATTCATTGGCCTTGAGTGCTTCTCTTCGGTTCTGCTCATTAAATACCTGGAAGAAGATAATAAACAGGATTGTGGTTACGATAAAAAAAACAGGCAAGTACGATAGCAGCAAACGTCTAAACCAACTGTTGTTCATCTCCGAGGCCCCCCACACTGTTTATGTGCATGATGACAACCACGCCAATCTTCCATAAATATTCAGTAAATTATATCGGATGAAGTGGGGTTGTCAAAAGGAGAAGACCGCCCCGATTCCTGTGGTGACATCGGGACAGCCTCATTCATGAATCCATCAACCTTTATTGATTCTTCTCAATCGCACGCTGGTAAATCTCAAGGTAATTGCTGAGTCCCAGACCATCAAAGCCTTTCACGTACGCGTCCCATTCCTTATCAATGCTCTTGCTGCCGATAATAAATTGAGCCATATTGGTCATCACGTAATCCTTGACGGCCGTCGTGAGCTGCGCAGCGGTTTCTGTATCTTCAGGACGGATAAATACGTTCGCAGGATAGACTTCTTTGGGCGCATAAGGTTCATATACATTGGTTGCTTGTGCCAGGCGTGTACCGTAACCCTCCGCTTCCAACGGGTTCTGACCTTCTGCAAACAGATTGCGGAACGTATTGGACAAGTCATGTGCTCCGATCTGTGACCAACTCTCGTTGACTACCACGTTCGGGTCACGCTCAGGCAGGTTATAGTAGCTGTATTTGGCTGGCTCGCCATTGATGTTTTTCTCATCTGCATCCGCCTTCTTCCAGCCTTTCCCCTCTGTTGGACCGTACTCTGCGTACAGGGCACCTTCTTCACTGAACATGTAATCTACAATCTTGATGGCAGCAATCTGCTGCGCTTCGGTCGCTTTGTTGGTGATGGCAAACTCAAACTCACCCACGCTCTGTGTAGCGCCTGTCGTCTGAACGCCATCCGGCCCTTTTAGCGGAGGTACGATGTCCCAGTGCTGGTGGCGGGTGATATCCTTGTCATACGTGTTCACGAGGTAGCTGACCAGCGCTGTCGTTATAGAGCCGACCACCTCATCGCCTTCCTTGTTTCCCAGCTGCCCGATCGCCTGATCGTTCTGCGTGAAGGAGGCCGGATCAATCAGGCCCTCTGCGTACAGCTTGTGCATGTACTCCAGCCCTTTTTTCCACTCTTCCTTGTTCGCTGCAAAATCAACCTTCCCATCCTTCACGATCAGATATTTATCGTTGTCATTATAGATAAAACTGTTCATGAGATAGGCGTCGATATTGCCATTCCATACATATTTGTTCGGTGCACCCGTGAGCGGAATCTCATCGGCTTTGCCATTGCCATTCGGGTCCTGCTCTTTGAATGCCTTCAGTACCGTGTAGAGTTCATCGGTCGTGGTCGGCATTTTCAGACCCAGATTGTCGAGCCACTCGGTGTTAATCCAATATTTCTGAGCATACGTACAGTGATAACATTCATTGAAAATCGGCAGAGCGTAGATGTTCCCGTCAGGTGCAGTAATCGCTTCTTTAAAGTACGGCTTCTCCTCCATAATCTTGGTGAGATTCGGACCGTACTCCTTGATCAGATCCTGCAGCGGGAGGAACACGCCCTGTTTTCCGTAGGTTTGCAGGTCTGAGGTGGTGAACTTGCCATGGAGGAACACTTCGGGATAATCTCCACTCGCCAGCAGTAACTGTCTGCGGTCTTGCAAGGCGTCCGTCGGGGCCAAATCCCATTTCAGAGTTACATCGAACTTGTCTTCGATAAATTGGGTGAACTCATTTTCTTCCATGGATGCTTTACCTTGTGGGGCAAAGAAGGTCATCGTGACCGGGCCAACGCTCTCCCCGCTACCGTCGCTCCCTGTACCTGTCTCCGCGGATGAACCGCATGCGGACAACAAAGCCATCGAAGCAAAGACCAGAAACAACATCGAAATCCAAGATTTTTTCAATCTGACTCCTCCTTTTTGTTGAAAACGGCATAACCATCTGTTTACGCACTCGTGTTAAACCCGATCCCGGAAGCCGGAGTGTTCCCCCACCTCCTTTCAAACGGCTTAGCGGGAGTAAATTGCAGAAATCATCCTTTGAGCGAGCCCACCATGACCCCTTTGACAAAGTGCTTCTGCACAAACGGATACATGATGAGAATCGGAATACTGGCGACTACGATTAGTGCGTATTTGAGTACCTGCTCGAACCCCTGATCCCGCAGCTGCTGGCTCGTATTGGCCAACATCGCCGGGTCGGCGGCGTTCAGAATCAGCAGATTGCGGAGCACATATTGCAGTGGGAACAACTTTTCGGAACGCAGATAGATCAGGGCATCAAAGTACGCATTCCAGTGGCCCACCGCATACATCAGGGTCATGACCGCCAGAATCGGCTTTGATAACGGAAGAACGACGCTGATCAAATACCGAATATCTCGGCATCCGTCCATTTCTGCCGCCTCCCCCAGCTCTTCCGGAATGGAAGACTGGAAGAAGGTTCTCGCCACGATGACCTGGAACACTGCGAGCGCCCCTGGCAGCCACATCGCCCAGCGTGTATCCAGCAGATGGAGGTCTTTCATCAAGAGATAGGTTGGAATCAGACCGCCGTCAAAGAACATCGTGATCATCATGAAAATAATGATGGCCCCCCGTCCATAAAACGACTTTCGTGACAACGGATAAGCGAGCATGACGGTCAGCGCCACGTTGATAAACGTACCTACAACGGTATAGATAATCGTATTGTAGAACCCGAGCATGAGCTGCTGGCTTTTGAAAATGGAGATATAGGCCTTGATGTTAAAGTCTACCGGGAACAGCCACACCTGACCGGATGTAACGGCAGGGGAGGAGCTGAACGAAGAACTGATGATGTACAAGAGCGGGTAAAACACCGTTAGCAGTATGGCGAACAGAAAGATATAGTTGAATGTCATGAAGACGCGGTCACCAAGCGGGTCCTTGATCCGGTTACGATTAATCAGGTTGAACATGAATGAGCTCCTCCTTTACCACAAGCTGTTCTGGGATACTTTGCGGGAAATGCCGTTGACAATAACGAGCAGGATTAGGTTGATAACAGAGTTGAACAATCCTACCGCCGAGGAGAAGCTAAAGTTGGCCCCGATCAGACCAACCTTGTACACATACGTGGAAATGACTTCCGAAGCGCTCGTGTTGAGCGGATTCTGCATCAGATATATTTTTTCAAAGCCCACGCCCATAATGCTGCCCAAACTCAGAATCAGCATGATGACGGTGACTGGTACGAGCGTTGGAAGATCGATATGCCAAATTTTCCGAAGCCTTGAAGCACCGTCCATCTTTGCTGCCTCATAGAGGGATGGATCAACGCCAGCGAGTGCCGCGATATAAATAATCGATGAATAGCCCATGCCCTGCCACACGCCCGACCAGACATAGATGGATTTGAAGTATTCGGGAATGCCCATAAAGTTGGTCATCGGGAAGCCCAGGAAAGTAAATAGCTTGTCTACAACACCCACATGGGGTGACAGCATCAGAATGATAATGGATACCATGACAACTGTGGAGATAAAATGTGGAGCGTACGTGACCATCTGGACGGTCTTTTTAAAGTAACCCGTTCGGATTTCATTCAGTGCCAGCGCAAGCAGGATCGGAATGGGAAACCCGGCGAGTAACGAGTAGAAGCTGATGCCAATCGTATTTTTGATCAGCAGCCAGAAATTTGGGGATTCGAAAAAGGCTTCAAAGTGTTTCAGCCCAACCCATGGGCTGCCCCAGATTCCTTTGACGACACTGAAGTCTTTGAAGGCGATCTGTACACCAACCATCGGAATGTACTTGAAGATCAACAGATACAATACGGGAGGCAGCACCAGGAGATAGAGCTCCCAATGCTTCTTGAGGCTTCTGATAAATGGATGCTGTCGCTTGGGTTCTGCGTAATTCCTTCCTTGCTGGAGCTCCACCGGTGCAGGTATGCTTTCCGTAGCTCGACTCATTCGCGTCACTCCTTCTACACCTTAAGTGTAATAATACATTACATTTACATCCCTTAAACATCCTTTTGTTTGGTTCTTTTTTCTGTATTGGAGCCATCTGTGTGAAGAATAATGCCAGGTAACGCTTTCTTGAATTGATAGTACCTTGAGCGGCGTTCTTTTATCAATTTGCAATTTTCCCCCACCTCTCCTTATTCCTAAAACCCTTGTCGTACAAGGGGAAATCGCTCTTTATCATATGTATATTGCAAAAATCCCTAAACAAAAAAGCCCGAAGGACTGTAAAAGTCCCTCGGGCTTTGAGTTGTAGATTTATTCGTTTGTGAACAATCTGAACGTCAGCGTGATAGGTGCTGCTTCCGTAACTGCTGCCTGCGGCAGCTCTACAACAAGTCCATCTTCTGTCGGTTGGAATGACAGCACATCATCTGTGCCAACGAGTTCAATTCGCTCCACCTTTTCCCCATATGGAATGATCACTTGTGATTCAACTGCCTCGTTTTCGTTTCTGTACAGACGGAAGGCATACGATACGTTCAGATCTTCCTTACGTGTGAAGGCCCACTCTCCTGTGAAGTATGGTCCGCAAATCCGCGTGCCATAGATGCCCTCCCCATGCGTACCGATCCACTCTCCGAGGGCTTTAATGCTTCGGACTGCGCCTTTCGGGAGACGTCCGTCCGGTTGCGGTCCCACATTCAGTGCCAGGTTACCACCCTTGGATACTACCTCAAGCAGAATATGCGCCAGTTGTCTTGCTGATTTATACTGATCATCATATCCAAACGCAAAGGAATTGCCCACCGTGATACAGCTCTCCCAAGGAATATTCATTGGGAGCTCTGGAATGGTTTGTTCCGGAGTTACGATATTCTCGTATGGTCCACCTACCGTGCGATCTGCTGCCAACAGCCACGGCTGGGTTGTCCGACGTGCCCGCTCCACCACCTCGCCCAGACGGATATCCTGACCGTGGCGTCCTTCGCGCACCCAACCTGCATCCAGCCACAGACATTCAATTCGTCCGTAGTTGGTCAGCAGCTCCATGATTTGCTCATGCGTGAACTCCACGAACTTTTCCCAGAGCCATGGATACGCTTTCGGATCATAGGATGGCCCACGCCACATATGGCTTCCCCGCTCCATGCCAGGTGTCCAGTAATACGGCGTATGCCAGTCCGCTTTGGAGAAATAAGCCGAGATGCCGAGCCCCTTGGCACGAAAAGCATCAAAAAGCGCCCGGCAAATATCCGCATACTTATGGGTGTGAAAAGGGGTGTCCTTACCCGTGATGCGATAATCGGTTGTATGTGTATCCCACATGCAAAAACCATCATGATGTTTGGTTGTGAACAGGAAATATTTGAACCCGTTATCAGCAGCCATCTGTGCCCATTCCTCAGGCTGAAAGCGAATTGGATTGAAGGTTTTGTTGAGATCAAAGTATTCCTGCTTGAAATGCTCCATGTCGTTAGTCCAGTCGATGTCATTGCGCGACCAATCGCCATCTTCGTCACTGAGCGCCCAGGACTCCACGAGTCCAAGCTGGGAATAAGGACCCCAATGCATCATCAGCCCCAGCTTCTGATCCTTAAACCACTCCAGCCGTTCATTCAGCAATGGGTCTTCCGGCTTCACCCATTCCTCTTCCTTGCTAAAGTTGTGCACCCCGGCTTCGACAACCTGTTCTTCCTGTTCCAGCACCGTATCTTTGGTTTCGCTCATCCCGTTCATCTCCTTCGGATTGGATATAAGATAAACTCCACAGGTTAAGCCCCTGTCACTCCGATTGCAGTACCATCTTCCGATCGCTGTTATCCCCGGATTTCTTTGATTTCACTTTATAAATGGTCGGAAATCCGGGGATAAAGGCGAGCGCTTCGCTTCTTCAGATTGGTTCTGCACTCTCCGTTTTGGCTTAAACGCTCAGTTTCAACTTATAAAGATCTATAGTGAAATTTCGCGTCCTTCACGTGCTGACTCGTAGATGGCGCAGAGAATTTTCATAATTTCAACGCCATCCTCAACGGGGCTAAGCGTCTCTATGCGTCCTTGGGTACTGTCGATAAAATGATTGACTTCATTACGGAAAGAACCTGCGAAGTCAAGGGATTTGAAATCCACCTGTGGCGTCATATTCAAAATGGTATCGAATTTCTCGCCAATCAGTGAAATTTCCGGTTCCAGTTCAGCCCCACCTTTATCGCCATAGAGTCTGACCGAAGTTTCATCCTGTTTCGCGTGCAATGTGAAGCTTACATCCACCAGCAGGCTTGCCCCGTTCTCGAAACGAATCAACGCATTAGCCATATCCTCTACAGTGTTTTTGTTCGCATCATAGTCCGCCGCCTGGTAGAACGACAGATTACGGATATTGGCACGGTTACCCAATCGATTGGAGACATTCGCGGAGACGGTTTTCACCTTCGGTTTACCCATCAAGTACCAGGAGATATCAATAATGTGTACACCAATATCGATCAACGGGCCGCCGCCAGAACGATCAACATCTGCAAACCAGCCTCCTGGATTGCCCAGACGCCGCAGACAGGATGCCTTGGCATAATAGATCTCTCCCAGCTCGCCTTCATCAATGAACTTCTTCAGGATCTGCGCATTGTCGCTATAACGGCGTACAAAGCCGACCTGAAGCAGTTTTCCACTGCGGTGAACGGCCCTCTCTACCTCTAACGCATCTTCTACCGTCTGACAGAGCGGCTTTTCGCAAAGTACATTTTTACCCGCATCCAGAGCAGCAATGCTGATCTCGGCATGTGTATCATTCCAGGTACAGATGCTTACTGAATGAATTTCGGGCAATGCCAGGAGTTCCTTATAGTCCGTGAATACATGAGTAGCGTTATATTTTTTCGCGGCTTCCTGGGCACGCGCTTCATTCAGATCACATATGGCGTATATTTCAACTTCGGGATTACTGTCATACGCTTGCAAATGAAAATCGGATATTGATCCTGCACCGATAACGGCAATTTTAAGTCTGGACATGGATTTTTCCCTCCATAATCTGTTGAATGATGGTCATATCAGTTGATTCAAAACATATGATAATCGGCTTAACGTAACTACGGTGAATGTTTGGACTTTCGGCCGCTGTTGTCTTCAGATTTCTTGTATCAACCGCTCTCAGCGGTTGAAATCCGCAGACAAAGGCGGGCGCTACCGCTCCTACAGTTCCAAACTTCCCCTATGTTCTTTCAGCCCCTACATATAAAAATTGATTCCACTTATATAGTAGTGCAGTCGCTGCTTATGCTTCCTCCCAGAAACGGCGGACGTTATCCATCGCGATGCGGGATGCTGTTTTGCAATTTTCCATGCCTTCAAATTCAACAGAGATGTATCCGTCATAACCGGATTGCTTCAACACACGGAATACTTCCGGCATGTCGATGTCCCCGTTGCCCACAATCGCTCCGCGCAGGTAATTGCCGTGTGCGGTCTGGAACCAACCCTCTCCGGGATTACGGTATGAGGGTCTCCGATAGAAATCTTTGGCGTGCACCATGGATGCATAAGGAATGTTGTTTTTCACAGCGCTAACCGGGTCTTCATCCACACACAGGAAGTTGCCGATATCCAGCGTTGTCTTAAAGTTTTCTCTCGCCGTCTCATGCACCAGCCGCCGGACTCGCTCACTGGACTGCACATAGTAACCGTGATTCTCCACACTTGTCGTAATACCGTGACTCGCTGCGTAGTCGGCAATTCGCTGACAGGCCTTTACCAGAACAGGCAGGTCCGCCTCAAACTGGGCGACCGTTCCTTCCTGTGCAGGACGAAATGCAACATCATGGCGCATTCTCGTAACGCCAAGTGCGGCAGCGACATCCACATGCTTCAGGACAGCAGCGATCTCATTTTCAAGTGCATCCGGGCCCTCTCCTGTAACGAAATTGGCACCTATTGCGTAATTGGAAATATCGATTCCCACTTCTCGTGCAGTCACTCGAATCTGGTCAATTAATTCCGGCTGGTCGATCAGGCTGTACCCTATCGGAACAATCTCCACATGTTCTCCGCCCTGATCAGCGATGTAACGGATGGCGTCGGGGACAGTCAGTTCTTTTGCATCCAGTGCCTGTTGCAGACTGTATGTGCTGAGTCCTACTTTCATATCTTCTCATCCTCTCCTGCTGGTGTGTGGCTCTACCTTACCTATACCTTTTTCCATAAGATCATACAATTCCCAATAATCGTTTGCTACTCTATTTTCCATGGGATGAATCCAAAATCGGCTAATCTACAAATGTTACGGCTTGGATCTTAGAAAAAGGGGAATTCTTCATGTGTGAGAACTGCCTTTGAGCCCAACCTCCTGTTTGTTCAGATATACACCCAGTGAGGACAACGTTGGGTACCATCTGGATTCATGAACGGTCAGGCGAATGGTTTTGGCGGTGAAGGAATCGAAATGACAGATTCGTTTGTGACCAACAACCGTGCCGGAATAAAGCGCCTGCCAATCACCACGCTCTCCCTTTGCCTCCAGCGTGAAACGCTCAATTCGCTGACCCGAACGGTTATGTTCCATGAGAACGACACGGTTGAACAATCTTTCTTCCGGCAGCTCCACTTCCAGCCAAGCCTGCTCTGTCCCTTCAGGTGGACACCAGAACGTATCCGGTTCCTCACACAATACTTGAGAAGCCGCATGTTCTTCATCCATCGTCTCCGATGCCCGCATTTGCGCGCCTACAGCCAGACTTTGCCCATAAGTGCCTCGTAAAGTGTCTCCGAGCTGCTGCAGCCGCTCAGCATCCAGTTCGTGAATCAGGCCGCGTCGATCTGGCGGAAGATTAAGTAGAAAATTGGCGTTACCGCCAACCGCTCCATCATAGATGCCGAGCAGTTCCTCCAGCGATTTGACCTGATCATCCTCGCTTGCATGATAGAACCAACCCGGGCGGATGGACGTATTCACTTCTGCTGGATACCAGATGAGCTTGCCCTCATGCTGCCGGATCACATTCCGACTCCCCAAATCCGCATCCTGTGTATTAATTCTGCTGGCAAACTCGCCATCATCCACCTGCTGGGATTGCTCCTGAATCTTCTCGTTATCCTGCACGTAGGCAGGTACAACGCTCCATTCCGAAGCTCGAGTATGACCTGCCTCATTACCGCACCAGCGAACATCCGGCCCACATACCGATATTACAGCCTCTGGCTGCAGCTCCCGAATCAGTGCATAATAGGAATCCCAATCGTAGACCTGCCTTTTCCCATTCGGCCCCTCTCCGCATGCGCCGTCGAACCACACGCAGAAAATTTCACCATATTGGGTTAACAGCTCACGCAACTGATTTTTGAAAAATTCATTGTATCGCTCCGAATCTCCGTAGGATGCTTCGTGACGATCCCAGGGAGACAGATAGATGCCGAACTTCAACCCAGCTTCCCGGCAGGCATCGGCAACCTCTTTCACCAGATCACCCGCACCATTTCGCCAAGGGCTGGCGGCTACCGTATGATCCGTGTACTGGCTTGGCCATAAACAAAACCCATCGTGGTGCTTGCATGTGAGAATTAATCCTGTCATACCGGCGGACTTGCACGCCTGAACCCATTGCCGGGCACTCAGATGAGAAGGGTTAAAGATAGCGGGATCTTCATTCCCCGTTCCCCACTCCTGATCTGTAAACGTATTCACAGTAAAATGAATAAATGCATAGAACTCCATCTCCTGCCATTTCAGCTGGCGTTCTGATGGCACGACCTGCGCTGCCGCCTTCACCCAATCGGTGGTATTCACTGGATGCTTCTCCTCTCATGCCGGTTCTCTGCCCGCTCTCCGCCAAATGCCATAAAGGACCGGCAGAGCAAAGTATCTCCAGCGGTCCTTAATATGTTCATCTGTCGTTGAAAGTCAGCTTCCTGAATGCAATTCGATCCCTATTCCATGAATACTCTCCCCATCTCAGCGGTACGGTCCACGACCCTTGCCGCCGTCCCAACACCCTGCTCGCCACATCCATTGCCTTTTCATGCTTGCCTGCAAACCATGCCGCCATAATCTTCATGAATGGGTCTCCTTTCGGAAAATGATGGGTGAGCCATTGGAATTGATCACTTGTTATTTTTGTTATCATAATAATGTTATTGTTTTATTCATAAACAGTCTAAGACGTTATGAATGAAACGTCAATACACAAAAAAGACACCCCTACGGGTGCCTCTCTCTTGATCCATATCGTCGAATATTATATGTTCATTTTCGCTTTGCCTTTGTCATTCGGTTAAACATAATCAGTGCAGCAATCAACATGGCAACAATTGCGATATTACTTGCTGCATCATGCGACATGCCGAACAGAACGCCCAGGTTGGTAACCAGGCCTCTGACAATTAGCGCAACCGCAATCAGCAGAATGGGGCTCCAAAAATTATATCTTCTCATCCTTCGCAACACTCCTGACCAGATTGTTCAGAAATTCTGGATCTCATAACACAATCATAACAGTCGTCATGTTCAGTTACAACAGATCAGACGATCCTGCGTTACACTTGTTTGAATTCGATCCAGTCGATCTGCAGACCCGGTTTGGTGAAGTCCAGCTTCAATTCGTACACCCCTGCTTCCAGCTCCACTTTGACAAGTTTCTGTCTGATCCATTTACCTTCGGTACCATTGGTTTGAATGGTCGTCATTAATTGATCATTGAGAATGACATTACATGCACTTTGAGCCAGTTCCGGTTCAGGAGACATGATCTGTACAATAATCCGGTATTGACCTGCTTCATCCACTTTCATGTAGACAGGTCCGCCCACAGCTGGTTTGACCTGTGCATTGTCTACCAGTACTTGCGCCTGTTCTGAGGAAAGTGAAGCTTTCGCTTGGAATGAAGCCACATTCTCTACAATCTCATGTTTTCTGGAGAAGACAGGCGCATTCATGATAAATTCACAAATATTCATGGCGGAGCGCTGAAGCTCTCCGCGTGTCAACGTCCCATTTTCCAGAGATTCGATTGTGTTGTCATCCCAGCCGTTAATTTCCGCACCATAGTTAGGTACAACCATGTACAGATCGTTTTGAGCGCGAACCATCCAATTGGTGTTTTTCCGATCCGCTGGTCCACCATCAACACCGTCGTTCATAATAGCCCACCAGTCAGTCATCACGATACCTTGGAAGCCCCACTCTCCACGAAGAATGGTCGTGTTCAGATCGTAGTTGGAGGCCGCCCAATGTCCATTAATCGGATTGTAGGAAGTCATGATCGAATTCGCACCGCCTTCTTTGACGGCAATTTCGAACCCTTTCAGATAGATCTCACGCAAGGCGCGCTCGGATACTACGGCATCCACTTTACTGCGATGCTTCTCTTGGTTGTTGCAGGCGAAATGTTTCAGCGTAGCATTAGAGCCACCCTTCATGATTCCTTTCGTGCAAGCAGCAGCAAATACGCCAGAAATTAGTGGATCTTCTGAAAAATATTCAAAGTTACGTCCATTCATCGGACTCCGGCGAATATTCAATCCAGGCCCGAGCAGTGCATCCACCTGATTTCTCAGCAATTCCTGGCCTTCCATCACATACAGCTCTTCGACGAGTTCTGCATTCCATGTTGCTGCCAGCAAAGTTCCAATAGAAACCTGTGTAGCTTTCTCCCCGCTATCCATACGAATACCGGATGGGCCATCTGCAGTACATGCAACAGGGATTCCGTAATTAAACAGACTGTCGCTCACGCCGCCAAATGCGGAAGCCGTGCCCGATGTAACGAGTGGGCTGCTCATACCTTCGCCTCGCACGATGGCTGCCAGATCCTGATCACTCAGTTGGGCAATAAAAGCTTCCAGGCTGATTTTGCCATCCTTCACATCTCTCAGCTTGTAGCCCTGATTGCCGGTTTGCTCCAGCGTTTGCGGCAGGCTTTGTTCAATCCGTTCAGCAATGGATATCTGGCGCGTTGGTACATCTGCAAAGATCAGCTCGTAAGACCCATCTTCTTTGCGAGTTCCCGGCTTCATTCTCGTAAAGCTTTCAGTCGGTGCCATGGCCTCCTGAAGCTGTTCTACGAGTTGAATCGTTTCTACGACGTACCCATCTTGGCCATCAATGCTGACGTGTTCCACATTTTTGACACTGGTTCCCACGTACAAACGATATGTTCCTGCCTCAAGTACATATGCCGATGCATGTCCTGTTACGCCAGCATCATCATAGGAAGCCATGGAATCTACAGGGAAGCTCACAGTCAGGCGCTGAGACTCACCCGGCTGAAGCAGATTGGTTTTGCCGAATGCTACCAGGGCTTTCGCAGGTTTCCCCAATTGACCTTGTGGGGCTTCATAATAGATCTGCACCACTTCTTTACCGGCATAGGTTGTGCCCGTATTGGTTACGGTTACATTCACCTTAATGCTGTTTTCTCCATCTTGGGAGATCCATTTTGCGTCTTCAGCCTTGGTTGTGAACGTGGTATAGGACAAGCCATATCCGAATTCAAATTGTACTTTTTCAGGTCGAAACGTTTCGAAATAACGGTAGCCTACGTAGATATCTTCCTGATAAAGGTTCTTGAACTCGTTGCCGTAATTGCTTGTTGATGGATAATCTTCGATAGAATATGCGATCGTATCCGTTAATTTCCCGCTTGGTGTAACGTCCCCTGCCAGTACATCAGCTATCGCATTGCCACCCTCCATACCGCCATGCCACGAGTAAATGACACTTTGGATCGGATGAACGTAACTTTCATCATTCAACCAGCTCATGTCCATGATGTTCGATACATTCAGTACCACAATCGTTTGTTCAAAATGATTCGTGACCTGCTTCAGCATCGCTTTCTCATCTTCCGTCAACCGATAGCTGCCTGGTGCATCCACGTTATCCTGATCTTCGCCTGCTGTACGTCCAATGACCACAATTGCTTTGCTGGATTTACTTCTGGCTTGGGATACCAATTCATCGGTTAAAGGCATTTCCTGCTGATTCCAAGGCTCTGCCGCCCACACTTTTCCACCATCATCGAACGGGTTTTCCTCAATCCATTTTTCATAGACAGCTGCCAATTCTTCATTGACCGTAAGACCTTTTTTGCTACGCAGACCGTCGAGCAAATTGGTTGTATACGCCACATGAACGCTGCCGCCCGACCCTGTTCCACTGCGATAATAGTTGACTTGAATCCGTCCAAACACTGAAACGTTTTCGTCTTTTTGAATCGGAAGAGCTTGTCCTTCGTTTTTCAAAAGCACTGCGCCTTCCGCGGCAACCGTGCGGCTAAACTCTGCAAACCCTTCCAATGGAACTCCGATTTGATGTGTGCTCAATGATTTCCCTCCTGTTTGTCATCTCCATCCCCACGAATCGCTATGTATAAAATGAATTTATGAAACTCACACTTGGGTCACTCCGATGACAGAACAACCTTCCGATCACTGTTATCCCCAGATTTCCTTAATACCTTTTTAAAAGGTTGAAATCCGGTGATAAAGGTGAACGCTTCGCTTCTTCAGGTTATTTCCGTCCTCTCCGTTATCGTGTAACTCTTCTTTGGTTCATTTTATAAAAAGAAAGATATCGTTAATCTGGTAGATTCACTTGTATCTAGTCTCATATTAACAGATTCTATAGTAGAAAATAAATCAGGTTAAACGTTTTTTCTCACAGTAGGCCTGATTTTGTAATTATCCAACTTAAAAAGCCACGAACGTAACCGTTCGTGACTTTTCTTTCTGGCTCGACCCATGCATCAGGTCGTTAATTTGGCATAGACAAGGAAGAACACCATGTTCTCTCCCACAATTGCATAGTTAGGTACCCGATAGACCAGATCTACAACGATAAATGCGGCCATGATTCCCAGCATAAGCACCAAGTGACGCGGACGGAGCCGCAGATGAGCATGTCTGTATCGGTGGAACACCAGGGAAGTGGACAGAAAATACAGCAGAACGGAGCCAAACACAAAGGCTAACATGAATCCATAATGAAGTTCGTTCAGATATAAAAGTTGAATGGAAGCGGCAATCATGCTCATGGATATGTAGATGAACAGATGGCCGTAGATAATGGCTTGCCCGGCGGTCTGAATCTCCTTACTGACTTTCTTCTCAACGTTATCAAAATACTGCCACCACATCGCAATCACGAATATGGATGTAAACGCGGCGAACAAAACAGATTGTACATCCCAGTGATCCATTTGCAGCACGGCAATGATACTGACGACCGATTCACCGAGCAGGATGAGTGTAAACAGAGCGAAACGTTCCAATAAATGATGGGTGTGTATCGGCACCTTCACCAGATTTTTGCGTCCAATCAGTGGAAGGATGATATCCACAGCAATTCCCACGTACAAAATCGCATATCGCAGCCATGAATCGAAGAACAGGGAACTTGTTGAGATCAATATGCCGATGATGAAGCATAAGCCCAGATAACGGGCAGCCTTTTGCTGATGTTCGCTTTTGGAATTATGAATCAACAAATATTGAATGGCTGTCAGTGCCCTCGAACCAATATAACCCGCAAAGAAGGGCAGATAGTATTGGTCAAAATCAACCGAAAGGCTCGCCGTCATCACCAGAACGGAAAGGAGCTGAAGGATGAGAAATACGCGATGGATGAAGATATCCTGACCGTATCGGTTAATAAATAGAGTCTGACCGACCCATGCCCACCAGACAGGAATGAAAATCAATACAAATTTCATCAAATATTCAAACGAAATTACGCCGTGTTCGGCATGCAGCAGGACATGACCCGCTTTGGAGACCGCTGCTACAAAGAGCAAATCATAGAACAGCTCCAGCCAGGTAACCTTTTTCTCCATCATCCTTCAATGCTCCTTTAGTTGAACTTATATCAAAGTAATTAATTCTCTACAGCTCGATCAATTGATTTACGTAGGTTACTTCGCAGTCAGGACTACTTAATGCTCAATGGGATCAACGCTCCACTACAGATGGGACAGGTTCCAGGTTTCTTACTTGGATGGGCTGCAAATTGCCTTCGATTTGGGCACGGTATGGCTCAAACCATTCGGGCAGCATGAGTTTCTGTCCAAGCGACTCCGCAGGCTCATCTTTCGCGAATCCAGGAGGATCGGTAGCAATTTCGAACAGGATTCCGCCAGCTTCTCTGAAATAGATTGCGTTAAAATATTGGCGGTCCCGAACCGGGGTTGGTTGATAGCCATACTGCTGCACAGCTTCTCTCCATTGTTCATGCTCTGCAAAATCTTTGGCACGCCACGCGATATGATGGACCGTACCTGCTCCACCCATACCCAGAGGCATCCGAGTGACAGGAACATCAACGACATTACCGATATCACCGTTGGATCGGAAACGTACATATTCCTCGTCCTCATCCACTTTGGTGAATCCCAGTATTTTAGCCAGCGCATCCATCGTTCTCTGCGGATTGACGCTGAACAGTACTGCACCTCCAAATCCTTTGATGGCTTTATCCGCTGGAATACCTTCATGCACCCAGGTGCTGGCTGCACCCTCCTCACGTTCAACAAGCTCAAGACGCAAGCCTTCGCTGTCTTCGAATTGCAGCAGCTCTTCGTTAAAACGATTTGTTTTGGTTACCTCAATGTTATACTGCTCCAGCCGATTCTGCCAGAAGCCAATAGTCCCAGGCGGAATCACATATGATGTAATACCAACCTGGCCGCCACCAATTTTGCCTCGGGGTGATCCCGCTGATGGAAAGAATGTAATGATAGTGCCCGGACTGCCGTTCTCATCCCCAAAGTACAGATGGTACACGTCTGGTGCATCGAAGTTGATCGTTTTTTTCACAAGACGAAGACCCAGAACTCCAGCATAAAAGTCGACATTAGCCTGCGGATCGCCCGCGAAAGCTGTAATATGGTGAATACCTGCTGTTTGAATTGTCATTATCATTTCCTCCTTGGTTTAACGAACATTTTGAATGGGTATGGTTATTTGATGATAGTCTGATAGGCGCATTATTTATATTTATGGTCATTTATATTATCTTTAAATTAAGATATCAGATCGAACTGAGTCAGTTATTATTTTGTTGGGTTTGTTTCTGTTTCAGTTTATCCGGAGTAACGTCGTCGCCGTTCGGATCATAGATGGTTGCATTCAGCAGAATCTCATTGATCGAACCACGAAAGGTTTGCAGATACTCCTGACGCAGACGAGTTTGTTCCACTTTCTCCATTTCCGTTAATCCTGCACCTTTGGCTCTTCTTGAAAGTTCATTAATTCTGGTCAATGTTGGGATCATCATCTGGATCTCTCCTCCTAAAGTGAATTTAAGATATTTGTAATCGGTTAGTCTTGGATGTAATTTATATTCAAATTAAATATCTTAATTTAAAGATAAATGATTTGCGATGAATTGTCAACTGTTTTATCCCGTTTAAAATAGAATGAAAAAAAGGGCCTACTCCACAGTATGCACCTTGCATCTTTGAGTAAGCCCTTCTTATATTTAGATGTATTAACCCAACTTCTGACCACAGTTTGGACAGAAATTGGCTCCTTCATTCTTTGCGCCACAGTTCGGACAGAAGTTCGGCTTTTTGTTATCCCCGGACGAAGATGGTGCACCTGCATCGCTATTTTGATTTGCCGTAGACTTTTGATCCGAATTCTGATTCTGAGATGGGTTAGCATTATTGTTTTGATTTTGATTCATGTTCTTCATCATTTCATTCGCCATGTTCATGCCCATCATCATGCCCGCCATATCCGAAGCAGCGCCGCCGCCCTTAACTTTACCGGATGAGATGCCGTCAGTCATGCTAACCTGCTGATACTTTTGCAAATTACCGATCATTTCATGTGAAGCCGTCTTCGTAATCATATCTTGGATTTCCTGCGGATAATTGAAGCTCATCACTTGGAAGCCTGTGATTCCGATCCCGATATCCATCATTTGCATATCCAGATCTTCCTGAATACCTTTGGCAATATCCGAGGCGTTCGCTTGAAGATTGAACATGTCCTTGCCCTCACGGCTAATCCACTTCATCAGCAGCTGATCCAGCACAGACGTTATCCGGATTTTGACATCCTCGACCAGATAACTTTGCTTAATTCCCGCGATTTTATCGATCAATGTGACATAGTCACTCACTTTAAAATTAAACGTACCATTCGCACGAATCGGCATCCCGCCTGGAAGTTGAGGAGTCGGAATCAATACCGGACTTTGTGTACCCCACCGAACCGTAAACTCCTTCGTATTTACAAACAGCACTTCGACCCGCATGCCACTGTTGAATCCGAACTTGAATCCTTTTAAGGTAGACAGAAACGGAATGATCTCGGAATCGATATTAAACGACCCTTCGTCCTCGAAAATCCCTTCTACTTTGCCGTTATTCAGGAAAATCGCATCCTGCCCCGAACGAATAATCAGTTTACTTCCCTTCTTGATCTCCCGGTTACTCCACTTCCAGAAAATCATATCATCTCTAAACTCTTCCCATTCCACCACATTCGAAAATTGATTTTTGAAAAATCCCATACACGTTCCCATCCCTTCTATAGTAAGCATTTTGCATCATCATGATATAATCTAAATTGTTGTTTTTCCGCTAGAAAGATCCTCTACTACCACTGTGCGAATGACCGCCTCGGCTAGTACCTCCGCCGCCTCCGCCGCCACCATTATTGTTGTTCTTCTCAATTTTGCGTTTGGTTACGGTAGTACGAATATACCGATCCTGACGATCGATTACGCTTGAAGTACTTGAATCCTCGTAGGTCGCTCGGTTCACTGTCACACGTCCGCCAGAACGGTAAGTCATAATCCCAACAACAACGCCTCCGATCACTACAGATACTCCTAATTGAAACCAGCCGTTAAATAAAATATTGTTCGGATTCACACCAGGTTCATACCCCATATATTCGTAGGAAAGTTTAATATACTTCTCAAAAGCGAGCTTGTAATCCCCATTCGATAATTCTGGGGTAATCTTGCTTCGTATTGATTGCAGCCGACCATTGTCCAAATAATCTTCGGCTTTATAGAATCCTGCTAAATATACTTCCCGATTATTCATGTCCATCGTCAGAATGACCGCGTTCCCGTGTGCTTTATCGTAACCAAGAGCATGCTCATCATAGAAATCCTCGGTAAGCAGCTGTACATCCTGATTCTCCGTATTATTCGTTGTCAGAATAACAAAGTCCGTCTGCCTTTCGGCTCCATACTCATTCGCCAGTGCATTCAGTTCACTTTTCTCCTGCTCATTCAACAGATTAGCTTCATCGTATATCAGGTTTTTGCTGTCGGCTGCCGATGCCACTGACATTGGAATCAATGGAGAAACGAGAGTAATCATCAATAAAATGAGCGTCGCCATCCATGCCAGATGTTTTCTTTTGCTCACAGGAATCCACCTCCCATCATCCAGGAGACCAGTTTCAATGACAATAAAGAAACGGCTGAAATTCCTGCGAACCATCCGACAACTTTAGCTTTACTAATGGGCGGTTTTCCCACCACTTTACCTGTCTGACCATTCATGGCGAAAGTATACTGCGAACGGTTGTAGTCATAGTAAACCATCCATACCGGGAGCAGCACATAGTCTGCATTCTTTAACGTGGTATCAATCTGTTTGTCCGTGTAGCTGACACTGCTATAGCCCGAAACCGTTGAAGCAATATACGAATCGATATAAGAGCTCGTTTTTTCCTTGGCACGCGGGTATAGTTCCTCATCGGTATAACTATATTTTTCAGCAATATACCCGGCGAGATACGGGGTTTTGAAAAGCTTTAACTGGTTATACGGAAAAGGTTCCAGCTTATCCATCAGTTCATCCTTCATTTTTTCCGAAGCATCAATGGGCAGATTCACATAATTAAGCCGGATTCTCCGGTAAATATCGAAATGCTGCGTTTCCGTGTAATGGTAGTCACCCTGCGTGTAAGTCCTGATTTTTGTGCCACGGCCATGAACTTCGATTTTGTTATGTAACTCATATAACCAGAAAGGCACGTATATCCCGGTAATGCTCTTGACCCGGTCAGCCGTCATGAATCCGCTAGGTGTTAGCAAGCCGTTTCTGCACCACTTTTTGAACGCCTGCTTGGCTTCATCCTTACTGATTGAAAAGGGTATGACCATGGCCGGTGCCAGATCTCCCGTCAGTCGATCACTCAGAACCACGGCAGCACCACAGAAGCTGCATGTCGTAGCACTTGTCTCCGGCTCAGTCACAATATCCGCGCCGCAGCTGTTACAGTGATACTCCTTGACCTCATTCTCCGTGAACACTTGTTTCTTCAACGGATCGGGGAGCTGTTCGATATTATCCTGTCGTCCGCAGCTGGGGCAGGATAATGCTCCAGTTGCACTATCAAAAAGCATTCCACTGCCGCAGTTGGGACATTTGTATTCGATTACCGGCATTTGCTCACCTCAATGTTTAACGAAATGTATGACATTATATATATATCGTTATTTATCTTCCAATTTCTTCTGTATTGCTGCAAGCTCTTCCTCTGGACTCGGCGTCACCTGTCCATTATTACCCGCTTTGGCATTCATTTGTTGCTCCAACTGCGCAATTAACACATCCAGATCATCTTCTTGTGCCCCAGCACGCAGTTCAGCCAAAGCCTCAGCTTCGTTAAGCGCCTGATTCGCTTTGTCTTCCATAGCCTTCAAAGCAGCGCTCGCATTGGAAGCCGAGGCGTTCCGTTCATTGGCCTGTTGTTGCGCTTGGGCAGCCGCCATCCTGCCCTTCAGCTCCGCATGCCGTGATTCCAATTGCCCCATATCCGCAACCAGCTTCTCATGCATATGGTTCATCATTTTGGCTTTGGCAGAAGCCCGGTCATAGGCAGCTTGTAATTCATTCCGTTTCTCAGCCTGCTCTGCCTTCTTTTCGAGAAAACTACGTGCTTTGTCTTCATCACCCGACTCCGCAGATTTCTCTGCATATCGCTGTAATTTCTTAATCTCTGCGGTGCACTCGTCCAAAGCCCTCTTCGCCCTGCTCTCATCCGAGAGAACCGCAGCCGTCTCAGCCTTCACCTGACCCAGATCACTGCTCAAGCTCCGCATATATTCATTCACGGTCTTCTCCGGATCTTGCGCACGAGCCAGCACATGGTTGACATTCGCTTTCATTACGTCCCTAAACCTCGATAAGATTCCCACAACAAGTTCCTCCTTCGATCAGTTCATATGTACTATAATACATGAATATGTGGTTGAAGGTTTCATTTAGTGCTGCCTTTACAAATCCGAACGAACAGAGCTTCCCGGGAACCAGGGATGCCATTCCTCTGCAAGTTGGCTATAATAAGGAAAGTCCTCTGGTCTGATGTACCAGAAGGAACATGAATGATTTTTATAAAAGGCAGGAAAATTATGCGTACACGAGTTCATATTATCGCTCCTTACGAATCCATGACTACTATTATAGAAGAATGCATTCCACTATTTCCCCAGTTAGCCATACAATATGAGGTGGGCGACCTGATGAAGGGCGCCGAATTGGCGGCCCAGGCTGAACGAAACGGGGCGGAGATTATGATTAGCCGCGGGGGAACAGCTCAGCTAATCAAGGAAGCCGTGACCATTCCCGTCATTGATGTGCAGCTGTCCGGTTATGACATGATTCGTTCATTGACGCTGGCAAGCCAGTTCAACGGCCAAACGGCTATCGTCGGCTTTGCCAATATTACTTCAGGTGCACAGTCCATTATCGATCTAATGGAACTGCCTTTAAAGGTATATACCATACACAGCTCGGAGGAAGTGGCAAGGCTGCTGCTGGAGCTGAAGGCGTCAGGATACCGTCAGATTGTTGGCGATGTCATCACCGTGAATACAGCCAAAACCTATGGAATGGAAGGTCTATTGATCCAATCCGGCAAGGAATCGATCCTTAGAGCCCTTGAAGATGCACAGTTAATATATCGTTATTTGAGCAAAAATCATGCGGTATCGATCATCTTGAATAACCTGGTTACCAAGGAGCATCCAAATCTCATTATTTTGGACGACCAGAACGAGGTTGTATTCGAGAACCTGACTGATTTTGAGCAGAATCCGCTGACCGATAATCACATTTATCTTACTAATACCAACCTGGATTTCCACCAGTCCCAAGTTCAAAATGTGTTCATCGTGGATGATTACCAACTTACGGTGACGGCCTATGAAACGACGTTAAGTAACAAAAGCTATAAAGTCTACTCCCTTGAAAAAGGACAACCTTATGCATTTGCACAATTTGGCATAACGGCGTATACCGATATATCCATGGAACCGATTGTTGCCGAATCCCCTGCGATGCAGGCGGTATTGAAGAACATCCGGGCCCTTTACGAGAATCATGAACCCATTTATCTGCTAGGCGAAGCGGATTCGGGCAAGTCTTTTCTGATAAAACATATTCATCAGATGTACTCCAGCGGTGGGATGATGCTTCAAATCGATCTTGCCCAGGTTCCTCCCGGTCATTTGCACAAAATCCCACTTTCCAAAGTCCGCAACGTGGAGATAAATCATTTGGAAAATGGCCCATCGGAAGAGGAACTGACCTCATTCATTCAGGCTTGTTTACAGAGGCAGATCGGGGTATTCATCCTGGGGGAACAGGGATTGAATTCAAACAGAAAACTGGACGTCGAGCTGAATACAATCATTATGCCAAGCCTTGTGGACAGGCAAGAGGATCTCGCTCCACTAATCCAGCATTTCCTCAGCGATTACTACCAGAAGTATGGGACAGTTGCGGTGAAGATGAAAGAGGACGCATTGCAACTAATCAGAGATCAAGTCCCGCATATGACAGTGAACCAGTTAAGGCATCTAATCAAACAGGCTGCACTGAATGAACAGGATTACGTGATCTCAGCCGAGACCTTGTCACATCTGCTTGGTGAACAACCCTCATCGAATACGATGAAGCTAAGTGGTACGTTGAAAGAAATCGAAAAAGAGATTATTCAATTCGTTCTGCATGAGGAAAACAATAATCAATCCAAGGCGGCCGACCGCTTGGGGATTAACCGTGCCACGTTATGGCGTAAACTTAAAGAATAACTTTAGGTTT
Organism: Paenibacillus sp. MAEPY2; assembly: GCF_000499205.1. Classification (GTDB taxonomy): domain Bacteria; phylum Bacillota; class Bacilli; order Paenibacillales; family Paenibacillaceae; genus Paenibacillus; species Paenibacillus vandeheii. Next base: position 67,988 of record NZ_AWUK01000009.1, read on the forward strand.
ACGCTTTTTTTACGATTATGTGTGTTGCATTATTAAACACTTTAATAATTAATTTAAATTTACAATAATTAAGTGTTGCTAAAATAAACAATATGGGATAACATAATCCCTGCAAACGCTTTATAAAAACGATTACTTCATAAGGAGCCATTACTATGAACATTAAAGCAACATTAGATCGTATTCCTGGCGGTATGATGGTTGTTCCCCTGTTGCTCGGCGCAACTATTAACACATTCTTTCCGAATGCTTTGCGAATCGGGGGTTTTACGGAAGCCCTGTTCGTAAACAGTTCAAGCACGTTGATCGCCCTGTTCCTGTTGATTGCTGGTACGCAAATCACGTTCAAGACGGCAGGTTCTTCGGTTGGTAAAGGCGTTACATTGCTTGTGTTCAAGTGGGCAGTTGGTGCAATATTAGGTTTGATCGCCATATTCTTTGCGGACTCCAATGGATTATTCCTTGGTTTGGCACCGCTTGCAATTATCGCCGCCATGACGAATTCCAATGGTGGATTGTACATCGCATTGGCTGGACAATACGGCAAAGAAGATGACAAGGCGGCTTATCCTTTCCTCGCGCTCAGCGACGGACCGTTCCTCACCATGGTTGCTCTTTCCATTTTCGGTGCGATGGGCTTTGCCAACGGCATGTTCTCCCCGATGTCCTTTGTAGCTGTACTGCTTCCGCTTATCGTCGGCGTTATTATCGGTAATCTGGATCGAAACTTGGCTGAATGGCTGCATAAAGGCAGTGACAAGCTCGTTCCTTTCTTCGCCTTTTCACTGGGTATGGGAATTAACTTCTCGTCGATCATTCAAGGCGGACTCAGCGGTATCTTGTTGGGTGTGCTGACTGTACTGATCACTGGTGGCGTTGGATTCCTGCTGTTCAGAGCTATTGGCTGGAACCCGATTGTTGGTGCTTCTGAAGGTTCCACAGCCGGTAACGCTGTAGGTACGCCTGCTGCCATCGTGGCTGCAAACGCTTCTTTTGCCCCGATTGCCGAGATTGCTACGGTACAGATTGCTGCAAGTGTTGTGACGACTGCCATCCTGCTTCCGATATTTATCGGATTCCTCTCCAAAAGGCTTGAGAAGTCAGGCGGCGTCGAGAAATACAATCAAAGACCGTCCACATAAATGCATTAAACGTAGCTGACCGGACTTATATTTAATTTTGCTTTCCAAGGAGGGATGACTGCATGAAATTAGCCATTATTGCAGATGATTTGACCGGCGCCAATGACAGCGGGGTGCAGCTTGCCCGTCATGGATTAAAGACAAGCGTACTTTTCAACATGGACGAAGATAACATTCGTCATTACGATGCGGTCGTGTTTGATACCGATAGCCGTTCCATCACACCGGAGGATGCGTATCAGCGGGTACGCCAAGCAGCCGAACTGCTGTTGAGGAACGGATTTAACACCATTTTCAAAAAAATGGATTCGACCATGCGCGGAAACATCGGGATCGAGATTGACGCTTTGTACGATGTGGTCAAGCCCGATTTTATGATGATCGCCCCGGGCTATCCCAAGAACAATCGCACCATTCTTAACGGCACGCATTATCTGAACGGTGTTCCACTGGCTGATACCGAAATTGCGAATGATCCGAAGACACCTGTGACCTTATCGTATCTTCCGGATCTGCTCAAGCTCCAGACCAAGTATGAAGTGGGCGAGATTAAGGTGAGTGATCTTGAAGCGGGTACAGATCATGTGAAGACGCAGTTGGAAACCTTTAAGGCAAACGACATTCCCTATATCCTCGTCGACTCGACAGACGAGCAGCATTTGGAGCAGGTTCTGAGTATCACCAATGAGTTGAATTATTCTTTTGCCTGGGCAGGATCAGCGGGAATTGCCAACTACCTTCCCACTCATTACGGCTTGGGAGCCCAGTCCACGGAATTGACCATTCCGGCGAACCCAGGCCCAATACTCACCGTTGTAGGGAGTGTGAACAAAAACTCCCGTGAGCAGCTCAAGCAATTGCTACAAAAAACCAACATATCAGCAATCGCTTTTCATTCCTTCAAAGCCGTATCGGGTTCAGCAGATCGTGAACAAGAAATCGATCGTGTGTATGATGAAGTGAAGGCCAAAGCCGTTGAAGGCAATGATGTTGTCCTCTATTCAACCGCGGAACAGGTCGATATTGAACTGGCACGCGCTACGGGTGAAGTCAGAGGGCTTAATCACACCGAGGTCAGCAATGAAATTGTACGGGCCATAGGTGAGATCTGTGCCAAGCTGTTGGAGAATGGGTATTTCAAAGGTGTATCCATGACCGGCGGAGATACGGCTAAACAAATCTGTATGAAGTGGAATATCAGCGGTTTCGAACTACTCGATGAGCTTGAAATTGGTGTACCGATATCTAAATTTATTGGAATTGACGATCTGCACGTAATTACCAAAGCGGGCGGATTCGGCAAGCCCGACGTCTTCATCCATGCGATTGAAAAATTAAAAGGAGGAGTTACCGTATGAAACCAACCGTTGGAATTACAATGGGCGATGCAGCAGGCATTGGACCCGAGATCATTATGAAAGCATTGGGCCATCAGGAGGTCTACAACAACTGCAATCCACTCGTCATTGGCGATGCGAAAATATTGGAGCGTGTCCTTCCTGTCATCGGATCGAGTCTGAAGGTCAATGCCATTCATGAGCCATCCGAAGCCAAGTATGCATTCGGTACTGTGGACGTCATTGATCTGGATCTCATTCCTGCAGATCTGGAATATGGAAAAGTATCTGCCGTTGCGGGAGATGCAGCATTTCAGTTCCTGGCGAAAGCCATTGATCTGGCCAAAAAACAGCAAATCCACTCCATCTGCACGGCGCCTCTGAACAAGGAAGCCCTGCATCTGGGTGGGCACTTGTATCCAGGTCACACCGAAATTTTGGCTGATCTGACCGATACCGAGGATTTCTCCATGATGCTGACTACACCCAATCTGCGAGTGATTCACCTTACGACGCATATGGGTCTGATTGACGCCATCGCAAGCATCAACCCGGAAAGAACATACACTGTGGTTAAACTGGCTCATGATACTTTGAAAAAAGCCGGCTTCGAGAATCCGCGTGTTGCAGTATGCGGTATTAACCCGCATGCAGGCGAGAACGGACTGTTCGGTAATGGTGAAGAAGAAGAAAAACTGCAGCCCGGTATCGAACGTGCGCAAAAGGAAGGCATTAACGTGGTTGGTCCACTTCCGGCGGACACGTTATTCTTCCGCGCTGGCCGTGGCGATTTCGATATCGTTGTTGCTTGTTATCACGATCAGGGCCATGCCCCAATCAAAGTCATGGGTATTGAAGAAGGTGTGAACATTACAGTGGGTCTCAAAGGCGGCATTATCCGTACTTCTGTAGACCATGGAACAGCTTTTGACATCGCAGGCAAAAACATCGCTGATGATAAAAGTATGCTGGCCGCCATCCGTTCCGCCATTGAGCTTGCACCAAAAACGCAAGTTTAAAGAAACAAAAAGAGCTATGTTAGAGTTACGACCGTTTCCCCTGCTTCTATCGGGGGAACGGTCGTTTTGTGTATAAGTCGCGGTAAGTGAAATTGAACGCCTATGTTACTTCGCAGACGACGACCATTCAGCAATGGATGATGCAACTTCTGGAGGAACAGCGGCAAACGTCTGTATCCTCATCAACCTACGATATAGGGGTATACCAAAACAACAGTCTTCGCCCTATCTATCGTACCAATAGCCGGGAATGCCTCGTTCCAGACGCATCAGCGCCTCAAGATAAAAATAATCGCCCCAGACCGTGTAATCATCAGGTGAATCTCCACCTCTTACGGAGTAGGAACCATGCTTCAGCAGACCCTCCGCAGTATCCGAGCCCTGCGTGGAATAATGATTAATTAAGGATTTCATGGACGATTCCGCTGCATTCCGAAAAGCCTCCCGCTCAGGATCAGCTTCATCAAGCTGCCCGGCAATTTCCAACAGACCGCAGGCAACAATGGCCGATGCAGAGCTGTCCCTTTTCGTATTAGGCGTCTGCGGGGCATCAAAATCCCAGTACGCAACTTCATCCTCAGGAAGATGGGCAATAAAATAACGGGCGAGACGCTTCGCTGTCTCCAGCATCTCGGCGCTTTGCAGATAGCGGCTGCACAGTGCAAAACCGTATATCCCCCATGCCTGCCCGCGTGTCCAGGTAGAGCCGTCATGGTAGCCCTGATGCGTACCGCCTCGAATAGCCTCTCCGGTAGCCTGATCAAAATAAAAGGTATGATAGCTTGAGTCGTCCCCACGAACGAGGAAACGGCGGCTTTTCAACGCATGCAGCTCGGCAACGCGGCGATACTCCTCATTATTCGTCTGCTCATACGCCCAGAACAGCAGCGGAAGATTGAGCAGGCAATCGATAATAATTCGCCCTCCGTTATTCACATCGCCTTTGCGTCCCCAGGCCTGGATCAGTCCTGCATCCTCACGCCAGCGTTTCATCAGCATATCCGCAGCTTCCAGCGTGAGTTTCCTTGCGGCGGCGTCATGCTCCACAATCCATTGTGCCTTAGATGACAAGGAATAGAGGAAGCCAATATCATGATGATCAAATATGATTTTCTGTTCCATTCGCCGACGGAAGTTATCGACGCTATTTACGGCTGCCTCATGAAACCTCGGGTCCTGAGTATACTCCGTGCTTAACCACAGAATGCCCGACCAGAATCCTGCCGTCCACTCCGTATTATCGTTAAGCACATAATGGTCATCCCCGTTACTAACATGGGGAAATCGTCCCTCGAATCGATCTATGTTGCGCCGGGTGACATTCAATGCATCTTCAATAGCTTTTTTCCACATGGAACCGTTCCTCCTCTAGGCAAATCATATTCTTCAATTCTCTTGCTGGACAAGTCTGCTATTTTGCTTATACTGGCCGGGTGTAATTCCCTCATATTTCTTAAATACACGAATGAACGAATTGCTGTTCAGGAAACCCACTCGCTCGGATACGTCCTGGATCGTCAGTTCCTCTGCCTGTAAAATTTTCTTGGATTGCTCAATTCGATAATGGTTGATGTAATCAATCACGTTGACTCCTGTCTGTTCCTTAAAGTACTTGGAGACATAGGTTGGATGGAAACGAAACCGCTCTGATAAATGGGTCAAACCCAAATTGACATCCGCATAACTCTCATGGATAAATTCCAATAGTTGATCCTTCAATTCCTCACTGCGGGACCGCTTGCGCTCATGCACTGTCTGGCATACCGTCTCCAGTATCCGAAGCAATTCGACCTCAATCTCCTCAAAGGTCTCACATGCATACAATTGCCGGATCAGATCGTTGCGCTGCGTCATCTCGTTCTGGTCGTCCGTCTTGATCTGTTCGGTAGCTTTCAGAAAGGTACCAATTAACTCAAACATCAGACAGCGAGCCAGTTCAACCGACAAGGGCTCTCCTGCAAAATTGGTCATGAGAATTTCGTTCATCACTTCCGTGGAACGGGCATAATTCCCTGTAGCGATATAATTGATGAGCTGTCTCTCCAGATCAAGAGGGTAATACAGCTCCTCCTTGGGCCGACGAATCCGGTTCGGATCTATAATCTGACCGATCCCCAGAATCAGCCTGTATTCCAGCGCTTCTTCCGATTCCCGGAAACAATCCGCGATCTCCGCCATACGGTGATGAACATGGCTGACGCCAACAGAGAAGTACACACAGAATCGGGAGCCAATGAAACGCTGGGCTTCTTCGACAGCATGAATTAACCGATGACTGGTATCCTCCGTATCCTCCTCACACTCCCGAATATTAATCAGGAACGCGATTCTTCCATCAATGTCGACAGAGTATACGTGACCGATCGAGCCAATCATCTCCTCCAGCACATTGGTCAGGATTAGGTGCACAAATTGATGCTTCTCCTCCCGGTCCTGCTCACGAACTCTGGAACGGAACAGTCCTTCAACATCCTCAATGTGCAGGAGCAATACGGCAAATGAATTTGTCTCGAACCGAATGCCAGAGCGTTCCAGGGTCGAAGCAAAATCCACACCTACTTGTACCCTTCCCTTCATCAACTTGGAGAGCAGACTGCTCCGTATAACGCTTTGCTGATCCTTAAGCCTGTTCGCAAATTGATCCTGTTCTTCCCAAGCTTGGATCAGGACAGACTGCAAGATGCCATATTCATTATCTGGCTGCTCCAGTTTCCATTTGACCTTATCCGAGATAATGTTCATGATCCGTCCCAGCGGACGGTAATTCCGTCTGGTGAACCACCAGGCTGCCACCCCGCCAAGGATAAGTCCTGCGGCAACGCCTCCAAGCGTAATATCGCGGATGACCGTCAGCTTCTTGGCATAGATTCGGGTAGGTATGATGGATACATACTTCCAGTCCTGAATCTTGGAAGAAATCTGCGATATGGTCACCGATTCTCCGTTCCAATCGATAGTTTCCGTTCTTTTCTCAGCATCCTTGAAAAGGTTAAGATCCTCCCCCTTTATGTAAGGGGTTTCAAGTGATCCGGTAGAAAATAACGTTTGACCGTTGTGGTCCAGAATGAACACGGTGCTCTCTTTTTCCAAACGTACATTATCAATAGCTTGCTGGAATCGATTGGAGTCCAGGTTAACGACGAAGGTCGCAGGGCTGCCAGCGCCATTCTGAATCGGAAACGGCTGAATATAGACCAGCGTGTCCTCAATCCGTCGGTCCTCACTCCGAACCTCCATCTTTCGGTACATGCTCTTGCTGGAATCATGCATAAGCTGGGTCCACGCTTCCTCGGATACATTCGTGCCCTGATAGAATATGTCATATAGATACTTTTTTTGAATAAGTGAAGAAGAGGATAACGCGATATCGGACTGTTTGATATAAATATATAGTTCACTAATCAAGCCGTTTCCGACGCGTGTGGATTTCAGGTTTTTGATCAGATCAATCCCCATGAACCTCCAGCGGGCATCCTGTTCAGACGCGTGATTAATGAAGCTCATGAGTTGGGAGTCTGCCATTAATTGATTGCTGATGCTGCCAATATCGCCAATCTGGTTATCAATGGTTTCCTGCACCTGAGACAACAGCACCATGTTGGAACGATTAACTTCTTCCTCTAGCAGCATGCGAGATTCGGCAAAAACAGCAGCACCGATCACAATGGGAATGAGCAGAATGACCATGTAAGAAATGCCCCAGGACAACAGGATGCTTTTCCTCTTCATGCGTCTCCTCCTCACACTGTGTTATTGGGTATGGCATGGCCTAAAGCAACTCTATTCTTTGATTGCTCCGATCATAACACCTTTAACAAAGTATTTCTGCAGAAATGGATAGATGAACAATATAGGCAGGGTGGCTACCATGACCGTTGCGTATTTTACACTTTCCCCGATAGCCTCTTTGTCCATAGCGGTGGCTCCTGTCGTCATCGAATCCGTACTGTTCTGAATCAGAATTTCCCGCAGCACCAGTTGAAGTGGGAACAGGTTCCGGTCCCGAATGTACAGGATCGCGCTAAACCAGGAATTCCAGTGACCGACGCCGTAAAAGAGAATCATCACCGCAATGACGGGCATCGACAATGGTACGACGATCCGCCAAAGAACAAGCATCTCCCCTGCCCCGTCTATACGGGCTGACTCTAGCAGACTTTCCGAGATTTCTGCAAAGGAGGTCCGCATAATAATCAGATTATAGCTGCTGATCAAACCAGGTATAATCAGAGCCCACAGGCTGTTCCCCATATGGAGCGTGTTATTAATCAACAGGTAGGACGGGATGATTCCGCCGTTAAAAAACATTGTAAATACAATCGCCAGCATGATCGGATTGCGGAGCATGAAGCTTTTGCGGGACAACGTATACGCCCCCAGAATGGTAAACAGCAGATTCAGCGCCGTGCCCACCACCACAATAAATATCGTGTTCCGGTATCCGGACAGAATGTTAGGGTTGCTCAGTACCAGCTTGTAGCTGTCCATCGTAATGCCTTTGGGAAAAAGCAGCAGACCTCTATGGGCCATGAGCTGACTTGAGTCGCTAAGCGACGCATTTAACACATGCAGCAGTGGATACAAGGTTAGGATAATCAGCCCTGTCATCAACATTGCGTTCGCACCACCAAACAGCCGCTCTCCAATGGATCTTTTCATTCGCAAAGAAATCCCTCCCTTCACCTCGTTCTTGGCTAGAACAGCTTGGTATTGGATATCACCTTGGACAGGCGATTGGCACCGATTAGCAGCGTAAAGTTAATGACCGACTGGAAGAGACCCACCGCGGTCGTATAGCTGAATTCGGCACTTTCACTTATCCCTTTGCGATAAACAAATGTCGAGATTACATCTGCCGTATCATACACATTCGGATTATAGAGCAGAATAATTTTCTCGAACCCAATCTCCATCAGTCCACCAATGCGGAGAATGAGGAGAATCATAATCATCGGAATGATGCCGGGAAGCGTGATATGCCACACCTGGCGAAGCCGACTCGCTCCGTCCACGTTGGCAGCATCATAGAGCTCGGGGTTAATGCCACTAAGTGCAGCCAAATAAATGATGCTGGAGAAGCCAAGCTCCTGCCAGATCGATGAGGCGGTATATATGGTACGAAAATTAGCCGGATCGCTGAGAAGTGCGCTGCTCTGACCGCCAAAATAACCAATAATGGTATTAAACAGTCCATCCCGGGATGAGAAATCAACAATCATACCGCAGATGACGACAATGGAAATAAAGTGAGGAATGTATGAAATCGTCTGCACCGTGCGTTTAAAAATTTCATGCCTGAGCTCATTAAGTAGAAGAGCAAGAAGAATGGGAGCCGGGAAACCGAACAACAGCTGATAAAAACTTAGCAAAAGAGTATTCTTCAGAATTCTCCAGAAATAATAGCTCTGGAAGAAATCCCGAAAATGCTGAAATCCGACCCAATCACTGCCCCATATGCCTTTGCCCACCGAGTAGTCCTTGAACGCAATGATGGCCCCGTACATCGGCAGGTATTTGAAGACCAGAAAATATAAAACGACGGGAAGAGCCATCCAATAGATGGCTTTATTCTTTTTGTAATTAAGCCATAACAAGGAAAGCTTGTGCGACACCTTCTCCATCCCCTTCCTTTTTCATTCAAAAGAGGGCGTCCACGGCGGTAAAGCCGTAAAAAAGGCTTCACCACCCATGAACATCTCTTCCTTATCTGGCGTTATACCGGTCCAGGGCCGCTTGCTGAATTTCAATAGCCCGTTTCACGTTAAACTTGTTGATCTGATCGACAAACTTGTCAAAGTTCTCAATCGACTCAACCCCAATGACGAATTTGACGAACATCTCATCCCGATAGGTTCCAATATCACTCATGATTTTGCTGTACTCCGTAGATTCTTCTGTCGTCAGACTGGTAGGAGGAAGGCCTACCTTCAGCGTATTCTCGCTGTATTTGGAGAACAGAACCGCCGCATCCTTCTGCTGCTGGAGCTGATAATACTGCTCATTGTACCGATCGTCATCCTCCCCAACGAAGGGGTAGTTCGCAATAAAATGTTTGGCCATGGCTTGAGCAACCGACAGACCGTCCGGATTTTTCAAAATCTCATCGGTATACGTCGGGTAACCGTCCTTCATCGTATAGGTGAGGCCCTCCACACCGAAATTTTTCAGCATATGTCCTTCTTCACTGAAGAAATAATCGAGTGCTTTGACCGTTTCTTCCGGGTGTTTGTTGCTATTGGTGATCACAACGCCGCTACTGCTCCACTCCCAGGAACGTCCGGTAAACATTGGCTCATCCCCTTTGTTCAGCACCGGATATTGCACGGCTGTCAGATTGGCGTTCGGATCCGTTTCCTGCAGAGCGGGCAGGTAGCGGCCTACACCTCCACCGATAAAGGTGAAAAACGCACCAGCTTGACTGCTCAAAATTTTGGCGTCGTATGTTTTCTGGTCATTGGTAGCAAAATCGGGATCAATCAATCCCTCCTGATACCAGCGATGGAACATCGTTAGAAATTCCTTATATTCCGGCTCGATTGGTCCATAGACCACCTTACCATCTTTCATGAATGTATTATTAGTGATGCCATAAGCCTCCAGATACGTCGGTGCGGCTGGTCCCATCGTGGTCATTTTGGGTGGTGCACCAAACAACAGGGGCGCTGCTACGCCTTTTTTCTCCTTGAAGGCCTTGAGTATCGTCTCCCACTCCTCAATCGTTTCCGGTTTCTCCAGCTTCAGTTCATCCAGCCAATCCTGACGGATGAACGTACCGCCGAAGGTTTTGTATTCCCCCAGACGCAGATGCGGTATCGCATAGATATCTCCGTTATCGGCTTTTAACTGTTTGGCAACTTCGGGATTCTCCTCCAGGATCTTTTTCAAATTGGGAGCGTATTCATCAATGAGATCATTAAGCCGGATAATGGTGCCATCATTAAACAGTTTGGCGTAATCACCATACACAAACATGGCATCAGGCAGCTGATTCGAGGCAATCATGACGTTGAACTGTTCGGTCTCGGCACCCACCGCGGGATGCTGGAATTCAATTTTGGTATTGGTTTTCTTTTCCCATTCCTTGATCGCCGTAATTTCATTCATGCTCTTGAGTGTGATGGACGCGTTCGTATTCATCGACATCCAGATTGATATGGGTGTAGGCCCATCTCCTTCTGCTTCACCTGCACTTCCGTTGTCTCCCGAGCAGCCTGCAAGAGCAGTAATACTCATCATCAGGCAGATTCCAATTGCCAGTTGTTTTCTCCATGACCGTTTCATCGCTTCACGTCCCCCCATTGAATTCGTATCGTTGATAAGCAGCCCTGTCATCGCTCCCCATAAAGTTACCGCTTGCCCGTCACAATGGCTATCCTCCATTCTTGCCGACATATCCAAAATTTGATATTCCCTTGTGCAGCGCAGGATTTGCACATGAATGCAAGAGATCAAGATCATATTTCCAGATTGAATGGTAAGCAACAAAGGAGATCGATCAAGCCCGTTTCCAAAATCATAAGGTGTTTGACCAGTCGCTGCCACATATATGGAATAAACTAATATCACTTCTTACTTGAACGTGTTCGATTTTTTCATAAGGAGTGTCCAACAACGTGAAGGAGGAAACAGGAATGGCGATCCGCTACAGCGTCATTATCCCAACCTATAATCGGGCCCATCAGTTATTGCTTACACTGGCAGCCCTCGAGACACAAACCTATCCTAAGCATCTATTTGAAGTCATCGTAGCTGATGACGGTTCCACTGATGGAACGAAAGAACAGATCCAGACATTCCAGACTTCATATCCTTTAACCTACGTATCCCAAACGGAGCAACGTGGCAGGTCAGCGATTCGGAATTTGGGGCTTCAGCATGCCAAAGGTCTGTATGTTATCTTCTGTGATGCTGACTTTCTGGCGTTACCCGAATTTATCCGAACAGTGCGTCAATATCATCGCAAAAATCCCAGAGCCGTCGTTTCGGGTTTTCCGCATTCTTTTGCCGATGCTTATACCCACTACTATCCAGACTTCTCGCCATCAGAAAAAGAACATTGCCGTTCGATCCTTACCCCTTCAAACTTATGGCGTCCTGAATTTGATGCAGCGAATGAAATTATCCCACTGGTCACACCGGAAGATATCATTCATCAGACAGATGCATTGTCCAAAGTGACTTTCCCAACCAAAATACCGCCTGCTGTCATCAAGCAATTTGCCAGCACCGATGTGGCTCCATGGATGCTGCTTGTCACTCGGTGTGTATCCATCCGCCGAAGCCTTCTGAATCGAGTTGGAGGTTTCAATGAACGGTTCGTACTCTATGGGCTTGAAGACTGGGATCTGGGCTACAGGCTGCATCGTTTGAAAGTGCCCTTCTACTGTATGAAAGAGGTCGTGGGTTATCACCAGGAACATCCCACTCATTTCCGAGGGGAAGTGCTCAATACAGAGAATCTGAAAATCATGCTCGAAACCTATGGATTCAATGATTCCGCACTCAATTTATTCTGCGTTGTACCACCATCAGCTGACCTCGAAACCTACAAAAATACGCTGCGAATCTTGCGCAGAGGCTTCCGGTCCAGAACAACACGTTCTTCCGCACGATTGTTAAAGAAAACATTACGGATTGCTGCCAAACACTTCGCGCTTCAAACAGATGTGGAAGCGTATAAAAAATCTCTCGCAAGAATACAGAGAAAAGCAAAAGGCAGAAAAAGTAGGGTGGCTCGCGTTTTACAGGATATGGCGCAGAGGTCTGAGAAATTGGTGGAGTAGTTTAGTACTTATTCTGCAAATATGAAAATTCAAAGTACTACTAGCTATTTCAATAACATCGCCCATAAACTCCTGCTCCAAGTGCATTCACCTCTTTGAATACAACAAAAAGCCCCCTATCTACATCTTTGTAGAATAGGAGGCCATATTTATTTTATACCCATTCAACTCACCGTAAGGTGAATCGAACTTTTTATGATAAACCTTTTAAAATTCTTCGTATTCACTCGGGTCCTGATTCCACAACCGTCCATCCTCACGATTATATGAAGAAATGACTTCCATCTCCTTCTCGCTCAGCTCGAAATCGAAAATATCGATATTTTCTTGCTGGTGTTGAAGAGAACCTGCTTTAGGAATCGGAATTGAACCAAGCTGGGTATGCCAGCGTAAAATAACCTGAGTAGCCGTTTTGCCATGGGCCTCGGCAATCCGAAGGATCTTTTCATCTTTTACGATATCCTGTACCGCATCATTGCCACGCCCAATGGGACTCCAAGATTCGTTCACAATACCATGCTGTGAATCCTTCTTCCGCTGATCGGCTTGGTCAAAGAATGGATGCAGCTCAATCTGATTCAAACTTGGCGCTACTCCCGTCTCCTTAATCAGGCGGTCATTATGTTCCGGAAGGAAATTGCTAACTCCGATGGAACGGATATATCCGCGTTTCTTCGCCTCAATGAGTGACTGCCACGCTTCCACATACATATCCTGCTTCGGATTCGGCCAGTGAATCAGATATAGATCATAATAATCAAGATCTGCTCTGTACAGGGATTCTTGGATAGCTACAATTGCTTTTTCAAAGGCGTGGTAACGCCCTGGCAGTTTGGATGAGATCAGCAGGTCTTCTCTGGAAACCGAGCTCTGCTTAATGGCTTTTCCGACAGTCGCCTCATTCTCATAGTTATAAGCTGTGTCAATCAGTCGGTAACCTGCATCCATCGCGGACGCTATCGATTTGACACCTTCTTCTCCTTTTAAGCTATAGGTACCAAAGCCAATGGCAGGAACTTTCAAGCCATCATTCAACGTATATTCCGGGATTGTATGATTCATCTCAAAACTCTCCTTTGCGAAAGGTATACTAAACGATATGGATAAAGTGATATGCCCTCTCGTTTATTCTACCCCTCCATACGCGGATGAATCAAATGAAAGCCACCAACCCGTTAAACGGGGTAGTGGCTTTCTCGTCTAATTTTAATAGAGGCAAGTTGCCTCTTTATTCAAGCGAAGAGATGGTCGTGGCCGATAATGACCGCTTGCCCATAAAGTTCTGAATGGCCATAGCAGCCTGCTTGTACCCGCCTGCATCGCGTAACGTTTTCCCAATAACCTCAGCATGTTCCTTGTAGGAGGCGTTGCCGAGCACCTCTAATACCGCGGTTCTCAGCACGTCGGGTGTAAGGTTATTTTTGTCCACGATGACCCCTGCTCCGAGCTCCTGCACCCGGCCTGCTACACGCGGCTGATCCGAGGTTAACGGGAGCATAACCAACGGTACATTGTAATACAAAGCTTCGCTTGTACTGTTCATGCCTGCATGTGTCAGAAAAGCATCTACGCCCTGCAAAACCTCCAATTGTGGGAGATAGGGTCTGATCATGAAATTATCAGGAATGAGATCCGCAATGGGCTCCAAATCCGTATCCTTTCCCGAAGACAATATAAACTGCACAGGCAAATCCCGAAAAGCCATAAAGCACAGCTTATAGAACTCAAGATCCTTGTTTAAAATGGTCCCCATCGAAATATATACCGCCTGTTTATAGAGGGCATGCAGAGATTCCTTTGCAAAGGCTGGTGCATCCTTACGGGGTATAATAGATGGGCCGGTGAACACATAGCTGTCATCCAGCTTGTCCCCCATGGGTTGAAAATATCGGCTGGTATAGACCAGCTTTAGTTGTCCTGGATGCCCTGAAAGTTCCGCCAGAGAAGGCACAGCCACATTGAACTGGGAAGCAGTTTGCTGGGACATTTCCATGATTCCGTTATATAGCTCCTTGACCTCCTCATCGTCATCCTTCAGTTGATTGCCTGATCCGAGAGGCTCCACAAAAACAAAGGTTGTGGTTGAGCATACCACTGGTATACCCAGCTTTTCGCCTAAAATTTGTCCTCCCCAGCCTATTAAGGAGTCAAAAATTAAATAATCATAGGTTTCATTTTCGATCAGATTCAGGACATCCGGAATAAATCGTTGAATAATTTTTTTCAAAACCATATATAAAAATTGGTAAGGGTGCTTGATTTCAAATGGCTTCATATCCGGGTTGTTGAGCAGGGTTGCCTCGTTGAAGGAGTAAGCTTTAAATTGTGCGCCTAACGCTTCAATCTTCAGCCGGTATTGTTCCGTACAACAGTAGACGACTTCATCGCCGTTCTCCACCAGTTCCTTGATTATTCCGAGCGTCGGATTGATATGCCCTTCTGCAGGCATCATTACAACTAATACACGTGCCATGAGATTCACCTCCATTAAATTTTCCAATCTTCCAAGCGGGACATTGTATTTCTGGCTTCAAGTTGATACATGTAAAATAAAATCTGGAAATCATGCCCATATGAATATACTATTAATTATTTCCATTTTTGTAAATAGTATATATGTCACTTTTTAAACAAAAAAAGCACCTTTACGGTGCTTCCTCTGCTCATTTCATATTGGATCAGGTAAATAACCTATCTCAATATCCTCTCGAATATTGCGGGCTTTCTTTTAATTGCACGATATCATGACCCGTTGGATTCTGGAAAGCACGAAGGCCAAATGTCGGCGCAACGGCGAAGATGTGGTCAAAGATATCCGCTTGGACCGATTCATACACACCCCAGGCGATATCATTGCTGAATGCATAAATTTCAAGTGGCAGTCCGTTATCTCCCGGCGCTAATTGTCTTACGATCAACGTCATATCCTTATGAATTTTCGGATGATTCCTCAAATATTGATGAATATATTCTCTGAATACACCCACATTCGTAAGCTGTCTACCATTCACAATGCTTTCCGTATTAATGTGGTGTTCCGTATTATATTCGTTAATTTCATTTAATTTGGTCTCAAGATAGTCCGTAAGATAGTGGATCTTCTGAAATTCCCCAATCATTTCCTTAGTGCAGAAGCTTATGCTGCTTGTATCGATGTAAACGCTTCGCTTAATCCTTCTGCCACCGGAGACTTGCATGCCTCTCCAGTTTTTGAATGAATCCGAGATGAGCGCGTAACTCGGAATCATCGTGATCGTTTTATCGAAATTCATAACCTTTACCGTGTTTAACGTAATATCGATGACGTCGCCGTCAGCATTATATTTGGGCATTTCAATCCAGTCACCAACACGCACCATGTCATTCGATGATAATTGCACGCCTGCCACCAGTCCCAATATGGAATCCTTGAAGACGAGCATCAGAACAGCTGATAAGGCACCAAGTCCACTGAGAATAATTAATGGATTCTGACCAATCAGGCTCGAAATGACGATTATGCCCCCAATGATGAAAAGTACAATCTTGGCTACCTGAATGTACCCCTTAATGGGTCTGATCTTGGAGACTTCATAGGAACGATATATGGTATCAAAGGCGTTGAGCAGCGCATTTAATACCGTGATGGTTATGACGATCATATAAGTTAGAGCTGCTTTTTCAATTAAAGCTTGATAGGACGGGAAGACATAAGCAGAATAATAAATGATAATCGCCGGTACCAGATGCGAGAGGTTGTGGAACACTTTTTTCTCCACAATGATTTTATCCCACGTGTACCGATTGTTGTTGATAATTTGGATAAGAATCTTCAGTACGATTTTTTTGGCTATAAAATTGGCCAGTATGGAGACCACAGCTATAAATACCACCATGATCAAATTCGAAAGATATCCAATGGTTTGTTCACTCATGCCCGTTCCGTCTAGTTGATTTTTGATAAAGTCCATTGTATCCTCCTGACGCAGTTTATATTAACTTATTATTATAAATTACATCCTAGTACGAAGTAAAATTTCAAAATAATACATTAATCGGCTGATGGGTAAAGTGTACATGCCCCCTTCATGAAGTATCACGTCACACAAATGGGCTAATGTGCATAGACTGGGGCTAAATATAAACCAGATTCATGCATTGGAGATGTGAACATTGAGTAATCCAAAAAATAAAGCGAAGACTCAGCAATTCCCCATGAAAAAGCTTTCTCCCGTAAGCATGGTAACGGAACTTCCACCCGTCCGTGGCCATTTAAGAACTTCCGCCTCAAATCCGAATAAGCCCATCCATAATGAAAAGGGCACATCATCGGCTATCGATGCCTGCGTGGATCGCGCTTTTCGTATTCCTATATTTCTGAGTACAACCAATACGGTAAATAATCTGCAAGAGCAATTTTTGAACCGTCTGATTAGGGAAATCGAAGATGCATTGCTCTTTCCCCGCACATTGCCCGTTAGTGAACAATACCCGGAAAACATTCTGACGAATATACGGCGCTTAGTTTTTTCAAGCTATGGATTGCTCGCGATCAACTTTCGAAGATTTTTTGTTCAAATTCTCGAATCCAATGTAGGGGAGCCACCAACGACCACTCCGTTCTGGGAAGGATCGACCTTTTCACAAATCGAGCCTGCCATGGCCTTTCAATTCGGCATTCCAATCTTATTAGTGAGGGAGAAGGGAACGGACGTCAGTAATGGCATTTGGGCCGGAGGAATCACACCTCTCAACATATTTGTTGACTGGGATTCCGACAACCAATCCGTAGACGATTTCTTTAACAGTGTCCAATGGAGAGAGGTCTTTGCCAATTGGACGGCGGAGGTAAGGGGTAACTATTTGCTTCGCACGGAACCACTTTTCAATAATTAAAGTTAATTTAGTAGATTCACCGCCATTGACGATGGAATTTTTGTGTAGATTGTGATGCCGTGCTTGGGAGCTTCTTTCACTGGTGCGGGTGCTTCTA
Source organism: Paenibacillus sp. MAEPY2 (assembly GCF_000499205.1). Classification (GTDB taxonomy): domain Bacteria; phylum Bacillota; class Bacilli; order Paenibacillales; family Paenibacillaceae; genus Paenibacillus; species Paenibacillus vandeheii. The sequence goes on from NZ_AWUK01000009.1 coordinate 85,241, forward strand.
AACCTCATAGACAAAGCAAAAGAGACCCAATGGGTCTCCTTTGCTGTCTCGTATGGAGGCGAGGTGGCATCCCCCATTCGGTACTTAATTTGATGATTGCTGATTCTCTTATCTACTTATGTAAACAAAAATAGAACCTGCCATTCGAGAAAACGACAAGTTCTTATTAATCATACCTTTCTTGCCTTATTAAACGTTCGAAATGTAAGAGTACAGCCTAATGCAATAGTGCTTAATAAGGTAATCAAATTTGCACTACCCCGTAAGTAGTACCAAAAATTAATAGCAATGTAAAGGATCATGACAAATAACAAAATCCATTTTGTACTAGGCATTCTTTTAACTATCAAATAACTAATTCCTATAAATAATACTAGAGCTCCAAAAGACAGAAGAATAAGGTTCAGTCCTGAAATGTATACCATTTCACACCCCTTTTTCACTTTTAATTACGCTAACATATGTAAAGTTATACTGATGGTAAGTTGTATCCGCGTTTCCGTGCATGTTGATTTTCTTTTTAAAAATTCCCTGGAGCTGTTCGCGATTTTTTTAAGCATCTTGAGTGCTTCCATCTTTATAACTTTAAGTTATTATATCATAAACTGAAAAGCCACCAACCAGAACAACTGGTTGATGGCTTTTGCTTACTACTCTAAAAGAGGCGAGGGGCATCGTGTCCCATTTGGTACTTAATTTTTCATCCGACAGCAACAATACTCTCGGATCTCACGTGCAAAAGAAGAAAACCAACATTTGTGACTACTGGGGAAGATTTTTTCAAATAACAAAAGAGACCGATCCATTAATCCGGTCTCTTCTTAATATTTTTTATAATTAAAATAGATACATATATAATTAAAATCACAAACGTAACCAGCATAATTATCGGTCTAAATATATTTACTGAATCTATCGCGTTTATGCAAATAATAGAGACTATTAAGAATGCTATGTTCTGTATATGGTGTTTTGTTGTCTCTTTTTTTATCAACCGGAAACTCACTAATATAACAATGTAAATATATAAACCTAAGCCTACAAATACTGTCCAGTTAATAAAATCACGCCCCTTGTATTATTTGTGCTATTCATAACAATAACTCCATAAACAAAATAAAGGAACCTCTTTACCAAAATAAAATGGAGTAGTAGGTTCCTTTATTGTCTTTAATCTGTAACAAAGTCATGGAACAAATCTAAAGATCCAAATTAATTACGTATATTAGTTACATATGCGAGACAGCAGCATAGGCATCTCCAACATCATCTTGAAGATCGCTATAGACATTGTAAAGGTCTACTGCAGCAAATCCAGCTGCACCTCCACCAGGTATAAATGTAATAACACTACCCATAGAGAAAAATGCAAGAGCAGCTGCGAACGCAAACGCTGACGCCTTTACATAAGTGTCACGATAATTAGTTTCAGCGGAATCCATAGCTGCTTTAGCATCATAGAAATTAGAATTAGTCTTCGGTATATTGGTTCTGGAAACATTGTTTCCAGTAGGGCCAACATATACCCCATGATCAAATTTAAAAGATACACCACTATATGTACCAAAGGTATATCTAGTTCTATCACTGTTGCTGTAGTAATGGGAAATTGTAGGTTCCCCACCAGAATCGTTAGAGTTTAATGCGAATGAATTACCACCTAAACCGGGGCGGCTAAATGAGACTGTAGGGAAATCATTTTCTGAAATCACTTCACCATTTACTTCAAGTTCATTTTCTTCATTAACAGAAAAGGTTGTAATTTCGGTTGAATCTGCGAATTTTTCTGTATATGCAGGAATAGCTGCATATTCTTCTGCTAGTTCGTAATCCTTAGTCACAGTAGAGGTATACGAAGCTTTACCGTTTTCATCAGTTACTTGTTCTATAGTTGTGGTTTTGTTCAAATTACCAAGGAAATCACCATCAACAGTATACAAATCTTTGCTTATAGATTTAGTTTGTGTAATTGGAACCTTAGCACTCTCTTCTGGCGAAGCATAAGCGGCAGCACTTCCAGAAACAAAAATTGCCGAAACTAGTAAAGAAGACAACATTTTTTTAAACATAGAAAAATCCTCCTTTAAAGTATGTAATTTCTTTTCTATTATATATTGGTATATTAAGGAAAACAACAACAAATTTTGTTTTTGATTTCAAGAAAATTGAAATTAAAGGAGGTTAAAAACAGTTTTAATTAAAAATGATGTTCCGTATCAATAAGAGGGTCCCCCGGCTATAAAGACTAGGGCACCTATTTTTATATACTTGCTGAAATGACTCCTTCTATCTTAATGAAACTGTAGTCTTCTTCACCACGGACAAGTTTAATTCTCCTATTCAGCTTATCAATAGCTGTGACAACTCCCCGGAGCTCCTCGTCATCAAACGGATTACAAACAGTCAGCGTGATAGATTTGCATTCCTGGTACGATTCCAAAATCGCTTGCTCGATCAGCTGTACTTCTTGTTCGTCCAGAACCGCTTCCCCCTTCTCTCTTGTTCATTCTGATCCTTTAAAAACGCTTCACCGGTTATAATCACTTCAAGCCGGTACTGTGGGAAGAATCCAAAAGAATCATCAAACCTGGGGAACATGAAGCAATTATTTCTATGGAGGATTTCCTGAAGGTACGTAAAATGTTGGAGCGGCGTGGAGAGAATCACATGAGCAAACATAGTTATGATTATCCGTATGGAGGAATTGTTAAATGTGAGGCAACATACATTGGAAATGCGTCAAGACAGACACTCGTAGATGGAACCGTACGAGTATATAGGAGTTACCGGTGCCGGAATCAGTATTCAAATAAAACTTGTGATGCTCCAGGGATTTCAGAACATCACCTTCAGCAGCTCGTCTTCGAGCGACAACAGATCACCAATTAAAAACTTCAGGACAAAAAAACGAGCGCTCAGGCTAAGAGTGATCAACGTATGCCGCAGAAAGAAATTAAAGTTTCCAATCGACGTCGGAAGAAATGGATGCTTGCCCTCGGTGATGGAAAACTGTCTCCCGATGATTATGCCAACTTGATTGACGACGAAGAAGCAAGAATGAAGGCAATCACTGCTCAGTACGAAGAGAAAGAGGATTATTACATTAACGAGCTTTCTACCGAAGAGATTAAAGACATGATGGCCAACTTAAAGGATAACTGGGTCCTTATCGAACCCGAGACGCAAAAGCTACTTTTTCAATCTATGTTCCATCAAATTGTAATAAAAAAAGAATCAGATCGGTGGACCATCATTCAGATGCTCACCGTCTGATTCTTTTTCTCTTGGAGATTTTACCCAAACGCCTTCAACATAGTACTTACTCGTTAAGTACCATCTTGGAGGCAAGGGGAGTCGAACCCCTGTCCGAAGATAACGACACATAAGCTTCTACGGGTGTAGTCACAGTTTTGATGTCACCCGAGTATCGCCCCGAATCAAATTCCGAACTCGATTACAATATTAAAAAAATGCTGTCCAAAATACAATATGGTTTAAATAGAAAAATAACTAAACTCCGTTTAAGTTTTAACCAATTTGGGCTAAAATGAAGGATTATAAATAGTTCTAACGAAATCAAAATTAAATAAATAATTAGATTATCAAGCTTAATTATAATGCTAAAAACTAACCATTACTGGCTCAACTTTTAAATGTTCAATGCGATGATTAAAGAGAAAATACGGGGATACTATTTAAAGTGTTATGATGACTATGCTAGAGACCAATCAGAGGAACAAAATACACTGCCTCTATCCAGAAGCAAGCTCAATAACTGCCCCAAATGCGGGATATCTCGCATTTGGGGGCAGAATACAAAATACGTGGTGTTCCTGATAGTTTTCAAGCTTTGGAGCCAATATGATTTTGAGATTTGTCTTTTCAATGCTTAAAGCCAGATTCCAACTCAATAGTTCGGATCAACTCACTGTTTACAAAGTTAGTATGTTCTTACTAGAATCAAACATATCTCCTTATAATCTGCTATTCATCTTGTACATTTTTTTCTTCAGCAAACACCTTTTTAAATACTAGAAACTCACTTTGAACGCCTCTTCTAAATTAAAGAGGATGAAGTCGTCTATCTCCTACTAAGAAAGCTACCCTTTATTTTTTCTGGTTACCTGGCTAGATCAGATGACTTTATAGATAAATTTTGTGTTTTACATAACTGCATATCGGAGTAAAAAAAGAGAGGTTTTATAAATGGAAAATATAAATTATGATAAATCAACTTTTAATGAGATTTATCATGGGAAATTATCAGAAGAGTTCGAATCGGATTTTTATGAAAAATTCAATTTAAGCTACAAAAATTTTCTACAATTACAATTTGAAAATCATGCTAATAAGACTAAAAAAATGGCTGCCTTTATCGGATTAAAAGAAAAGGAGCTCATTTCTCATTTGAAGACATATCAAATTATTAAAACAGTGAATTTAAATAACTGGATGGAATTTATTTCTGGAAATATTTTTGTATTTGTTTTAAAAGCTGTTTTGACTGCTATAGGTACATTCCCTGTTTTCTATCTGATTGGATATCTAATCCTTTACGGTTACTTTTTCGGTCAAACTGACAATGCACTCCTTGACATAGTTATAAAAAATGTACCACTTAATCGTTTCTCCTGCTATATAGCTGGTTTTCTCTTTTCTGGTGTAGTTGCTTATTTCATTTCTTTATATAGATTAAAAGGTTTAGGATTAACGTTTATACTTTTTGGATTCTTCTATTTCCTATTTGCATCAACTATCAGTTTGTCGCTTATATTAATCAACGCCAACTCTTCGTTTAATATTTCGATTTTCATTAGATTTATGTTAGTATGGCTCATTCCTTTATTAGTATCATTATTTCTAATTGCCATGTTCTATCTCACAAATGTAATATCAAAACATTATAAAATTATACTGGCAGTCCTAATTATCTGTGGTCTAATACCTATAATTTTCGCAAAGATGTTTGGGTTATTGTGGTCTTTGTTAGTGTATTCAGCATTCGTTATAATATTAAGTTCAGTGATAATTAATATAATGGAACGTTCTCCTCGTACTACATTAAATAGACCAAACAGTGACCAAAAGAAAAAATCAACTGGTTTCAAATTTTCTTTTAAAGAATTCTTTTACTTTGTTCTGTTTGTAATATCACTCTTCATCGTTATAGTTATCCCAATGCTTTCTTTTATCTTTTTCTCAACAGGAAACTATATTAGTACTACTTTAGATTTAGTTAATCTGACTGCAAGTGAAGAGATACAAATCAAAGGCACTATAATTAATGGTAAGTTAGTTGCCGAAGATGACCGTTATCTTTACATATCCACCACTTCGAAAAATCTTCTTGAAATAAGTAAAGACTCATCTATACAAATAACTAAACCTAACCAACTTACAGTGTACTCTGGGGAATCAAAAGATTGGAAAATCACAATAAGTGTATCTTTAAGAGATAACGAACTATGGTACAATGGTTTGATAAAAAAGTTAAGTTCAGAAAACACTAGTGAGTTATCTTATCAATTTGATACCTTGGAAAAGATAACTTCAATCCATTCAGAACCAAAATCAGATTATTATATTCTTGGCAAGTTATCTGATAGTAGCATAAAAAAACTCACATTCATTAACCTTTCATGGCTTTCTTCTAATGGTTTAATTAATGATGAGAAAGTGATACTAGATGTTTCAAATGGTATCAATTAAGCCAGAGACATTAAAAACTTAAAAACATATGTTTTTTTAATGTTAACAAAAACAAAAAGACTACCTAAAAGGCAGTCTTTTTGTTTTTACTACTAATGGAGGCGAGGGGAGTTCGAACCCCTGTCCGAAGATAACGACACATAAGCTTCTACGGGTGTAGTCACAGTTTTGATGTCACCCGAGTATCAACATCCAACCAAAACAGGATTAGCCCAAGCAGGTATGAACTCCACACAATAGATCAAGTGACCTTGCACGATTTCCGCTACAATTAAAGGTTCGTATGTATTATCAATGATGATAACTTGATCCGCAATGGCTACAGCTGGTGTAAGGTTCTTCAATGACTCACCATATCGATAACGAATATCCTCTTCTGCAATCCAATGACCACCCTGCTCAACACGAGAAGCTACACGATCTATATGCATCTGGACATCTTGAAGGCCGATGTAATACAGGACAATTTCGTAATTCTTCTCTTTAGCGATTTCCATATGTTTCAGAACAAATGATCCAGACAATGTCGTTTCTATGGCAAAGTTCTCACCATTTTTTATGAGCGAGCGAATTCTTCTCACGGCTTCCCTTCCAGCAGACAGGTCAGCACTACGAGGATTATCTGGTTTCAACTCTCTTGCAATCTGATCGGGATCTACCAGTTCACCAAGCCAATCTCTCATTTGCATACTGAGTGTACTTTTCCCTGCTCCATTGGTTCCAGCAAACACAGTCATAACTGGTTTGGTTTCACTCATGATATTCAAACTCCTGGCGTTTTCCAGTAGCATCAAATATTATTTCGAATTTCTTACCTTCAGCATCCTCACGAACGCGTTTGTTGTTCTTTATATAATAAATAGAAGCACCCGATTCTTGAGCTTGCTTCCGCGCATGTTGATTTGCCTTCTTTAAAATTTCTTGGAGCTGTTCTCGATTCTCAAACATCTTGAATCCCCCAATCTAAATATATACTTTATTATATCATAAACAGAAAAACCACCAACCAGAACAACTGGTTGATGGCTTTTGCTTACTACTCTAATGGAGGCGAGGGGAGTCGAACCCCTGTCCGAAGATAACGACACATAAGCTTCTACGGGTGTAGTCACAGTTTTGATGTCACCCGAGTATCGCCCCGTAACCGGCTATACGTTGGGTCAGCCTGATTGTCTTCTTCAGCACACCCCAGGCGGAGATGTGACAGCGTATCCCACTACTTGTTAGCCCCTAATCCTGTCACATGGGCGATGCAGGTTAGAAGCACGCACACAGTTTCTTAGGCTGCGAAAGCGTAGTTTGTTTGTTGTTTGCCGTTTAATAGGCTTTAGCGTTGATGAAGTGGACGCGTCCCCACTACCCGCTACCCATGCTCGAACTATCCCCGTCGAATCCATAAACGCCCCCTCATATAAGAAGGGCTCCAGGATTAATCCGTGAATACGGAGCAAAGGTGCTGCACATCTTTTTCCTCCAAGGTAAAAAGATGCTTCTTTCAAACTCGGCATTCCTATCTGCTACAAGAACATCATAACACAGGACCAATCACCGATATAGTACAGATTGCTGGAAGACGTTCCAGCAGGCTGAGCAACTGTGCAAGTTTAACCAACACACACTTATGAGGCTCAATCGTCTACATATTATACCGCGTCCCTCAAGCGAAGTAAAGTTGAGTACCGAAGTGCAGACAATTCATGAGCATGAACAGCTTTCTTAACTATCTTACCCACGATCCGAACAAAGTACGCAGTCATCAGCAAACTTACTACAACGATTCTTTCCAACAAACTTCAGAAGTTTTACCCGGTACCACATTACTAACATTTTTATTAGACAGGACGTGGCAACAACTGGTGTATCTCATTTCAGAAACTGGCACAATAATCTGACAGACTTGGCCGCACGGCAGGTCAGCATGATGCCCCAAACTCATTACACTGCTCCCCCGTAGCAACGACTCTCTAATCAAATCAAAAAATCCCAAGCTCCACCCCATTACGGGCAAAACCTGAGATCCTTATTTCTAACATAACGCACTTATCACTAACTAACTTACCATGCGCCATTCAACACATAGCAATCGCAAATCCAAATCAACGAGCAACCTTCTGCTTCTCACGCAGAACCCGTTGAATATCACGTTGTGCATCGCGTTTTGCAGCAGACTCCCGTTTATCATACTGCTTCTTACCTTTACCCAGTCCGAGCAATAGCTTCGCATACCCGTTACGAATATAGATCTTCAGCGGCACAATGCTATATCCATCCTGCTTCGACAGCCCAAGCAGCTTATGAATCTGCACTTTATGCATCAGCAGTTTGCGTGTACGGGTTGGATCAATTGGATTATGACGGTTCCCTTGTTCAAAAGGACTAATATGCATATTGTGAATATGAATCTCACCGTTCCGAATCGTGGCAAATGCATCGCCAATATTCGCACGGCCGTTACGAAGAGATTTAATTTCCGTTCCGGTAAGCACCATGCCCGCTTCATACGTATCTTCAATGAAGTAGTCATGGGAAGCCTTTTTATTCTGTGCAAGCACTTTACTCTGTCCATCATTCTTGCCCATGTCCTCACTCCTTCTCCGTAAAATAAGCTGGTACCAATGCTCTACAGCAGCGCACCACACAGTTCTCTCGGTACCACATGCCAGACCTTAATTGTAGCAAGGACCGCTGTTAAAATCAAGAAAGAGGCGGTCTGCGCCGCCCCTTCTCATTACACTCATTTCATGCTCAGCGAAACGCGATTACTTTTTCTTCTTCCGTACAAAAGCCGCCGTTCCGTTGGCAGGTGCACCTTTATTCTTTTTGCGCTTGCGGCGTGGTGCTCCACCTTCCTGAACACCGCCTGGTGTAGCTCCTTCGCCGATAAACACTCCGCTAGGTGAGGTGTTTTTGCGTCCACTACCGCTTTTGCCACCTTTACCTCCGCCTTTACCGGATTTAAAGCTTCCCTCACCGCGACTGCTGCCGCTGTTCAGACTATTCTCTTGTCCACCAGCTGAAGTGCCTTCCTGGCCACCTGCTGTAGTACTATAGCCGCCTTTGCCTGAGCCAAAACCAAAGCTTACCGCTCCCTTGCTCCGACCCGCTGATCCGCCGGCGTCTCCAGTACGACGCTCACCTCTCGGTTTACCGCCAACTTTGCCACCTGCGCTTCCTGCTGTGTTCGAAGCTCCGCTACGGCCGCCACGACCGCCTTTGCTGCTCTCATCGGCTGATCTGCCACCACGGCTGCCTGCAGCACCAGTTGGGGCACCTTTACCACCACGCGAGCCACTGAATCCACCGGAACCACTCTTCGCTCCACCGCGTCCTCCGCCACCAGCAGGACGTCCACCTTTACCGCCGCGTCCACCACTGAAGCCACTTGGACGTTCGCCGCGAGGTTTCATGTCAACCATTTCAAAGTCAATCGTGTACTCTTCCATGCTCACACGGGCCACACGAATCTTCACCTCATCACCGATGCGGAAGACCTTGGATGTACGTTCGCCAATCAGAGCCATATGTTGATCGTCAAAATGGTAATAGTCGTCCGTGAGCGCACTCAGGCGAATCAGACCTTCTACCGTATTCTCCAGTTCAATGAACATACCGAAGCTGGTTACACTGCTGATCATGCCTTCGAACTCTTCGCCGACTTTATCAAGCATGTACTCCGCTTTCTTCATTTTCTCGGTATCACGTTCAGCTTCAACCGCTACACGCTCACGTTCCGAGGACTGCTGCGCAATATCGGCCATACGTCCAGCCAAATACTCCTGACGGTTCTCAGGCAATGCTCCATTGTTCTCAATCACTTCCCGAATAACACGGTGAATGACGAGATCGGGATAACGACGGATCGGTGATGTGAAGTGACTGTAGAACTCTGCTGCCAGACCAAAGTGACCCGACATCTCGGAGTCATATTTCGCCTGCTTCATGGAACGCAGCATCATTGTACTGATAACCGTCTGTTCCTTCGTTCCGTTAATATCCTCAAGCAGGGATTGAAGCGCTCGTGGATGAATCGCGTTGCCACGTCCTTTGACGTGGTGTCCGAAATTCGCCGCAAAGGCGAGAAAATTTTGCAGTTTTTCCTGATCTGGATCTTCATGCACACGATAGATGAACGGAACCTTCAACCAGTGGAAATGCTCTGCTACCGTTTCATTGGCTGCCAGCATGAATTCCTCAATGATTTGCTCCGCAATCGAACGCTCCCGTTTCACGATATCTACCGGTTTGCATTCTTCATCCACAATGATCTTGGATTCTTCAAAATCAAAGTCAACCGCACCACGACGCATACGCATCGCACGAAGCTTCAAAGCAATCTCTTTCATCAAGTGGAAATCGTCCACCAGATCCTTGTAACGCTCCAACAATTCAGGCTCTTCACCTTCAAGAATTTTGCGAACGTTGGAATACGTCATCCGCTCTTTGGTTTTGATCACACTTGTAAAGATGTCGTGTTTCACAACCTTCATCTGGTCGTTGAACTCCATTTCACAAGACAGGGTCAAGCGGTCTACCTGCGGATTCAAACTACAGATCCCGTTGGACAGACGTTGCGGCAGCATCGGAATAACCCGGTCCACCAGATACACACTGCATCCGCGGTTGTACGCTTCCTGATCGAGCTTGGAGTTTTCCCGCACGTAATAGCCTACATCGGCGATATGAACGCCCAGACGGTAGTTACCGTTCGGCAGCTTCTCCACATTGACAGCGTCATCCAGATCCTTGGCGTCTTCGCCATCAATCGTAACGATATTCAGCCCACGCAGATCGCGGCGACCCTGCTGGATAATTTCGTCTTCCGTAATGGCATCCGGTGCTTTTTCCGCTTCTTCCACGACTTCATCCGGAAAGGCTTCTGGCAGCTGGTGCTTACGGATTACGGACAAAATATCAATACCCGGTTCATCCTTATGACCGAGAATCTCGATCACTTCACCTTCTGCTGCTGCCCGGCCCTCTGGATAGCTGACGATTTTTGCAACAACTTTTTGTCCATCAACAGCCCCGTGGAAGTTCGGACGCGGGATGAAAATATCCCGGTTAATCCGCTTATCATCCGGTATAACGAAACCATACACCTCGTGGCTTTGGAATACACCAACAACCTGCGTAACCGCACGGGTAACAATACGGACAATCTCACCCTCCAAACGCCCACCGGAAGGTCCTTGAGAAGTCACTTTAACCAACACCGTATCTCCGTTCATGGCGCTTTTCATATCATTGGCGTGGATGTACACATCCGGGTGCTCCCGATCCTCAGGGATGAGGAAAGCAAACCCTTTCGCATGAGCCTGCAAACGTCCACGCACCAAATCCATGCGTTCTGGCATGCCATAGCGGTTATTGCGGGTCAGCAGGACTTTGCCGGATTCCTCCAGCGTATTGAGCATAATCAAAAAGGCTTTGAAATCAGCCGCGTCTTCAATCTCGAAGTGCTGTTCCAGTTCCTGATAAGTCATCGGTTTATAAGCGGTTTCCCGCATGAAGTCGAGCAATTGTTGTTCTGTTATCATTAATATTCACCTCGGGAAACATAAAAGTGTAATCTTGTCTCGTCTCTCTATGTATCAGAAACCTTACCAATAGAAAAGCCGTCTAACTCAGGCCTCACTATCTCATACCCTAGTATACACGAATTCAATCCGGCGCATCCGTACCCTGCAAAATAAACTAAATATGCATGGCCCTTTGAATAAGCGCGCTTTCATGCATCATAACAGCATTTATGCTACATGTGTTTTTTGCTCTCGAACAGACAGAAAAGAAACGGCCCAGAACAGGGCGAATATGTAGGAAGGTAACCGAACGGAAGTGAGAAGAAATCGAAGATCAAAATCGTGTGGTTCATTGGAAAAGACTGGTCATGGATGAATTTATTAAAAAACCTTCGTTTCTTCTCGAAACGAAGGTTAATCATTTAAGCGATTACGCTCAAGCTATTGAATTGTTCAGGAATGTATCCGATTCTTACTTGGACACAACCGTAACAATAATAGACAAAATGAAGAATCCTGCACCCAGTACAACCGTTGCACGTTGCAAGAAAAGATCCAGTCCGCGCGCTTTCGTTTTACCGAAAAGATGTTCCGCACCACCGGAGATGGCACCCGCCAAACCAGCGCTTTTTCCGTGCTGCAGCAATACTACAGTGATTAGACCGATCGAAAATACGACGAGCAGCAATTTCAAAGCAATATCCATTCATTCCACCTCCTACCCATGTGGGCATAACATCTCACCATAAAAACAGTTACTTTAATTGTAACACAGCAATTAGCGTGATACAAGTAGTGGCGATCTCTCAATTCACTGATACTCAAAAGTTCATTGAACAGTACCCATATTTATCGGTATTGAAATGTCTAACAAAAACTAATAAAAAAGACAAGCCGGTTACCCGGCTTGCCCAATAGTTGTCAGAAGACAACTTATTTTTTGAGGTTGTAGAAACCTTTAAGACCATTGTATTGAGCCAGTTCACCCAGTTGATCCTCAATGCGGAGCAATTGGTTGTACTTCGCGATACGGTCTGTACGGGAAGGAGCACCCGTTTTAATTTGACCCGCGTTTGTTGCAACAGCGATGTCAGCGATTGTGCTGTCTTCGGACTCACCGGAACGGTGAGAGATTACAGCAGTGTATCCTGCACGTTTAGCCATTTCGATTGCATCGAATGTTTCAGTCAATGTACCGATTTGGTTAACTTTGATCAGGATGGAGTTACCGATACCTTCTTCGATACCTCTACCCAGACGCTCTGTGTTCGTTACGAACAAGTCATCACCAACGAGTTGTACTTTGTCTCCCAATTTTTCTGTGAGCAATTTCCAACCATCCCAGTCATCTTCGGACATACCGTCTTCAATGGTGATGATAGGGTATTTCTCAACCCATGAAGCCAGAAGGTCAACATACTCAGCGGAAGTGTAAGATTTACCTTCGCCAGCAAGTGTGTATTTACCATCTTTGTAGAACTCAGTGGAAGCTACGTCCATACCCAGGAATACGTCAACGCCTGGTTTGTAACCTGCTTTTTCAATCGCTTCGATGATTGTAGTGATTGCTTCTTCGTTCGAACCAAGGTTCGGTGCGAAGCCGCCTTCGTCACCTACAGCTGTGTTCAGGCCTTTGGAGCTCAGTACGGATTTCAGGTTGTGGAAGATTTCTGCACCTACGCGAAGAGCTTCTTTGAAGCTTGGTGCTCCAACAGGAAGAACCATGAACTCTTGAACGTCGATGTTGTTGTCAGCATGCTCACCACCGTTGATGATGTTCATCATTGGTACTGGAAGTACTTTAGCGTTGAATCCGCCCAGGTAAACGTACAATGGCAGGTCCAGAGCGTCAGCAGCTGCACGAGCTACAGCCATGGATACAGCCAGGATTGCGTTAGCACCCAGTTTACCTTTGTTTGGCGTACCATCCAAAGTGATCATCAATTTGTCGATACCCAGTTGATCCAATGCATCCATACCGATTACTTCTGGAGCGATTGTTTCGTTTACGTTTTTAACAGCTTGCAGAACACCTTTACCCAGATAACGGGATTTGTCGCCATCGCGAAGCTCAACGGCTTCGTGGGCACCAGTGGATGCACCGGATGGTACGATAGCGCGTCCGATTGCGCCGGACTCCAGGTATACTTCAACTTCAACTGTAGGGTTACCGCGGGAGTCGAGGACTTCGCGAGCGTACACGTCAGAAATAATAGTCATGAGTGATAATCTCCTTTTAATGTGGAATTTTATTTTAATACGTTCAGAACAATTGGGTTTCACCAAGCCACTCCGCTGTTATCCCCTGATTTCTTTGAACTTATTTTTATAAGTTGAAATCATGTGATAAAGGCGAGCGCTTTGCTTCTACAGATCGGTTCTGCCCGCTTCGTTAAGGTTTAACTTTAGCCTTATTCAACAACCTATTAAAATTATATTATTTACGGGTAGCAATGACGGATGTACCTGTCATTTCAGCCGGTTTAGGCAATTGCATCAGGTCAAGAATCGTTGGAGCGATATCCGCGAGGATTCCGCCTTCACGCAGGGTAACATTCGCATCTGTAACGATGAATGGAACCGGGTTCGTTGTGTGAGCCGTGAACGGACGTCCTTGCTCATCGAACACCATATCCGCGTTACCATGATCCGCAGTAATCAGCACAACGCCGCCTTTAGCGAGAACTGCATCCACAACACGGCCCATGCATTCGTCTGTTACTTCTACTGCCTTAATCGTAGGCTCCAGCATGCCGGAGTGTCCAACCATATCAGGGTTAGCGAAGTTCAGAATGATGGCATCATGTTTGTCTGCTTCAATCTCGCGAACACATGCGTCAGCTACTTCATACGCGCTCATCTCTGGTTGCAAGTCGTACGTTGCAACTTTTGGTGAGTTGATCAGCACGCGTGTTTCGCCTGGAAGCTCAACATCACGGCCGCCGCTGAAGAAGAAAGTTACGTGCGGGTATTTCTCGGTTTCTGCAATACGCAATTGTTTCTTGTTGTTTTGTACCAGCACTTCACCCAGCGTGTTGTCGAGGTTTTTAGGCGAGTAAGCCACATAACCTTCAACGGTCTCGCTGAACAGCGTCAGGCACACGAAATGCAAGCCCACAGGGAACTTCGGACCACGGTCGAAACCACGGAAATCCTGGTTCGTGAATACTTGCGACAGTTGGATTGCACGGTCAGGACGGAAGTTGAGGAAAATGACGGAATCGCCGCTCTCCACCAAACCTACCGGCTGGCCATCCGCTTTGACGATAACCGTTGGTTCAACGAATTCGTCAAATACGGATTTTTCATACGATTCTTCAACCGCTCTGAGTGGGTCAGTGTATTTTGGTCCATCACCATAAACGATGGCACGATATGATTTCTCAACACGTTCCCAACGTTTGTCACGGTCCATCGCATAGTAGCGACCTTGAACCGTTGCAATTTGTCCTACACCGACTTCTTCAATTTTGGCAATCAGCTTCTGCATGAATTCTCTACCGCTATCTGGCATAACATCACGGCCATCCATGAAGGCATGAATGTATACGTCATTCATTTCTTCTTTTTTGGCGAGATCCAGCATAGCGAACAAGTGGTCGATGTGACTATGTACACCGCCATCAGACAACAATCCATACAAGTGAAGCTTTTTACCGCTTTGTTTCGCTTCGCGAACAGCTTTAACGAGTGTTTCATTATCGTAAAACTCACCGTCACGAATCGATTTGGAAATACGAGTCAAATCCTGGTATACGATCCGGCCAGCACCAATGTTCAGGTGACCTACCTCGGAGTTCCCCATTTGCCCTTCTGGCAAACCTACAGCTTCACCGCAAGCAGTGAGCGTTGTATGAGGGAATTGGCTCATAAAACGGTCATAGTTCGGTTTCTTGGCTTGCGCTACCGCGTTGCCTTCCACCGTGTTCCGAAGACCAAAGCCGTCCATAATGATCAGTGCTACAGGTTTTGGAGCTGTCATTACTTCGCCCCCTCAACAAGCGCGATGAACGAAGCCGGCTGCAAGCTGGCACCGCCAACAAGCGCGCCGTCGATGTCGCTTTGTCCGAGGTATTCTGTTACGTTCTCAGGTTTAACACTGCCGCCGTATTGAATACGAACTGCATCTGCTACCTTTTGGTCGTACAGATCCTTCACCAGCGTACGAATGTAAGCAATAACTTCATTCGCATCTTGGGAAGTGGAGGATTTGCCTGTACCGATCGCCCAGATTGGCTCATAAGCGATAACCACTTGTGCTGCCTGATCTGCGGACAGACCTGCCAAAGCCGCTTCTGTTTGCACTTTGCATACGTCTTTCGTCTGATTGGATTCGCGCTCTTCAAGCGTTTCACCAAGGCAGAAGATTGGAGTCAATCCGTGACGGAATGCTGCATGCAGTTTTTTATTGACAGTCTCATCGGTTTCCGCAAAATATTGACGGCGCTCCGAGTGACCAATAATGACATAATCCACACCCAGGTCTTTGAGCATTACGCCGCTGATTTCACCTGTGAATGCACCATTGTCTTCAAAATGAAGATTTTGTGCACCAATTTTGATGTTTGTGCCTTTAACGGCTTCTACCAGGGACGGCAGATTCGTAAACGGTGCGCAAATAACCGTCTCTACGCCTTCAACTTCCGCTTTTCCTTTAACTTCCTGAATGAAGTCATTGGATTCGGAAACCGTTTTGAACATTTTCCAGTTACCTGCGATAATCGGTGTTCTCATGGTTTTCAACTCCTTCATGCTATAGCTTAAAGCTTACTTGTCGTTCAATGCAACTACGCCAGGAAGCACTTTGCCTTCCATGAACTCGAGCGATGCACCGCCACCTGTAGAGATGTGGTCCATTTTGTCAGCCAATTTGAACTTCTCAGCTGCTGCTGCGGAGTCACCGCCACCAATGATGGTGTATGCTTCTGTCTCTGCACAAGCTTCAGCAACCTCACGTGTACCATTAGAGAAAGGTTCAATTTCGAATACGCCCATTGGTCCGTTCCATACAACCAGCTTGGAGTTTTTGATCACTTCAGCATAGATTGCACGCGTTTTCGGTCCGATGTCCACGCCTTCCCAATCTGCAGGGATGCCGTCGATGCCAACGATTTGTGTGTTTGCACTTGCACTGAAATCGTCAGATACAACAATATCTACCGGCAGGTAGAAATTTTTGCCCAGTTTTTTCGCTTTTTCAATAAAACCAAGAGCAACATCCAGTTTGGAATCATCCAACAAAGATTGTCCGATTTCATGTCCTTGTGCTTTGAAGAACGTGTAAGTCAGACCGCCACCGATGATTACGTTGTCTGCAATGTTCAACAGGTTGTCGATTACATCGATTTTGTCTTTAACTTTGGAACCACCGATGATTGCTGTGAAAGGACGCTCTGGGTTGGAGATTGCTTTGCCCAACACTTCAAGTTCTTTCTCCATCAACAGACCGGATACTGCTGGCAACAAGTGAGCGATACCTTCTGTCGAAGCGTGTGCTCTGTGAGCTGCGCCGAATGCATCGTTAACGAATACGTCAGCCAGTTCAGCGAATTGTTTTGCGAGTTCCGGATCGTTTTTCTCTTCACCTGCGTGGAAACGAACGTTCTCAAGCAACAATACGTCGCCGTTGTTCAGTTCAGCGATTTGAGCTTTTACTGTTTCGCCAACGGAATCATCCGCTTTAACCACTTTTTTACCGAGCAATTCGGACAAACGCTCAGCAGCTGGAGTCAAACGCATGGATTCAACCACTTCGCCTTTTGGACGACCCATGTGGCTTGCCAAAATAACTTTAGCGCCTTTTTCGATCAAATAGTTGATCGTAGGAAGCGTGGCACGAATACGTTTGTCATCTGTAATTTTACCATCTTCGAGCGGCACATTAAAATCTACACGGACAAAAGCCCGTTTTCCTGTCAATTCGATATCGCGTACACTTTTTTTGTTCATCTGTATTTCCTCCGCACCCATGTATTTGGTGGACCATTCAAGAGCTGAAATCCCTTGTCAATCCTGGTGTTTTTGAGAAATTTGCAAAATGTTGATATATAAAGAGCGGAAACAATAGCATCTGTTTCCGCTCTATGTTATTGCAGATATTACTTGATCATTTTTGCAAAGTGCTCCAAAGTGCGAACCAGTTGAGCAGTGTAGGACATTTCATTGTCATACCAAGCTACAGTTTTAACCAATTGTTGGTCGCCAACAGTCAGAACTTTAGTTTGAGTTGCATCAAACAGGGAACCGAAAGTGATACCTTGGATATCAGAAGATACGATTTCGTCTTCAGTGTATCCGAAAGTTTGTGGATCGGAAGCTTCTTTCATAGCTGCGTTAACTTCTTCAGCAGTTACTTTTTTGTTCAGAACAGTTACAAGCTCAGTCAGGGAACCAGTAGCTACTGGTACACGTTGAGCTGCACCGTCGAGGATTCCTTGCAGTTCTGGAATAACCAGACCGATTGCTTTAGCAGCACCAGTTGTGTTAGGGATAATGTTTTCAGCTGCTGCACGAGCACGACGGAAGTCACCTTTAGGGTGTGGAGCATCCAAAGTGTTTTGGTCGCCAGTGTAAGCGTGAATTGTAGTCATCAAACCTTGAACGATTCCGAATTTGTCTTGCAGTGTTTTTGCCATAGGTGCCAGGCAGTTTGTTGTGCAAGATGCGCCGGAGATTACAGTTTCAGTACCGTCGAGGATTTCATGGTTTACGTTGTAAACGATGGTTTTCATGTCGCCAGTAGCTGGTGCGGAGATAACAACTTTCTTAGCTCCACCTTTCAAGTGTTTCTCAGCTGCTTCTTTAGTTGTGAAGAAACCAGTACATTCCAGAACGATATCTACGCCGAGGTCGCCCCATGGCAGTTCTTCTGGGTTACGGTTAGCCAATACTTTAACTTCTTTGCCGTTCACTTTGAAGAAGCCGTCGTGTACTTCAACATCGCCATCGAAGCGACCTTGAGTTGTATCATATTTGAGCAAATGAGCCAGCATTTTAGCATCAGTCAAGTCGTTGATTGCTACAACTTCAATGCCCTCTACATTTTGAATACGGCGGAATGCCAAACGACCAATACGTCCAAAACCGTTAATACCTACTTTAATCATGAGTAAGTTCCTCCCAAGTTTTGATTGATTTTTTTATGAAGCTTATATATTCAAGACAGACGGTGAAGTCCGTCAAGACAACAATGATTGTGGTGCAAAATAAAGCCTTATTCCATTTCGGCAACGATGACTTCGGCAGCAGCCTCATCAATAATCAGAATATCTTCCTGACCAAATCGCAGGACGGAATGTATGGCAGCAGCCTTGCTTTTGCCACCCGCAATCCCAATCACAACATCGGTCCGCTCAATATCCTGAAGTCGCATGCCCAGCGTAAGCATGGTATGTACCACCTCACCCTGATCATTAAAGTAATAACCGAAGGATTCCGATACGGCTCCCTGCTCCTGAAGTTCATCTATAATCTCAGGTGCAAGCTTGCGTCGCCGCGCCATCTCTACGGCATCACCAATTCCATGAATGACGATTCGCGATTTACGGATCAGCTGCAGAATCTCCTGAACACTAGGGTCCTGGATTAGTGATTCGTAGGCGTGATCACTAAGCAAATCCGGTACATGCAGGAGTTTGTATTGGGCTCCTACCCGTTTAGCCATCGTGGATGCGATCGTATTGGCCTGAATTTCGAGGCTTTCTCCCAACCCGCCGCGTGCCGGTACGAACCAGACACCTTTCAGCGATGTTGGCGGAGTCAGTTGCTCTGCCACTCCAGCCGTTGTTGAACCGCCAGTAACGGCGACAACATCGTTATCACTCATAATATTACCCAGAGCCTTCGCTCCGGCTCTGCCCAGTTCCCGTTTGGCAAATGGAGAAATGTCTGAATCGCCAGGAACCACTACTACCTTTTGCAGACCGTAGGCTTGCTTGATGCGCTCTTCCAGTTCGGATAATCCAAACAGCTCTTTGGCGACGGGTTCCAACTGCTGCAGCAATTCATGCCCCGCCTCGCTGATTTTCATCCCTGCACTGTCAATTTCAATAAGTCCCTGAGCCTTTAACAAATCGGTCTCAGCCCTCAGAACCCGCTCGGTCATCTGCATGGAATTAGCTAACGTTCTTCGTCCGATCACATCCGATAACATGATCTGGTGCAGAATCGTATACCTCTTCTTCAAGACATCCATGAGATCAGGCAGAAGCTGCTTTTGCACTTCTAAAATCGTTCGCATGCTTTCCACTCCCGCAAGCTTCTCGTTCCAAGCTCTCTTTCATGGCCCTAAAACGTCCCGGGTTAACTTTTTAAGTCCCACGTTTATTCTACCTAAAACTGACGCGACATGCAAGTGTTTCGAAGCGTTAATTCGACACGTTTCAGGCGTTTGTACGCGCCTATTTTCACAATGTCAATCTCCCAAGATCGAGAACAACCTGTCCGATACTATATATAGAAGGAAAGTAAAAATCTCATCTACATATTGCTCGCTTTTGTTTTTCATATAGTATGTCCCAAACCTCTTTTAGCATTTACCTATTTGCGCTCTTTATCCACTTATCTTCATCATGATCCATTTCTGAGTAATCCAAACCAAAACAGCGAGCATCTGCTTGCAATTAAATTACTCATGAGCTATAATCATTATTGCTGTCACATATTTGAAACTTATATTTCAAAACTGCTTTTAAGCAACTATACTTGCAGCAATAATCAATGTGCGCCCGTGGTCCAATGGATATGACGTAGGCCTCCGAAGCCTGAGATCCAAGTTCGATTCTTGGCGGGCGCGCCATTCTTAATTAGCAGTTCATAACCCTTTTAACCAATGAAACCGAATAGGTTTCTTTTTTTTCAAACTTAGTTTGACTTTCTTTGACTTTTTGTTTGAAATTGTTTATGATGTGGTTAATACGGTAACAGTTTATATATAAACACCAATTTAACATTTACATTTCCGAGGAGGTTTTTCACGTGAGTTATATTCCAATGGTCGTTGAACAGAGCAACCGCGGTGAGCGCGCCTATGACATCTATTCCAGATTGCTGAAGGATCGTATCATCTTCCTTGGCAGTGATGTAAATGACGTTGTGGCGAATTCCATCATGGCACAGATGTTGTTCCTTACTGCGGAAGATCCGGAGAAAGACATTCACTTATACATCAATAGCCCAGGCGGATCGATTACAGCCGGTATGGCCATTTACGATACAATGCAATTCATCAAACCGGATGTATCTACCATCTGTGTAGGTATGGCGGCTTCCATGGGTGCATTCCTATTGAACGCAGGTGCCAAAGGTAAACGTTTTGCTTTGCCTAACAGTGAAATCATGATTCACCAACCACTTGGTGGTGCGCAAGGTCAAGCTTCGGACATCGAAATCCGTGCCCGTCGCATCCTGAAAATGCGTGATACCTTGAACCGCATCATCTCTGAACGTTCAGGCCAACCGCTGGAGCGTATCGAGAAAGATACAGATCGTGACTACTTTATGAGTGCTGCTGAAGCTGCCGATTACGGTATCATCGATAAAGTCATCGAAAACGTAGGTTCCCAAGGCATCTAAGCCGAGCGAATCGCCAATTAAACGGATAAACCATATAGCCAACTCAAACGGCAACGCCCAGTTGAGTTGGCTATATGAAAAAAGGACGCTCTCGTCA
>NZ_AWUK01000010.1 GCF_000499205.1 Paenibacillus sp. MAEPY2
AGTTTTCAAAGATCAAACTTATTTCGCTACTAAGTTTCATTCAACTCAGCAACTTTTATATCTTATCACATCCGAACCAACTTTGCAAGCTCTTTTTTAAGTTTCTTTCGAAGCTTATTCGTTTCGCTTGCCGCACCGTGTTTCTCGTGTTTTCTTGGCCGGAATTAGAATATACCATGTACAGATTCGAAACGCAAGCTTTATTTTCAATTAATTTATCTCTTCTACGCTCTATTTAATATAGATGCCCCTAATTGGTTATTCATCTCTATATTAACTAGCTCTTTATATCAAGATTGAAAATCTTTCCCCTTCTAATTCCTGCTATCCGCTTGCTTCTCATCCTTTACTTATGGACATCCATTAAAAAAAGCCATTCCTATTCGGAAAGGCTTTTTCTCATATATGAGCTGATAATGGATTAGCCGATGACTTCCTGGATGTGGAGCTGTCTTTGCTGCATCAAATTAATAATCGTTCCCTCTACCGATACCATTGGCCTTGTAGGATGATCCCGATCCGAGAATATGATTTCACCAATTTGATTATTGCTGAGCTTCACTCGGATACCATTATGGATCTGTGTAGAACGCTGAATGAATACATTCACGATAGCAGGGTCCAATTTGCCAAATGCCTCACTCTGAATTTGTTCCAGAACCAGGTACGGTGACTGCGCCTTACGATAGATCTTCTCCAGAGTCATGGCGTGAAAGATATCAGCGATGGCTACAATCTTGGCATAGATATGAATTTGCGTACCGCTGAGCTGCAGCGGGTAACCTGATCCATCCACTTTTTCATGATGCTGCAACGCTGCGAGTCTGGCTCCTTCATTGATGGCCTTTGCCTGTTTCAGCACCTGATAGCCATATTTCGTATGCTGCCGGATCTCTGCCTGCTCTGAGGCCGTTAACGTTGATGGTTTATGGAGGATCTGTGGGTCTACTTTGCTATTACCGATATCATGGAACAATCCTGCAAAAGCTACCTGCATCCAGTCCTTAGACGGCAAATCCATCCACTGGGCCAATTGATAGGATGTCATGGCACTCAATACGGCATGGTGATATACATAATCATGTTCTTGAATAACTCGTGGACTAAAAGTAAGCACATTATATTGTTTGAGATGAACAAACAATGCCTCAAGCTGTGTACGCAGCTCATATACAGGTAATTCAGCCGCCAAGGAGGACAGGAAAGCCTTTTTGGTCAATCCAACCATCTTTTCATACTCTTCGTGCAGGGACGGTAATACCGGGGTTGAGACTGCGCTGCCGCCTTTGCCTGCCCGTTCTCCGTTCTTCTCATTACCTGCATGGCCTGAAGACGTGGATGAAGCCTTGGAACCTGTACTGCTTGTCCCCGTTCTCTCTTGCTCGATGTCTACTTGATGAATCATAAAAGCTCTGAGCACTTCCACATCTTTGGGCAAAATAACTTTGCCTTTCTGAAACAAAACATTTCCACGAAGCGTTTGCACGTCATTTCCCAGTTTAAGTCCTGGTTTGACTTCTGACAGGGTGATTAAGCCCATGTAAATTCCCCCCACTCCTCGTTCTTCTATGATGAAACAAGACCATAGTCCCGGTTTTTCACGTTAATTCCCATTATATTACTCAAGAATCAGGCTGTACATCCTATATTTCCAGGAGAGAGGTCCTGAAGCTGTGAAAATAACAAAGGGCCCCCATATGGGAGCCCTCCAACTTCATTGCAATCATGAAATGATTTTCGTTATAGAAAAATGGATCTTATTCTTCGGAACCTGAATCATCGCCCTCAACTTCAGCATCGGAAACCGAGCCCTCATCCAGAGTTGACTCTTGACCTTCAGAATCAGAGGATTCCTCACCTTCAATCCATTCTTCGTCTTCAGGTTCTTCCTCATTCTTGTCAATTCGGCTGACTGTAGCTACGGAATCTTCATCGCGAATATGAATCAGCTTCACACCTTGCGTGTATCGACCCATGGTGGATATGCCTTCCATACTCATCCGAATTAGCGTACCGCTGGAAGTGATGATCATCAGATCCTCTTCCGTCTTAACCATTTTCAGGCTGACTACTGCACCATTTTTATCTGTGACGTTAATGGTTTTAATCCCTTTACCGCCACGAGTCTGCATCCGATAATCGCTGACAGGGGTACGTTTACCGTAACCTTTGGCTGTAACAATCAGTACATCCAGCTCCTGATCCACAACGTCCATGCCGATTACGACATCCTGCTCATCCAACGTGATCCCTTTAACCCCGGTCGCACTCCGTCCCATGGAACGGACATTTCCTTCCGAGAATCGGATTGACATCCCGTGAGCTGTACCCATAATGATCTCTTGCTGTCCATCTGTCAGCTTAACATCAATAAGGGCATCATCATCACGCAGGGAAATCCCGATCAGACCGCCTTTGCGAATATTGGTGTAATCCTCAAGTGGCGTCTTCTTCACAACCCCTTGACGGGTAGCAAAGAACAGATACTTGTCACTTTCGAATTCCTGAACTGGAATCACGGCATTGACCGATTCACCCTGCTCGATCTGAATCAGGTTGATAATCGGCGTTCCCCGTGCTGTACGTCCTAGCTCTGGAATCTCATAAGCTTTGAGACGGTACACTTTACCTTTGTCGGTAAAGAACATGAGGTAATTGTGAGAGTTGGTCACAAACAGATGCTCAACAAAGTCGGTATCTTTGGTGTCCATACCCACTACCCCACGTCCGCCACGCTTCTGACTGCGGTATGTGGATACCGGCAGACGTTTCACATAGCCTGTATGGGTAATCGTGATGATCACCTCTTCACGTGGAATCAGATCCTCGTCCAGAATGCTCTCTTCACCTACAGTAATCTCGGTACGACGATCATCGCTGAAGCGATCACGGATTTCTTGCAGCTCCGTGCTGATAATTTCAAGCACCAGGTGCTCGTTGGCCAGAATTTCGCGATATTCCTTAATTTTGACCATCAGTTCGTTGTATTCATTTTCGATACGTTCGCGTTCCAAACCTGTAAGGCGTTGCAGACGCATATCGAGAATAGCTTGAGCCTGATCATGACTGAGTGAGAAACGCTCGATCAGACCTTCTCTGGCTGCATCGGTATTGCTGGAAGAACGAATCAACGCAATAATCTCGTCGATGTGATCCAGCGCGATACGCAAGCCTTCCAGAATGTGTGCGCGTGCTTCGGCTTTTTTCAGTTCAAACTGCGTACGTCTACGTATAACCTCAATCTGATGCTGCAAGTAGTGATACAACACTTCACGCAGGTTCAGAATTTTAGGTTCTTTATTTACAATCGCGAGCATGTTAATCCCAAAGGTGGACTGCATCGCTGTATGCTTGTACAGGTTGTTCAGCACAACACCCGGATTCACGTCTCTGCGAAGCTCAATCACAATCCGCATACCGTTACGGTCAGACTCATCACGAAGATCCGTAATGCCATCAATCTTTTTATCACGTACCAACTCAGCAATTTTCTCAACGAGTCTTGCCTTGTTCACCTGATAAGGAAGTTCCGTAACGATAATCCGTGCCTTGTTGTTGTTCTCTTCGATGTTGGTTTTGGCCCGCATCGTTACTGAACCACGTCCGGTTTGATACGCTTGGCGAATTCCGGAGCGTCCCAAAATGTAACCGGAGGTAGGGAAGTCTGGTCCTTGAATGTAATCCATCAATTCCATGGAAGTGATGTCCGGATTTTTGATCATGGCCTGTACGCCGTCAATGACCTCTCCCAAGTTATGAGGAGGAATATTCGTCGCCATACCTACCGCAATCCCGCCAACACCATTGACAAGCAAGTTAGGAAAACGAGCTGGAAGAACGATAGGTTCACTTTCTTCACCGTCATAGTTCGGCTGGAAGTCAATTGTATCCTTGTTGATGTCTCTGAGCATTTCCATTGCAATCTTGGACAACCGAGCTTCCGTATAACGCATGGCTGCTGCCATATCGCCATCCACCGATCCAAAGTTACCATGTCCATCTACGTGCATGTAGCGCAGGGAGAAATCCTGTGCCATCCGTACCATTGTTTCGTATACGGCAGAGTCACCGTGTGGGTGATACTTACCGATAACTTCGCCGACGATTCTGGCTGATTTTTTATGTGGTTTATCGGGTGTCATGCCTAGCTCGGACATTGCGTACAAAATACGCCGGTGAACCGGCTTCAATCCGTCACGCACGTCAGGTAAGGCACGGCTCACAATAATGCTCATCGCATAATCCATAAACGATTCACGCATCTCGACGCCAATATCCCGATCTTTAATCTGCGAGTTCATTTCTTCCGCCATGCTGGACCTCCTTCTTGTCCTTCAACAAACATTCCATTCGGTCATTCAAAAATCGATTATATGTGAAGAGCCTAACAAGGCTAAAACCGCACAAGGACGCTACTCTTTATTATATTACTTTCACAAAAGGTAAACAATTAAACGTCCGCTGGGCAATAGCCTTTCTTCCGGGAACTTCAGAGAGTCTGGGGGTTCGCCCTGCCTTCCTCTCCATTTGCACATACAATGCTAGAAAAAGCGGCAAATGTACTGTGTATATTCAGGCTGAAACTGTTCCCGTTCTACGATCAAACTACATCTGTGCAACAAAACCGCACAAAACGCCATATTTCTCTATTATACCACTGAAATCATCTCTTGTCCTTTGATTTCTCCGCGTCTGTCACTCTTAGAAACCCCATCATAACAGGAAAGGACTGATGGCTCTTGGGTATCCAGCGTGTCTCCAGCAAATGGACCAAGACAGCTGTGTTACAACGCAGCCGTAATGTGAATGGATATATACCGGTAACACGACAGTATAGCCGCCAAGCCCTGGAACGAATGACTGAACTATTTGAGTCAAACTATATCAAACCGGATCGGGGAACTTATGGCAATGGCGTCATGCGGGTAAAAAAAATCCGTAAATTTCCACAGTCAATCCCTTCAGCCGAATCCATCATCGAGGAAACACGATCCGAAAACGTTGACGAGCAATTATCTGCTTCCAGCGATGAAATTAGCGCTGAAATCTCTGCTGCGATCCCCACGACAACATATGAGCTTCGATATGGGACCGACGAGAGATACTTCCATTCCCTAGATGAACTGGACTTGGCGCTCACTAAACGTATTCAGAAGCGTGACTACATCATTCAACAAGGCATTCCACTGATGAAGCATGATGAATTGCCTTTTGACCTGCGGGTATTAACCCAGAAAAATCTACAGCGCAACTGGGAAACGACAGGCATTCTGGGAAGGATTGCTGCACCAGGCAAGATCATTACCAACATTCATGGCGGCGGACGATTGGCCACCTTTGATGAGTTGGTACGCCCTCATTTTGACAAGGATCGGTTTCAGCAACTGCGCATTGAGCTATATCGTTTAGGCATTCATACAGCGGTACAACTGCAGAAGTCATTTCCTAGGCTCAAAGAGATCGGGATTGATATTGCACTGGATGAAGATGGACGGCCATGGATTATTGAAGTCAACACCTTGCCAGGCATCTATGCTTTTGGCCTGTTGCCTGACAAGGAAACGTACCGGAAGATCAAACGTTACGCGAGGGCGTACGGCAGATTACCCTCCAAAAAAGGGAAAACATCTCGTACCTCTCCCAAAGCCCAGGCCCCCTCTGCCAAAAGCCGTATACACTGATAACAGCCACGCCAATGTCCAGACTAAGATTCTCTAGACTATGATCCCATAATGTAAAAAGGCGCCCTCGCAGGCGCCTCATCGAATATCGTTAGATGTCGAGGTTTTTCACGTATTTTGCATTTTCCTGAATGAAGTCACGACGAGGTTCAACATTATCTCCCATCAGGGTATCGAACATGGCATCGGCCAGCATCGCATCGCTGATGGATACTTGTAGCATCGTCCGGCTCTCAGGGTCCATCGTCGTTTCCCACAATTGTCCGGCATTCATCTCACCGAGACCTTTATAACGCTGGATGTTAAACTTCGCATTTTCGCCGAGCGTTGCAATGATTTCATCGCGTTCCTTCTCGGAGCCAGCATAACGAATCACTTTATTGCGCTCAATCTTGAACAATGGCGGTTGGGCAATGTATACATACCCCGCCTCAATGATTTTGCGCATATAACGATAGAGGAATGTCAGAAGCAATGTTCGGATGTGGGCGCCATCGACGTCGGCATCCGTCATCAAAATAATTTTGTGATAACGTGCTTTGGCAATATCGAAGTCATCACCAATTCCGGTACCCATTGCGGTAATGATCGCTCTGATCTCCGCATTGCCCAAAATCCGGTCAAGACGTGCTTTTTCCACGTTCAGAATCTTACCACGCAGCGGTAAAATCGCCTGGAAGTGACGATCTCGGCCTTGCTTCGCTGATCCACCGGCGGAGTCACCTTCGACGATGTACAATTCACTGATTGAAGCATCCTTGGATGAACAGTCGGCCAATTTACCTGGCAAAGAGCTGACTTCGAGTGCACCTTTACGACGTGTCAGTTCACGGGCTTTACGAGCTGCTTCACGTGCACGGGCAGCTTGCAGTCCTTTTTCCAAAATGCGACGGGATACGGAAGGGTTCTCTTCCAGGAATTCCTGCAGCTTCTCAGCAAACAGGGATTCGACAATTCCGCGCACTTCACTGTTACCCAACTTGGTCTTCGTCTGTCCCTCAAATTGCGGTTCAGGGATCTTGACTGAGATGATCGCTGTTAGACCTTCACGTACATCATCCCCGGACAGGTTGCCTGTGCTGTCTTTGATTACGCCCGCTTTGCGCGCATAATCATTGATAATCCGGGTAAGAGCGCTCTTGAAGCCAGATTCATGCGTTCCGCCCTCATGTGTGTTGATGTTGTTCGCAAAAGAATAAATATTCTCGGTGTAGCTGTCATTGTATTGCAGCGCCACTTCCACTTGAATGTTGTCTCTTGATCCTTCCACGTAAATCGGGTTTTCGTGCATCACTTCACGCTTCTGGTTCAGGAAGGAGACATACTCGATAATACCGCCCTCATACAGGAAAGAGTTGGTTACACCTGTACGTTCATCGGTTAAAGTCATGCCAATTCCCTTGTTCAGGAACGCGAGCTCACGAATACGAGTCAGCAAAATTTCATAGTCATACACTCTTGTTTCCGTGAAAATCTCCGGATCCGGATGGAACGTAACTGTTGTTCCCGTTTCCTCCGTTGTACCGATCGTTTTCAGATCGTACTGAGGAGCACCGCGACGGTATTCCTGTTGATACACATGGCCGTCAACCTTAACTGTAACAACAACTTTCGCAGATAGAGCATTGACGACGGATACACCTACCCCATGTAGACCACCGGATACTTTGTACCCGCCACCGCCAAATTTACCGCCCGCATGCAGAACAGTCATTACAACCTCAAGCGCAGGACGTTTCATTTTGGCATGTTCGCCGACAGGAATTCCCCGCCCATTATCGACTACAGTGACGCTGTTATCTTCATGAATAGTAACTTCGATATGATCACAATAACCTGCGAGTGCTTCGTCAATACTGTTGTCCACTACTTCCCAAACGAGATGATGCAGACCTTTGGCACTGGTGGAACCAATATACATCCCCGGTCGTTTACGTACGGCTTCCAGCCCTTCAAGTACCTGAATTTCATCTGCACCATATGACGGTTGATTCATAGACATGCCTTTCACCTACTTCTATAGATTCAATATCGTAAATATGCGTTAACTAAGAATGCATGCTGAAACGAACAAATCCCCTTAATTCCAGTAAGCAATCTAAATAAAAACAAGCAGCAAAAGGTACAATAACTCGTACCGCCGATAGGCTAGAGATCAGGAAAAATGTGAGCTCGCTTCTTGAGCGTAGCTGAGGAAATAGGCGAGTAGTACACAATGTTTTTGGTCACAACAATGGACTTGGCTTCCTCTTCACCAATATGCTCCACTGTTTTTTCCTGCTCGGCATGCGTGACATACTGCTTGGAGATTTTTGAGGATTTTTCAATCGATATATCAAAAATAGCAACCAATTCGGAAGAACGGATGATCTTCTCACCGCCCAGATGAATGTACATAAGCCCTCACTCCTTAGCGTTCAACCTGTCCGGCATGAACGTGATAAATACTGGCATCTTTGAGTTTGTCAACGTTCAGACTCTCGATACCGGTAGCCGTAATAAAGGTTTGCACCTTGCTCTGGAACGTTTCGATCAGCTGCGTCTGACGAAAAGGATCCAGTTCAGACAGTACATCGTCCAGCAGCAGGACCGGATATTCTCCGATTTCTTCGTGAATCAGTTCAATTTCCGCAAGTTTAAGGGACAACGCCGTTGTGCGCTGCTGCCCCTGCGAGCCATACGTTTGTACTTCCCGATCGTTAATGAAAAAGGACAGGTCATCCCGATGCGGCCCACTAAGCGTTGTGCCTCGGCGAATCTCCTGCTCTTTCATTTGTGATAATTTTATCATAAATTGGTCCATTAAGACAGCTTCATCTTCCTCAGCGGCTTCGCTGAAGGAAGGAAGGTAGGCCAGGCGCAGGACTTCTCCGCCTCCGGTGATGCCCTGATGAATCGTTTCGGCCCACTTTTGAAGTTTCTTTATGAATTGTTTCCTTTTTTTGACGATTTTAACACCGTGCTCCACCAGCTGTTCATTCCACACCTCAAGCATGGTCTGGGCTGAAGCATTCTGTCCCCATAATTGCTTGAGCAGATTGTTACGCTGGACGAGCACTTTTTGATATTGCTGCAAATGATACAGGTAGCCCGGAGCCACCTGGCCAATCTCCATGTCAAGAAACCGACGGCGGACCCCCGGTGTGCCTTTGACAATCTCAAGATCTTCCGGTGCAAACATCACCACATTGAGCGCTCCGACAAAATCACTCAGCTTGCGCTGTTCCAGTCCGTTGATTTTTGCTTTTTTGCCTTGTTGCGACAAAGATAGCTCGAGCTTGACTGATCCGTACTTTTTGTCGACCTC
The DNA here is from genome assembly GCF_000499205.1 of Paenibacillus sp. MAEPY2. Classification (GTDB taxonomy): domain Bacteria; phylum Bacillota; class Bacilli; order Paenibacillales; family Paenibacillaceae; genus Paenibacillus; species Paenibacillus vandeheii. The sequence continues at coordinate 8,989 of NZ_AWUK01000010.1, forward strand.
TGCTGCAAGCCTGGCACGTTCTTCACCGAAACGAATCAGTTCCTTGTCGCGGGATGTACGGTGGCTCTTGGTGAGTGCAAGCACAAAAATGGCTTCTGCAAGATTGGTCTTGCCTTGGGCATTTTGCCCGATTAATAGATTCACAGGACCAAAAGAATCCAGTCTCAGATGTTCATAATTGCGGAATTGCTGCAGATCTATGCTGTTCACAAACACGCGGTAACCTCCCTTTTATCCCGTCCGTCAGGAGGCAGCAGGATCTAACTGGTCTTCTTATTGTGCGACAACTTCGAACGAACCTTCTCCATCCACCTCAACGATATCCCCAGGGTATAACTTGCGTCCCCGGCGTTCCTCAGGCTCTTTATTCACACGTACTAGTCCGTCCTGAAGCAGAGCTTTGGCCATGCCTCCGGTTGGGATGCAATCGGCCAGTTTCAAAAATTGGTCAAGCTTAATATATTCCGTACGAATCGCTACTTGGTTCACTATGATCTTCCTCTCGTTAGTTGGTCGTCCGGTAAGGCAATATGACGTACAAGCTGTGACTGTCGTCCAGCGGTTTCAGGATGATCGGGCTCATGACGCCAGTGAAAGCGATCATCAGCTGCTCACTCTCCACCACTTTCAGCACATCCAGCATATATTTGGAATTGAACGAGATTTTCAGCGGTTCGCCGTTAAAGTCGGCAGGTTCGATCTCTTCTCTTACTTTCCCCAGCTCGGAAGAGCTTGATGAAATTTCGATCGATCCGGAATCCATCGTTTGCATCCGCACAATGTTTGTTTTTTCTTCACGCGACAGCAAATAAGCCCGGTCGATAGATTCGCTTAATTTTCTGGTATCCAAAACAAGTTCTGTTTTGTACGAAGTCGGAATAATTCTAGAAGTATCCGGATAAGTTCCGTCCAAAATACGCGAATAGAACAGAACACGGTCGATTTTGAACAGGACTTGATTATCAGCAACAACGATATCCACAAGTGTATTTTGATCCGGCACAATTTTGCTGAGTTCGTTCAGCGTTTTACCCGAGATCACGACATTGTTGAATCGCACACCTTCTGCATTATCCAGCATTGCTGAACGAGTAGCAAGACGGTGACGGTCCGTTGCCACAAATTTCAGTTCATTGTCACCCAAACTCCAAAGTACACCTGTCAGAATCGGCGTCGTTTCATGGGTGGAAATGGAGAATACAGTTTGTTTAATCATATTTTTGAGCAAATCTCCTGGGATGGAGACGGTTTGGTTTTCTTCGATGCTTGGCAATACTGGGAATTCTTCCGGATCAAGACCAACCAGTTGAATTTCGGTAGCTCCTGCGGAGATAAAGGTGTTGAAGTTTTCTTTGACCTCCATGTGCACTTCTTGCGAAGGCAGCTTTTTGATGATCTCGACAAAAAACTTGGCTGGCAGTACAACACTACCTGGTTGTTCTACCTGAACCACACTTTTATCTCCATCTTCAAGCGGGATGAAGGATTGAATTGAAATATCGGTGTCGCTTGCTGTCAACGTCACACCTTGATGATTAACGTCGAATTTGATACCGCTCAGAATCGGAATTGTCGTACGGCTTGAGATGGCTTTGGAAACTTGCTGGATGGATTCGTTCAAGTAGCTTTTCATTATGCTGATTTTCATGGTTTCACTCCTAGCGGGTTTTTTGGGTGTTGAGGTGTTGAAATGTGTTTTTCAAAAGGCCGGAGGCCGAGCTTCAAAATCGCTTATTTGGAGATGATATCTTTTAGATCTTTATAGTAATAATAGTAATAGGGGCACTGAATATGTGGATAAGTGGGTATAAACCCATAAGCCCAAGCCTATCCACATGTGTATACGTTGTGCACAGGCTTGGGACTTATTCAGGTTGGATTCTTGATTTTTTCGGTTAAGTTGTTGATAACTTTATAGAGATCTTGATCGACTTTAATCGCCTGGGAGATCTTTTCATGCGCATGTATGACCGTGGTGTGATCTCGGCCTCCGAATGCTTCTCCAATCTTGGGCAGAGAGAAGTCAGTTAGCTCACGAGAGAGATACATGGCGATCTGTCTTGGAAAGGCAACAGCCTTGGTCCGCTTCCGTGCTTTGAAATCTTCAAGTTTAAGGCTGTAATACTCGCCGACCTTTTGTTGGATGTCATGAATAGTGATCATTTTCGGACGACTGGAAGGAATAATATCCTTCAGTGCTTCAGCTGCCAGATGAGTGGTTACATCTTGATTCGTCAACGAAGAATAGGCAACAACCCGAATCAGGGCACCTTCCAGTTCGCGAATATTGGTATCAATCTGGTTGGCGATGTACATCATCGCCTCATTCGGAATATCCAGATTTTCCGCACGCGCTTTTTTACGCAAAATCGCAATCCGTGTCTCCAGATCTGGAGGCTGGATATCCGTAATTAGCCCCCATTCAAAACGGGAACGAAGCCGTTCTTCCAGGGTCGGAATTTCCTTCGGCGGTCTGTCGCTGGAGATGATGATCTGTTTCCGTTCCTCATGCAGCGCATTAAACGTATGGAAAAATTCCTCTTGCGTCGATTCTTTTCCCGCCAAGAACTGAATATCATCAATGAGCAGAATATCGACACTACGGTATTTGTTACGGAAGCTCTCCCCGCGGTTGTCACGGATCGAGTTAATGAATTCGTTCGTGAATTTCTCAGATGACAAATAAACAACTTTGCTGCCCGGATCATGCTCCAGGACGTAATGCCCGATTGCATGCATCAAGTGAGTTTTGCCGAGACCTACCCCTCCATAGAGAAACAGAGGATTGTATGCTTTGGCGGGCGCTTCAGCGACCGCCAGCGATGCGGCGTGGGCAAAACGGTTGCCCGGCCCAATGACAAATGTATCGAATGTATATTTTGGATTCAGCATGCTGAGTACCGCTTCTTCCTGAACAACTGTAGGCGTTGGCGCTGGCAGTTGAGGATCCGGTTCAGCAGGCTTGTTCTCCTCGATGACAAATTTCACATCGACCTGTTTGCCAAGCAGCTCATATACCGTCGATCCGACCAGTTTGGTGTAACGGCTCTCCAGCCATTCGACGGCAAACGTGGTTGGTGCGGATATGACGATCGAACGATCATTCAGCTTGGTCGCTTTGGTTGCTTTGAACCAAGTGTCAAAGCTGGGTTTGCTGAGCTTGTTTTGTATAATTGATAAAATTTGCTGCCATAAATCAGAAGTATGGCTGTCCACAGACTGTCACTCCTTTTACATGTTCCAAGTGTGGCTTAAGCCATGATGCAGTGTCGAAATACGAGATATATTGTTGAATTTATCCCCAAACCCCCGCAGGTCAAAAACAAAAAAAGAATGAACAACGGAAAATTGTTCACAACTTTATCCACAGGCTGTTGATAATATTATGGGTCAGATCACATATTCACATCCAAAAGTAATACAATCATAGCAAAAGAAGCCCGGCATTTCAATGTATCACGTGATTTTATCCACAAATTCAATAACTTGTGTATAATTTTTAATCACAACACAATATATTGTTTATAAATTGTTTAACTTTCGACAAGATGACCCAAAAACCCAAATTATTTTATACACAGGTTATTCGTCAAATAATGCTGAATTGTGTGTAAAAGTATTCTCGGTTTGTGAATAACCTCTCTGTGGATAACCGTAAAGTGAAAATGGTCGTATTGGCGATTTACAGGAGGGTGCCTCTTCATGCTCGTTTTCCTTTTTTTCGAAAAGCGGAATGGAGGAACGACAAAATGAATGGGATGGGAGATCAAGGAGAGGCCTGATAGTACGTGAGGAACGTTTACTGATTTGTATGATCTGAATGAAGAATTTATACCCAAAAGAGGTAGGATACTAGATATGCACGCAAACATTGAAGATGGATGTGACTCCATTGCAGCAGATTGGTTTATGCCAAAAAGAGGTTGTTCTTTAAGACCGAAATGGTGGTCAAAGAGAACAACCTCTTTTTGGTGGTTATAAGAGGAGGATTTACTCGATATGAGCGGAAAATTTACGCTGGAATTCAGCGATATCTGCATATTCTTCTTCCAATTTTCGCGAAATGCGAATAAAGATAGGGAGCAGCTCTTGGTAGATCGATGCATGTTCTTTGATAGGGGTATGCTTGTGCGTTGTACCTACCATAGATGAAACGGCATGAAGCGACTTAATTCGCCCTGTAGCATAGAGACCGAGCACAACGGCCCCTAGACAGGAACTCTCAAAGCTCTCGGGCACAATGACTTCCTGGTTGAATATATCGGACATCATCTGACGCCAGAGTGGGGAACGAGCGAAACCACCGGTTGCCTGAATGGAGGTTGGTTGTCCGATCTGTTCTTCCATGGCCAGCAGTACCGTATACAGGTTGAAAATAACCCCTTCCAGCACAGCACGGATCATATGCTCTTTCTGATGATGAAGGGTCAAACCAAAGAAGGAACCTCGGGCGTCCGGATTCCATAAAGGGGCACGTTCCCCTGAAAGGTACGGATGGAATAGAAGTCCTTCCGAACCGGGGCTGACGCGTTCAGCAATCTTGGTGAGTACATCATAGGAATTGATGCCGAGCCGTTTGGCTGTTTCCACTTCCGAGGCAGCGAATTCGTCTCGTACCCAGCGGAAAAGCATACCACCGTTATTCACAGGTCCTCCGATGACCCAAAGATTCTCGGTGAGCGCATAACAAAAGGTTCTGCCTTTCGGATCGGTAACGGGACGGTCCACAACGGTGCGGATGGCACCGCTGGTGCCGATCGTTGCTGCCACAACGCCAGGCTCAATGGCATTCACGCCCAGATTGGACAAAACCCCGTCACTTGCACCGATGACGAAGGGTGTAGAGGGGGAGAGAGCCATTTGTTCAGCCCATGTCCGATCCATTCCTTCTATAGTATGTGTGGTCGGGACGAGTTCCGATAGATGGTCAGCTGTAATGCCTGCAACCTCAAGGGCTTCGGCATCCCAATCCAGTTGTTCCAGATTGAGCAGGCCGGTACAGGAGGCGATGGAGTGATCCACGACATATTGACCAAACAGACGGAAGAACAAATATTCTTTAATAGAAATAAATTTGGCCGTGCGTTGAAAAAGTTCAGGTTCGTCATGGCGCAGCCACATTAATTTGGTCAGTGGCGACATGGGATGAATCGGTGTACCTGTTCGCGAATAGATCCGATGTCCCAGTCCATTCTCCTGCAGCTTGGCAGCCCAAGCTGCACTCCGGTTATCAGCCCAAGTGATGCAGCGGGTGAGGGGAGTATCATCCTGCCCCATCGCAATGACACTGTGCATGGCAGAGCTGCAGGACACGAACATAATTTGTTCCGCAGCTACGCCACTATTATCCATCACGCCGCGTACGGAGCGAAGGGCAGCTTGCACAATTTGTTCTGGATCCTGCTCAGCCACATCCGGAGCTGGGGTGTATAAAGGATATTCCTGAGTTGATGTGCTTACCACTTCACCCTGCTCCGTAAATAGTACGGATTTGGTACTGGTTGTACCAATATCCATACCAATCATATAGTTGTTCATATTACATAAACCTTCTTTCTTTTGAACCCGTAAAATTAAAACTCTAAGTGTGTGAATTTAAATTCTTCTTCTATATAGATATTCAATTTACAGGACTGTATTTAGCAGCAAAATAAAGATCAGTCCAACGACAGATAGTAGTGTTTCCATAACGGTCCACGTCTTCAACGTCTGTGAGACGCTCATATTGAAGAATTCCTTGATCATCCAGAAGCCTGCGTCATTCACGTGGGAGAGAACAAGTGAACCTGCACCGGTAGCGAGTACAACCAACTCAATATTGGCACCTGGTGTTAGTGCAAGAACCGGAGCTACAATACCAGCAGCTGTCGTCATTGCCACAGTTGCTGAACCGGTAGCAACCCGAATCAGTGCGGCTACAAGCCAGGCGAACAGGATTACATTAATATTGGCATGTGTGGCGACCTCAGCAATGGCATTACCTACACCACTGTTAATCAACACCTGTTTGAACGCACCGCCTCCGCCAATAATGAGAATGATGGTCGCCGTAGGCGCCAGACATTCACTGGTGAAGCGGGAGATGTCATGTTTGTTGAACCCGCGTGAGAATCCGAGTGAAAAGAGGGCGAACACGACAGAGATCAGCAAAGCTATAATTTCATGGCCGATAAATTCACAGAAAACGGTAAATCCGCTTGTGGCGTCCGGGTCTACGATATTGGCGATAGAGCCAATGAGCATTAGAATGACCGGCAGCAAGATGGTAAACAAGGTTATTCCGAAACCAGGCAGGTCGTTACTTTTTTTCGTAGCGAATTGTTCAGCCAGCTCTGCAGGCGGTTCGGTATGTATTCTTTTACCGATAAATTTACCGAACAGAGGTCCAGCGATAATAGCAGTAGGGATACCTACAATAAGGGAGTACAAGATCGTTTTACCTAAATCGGCGCTGAACGCTTCGATGGCAATCATGGGTGCCGGATGAGGTGGAACCAGACCATGTACGGTAGAGAGACCTGCCAAAATCGGAATACCGATCTGCAGCAGCGACATATTGGTTTTACGTGCAACGGTGAAAATGATCGGGATCAGCAGAATGACGCCGACTTCGAAGAATACAGGAATACCGACGATAAAACCGACAATCATCATCGCCCAGTGCACACGTTTCACACCGAAACGATCCACAAGTGTGGTAGCTATACGCTCGGCTCCGCCGGATTCAGCCATCATCTTACCAAGCATGGTGCCCAGACCGATAACGATGGCGATCGTTCCAAGTGTGCCGCCAAGTCCGCCAGTAATAGAAGTAATTACATCGGCAGGCTTCATACCCGCGAGTAAACCAAGCATTAATGCTGATAACAAAAGAGTAATGAAAGGATTCCATTTATATTTGGAGATCAACACGATTAGAAATACAATTGCAATCAATGTCCAGACCAATAACGTTGCATTGTGGGATAGCCCAAAAAGAGTGCTCATGAGGTTTGCTCCTTTTTTTATGATATATAGCGCTTACAACTGATCTATGATCAGGTGGAGGGAATTTGCTCTACGTTTCAAGTAGCGTGGGCTGCTTAAATCCTCCTTAATATGCCCCAAAAAATTGAAACAAATCGCATTTTGTATACTTGTCGACAAGTTGGAGAGCAATCATTCACAATGGATATGATTGCAAACTCCCTGCACGATATGCCATTCAAGTGAATGAAATTTCACCACCGTGTCATTAGGAATCAAAGCTTTCGTGCAGCGTCTTGCCTGAATCCTGGAAATACGTGCGGACTCCAGATTGAATCCGTGCCTGGTCGCCTGATTCAAGGGCCTCAATTAGCAGACGGTGTTTATCAATAACAGCGCTTACTTTCTGCTCGCCCTGAATAAATACCCTGCGGGTGGTGAGGAGCATGACTGTCATGACAACATAACGAATGCTTCTCCATAGATGTAAAATACGGGAATGCTGGGCGGCTTCAATTATGGTCTCGTGAAAGACCAAATCCTGATAAGCGAATTCAACCGCATCTTGGTGGCGTCCAGCCAAATCCATTTTGTCTATTACATTACGAAGCTGGGTAATCAATTGTTCTGGCACATCCCCGGCAAGTCGTTGCTGTACAAAACTTTCAATCAGGAAACGGACGTCATACAATTCCTCGACATCTTTAATTTTCAATCCAATGACAACGACACCCATACGCTCCAGCCGAATAAGTCCTTCATTCGACAATGTTCTTAATGCTTCACGTACAGGTGACCGACTGCTGTCAAAATCAGCGGCAATTCGATTTTCTGACAAAATTTCGCCAGGGCGAAGGGTTCCGCTAATGATCCGCAGCCTTAATTCGCAGGCAATGGCTTCCCCGCGGGAAGCTCCCTGAAGCCAGGATGATGGAAACAGCATAATGGCTAACGCTCCTATTATAAGTAATCAGTTCAATACTGATCATAGCACAACTATTTTGTGGATTGAGCATAATGAATCAATCCTTATAACGAGAATAAATGGCAGCTTCTCTGTGCGCGTGCAGAATTATAGGAACGTCATACTGTTTCCAATGGATTTTTCAAAGAGCTTGAGGACGTAATGTCTTCCCTTAGATAACGCTAGATATTCACTTCATTTTGGATGTGTATACTTGTATACAAGATGTGATTTTTTTATCCTACACCTTTCTCGAAAACTTGTAAACCATAATAATAAAGCGGATACATTAAATTTTAAGAATATCATTTTCTAAAGCCATAATTCATTGGTCTCTTAAGTTATAACTTATCTATAGCTAACTACTACAGTCTTCAGAAACGTATCTATATTAACCGAAAGTAGATCCAGTGAAACAAACTTGAATCGGTAAATATTCCTTATCCACATGTGAATAACTTGGAAAAGATAATCAAACTTAGAATGAAGGGGTTTAAAGGGTGTGGATAACCGTATACATTGATTTTCGGTGAATGAAACGGGAGTTGGGGATAACTTTTGAAGCTTCTACATGCTGCTGTAAGAAGGTTGTAAACAGGGGGATGTATCCATGGCCGTTTAGGCAGGGTGGAATAGGTATTAAAAGGAGAAAGGAGGCAAGAGGCTCACAGTTGACTTTTCCAGGTGTTCGTGGTTAAATGTATAAAGGTGTTTTCTGTGAAGATGAAAGTGATTCATCACATAAGTATTTCCTTGTAAGGAGGTGCAATACATTGAGACCTACATTCAAACCGAACGTTAGCAAACGTAAAAAAGTTCATGGTTTCCGGAAAAGAATGAGCACGAGCAACGGACGTAAAGTTCTGGCTGCACGTCGCCTTAAAGGCCGTAAAGTCCTGAGTGCTTAATGCATGTGAAGACCACCGAGGTGGTCTTTTTTTTCTTAAATAGGTCATTTCAGACTGGATGCTGGTATAGGTCAGGTCTGAATTGGCTGCGCAAAAGCATAAGTGCATATTGATGTTCAATGAATGAGATGTCCGTTTTTTCGAAAACGTTCCTTATATAATGAAGTTGCCGCCAAGACGGTTTATCGTTATTCAAGAAAGCCTATACTAAATCAGTAATGAGGCCTTCGTCAATAATGTTGGTGGAAAACAGCAAGGAGAAGCGCCGTGTATAAAAGACTGCGTTTACGAAACCGGGCGGACTTTAGCCGCGTATACCGGTATGGGAAATCGTTTGCCAATCATCAGTTTGTGGTGTATGGCTGTCGTCGTAAAGATACAGAACAATTCCGAGTGGGTGTATCCTGCAGCAAGAAAATCGGAAACGCTGTCGTACGCAACCGGATGAGACGCATGATAAAGGAAATTGTACGTCATCATGAGAAAGAGATTGTCACGCAGATGGATCTGATCTTTATCGTCAGAAAAGGTGCATTGGACATGTCCTATAAGGATATGGAAAAAAGCCTGCTGCATGCGATGCGCAAGGGCTCTCTTTTGAAGTCGGGCAAGCGGTAAGCTTCGGTTTATTTGTCCTCCTAATTATGGTATGATTTACGGTGGAATGGAATGGTTAAGAGAGGGGTTATGAAGTGTCGCGATTGAAGACATCAAAGGGGAAGTGGATTCTCCTCATTGCAGTCATTGCAATGGTCACCGTGCTCGCCGGATGTACTCCGCAAGGGGCCGGGGTCACTACGGAAGATCTAAGAAACGGATCATTCTGGCAAAGCAATGTTATTTACTGGTTCTCCCTGGCGCTCGATACATTTGCCAACTGGTTTAACGGTGAATATGGACTAGCCGTCCTTGTGATGGTGTTGATTGTACGGACGTTAATCTTGCCGCTGACAATGAAGCAGGTACGCAGTTCCAAGGCGATGCAGGCTATTCAACCGAAATTGAAAGAAATTCAAGCCAAGTATAAAGATACACCTGAGAAAGTTCAGCAAGAAACAATGAAGTTGTTTCAGGAGAACAAAGTTAATCCGATGGCGGGTTGCTTACCACTTCTGATTCAGATGCCGATTTACATCGCACTTTATAACTCAATTTACGGAAACTCGAGTCTGAGAACGCATGATTTCTTGTGGCTTCAACTCGGATCGCCGGATCACCTATTTATTTTGCCAGTGCTGGCTGCCATCACAACATTCGTGCAAACGTGGATGATGATGCGCATGAATCCTGCACAGCAAGTTGGACCAATGCAGTTCATGCTGTGGGTTTATCCGATATTGATCTTCGTAATGTCGTATCAGTTCCCGGCTGCATTGCCGTTGTACTGGTTCTACAGTAACATTTACACGATCGTGCAAAACTATTTCCTTTACCGGAATAATGATAAAGTCGTGGCTGAGGTCAACGTGAAGCAGAGCAGCACTTCCAAAAATGGAAATGGAGCTAAACGCAAAAACGGTGGCAAGGCAACTGTCTCTGGAAAAGGGTCGAAAGGGGCCAAAAAATCGAAATGACCAAAGTCATTGCGTCAGGAAAAACCGTTGAAGATGCTGTAAACCAAGGATTGGCTGAGCTTGGCGTGAGCCGGGACAAGGTCGAGATACAAGTGTTAGAGCAGCCGTCAAAAGGATTCCTGGGTTTGATCGGGGTAAAGGCCGCTAAAGTGGAAGTGAAACTTCTGTCTGTGCCTGAACCTGTTCCACAGCCGATCAAGCCGGCCGCACAGGTACCTCAGGTGGAAGCAACACTTGAGGGTGTGGCTGCTAAAAATCCCTATGAGGAAGCGGCTGCTTTCTTAAAAGAAGTGGCAGCAGGTATGGGACTGGATGTTGAAGTGCATATCAAAAAACAGCGTGATGGACATATCTTCAATATTGCCGGTGAAGACCTGGGCATGATTATTGGCAGACGTGGACAGACACTGGATGCCCTTCAATATTTAACAAACATTGTAGCCAACCGTTATTCGGAAAGCTTCGTTCGCATCGTTCTCGATGCTGAGAACTTCCGCCAACGTCGACGCAAGACGCTGGAGGATCTGGCTGAACGTTTGGCTGGACAGGCCATTCGCACCGGCAAGGAAGTTGTGCTGGAGCCTATGCCCCCGCTCGAACGCAAAGTCATTCATGCGAAACTGCAAAATCACTCGCAGATTAAGACATACAGCAAGGGCGAGGAGCCCAATCGGCGCGTGGTCATTACGACGAAATAACACTAAATTGAAGACGCAATGGCTTCCTGCTCGGTGCAGAAGCCATTGCTTTTTTCGTAGAGAAGTATATTTTACAGAACCAAAAAGTGGCTTTAATAAAGTCATTTAAAGATTGAATGATGCGGTTAGAAGCATTGTGAACTGAACTTATATTGAAATTAATATGGCGTCCCGAGGGGCGCAATTTTAAAATAGAGCAAGGAGAGATAACCATGTTTAGTGATACGATTACAGCGATATCAACAGCTGTCGGAGAAGCGGGTATCGCTGTAATCCGGGTAAGCGGCCCGGATGCAGTGACGGAGACGGAGAAGATTTTTCGCAGCAAAACCCCACTAACGCAGGCAGCATCCCACACGGTTCATTACGGTCATATTATAGATCCAGAGACCAGCGAGAAGATTGAGGAAGTATTGGTTACAGTTATGCGGGCACCACGTTCTTTCACAACAGAAGATGTCGTGGAGATTAGCGCTCATGGCGGAGTGGTTTCGGTTAAGCGTGTGATGGATCTGTTGTTGCAGCTCGATATTCGTCTTGCTGAACCTGGCGAGTTCACGAAGCGTGCTTTTCTCAATGGAAGGATTGATCTGTCCCAGGCAGAAGGGGTCATGGATCTCATTCGTTCCAAATCCGATCGAGCCTTCTCGGTTGCACTCAAGCAAGTGGAGGGCAATTTGTCATCCAAGCTGCGTGATCTAAGATACACATTAGTCGAGACGCTTGCTCACATTGAAGTCAATATCGACTATCCCGAGCATGATGTAGAGTCACTAACCTCTGAATTTATTAAAGAAAAATCCAGTCAAGTGATGACTGAAATTGATAAATTGCTGGTAACTGCAGAGCAAGGTAAGATACTGCGGGAAGGGATTACAACCGCTATCGTAGGCCGTCCAAACGTAGGGAAATCTTCTTTGCTCAATACGTTGGCCCAGGACAATCGCGCAATTGTAACGGATATTCCGGGTACCACGCGTGACGTTATTGAGGAGTTTGTTACGATTAACAATATACCGCTCAAGCTGCTCGATACGGCAGGTATTCGGGAAACGATGGATGTCGTGGAGAAGATCGGCGTGGAGCGTTCCCGGTCTGCTGTGAACGAGGCGGATCTGTTATTGATGGTTATCAATGCTGCCGAGCCGCTGCACCCGGACGAGATTGAATTATTGGAACAAATACGCGGTAGACAATCCATTATTATTATGAATAAAATGGACTTAGCGCCGCAGGCGGACCGCAATGTGCTGCTTCGTTATATCCCCGAGGAACGGATTGTTCCGATGTCGGTGAAAGATGATCTGGGCGTGGACCGATTGGAAGATGCCATCTCAACGTTGTTCTTCAGTGGCAAGCTGGAATCGGCCGATCTGACATATGTCAGCAATGTGCGTCATATTGCTTTGCTCAAAAAAGCGAAGCAGTCGCTCATTGATGCTTATGAGGCGGCAGAGCAGCTGATACCCATTGATATGATTCAGATTGATGTTCGTCTGGCATGGGAGCAGTTGGGTGAAATCGTGGGCGATACAGCGCATGATGCATTAATTGATCAAATTTTCTCTCAATTCTGCCTTGGAAAATAACCTGGGGTAAACATACTGGCTCTGAAAAGTAGTATGATAATAAAGTCCATCTGTGGGTGGTCAAAGAATCCGCGAAAATGTCTGAAGTACGTATAGACTTGATGGCTTAATATAGATCGAAATGCATTCCGTGGCGTATGGATCGTGTTTCGTGATTTTTACAAAAAATTGATCGTATGCATGAATTTAGGCGTGCAGCGGCAAAAAGGAGGTAAACTGGAATGGCTTTTGATGGCGGAAGTTATGATGTAATCGTCGTTGGAGCAGGACACGCTGGTGTGGAATCGGCACTGGCTGCAGCTCGTATGGGCTCTAAAACGCTAATGATTACAATCAATCTGGATATGGTGGCCTTCATGCCTTGTAACCCATCTATTGGGGGACCGGCAAAAGGACATGTGGTACGTGAGATAGATGCACTTGGTGGAGAGATGGGACGGAATATTGATAAGACCTTTATTCAGATGCGAATGCTCAACACAGGTAAAGGACCTGCTGTTCATGCGCTTCGTGCTCAGGCCGATAAATTCTCTTATCAGCATACGATGAAAGAAACGATGGAGAATGAACGCAACCTGACGATGCGTCAAGGCATGGTTGATCGCCTGATCGTTGAAGACGGTCAGTGCGTAGGTGTAGTTACTCAGACAGGTACAGAGTATCGGGCCAAAGCTGTTGTTCTGACAACAGGTACGTATCTGCGCGGTAAAGTAATTATGGGTGAGTTGATGTACGAGAGTGGTCCGAACAATCAACAGCCTTCACTTAAGTTATCCGAACATCTGCGTGAGCTTGGTTTCGACCTGGTTCGTTTTAAAACAGGTACTCCACCACGTGTGCATAAGGATACGATTGATTTTAGCAAAACGGAAATTCAGCCTGGCGATGACAAGCCAAAATTCTTTTCCTATGAAACGGAATCTTCCGATAACGAGCAGCTGCCTTGCTGGCTGACATATACGTCTGTGGAAACACACCAAATTATTAACGATAATCTTCACCGTGCACCTATGTTTTCAGGGGTTATTGAAGGTACCGGACCACGTTATTGTCCATCGATCGAGGATAAAATTGTGCGTTTCAGCGATAAGCCGAAGCATCAGATTTTCCTGGAGCCAGAAGGCAAAAATACATCGGAATACTACGTACAGGGTCTGTCCACCAGTCTGCCTGAGGATGTTCAATTGGCGGTTTTGCGTTCTATCCCTGGTATGGAAAAAGTAGAAATGATGCGTAACGGTTACGCCATTGAATATGATGCGATGGTGCCTACACAGCTGTGGCCTTCACTGGAAACAAAACGTCTGCCAGGTCTGTTTACAGCAGGGCAAATTAATGGTACCTCCGGGTATGAAGAAGCGGCAGGACAAGGCGTAATGGCCGGTATCAATGCTGCACGTAAAGTACAGGGTAAAGAGCCTGTCGTACTTGATCGCTCCCAAGGGTACATTGGTGTACTGATTGATGATCTCGTAACCAAAGGTACGAATGAACCTTATCGTCTGCTGACTTCCCGTGCAGAATACCGTTTGTTGCTTCGTCATGATAATGCAGATATGCGTTTGACGGAAATAGGCCACGATATTGGATTAATTCCTGAAGAGCGTTACGCCAAATTCCTGGACAAAAAAGCTAAGGTAGAGCAGGAAGTGGCTCGTCTGAAGGCAGCCAAAGTTCGTCCTGTCGAAGTGAATCGGAAACTGGAAGAGATCGGCTCTACACCGATTCAGGATGGCAGTACACTTCTGACATTGATGCGTCGCCCAGAGATCGGGTATGACTGGATTGAGCAGATCTCACCGTCTGAGGTGGAGCTGACTGCTGACATGAAAGAGCAAGTGGAAATTCAAATTAAATATGCGGGTTATATTGAGAAACAATTGATCCACGTGGAACGTTTGCAAAAAATGGAGAAAAAGAAAATTCCGGACACGATTATATATGACGAAATTCATGGCCTTGCCATGGAAGCAAAGCAGAAACTCGCTACAATTCGTCCAATCTCGATCGGGCAGGCATCCCGTATTGCCGGAGTTACTCCTGCCGATATCTCCATTCTGCTGGTTTACCTGGAGCATTATAACCGTGTAACCGCAGCAAGGGGACAATAATGGACGATATTCAACAGCAGCTACAACGACGCCTGAAGAAACATGGATTGGAGCTGGATGAACGCCAGCTGGAGCAATTCGAGTTGTATTTTCAGGAGCTGGTAGCTTGGAATGAAAAGATGAATCTAACCGGCATTACCGAACGTGAGCAAGTATATACCAAGCATTTCTATGATTCGGTATCGTTGGCGTTTTATACGGATATGTCGAAGGTAAACAAACTTGCTGACATTGGTTCAGGGGCAGGGTTCCCTGGACTACCGCTTAAAATTTGTTTTCCGCATATCAAGCTGACCATCATTGATTCGCTGAATAAACGTATTGGCTTTCTGCAGCATGTTGTGGATACGCTTGGCTTAACGGATGTGGAACTGATTCACGGGCGTGCGGAGGAGCTTGGACGCAAAGAAGGATATCGTGACAGCTATGACCTTGTTACTGCTCGTGCAGTTGCTAAGCTAGCGGTGCTTAACGAATTCTGTCTGCCATTTGTTCGCAAAAGCGGAATATTCGCTGCTATGAAGGGTGGAGATCCGCGCGAAGAAATGAAGGAAGCCGAGTTCAGCTTTAACCAACTGAAAGGACGGGTAAAAGCTGTTCATCCGTTCCAGCTACCTGTTGAAGAATCGGCACGTCATATCATTCTGATTCAGAAGTTTGATAAGACACCATTTAAATATCCGCGTAAACCAGGAACACCACTAAAAACACCTTTGGTATAGGTCTGTTATAGGTTCAACTGTTTTTAGTTGGGAAAGTTCTTTATGCAATATCGGTTGTGTATAAAAGGTAAGATGATATTTGTTCGGTTTCTCGGTTTCTCAACGACGAATGTAGAATAAGAGAGAGAGGATGTTTCACGTGAAACATCCTCTTTTTGTGTTTTAATTTATTAATCTATGAGTAGATCGTTTCTCCATCTCCATTTCCATTACATAATTAGAGAAAAGTAATTTAAGATTCATTTCGGGTTTGAAAGTTATTTTGTTATAGCTGTCTTCTAGTTAAAGATATGCTTTATTGAATAATGTGCTGCTTGTAGGAGAAAGGCAGAGGATTTTACAGGCGTATCAAACAAGCGCAAATTTGTTTTGCCACGGACGCTATCTTGTGAAATTCAATATCAAGTGGTACTAAACCAGTACACAATTGTAGCTGCTAGGAGCAGGTGCTGTGGGTCGAGAACTTCCATATCTTATTGTGTATAAGCAGTCATATCGCTAATGTTCATGAAGAAAAAGCAGGAAAATTAGAAGAGTTTAAAGAATAGGTAAACATAGGATTATGGAAGAAAAGATGATAGAATAGAAGTAGCCGATCCTGGATTACAGAGATCATAGATTATATGTATAGATAGATTTTCTAGCAATACGGACTAGGATACAGAAAGCGTCATGAAAGGCAAAACTTATTCGAAGAACGACAGCATTTGAAAGGGTCGCATTTTGAATAAGAAGCACCTGCAACTCTGCGGGAGCTATTACGAAACTAGGTGGTAATATACGGAATGAAAGAACAATTTTCGAAGTTGTTTGGTTTGGCGGAGCGCAATAACGGAGATGAGATTAAACAAATTCCGGTCAACGAAATTGTGAGCAGCCCATATCAGCCCCGTACTATCTTTGATGATGATAAAATTGATGAGTTGTTGCAGACGATCAAGACACATGGAGTTATACAACCGATTGTCGTCCGCGTACGAAATGGATCATATGAGATTATCGCCGGGGAACGTCGCTGGCGTGCAGTTCGGAAACTTGGCTTGGATCATATTCCGGCCATTGTACGTGAATTCAACGACTCTCAGGCAGCATCCATCGCATTGATTGAAAACCTGCAGCGTGAGGGGCTCACTTCAATTGAAGAGGCTGTTGCTTATCAGAAATTGATTGACCTGCACCAACTTACACAGGAAAGTCTTGCGCAGCGATTAGGCAAAAGCCAATCGACGATCGCCAACAAAATCCGATTGTTACAGCTTCCGGATGGTATTAAGACAGCGCTAATGGAACGTAAAATTTCGGAGCGCCATGCCAGAGCGTTACTTTCATTGGATACGGAAGAGTTGCAAATGAAATTGCTCGGCGAGATTATCGATAAAGAGTTGAATGTAAAACAAACGGAAGCGAGAGTTGCCTTTTACAAGGAATCCTCGAAGATCAAAAAATCCAAACGTATCTCATTCACGAAGGATGTCAGACTCGCACTTAATACGATTCGTCAATCCATTGATATGGTATCGGGCTCCGGTCTGGACATCAAAACCAAGGAAGCAGACCATGAGGACCATTACGAGATCGTTATCCATATTCCGAAACGCAAATAATTGAAGCTTCAGGCGGCAATGGGCCGCTTTTTCTGTCTATAAAGTTGAGTGTGGCATGAACAGCGTAGAATATAGCAGCATAAGAAGGAACGGTAGTTGAGGTTTTGTGGATGGTAGCCACCTGCTTTTTGTTAACTGTAGCTCACAACCTACAAGAAAAGACTCCTATTTTATTTGAGGTGAAGGTATTGTCTAAGATTATGGCCGTAGCAAATCAAAAGGGCGGTGTAGGGAAAACGACGACATCTGTTAACTTGGGTGCAGGACTGGCTTCGCTCGGGAAAAGAGTATTGCTTGTCGATATTGACCCCCAGGGGAACACAACCAGTGGAGTCGGAATCAACAAAGCAGACGTGGCCAATTGTATATATGATGTCATCATTAACGAGGTCCCTCCACAGGAAGCTATTGTGGAAACTCAGATTGAAGGCCTTCATATCATACCTGCAACGATTCAGCTTGCCGGAGCCGAGATTGAGCTGGTATCCACGATATCACGGGAAGTTCGCCTGAAAAAATCACTCGCCATGGTGAAAAAAAACTATGACTACATACTGATCGATTGCCCACCCTCCCTTGGTATGTTGACGATCAACTCGTTGACAGCTTCCGATTCGGTGATCATTCCGATTCAGTGTGAGTATTATGCGCTCGAAGGATTGAGCCAATTGCTCAACACGGTTCGTTTGGTGCAGAAACATCTGAATACCTCGTTGCAGATTGAAGGGGTGTTATTGACGATGTTTGATGCACGTACGAATCTGGGCATTCAAGTGATTGAAGAAGTGAAGAAGTATTTTCAACAAAAGGTGTATCAAACGATTATTCCGCGCAATGTGCGGCTTAGTGAAGCACCATCACATGGTCAGTCCATCATTACGTATGATCCTCGATCCCGAGGGGCTGAAGTGTATTTAGAGCTCGCAAAGGAAGTGATTTCTTATGAGTAAGCGGCTTGGAAAAGGTCTTGATGCCCTCATTCCTTCGCTTTCAATTAATGACGATGATAAAGTCGTAGAAATCCCGATTAGTCAGCTGCGGGCAAACCCTTACCAACCTCGTAAAGTATTTGATGAGGATGCAATACATGAACTAGCCGAATCAATTCGCCAACATGGTGTCATTCAGCCTATTATTGTACGTCCAGTTTTGAGAGGTTATGAGATCATTGCTGGTGAACGGCGTTTCAGAGCTTCCCAATATTGCGGCAATGCCACTGTGCCTGCCGTAGTTCGTAATTTCAGTGATCAGCAGGTTATGGAGATTGCTTTAATCGAGAACCTGCAGCGGGAGAATCTGAATGCGATGGAGGTTGCAGTTGCTTATCAGGGGCTGATGGACCAATTCGGATTAACTCAGGAAGAGCTCTCCGTAAAAGTGGGTAAATCACGTTCACACATCGCAAACTTCCTGCGTTTGTTATCATTGCCCGAAGAAGTGAAGGATCATGTTTCACGTGGAACATTGTCAATGGGGCATGCACGTGCTATCGTCGGTGTTAAAGATGAGAGCCTTGTGAAACAGCTGGCAAAACAAACCATTGATCAGCAATGGAGTGTACGTGAGCTGGAAGAGGCTGTTCAACAATTGGATCGTTCCAAAACGGGTGAAGCGAAAGCCAAATCCAAGTTGAAGAAAAAAGATCCATTCATTGATACATTGGAAGAGTCTTTGCGTGAACGATTCAAAACAACGGTGAAAATTAAGCATAACAAAGATAAAGGCAAAATCGAGCTCAACTACTACAGTAAACAAGATCTGGAGCGACTGTTGGAACTGTTGCAGTAACAGTTGGGATTCCATGATTGATGAACAACATGCGGGGCTTTTTCATGTGATGACATATCGCCTCTGTACCATGGAGAAACGATATGTCATTGTTTGTTTTTAGGGAATCTATTCAAACAGAACAATCAATTAGGGACAGAGGTGGGTATGAGGTGGAGGGAGTTATCTATCTGGATCATGCAGCGACATCTTGGCCTAAACCACCTGCTGTCGGGGAAGCCATGATGAAGGCTCTGGATGTTGCAGGAGCCAACCCAGGCAGAGGCAGTCATCGGATGGCAGTACAGGCAAGCCGAGTTTTATTTGGTGCCAGAAAAGCGATATCCACTCTGTTGGGTGTTCGTAATGCCAACGATATCGCTTTGGGTTCGAATACGACAGAAGCTTTGAATTTGGCTATTCAAGGATGGTTAAGAGAAGGCGATCACGTTATTGCTACGATGGCTGAACATAATTCAGTAAGACGGCCCCTGGAGTACATGCGTCGAGCTCGTAATGTAGAGGTTGATTATGTGGCTGTTAATGCTGCCGGGCAGATCGATCTGGCCCAATTCACACGGTTGTTTCGTTCCAATACAAGATTAGTTGTCTGCACGCATAGTTCGAACCTGTTGGGCAGTATTCTGCCCATTGGTGAAATTGCGCTGATGTGTCAAAAACATCAGGTGACTTTGCTTGTTGATGCTGCTCAAAGTGCTGGGATTCTGCCTGTGGATGTGAAGCAGCTCGGCATTGATATGCTGGCCTTTCCAGGACATAAAGGATTGTTGGGTCCGCAGGGAACGGGTGGTCTCTACATCGCTCCTGAACTGGATGTACAGCCCTTGCTTCACGGAGGGACAGGAAGCCAGTCTGAGGCGATTGAACAGCCGCATGTTCGGCCTGATCGTTATGAAGCGGGTACGCCAAATACAGTGGGTATAGCAGGTCTGGCAGCCGGAGTGCAGCATGTGCTTGAACTGACACCTGAAATCATATATAAACAAGAGTGGGATTTGACTCAGCATATGATGGATGGTTTATCATCAGTACAGGGGATTCGAATGCTTGGTCCTGAAATTGGACAGCCGCGTACCGGATTGTTATCTTTTACTGTTGAAGGATATGATTCGGCACAGCTCGCTTTTCAATTAGACCGAAATTATGGCATCGCTGTGCGTTCGGGCTTTCATTGCACACCTCTTGCCCATGAGTCGGCTGGGACAACGGCAAGTGGGGCTGTCAGAGCGAGCGTGGGATATAACACATCCATAAATGATGTTAATGCCCTGATCGAAGCAGTTATTGAATTAACAGCGAATTAACAGCGTCCAATTCTGTATGAAGCATCCCTGATAAAACATGAATTATAATCGCTTGAATAGCAAAATGAAAAAGAGGCAAGTAGCCCAAACGAATGATTAGCCCTAAGGGTTATCTGGTGAATAATAGGAGTAAGCTTGAGGGTTACATTAGACGTTGGATGGTTTAACTTGGCTGAATGATCGATGATTTGGAACACGTTTGATGCTACAAACGTTAACCTGAACAAACCAACAGAGGGGTAGTTGCACTACATGGCTGAATTAAATGGGCTGATTCTGGAACAGCTGATATGGATTATTGGCGGCATGGCAGTACTTATGGTGATTTTGCTTATTATAAGTATTGCTCAAGGCGCAAAACTACGGAAGTTTAAACGGAAATATGAGGCCATGATGGCTGGCAGTGGAGTGGAGGATCTGGAGTCGCTGTTGATCAATCTGAAAATCCAGATGGACAGCATCGAGGATGAACACATGCTGCAAACGAATCAGTTACAGGTTGTGATGCAGAAGCTGACCCGCATTCAGGGTAAAGTGGGTGTGAAAAGGTATAACGCCTACGGAGAAAATGGCAGTGACCTGAGCTTCTCGATGGCGATGGTTAACGATAGCCAGGACGGTATGGTGCTTACGGGCATTTATAACCGTGATGGTTCCTATGTATATGCCAAACCTCTTAAAGGGGGAGAGTCCACGTATACACTTTCCCCTGAGGAAAAAGAAGCCATTACTCTGGCACAGCAAGCAGAGTAGAGCGTGTATGCCATTCGCGAATGGCGGAATAGAGACTGCTGGATATAATCTCGGACATGCGCATGACGAGACTGAGACGTGTGTTTTGCAAAACAAAGTATTCCATAAAGCCGCCGACGTTAACGATACCTGTAAGATGGATATCGCCGACCGGCGGTAATTCTTTATTTACACCTGCTCCTGGTTTGAGAGGTCCATTCACGACCTGGATACATCCAACACTTGAAGACTGTCCGAGACAGGCATCAATCCCGATCACATAAGGGTTGTGATGTGTGGTATGTATTTTGTGAAGAGTGTCCTGCAGGTTCATTGCGTGTACGGGTTCATCCAATGTGCCATAGAGATGGAATAGAGGGCTGTCCCACTTAGCAAGTGACGAACCAACGAGCGGGCCAAGGCAGTCTCCGGTAGAGCGATCTGTACCGATACAGACGACAACTACATTTTGCAAAGAATGGGCTTTATAGAGATGGAACATTAAACGATGAATGATGGCAGAGTGAATGCCCGGATCTGTATGTGGGATTTTCAGGCTGGCCATGTCTTGAGATGAGAAGGAATGCGAAATGGGATTCATAGGATCTATCCTTTCCCTTGGAATAGTAGTAACAGTATATGGAAGGATAGAACGTTTTATACTTCGTGAGGACAAGCTTTTTCAAAGGGATGAATGTATCGTGAAAGGAGCCACACATGGACGAGTGGATAGATGATTGGATGCTGATTGCTTTTGATTCCACCCAGCAGGCGCTGCGTGCAGAAATGCTGCTGGAGTTTGCAGAGATTGAGATCGACTTATTTCCTACCCCGAAAGAGATCACAGCGGGCTGTGCTCTATGTATTCAGTTTCCAAAAGAAGATCTGGAGAGAGTAAAACAGATCATTCGTAACGAATTTGTGGAGATCCGTGGCCTCTATTTCAAAACCGCTGACAGCTATGATAATATACCCATGTAGAGGAGGTTTGATCTATGTTGCCATTTAAGTTTGTTACGACAACAGACAATGAGTCTCCGACGGACGTCGTAAAAAGTGCTATAAGCTGGACTGATAAATTATGGGATAAAGTCGCCGATGCAGATATGTGGTTTAATATTCTGTTTAGCTCGATCCGCATCGTTATTATTTTCATTATTACGCGTATTGTGATCAAGATTGTATCACGTATTATAGATCGTACGATGGCACGAAAGCAGGAAGGCAAGATTCGCGTCAATCCGCGGAGATTTATAACGGTAGGAGAGTTGATGAAAAATGCGACCTCCATAACATGTAATTTCATTATGATTCTGTTACTGTTATCTGAGATCAATGTAAAAGTCGGACCATTGCTAGCAAGTGCGGGTGTGCTCGGACTGGCGATCGGTTTTGGTGCCCAAGGCTTGGTGAAGGATGTTATTACCGGTTTCTTCATTATACTGGAGGATCAATTCGCAGTAGGCGATGTTATTCAAACAGGTACCTATAAAGGAACGGTTGAGGTCATTGGACTAAGAACAACCAAGTTGGTTAGCTGGCAGGGTGAGGTGCACATCATTCCAAATGGTACGATTGCAAGTGTCACCAATTTCTCGATGTCGAATTCCCTTGCGGTAGTGGACATTCCCATGAAGGGTGATCAGAGCCTGGACGAGTCTGTACACTTGGTGAAACGAGCGTTGGCTGGGATTGAGGATCGCGATCTGAACATCGTTAAAATACCTGACGTGCTTGGTATTCAGTCGATGTCTACCTCGGAATATGTGGTTCGCATTGTTGCCGAGTGCCTGCCGAACTCCAGAGCCTCTGTAGAGCGTCAAATTCAGGGTGATGTGAAAAAAACACTGGAGTATCATGAGATGAGCAATCAGGCAGCGTTAGAGCAAGCAGCAGCTCAGGAGAAGGATGAGGGGGATGGCACAGGTGGAGCGTAAAATTTTCCAGCTTGGGGACATTGTGCAGATGAAGAAGCAGCATCCATGTGGCAGCAACGAGATGGAGATTATCCGAATGGGCATGGATATTCGCATCAAGTGTGTAGGGTGTAAACACAGCGTACTAATTCCCAGAGCAAAATTCGAGAAAAACATGAAAAAGGTACTTCGTTCAACAGAGGATTCGACTGAATCCTAATGCAATAACAGGGCAATTTTTACTTGTTTTCTTGCCTGTAACACCGTTTACATGTAGGTGTGGCTTGGGTATTGCGTTCTGTAAATGATCATGCTATAATCATTATTGCTGCGGAAAGGTACCCAAGAGGCCCAAGGGGGCTGACTCGAAATCAGTTAGGCGTGTCACAGCGTGCGTGGGTTCGAATCCCACCCTTTCCGCCACTCATAGATCTTGCTTAATTAAATGAAATTCACAATTTACTCAACGTGTGTTGAGTTCTATACATGCAAAAAGACCTTCCAACCTGGAAGGTCTTTTCATTTTCAATGTTGTTGTCGAGCAATCATTTGTAATTGAAAAAACAAAGAGCCCCTAAGGGCTCTTCATTCGGCGATGCATTCGGTTTGTTAGGAAACAATCGGTCGTAACAATCAGAAACCAGGCGTATTGCGATTAACAATACTCGTGCTTCAGACATAGGCCTTACACACAACCATCGTGCTTCTTAAATTACGTGATGAATCTCCAACATTAAATGTTCGGCTTCGTTGTCCAACGGAACCACACCTCTCTCGTGCATCGCCTGATTGTATTATGTGCATTAGTTCGTTTTATATACAGCAATCTGAAAAAATCTTTACGCTTAGTGAACGCGGGCCTTGGTAAGCTTCTTCCACTTACGATTCTGGTTACTTGTTTCAGGGAAAGCTTCACCTTTTTGCAGGGTTACCCGTTTCGGGTTGTTAATCTCCGTATGAAAGCTTTTCTCACCAACTTCGGTGTATTCACCATCGTTTGGAGCTTTGTCTCCTGGTTCAAACTCGGTTTTTTCACCCATGATAAGACCTCCTTGGCATAATGGATTTCAATGTTGCTTCTGTAGTGTGCTCCATTGGAGTTATGATCATGTGTAATAAGAAGAGGGAACGTTTGCTTGCATTGAGACGTCATTTTTGTTATATTAATATAGTTCGAGTTTGTGCTCGTTCCTTGCTCTCAACGTAGATTGAGGGCCAGAGTCCATAAGGAGGTGAAAATTATGCG
The DNA here is from genome assembly GCF_000499205.1 of Paenibacillus sp. MAEPY2. Lineage (GTDB taxonomy): Bacteria > Bacillota > Bacilli > Paenibacillales > Paenibacillaceae > Paenibacillus > Paenibacillus vandeheii. Next base: position 33,111 of record NZ_AWUK01000010.1, read on the forward strand.
CAAATATGAAGTGATGTACATTATTCGTCCTGATGTTGAGCAAGAAGTTGTTCAAGCTACAGTCGATAAATTCCAAGGCATCATCTCCAACGGCGGTGGTGAAGTTACAGCTCACGACGTTATGGGTAAACGCCGTCTTGCGTATGAGATCAAGAAATTCCGTGATGGTGTTTATGTTCTGGTACACTTCACTGCTGAACCAGCAGTAGTTACTGAGCTTGAGCGTCTCATGAAGATTTCTGACGAAGTAATTCGTTATCTCATTACAAACGACGTTAAGTCTGCTTAAGACGACTCGTGATCAACGCACCAATACGCTCTGAAGGAGGGGATTACATTGTTGAACCGTGTCATTCTGATCGGCCGGTTAACCCGAGATCCTGAGTTGCGTTATACTCCAGCTGGAGTAGCAGTTACGCAATTTACTTTGGCAGTGGACAGACCGTTTACAAGCCAAGGGGGAGAACGGGAAGCGGATTTCATTCCGGTCGTAACCTGGAGACAGCTTGCTGAGACTTGTGCAAACTATTTGCGCAAAGGACGCCTAGCTGCAGTCGAAGGACGCATTCAAGTACGGAACTACGAAAATAACGAAGGAAAACGTGTATACGTGACCGAAGTCATTGCCGATAACGTCCGTTTCTTGGAGTCAGCTAACCGTGATAATAACGGTGGTGGCGGTGGGCAACCGATGCGTGAAGAGCCTTCTTACGGAGGCGGCGGGCGCGCGAACAATAACAATAATTCGCGTAGCAACAATCAGGATCCTTTTTCCGATGACGGAAAACCGATTGATATATCGGATGATGATTTGCCATTTTAACGTGAACCGACACTCTTAGAGTGATTGGTTAAACGATAGGAAAGGACTGAAAAGCATGGGCTTCAAGCAAAGAGAAGGCGGAGACAACGATAAAAGACCGGCACGTCGTGGCGGCCGTAATAAACGTCGTAAAGTGTGCTTCTTCACAGCCAACAAAATTACTCACATCGATTATAAAGATACGGACTTGCTTCGTAAATTTATCAGCGAACGTGGAAAAATTTTGCCACGCCGTGTAACAGGTACTAGCGCTAAATATCAACGCATGCTGACGATTGCCATCAAACGCTCCCGTCAAATCGCATTACTGCCATACACAACTGAGTAGTCTTACTCAGCATGGATACAAAGCAGTCGGCTTATAGCCGGCTGCTTTTTTGCATTCAAAAAATATTAGAGTTGTCTCTCCCTGGTGCTTGGGTTTAATAATGAGCTGCAACGGTGGAAGCAATTAAGACGTAAATGATTTATAATAGAGTCTATTATATCGCTGGTATCTCAGGTAGCATAAATATGAATGAATATAGATTCCACCATCAGGAGAGAGCATGAATACACCCAAACGTAAAGTAAAACAGAGACGAAAGAGTAATCTGAGATTTTGGATCGTAGCTACGTTGTTGCTATCCATTATATATGTGTGGTTACAGCAAAAAGGAGACACCTATGATATATGGCCACGAACGAACGTGCAAGAATTGGTGCCGATTACAGGGCTTCACCCGGTAGTAGCTGAAAGTGAGAAGCTGTTGGTTCGAAAGGCGGCTAGACGAGGGATTGAAATCGTGATTACTCATGGTTTTCGCAGCAATGAAGAACAGGATGCTCTGTTTAATCAAGGACGTTCGATTGCCGGTAATATTGTGACCAATGCCCAGGGGGGAGAGTCCTATCACAATTACGGTTTGGCCATTGATTTTGCTTTGCGGACGCCTGAAGGAGATGTGGTCTGGGATATGGAACGTGATGATAACGGCAATGGGCAGGCGGACTGGCTGGAAGTTGTAGAGCTAGCCAAAGAACTAGGGTTCACATGGGGTGGAGACTGGGCTAACTTTCCGGATTACCCTCATCTGCAGATGGACTTTGGGTTAAGCATCAACGATTTGAAGCGTGGTAAAAGGCCTCCAGAAACACAGTAAATACGGTATTATATATTCATCTATATGTATAAATATTAGAAAAGCCTTGCATTTTGCAGGGCTTTTTGCTTGCTTTTGTAAAATAAATGATAAAAGATGACAATTTGTTCTTTACATAAGCGAATAAATGAAACTATACTATAATAACTAGAATTTTAACTTCAATCCTATAGCAATATCTAAACAATGCCTCTAATCGTACAAATTATGGTTAGAAATTAATTTCACTTCCAAATTGAAGATTTCCTCTACAAATCCCTCAAACCTAACATAATAGTTGGTTATATCTATAATTCTAACATTTAACTACACATAACGTGTAATATTAATGTCATATATCTGGAGATTCGGTTTTTCTGAAATTTAAACTCTACCATTCAAAGCATCCAACTGGCTCTAGAATCCGTTGATACATTCCCTTTAAAGTATAACTAATACCCAAAACTGTAGTATAAAAAACATTTATACCATAAATCTCAAATAAACATTGACGTCATCTAAATTTACACGTATGATTACATTAATTATTTGGCTTTATTATTCCGCTAGGAATTATCAGCATTAATTGACCATCGGTCTAAATAGCAGTATGAAAAATGGATTCTCCTAATGATTTGGTATTTTGTATACATTTTCGTTCGTTATCTTCAAGAACATGGAAATATACAGTGGATGCATTCTTCTACACAGAATACAGTCTGCAGAAATAGAAATTATGGGGTTAGGGTGATTGATTTGAATACAGAGCTATTGGAAGTCAGAAATCTAACTACATCATTCAGAATTGAAGATGACTATTATGCAGCAGTTGATCACGTTAACCTAACGGTTAAAAAAAATGAAGTATTGGCTATTGTGGGAGAGTCGGGCTCAGGCAAAAGTGCCTTTGCATTTTCAATTATGGGACTGCATAACAAAGCCAAAATTGATGGCGAGATTTTGTACAAAGGGCAGAATATAGCGAATATATCTCCCAACAAATTAAACAAACTCCGCGGTAAAGAAATGGGAATGATCTTTCAGGACCCACTTTCCGCACTAAATCCTCTGATGGTGATCGGTGAACAGATCGAAGAGATTCTGACACTGCATCAACCCAAGCTATCTTCGAAAGAAAAGAAAGACAAAGTAATTGATTTACTTAACCAAGTAGGGATTCCGCGTCCCGAACAATTATACAAGCAATATCCTCACGAACTATCGGGTGGTATGAGACAGAGAGTTGTTATCGCGATTGCGATTGCCAATAAACCTGAATTGCTGATTGCCGATGAACCAACGACGGCGCTTGACGTTACGATCCAACTTCAAATTCTGGAGCTTATCCGCGAATTGAAGAACGAGATTAACGCAGGAATCATCCTGATCACGCATGATCTGGGAGTCGTTGCCGAGATGGCTGATCGCGTGGCAGTTATGTATGCAGGTGAAATTGTTGAGATTGCAGATATCTATACTCTAATGACGAATGCCAAGCATCCATATACACGGTCTCTACTAAACTCTATTCCTACCATTTCTGAAGAAAAATCGAAGCTTCATGTCATTCAAGGCATAGTTCCTTCACTGAAAAATCTTCCTCGCCAAGGGTGCCGATTCAAGGCTCGAATTCCATGGATAAGTGATTCGGCTCATGAAGAAAACCCACAGATGCATGAAATTGCACCAGGTCACTTTGTAAGGTGTACCTGTTATCAGCACTTTCATTTCCCTGATCAAGCTGAGGAGGAATAACATAATGGCATTACTCGAAGTAGAAGGACTAAAAATACACTTTCCGATTCGCGGAGGGTTGCTCAAGCGTGAGATTGGCAACATCAAAGCGGTTGATGATGTGAGCTTCTCCATTGAGCAAGGGAAAACGTACGGACTTGTAGGGGAGTCAGGCTCAGGCAAAACGACAACGGGGCGAGCCATTATTGGTCTCAACCATGTGACGGCTGGTAAAGTTCTTTTCAATGGAAAAGATCTGGCCACCGAGCGGCGTAAAGACCGTCAGCTACAGCGGGATGTCCAGATGATCTTCCAAGATCCGTACTCTTCGTTGAACCCCAAGAAACGGGTTATCGACATTATTGCCGAACCATTCCGCAATTATGAACGAATGACGGCTACGGAAGAGAAACGCCAGGTTCGAGACCTCCTGGAGAAGGTCGGTTTGAGTCCAGAGTCGATCTATAAGTACCCTCATGAGTTTTCCGGAGGACAGCGGCAACGGATTGGCATCGCTCGTGCGATTGCATTAAAGCCTAAGCTGATCATCGCAGATGAGCCAGTATCCGCACTCGACGTATCCGTACAAGCCCAGGTGCTCAACTTCATGCAGGAAATACAAAAAGAGTTGAATCTGACTTATCTGTTCATCAGTCACGATCTCGGCATTATCCGTCATATGTGTGATCAGATCGGAATTATGTACAAAGGCCGATATGTGGAGCAAGGCACAACGGATGATATTTTTGAGAATCCACAACATATCTATACCAAGCGTTTACTTGCAGCCATTCCGGATATGGACCCAACCAAACGTGAAGAAATGGTAGCCTTCCGTCAGCAGGTCAAATCCGAGTATGAACATTCATACCGAAATTTCTTTGATGAGGAAGGGCTGGCATACTCGCTCCAATCCATTTCCGATACTCACCGAGTAGCTCTACCTCAGAAAGGTTGAAGACCATATGTGGAAAACGATAGTACGCAGAATTATCATTATGATTCCTCAGATCTTTTTGCTTAGCCTGTTGGTTTTTCTAATGGCTAAGGCGATGCCTGGGGATGCACTCACCGGATTACTCGATCCGAGTATTGATCCAAAAGCGTTGGAGGAACAGCGTGAACGACTGGGATTAAATAATCCATGGTATGTACAGTATTGGGATTGGATCAAAAATGCTGCACAAGGCGATTTCGGACAATCTTTCCGATTCAAAATGCCTGTATCTGATTTGATTGGTCAGCGTGTTGCTAATACATTTTGGCTTGCACTGGCAACACTCATCTTTACGTATCTGATTGCCATTCCACTTGGCATTATCAGTGGTCGTTACAACGATACTTGGTCTGATCGGTTGATCACAGGTTACACCTATTTGGGCTTTGCAGCCCCGTTGTTTATCTTCGCACTGGTGATGTTATGGATTTTTGGATTTCATTTTGGCTGGTTCCCAACAGGGGGCAGTGTGGAACCTGGACTTACACCAGGTACATTCAGCTATATAACAAGCAAATTCTATCATTTGTTATTACCATCACTATCCATGGCTTTAATTGCAACGGTATCTACCGTCCAATACTTGCGTAGTGAAATTATTGATATCAAGCATAAAGAATTCGTTCTTACTGCGAGAGCCAAGGGCGCCTCGGAATCTCGAATCTACAACAGGCATATTTTAAGAAATTCCCTGTTGCCGATCGCCGCATTTTTCGGTTATGAGATTACGGGACTTATCGGAGGTACCATCTTCATTGAGAGTATATTCAGTTATCCAGGTATGGGACAGTTGTTCCTGAATTCTATTTCTCTTCGGGATTTCAGTGTAGTAACTGCGCTCGTCTTGTTATATGGCATAGCTACAATCCTGGGATCGTTGCTGTCTGACATTATTCTGGGTATTGTTGATCCGCGTATACGGATCAAGTAAGAACTTGAAGATTTCGGGGTGAAAATAAGATGAGCAAGGCCAATGATGTCGTTATAACTTCACAGAAGATTGATAAGAGCCCCTCCAGCTTGAGTATCTTATGGCGGGAGCTTGTCAGAGATAAGGTGGCACTAATCTCGCTCATATTTTTGGGACTGATCATATTGCTGGTTTACGGTACTTCTTTAATCCTGGATCAAGCTGAGATTGTAAAGGTAGATTTGTTCGCCTTGTATGAACCACCCTCCGCACAGTATTGGCTGGGAACTGATTACGGCGGTCGTGATGTGTTCGGACAACTGATCATCGGTACGCGTAACTCTCTAACCATTGGTATTATCGTCACGCTAATGACGGGTTGTATAGGTATCCTGGTTGGTCTGTTATCCGGTTACTTCGGTGGAATGATCGATAACTTGTTTATGCGTGTTGTTGATTTCTTCATGATTCTTCCGTTCTTGATGATCGTAATCGCGTTTGTTACAGCAGTACCCAAATATAATATCATCTCGTTTTCTTTAATCATGACAGCCTTTCTCTGGATGGGAATCGCCAGACTGATCCGTTCTAAGGCATTACAGGAGCGTGAACTCGATTATGTCAATGCTTCAAAAACGTTGGGATCATCCCATCTGAAGATTATGCTCTCACAGGTACTTCCTAATCTTAGCTCCATCATCATCGTCACGATGACGTTGAATCTCGCTGCCAACATTGGCCTCGAATCGGGACTTTCCTTCTTGGGATTTGGATTTCCGGAAAGTACACCCAGTCTTGGAACACTCGTAAGCTATGCTCGTAATCCGCAAACACTGGAATTCAGATGGTGGATATGGCTACCTGCGTCAATACTAATTCTGTTATTGATGTTGAGTATAAATAATGTCGGACAGGCCCTGAAGCGTGCGACTGATGCAAGACAAAGAAGAGGTTAAAAAAAGGGAGGAAAGATTCATGAAAAAGGGATTATTTTCACGGGGACTATTTTTCACGATGATGTTGGTCTTTGTACTGGCGCTTGCGGCGTGCTCGGAGAAAGAGGCGGCAACACCAACGCCTTCTTCGAACACAGGGGAAACAAAGACAGAGGAGAAGCCTACTAAAGAAGAGGGCGTTTACTCGATCGAAGATTTCAACAATGTCAAAACGAATGAAGGTACTGCTATTGAGGGTGGGTCCATCACATATGGACTGGTATCTGATACTGCGTTTGAAGGAACATTGAATTTTAACTTCTACTCCGGTAATCCGGATGCAATGGTTCTGCAATGGTTTGACGAAGGTTTGCTGACTTGGGATAAAGACTATGTATATACCAACGATGGTGCAGCAACGTATGAAACATCGGAAGATGGCAAAACGTTCACACTGACGATTCGTGATAATGTAAACTGGCATGACGGCAAGCCTGTAACGGCTGAAGATTTACAGTTTGCTTATGAAGTGATCGGTAACAAGGCTTATGATGGCCCACGCTATGATTCCAACTTTACAAGTGTAGTAGGTATGGATGATTATCACGCTGGAAAAGCAAAAACGATCTCTGGGATCAAGGTTCTTAGCGAAAAACAAATCAGCATTACGTACAAGGAATCTACACCTTCCCTGCTGACAGGTGGCGTATGGACATATCCGCTGGCTAAACATATCTTCGGTGATATGGATGTAGCAAAAATGTCTTCTTCCAAAGAAGTACGTGAGAAACCAATCGGTTACGGTCCATTCAAAGTGGAAACAATCACTCCAGGTGAGTCTGTAACTTTCGTTAAAAATGATGACTACTGGCGTGGAGCTCCAAAACTGGACAAAGTGACTTTGAAAGTAATCAACCCAACAACGGTTGTTCAAGAATTGAAATCTGGCGGGGTAGACCTCGTGGATTCATTCCCGACAGATCAATATAAAGACAATGCCAATATGTCCAACGTTGAATTCCTGGGTGCAATCGATCGTGCTTACACCTACATCGGTTTCAAACTGGGCACATGGGACGCTGACAACGGCAAAGTTGTAACAAACCCAGATGCAAAAATGGCTGACAAAATCCTGCGTAAAGCAATGTGGCAGGCTGTAGATAACGACCAAGTTGGTAAACGTTTCTATAACGGTCTGCGTTGGAATGCAACAACCCTGATTCCACCGTCTCACCCAGAATTCCATGATTCCAACAATCCGGGTGTAACTTATGACCCAGAAGCAGCGAAGAAGTTGCTCGACGAAGCAGGTTACAAACTGGATGGAGAATTCCGTACGAAACCGGACGGTTCCCCACTTGAAATCAACTTCGTATCCATGACAGGTGGCGACACCGCTGAACCACTGGCACGTTACTACGTTCAGTCATGGGCTGCAATCGGTCTGAAAGTAAATCTGGAAATGGTTGAGTTCAACAATTTCTATGACCGTGTAGGTAATACAGGTAAAGACGATCCTAAAGTTGACGTGTATCAAGCTGCTTGGGGCGTAGGTATTGACGTAGATCCAGCAGGTCTGTATGGCCGTGATGCACTGTATAACTTCTCCAGATTCTCCAGCGAAGAAAACGACAAATTGCTGGCACAAGGTGTATCTGCTGAAGCGTTTGACGTAGAAAAACGTAAAGAAATCTATAATCAATGGCAGCAGTACATGGTTGATGAAGTTCCTGTATTCCCGACACTGTACCGTGCTGTTGTAGCACCAGTGAACAAACGTGTAATGAACTACGCGATTGGTGATGGAACTGGCATTTACCTGAGCGATCTGGCAGTTAATGCGGATAAAGCTGCTGTAGCAGAATAATAAAAAAGCACTTGATCTATCACTAAGTGCCCTGGTTTCAGGAAAAGGTTACTCTCGATGATGTAGCAGCAATAAGGATTGGGGTCCTTTAAAGCGTTCGGTTGCTAGATCTAATGGATAAGATTCAAAAAACATGGATTCCGTACACTCTGGCATGGGGGTATGGGGTTCATGTTTTTTTTGGTAACAAATAAATAAAAAAAATTTAACTTTTTTTATAAAAATTGCAGACAAAATGCCTCTTCACTTCGTCTATATCTGTAAGAGGTGATTTTCTGATGAAAAGATGGTGGATACGGGCAGGAATGCTGCTGGCTCTACTGGTCATTATATATTTGGGTTTAAAACCGGACATGCTGGTGGGCAAACCGGGAATTAAAGCTGAGTCGGCTGTATTAATGGATATGAACTCGGAACAGATCTTGATCAATTTTAATGGTTCAGAGGAAATTGCCCCTGCAGGGATCAGTAAATTGATGACAGAACTGTTGGTCATGGAAGCGGTCATTAACGGAGAATTACGCTGGGATGACCCTGTTAATATCAGCCTGTATGCAAGTTCAGTAGGTGGCAGCCATCTGGGTTTGAAACAAGGGGAGCAATTTACAGTACAGGAGCTATTCCAGATTGTAGCCGTCTATTCCGCAAATGACGCGGCTATAGCTCTGGCTGAACATATTAGTGGGACAGAGCAGACTTTTGCACAAAAGATGAATCAGAAGGCTGCCGAGATCGGACTGTCTGACAAGACGGTGTTTACCAATGCAACAGGTTTAAGCGAAAAACTACTTGGTCCGAATCGTCCGAAGGACATACAAGGGCAGACTGTAATGACCGCTGTAGATGCATGCAAGCTTGCACGTTATCTGCTGAATAACTATCCCGAAATATTGAGAGTTTCCAGCCAAATGCAGGTGTCGATCCACCAAAAAGGAATGTACATGAGCAACACCAACTGGATGTTATCCTCGATCGGCGGGTCATACGCATACGACGGAAACGATGGATTGAAGACCGGATATGATGAGGATTCTGGCTATCACTTCGTGGGTACGGCTGAGCGAAATGGTAAGCGGCTAATTTCAGTTGTATTAGGTTCAGATAGTCGTGAGGGACGTTTTATCGAGACACGAAAGCTGTTCAATTATGGATTTTCCGGTTCAAAGTAAGGGGGAATGGAACTTCGGAGGGCTATGCTGTTAACCTATGGTTGACCATGGTAAAATAATTTACGTATAGTTCCAAATTATTATGTAATTTACTTTAAAGGGGGAAATGATTTGAAAGCAATAAGTAAAAAGGTATATGCTCTCACCCTTAGCATGGCGATGTCAATCGCTTTGATTCCACCAGCGGTCCAGGCAGCAGAAGCGGTGAAGCCTACGGCCACAGTTGCTGAGTCCATTGCTTCGAAGGCAACACAGACATTACAGCAACTGGGATACATAGATGGCACAACAGATGGAATGAAAGAATCACAAACGCCAATTACGCGTGCTCAGGCGGCAATCATCCTGCAGCGTGTACTTCAACTGGATGCTCCAGCGACTCTTACAGGTTTCGCAGATGTATTGGCTAAGGATGAAGCTGCTCCTGCCATTTACGCCCTGAAGCAAAGTGGTCTTATACAAGGACAAGCCAAAGGATACGCACCAGATGCACCTCTAACAAGAGCACAGATGGCATCGTTATTTACTCGGGCGTTCGAACTGAAAGATAATGGAATTCAGGTTGTATACAGTGATATGGCGCAGATTCCGAAGGTACATACGGAGGATGCCATTCGTCTGAAACAGCATTTTATTATCGAAGGCAGTGCGTTTAACGCCAAAAATTCGGTGACCCATGGCGAGTTCGCTGATGCGCTGTATCTCGCTCTTGGACTTGATGTGCAGTCAGAAGGCCTCACACCGCTGGAAGACTTCTTCAAACAGCCGGCTCAAGCAGCATTCCAAATGTCTCCGGATGGTAAACATCTGGCCTACATGGAGCCTTGGAACAACCGAATGAATATTGTGGTGAAAGAGAATGGTCAGGACAAGTCGGTACGTATCACGAGTGAGACTGAGCGCAGTATAGCCGCATTTGTATGGGCGACAAAGGATAAGCTGTTGTATGTCAAGGATGAGGCAGGGGATGAGAACTATCATATTTATGTAACGGATATGGATGGTAAGAACAGTAAGGATCTGACGCCCTATCCGAATACAAGGGCGATCCTGGTAGACTCCCTGGAGAATATTCCGGATGAGATTCTGGTAGGCATGAACAAACGAGATCCGCGGATCTTTGACGTGTACCGGATTAACATCAAGACAGGTGAGGCGGTGCTTGCTGCGGAGAACCCGGGCAATATTACGGGCTGGCTTACGGACCATGAGGGTAAAATCCGTGTGGCCATATCCAGTGATGGTAATGTCTCTTCGTTGATGTATCGTGAATCGGAAGATAAACCATTCGAAAACTTGATGACCACCAAGCTCGGAGAAACATTTGCTCCGGTGATGTTCACGTATGATAACAAAAACATCTATGCTGTATCCAATCTGGAACGGGATAAAACAGCTATCGTAGAATACAGCCCAAGCAGCAAAAAAGTAACGAAAACCATCTATCAAAACAAAGACGTGGATGTATCCAGTTTCGTTCCTTCCAAAGAAAAAGGAACCATCCTTGCAGCTATTTATGAGACGGACAAGATGAACTATGAATACTTCGACAATGATTTCAAAAAATTGATGCAGGAGCTTCAGGCAAAGGTTCCGGGTAAAGAAGTAAGTATCTCAAACATGAGTGAAGAAGGTCAGGTTCTGTTCGTAGCGTATAGCGATAAATCGATGGGTACGTATTACTTCTATGATTCCAAGACGGGTAAGCTCGATAAATTAGCTGACGCGGCACCTTGGATTGATGAGAGTAAAATGTCGGATGTAAAACCCATTACGTACAAGTCGCGGGACGGCTTAACACTTCATGGTTATCTGACGCTCCCCCAAGGGGCCGAGGCTGCCCAATTGCCACTGGTTGTTGTTCCACATGGTGGACCTTGGGCCCGTGACTCGTGGGGCTTTAATCCGGAAATTCAATTTCTCGCAAGCCGGGGCTACGCGGTACTACAGGTGAATTTCCGTGGGTCTACTGGATACGGCAAGGAATTCCTGGATGCCGGGAACAAAGAGTGGGGTAAAGCGATGCAGAACGACCTCACAGACGGCGTGAATTGGCTGGTAGAAGAGGGAACGGTTGATGCGAAGCGTGTAGCCATCTATGGTGGATCTTATGGTGGTTATGCAGCCCTGGCAGGACTGGCATTCACACCGGAAGTGTATGCGGCAGGAATTAGCTATGTTGGACCTTCCAATCTGTTCACGCTGCTGGATTCACTGCCACCTTACTGGGAATCGGAGCGCAACATGTTCTATGAACGGATGGGTGATCCGGTGAAAGACAAGGAGCTGCTGACAGCTGTTTCACCACTGTTCCATATTGATCAGATGAAAGCCCCATTGTTCGTGGTTCAGGGCGCAAATGATCCACGTGTCAAACAGGCCGAGTCTGATCAGATCGTGGAGGCTCTGCGCAAGCGTGGCGTGGATGTGCCTTATATGTTAAAAGCAAATGAAGGACATGGCTTCGGCAATGTTGAAAATCAATTGGATTTATATCGTGCGATTGAGAAATTCCTGAACCGCCACCTGATGCAGCAATCGTAGTTTAGTTCAACAAGAAGGCCGTCCCACAGGTTCTAATTAACCGGAGGGACGGCTTTTTGTTGTGGAGTAGGGTGTTGAATGAACGTGGTGTCCAAAATGGGTTCCAAGCATATCAACAAATTGACATATGGGATGATTGTATTTTAAAATGACCAATGAGTCATTATTGTTCGGTTTAGTTTAATATATATGTATCATTACAGCCTTACACTACTGGATTGCAATCTGATCGGGGAGGAAACATGTGATGCAAAAACAAATGAAATGGCCGCTTATCCTATTTGCTATCGGGGTGTTTATGGCTGCGCTGGATAACGGAATTATCACCTCGTCCCTAACCACTCTAAATGCATCGTTTGGCGTGTCGCCGACGTGGGGAGCATGGACAATTACCCTCTATACGCTTGGACTCGCGGTGAGTGTGCCGATTGCAGGCAAGCTTTCCGACCGTTATGGACGCAAGAAGCTGTTTCTGATTGAAGTAGCTTTGTTCGGAATCGGGTCTTTACTCGTTGCGCTAAGCACATCGTTTACCTTCTTCCTGATGGCTCGTGTCATCCAAGCGTTGGGTGGTGGCGGGATATTTATCATTGCGAGCTCTTACGTATTAAGCAAGTTCCCAGCGGAGCGTCAGGGCACAGCCTTGGGTCTTCTGGGAGGGATGAACGGGGTTGCCGCGATTCTTGGGCCGAATATTGGTGCCTTTATCCTCGATATCACGGGGAATTGGCATTGGTTGTTCTTGATCAATGTACCGATCGCCATTTTGCTGTTTATTGCAGGTATTCGTTATATTCATGAAGAACAGGAGTTGAGCCGTAAGGCGGTGGACTGGAGCGGTATAGCGGTCCTGACGCTGGGTGTGCTCAGTCTGATGTACAGCTTCAGCAATCTGGATGGCGTAAATATGCTGCAAAGTCTTGGCTCGCCGATGTTCTATGGCTTTTTCCTGGCAGGTGTGGTCGTTCTGGTTCTCTTCTACTTTCTTGAAAAAAGGCTTGAAGGATCACAACGTGAACCTGTTGTATCTACACAGCTTCTGGGCATTGCGTCCTTTCGTTGGACGCTGCTGATTGCCTTTTTCTCCGGAGCCATTCTGGCATCCGTGATCTTCATTCCAGGCTTTGTTGAGCAATACCTCGGGGTATCCAACACAGCCTCCGGCTACTGGTTTACGCCGCTTGCACTGGCTTCGGGAATTGGTGCAGGGGGTGGGGGTTATCTGGTTGACCGCAAAGGGCCAATCTGGACCTTATCCGTGGCAGGAGTGCTGTCGGCTATCGGTTTTCTGCTCTTCCCGCTGTGGGTAGAGCATATCTGGCAATTCGTAATTGCGAGTGTGCTCGTGGGGGTCGGCTTCGGTATGATGCTGGGAGCTCCGGTGAACGTGCTCGTTACCGAACAGGCGGGTGAGAACAACAAAGGTATTGCGGTGGCGACCAGTTCCTTGTTCCGTCAGATGGCTATGGCAATCGCGCCAACCATTTTTGCCGGCTTTCTGGCTCGTTCCTTCTCCAACCTGGGATCCAATATTCAACAAGGTCTCGCAGATCAGGGCATTCAGGTGCCACCCGAAGCGCTTCAACAATATGCATCTGGTGGCAGCGCAGCTTCAGGAAGCGATATTTCCAGCATAACCGAAGGACTCTCTCAAATTCCGGATTCGGGCATTCGAGATGTGCTGCTACAGGCTCTGCATCAGACAACCGGTGAGGGGTATAGTGGGCTGTTCTGGTCTGCGGTCATTTTCAGTGTGCTCACGCTGGTGGCTGCGCTTATTACAGGACGTCAGCGTCATAAAGAGAAACGGAATCTTGTAGAGACCGCATCAACAAACTGAATGGTTGGACATTCCACATCAAGAGAACAGTGCTCTTTTTGCCAGTAAAAAAGGGGGCTGTTCTTTTCAATTTAACCGTATTGTAACTTTTCATCATCCAGCAATGATTACAATAGAACGAGCGTGAGCGGCGTTTTCTTTTCAGATAGAGAAAACTTCAGAGAACACCGTGTCACAAGCCAATCCGCACGTTTAATGGTAATTATATAAGTTGAACAAATAATTAAAACTGGACCATTGCGGGGTCAGGACAAGTTATATTCAGCTTATATAGAGGCAGTATCGAATTTCATTTTGACAGTGAAGAAGGAATCGATGGATGAAAAGCAGAACTAAAGATAAGAAGAAGAAAAGAAGAAAAGGTCTATATATAACGCTCGTTTCGCTCGTTGTTTTGTTAATCGGGGGCTATTTGTTTCGTCAGCAGCTTGCTGTAGCAGCCTTCGATCTGTTTCTCGCTGGTTCAGTTGAAGATCAGTTGTCCCGTTCCTATGTTCCCCAGGAGGGTAACAATACGCCAGATCCAACCGTATATCGCAAAGAACCGTTCTCGGTGCTGCTGCTTGGTTCGGACAAACGTGCTTATGAGAAAACACGTGGACGCTCTGACACGGTCATCTATGCCGTTGTTCGTCCGAAAGAATCCCGTGTACTTCTGGTATCCATTCCGCGTGATACCTATGTTCAGATTGTTGGCCGTGATGCCAACAAGGATGGCGAGGATGATTATGACAAGCTTGCGCATGCCTACGCCTTCGGTGGGGAGAATATGTCTATCAATACGGTGGAGAAGTTTCTCGATGCGGATGTAGGCTACTATGCAACGATTAACTTTGACGGGATCAAAAAAGTCGTTGATGCACTTGGTGGCGTGAAGCTGCCGATCGATGAGGACATTGTGAACAAGAATCCGGAACATGTGCAGTTCACGATAGAAGGCGGCAAGCCGATCTATGACGGACAGGAAGCACTTTACTATGTGAGATACCGCGAGGATAGCGATTTTAATCGGACCAAGCGGCAGCAAATCTTCCTGAATGCGATGGCGAATGAGATGCTTAATCTGAATGCCATCAGCAAAATTCCGGAATTGATTCAGATTATGGGAGACAGCTTCCAGACGGATATGCAGCCTTCCTTCATTATTGATCTGGCCAAACAGGTACTGACGCAGGAAAAACCGCAAATCTCAAGCTTCACTATCTTGGGCGAAGGGATGCGGAAAGACGGAATTTATTACGGCAAGGCAGATGAGAAAGACGTCCAATATGCCAAAGAGCTGATTAACAACTGGATGGATGAATCGACCCCAGCCGGTGAAGTGATGATTCCTGACCGGCAGAAGATCGAATAACCAATTCCATACAGGTGTTATGTTTCAGAGAATGATCAGCAGTGCGTTTATTGGCGGACTGCTGTTTTTTTTCTTTGTAGAAGGAATTGAATGTTGTCCTTTTGGAACATCTGGCGTTCTGATTCGTATGATATAAGTTGAGTGAGATAAGCTGAATGATGAAATTCACAAGGAGGATACGTACGGGTATGAACATCGCATTTTTTTTGCTGCCCAAACAGGAAGTTACATGTGTAACGTCGGATTCTACTCTGCGGCAAACGCTGGAACGGATGGAATATCATCGGTTCACGGCGGTGCCCATTTTGAATAAGGAAGGCAAGTATATTGGAACGGTAACTGAGGGTGACCTGTTGTGGTATATGAAGAACTCCGAGGGAAAGATCTCATTTGAAAACGCTTCAAAATTTTTGCTCAAAGACGTCCCACTTCGCCTGGATATCAAGCCCGTATCCATTGAAGCCAATATGGAGGACTTGATTAATCTGGCCAAGGTTCAGAACTTTGTGCCGGTGGTCGATGATATGGAGCGCTTCATTGGTATCGTAAGACGGAGTCAGATTATTGAATATTGCGAAGGCATTGTAGCGAAGGAATCCATGAAAGTGAAGTAGCCGAAAACAAATTTCAATATTGTTGCAACCGCGTGGATAATCACAGCCGTCCGGTATCATGTTAAACTTAAGAAGAGCTGAACAAGATCGAAATTAAATGAATTTTCCAAGTTAAAATGCGAATTCGTTGTATGGGGTCCCCGCAAAGTTCCTAAAATGAGTTTCGGAGGACTTCTCCGCTTTTTGGGTAATTTTGCGGCCCCCCTTTTTATGCTATAATGGAGAATAAAGCTTTTTCGGGGAGAGTGACTTTCGCCAATATGCCTAAAGAACTGGATGTAGCCAAACGCGCTAAAGTGATTGAATGGCTTAAAACCGAAGTGCTTGATCAGGTATCCCGATTGTTCAAAGCGTTATGGGAAGGCAGCACAACCCGAATCGGGGACAGTCTCGCCAGTTTGATGATGAGTAGTTACATATTGGGCCGCAGGCTCGGTATTCCTTTCAAGGATCTGGATGCACTGCTTGTTGAGAAATTGAAAAAGCATAAACAGGAAGGTCACCAGCTGGAAGACTGGTACCAGGATATTTCCGCGCTAGAAGATCACATGCGTAAGAGGTGAATTTGTTGAAATTTAGCTTTAAATCAGCTGTCTGGAGCGTAGTCTATCTGCTCTTGCTACTTTCGCTGTTAACTCCTTTATCGGTTTTGGCCATATTTTTCATGATGATACCAGGAGTTATTTTGTTTGCTTCATTACCGGTAAAATCATTTATATGGCATCTCGTCCCAGTGGCGATTATTTTGGTGGTGTTTAGCCCGATTTATCTGTTATTACTGCTTTTGTTCACCCTGCCCGCGATCGTTATGGGCAATGCGTATAAGAAAAAGAAATCGGCCCTGTTCGCCCTAATGGTTGGAAGTGGAGCCATGCTGGCCGAATATCTGTTGCTTTTGTTGATTGGAAGTGTAATCTTCCAATTTGATTTGTCGAGTTATATTGATGATGTGGTTAGATTGACGATTGAACCCCTGACGAATACATCCAGTCAGATGGTAAATGGGTTTGTATGGACACCTGAAATGACTCAGGATGTTGCTAGGCAGACGCAGCTTATGATTCCGTTCGCCCTGGTGGTCACGTCTCTGGTCATGGCTCTAATTACACATCTCATTGCACGTCCGATTCTGAACGTTATGGGCGTGGCTGTACCGAAATTTCCACCTGCGCGTGAATGGCGTATGCCGCGTGCACTAATCTGGTATTACTTCCTGGCATTGTTGTTCGAGGTGATATCCAGACAAAGTGATGGAACGTACTGGACCATGATTGCCATGAACCTGTCGCCTCTGATCAATCTGGGCTTCATGATTCAAGCTATCGGCTTCTTCTTCTTTCTCTCACATGCAAAGAAATGGAATCCGGTTGTACCGTATTTGCTGGCGGCGGCAGTCTTCTTCATTGGACCGCTGCGGATTATCGGGATTATCGATCTGGCGTTCCCGCTTCGCGAGGCAATATCGAAACCAAAACGATAGGGTGATGAGTCATGCCTAAATTTCTGAAGAAACGCTGGCACGGCTACTATACCGTATGGGCGTTCATACTGCTGCTTCTGCTTGTTATGTCCGTGACCATCTATAACTGGACGCTTGGTTTGATTAGTCTGATACTGGCTTCGGCGCTGGGAATCGTCATGATTAAGGCGGAGCTCGCGTTCCGTCGTGAGCTTAACGACTACATTAATGGCCTGTCCATTCGGATTAAGAGGATGGAGGGGGAAGCGGTCAGCATGCTTCCATTCGGTATTGTGCTGTACAGTGAGGATCGTACAGTAGAGTGGCATAACCGCTTCGTCGCGGACATGTTCCAGGAAAAGACGATGGTGGGCAATCCGCTGCAAAATTTGTTTCCCAAACTTCCTCAACCGAAGGAAAAGAAGGATGGAACCAAGGAGTCGTCCAAGGAACTTCATGACGAATTTCAACTGGATGACCGTTATTATGGAGTCATTCATAATCCGCAGGAGCGGTATGTATATGTCTACGAAATTACGGAGCTAGCCATTCTACGTGATAAATATGAGAATGAACGCATTGCACTGGGCATTCTGGTTCTCGATAACCTGGACGAGGCTTCTCAAGGCATGGACGACCAACAGCGGACTGCGCTGATTGCTCGTGTAACCAGTGAGATTACGTCCTGGGCGAAGCGGTATGAGGTTTACCTGCGCCGCCTCTCCTCTGATCGGTATCTCATGATGCTGAATTATAAGTCTTTGCAGGAGCTGGAGCAGAGCCGATTCGTCATTCTGGATGAAGTCCGGGAGATGACCGCTGATCTTAAAGTACCGATGACGCTAAGTGTTGGACTGGCATTTGGTTCGGATACCATCAGTGAGATGGGAGAACTGGCTCAGTCCAGTCTGGATATGGCACTTGGTCGTGGTGGCGATCAGGCTGCTGTAAAATCTGGACAACGGTTGTCCTTTTACGGTGGAAAGTCCAACGCGGTGGAGAAACGAACACGTGTAAGAGCCCGGGTTATCGCCCATGCATTACGTGATCTGATGCAGGAGAGCGACCGGGTAATCATCATGGGCCACAAAATGCCCGACATGGATGCGATTGGCGCGTCTATTGGGGTATGGAAAGCGGCGAGTCTCTACAATGTAGAGGCACGAATTGTGCTGGACGGGCCCAACCCATCCATTGAACGAATGATGGAACAGGTGAACAAGGATGAGAAATTGTCCAAAGCTTTTGTGTTGCCAGAACAGGCTACTCAGATGATGACAGAACATACGCTGCTTGTTGTAGTGGATACGCATAAGGCATCCATGACCATGGAGCCGAAGCTGGTGCAATCCGCTACACGTGTCGTGGTTGTGGATCACCACCGTCGGGGTGAAGAATTCATTAACGATGCAGTGCTAATCTATCTTGAGCCATATGCTTCCTCGGCTGCGGAACTGGTGACTGAGCTTCTTCAGTATATTCATGACAAGGTACAATTCACTCCGCTGGAAGCGACGGCGTTATTAGCCGGAATTACAGTGGATACGAAGCATTTTGCACTTCACACAGGTTCGAGAACGTTTGAAGCGGCAGGCTTCCTGCGTCGTAGTGGTGCAGACACAATTATGATTCAGCGGCTCATGAAGGAAGATCTGTCAGAATATATTGCTAAGGCAGAAATCATAAAGCATGCTAAAATGGTATACGGGAACATTGCGCTGGCGGTCACGGACCCTGGCAACAAGATTCCACAGATGATGATCGCTCAAGTGGCGGACACATTGCTAAATATGACCGACGTGGTCGCTTCATTTGTCATTAGTGAACGTCCGGATGGACTGATTGGCATCAGCGCGAGATCGCTGGGGCGCATGAATGTTCAGGTGGTTATGGAACGACTGGGCGGTGGCGGACATTTGACGAATGCTGCCGTACAGCTTGAAGGAACGCTTGGAGAGGCAGAAAAACGGCTGACGAACGTACTGGCTGAAATCGAAAAGGAAGAGGGGCTGTTCGAATGAAAGTCATTTTTATAAAAGATATGAAGGGTCAAGGGAAAAAAGGGCAAGTGAAGGAAGTGTCCGAGGGATACGCACAGAACTTCCTTCTGCCACGGGGAATCGCACGTCCAGCAACAGACGGAAACATGAAAACACTGGACAACCAGAAGGCAGCGGAAGACAGACGTAAACAGGAAGAGAAAGCAGAAGCGGAAGCTCTGGCTAAAAAGCTGGAAGCTGAAGTGACTGAACTAAAAGCAAAATCCGGCGAAGGCGGCCGTCTGTTCGGTGCAATCACGAGCAAACAAATCGCTGAAGCTCTGGCAGCGAAAGGTCTGAAAGTCGACAAACGCAAAATCGAACTGGACGAGCCTATTCGCACACTCGGCGTAACG
Organism: Paenibacillus sp. MAEPY2; assembly: GCF_000499205.1. Classification (GTDB taxonomy): domain Bacteria; phylum Bacillota; class Bacilli; order Paenibacillales; family Paenibacillaceae; genus Paenibacillus; species Paenibacillus vandeheii. Next base: position 52,873 of record NZ_AWUK01000010.1, read on the forward strand.
CAAGTCACCGTCAAGGTTCACCCTGAAGTGAAGGCAACCTTGAAGGTACAGGTAACGGAGGAGTAAGATGGGCGGCGAAATGTTATTCGACCGGATTCCCCCACAGAACCTGGAAGCCGAACAGGCCGTGCTGGGTGCAATCCTGTTGCAGGGCGAAGCCCTGATTACAGCGATGGAACGGGTGCAAACCGAGGATTTCTATGATAAACCCCATCAATTAATCTTTGAAGCGATGATCCAGCTGGGCGAGGGAAACCAACCGATTGACCTCGTGACACTGACTTCGCTTCTGAAGGATAAAGGCGAGCTTGAGGACATTGGCGGCGTCAGTTATCTGGCGAAGCTGGCTCATGGTGTACCGACTGCCGCGAACGTGGATTATTACGCTCAGATTATTGAAGAGAAATCCATGCTGCGTCGCCTGATTCGTACGGCTACGCAGATTGTAAGTGAAGGATACACGGGCGGCGAGGATGTTGCGGCTATGCTTGGAGAAGCAGAGCGGCGCATTCTGGAAATTTCCAACCGGCGTTCCAGTAGTGGTTTTATAGCCATTCAGGATGTACTGATGGAAGTATTCGATCGTGTGGAGACGCTGCATCAGAACAAGGGCACCACAACGGGCATTCCGTCCGGGTTCATCGATCTGGACAAGATGACCGCCGGATTCCAACGGAGTGACTTGATCATTGTAGCGGCACGTCCATCTGTAGGTAAGACCGCCTTTGCCTTGAATATCGCTCAGAATGTAGCCATTCGGGCGCAGGAGACGGTTGCGATATTCAGTCTGGAGATGTCAGCCGCACAGCTCGTGCAGCGTATGATCTGTGCAGAGGCCAATCTGGATGCGGGTGTCATGCGTATGGGTGATTTCAAAGGTGATGAAGATTGGCAGAAGCTCACGATGGGTATTGCAGCTTTGAACGAAGCAAACATCTACATTGATGATACACCAGGGATTACCGTAGCCGATATTCGTGCCAAATGCCGTCGTCTCAAGAAAGAGAAAGGTCTTGGCATGATTCTGATCGACTACCTTCAACTGATTAGTGGACGCGGTAAAGCCGGGGAGAACCGTCAACAAGAGGTATCCGAGATCTCACGTACACTGAAACAAATTGGCCGGGAATTGGAAGTTCCGGTTATTGCTTTGTCTCAGCTGAGCCGGGGTGTAGAGCAACGTCAGGATAAACGTCCGATGATGAGTGACTTGCGGGAATCGGGATCGATCGAGCAAGATGCTGACATCGTAGCGTTCCTGTACCGGGATGACTACTATAACCAGGAGACCGAGAAGAAAAACATTATCGAGATTATTATCGCCAAACAACGTAATGGTCCGGTAGGCACGGTAGAACTGGTCTTCCTGAAGAACTTTAATAAATTCGTTAACTACGAGCGGGCACATAATGATGCCTTTGCCATGTAGGGGACAGGCACAGACTGCCTTCGATAGGGAAGTGAAATCGTCTGTCCCGAGATCAACCATTAGATCCCTATGAACTCATAAATACGTTGTGAATACGATATATAGCGTTGGATGGGAATACGTATTGTATAACCGGGGTTAGCCGTCAAGCAAGTTTTGACTGGCTTCGCCGGTTTTTTGTGGCGGAATATTGAGTCAATTCCGAACATTAAGGTTTTACTATATCTAATTGTTCGCCATTTGATTTGACTTTGAAAAAAGGGACTGGTACACTAGTACTGCTGCGTTAAAGCAGCGAAAACCTTCCCTTGGATGTAAATAGAGGGGGATTTTCACTGTCCGTTAGCACGCTTCTCCGCTGGTAATTTCACTTCAAATTCCTGCCGAGATAGAGGACGGACAGACCAATACAAAGGTGCGCAAGGCACCCACGGAGGTATGTACTATGTCAACGGTAGTTGTAGTGGGAACGCAATGGGGAGACGAAGGTAAAGGCAAGATTACGGATTATTTGGCGGAATCCGCAGATGTGGTTGCTCGTTACCAAGGCGGTAACAATGCAGGACACACGATTCTGATCGATAACAAAAAATATAAATTGACGATGATCCCATCGGGTATCTTCTACACGGATAAAGCATGTGTAATTGGTAACGGTATGGTTATCAACCCGAAGGCACTCATCGAAGAAATTAACTATATTCATGACAATGACTTTACTACGAAAAACCTGTCTATCAGCGAACGCGCACACATCATCCTGCCATATCACATGGTATTGGATGCATTGGAAGAAGAGAGCAAAGGCCCGAACAAAATCGGTACAACAGGCAAAGGAATTGGCCCATGTTACATGGACAAATCAGCTCGTATCGGTATTCGTATGGTTGATCTGCTTGATGCGGAAGAGTTCGAGCTGAAACTGCGTCATTTGGTTAAAGAAAAGAACCGCGTAATCGAGCAAGTTTATGGCGGCGAGCCTGTAGATGTAGAAGAAATTCTGAAAGATTACCTCGGATATGCCGAAATTCTGCGTCCTTATGTTCGTGATACATCAGTAGTGCTCAATGAATACATCGATGAGGACAAAAAAGTATTGTTCGAAGGTGCACAAGGCGTTATGTTGGATCTTGATCAAGGAACTTATCCATTTGTTACTTCATCCAATCCGTCCGCAGGCGGGGTATGTATCGGCTCTGGCGTTGGCCCAGCTCGTATTCAGCAAGTTATCGGTGTGGCTAAAGCCTACACAACACGTGTAGGAGATGGTCCTTTCCCGACAGAGCTGCATGATGCGATTGGTGACCAAATCCGTGAGACGGGACATGAGTACGGTACGGTAACGGGACGTCCACGTCGTGTCGGCTGGTTCGACAGTGTCGTTGTTCGTCACGCACGTCGTGTTAGTGGCATTACAGGTCTTTCCCTGAATTCCCTGGATGTAATGACAGGTCTGGAAACGGTGAAAATCTGCACAGGATACAAATTCCGCGGCGAGGTTATCACTCACTATCCAGCAAGCCTGAAAATGCTGGCAGAATGTGAAGCAGTATACGAAGAGCTTCCAGGCTGGAGTGAAGATATCACTACGGCGAAGAAGCTGGAAGATCTGCCTGTGAACACACAGAACTATGTGAAACGTGTTTCCGAATTGACAGGTATTCCAATTGCGATCTTCTCTGTAGGCCGTAATCGTGAACAAACGAATCAGGTTCTTCCTATCTACGAATAAGCAGTTAGGCTAACCCGGCAACGCTAAGGTAGACATTTACTAATTAATTTGCCTAAACGGGCACCATAGAGCCCCAGTTATCGCTTGATTTTAGCGATGGCTGGGGTTTTTCGCGTGCCTTCCTGATATAATCCCCGAATTTCCGTCAATACTGGGTAACAGTAGACTCATAGATCCTGAATATTAAATGTGATATGGGGTCGGAAAACGGAGGGAGAGAACGGGAATGAAGTTGTTTCAATGGTTTATTAAAGTTGTACTTACCGTGATGCTGGTCAGTTCGTTGACTTTGCTGACAACCGGATTAATTGTTCAGTCATATGTAAAATCGCTGCTGGCGAGTTTCAATATTCAGTGGGAAGGCCAGCCTATGGGGTTAACGGCTATGTTTCAGGGGGCACTGGGAGGTAAAGCTGTTGAAGAAAAGAAGCCCGGAACGGGCACGACAGACCAGCCGGCAGGAGCGGAAGAGGAACATGTTCCGGAAGATGCGATATCTGTCATGGGCAATGGGACAGGGAGTGGAGAGTCCGGCGCCAGCACAGGCAACAACAGCACTGGACAGGATACAGGCTCAGACGGGGATCAAGGGACAGGTTCAGGAACAGACTCTTCCGCTACCGGGTCTAGCTTAGCGGGCGGCTCTGGTACGGGAACAGACGCAGATGCTGGCACAAATACGGGCACCGATTCAGGAACAGCAGCTGGCAATAGTACAGCATCAGGAAACGGAACAGGTACGAGTTCCGATGGTACGGCTTCTTCAGGGAATGATGAGATTGTAGTATCCCCGGATGACATTACAGGCAAGAAGGATAAGCTCCCGTTGGAGGAAAAAGAAAAGATATTCAGTCTGCTGATGAACAAGCTGCCTCAGAAAGAAATGCAGCAGATTTCAAGTGCCATGGAAGGTGGCCTGACCGAACAGGAGCTGCGTGACATTGAGCAGGTGATTTCTAAGTATCTGACCAGTGAAGAATACGATAACCTGATGGAAGTCCTTCAGGCGGAATAAATCAAAAGGTTGTAGGAGCAGTTCGGCAATCCTTTGCTAGATATATATTCCATAGAAATCGAACAGATCGTATTCGGGGAATTGAGGCTGAAGCAAATTAGGTTTCTAGTAATGAAAATGCAAAAAATGGTTAGCATATAATCCTACCAATTCGAGGCATCCTATAGCATGACTTTCATGAAATCCCTTACCAGAGATGATCTGGCAAGGGATTTTTCACTTGTATTTTTATGAAAAAGAAAACACATTACAGTGGGTCTTAGAACCTAGTCTTAAAAAATGATCAAAAGTACATAGTATACCTGAAAAAGGGGCAATATGGGGAGAAGTATCGATCTGCCATCTTATGGATAATACAGGAAAACCGTGCGTGGCGCGGCTTTGCGCTGTGATGAGTACAGTTGAAATGAGTGTAAAACCTGTGTTAAAGTATACGGGTGTGATAAAAGGTTAAAATTTTGACACTTTTATGTGCGCAGCTAAAGTCCTGATTTGCGGACACCCGAATACAAATATCGACAAGCATGGGACAGACACAATGGGTGATGTCTTGACAGAAATGCGAACTAAGAAGTGCTGAAAAGGAGAGAATCATGAAAGGTTTCAGAGGCATACGCCAACCGGGCAAGAACCGGGAACACGAACAATCCGGGGAACACCGGACGGCCGAAGACAAAAACAACATGAGCATGTCCAACTTCAGTGGTAACAAAAAGCGCGTTCTGGCTTCGCGCAAATGGATCATTACAGCAGCATGCGGTTTATTCATCGCTGCATCGATCGGATTCGCAGGCAAACAATACGTTGCTGCAAACACCGTTCCATATTACAAAGTGATGGTCAAAGGCAATGAGATTGGCACCATCACGGATGAGGCGCAATTACAGAAATTATTTGCAGACAAAACTGAGGAATTCCAAAATAAATATCCAGAAGCGGAAATGGTGCTGAACACAGACGGTATCACGACCGAAACCATTAAAGCATACAAGCCCGTAGTGAACAGCGATGAGACGCTGGACAAGCTCGGTGACATGCTGACTGCCTATGCCAAGGGTGTAGAGCTCAAGGTAGACGGTGAAGTGATCGGCATTGTGAAGGATCAGGCAACAGCTGATGCGATTCTGGAACAAGTGCAGAACCAATACATATCGGCATCGGCTGTGCGCAGTTCGCTCAAGACGAAGTCGGTATCGGCAAACTCATCGAAGAAAGCTGAAGGGCCAAGCACAACGCTGAAGTCCGTTGGCATCAAGGAAGATGTGGCAACAGATGTGGTGAAGGCTGATCCAAACAAATTATGGGATGTGTCCGAGGCGGTTAAAGCTTTAACCGTTGGTAAAGACGCGCCTGTAACCTATGTCGTGCGTGAAGGAGATACGATCTCTTCCATCGCTGCGAAATACGAAATTACACAAAGCGAGATTCGCCAACATAATCCGGGCATCAAGGAAACGTCGCTGCAAATTGGGGACGAGCTTACGCTGACGGTGCCAAAGCCAGCGGTTACCGTTAAATCGGTGGAGCAGGTTGTTGAACAGATTGAGATTAAACCACAGGTGGAAGTACGCAAAAGTGCTGAGCTCAAAGCAGGCACAACGAAAGTGGTGCGTCCAGGTCAAAGCGGTCTGAAAAGCATGCAATATCGGATAACGAAGGAAAACGGTGAAGTCGTTCAGGAGGAATGGCTTGGCCAGGAAGTCATCAAAGCAGCGGTTACTGAAGTGGTCCTGAGTGGAACCAAAGTAGTCGGTGAAGGTTCAGGCGAATTTGCCTGGCCGGTATCCAACGCTACGATGAGCAGCAGCTTTGGACAACGCTGGGGTCGTCAGCACAAAGGTGTCGATCTGGTTGGTAACCGTGATGTGAAAGCGTCTGATGAAGGCGTGATTACTTTTGCAGGACAGAAGAGTGGTTATGGCAATGTTATTATTATTAACCATCGTAATGGGTACGAAACACTTTATGGACACTTGAACAGCATCGGCGTTAAGGTTGGACAAGTCGTTGAAAAAGGCGAGAGCATCGGCGTAATGGGCAACACGGGTCGTTCGACAGGAACACATCTGCATTTTGAGATCATCAAGAACGGAACGGTTGAAAATCCGATGACGTACTTGAACTAGTTATATCGCAATCCAGAGCAAGGTTGGCAGTTGATGCTGGCCTTGTTTTTTGCTGCTGTAAAAATTTTTCATTTTGGAGTACACATTGACCCTGAACGGGATGTGACGGTGCTTCAGGTATGTTAAACTATAGACTATAGGCAACAAGCCATATGATATGGACGATAGTCAAAGAATGAGATAGAAACAAGTTCAACGAGGCTTTGATTCAAGCTTAATATAAGAGAGATAGACCGCTCACGCGGATCAAGCAGGATATAGGGGTGAAGACAGCCGATGCAGGGGAAGATTTTGGTGGTGGACGATGAACAACCCATTGCGGACATTCTGAAGTTTAATTTGGAAAAAGAGGGGTACGAGGTCATCTGCGCTTTCGATGGCATTCGTGCGGTTGAACTGGCGTTATCCGAGAAGCCGGATCTGATGCTGCTGGATCTGATGCTACCGGGTAAGGACGGCATGGATGTGTGCCGCGAGGTGCGTGCCCATCTGGAGATGCCGATCATTATGCTGACCGCCAAGGATGGCGAGATTGACAAGGTGCTCGGTCTGGAGCTGGGTGCGGATGATTACGTGACAAAACCTTTCAGTACACGCGAGCTTCTCGCACGGGTGAAAGCACAGATGCGCAGACGGCAGAAGCTTGCCATCACGGCTGAGGCGCCGGAAGACGAGGAGAAGCAGGTCATGCGTTTATTTGATCTGGCATTCGATATGGATATGTATACAGCTTACAAAGGTGGAGAACCGCTGGATCTGACCCACCGTGAGTATGAGCTTCTCTATTACATGGCGAAGCATTCGGGTAAGGTCATGACCCGTGAACATCTGCTGCAGGCTGTATGGGGATATGAATATTTCGGGGATGTACGTACCGTGGATGTTACGATTCGTCGTCTGCGTGAGAAGATTGAGGAGAACCCGAGCAAACCGGAAACGATTCTGACTCGCCGCGGGCTGGGTTATCTCGTGCGCAGTCCCAAAAGCGTGGGGATATAATGGGGCGATTCTCGCGATTTTCGTTCTTTCGAACGATTCAGGCGAAACTGATTATTATCTATGTACTGCTGATTCTGATTGCGATGCAATTGATCGGCGTTTATTTTGTCAGTGCGATGAAGAACTCGCTGACCAGCAACTTCACGGAGGATTTGCAGGCGCGGGCTGAGATGCTGTCTGTGCTTGTGGGTGAGACGATGGCTGGTGGAGAAGCCGAGGCTGGCGAGGACAAAACGGAAAATCTGCGTGTGTTGGTAAACAATCTGTTCAACATTAACGGGGCCGAGATTCAGGTGCTGGATGCCAGCGGCAAAGTGCTGACCACTTCGCTAAGTTCCCATTCGGACTATGTTGGGCGCAAAAATACCCAGACCGTTGTCAGCCGTGCGCTGCAAGGCATTCGGGACAATGAGGAATATATCGTAGACGAGGATAATGTTCGCAAAAAGGTCGTTGCCAAGCCAGTGTTATCCGGCGGCAAGATTATTGGCGCGGTGTACATCGCCGCCTCGATGAATGAGTTATATGCCACAATGGAGGGCATTAACAAGATTTTTATTTCCGGCATTTTGATCGCCTTGGTATTAACCGCAGTGCTTGGTGTTATTCTGTCACATACGATTACGCAGCCGATCAAGGAAGTCACCCGAAGGGCGACGGCGGTTGCGGAAGGCAACTTCGACCAGCAGACCCCTGTATTCGGAACGGATGAGATTGGACAGCTCAGTCGGGCGTTCAACTATATGACCAGCAGGCTTCGCGATGCACTCTCCCAGAACGAAGAAGAGAAGGAGAAGCTGACGTCCATTCTCACGAATATGAGTGATGGCGTGGTCGCAACAGATGAATATGGAAAAGTCATTCTGGTGAACCGGCGTGCCAGCAGTATTCTGGGCATGCGTCCAGCGGACATTGAGGGACGACACTTTGCCGTACTGCTCGGCATTGATCCGGAAGATGCTGAAGCGTTAGCCAGTGGCTTCACGGGTTCGACGCTTCTCCAGATTGCGCCTGCTGGACAAGAAGACCCCGTTGTCATCCGTATGACATTTACACCGGTTCATCGCCGTGAGCTGGGCATTACGGGTACAATTGCTGTGCTTCAAGACGTTACGGAGCAGGAAGAACTGGAAGCATCGCGGCGTGAATTCGTGGCGAATGTATCCCATGAGCTGCGTACACCGCTGACTACCATTAAGAGCTATGCAGAAGCGCTGGATGATGGCGCTCTGGAAGATCCGCAGCTCGCTGGACGATTCGTTGGGGTCATTCAGAATGAGACGGAGCGCATGATTCGATTGGTTACGGATCTGCTGCACTTGTCACGACTGGATTCCAAGGAAGCTTTGCTGCGTAAACAGCCGACGGACATCATGGAGATGCTGGAAGAAGTATCAGACCGTTTTTCATTCCAGATGCATCAGAAGGATATTCAACCTGTGCTTTCTGTGGAGAACGGGATTCCAGCGGTTCCGCTGGATCGGGACCAAATTGATCAGGTACTTGATAATGTCGTGTCCAACGCGCTGAAATACACGCTTGAAGGTGGCACAATCACCATTGCAGCCAGACGAAATGATGATCATACTCTCGCTATATCGGTGACCGATACGGGGATGGGGATTCCACAGCGGGATCTGGATCGCATTTTTGAACGGTTTTATCGGGTAGACAAGGCTCGTTCCCGCAGTATGGGCGGTACAGGGCTTGGTTTGTCCATTGCCCGGGAAATTGTGAAGGCTCATGATGGTCATATCTCACTGGAGTCCGAGGTGGACGTGGGGACGACGGTAACGTTCACACTGCCCATGCGCGAGGAAGGGGGTGAGCACCTTGAAAGAGCGGATTAAATCTCTGGTGCTTGCTTCCCTCGTCGTTGCCAGCTTGGTACAAAGTTATTTCCTGATCTATCGTTTGCCCGGTGGGGGCGATTCGATTGTCACGTCAGAGACGAACTATGTGAAGACCGAGAATATGGGTCAGGAGCGCAATATTGAAGAGTTAATTTTTCCTGATCAGATGGTTATTCATCTGGGAGAGGACAAACATACGGTGTTTTATCCGGGCAATACGTTCTACCAGTTGATTTACTCACGGTTGCAGGGTCGTACGTTTGATGATTTTCAGCGACGTAGCGTGCAATCCATCAATTGGGATCAGATTCGCAAGGAGAATCCTGGCTTTGAGCTGTCGTTCAAGGAAGGCATCCCTGTAGCGTTATTACAGCGCGTGATGCGGCTCGGGACAGACTCTCTCTTCCAAGGGGAAACGATTAATCGGATCTCAATATATACAGCAAAAAATGAGACGAAGGCTCACGCACTGTTCTTTAGCGCCAAAGGCGATGTGGTCTACGAGGCGACGCAGGCGGATTTGACGGTACAGGACGTACAGCAGCACGTCGACTTCGGCAGCAACTGGACACCTTATACGCTGATGGATGGTGGATATTATATCCCGGCGGAGGCACTGGAAACCATTGAAGCCGACGTGCCTACAGGCCAATTCACTGTCGAGCAGATGCAGCGCAGCCTGTTCTTTGATCCAAGCATGACCCGAAACATTCGGGAAAAAGACGGTTCGGAGATCTATACGGATAGCAAACGCAGTCTGCAAGTCAAACAGGAACAACGCTGGATTAGCTACACCGACCCGGCGGCACCGCCTGCGGGACAGATTGATGCAGCGAAGGATGCGTTGTCCGCGGTTGATTTTGTCAATCAGCATGGCGGCTGGAAAGGTCGATCACGCATGATGCTGGATACGACCGATACGAAGACAAAGCTCCAATTCCAGCAATATTACAGCAGCTTCCCGATTATGGACTCAATGCAGTTCCGGTTCGGCACGATCAGCATGGAAATGCAGCAGGAGACGGTATCCAGCTATGAACGTTCGCTCGAATATCTGAACGAAGGTGCGGAGACGAAGAAATCGGTCAAGCTGCCCGGTGGGGACAAGCTGAAGGCGCTCATCCAGAAGGTGGCGGGCACCAACCGTAAGGTTGTAGACGTGTATCCAGCGTATCGTCCATCCAGCATTGAGGACGGGCTGAAGCTGATCCCGGTATGGGTAATCCGTTTTGGAAACGGGGAGGAAACCACCGTTTCTTGATGGGTTATAGGATATGAAGTCATTTGATATTCGGGCGAGGTTTAAGATCACACGTTAACGGAGGGGGCAGAAAAAACCTGAAGAAGCGAAGCGCTCGCCTTTATCACCGGATTTCTCCCTTAGGAAAAGGGAATCAAGAAATCTGGGGATAACAGCGATCGGAAGGTTGTTCTGACTGCGGAGTGAAAAGTGTGATAATAGTCGTTTTTATCAAATGGAGGAGGTGGATGTTTTGGATTGGGGACGGGCGAAAAATGTATTGATCTATGCCTTCCTGCTGCTCAATCTGGTGCTGGGATACCAGATCTGGATGGATGCGCGGGAGACGGCCGGAGCCAATCTGGACTTCACCTCGCTGGCAGATAATACACAGCAGGCGATGGAGGAAAAGGGCATTCAGGTATTGGCTCCTATTCCAAATGAAACGCCGAAGCTGCCGAAGCTGTCGTATGAGTTTATTGAAGATAACAAGGCAGGCATTGAGGTTGGACTGGAAAAACCTGTAGACAGCAAGCTGATCTTCTCGCAAAGCGAGCTGGAGGATGCACTGCAGGACGAAATTCCCCAGATCGGTACGTATCGATGGGATCAGCTGATGGCAGAGGATGGGGCATTTGTGCTTCATCCGTTGGTGGATGGCAAATGGCCGCTCTTCAATGTCAGTCTGGAGCTATTCTACAGCGACCAGAAAATTACGGGTTACCGTCAGACTCCGGTGCGGATTACGACAGCGGAGGAGAGCGATCAGCAGGTGCTTCCGGCGTCGAAGGCGCTGGGTACGCTGATCGAGAACTTTTTGCCGAATGATGCGATTGTCAAAGATATTCAGCTGGGCTATTATGGCCAGTTGTTCAATTCAGATATGCAGGTAGCGATGCCGGCATGGCGGTTCGTGCTGGAAAGTGGCGAAGTGTTGTATGTGCAGGGCATCAGTGGGGATGTATTCAGTCCCAAGACAGACAAACCAGGGGAGTAATGCGTTATGGGGATTTATTTTACCGTGTTATCCAGCGGTTCGACAGGTAATGCCACGGTCATACAGCATGGGGGCACCTCTCTCATGATTGATGCGGGTCTTAGTGCGAAGCGATTGGATGCACTGTTTCAGGAAAGGGAGATTTCTGGGGCAGAACTGGACGGGATTCTGGTTACACATGAACATTCCGATCACATTAAAGGACTAGGCGCGATGTCTCGGAAATATAATTTACCAATCTATGCAAATACGAGTACGTGGGCGGCACTGGAGAAGTCCGTTGGGGCGATTCCAGAGGAAAACCGGAGGGTATTTGAGACGGGTGAAAAGCATGATTTTGGCTCCCTGCGCGTGGAATCCTTTGGCATCTCCCATGATGCTGCGGAACCGGTAGGGTACACGTTCGATGATGGCAGTGAGAAGCTGTCCGTTGCGACGGATCTCGGGTATATGAGTGACAAGGTTCGCGATGCGATCTCGGATTCGGATGTTCTCGTGCTGGAGGCGAATCATGATGTCGAATTGCTGCGTATGGGGCGGTATCCATGGAACACCAAGCGCCGCATTCTGAGCGACATCGGCCATTTGTCGAACGAAGCGGCGGGAGCTGCACTGAGTGAATTGATGAACGGACGCATCAAGCGCACGTATCTGGCACATTTGAGTCGGGATCATAATATGATGGATTTGGCGAAAATGACCGTGCGTGATGCGATGGAGAGCCGTGGATGCTTTTATCGGGATCATGAGTTCAAGCTCTGTGATACGTATTACGACCGGCCTACGCCATGGGATAGGGTGGGTGAGCCATAAAGCTGTCGAGTTCGGTGGCTTTGCGCTCCACTTCCTCACGAGTCAGAATGCCTTTGTCGATGAGCAGTTCAATAATCGTGCTTAGAGCAAGGGTGTTGCGGTAGTGTTCTTCCTTGAGATCGGCCAGCTTGGCCGCCATATGAACTTCATCCATGGGTGTGAGTGTACGCGTGCGATCCATAGTGTGAATCCTCCTTCTATGAAGCTTCGAATTGTTTTTTACTATTATTGTAGTCAGGCTGAGTGGAAAACATTCCTCTTTTTGCCGCTATAATTACACGTAAGGGACGTGTATGCTGAACCAGGGGCCGCATTTTGCTTGAGAAGATGAAAAAGTTCACGGAAATAGGCCAAATTGCGCTTAGCGAACCGGATTTTGTGGTGATAGATACTAGAGACCTTTATTGTTAAGCGCGTTATAGCGGAAATTTCCGTTAATCTTCGTAATTATGCAACTTTTTGGGATTTGACGTGTTTAGTATATAGGGAGCTTTATAAAAAGAGGCTGATTTGCGCGCAAAAAAACATGTCGTAGAATGCGAGAGCATTTCTGATAGAGTCACAGACAGGATGAGATGTTCGTTCTGTTGTACATAGACGCTTCATTTCGAGTTAGCAGGGATGGCAGCGATATGCAAAACGATTTTTTATGCAGGAACGCATGGAAGAATGAGTTGGTATTTACGGTACACGCGTAACGGAGGACACAGAACGAAGCTGGAGAAGCGAAGCGTTCGCCTTTATCCCCAGAGTTCATCCTATGGAAAGGGATCGAGGAAATCCGGGGATAACAGCGATCGGAAGCTCGGCTGTGGCCGGAGTGGGGTAACGTAAGGACACAGTCGTTGGCCATGCGACAACGATTAGGCGGCAGTCAGGGTCTTGATGCGTGACAACGAAGGGGAGAGGATCACGATGGGATTGTTTGGAGACGATTTTTATTCAACCAAAGTATCAAGACGCGCCGAACCTGAACAGAAAGGTAAACTTCAGATCATTCGCCCTGGTGGCAGGGGCAGGGGACGTGACCGCTGGCAGAATCCACGCAAGTCACGCTCGGGCTTTAGTTCCACGGTCAAGGTAGCCGTGATCAGTTCGGTAGTTAGCTCCATCGTGACCGTTACGCTGTTCAGCTTCATCATGCAGCCCTCAGTGTTACCTCTGGCGAACGCTGCAGGGAACGGCGGAGGAGGTACACAGACAGCGCAGGCTGCAGATCCGTACGATCGGATTATTCAAGCAGCGGCGAAGGTTCGACCTTCCGTGGTGAGCATCGTGAACCATAAAACGGGCAGCAGTCTGTCGATGGAGGACTCCGCACTGGGGTCAGGGGTCATTTTCAAGAAGGAAGATGGCAAAGCCTACATCATGACCAACCATCACGTCGTAGAAGGTGCGAGTGATCTGGAGATTATGACGGTGGACGGGGAAACGCACAAGGCGAAGCTGGTGGGTAAAGACCGGGTGAGTGACATAGCCGTATTGTCCGTACAAGATGAAAAGGGCATCGGTCCTGCCGCAGAGCTTGGCGATTCCAGCAAACTTCAACGGGGTCAAACTGTGCTGGCGATCGGGAATCCGCTCGGCCTGGGCGGCACGCTGACATCCGGTATTGTCAGTTATACAGATCGGATCCTTCCGGTATCCATTAATCAGGACGGTGTGTACGACTGGGAACAAAACGTAATTCAGACGGATGCGGCGATTAACGAAGGCAACAGCGGCGGTGCGCTGGCCGATCTGAACGGCAAATTGGTCGGCATCAACACGATGAAGATCTCGGATACAGGCGTTGAAGGCCTCGGCTTTGCGATTCCGATGAACGAAGTGATGAAAACGGTCGATTCCCTGCTGCTGAACGGCAAAGTGTCACGTCCATATCTGGGCGTGTATACCGTCGATCTCAGCAATCCGTATGCCCCACTGGATGATGAGCAGCGCAAGGATCTGAAGCTTCCATCCCACGTAGATAGTGGTGTGGTTGTTTTGGAAGCGTCCGGTCCGGCATCTGATGCGGGCATGAAACTGAATGACGTCATTACGGAATTTGATGGGCAAAAAATTACCTCTACGCTTGATCTGCGGAAATATCTGTACGATAAGAAGAAGATCGGCGATACAATAGAGATCACCTTTTACCGGGATGGCAACGCCGAGAAGGTGTCGGTGAAGCTGACGGATAAACCGGAATAAAGAGAATGGCTTTGATGTGCTTGGCACATACAGAAATAGGATAATAAGAGAGAGTCGATCAACTCGTTGGTCAGCTCTTTTTTATTGCACCGATTCATGAGTTGATTATAAGCTAAATTCATGGGGTTAAATGGGAAGTTTTGTCGTTTCGCAATGACAGGCTAGGACCAGAGCCAAAGTCTCTGTTATAGAGGATTCCGGTTATGATACACTGTTGAGAATGTGTTGGTGATGTCGGGTTATGCGAGTAACATCTGTTTGTCGATCTGCATTCTCAGTCCGGAGTGGAAGGGGTTATTTTAATGAAACGTTTGACGAAAACCATGCTGGGGGGAACCGGTCTAGTATCTGCCCTTTTTGTTTTGTCTGCATGTACTTCCGAAGTACCCCCATCAGGGTCTGTTGATGTTAATGGTTTACAGGAGAAGATTACAGGTCTGGAGAAGAAACTTGCGGACCAGAGTGAGAAGAATAGTGAGCAGAACAAGAAGATCGCCGAACTTGAGAAAAAGTTGGAGGAACTGAATACTACCGTGATTGCGGTAAATGAGGCTGGTGGCAAAGCGCCTGCTTCCCCAGGAAGCAACGGATCGGCCGGGAAGGGCGATGGGGTGCTGATTACATTTGCCCAGTATGAAAAGCTTGAGGTTGGCATGTCGGTTGAGGAAGTTATCGAGATCCTTGGCGGAGAAGGTGAGGCATTGAGCGAAGCAGAAAATATGGTGGTCTATAACTATAAGGGCACCGGAAGCACGGGAGCCAATGCAGTCATCGCCATCCAGGGAGGCAAGCTGTTAACGAAGGCTCAGTTGGGGCTGGAGTAAGATTGATATTCGTGAGGATGGAATCGAATTAGGTAGATTTCGTATGTGCAGTAATCTGAATAGATGCAAATGAACGGAATAGGTAGGCTCGGAAATTAGTGAAGTGTTACTTTGGGATCCCCTCGGGGTGTCGAGAAGTGACGCTTTTTTGGGTTGGATTTTGCTGAAATGAGAGGATTGGTTGAAGTTGGACACGATAAATGGGGACTAGGGGTTTCTTTTCCGCGGCAGGTGTGATAGAACTGAGAAGTGGCTATCCTGTATGGATAAGCGGTTGTGAATCGGGAGCATAGCTGGATACAGAAAGGATGCTTGAACGGATGTACGTTGTATGCAAAGAACACGTGGACATCGCCATCGACATGTTTGTTGATGAGTATGAGGACGCTCCAGATATCGTTGATCTGAAGGAGACGGAATTTGCCGATTGGGACCCGCCTGCGAAGTGCGCCGAGTGCGAACAAAAGGCCGAGTATCTGGTCGTCTAGCGTACTGTGTAGGCATCCGCAGTTGGTGCGTCTGTCATGGATGCACTCGCTCGCCTGCCATCCGGTATGAACATCACAGGTAAGGAGCAAAGAGAGCGTGTCGGAGCGCTCTTTTTGTGTTTTTGGCGTGTTTTGGCTGTAATTGCGTGTCTCGGATTCTTTAGATTTTAAAGGAGCCGAAATGGGGCTAGCTAAGGTGTGTGGAGTTCGTTAGCTTTATTTATTGGAACAAACGATGCGTTGACGCATCTTACTTATAGATTATTTCGCAGGACGATTAGGAGGAATGGATCTTCATGTTGATTCAGATTATTGGCGTAGGCAAACTGAAGGAAAAATATTTGACGCTGGGCATTCAGGAATATGCCAAGCGCCTCGCCCCGTACATCAAGTTTCAGATGATCGAGGTCGCAGACGAAAAGGCGCCCGACACTCTGAGCGAAGCCGAGGTGCGGGTGGTGAAGGAGCGCGAGGGCGAACGCATTCTCGCGCATGTGAAGAGCGAGGCGCATATGGTCGCGCTCGCGTTGGATGGCCAGCTCTGGAGTTCCGAGGAGCTGGCTGTGGAAATCGACAAGCTCGGCACCTATGGGACGAGCCATGTCGTATTTGTCATCGGAGGAAGCCATGGGCTCTCCGATGAGGTGCTGCGCCGCGCGAAGCAGCGCTTGAGCTTCGGGCGCATGACCCTGCCGCATCAGCTCATGCGGCTGGTGCTGGTGGAGCAGATTTATCGGGCGGTGAAGATCAATCGGAATGAACCGTATCACAAATAGGGCGAAAAATTCTAAGCAGCCACTCGTTCCCAATACTCATTTTTCAGCTTATTATTTTCACTGTGCCAGTCATAAAGGAACATATTATTTGATGACCACCGAAAAATGAAGTATATCGAAGAAAAACCATGTTTGGCTTGTTAGCCAAAACACGGTTTTTTTCATTGTTCCACGGAACGCTAATCGGCTGTCACAGTCAAATTCGGCTGGATTTGGAGATATGGAAGCCAGACTTATTCACAAACCTACTATATTTTGTTCATATGTCCGGCTATCGTAAGTATTTTTATTAATCATAATTCTTATAAAAATGTTTTATTTTGTTATTATATGTACTATAATACTTATGTACTACTATTCTATTTTCCGAAAATAATTCGGTATAGTTTAGAAAAAAACTAAGAGGTACAATTTATGAAACATAAAAAGGCATTATCTGTATTACTTTTAGGAGCAGCATTAAGTATAAGTGCAAGTAGTGTTTTTGCCAGCGATCATTCCACTCCTATTACTGTTTCTAGTGAATCAATTACTTCTAATGGTAGTTATATTGACGAATTTCAAAAAAATCAACCAAGAATAAACAATTTAGTTATTAGTGATGCTGGAGTTTCAATGAGCAATGGTACATATGAAAGAACTTGGAATCAACCAGCAGCATGGAGTTATTATAGATTCTCTGTTAAAAATACTACAGCGACATCAGTAACTGTTACTATTCAAGAGCATGGTAACAGTAAAAGTCATACTTTAGCTGCTAATTCAAGTAACACATGGAATGCAGCAGGTGTTCCTGCTGGTGATCATACAATATCTGTAACAACATCTGATGGAAGAAAATTTATAGGGGATGTTGCGGTAACAATATCCAATTCTTTTCCTTTTTAAAGTAAAATAAAAATCAGTATATAAGTCAGACCTCTAAAACAATGTTTTAGAGGTTTTTTTACTGGATTTCTTAAAATTGAAAAGAACATTGAAATCTCCCTTTCCTGCACCACTACAGGAGCTATGCCCCCAACCAATAAAAGTACACGGCATGAAGTAGAGTAAGTATCCAGCGCCTTGTCATGTCACTATGACAGGTTTCCAAATACTCCTCCCCGAACCGTACGTACACGTCTCCGCGTTTACGGCTCCATTTTTCAATCTAGCTTCCCGTTGTGTAAATCCAGATGGGAGCTTCTGCAAAGAGCGAGGGTTTTCCGCTTACGCTCAATCATTCGCTTTTCCCATCTTTTCTTTCCCTTCAAATCCTTGAGCTTTCTTACGTGATGCATTTGAAGGGACACGCCCTCCATTTCACACCATTCACATTTGCTGGATAGAAGGCGGTCATCGAGTTTTGTCCGATTATAGATATAATTCCTTTTGTAATCTGCAAGGAGATCCACTTTCGAATCGGACTCCTCCGATTGCCCCTTTTTAAAACCTGCACTATAGAAGAAGGCAACTTTCGACCCTTTTTTTGTGTCGTATCTGACTCCAAAATGACCGTTAATTCTAAACTCAGCGTTGATTTTCCTAACGCTAGTTTTATACTTATTGGCGAACGTCTTGTACATGCTGTATTCCATAATGTGCTTGAAGCTATCCAGCTTGTAATAGTTGTATATGCCTCTAAATTCGGCATTGTAAGCCAGTAGTATTTCTAGGTCATCATTTTGTAAGTCCTCAATGAATGGATTTCTGAGAGATGGAACTTGAATTCATTCAAATTGATTCAGAGAAAATGTTGCTGTGGAATTACTTCAAAAGCATTAATGATGACACTAATGTTGAAATGTTACTGCATTCATACTTCAAAGTGCTAAAGAGTGAGATGAAATCTGGTGACAATCAAAATAATAAGAAATAAAGAAGCCACTCCATTTTTCTGGAGTGGCTTTGTACTCGGCTATTATACGGTGAACGGTATAATAGCGATCGTGATAAAGCAAAGGGTCGAGTGTTAAATCAGCCGTATGGAGACTGTGCAAAGACTACATTGTAGCTTGAACGGCGGCTATTTTCTACCTAGTGTCTCCCAAATTCCATGGAGCCAGGAGTCGAACTCAGCATCTTTGTTGCCCTCGTAAGTATCATAAATATCGAGACGTGTCTTTTGCAATTTTTCCTTAAATTGCTCAAATGTGTGACCTTCAGGAAGGCTTTTTTTAATCCGTAGCAAAATTTTGTTAAGACCTTTAAACAGCTCACCTTTGTTTTTGGCAGGCATTTGTACATCTTCATCCAACTGCTTGAGCTTGAGATATGCGGCTTCGCGCACTTGAAACACTTGATCATTTTTCAAAACATAATGTAGCAACTGTATGGTAGGGACTGTATCCCAGTTTCCCAATTCGTTCACCGCATTCAGTCTGTCTCTCCAGCTTGCCGACCGATTAGCCGCTCGTTTGAGCTCTTCAAAGTTTTCCGGTAGTTCGTTAACTGTTCCAATATCATGGTTGTTCGTCAAAGTTCAATCTCCTTAATCATCGCCATCTCGGCAGAATGATGAATGTTAATCAGGTGAACACCATTATAGCACGAACCTGGCTAAACTACTTCATTAAAGCCGATTGGTTAGCTTAAAAATCACATTGACCAATTTATGTTAGGCCGCTTGTTTTTGTATGTTAATCACAAGGGTGGCTTCTTTTTCATCAATAATAGGCTGTAGGTTACGGTAATTGCAATTTACCTTCACGTAATGTAAAATTACGTGATGGAAAAAACATGAAGGAGTGGGAGTATGAGGTGGAAACGAAAGACTTACATTCAGTCGACTTGCGTAATTTCATATTTCCATTCCATTAGGACACTAAAGCATTTATTGCTTTAGTGTTTTTATTTTATGGGGGTGTAATAATTGTCAAGGTACAAAAGGATTCTCGTTAAGCTAAGTGGTGGAGCAGTAGCAGGAAACTCTGAATTTGGTTTTGAGCCAGAAAGGTTAGACCATATTGCGGATGAAATTATGTCAGTAGTAAACTTAGGCGTTGAAGTATCGTTAGTTATAGGTGGGGGTAACATTTTCAGAGGTAATATGGCGGAAAGCTGGGGGATAGAAAGGGCAGAAGCTGATAACATTGGGACGCTTGCGACTGTAGTAAATAGTTTAATGCTTCGTGGAGTTCTTAAAGCCAAGACCAAAAAGGAAGTACGAGTAATGACGGCAATACCTATTACTTCAGTTGCAGAACCATACATCCGTCTAAGAGCAATCCACCATCTAGAAAAAGGCTATATTGTAATTTTTGCAGGGGGGAACGGTCAACCTTACGTTACAACAGACTATCCTTCAGTACAAAGAGCCATCGAGGTTAATTGTGACGCTTTATTAGTTGCAAAGCAAGGTGTTGATGGTGTTCTTAATGCAGACCCTAAATTTGATAAAGATGCAAGGAAATTTCGTTCGCTTCATTACAACGACGTTTTAAAACACAACTTAAAGGTAATGGACCAATCAGCTTTCATTTTAGCAAGAGACTACAATCTGCCAATGCATTTGTTTAACTTCGATAAACCAGGCTCGATGAAAGAAATTTGTGAAGGTAAGAATAACGGTACGATAATTAGTGGCGAATCAGTTTTAGAGTTGGAATGAAATATGTTAGAAATACTACTGATATGTATATCTTGTGGTCAAACTGTACTTTGTGCTTAGATACATCACGGGGAACCGTATCATAAATAGGGCGAACAATTTTATTGCGATTTCACTAATAGGTTTGGCTCTGCCCAACTTAAAATATCCACGACAGTAGCTTCATCTCTTCTGTACAATGAGGAAGTTAATCTGAAAGAAAAAAGCTCAGTACCTTTTTTGGCTACAGGGATAATGGTCACAGGCATACAACCTTCGTCATGGACATACGCATATAGCACTGCTATAATGGACGTATGAACACATATGACAAAATATTGGCAGCAGCTCTTAAGGTACTCGAAGAGGAGGGTGGAGCCCAATTTACGACGCGAGCCGTAACTGCGATCGCGCAAGTAACGGCTCCTACACTCTACCACCATTTCGGCAATGCCGATGGACTCCTGAGTGCAGCTATAGTGGAAGCGTTCAAACAGTTATTTGAAAGCAAGATTGCCGCAGTGGAGTCCATCATTCCAGAGATGGCTCTTCGTCAAGGATGGGATGACTATGTCCGCTTCGCGGCAGCCCGTCCTCGGATTTATGCGGCGATGATGGGGCGGTTGCTCGAGGGCGCCCATATCGAGGCGGCAGATCATTCGTACCAAGCACTAGTGCAAAATGTTCAGAGAGTCGCTGCCGAAGGCAAATTGGCTGTGTCAGCCGAAGCTGCGGCAGATCTGGTCTGGGCTTCCGCCAATACGGCCTCTTGGCTGTACGTGACGGCTCAGATTCGTAAAGCCCCCCCACCCCAATCCGACGTCGTTGATCTCATTCGGGAAAGCGTAATGCAGATCATTTTGATCCAAAGGCCGGACGCCGATTCAAAATGAGGGATTCGATGACAGAGCCTGGAGACTTTAGGCAAAGCCCTAATTTAAGAGACGTATAAGAAAGATCGCCTATCCAACCTGGACCTCCAGGAGGATGGCGATCTTTTTTATGTTTGGAGGATGCGAGCATTAGTTTTCTTGGATTTGTGCCAAGTATTTGGAGAACTGTGGCAGTCTTGGCACGAAGAGGCTGACCCCCATTTCCATAAGTTCAACGCAACGATAAATCTCAACCCCTCCCGCCATGGTACTTCGTGAGCGCCGAGTGCATCACGCAACGCCCGCCAAAACGATGTTCGGGCCACAGGACAACACTTTGAAAAAAAATGTATAGCACTGCTATAGACAGCTATATATAGCGGTGCTACAATAACCGTATAGCAGTGCTATACCGTGATCCATATCTTATCAAACCTAGGAGGGTTACTATGTCATTCAAAACTCAAGAACTGGTCATAGTCACAGGTACGTCCAGCGGCATCGGTAGGGCTACCGCGGAGCAGCTGGCCGCTGCAGGATTTCACGTTTTGGCGGGGGTTCGCCGTCAGGAAGATGCCGACAAAATTAAACAAAAAAATATCGAACCGGTGATTCTCGATGTTACCAATATCGACACACTAAAGGCGCTGGCCGAACGGGTGGAGAAAGATCCGCTTGGTCGCCCTTTGCGGGCAGTGGTCAACAATGCCGGCATCGCCGTTAATGCACCTCTTGAGATGGTTCCGCTCGATGAATTTCGCCGCCAGATCGAAGTCAGCGTGATCGGACAGGTCGCGGTTATTCAGGCGCTCACACCGGCCTTGCTGAACAGCGGCGGACGCGTAGTTAATATTGGTTCGCTTGGCGGCAAGGTCTCCATGCCTGGTTTCGGGATATATTCGGCAGCAAAGTTTGCCATGGAAGCAATCAATGACAGTCTCCGGAGGGAGATGTCTTCGTTTGGCCTCAAGGTGATCATGATCACTCCGGGTGGTGTCAGCACTGGTCTGTCGGAGCAAGGGATTACGACAGCGGAGCGGCTGGCCAAGTTGATGACGCCGGACCAGCACCGTCGCCATGATCGTCTTTTTGACGCCGTGAAGGCTCAAGCTGAAACGTGGGCAAAGGACGGTATACGCCCCGAGAAAGTGGCAGCAGTGGTTTCACGAGCAATCCACGTAAGTAAGCCGCGCACCCGCTATACGGTCGGTCGCGATTCGGCACTGCTGACCCGACTGGTCCGTATTCTCCCAGACAAACTCCTCGATCGGATGCTCCGCAGCCAGATGAAACTGCAGTAACGGGCAGTTTCACGAATCCTCTTGGACAGAAAGCTAAAATGGGGGAATGAAATATGCCACAAAACAAGTTTGAACATGCCATTATTGTAGGTGGATCTTTAGGTGGTCTAATGATGGGGCTTGCGTTATCTCGTTCTGGTTATACAGTTACCATTCTTGAACGTGCAGATTCATCATTAAGAAATGGTGCTTTTATTCGTTTACAAACAAAGCCTTATCGTAATAGTGAGATTGAACGAGAATTAAGACACTTGGCATCCAATGGTAACAACAATGTTGAAGCCTGGTCAGCCATTCAAGAACGTTTGCGCAATGCGGTCGCTAAAGAACCTGGTATTACCCTTCAGCACCATACACGAATTGTTAGTATTGGGCAAAATGAATCATCTGCTTGGGCTACCAGTGAAAAGGAGCAGACGTTTAAAGGTGACTTTTTGATTGGCGCAGATGGATATCGCAGTATTGTCCGCCGTTATTTAAGCCCTGACAGACCATTTGCAGATTATGCTGGCTATCTGGTTTGGGTAGGGAAGGTGGACGAAGAACTGCTGCCAAAGAAAGACTGGAAAAAACGGCAACTTTCGAGTGCTTATTTTAACAATAGTGCTGCCGGTACATTGACAACTGCGGTGATGCCAGGGGTAGAGGGGGGGACCAATCCTGGCCAGCGATGGATAGGCTTTTGCTGGTTTGATCATTCGCATAATCAATTGCTGTCTGAATTAGGCGTGTTAAAGGACGGGATTGCCCAGCATTCCTTATACGGTGAAGCTATTCCGGATTCGCTACTGGAAGAACTATCACAAACCAGCCAAGCCAATTGGAGCAAAGAAGATGATGCAATTCTGCAAATCGCGATTAAGGATCGCAGTTTAATCGGGGCACCTGTTAATGAATACATCCCTAATATATTGTCAAAAGGAAGAATAGCCATGATCGGCGACGCAGCTCATACCATGTCGCCAATGACTGGCGCAGGCTTTAATGACTCACTTGACGATACGGTTGCCATTATGGACTCCATTAAACGGTATCCGAATTCGATAACAAAAGCTTTGGGTGAATACCAAACACGTCGTTTAGATGTGGTTCGTCAAGATGTTCTTGCGGGCCAAGGCTTTAATCGTTCTTTTGGACGATTATAACAGCATTAAACTAAGCCATTGATACACTGGCATTTCAAGCATAAACGGGGAATTCCCCCATTTGAGAAAACGGTAAAGTAAAAAAATACGAAGTATTTATAAATTAGGAGGAATTAGCATGAACGATACAAAGAACCGTTACGTTACTGTACTCTGGGAGGCGAGAGCTAAGGCAGGGAGAGAAGCCGAGATGAAGGCATTCATGACGGCTGCTGTCACCCCGTCGCGCAACGACCTGGGCAACATTGACTACGAGGCTCACGAGGTAGAAGGCCAGCCTGGCACATTCATCATCTACGAACGCTGGGAAAACCAGGATGCTCTCGATCGGCACCTGAACGCCCCCCGGATGCAGGAACTGGTACCCCAGCTCTTAGAATTGATGGAGGGATCCATTGAGGAAGGGATTCGACTCCTGAAGCCGTTTCGCCCAGCGCAGTAAAATGCAACACCGAGCGGAACTCATTATGTTCTGTCCGGAAAGCGTGAGAGATATTTTCGTGAGCGGTTAAAGACTTTAGTGGAGGAGGTAAAACATTGGCAACGATCGATGATTTTGCAGCACTAGATATCCGTGTTGGAACGATTAAGGAAGCGGAGTTTTTTGAAGAAGCAAAAGTCCCTGCGATAAAGCTTAAGATTGATTTTGGACCGGAGATCGGGATGAAATCCTCAAGTGCACAAATAACTAAGCGTTACAAGGTTGATGAAATTGTAGGAAAACAAATTATAGGAATCGTCAATTTTCCTCCTCGGCGCATTGCGGGATTCAAATCGGAAGTATTAGTTTTGGGAGGAGTCCCGGAAAAAGGAGATGTTATTCTATTAAAGCCGGATACTGAAATACCTAATGGTACTCCTATTGCGTAAAAATAAGACTCTAAAAGCGGCTCAACCTTAAAATCAGTGCCCAAGCTTTTGTTTGGACTTGTTCGCTCATCTCCGGCATAGGATTTCCTTTCAAAGGGCAGGGAGATGGCGTACGGTTCGCATCCCATTTGTTCCTTTGCGATTTTGCCGATAAGCGACCGGAACGGCTTCGATATGAAATTCTTCACAAACAGAATCTGGTTCACTTGTAGCTCTGGTATGTTGAGAATTTCGTTGAATGTATGAACCTCACTCTCCAATTCCATAATAGAAGCATGCATGCAAATTCAAAGCATGTCTTAACAGGAGGGTGATTATGAAGGCTGTAACTTTCAATGGCATGAAGGACATGCAAGTGAAGCAGGTCGCTGATCCGACGATTCAGAGAAAAGACGGGATTATCGTCAGGATCACCTCGACCGCCATATGCGGTTCCGATCTCCATATATACCAGGGGGCGATTCAAGCCCAAACCGGATACGTGGTCGGACATGAACCGATGGGCATCGTCGAAGATGTGGGCCCTGAGGTGACAAGGGTCAAAAAAGGGGACCGGGTCGTGCTCCCGTTCAATGTCTCGTGCGGCAGCTGTCATTACTGCCAGCATGATATGGAGAGCCAATGCGACAACTCCAACCCCAATCCCCAAGTGGATACGGGAGGTTATTTTGGGTTTACCGAACGTTACGGGAATTATCCGGGCGGACAAGCCGAATTGCTTTACGTGCCGTACGGCAATTTCATGCCGTTCGTTATTCCGGAGTCATGCGAATTGGAGGATGAAAAGCTTCTGTTCCTGTCCGACGTGCTGCCGACAGCCTATTGGAGCGTGGACAACGGCGGCGTAAAGCAGGGGGATACGGTGGTGGTGCTCGGCTGCGGCCCCGTCGGTTTGATGGCGCAAAAATTCGCCTGGATGAAAGGGGCCAAACGGGTCATCGCGATCGACAATATCCCGTACCGGCTGAACCATGCCAAAAAAATGAATAACGTCGAAATCTTCAACTTTGAAGATTTCCAAGACATGGGGCTGCATATAAAAGAAATAACACGCGGGGGTGCGGATGTCGTCATCGATTGCGTCGGAATGGACGGCAAGAAGACGCCATTGGAGGAGGAAGAGCAGAAGGCCAAGCTGGTTGGCGGAACGCTCAGCGCGATCAACATCGCGATGAATGCGGTGCGGAAATTCGGCACGATTCAGATTACGGGGGTATACGGTTCTAAATATAACCAGTTCATGTTCGGAAACATTTGGGAACGAAACGTGAAGCTGACCATGGGACAGGCGCCCGTGATCCATTACATGCCGATGCTGTATCAAAAAATCATGGCAGGCGAGTTCGATCCGACGGAGATCGTCACGCATAAAGTGCCGCTCGATCAGGCGCATAACGCGTATAACACCTTTTACAACCATGCGGACGAATGCATTAAATTCGTCTTGAAGCCTTAAATGATGGCATGAAGAAGAGGGGCTGTTCCACAGGGTATTGTACCCTGAGGGACAGCCCCATGTGTTTAGCCGATCTCCTCACATAATGGTTTATAATCAAGTGGAGAGCACTCTAACAAATTGAATGAGGTGAAGAATGGTAAAAGCATTAGAAAATGTACATGTTGTCATTACCGGTGCCTCCGACGGCTTAGGTTATGCCATGGCAGAAGCCCTTCTTGATGAAGGGGCAAAAGTAGCAGTGGCATCCCGTCCAGGGTCAAAATTAACTGAAGCCGTAAAAAAACTTGAAGAAAAGGGATATACGACTGTTTTTGAGCTTCCACTGGATGTGAGGTCAGAGGGATCGGTAGAAGATGCGGTGAAATGGGTGAAAGCGGAATGGGGTAAAATTGATGTCCTTGTCAACAATGCCGGCATCGGGATGCGAACGGTTAACCCGCGTTTTCTGACGGAGTCGCAGCCCTTTTACAAGGTGACGCCGGGAGGCTTCCGCGATCTTATCGAAACCAATCTCACCGGTTATTTTCTGGTAGCGCGAGGATTTGCCCCACTCATGATCGAACAAGGAAAAGGACGAATCATCAATATTTCCATGAATCATGAGACCATGAAAAGAAAGGGTTTTGTTCCGTACGGTCCGTCGCGCGCAGCAACAGAATCGCTGTCGGCGATCATGGCGGAGGATCTGAAGGAATCTGGAATTTCGGTCAACATGTTGCTTCCGGGCGGAGCAACGGCCACGGGGATGATTCCTGATGATCTGCGCAGGGAGATCGAGGCGGGATTCCAGCTGATGCAGCCGGAGGTTATGGCGGAGCCTATTGTCTTTTTGGCTTCACCGGAAGCGGAGGGCATCACGGGGGAACGCATTGTGGCCTCCGAATTTGAAAGTTGGTTAAAGGAAAAAAGCAAATAATAGGGAGAGGCGAATACTTCTATATCATTTTGCTCAACATCTGTGTGATTCGAACTTCCGCAGGATCGCACTTGGCAATCCGCTCTCTTTCCCCAATGACGAAGAAGGCTCTCAGGTCCTTCTTCGCTGGGTTCGAATAAACGCATCCCCTGTTTTTTTCAAGTGAATTCTAAAGTGTGTTTTCCAAGAACAGGTGTTTAAACAAAATTCTCTAGAACAACCTTGCCAATCGTCCTATTGCTCTCCAATAGCTTGTGGGCTTGGCGAAGATGCTCTGCTGAGATCGGTCCAAGTACTTCGGAGAGCGTTGTCTTCAATTTTTGATGATCCACAGCATCAGCTATCAGATTGAGCAGTAAGTGTTGCTCGATCATATCATCCGTTTCATAAAGCGAGCGCGTAAACATAAACTCCCACACGAAGGTGGCGCTTTTTTGCTTAAGCAATTTGAGGTTGAGCGGAGAGGTAGGATCATCAATTGCGCAAACGACTCCTTGGGGAGAAACGGCTTCACTTATGCCGGCCCAGTGTTTTTCCAAAGCGTTCAGGCAGAAAATATACGGAACGCTTGAAAACCCGATTGCTTCAAGCTGCGGAAGGAGCGGGTCATGGTGATTAATGGTATAGTCGGCGCCCATTGATTTAACCCAATCGACGGTTTCCGGGCGGGAAGCAGTCCCGATTACAATGAGCCCAGCTTGTTTTGCAAGCTGGATGGCAATGGACCCTACACCCCCAGCGGCCCCGATGATCAGCAGGGATTTTTTTTCGTTGGCGACCGGATCTTGAGAAATCGACATTCGGGTAAATAATGCTTCCCAAGCTGTGATAGAGGTTAAAGGAAGAGCTGCCGCTTCCGCGAAATTCAAGGAAGCTGGCTTGCGCCCTACAATACGTTCATCAACCAGATGGTATTCGCTGTTTCCGCCTTGTCGTGCAATGCTGCCCGCATAAAAAACTTCATCCCCCGGACGGAACAACGAGCAGTTCGGTCCCGCCTCTTCAACAATTCCTGCAACATCCCAACCTAAGATTTTTGGAACTTCTTCAACTCTGTCTTTAGGCGCACGTACCTTAGTGTCAACGGGATTGACCGATATGGCCATAACTTTGACCAAAATGTCACGGCCCGTCGCTCTTGGTTT
This sequence comes from Paenibacillus sp. MAEPY2, assembly GCF_000499205.1. Classification (GTDB taxonomy): domain Bacteria; phylum Bacillota; class Bacilli; order Paenibacillales; family Paenibacillaceae; genus Paenibacillus; species Paenibacillus vandeheii. The sequence goes on from NZ_AWUK01000010.1 coordinate 80,634, forward strand.
CTCCACCACTACATCTACCAAGCTTTCTTGATTTTCAATTGGAAGGTATCGGGTTAGTCCTACCGCCTTCATTGTAGCCATGATAAACCACATCCTTTCCTTACTATTATACCCATTGTGAGGCACCACTTAAAAATTTGAGTTAATGATGCATCTCAGTATTACTACATCGGAATACAAGCTTGAGCAGGCTATTAGGTCCGGAGAGACGGTGGTGTCGGTTCGGCAACCATGAGCTGAGTATGAATCAATCTATAGGGGCACCACGGCCACAAATTATAACATTGGTGCCTTCCTTGGCAAACGCGACTGCAATTGCTTTTCCAATACCTTTACTGCCGCCTGTCACGAGTGCCGTTATATCAATTAATCCCAGGTTCACTTTAGATCCAATCCTTTCTATGAAGAAGGGAAACCACTAAGATGGTTTCCCTTTAAAATGTTCCTTCTTATTTTGTGTAGGTTATATTCTTATACTTGCTGAGCAAGGACAATTATCATCACGATTCCCATTTTTTGTTGAACAATTCAAGGAAGCAGAGATGGTATGAGATAAGTGAACTCCTTATACAATAGGAAGCCATCCAGGGAAGCTAGTATAGTACTCCCACATTTTATCAGAAATAGCTAGTTCTTTTTGATCTTTTTTAGATAATGTTGTACGGATTTTGTCTTCTTCACCGACTTGTACTTTTTGTATCCACTGAGGTTCCATTATCAATTCCCTTCCTAAAGCGATTAAAGGGACTCCTGTTTCAAAAGCTTTCATCACTTCATCGGGTGTCCGCAGCATCCCAACACCCATTACAGGAACACGATCGCCGACACGCTCATGGATCATAACAACTCGGGATGTCTGATCGTTATCATCACGGATTGATCCGTTCCAAAAGGCGCCGACAGAAATGTGGAGATAATCCAGGTCCTGGTCCGCTAACTTGTCCACTAATTGCAGCGTATCTTCCATGGTGATGCCTGGATTTTCTCTTTCTTCAGGTGACAACCGATAGCCGATGATAAAAGGTTTTGTTGCATGGTCTGAAACTGCTTTTTTAACAGCGTCAACTACAGCAAGCGGGAAGGACATACGTTTTTCCAGCGTTCCACCCCACTTGTCAGTTCTACGATTTGAGTGTGGAGAAAAGAATTGCTGGAGCAAATACGTATTGGCACCATGGATTTCAACTCCATCGTAGCCAGCTTCGATTGCTCTTCTGGTTGCTTCACCAAATGCTTTAATAATTTCTTCGATTTCGTCTGCTGTCATTTCCCGAGGTACCACGGCATCGTCCCGGTCCGCTGCTACCGCACTCGGAGCAATTGGTTGACGATCGAGCAATTCTTCAGGCGGGCACATTCTGCCACCGTGAAAAATTTGTAAAATCGCCTTTGAACCTTTTTCCTGTATAGCTGTCGCCACACGTCTTAAACTAGGAATTAGGGAATCGGAATCTGCACCAAATTCACCCGGGAATCCTTTTCCATTCCTGGTGACGTATGTGCATGCGGTGATTACCGCTCCTACACCACCGGCACGTTCTTGATAATACGCAACTTCTTCGTCTGATACTTCACCATTTTCATGTGCCGCCGTATTGGTCATGGGTGCCATTGTAATATGGTTCTTTATTTCAACTCCAGAACGGAAGGTAAATGGTTTAAAAGCAGCTTCATATTTCGGATTCATCTTTTTTTCTCCTTTTGTTTACATCAAGTTTGTTATAGGGTTTTGCTATTTAGCAACTGGATACCAGTTTTGACCTATTTCAGCTGAGTAATTTCTGCCAATAGTTCATAGGAATGGAGGCGGGCCTTATGATCGTAGACCTGGGCGATTGCCATGATTTCATCGGCTTGACTTTCATCCAGAAACTTTTCCAGCTTTTCTTTTACGGTTTGAGGACTGCCGACAATCGAAGTTCCTAACTGATTCTCAAGGGCAGCTAGTTCATAGTCTCTGGCTAAATCATTAATATTATCCACTGGCGGCTGCAAGGGCACTTCCTTCCCGCGCATCAAATTCAAGAACTGCTGCTGCAAGGTTGTAGCGAGCCGCTCAGCTTCTTGATCTGTGTCGGCCGCAATGATGTTCAGCCCTACCATTGCATGCGGCTTGTCCAGTACTTTAGATGGCTTAAACGAACTGCGGTACAGCTGGATGGCCGGCAGTGTGTTATGCGGCGAGAAATGGCTTGCAAATGCAAACGGCAGTCCAAGCTCTCCTGCCAGCTGGGCACTGTATCCGCTTGAACCCAACAGCCAAACAGGTATGTTCAATCCTTCACCCGGAATGGCTTTAACATGACGATGTCCTTGTGCCAGGGAAGGGTCAAAGTAATTCCGGAGCTCAGCCAGCTGCTCAGGGAAATCTTCTCCTGAACTTCTCAAGTCACGTCTCAATGCACGTGCGGTAAGCTGATCGGTGCCTGGTGCACGTCCCAAGCCAAGATCAATACGTCCTGGATATAAGGATTCGAGAGTGCCAAATTGCTCAGCAATAACAAGAGGCGCATGATTCGGCAGCATAATGCCGCCTGAACCTACCCGGATTTTTGATGTTCCTGCTGCAACATGGGAAATGACTACGGAAGTTGCAGAGCTGGCGATAAATGGCATATTGTGATGCTCAGCGAGCCAATATCGGTTATACCCCAGCTTTTCAGCGAGCCGGGCCAGCTCCAAAGTATTGCGAAAAGAATCAGCCGGCGTACTTCCATCTGCAATTGGAGAGAGATCCAGGACCGAGAATGGAATATCCGTAATTTGTTTGGTATCCTTTTCAGGCATATGCTCATCTTCTTTCTTTAGTAAGTTCGTCGTTTCAAACACCCGGTTAATTTATTGCAGCCTGAGCCAAAATTTCATAAGAGCGCAGCCGTGCCTTATGATCAAAAATCTCTGTATGAGCCATGATTTCATCTGCGTCAGTCTTTTCTAATAACTCATGGAGCTGCTGCTTCACACCTGCAGGGTCCCCGATGATGGAAGTGAACAGCTGTTCTTCAACCGCCCTGCGTTCATTATCGTTCCAAAGCTCGTCCATATTATTAACAGGAGGCAAAATGGGCGAAGGCTGTCCGCGGGTTAACAAAAGAAATTTTTGATACATCGAAGTGGAAAGCCTTTGTGCCTCCTGTTTCTCATCAGCAGCCACCACTTGAACGGCTAACAGTACATAAGGCTCCTCCAAAAATTGAGACGGACGAAAAGAATCCCGGTACAGTTTTATGGCCTCCATCATGTTGCCTGGAGCAAAATGCCCAGCGAAAGAGAACGGCAACCCAAGTATTCCAGCCAATTGTGCACTATAAAACGCTGAACCTAACAGCCAAATGGGCACATTTGTTTTTTCGCCGGGAATGGCGTGAAAGCTGAATGAACCATTCTTAGTGGCTGTTCCTGTACCATAAAGATAGGCGATAAGCTCCTCAAGCCGGGCATCAAATTCAGGTTCACCAGCAACCCGCTGCCGCAATACATTTGCTGTATATTGGTCGGTGCCAGGTGCCCGCCCCAATCCAAGGTCGATCCGGCCAGGGAAGAAGGTTTCTAATGTTCCAAATTGCTCAGCCACGGAAAGAGGAGAATAATGGGAAAGAAGCATTGCGCCTGATCCAATACGCATTTTTTCCGTGACAGAGGCAACTCGTCCAATTACGATCGGGGATGCGGAACTCGCCATTCCTGCCCAATTATGATGTTCAGCAAGCCAAAACCGTTTATATCCCCACTGCTCTGTTTTCTTTGCTAGATCAAGCGTGTTTTGAAGGGAAAGTTCGGCTGATCCTCCCTCGACAATTGGGGAGGGATCTAGTACGGAAAGTTCTATTTTCTTTGTCATCATTCTTCCTCCTTTAAACCATTCAATTTTTTAAAACGGGCCGGTACCTTTATGGGTTGGGAAGTAAGGTACAACAAATTCTCCAAGTTCCTGGATTACTTCCTCTGGAGGACGCCTGGAAAAATACAGAACAAACGCCAAATGATTGACGCCAATCGCTTGAAATTGATGAAGCAGATCAACTAAACGTTTTCTTCCCACGGAATAGCCTAAGGGTATGGGGATAGGTATTTCATCTGGATTTTCAGATAAATCGATGAACAAGCTTTGAGAGAAGGGTTTGAAATCTCCTGGAGCATGAACTTCCGTTAAAGCACGATAATCCTGAATAAGCTGCGCCTGTTGAGTAATGCTTCTTGGGTATTGAAGCCACCCATCCCCATTCCTGGATATCCAATCGATAGACTGATTGCTAAATCCAGTCACCATGGTCGGAATCGAAGATACAGGCTTTGGGATTAACCTCATATCTGTACCATCGATCAGCCCGGCGTGGCTGTGAATTGTCGGCTGATCCTCTTTTAACAGCCGGTCGAGAATTTCGAAATTTTCTTTAAATAACGGACCGCTCTCTTGCTTAGATATCCCTAAAGCTGTAAAGTCTTTTTCCCTGTCCCCGGATGCCACTCCCATAATCAACCGACCTGGAAACAATTGATCGATTGATGCAGCTTCCTTCGCTACCCTGACGGGGTGGCGCAAAGGGAGAACTACACTTCCAGTCACCAACGCAATGTGCTTCGTATGGGCAGCAAGATACGTCAAATAAATCCATAAATCGTACATTTGGCCGTTATCATCAATATTCAAATTCTGCATCGTAATATCACGGAGCCATAATGAAGCAAAACCATATTCCTCCATTTTACGGGCAAGCTCCAACTGATTCTCCATCAGCGGATTTTTAGACATCCTGGCAGTCGGGAGGACAAATCCGAGTGTCATTTTGTCTTTCTGGTACATGCTGTTATAGGCACGATGATTTTGAAAACTCACCCTTGGTCCTCCTTAAAAGATCATATTTTTAAGCCTATATACTTTTCAAACTGTTTAATGGTTTCCTCATTGCGTCGATAATAAGTCCATTGTCCGATTCGTTTCATTTCCACCAGCCCGCTTTGCAATAGGATAGATAAATACTGGGAGGTAGTGGACTGCGATAGTACTACTTTGCTTTGAATATCACTAACACAAACCCCGCCATCAAAGCCTTTTTCTTTGATGACATGGGCCTGCGGGGAAAAGTTATTATCAGGTTCTTTCAACATTTGCAGAATATTTACTCTTATTTGATTTGACAGAGCCTTGAAAATTTCAACTGCCTGTTCGTCATTTATCATATTTGATTCCCGATTCAACGGTGCCCGCCCCTTTCTGATCATATTAAAATCTATTTTGCTTGGAATGAGTACAGATTAATCGAACAAAAGGATATTGATAATTTGCGATATGTCTATATTACTTTGCTTTCTACCCAAAATCAAATGTTATTCTTTAGGCAGGGCTAGGAAGCGTTGGTCCAGCAATTGGTTGAGTTTCATCTGAAGGCACTGGGGCGAAAAATATGGCAAACGGCTGCAAAGGCTCCTTTATAAAAACATTATTGGAACAATGTAATATATTCTTATAAACTTCGGCAATTTCATTGGATATCAATCCATTTCACAGCCGTAACGATTTTCGTTTGGTAAAATATACGGTTAAACAAGAGCATAGCCAAAACAAATGCCAGTGTTGTTGACAATTGGATCTCCAAATCACTCCTTCCCGTAACAATCCGCCCAGGGTCTGAACATACGAACCATTCTGAGTACCAACGTTCAAATTCGTGGCTTAATGCCGAAAGCAGTCATGCTGTTTCCCTACGTTCGACATTGGAATGAGCATCTTGCAATAGGGTATCTTTGTTTCCGGTTTATGGAAGCTGTTTTTATTGCGATGGGTCTTGTAACCATATTGGGTTTGTTACAACTTAGTTCATATTTTGATACAACCAACTTAGCAAGTAAAACCAATTTTGAACCCATAGGGCTGTTGATGCAGTCGGTTTATCGCTGGACGGCTATGCTGGGTCCAAATTTCATGTTGGGCATTAATACAAGTCTGTATAGTTATTTGCTTTATCGAACAGGCTATGTGCCTAAACCGCTAGCGATTTTCGGAATGATTACAGCGGTTATGGTATTTTTAGCGGGTTTGCTGCAAATGTTTGGGATCATCGGACCTTATTCGGCGGTAAAAGGATTGATTGCGCTTCCTGTGGGCGTTTACGAGATGAGTTTGGCAGTCTGGTTAATTATGAAGGGATTTCATGGGGAGAACCTGGCTAAATTGAGAGCATAAACAGCTTCTTGGTCTTTAGTAAAATAATCAAGATTTCTTTGATCGGGAGATTAAGAGGTGATGATGATTCAACTCATATATAGGGCGAAATTTGATGGGAAGAACTCCTTATCTAATTAATCGTTCTCGATTAGCTCTTGTTGAATGTGATGCTCGTATTCGGTGAACGCTTCCGACATCACCCATCCGAGGTCGGACATCAGTGATTGATTGCGCCAGACAGATTGTCTAATTCCTTACGGCGGATAGCCATCAGGATTCTCTCCTCTGTGATCGTGAACTCGCACCGAAGAGGAATAGGGATAAAATTTTGTGCTCCCGGGCATGTTAGGGAATAACATCGATGGGGAGTGCTGTATGATGGCAAGAAGAAGGAGAAAATATGCAGTGCCAGGGGTCGAACAAGGAATGCAAGCTTTCAAAGCAGATGTAATGAAGCGCGAAGGATATACTGTAAATCCGAATCAACCAGACGACGTAAAATACGAAGTGGCGAAGGAGCTTGGTGTTCCTCTTCACCCAGGAAACAATGGTCAATTGACAACGGAATCAGCAGGCCATGTCGGCGGCAAAATTGGCGGTTCCATGGTTAGGGAATTGATCCGTCTCGCTAAGGAGCAAATAGCGAACAGGGAGTAATCCTGAACTGAAACCTACTGAGATCGTGGGTCAAAAATTGCTGAGCACTGACTTGAAATAACATCCATTGGTTTTTATAACGATAATTTAACCCTTTCCACAAGAAGGGGTTTTTGTCTTGCCTTTCATATTACACTGTCATGCCAAGTGGATGACTGTTGTGAATATCGCCGGTTTCTATTCCGCGCTAAGATACGAACGGAACGGATGATGGACGTTATGAAGGAGCATAGCGGCAGATACGAAAGATGTTAGAGATGTAATCTGATTTAACTTTGTGAGGCTGGTGAAGGATGCGATTGAAAAAGTCGAATCGTTTATTGACATTGATCGATCGTTCGATTATATTTTGGGTATGAAAACTAAATCCGAAAGCAAAGTGGACCTTATTTATCAGGCTACGATTGAACTTCTCAATGAAAATGGTCTTTCTGAAATATCCATATCAAAAATTGCTAAAAGGGCGAAGATCTCTTCCTCGATCATTTATTTTTATTTTGAAAGCAAAGAGGATATGCTGATCAAGTTGTATTTTTTGCTCAAGGATCAAATGCACCAGCTCATGTTTCATGGTGTAACAGAGAGTACACCCGTAAAAGTGGGGTTTGAGAAAATTCTGCGAAATTATTCAAATTACATCTTGAATAATAAGGACAGCTTTTTGTTAATGGAACAGTTTATTGGCTCACCCTTTATACGTAAAAAGTGTAAGGATCAAAATGGCGGTGTGTTTAAGCCGATGTACCCTTTGTTTGAAAGGGGAATTGAGGAAGGTTTGTTTAAGGATTTGGAAACGAATCTATTGGTTACATACTCCTGTTTACCTTTTGTCGAAATGGGAAAAGAGTATCTAAATGGGGCGTATGAGTTCAGTCCAACAAATATTGATAAAATGATTCAAATGAGCTGGGATGCTATCAAAGTATAATCAGCTCTTTTTTTACTCTAAATTGATCGATCGTTCAATATATTTTTTTGAATATTTTTGATCGATCGTTCGATAAATATACAAGAAGGGGGTGATATTCATTTTTGCGGTCGAATGTTTTAGGCATGGATTCCCATAGGTTAGAAGTGATCCAAAAGAAGAAAGTGTATTATTTCAAATAATAAAACAATAGATTAGGGGACCAATTTTTTCATGAAAAACTACAAATGGATTATATATTTGCTTGCATTAGGCGCAACCGTGGTCGGTACGGCCGAATCAATTATTACAGGTATTCTGGACATGGTTGCCACGGATATAAATGTCTCTATTGGCTTGGCTGGACAATTGGTGTCCATGTATTCTATAGCCTACGCGGTAGGAACGCCAATTCTGATTGCGATCACTTCAAAAACAGATCGAAAAAAGCTGCTGTTCATAGCACTTCTTACGTTCATTATCGGTAATATCATCGCTGTTCTGAGTCCTAACTTTACGATATTGATGATATCCCGTGTTATTTTGGGCGTGAGCGCTGGGGTATTCGCAGTAGTGGCTCTGGGAATTGCAGCACAAATAGCTCCTCCAGAGAAAAGAGGAAGTGCGATTGGCACGATCTTGATGGGTACGAGTCTTGCGCTCGTTGTCGGCCTTCCTTTAGGAACATTAATCGGTGAATATATGGGGTGGCGCTGGATCTTCGCAATTCTTGGAATTATCACGATCATTCCTATTATTGCGATTGTAAAAGCGATACCTAAAATGTCTGGACAAGAAACGATTCCATTATCCAAGCAATTGGCTATTCTCAAAGATTTCAAAGTAATCAGCGGTATATTAGCTTCCTTATTCTTTATTACCGGCTACTCTGTTGTTTCCACGTACATTGCGCCGTTACTACGCGAAAACGCTGGCCTCAATAGCAATACAATTAGTCTCGTCTTGCTTGGCATGGGTTTAATGGCTGTTGTTGGGGCGCGTGTTGGAGGCTACGGCGCTGATAAATGGGGGATTGCTCGAACACTGATTGTCAGTCTGTTGATTCATGCTATTGCCTTGTTCTTCCTCCCTTTGGCTGCAGTTACCTTTGGAGGTGCCATGTTTATTCTCGCACTCTGGATGCTTGGAGCTTGGACAACTGCTCCTGCACAACAGTTCTATCTGGTAACTATGGCTCCTAAATCAGCCGAAATTATATTGAGCTTGAACTCATCCGCCTTCCACCTTGGTGTTGCCCTAGGTGCAGGCTTGGGCGGAGTCGTTGTAGAGCGGTTAACCTTGTCGTCGATCGGCTGGGTTGGTGGTTTAATCGTCATACTTGCGACTGTATTTACAGTGATTTCTATTTTAATGGGAAAGAAAAAAGAGCATTAATTCAGCGACCCGAGGATTTGATTGAAGACTATTAGACGCAGCTTTTCCAGATTCCAGATTTCAAGGGAGAAGACATCGTACCGATTCTGGGTATAGGGCTTCCCCTTGCGTCGGGGATAAATGACGGATATAATGTGATTGATCAATTACTAACGAAAGAGGTTTGCTATGATTAGGTCAAAAGGACAGGATCGCAAGCAGGAAATCCTTGAGGCAGGTTTGGAGTTATTTGCCCAACGGGGATACTATAACACCACGACTGCCCATATCGCAGAGAAGGCCGGGATCTCTCAGCCTTATGTGTTTCGTTTCTTTCCGACGAAGGAGGAACTGTTCATCACCGTTTTGAATCGGGCGTTCGACCGGATACTCCAAACGTTTAAAAATGTCGAGTCGAGTCCGGATCAGTTGGACAACGACATGCTCAAAGCTTATGAAGAATTGTCGGCCCAATATCCCAATGAGATTGCTTTGCTGGTGATCGGTATTGGCATCACCGAAGAAGCAATTCAGGTGGCAACCAAAGAGGGGTTATCCCGCATCAGAACTTATGTCCTGCAAGAGTTTAAAGCAGCAGGCATGCCCGATGCAGAAAGAAACGCAACGATTTTTATCGCCATGGGCATGATGTGCAACATTTCGTACTTTTTGGATCTTCCCGAGCTATTTGAGTTCAATGAAAATAAATAACCGTCCGAGGTTATTTATTTTTGCATCAAAGTAATTGATTAATCAATATCTACCTATAAAACTATTTATAGCCGGCCCCATACGGAGCAGTACGCGTGAACGTCACCGAGCCGTTCGTATCCGTGGCGGAGAATAGCGGTAGCCTCTCGATATGTTTTTGCTGCCCATGCTTCTGCTTACCCTCCTTAGCATTCCTCATTGGCAGAGGTCTACTGAAAAGATACTCGAACCCCAAGTAGCGGAGGGGGATTCCCCGCGACGCCTTCCGATTGCTCCAAGCTTTGCCGAGAAACAGCAAAAACCCCTTGCCATCGCTGGGATGGAAGGGGCTAATTCTACGTCTAGCGAAACCCAAAACGCTACTGACATTACGTTGTCAGTAGCGTTTTTGTATATTAGGAGCATGCGAAGAGCGCAGTGCATTGGAGATAGGGAAACCTTTTCTTCAAAATCTATTATTGAGGTGGAATTTTCATGAGCAATGTTAAATGGGAAGTAGATCCGGATCACAGCTCCGTTGAGTTTTCGGTGACGCATTTAATGATTAATCAAATCAAAGGAGTCTTTGAGCAATTTGAAGCGATCTTAAGTTTCGACCCTAACGATGTAACAACCCTGGGTATTCAGGCTTCTATCGACACAAATAGTATCACAACTCGCCAGCGGCAACGAGATGAACATCTGAGGAGCGAAGACTTCTTTCATACGGCCAAGTATCCAGCCATTACATTTCAGAGCATCAGCTGCGCCCCTACTGGCGAACGGCAGTATGAACTTATGGGCAATATAACTCTGCATGGAGTAACAAAACCCGTCATTTTCCATACCGTTTTTGAAGGACTTAACAAAGACCCTCGTGGCCGAGAACGTGTGGGATTTCATTCAACAGCCAGTATCGAACGCAATCAATTTGGCTTGAGCTTCAACTCGCCTCTGGAAGCGGGTGGAATTGTCGTCGGAAATGAAGTAAGCATCGAGCTTTATATCGAGGCCATTAGAATAGATTAACAATCCTATAAGCTTCTTGAACACTCACTCGTCATAACTATGGCGAGTTTTTTCTTTGTGTATACCTCAGTCCTATTTCTAGTATTATTCACCTATAATTAGCACAAATGCGAATACAACTTTTTTACCAAAATATATACAAGTTGCTCGTTTACTGTCTACCATTTCGGTGTTATACTCACAATATTCAAAAGGAATTTGTGAAAATATGTCGAATTGAGGCTTAATAGGATGATTATGGATAAACATAAGGACGGCGAAACGATTATCCTCATTCCATCGCTTGAGCCAGATGAGAGACTTCTGTCCTATGTACGGCAATTGCGAAAATATGGTTTGACCCATATTGTTATTGTGGACGACGGATCTGGCGAGGCATATCAGTCGATTTTCGATGAGCTCCGTGAGAGCGGGTGTGTCCTGCTGCGGCATACGGAAAATCGGGGAAAGGGCGCCGCACTCAAGACGGGATTTCAATATATCGGACAGCAGTTCGATGCGTCCTCTTCCTTCATTGTCACTGCTGATTCAGATGGACAGCACGCTGCAGAGGATGTATATAGGCTCGCCAAAGAAGCCAGGCGCGATCCTGATGCGTTGTTTCTCGGAGTAAGGAACTTCAGCGAGGGAGGAATACCGCCGAAGTCTTTGCTGGGCAATCGGATGACGTCCTTTATTTTTGCTATGCTTTACGGGAAAAAACTATCAGATACCCAGACCGGGCTTCGTGCCTTTGGCCCCGGGCTGCTTGCCTTTATGCAAGATGTTCGTGGCACCCGGTTCGAATACGAGCTGCAGATGCTCATCTCGTGTATTCAATCCGGCATCCCGATTCATACGGTGCCGATTCAAGTCATTTATGAAAATGGAAATGCCGGAACCCACTTCAAAGCGATTCAAGACAGTGCTCGGGTAATGGGTGTCTTGTTCTCCAACTTCCTGCGTTTTATTTCCTCGTCAGTTGTGAGTTCTGTTGTCGATTTGGGAATTGCATGGTTTTTGATCGACTTTTTGCGGCCCATTTTGGGTCAGCAGGATTATCTAAGAATTTTGCTCGCAACCGTGATTGCGAGAGTTATTTCCATTGTCGTCAACTATGTACTGAACAGGCATTTTGTATTCCGCAAAGAAGATAGTCAGGGCAGTCTATGGCGCTATTTGACGTTGTGCGGAGTCGTGATTGTGCTTTCCAGTACAGGGGTATATTTGTTCCATACGATTTTCTTCGTGGATGAGAAAATTGCGAAATTTGTCTGTGATGCCTTGCTGTTCCTGCTCAGTTTTCAATTGCAGCGAAGATGGGTATTTGCAGCAAGGAGGAAGCAGCTGTAGTGCAAAACGAAAAAAGGCAACATATTTTCTTTGTCATCACCATGATCCTGATGTCGATTTATTTGTTATGGCGGATGTTCTTTACATTGCCATGGGGAGAAGGTGTACTGAACGTTATCTTCGGCATTCTGCTCATTGTGGCTGAGACGGTAACCGTACTAACCACCTTTGAATTGTTCTTCCAAAAGATGCAAAAGGAACGTACGCAGCTCGACTTTCCCATCGTTCCTCCGGAGTATTATCCGGATGTGGATGTGTTCATTGCCACGCATAACGAGCCGGTCGATCTGTTGTATAAAACGGTAAATGCCTGTACGTTCATGGATTATCCGGACAAGCAAAAGGTCCATATCTATATATGTGACGATGGCGGAAGACCTGAAGTGGAGGAGCTTGCAAAGCAGTTTGGCGTTGGGTATCTGGGGCTCCCCGGCAACAAGGATGCCAAATCAGGTAACCTGAATAATGCCCTGAGCAAAACCTCTTCCCCACTCATTGCAACCTTTGATGCAGATATGATTCCGCAACACACCTTTCTAATGAAAACCGTCCCGTATTTCCTGCTCTCCACATTTATAGAAGAGAACGGGCAATGGCGGCTTCGCTGTGAGGATGAAATGGATAAAAAGTTCAAGCTGGGGCTGGTACAGACCCCTCAGAGCTTCTACAATCCGGATCTATTCCAGTTCAACCTCTATGCAGAGCAAGGAATTCCGAATGAACAGGATTTCTTCTCCAGAGAAGTTAACATCCTGCGTAATGCCTCCAATGCGGTAGCCTATACAGGAAGCAACACGATTATTTCCCGGCAAGGTATGGAAGACATCGGCGGTTTTCCGCTGAATACGATCACCGAGGACTTTGAGACAAGCATCCGTTTACAGCAGGAAGGCTATATTACCTATGCGACTCAAGAGGTTCAAGCTGCCGGACAGACAACAACAACAGTTCCGAGCATGATTAAGCAGCGAATTCGCTGGGCAAGGGGCATTATTCAGAGCCTTCAGAATACGCGTGCTCCTCTGTCCGAGAAGCTTCCTTTCTGGACGAGGGTGACCTATTTAAGCAGTTTCTTATACTGGTGGTCTTTCTTTAACCGGTTGATTTTCATTTTGGCGCCAATTTTGTTTGCCTTATTCGATTTCAAGATTGTAAACACAACCTTCTGGCAGATCCTAATATTCTGGCTTCCGTCCTATTTCTTCTACAGCGTATCGATGCGTTATCTGTCCAGCAACATTCGGAATCAGCGCTGGAGTCAGGTCATAGATACCATATTTATGCCTTATCTGATCTGGCCGGTTCTCCTCGAAACCCTGGGTATTCGCGAGAAAAAATTCAAGGTTACGAACAAAAGCAGAGCGAGCGGTCGGAAATGGATGTCTGCTCTGTTATATGCACTTCCGCATATCTTCCTGCTCCTGCTATCGATTGCGGCTGTAATTCGGTATGTTAACGGCAAGTACGGCATTGCGCTGTTCTTCAGCAGTATCATTATTTTCTGGCTCATTCATAATATGATTGCACTGTGTTATGCACTGTTCTTCATGATCGGCCGTCGTGCGTATCGGGAGACTGAGCGGATTCGGGCACAAGAGGATGTCACGATCCATGATCAGGACACGAATCTGCGTTATCAGGCCAAGACGGTAGATGTATCCGAACAAGGTATTGCCTTCTATGTCCCGTATCCCATCTATTTACCTGAAAAGAAGACGATCTCTTTGGTCGTAAAATCCGAGCGATATGAGGCGAATCTCAATGCGGTCATTGTTTATGTGAAGCAGGATGGAGAGGGCTGGCGCTATTCTGCAACGGTTCAGCCAATCGACGAGACGGATAACCGCCAATATATGCAAATCATCTATGACCGTAAACACTCATTGCCAGAGCAGATGAATCTGTGGGATACCGCTTACGACGATATGCTGCGTAATGTGAAAAAACGTATTGTTCAGCCGAGATCAGATCAGCGGAAAATGCCGCGGCTTTCCTTGCAGCTTCCAGTCCATTTCACCAATCACGCGGGCTGTACACTGCGCAGCTTCAATTATCGTTTCTTTTCCGCCACGGGTCTCCATGGTGATATTGCGGCAGGGGCGATCGTTTCTTTTTACACGAAGAGTAATATTGAAGTCATTTTGCAGCATACCGGGAAAACAACAGCCAATCGTCGCGAAGTGCTTCTCTCGGTGGAGAATATTGATGATATCGTGGAGCGTGGCTTGATTGATCAATTGCTGAGTGATTTGACCCATCCACATGCCGAGAGCTTCACCAGAGAGGGTTAGGAGAGATAAAAATGCTGTTTGTGTTTCAACTTGTGATGGGAGTTTTATTGATATTCTCCTTTATTGGTTACATGCAGTTTGTTCGAAAGGCACTATCCATACGTTGGGAGTTCATCCCTGTATTTGTGTTTTCCTCAATAGCATGTCTTGTTTTTCTTAGCGGTTTGGCAGGGCAGCTCTTCATTGGCAGCCTTGTCCTGCTTATCGTCGGATTACTATTGTATGGAAGAATGGTGTTTCTCGGAATGCGCCGAGGGGCATCCTTTCGCATTTCTTTTTCTTTATTCCAATTTTCATTTTTGGCAGGGACTTTTATTTTCTTACTGGTACTCTTCCAGAACCAATTGACGCACTACGATAATTTTTCCCATTGGGCGATTGTCTTGAAGCAGATGCTCAGCACCGATGCTTTTCCGACACCGGATTCGAACCTGATTGATTTTAAAAATTATCCGCTAGGGACCTCGTCATTTATTTATTATGTCTGTCGCTTTATGGGACATTCCCAGTCCGTGATGCTTCTGGCACAAGGTCTGCTGATCTTTTCCTGTTTTTACGCCATGTTCGGCATCGTTTCCGAGAAGAAACGTTTTCTGTTGTACGCGTTTCTCGGACTCGGGTTATCTACACTGTCCTTCTTCAACCTTACGATTCGGATCACTAACCTGCTCGTCGATTTCTTGCTCCCCATCTATGCGCTGGCCATTCTGGCAGTGGTCTACCAGTATCGTCATAATATCAAGCGAGCGTGTATTGTCGTTCTTCCGCTTGCGGGTTTGCTGACAATCATCAAAAGCACCGGTATTATTTTTGCGGCCGTCGGCCTGATCTTCCTGGTGTACACATGGCTGACTCACGGACAAAAGTCCGGTTGGAAAAATGTACTCACTGTGGTGGGAACGATCTGCGGGGTGCTGATTCCTTACTTCGGCTGGAGCTGGCGAATGGCGACGGTATTCCAAGGGGTAGATAACAAGTTCGATGTTGCTGCTTCCGGGATTCAATCCGGCAAAACGGCAGAGCAGATGCATGAGATTCTGTGGCTGTTCATAAAATCGAGTACGGATATTACGACACGGCCGGTCATCGGTATTATTGTTTTCCAGATTGTAGCAATTGCAGCTTCGGTATTTGCCTATGTGGTGCTTAAGAAGAAATGGAATTTGTGGAAAGTACTGATTGCGCTGGATGTCGTATTGTTGCTGTATTATGCAGGGATTCTGGCGTTGTATCTCTTCTCCATGCCGCTGGATGAGGCCATCAGGCTGGCAGGTTTTGAACGTTATGCGTCGAGTATCGTGGTACTGTTCGCGGGTGGACTGGTGCTGTGCGCTGCGATTGACCTGGAGCGTTCTTTCCACTATCGGATTGGTGAAGTGCCTGATTATCAAGCCTTCAAGACGGTCGAGACCAAGGGTCATTATCAAAAAGGAATTATCGGCTGTATCGCGATTGCGGCGACCATCCTTTTATCGGAATACAATGGGATCGTCTCGATTGCCAAAACCTACGACACGACACTCCCTTACAAGATCCATGCAGTAACTGGTGATCGCTGGTATAAAGGGGGTCAGGAGGATAACAACAGATATTTATTCTACGCCTCGGACAGGGACCAACAGGTCACGAATTATTACATGCAGTATGTCGGGAAGTATTTCTTGTATGCTCCGCATGTGGACGGAATCGTACTGTTCTATGAGGATAATATGGACAATCTTCTGAGCGGTTACGATTATCTGGTCGTCGTGGAGACGGATCGTAACGCAAAGTGGTTGCTGAAAAAGCACTATGGCATTGACATGCAGGAAGGGATCTACAAAATTACCCGTTCCGGGGAAAAGATCGTTCTTACGCTAACTTGAGATCATTTCAGTGGACTTTGATTTGGTTCATGGCTTATGTATAATGTAACTAGCCTGGAAATGAAGGGACTGAACTATGCGCAGATATCAATATTTTAAACCTAACTATTAAATCTAATGGGAGGAAAAAGTATTGATTACAGAGTTACACACAGAACGTTTACATTTGAGAAAAATGAAGGTATCGGATTCTTCGAGCTTGTTTACGGTTTGGTCTGATCCGGATGTTACTAAATTTATGAATGTTCGTTGTTTTACTGACGTAGAGCAAGCGAAAGAAATGATCAACCTTCTGGATGATCTTTCTCGGGATCGTAAGGCTATTCGTTTCACCATAATTAAAAAAGAGTCCAACGAAATTATAGGTTCATGCGGTTATAATTCTTTGGATTTTGACAACTTAAAAGCTGAAATTGGATATGATCTTGCTAAATCATCTTGGGGAAGAGGATATGCTTCAGAGGCGGTCTCTTCTTTGGTGGATCACGCATTCTCATCTTTAAAACTGAACCGAGTCGAAGCCAAGGTTGATCCCGAAAATGTGAGTTCTATAAAGCTCTTAGAAAAGCTCCGTTTCACATTTGAAGGAACACTGAGAGAATATGAACGTGTAGAAGGGACTTTTAACGATCTCCATATGTATTCAAAGTTAATATCAGATTGATGTCATGTTCCCATTGGCATAAGAAAAGGGATACATGAGTTTTATATAAGAACTTATTCAAAGAGGCCATTCCATAGTTGGAATGGCCTCTTTGTCCATATACAGCGATATCGATATTAATTTAGTCGCATGTGGTTCGCAGGCGATTTATTCAATTAGATTTTTCGTTGTGTTATACATCTGTTCTGCATACTTGTCGATTTCATCCCGAGACATGCGTAAGCGAGCAACAGAGGTACCGTATCCAATTTCCTTGTGCCCCTCTTCTAATCCCTTGAAAATTCCGTCTGCGAAGGCATCCAATGGTTCTCCATGCGTATGCAGCCCTGCTCCACCCAGGTCTGTACTTACTGCCGGAGGAGCAACTTCAATGACCTCTACAGACGTATCCGAAAGCTGGTGTCTAAGGCTGATTGTAAAGGAGTGAAGTGCCGCTTTGGTAGCTGAGTATATCGGTGCAATCGCAAACGGCGTAAAAGCTAAACCAGAAGTGACATTAATGATCGTGGCCTCTTCTTTGGCTGCAAGATAAGGAGCGAACAGCATGGATAGATGCAAAGGTGCCTCAATATTCGTTGTAATTTCTTTATTGAAATAACTCCAATCGTTCTTCACATCTGACTTGAGCACATTAAAACGCTGTTGAATTCCGGCATTATTGACCAATGCATTTACTTCCGGATAGTTCACGGTTACCCAATCAAACAATGCCACACGCTCGGACTCCATATTCAGATCATTCACATACGTAATGAGGTCTGGGTGTGTTTCTTTTGCATGTTGAAGTACATCTGCACGTCGACCAGTAACAATGACTGTATTCCCAGCTTTTAAGAAGCGCTCTGCAAACGCTAATCCAATGCCAGCACTTCCGCCGGTAATGAGTACTGTATTTCCTGAAAGTTTCATTATAGTTTCTCTCCTCTTAGGTTTCTTTTTCTTCGTTTCTTTCCTGTATCTGATGAGTATAACGATTAATTTTAAAATCAATTCCCTTTAGGGATTCCTGCATCAACGAAATTTCATCCAGCACTGCTTGCTTGTGGTTTTGCATCATTTCAAGCCTGGCCTCAAGCGTACAATTCCCTTCTATGATCCAGTCCATATATTGCTTAATTTGACTAATGGGCATATGCGTGTTTTTTAAGCGAACAAGGGTTTCCAATAAAGCCATCTGATCTTCTGAAAATAATCGTCTGCCAGCATCATCGCGCTCAATCATGGGCAGAAGTCCCTTTTTCTCATAAAAACGTAATGTTGAGTCTGGAATATTCAATTGGGCAGAAGCTTCGCTAATGGAAAAATACTTCATGTTGGAGACCTCCAAATGGATGTTAACTCTGTCGACAGGAATAGCATACGACTTAAACCATGGTTTAAGTCAATAAGGTAAGATCAATTATTTTTGGATGTAATCAGTCTCACGGGTAAAGGGAATCTTTTATTATCAGATTTTCATATTCTATAGCTACTTAAATGAAATACAATGCTATTATAGGTAAGGGCATCCACTTGGATGCCTTTAAATATAGCAATGAAAAGGGTACATACACACCGAAGGTGTCGACATTAATTTAAAGTGGTGAGTGGATGAAAGAATTGTGCAGTCAGGTCAACCGAAAAACCTATTATATTTCCATGTTAACGCTCATTGCTCTTATGCTAGCCGGATTAATACTATCGACGACAGAATTAAACGGGATTACCTTGGGGTATGTGATCCATTTTTCATGTGTGGCCATTCTAGCGGTTTGTTTGTTGGTCTACCCCAAGCATGAAACCTATTTTTTCAGAAAGGTCATCATTTTATTTGGCTTTGCTTATTTCTATACCCTGTTTTTCTTATATCCAGAGACGTGGACTACCTATATCCTCATTTGTCTCATTCCTTCACTTGCCATTCTGTTTTTTGATTTAAAATTGTTTTATTTCTCCATCATTGTGAATGGATTTTTAATATTGATTACGTTTGGTTATATCATTCTGATTGATCAAGGGAATGTATATTCATATTTACATCATGATATCCTAGGGAACCTCATTAATATTATAGCGAGCCAGGTTTTATTATTTCTCATCTTCCATCTATCCTTTAGTCGTATGAAAAAGCAGCAGCTCTACCATGAGCAATTACAACAATCGGAGCGTCTAAAGATGATAGCTCATTTGACGGCAGCTGTAGCGCATGAGATTAGAAATCCAGTCACCGTTGTTCGAGGTTTTTTGCAGCTATACAGAGAAGATCCTGCATTTGATGAACCAATCAAAAACAAGTTCAAATTAATGATAGATGAGCTGAATACCGTTGAACAGATTACCTCCCAATTTCTAACCCTCTCCAAACCTAATAAAGATCAGAAACCGGAAAAAGTGGATGTGAAAGATGCTCTACAGAGCGTAACAGGTCTGGTCCGTTCCTATGCGATGTTATCTGATAATCAGATGAATATCGAGGCAGAGGAGAATTGCTTCATTTTTATTAATCCCATTGAGTTTAAGCAGTTGCTGATGAATTTAATTAAAAATGCTTTGGAAGCTTCAAATATGGGAAAACCTGTGACTGTGATTGCCAAAAGAAATCATCATTATATCGAGATCAGGATCATTGATGAAGGGAACGGGATGTCAGAGGATGAGGTGAAGTCGCTCGGGACGCCGTTTTATTCATTAAAAAGTAATGGAACGGGACTAGGATTAATGATCTGTTTTAATATTGTAGAAAAATATGACGGGGAAATTAATTATGAGAGTGTGAAAGGTGTGGGAACAACCGTTACGATTCGCTTCCTGGCGACGGTTGGAGAGTGAAGCTATTTCAGATCCGCATTGGGGCTTGCAAGGATACCCTCCATGTAAGGATATGCTTCTTCATAACCAAGCTAATATGATGGAGAATTGCGGTATTAGGACTTGAAATAATTGAGAGAACTGGCGGTTGGTGCGAGGCAGTAGGTATCCGAATCCAAAATCACCTCAGAGCAGGCCTTCGAAATAATAGTAGACGGGCCCGGTATTCTACCGTTATATAGAAGCATCGTTGTTGGACGATGACAGAGAGGGTGTATTCATTCATACACCAATCAGGGTGGTAACGCGGAATAGACTCCGTCCCTAATGGGATGGAGTTTTTTGTGTTTTTATAATGATCGAGGAGGAATGGGTATGTGGCAAAAGTTTGGTGTAAAAGATCGAGTACTGCGTCAGAATATGTTTATGGCTGACGAAGTCCAGTACAATCTTATTCATCGTATTTGCGAGTCAGAGTGTTCAACCTGCCTAAAGGCTTCTAATGAAACAATGATCTTTGCCCAGTCAGAAGGGCACAACGCTTGGTTATGGATTTCCAAGGAACTTGCAGCTGAGGAAAAGAACAAGCTCCTGCAAGAACTTTTAGAAGTTATCAAGGGAACGGAGCTTCCTGGTATATCAGGTGACCGAACGACTGTTGATCACTTTGCTGACGTATATTCAGAGTCTAATGGGCTCCAATACGTTCCTTATATGATTATGGAATCCTACGTTTGTTCAGAGGTAAGGAAGCCAGTTCGTGTAGAAGGGAATTTGCACCTAGCTACTAGACATCATTTGGAGACAGTTGCGGAATTTTTAGCTGGTTTCTCGGAAGGAGCTTATGGAGTCAAGGTTGAGCCGTCTAGTCAAATTCAAGCAGCGGAGTCGGTCATGGAGACAGGTAATTTGTATCTCTGGCTAGTAGATGGACACCCTGTATCCATGGCTAATATTGCACATCGTTCTCCAAGACATGCAAGAATTAATGCAGTATATACGCCGTATGCCTTTCGTAAGAAAGGATATGCTAGTGCAGTTGTAGCAGAATTATGTTCTATCCTTAAATCAGAGGGGTTAGTTCCTATGCTTTATGCAGATTTGAAGAATCCTGATGCGAATAAGGTTTATCAAAATATAGGTTTTGTTGAAAGTGGTCAAGTAGCTGACATTAAATTCAAATAGGAGAAAAGCGATGTAGAGCATGACTTCACTGAGAATCAATTTAGGCATATATAGTATTTTTGTTTTGACTCTCAGTGGCATGCTGATCAGGAGTTTTGGTAAATCTTATCTATTATCCATTGGATTTTGGGATTGCCAAAGTTCGCTTAAATGCTTCTATATTGTCTGTCAGAAAATCGCTATTTTCTAATCCAGCATGGGCGATCATGTTCTTGATATTTTGGACTTTGCTTGAGTGAGAGCCAATTCCAGCAATGCTGAGATAGAATGACAGCACCTCTTGGTGCGGTGAGATCTGGTTCCAGTGACATAACTAAAAGAATCCCTTATGCATTCCCTTTGGAATTATCATGGACAAAGACATACAAAGGAAGTACCATAATAGATGTTCATTTCTGGAAATTTTATATAATTACAGATGAGACTTCATTTAAAATGCTTAAAAGGAGATTCGATATGCCCACTCAATTCGTAAAAAGGTTGATCGTATTCTGTTTGGTTCTCGTGTTATTGCCGGCAACAACCATGTCTGCTGCTCCCGTTATTAAAGACGCGGCTCTGGCCAAAGTTATTCGGACAACATTGAAGATATCGTCTAAAAAAGAAGTGAAAACGAGCGATTTGAAGAAATTAAAATTGATATATGCCGAGGATAACAAAAATAAGATTTCCAATCTGCAAGGGCTTGAAAATGCCGTTAACTTGGTGGAGCTAATTCTGCCCGGACATAATATAAAAAATATTACTTCGCTCAGCAAGTTGAAAAAACTGGAGTTCTTAGTTCTTGAAGGGAATCAGATCAAAGATCTCACCCCACTCACCGGGTTAAGCAATTTAGAAAGTCTCTTAATTAGTGGTAACCAAATTAAAAATCTAACGCCGTTGAAAAATTCACATAAGTTGACCAGTTTGCTTGCCAGCGACAATCAGATAGCAGACCTAAGTCCACTTCAGAAATTAAATCTGGAATGGATCATTATGGATAAAAATAAAATTCAAGATTTGACACCATTAAAGAACCATCGGACATTGGAGTACCTTTATGTGGAGGATAACCTCATTCAGGATATTGCAGTGCTCGAGACCATCCCCCATTTAGTGGAGGTGTCCTTGGCCGGCAACCCGTTGAATGAACAGGCGGAGCAAGTTATACAGAATCTGGAGAAGAAAGGTGTCATTGTGAGTTTGGAAAAGGATGAGGAGCAATAAGGCGAGATAGGCTTGAATTTTGGACTATTAGCTCTTGTTCTTACTCAAATCTAAAGTTAAAGTAAAAAATCAAGGCTGCCATTTTGGCAGCCTTTTTTTGTCTCGACAGAAAAACATCGTTACTACAGACGAAGAGCTGGTGGTTGAGGGACTAGAATTTTATTTTCATGCCGCAATTCAACCAACCCACGTCAACCAAATCTCGGTCCACATACTATTCCAACTCGATTTCTTTCACCGTCTCACCCTCAACCAGCACGGGCTGGTAGTAGGTGTTAGTGGGTAAATCCTTTTTGCCTTGCAGTTTCTTGATGACCCAATCCGCTGCATCACGGCCCATTTGCTCTTGGGGGTGGGTTAACGTCGTAAGTTTGATGTTGGCATTCTTGGCGATGTAAGAATTGTCCTGGCCGATAATGGATAACTCGTCCGGGATCGAAATTCCCAGCTTCCTACACGCATGTACGACCTCCAGCCCCACTTCGTCGTTGTAACAGACAAGGGATGTCAGCACATCTCTGTTTTCCTCCAGGAACACCTCCAGATTGGTGGAGAGATCCGGCTTCGATGCCGTATCGAACGAAAGTACCTGTTCGGGATGAAATCGCAGCTTGGCTTCGCCCAGCGCTTTGATGTATCCCTTCATCCGATACTTCCCTTGCAAGTCATCCATTTTCGCGATAATGCCGATCTGGCTATGTCCTTTGGCGATCAGCTCCCGGGTAGCAAGATAACTAGACTGCACGTCATCCAGACAGAAGAAAGGCACCTCCAGCTCTTCATAAAAGGCATTGATCATCGTGAACGGAACGTCCTGCTCTTTAAAGGAAAGATAATAAGCAATGTTGGGATTGTACAGATTGCTTTTGGTCGGTTCAACAATCAGCCCATCGACGCCGTAAGCCAGCATCATTTCGAGCGCTTTTTTCTCTTGGGCAACGTCGTTATTCGTGCTGGCTAACAGCAACGAGTAATTATCTTCATTCAATCGGCCTTCAATGCCGCGGATGATGGAGGGGAAGATGTAATCGGAGATATACGTCGTGATGACGCCGATTGTTTTTTTCATCGTGTTCCCGCCGGTTCTGGATCGATAGAGATTGCTTACATAGGTGCCGGAACCTTTCTCGCTTCTCAAAAAGCCCTCGTTCGACAGCTCCAAAATGGCCTTCCGCACCGTCTGGCGACTCACGTTGTAGCTGTCCTGTAATGCGGATTCGGTAGGAATTTGTTCGCCTACGCTATAGGTTCCAGACAGGATATTGCTCTTGATATCATCAATGATGACCTGATACTTTGGCTTCACACAGTCCACTTCTTTCATCGTTACTTATCTATAAAAAAACATCGTCATATCCATAGTTGTACGTACATATTTTATCATGATTCAAATGGAATGGAAATGCAACAGCAGTTTTTTTGAATTGAAACGTACAACTCCCATTACAAAACAGAGATATGTACCTGACAACAAAGCCTGTTGAGTACAGAAATTAGATCATTTAGACGGTATATTTCAGTTAATGTAAGTATAACTATTATAAATTATTGACAAATGTACGTACAAAAAATATACTAAGGCTGTCGGAAAAGGAAAGCGCATTCTTTTCAATAAACCAGAATATGAATTCATTTCAATCATCCTAAGCCAAAACTATTTTTACTTTTACCTACTGTGGTCAGAGAGGGGACTACGTGATCATGAGTCATGTGGATATGAAAGAAGCGATTACCAAGGGAGCCACTTCACTAGGCATCGAATTTGGATCGACACGGATCAAGGCGGTGCTGATCGACGAACGTTTTGAGACCATTGCGTCAGGCAGTTTTGAATGGGAAAACCTCCTGAAAGACGGATATTGGACGTACAACCAGGAGGATATTATCACAGGTCTTCAGACCGCATATCGTGAAATGAAGCAAGACGTGGAACGGAAATACGGTTTCACGTTGCAAACCGTAGGTTCCATCGGATTTTCCGCCATGATGCATGGATATATCGCATTGGATGGTGCGGGAGAACTGTTGGTACCGTTCCGGACGTGGCGTAACGCGACTACGGGGAAGGCTGCGAGAGAGCTTACGGATCTTCTTCAGTTCAATATCCCCGAACGCTGGAGCATCGCTCACTTATACCAAGCGATCTTGGACGAAGAGGCTCATGTGCCTCGCATCGACCACCTGACAACCTTGGCTGGCTACATACACTTGCTGCTGACGGGTAATAAAGCCATCGGTATTGGCGACGCTTCGGGCATTTTTCCAATCGATGAGTCTACGCATAATTATCACCCATCCATGATCAAGCAGTTCGATGAACGGATCGCAGACAAAGGCTATTCGTGGAAAGTCGAGGACCTTCTTCCCAAGGTGTATCTCGCAGGTGAGAACGCTGGTGAGTTAACCGAAGCGGGAGCCAAGCTACTGGACCCTTCGAATGATTTGCAGTCAGGCATTCCGCTTTGTCCGCCGGAAGGTGATGCGGGAACGGGCATGGTGGCAACGAATAGCGTGAGAAAGCGTACGGGCAACATCTCCGTCGGCACGTCCGTGTTCGCGATGATCGTATTGGAAAAGGAATTATCCAAAGTCTATCCCGAGATCGATATGGTTACGACGCCGGATGGCAGTCCGGTAGGTATGGTACATGCCAACAATTGCTCCAGCGATATCAACGCATGGCTGGGCTTGTTCCGTGAATTTTCCGAGGCGATGGGATACGAAGTGGATACCGGCAAATTGTTCGGCGTGATGTTCAATAAGGCGTTGGAAGCCGACCCGGATGGTGGCGGTTTGCTGAGCTACGGTTATTACTCAGGTGAAAACATTACGGGCCTCGACAAAGGTCGTCCATTGTTCGTTCGTTCACCGGAAAGCAACTTTAATCTGGCGAATTTCATGCGCACGCATCTATTCACTGCTTTCGGTGCACTCAAGCTTGGCATGGACATTTTGACGAAGAACGAGCATGTGGCAATTGACAGCATTTTGGCTCATGGAGGTCTGTTCAAGACCCCTGTTGTCGGACAGCGGATCGTAGCTGCAGCGATGAACGTGCCGGTGTCAGTGATGTCTACAGCGGGTGAAGGCGGTGCATGGGGAATGGCGCTTCTGGCCTCGTACATGATCAACAAGGATCAGCAGGAGAGCCTGGATGTGTTTCTTGAGCAGAAGGTCTTCCATGATGTCGAGGGTGAAGAAGTTACGCCGGATGCATCGGATGTCAAAGGATTTGAAGCATTTATCGAACGTTATCGGAAGGGCCTCGCGATTGAGCAGGCGGCGGTAGATCATCTGGTAGAGAACGGGAGGGGCTAACACATGTTAGAACAACTGAAAGAAGAGGTCTATGAGGCGAATCTGGAGCTTCCTAAGCACGGACTGGTAAAGTTCACATGGGGTAATGTTAGCGCGATGGATCGAGACAGCGGTCTATTTGTCATCAAACCGAGCGGTGTCAGCTATGACAAGATGAAACCAAGCGACATGGTTGTGGTTGATCTGGACGGCAATGTGGTGGAGGGCGAAATGAGACCTTCTTCTGATACCGCAACTCACGCGGTGCTGTACAAACATTATCCGGAAATCGGCGGTATCGTGCACACTCATTCCACCTGGGCGACCATCTGGGCGCAAGCTGGCCTGGACGTACCTGTGATGGGAACGACGCATGCTGATACCTTCTATGGTGCCGTACCTTGTGCCCGTTTCTTGAACCAGGGAGAGATCGATCGCGGCTACGAAGCGGAGACAGGCCATGTCATTATCGAGACATTCGAACAGCGCGGACTGGATGTGATGGCGATCCCGGCAGTCCTGCTTCATGGCCATGCACCGTTCACGTGGGGCAAAGACGCCAAGTCGGCTGTCGTAAACAGCGTCGTGCTGGAGGAAGTATGCAAAATGAACCTGTATGCACGGCAATTGAATAACTTTGCCAAAGAACTGCCACAGGGCATTTTGGATAAACACTATTTGCGGAAACACGGAAAAGACGCGTACTACGGACAGAAGTAATAATTAGTACTGACCTTATGTAGTGCCTGATTTTTACACGGTAACGGAGAGTGCAGAACCAATCTGGAGAAGCGAAGCGCTCGCGTTTATCACAGGATTTTCCCTTTGCAAAAAGGGAATCAAAAAATCCGGGGATAAACAGCGATCGGAAGATGGTACTGCAATCGGAGTGGCAAGTGTAAACGAGTTGTAAATACATTAAAAGAGAAGAGGATGATTACATGTCAGCAACAGCAGCTAAACAGTTTTGGTTCGTCGTAGGTTCGCAGCATCTGTACGGTGAAGAAGCACTGGGCGAGGTTAAAGCCAACGCACAGAAAATTACGGATGCTCTCAATGCAAGTGGCGTGCTGCCATATCCGCTCGTATTGCAGGATTTGGCGGTAAGCGCAGATAAAATCACGAGCATCATGAAAGAAGTGAACTATCGCGACGAGGTGGCGGGTGTAATTACTTGGATGCATACGTTCTCGCCTGCAAAAATGTGGATTCGGGGTACGAAATTGCTGCAAAAACCGTTGCTTCATCTGGCGACCCAATTCAATGAAAGTATTCCTTGGGCGACCATCGACATGGACTTTATGAATCTGAACCAAGCCGCTCACGGTGACCGCGAATATGGTTTCATCAATGCACGCCTGAGAAAACAAAACAAAATCGTTGTTGGCTACTGGGAGCGCCCAGAAGTGCAGCAGCAAGTTGCGGATTGGATGGACGTAGCGGTTGCCTATAACGAAAGCTTCAACATCAAGGTTGCCCGTTTCGGCGACAACATGCGTAATGTAGGCGTGACCGAAGGGGATAAAGTGGAAGCACAGATTCAATTCGGATGGACTGTTGATTATTTTGGTATCGGCGACCTCGTACAATACGTGAATGCCGTAACAGAGCAAGAAATCGATGATCTGATCGCTCAGTATGCAGAGCTGTATGAATTCCATTATGGCACGAACAGCAAAGAAGCTTGGGAAGCTAGCGTACGTGTACAAGCAAGCTATGAAATTGCGATCAAACGTTTCCTGGACGAGGGAGGATACAGTGCCTTCACCACCAACTTCGAAGATCTGCATGGCATGAAGCAGCTTCCGGGTCTGGCTGTTCAACGCCTGATGGCCCAAGGGTATGGCTTTGCTGGGGAGGGCGACTGGAAAACGGCTGCACTCGACCGCCTGCTCAAAGTTATGGCCCATAACGAAAACACAGGTTTCATGGAGGATTACACATACGAAATGGCGGCTGGTCAAGAGGCGATCCTTCAATCCCATATGCTTGAAGTAGACCCGACACTCGCCAGCAACAAACCGAAAATCATCGTGTCCCCACTGGGTATTGGCGATCGTGAAGATCCTGCACGTCTCGTTTTCGATGGCAAAGCAGGAGAAGGTGTCGTGGTATCCATGGCAGACTTCGGAACGCATTACAAATTGTTGATCAACGAAGTATCCGCATTCGAACCGACAGTTCCAGCGCCTAATCTGCCGGTAGCACGTGTACTGTGGAATGTGAAGCCCAATTTCCAGGACGGGGTTAGAGCTTGGATCGAGAATGGCGGCGGTCACCATACCGTAGTTTCCTTGAACCTGACAACAGACCAGATTGTTACTTATGCTAAATTGGTGAACCTGGAGTACGTTGTGATTAAATAAGTTTGTTATTCATGAAATTCATTCATGAACTCATACAAATTCTTTCCTTTTGGCCGGGGGGTTCCCCGGCCCTTTGTCTTGCCGTGAGGCGCATGGTATGCGGCCGAAACGGATCTTGTGCTCACGCCAAGACAAAGGATAACGTTAGTACCGTCGACTACGCTCTATTTTGCTATAATAGCCCAAAGGAGGTTATCCATTAATGATGCATACCCAAGAAAGTTTACTCCACCAACTGCGCCAGCTCGGTATCGATGACCAAGGAACGCTGCTTGTTCACTCTTCCATGAAAAGCATGGGCGAAGTCGAAGGCGGCGCGGATACAGTGTTGGATGCATTGACCGAATATATGAAGGAAGGACTGCTGGTGTTGCCAACGCATACATGGTCCACGATCAATGCGGACAACCCGATGTTCCACGTGGAATCTTCACCCTGCTGCGTCGGTATTCTGCCTGAGCTGTTTCGCAAACGGCCTGACGTAGTACGTTCTTGGCACCCTACACATTCGGTAGCTGCTCTGGGGCGAGATGCCGAAGCATTTACGAAGGACGATCATCTTTATGATACACCGTGCGCGAGAGGCTCCGCCTGGGGTAAGCTGCTTGATCGAAAGGCAACCATCCTGTTGGTCGGCGTTGATCTGAAGAGGAACACGTTTATCCATGGCATCGAAGAATGGGTGGACATCCCGGGCAGGTTAACGGATGAGCCTGAGATGTTAAGCACAGTTTTACCCGATGGAACCGAGATTTCGGTACCTTCACGTAGACATTGCGGATTGTCGTGGTCGGAGCATTTTTGGAAAGTGGATGACGTTCTTGAACGTAAAGGCGCAATGCGTAAGGGGCAGCTTGGTGATGCAGTTGTCAGAGTGTGTGATGCGGCGATGTTGACGGAAGTCATTACGGACATGCTCCAAGATAATCCGGATTTATTCTCAGACAATTTGCCTTTGGAAGCGATGTACGAATGAGGAGTGGGCCGTCCGGTGACGGAGGGCTCTATATACGCATTTCCGTACCTCCTACGACAGCTAACAAGGTCTTCTTCCCTCCCGGTTTGCATCAAAACGTTCAAATTCTTTCACGAAAACGCAAAAATAGAACAAAATTCAATCAGAGGTTGGTTGGATTGCCATTGTATGGGCTACTCAGTCCAGTAGCGGTATGATAAGATGTGGTTAATTTAACCAATAGCAGTAGTGTAGGAATATCTTTTATAGATTTATCGAAGGTTCACATTAGCGTAAGCAGCGTTATGAAATACCCCAGTTCAATACTATCCTCGTTGTCGCATGCAAAAAGGAGAAGATTCGTGAGCCTATTAGTATGGTATGATCTCTTTCTATTCGTCCTATTGTTTGTTGTGTACGTATATGTTTTTGCTACAGTTAGAATTACGAACTTACATAAGGTTTACTTTTTGTTTCATGGGTTGATGATGCTGTGGCCATTCTGTCAGTTTGCGAGTACGTTGACGGATGATCCCGGCTTGCAGTTGTTCTATGTTACGTTATCTTTTGTCGCGGTTTCCTTGCTCGGGGGCGGTTGGCTGCTGCTTACCATCTTTATTACTGGTGAGGCGGAGCGATTAGGCAAAATAAGATCCTTCCTGCTATTTATTCCCGCGGTTATTGGCGCTGCAGGCGTGGTCCTGAACCCGTGGAGCTGGTTTGTAACTCCGCTGGAAGGCGGTTATGTTGAGCGGGCCTATGGACCCTGGTTCTGGGTTGTCATGTTTATTCTCGTGAGCTACTTTGTGACCTCCCTCTTTATTTTGTTCCGGGCACTTTATTCTTCACGAACGTCCACCATGATTAAAAACCAGGTGAAAGTTACGCTATGGGGCATATTCGTGCTAGCTGTTTTTGCAACCATCGACGCTCTGCTTAATGTAGTTCTAAGAGCGTATTTACCATTCATCATTCCCGGACTGACTTCGCTGGGGATTTTCCTGTCTGACCTTTTCTTCGTTTATGTAATTAAAAGATACAATGTGTTCGATCTGGTTTCCATCGCCCATGAGGATGTGATCAATACCATTCCTTACGGCATCCTTGTATTGGATGAGAATGAGATGATTATTGAATTGAACAAAGCCTCGCGATCCTTTATGGATCTGCATGTGGGGGATTCTTTTGATATGGCAGCATTTCTGAATTCTGTTCGTGTAGAGGGCAGCAGTCAGACGTTTCTGGATCAGTATAAGCAAAAGGACAATATCCTGTCTCAAATTGAAATTATCACGCAGCGCGACATTATGCGTCATTATATTCTCCAATCGTCTCCGATTGTGGATTCTTCTCGCAAACCTATTGGTCATATCCTTACGTTCCAAGATGTCTCTCAAGAGCGCTTCTATGTAAAAGAAATGAATCGGCAGAATGAGACGCTTCAGGAGCGTAATCATGCCCTGGATCGCATTCGTTTGGAGTTGTCCGAGGCCAATCGCAAGCTGGAAGAACTCGCCCTGACGGACAGTCTGACGAACTGCTACAACCGCCGTTATCTGACTCAACACCTGAATCACGAGGTCATCACCAACATTCAATACAAAACGCCGTTTTCACTCATACTCCTGGATATTGATTACTTCAAAGCGATCAATGATCGCTACGGACATGTCATCGGGGATGAAGTGCTGCATCGCACCGCTCAGGCCGTCAAAGAATCCATTCGGAGTACCGATATTCTAACGCGATATGGCGGGGAGGAATTTATGATCTACCTTCCGCATACCGAACGACAGTTAGCTCAACAAATAGCGGAACGCGTGAGATTAGCGGTGGAGTCGAACCTCATTGTGGTGGATCATGAGATCGAAGAGGTGTCTATTACGATTAGCATAGGGATTCTGTCTATCGAGGATTTCGAATGTGAGCATGTACCGGACAATCCGGAGGGGTACTTAATTAAGTTGTTCGCTGCGGTAGATAAGGCGTTGTATCAGGCGAAGCAGAATGGGCGTAATCGGATTGAGTTTGCGGAGTTTGAGGGTGTTGTTCTGTGAATTCATGAAATTAAGAAAGAGTGAGAGGTTATCTCCACTCTTTTTGATTTCAATGCTGATATTTTCAATCAGAACCTTTTTGTAGTTTTTCTATAGTCATAAGAATCTCTTTGTTAATTTTCGTTAAGGATGCAATTTCATCTGAACTTTTACCACTTATTAAAGTTATATGTTCATCCAAAGCTCTTTTGTACTCGGATTCTTCCTGGAATTTAAAAATTTCTTCAGCCGGAACCTGAAAACCATTTATAATTTTTTCTAGAGTCTCCAGAGAAATATTTCGATCTCCCCGTTCAACCCCACCAATGTAACTGTAATGAAGACCTGCTGCTTCTGCTAATTGTTCTTGAGTCCAGCCTTTTGCCTTTCTTAACTCACGTATCCGATTTCCTACACTTTCTGGTAAATTCATGTGATCACCTCCACTTAAGGTTAGAAGAGGTTATTGATTCGTTACAGACTAATATATGCAAATTGATTTTAGAAATAACAGTACTTATATGTACAATTTATATTGATCTTCTTTTGACTTTTCTATACAATTACATGAAAACGGAAAATTAAGGAGGATTATCTTTGCGAAAATCTATCCTAAAATCACTCAAACCGGACATTATTGTTGAAATGTTGGAGATGGCTGTTGCTTTTGAGAATTGGAACAAGGTGATGGAGACAGCGGACGTCTTGTACCAATGTGTGCAGTGCATCCATGAAGAGCGACAGGAGCATCGGGCCAAGGGATTGCCTTTACCCTATATCCGTACCGAGCGTCCGTTGATCTATTATTACGGGTTCAGTCTCCAGATGCGAGGCATGGCTCACCAGATGATGGGACAGGTGGATCAGGCGTGGGCGTGTATCGACCAGTATGCAGAACTAGCATGGACGGAAGAGCTGGATGAGGAGGGAATGCAAGTAGTGCAGGAGTTTAGGCATCGAGCACAGGTGAATCGGTATGCGCTGGAGATTAATGCGGGGCATGCAGAGCTGCTGGAGGAGTATGTGAATTTTCTGCTAGAGCACCCAGATGAATGTATAGCAGGTTTGAGAACGATTGTGGGGGCGGCGGTCCGGTATCGTTGGCAGATTGATCGAGTTTTACATATGATTGCGAGTCAGGTTCAAGGTAGTGGCAGAGAAATAGATTCTTCAAACAACGATGATATGTACCATTACTGTTTTCACCGGGCTTTATACGAACAAGGGATGGGGAGGCAAAAGAAAGCGGTGGAGTTCATTTTGCAGGCGCTCAGGTTAGCGGATGAGCTTGAGATGAATCCGTATTTCAAAAAATGCGCAGCACTACTAGAATCGTTGCGGGAAGATGCGACAGTGGAGCAGATTGGGCGGTATCGGGCTTTTTTGGAGGAGATAGGGTAAGGGGGATTTGCTGGTGATAAGTGCTTTGAAATGGGTAAATGCATATAGGACCATAGCACCGATGAGTGGTACAGCTTATGTTTTAGAAATGGTCAAATCAGGATGTTAGCCGGATGGTCTGTCATACAAACTTCTGCTAACATTGGTTAATCCTATTTTAAATGAGCGGAGAAACGTATGAGTACAATCAAAGTAACCCCTGAGCAACTACATCACGTATCGAATCAGGTGGATCAGGCAAGACAACAGTTGGAGCATATACGTGGTGATCTGACGAGACAGATCATGTTCATTCAGATGATGTGGATGGGTGCGACGCAGGAGCGGTTTTACTATGAGTTTGAGCAATCGCGCCCTATACTGGATAAAGCGCTGGAGAGTATGGTGAACACATCCAAGGAATTGAAGGACATCGCTACGCGCTTCCAGGATGCAGATGCTCAGTTGGTAAGTCTGGGTGGTGCAACTGGAGCAGTCGGTGCCGCGGCTATGATGACCAAATCAGCAGGTGATTCAAGCTCGGGTGATAAGGGCTATCGGATGGCATATAACTCTATGTTTGGAAGATGGATGCCTGTGAACGAGAAAGGTGTTACGGATCAGGCCGCCCTTCAGGCTTATGAGAGGGATCAGGGCCATCTGGATGTTAATCGCATGCAAGCTGTGAAGGTTGAACCGCCTGGGGAGGATATATTCACACTACAGATCAAGGCATTTCAGAATGGAATACATCCCTATACAGGTGAATCTGTCTCTGCTTCTTATGCTCAAACCATGGTTACCTCTCTAAAATTTGCACAAGTGTTTATGGCGATTCAGATGGTTCGCGGGAGTGTTCCGGGAGGCAAGGGTCCATTTCGCTTACCATCATCTAGTTCAGCTGTGGCGAAAATTAAGAAGAATATGGAGGCTGCTAAAGAGAAGACAGGTAAGGGCCAGGGCATAGGTTCTAATGGAAAGATAGAAGCTAATAAGAAATTCTCTGATATGAATGTAGATGAACAATTAGCTATATCGAAACGATATGCTCAAACTGCTCCAATTGAGATTCCTGAAAGTGCGAATATGAAAGCTAAATCAATGAATGATGGCTATGAACAGATAACCTATAAATGGAGTGACGAGACATATAAGTATGAAGTTAGATGGCACACTAGAACATCTGGTGCCCCTATTGACCAAGGGAACACGTGGGTAATTCAAAGAACAATTCCGGGTAATGGGGGCAACAGGCCACAGTCTTTTTACAAGATTGGAGAAAGCGAGTGGGTTGAGGGATATAAGTGGTATGATGCAATAGCTGCACGAAAAGCAGGTACTGCTACGCCGGAACAAGTCAGGATTTTAGATCAAGGACATTGGAAGGAGTAATACGATGAAAGAAGAACTAGTTAATGATTCCTTTTATGTTGGATTTGAAGGGCAACCCGAGATATTAATTCTTTTTGAGAACCCTACCGAAAAGAATATTCTGAAAATGTGGAATGGATATTTTGAGACATTATTAGATCTTATGTGCCAATACGAGCCTTCTGACGAAGGTATCTTACATGAGTATTATGCTCATGAAGGTTGGTATGAAGAAAGTCCATGGGAAATACAGGACCTTGATTCAGCTATTCATTTATTTAATTCCTTCAATGTGAGTAAAGTAACTGGTGAGCAAATAGAGAATGTTAAGAATATTGTTCCTACTCTCCCAGAAGTAGCACATCAGATATCAACATTTTTAGAACTAGCCAAAACGAACGGTTGCAGCGTGTATATTGAATACGACTGATTGAAATCAAGGAACATACTTTCAAACGATAACGCAGTTACCAGGGCTGTATTTTTAGTCGTTACCTTGTATACGTAACTCTAAATAGGTTTAATAAAAATTATATCGAGCCTGGTAATTTGCTGCGGTTATTTAGAAGTTGCTGAATTAATAGATCAAGGATTAGATGAAGCAATTCAATACATCGATCTTTACGACCGAAAATAAAATTCTTTGAGCAAGGCGGGAGTTTTACCATAAGACAAGGCGAAATGGTTGTAAGTGGTGCAGCATCCTCATAAGTATTAGAGACATCTAAATATTTCAGTACAAGATATTAGCGACATCGCTATATAGAGAGTTGATAAGGAATGATAATAGATGAACTAAAATTAAGTGCTAGTATTTTAAATCAAGATTTCTATAAATAAAAGCGACAACGACCGATTGAACTCTTTTCAGAGTTAATCGATTGTTGTCGCTTGTTAACAAGTGGAAAGATTAGATAAAAAGACTGAAATTAAGCTATAAAAATAAGAGATTTTTATACAGGCATTGCAAACAAAATTTCCTTAATGT
The DNA here is from genome assembly GCF_000499205.1 of Paenibacillus sp. MAEPY2. Classification (GTDB taxonomy): domain Bacteria; phylum Bacillota; class Bacilli; order Paenibacillales; family Paenibacillaceae; genus Paenibacillus; species Paenibacillus vandeheii. The sequence continues at coordinate 115,183 of NZ_AWUK01000010.1, forward strand.
CAAGCTTACTCAATGCCCTTGCTCGTTGGTTGATATGTCTGTAATTTGTAAAATCCCCATAATGACTAGAAATATGGTCATTACAATAAGAGCAGACCCAATCCAGAGCATTGTTTTTCTGTTTTGACTACTAATTTCCAGAGCTCGTCCACGAATAATAAAAATAATGCCTACGACCAGCAATACCACACTTATTATAATCATCAACGTTCTCCCTCATAATTTTTTTTGATTATTCCTAGTCTATAACATTAAACCCATCTAAATCATTATATTATAAGTTAAAGTTTTAAAATATAGAAAAAGCGAAGCCGGAGCTTCGCTTTTTTATACTTAATACTTAAAAGTGATTTTTGATTCCTTTAACTACAAAATCAGCAGTACTTGAGAGATCCTTGGTATTATCCAACCAACCTTCAATGATTTGTCCAATCTCAATCAATGTTTTCTGGCTCGCGCGTGTTGTATCTCGTAGAATTGCAAAGTTCCCTTCGTGCGCCACTGTACCATATTCCTTAGCAATGGCCTGGGCGAATGCTTTGGACGCTACTGTACCTTCTTGATAGAATGGACCAATTCTTCCTTTGTAAGTGTTAACGTGGATACTTATCAATGCCGATACAGCGGGCATATTTTGATTGATATAATTAACGCGTTTATTAATATCATCATCAGCATTAGTTCCACCAAAGTCTTTATCGGTAGTTCGAGTCATATAGACCTTTGCACCTTCTGCTTCAAGCTTGTTCTTAAGGATATTACTAAAATTTAGAGTTACTGTTTTTTCTTTACGACTTCCAGAAGTTACACCGTCATACTTGCCACCATGTCCTGGATCAATAATAAAACTTTTTCCGCTTAAACTCATATAATTAACCACCTTTTGTTATGATAAGACATCCTGTTCAGGATTGCCTCTCACATATAAGGGAAATCAAAAAACATTTTATACAACCAGTGATTTTTTATTATTAAATTATTTAGGTTACAGGGAGATAAGGATACACCTGTCAATTTAGAAAGTGTATATTTATTTGCTTTACAGTTTAGAAGTCTAGATAAACTTCTAGTTATTGGATTCTATAGCTTTCTAAATATGATGAAAAATGCTATAATAAAATAAGAACAAATGTTCTTTTTTTGGTTGTAATTTCAATTTCATACTTCCCTATATATTAAGTAGAACAAATTAAAATAATAAAAGGGGGATGAGGAATGAAACAATCACAACCACAAACAACATACGAACGCTATAAGACAGAAGTTTATCGTATTGGTTGGAGAGTGCAATATCGTGCTAAAAAAGTAAAACAACGTGAGTGCTCTATTAATGATATTGAATTCCTTGGGGGGAGTTTCATAACAAACTTGGAGAATAAAATTATGGTAGAGCAACTATTGCAATCGTTACCTCCCCAAGGCAAGACTATCCTACACAAAGTTTACATTGAAGGTCATACTGAAGCAGAAGTTGCACAGCATTTAAATATGAGTCAACAGGCGGTGAACAAATGGAAGAAAAGGATGCTCAAACGATTATCCCAGAGGATGAATTCGTTGAACTAATTGTTGCAGCTAAAACTCAGGATTCTACAGCTATTATTAAATTGATTGAATTATTTGAAGATGATATTAAGCGTTTGAGTAAGTTTATTTATTTACCTGATGAAGATGCGTTTGCAGAAATAACAACAGAATTTTTAGAGTTTGTTATGCAAGGAGAACTGTACAATGATTAAGTTCCCTTACGTAATGAGGTATTCAATACCCTTAGTCAGGACACTCTTTTAAAAGCGTTCGGGCTAAAGGGTTCCTTTAAGAAAATATATTTAAGATGCAGCATGTTGGCATCCAAAACTAAACAAGAACTATATTATAAAGATACATATAATTTCGTTGGGAAGATTGTTAATTTATACAGAAGAAATAAAAATATTTCAGGTCTATGAACTGACCAAAATTATGATAATAGTCCGATCCTTAGATATGAGTTGTACCAATTCGATAAATGCAATGCCGAAGGATACTTTTTATTGAACAAATTAATCTTTCAGCCCTATAACCGGGTTATCTATCTGACATAAACTAGCGTATACTGATGGAATAGCAAATATCTTCAAATTGCATATTTAAATTGACCCATATTATTGATACACTAGATCAAGGTTATATCATTCAGAGAAGGGGCGGGCCTGTTCAAGAATGGGGCTTGCTGCAATGCCAAATCGATAACGCTTACATCCTTTTGGCAAATATAGGATATAAGGACGGTAGACATGAGCCAGGGACAAACGAGTACAGATGTTATCTTGATTGGTGCCGGAATTATGAGTGCAACTTTGGGAACTTTGCTTAAACAATTGGCACCAGACTGGAATATTAAGGTTTTTGAGAAGCTCGCCAGTGCGGGGGAGGAAAGCTCCAACGAATGGAATAATGCCGGAACCGGGCATTCTGCATTGTGCGAACTTAACTATACCGTTGAACGACCAGACGGATCCGTAGATATTAGCAAAGCCATTACGGTGAATGAGCATTTTCAAATCTCAAGGCAATTTTGGTCCTATCTCGTCAAAAGCAATCTGATTCGTAATCCGCGGGACTTCATTATGCCGCTTCCTCATTTGAGTTATGTACATGGAGAGCAGAATGTCCTGTTTCTAAAAAGACGCTTTGAAGCGTTAGCAAAACATCCGTTATTCGTGGGCATGGAATTCTCAGATAATAAGAAAAAACTGGCGGAATGGATTCCGCTGATGATGAAAAACCGCACGGGCAATGAACCGATTGCAGCCACCAAAATTGACTCCGGTACGGATGTTAACTTTGGTGCTTTAACGCGTATGCTAATGGAACACTTGAAGAAACAAAACGTGGATATCCACTATCAACATAGCGTGAAGAATATGAAACGCACAAGCAATGGATCTTGGGAATTAGCCGTGAAAAATCTGAAGAGCGGAACCGTCGAACGACACACAGCGCAATTCGTTTTCATCGGTGCGGGTGGCGGAAGCTTGCACTTGCTGCAAAAATCCGGCATTCCAGAAGGCAAACATATTGGCGGCTTCCCGGTGAGCGGCATCTTCATGGTGTGCAAAAACCCGAAAGTCGTGGAGCAGCACCATGCCAAAGTATATGGAAAAGCTTCGGTGGGTGCTCCACCGATGTCTGTTCCGCATTTGGATACCCGATTTATTGAGAATCAAAAATCGCTATTATTTGGACCGTTTGCCGGATTCTCACCAAAATTCTTAAAGACGGGTTCCAATGCCGACTTGATTACGTCCGTGAAGCTGCACAACTTGCTCACGATGCTCGCGGCAGGCGTCAAAGAAATTTCACTAACCAAATACCTGATCCAACAGCTCATGTTATCCAAGGAACAACGTATGGCCGAATTGCGTGACTTTGTTCCTGACGCCAAGAGCGAGGATTGGGATATGGTGCTGGCGGGGCAGCGTGTGCAGGTGATTAAGGACACCGCCCAAGGCGGCAAAGGAACGCTTCAATTCGGCACGGAGGTAGTGACTGCGGCGGATGGCTCGATTGCAGCATTGCTTGGTGCTTCACCGGGTGCATCGACTGCTGTTCATGTCATGCTGGAGATCCTCCAGAAGTGCTTCCCGCAGCATATGGATGCGTGGGAGCCAAAGATCAAGGAAATGGTTCCTTCCTATGGTAAATCGCTTGTGGAGAACCTCGATCTTCTAAACCAAGTCCATGCTTCAACCGCTCGAGTGCTCGGGCTGACGGCTGAGAAATCAGTCGTTCGGATGTAATGAGCTGTATGTAACCTGTTTGCCATGCGTGTGATAAAGAGCTAAGCCGGCTAAAAACCGTGCTTAGCTCTTTTTTTAATGTACCATCAGTTGTATGCCGATCTTCAGTACTGCTCGACACAAGTCAGAGAATTCCTTCTTAGTTTCGCATGTCGTAATACTTTCGCCCTGTTGGGAGATCGTGGAATCTGAGATGATGGGTTCATCAAAGGTTCGGGTCACGAACGTCGGACCTTTGGCCTTCAGGCTATGGCGATCCTTCCTTCTAACTTCATTGGCGAACTTAGGGTTGCCGCTTTCCTGAAGATCTCAATTCAGAGAGGAGGCGTCCAGGCTATCATATTCCTTCCTTCTTCAACAGACCTTTGAATCATAGGGATATGGCTTTCCTGGACTCTTTTATCATGAACAATACCATCTATTTGCGCAGAGCGAACAAACTCATGATCGAGCAGGAACAAGGGCAGAAACAGCTGCCGAAGGTTTATTTGGCGACTGCCCTTAAAAATATAGAAACGCTTGGATACACGTTCTCGGATGAGTTGATGCAAGCCGTGCGAACATTATCCAAGGAACAATTTGAAGCATTGGTGGCCCAGGTTGTGGCTGATCTGAGAATCATGGTCGGCGCGCATGTGGACTACAAACTGATGTACCCTGGATTTCCAGCGCAGGTGATGGAGGAAGATGAGGTGGAGCTCTACCTGAACGCCATCCTTCATTATCTGACCCTGGTATATCCGAATCGTGAACCCGTGGAAAGAGTGCCTTTGCTGGACAAAGTAAACCTGAAAGTCATTGGCCTCGGCAACAAGGCAGACTTCCAGACGCTCATGCGCCAACTGATCGAAGCGAAGGGCTCCATCTCGGAGACAGACAAAGCAGATATTGATAAGGTGCTGGAGCATTCGGAACCGGATGAAGTGGATGCGCTGTTGCCAGCCGAGATTCCTTTCAAGGAAAATGTGGGGTTCGTGGTAGCTTCCTTATTAAAGTATGAAAAGGCCAATATCGACCGGATCGGTCCATATTTCAGAACGGCAACGGATGTCCTTCGTCTCGCAGTGGCCTGGTCGGATGGCGATGTCAGTCTGGCTCTGGCTTCGCCTTTCCGTAAATTCAAACGGCGTGAGAGACGCCTGCTGCTTGGTCTTCTGGGGCAATGTGGTTCGATTACGGAAGATATGCTCCGTTACAAGGATCGCTGGATTCGTCTGGGCGAAATTCTGCATCCTTCGGAATATAAGCTGCGGTACCCGCAATGTGAGGAAGCTTTTGATATTTTGCGTAATAACAAGCCGTTTACGACCTTTAACGGGAGCGTGGAGCTTGCCTTCCAATACCAGAATGTGTGGAGTCTGATTGAGCTGTTGAAGCAGCGCCCGGGTGAATTTGCGAGAAGATTGGATCACCTGTTGCGCTCTACCACGGATAAGGAATATGTATTGCTGGCGTTCAGTGAAATTCTGGAGCACGTATCAACCCCGGTATTGCTGCAGGTAAAACAGCATTTTGCCCAGCGTAATGAGCCGCAGGATCTGCGTGTATTTTTCCCGAAAGGCAATGTAGCGAAAGCTTTTGCTGTTCCGAATCAGCTTCCGAAGATAGCCGAGGGCACTTGTCTCGACGTTGTGCAGATGTGTGAACTGGCGCTGGTGCAGCGTTTTGCCGTCCTTCCTTCGCTTGGGAAGACGTATGTCGATCCGCAGCTCCATGATTACCTGGTTCCCTTTTCCCAAAGATCGGCGAGCAAGGCTCTTCATACGATTGTACGGGGAAGCCGGGTGCCGATGGCGGAAGGAGATACGATTCGTTTCTTCAACTGGTGGAAGGAAGGGACCGTAAATGGTCTAGCAACGGGGCGCGTGGATATCGATCTGTCTGCGGTGATGTACGATGAGAACTGGAACTATGTGGAGCATATCTCCTATACGAATCTGCGTTCATCCAACTACAAGGCCGTTCACAGCGGGGATATCGTGACAGCACCTCATGGTGCAAGCGAGTTCATTGACCTGCATATTCCGTCGATTGTTGATTATGGCGGACGTTATGTGGTGGCGAGCCTGCTTTCCTTTACGAGTCATCCGTATTGCGATTTGCCGGAGTGTTTTGTGGGCTGGATGATGCGGAAGAAGCCGGGTTCCGGGGAGATTTTCGAGCCGTCCACAGTGGCTAACAAGATCGATATTACTGCGGATACGCAGATTGCGATTCCCGTCATTATGGATCTGGTGGAGCGTACGGTAATCTGGACCGATCTGGCGCTCACCAGACACCCGGATTACTACAATAATGTCGAGGGCAATCAAAAAGGGATGGTCCTGATGGGCAAAGCTCTGACTACGTTGCGTAAACCGGACTTGTACGACTTGTTCATGCTTCATGCTAAGGCCCGAGGTGAACTGGTGGACACGATAGAACAGGCGGATACGATTTATTCGGTGGAGCAAGGGATTACCCCATTCGATATCGAGCAGATTATGGCGGAATATTTGGCTTGAGTCGATCACATGTGAATATGAAAAAGAGCAGCGGAGAGCTGCTCTTTTCTGTCATTAGATGGTGGGAAGACCGTTCGATGCTTAGATCAAATGGTTTCGGATGAGGATTTTATCGTAGGACAATAGGACCGATTTTGATTAATAACAGATGTAATAAACAGTAAAATTAGGATTTTAGAAGGATGTATTAAGAAATGTAATTCTGATAACATGGGTTATTCCTACGGCATAATGGATCCTTTTTGGATGATCTTTAGATATTAAATTCTGGTTTTGGAGATGCAAATGTTAACAATTATATAGATTATTTGTATACCAGATCACACTGCAAATCTAAGGGTATTACTTGTGAGGTGCCAGTTGGAAGTATTTATTAAAATGGAGGAAGAAATATGAAAGTAAGAAAGTCATTATTAGCCGCTCTATTATTAAGTTCACTTTTTTCAAGTAGTGTATTAGCTAGCCCTAGTTCAACATCAAGTATACAAGATAGCTTGTCTTCAGAAGATATAAAGCCTGAAATCTTTGTGAGTGAAGAAGAAGCTTCGTATGATGCGTATTTGAGAGAAAATGGTTATCCGGAGAGCGTTATCACATTGCTTATCCCTGAGCAAAAAAAAGAATTAGTTGATGATGGAGCTGTTTATGTAACTAGCCAGACAGCTAAAGATAATATCACCGATTCTAAAACTTCAGGTTCAATTAGTCCACAAGCCTTACAAGATACAAATTTTTCTCATACTCTTGTTGTGAGTCGTATAAGAACAGCAAGCAAAGGGATAGCACAATTTACAGTGAATTATAATTGGAATTGGAAGTATAGCCCAACTTTTTCTGGTGTTGATAAGTTTGGATTAGCGTGGAACAATAATTATTCGGTAGTAAACAATTCTGCCAAGCACTGGTATAAACTAATTTATTATACCGATAAGAAAAACACATCAGGAGGAGTCACACAAACAGGTTATGAAACCATCCAGCCTGGAACAGGAATTGGATGGGATGTTAACTTAGTTAGTCGAGGTCTTCAACAAGAGCATCAAGGAGCGGCCTCAATGACTCTTCAAGTAGGGCATGATAATAGTGGGAATAAGATTACTAGTTCCATGGTAGGTAATTACTTTCATAAGAGGCTCGCAGTTACCTCCCCACAATTTACTTTTTCTAAAGAGCCTTCTGTTTCATTAAGTCTTGGCTTTAATTATGACGAAGCCAGACCAACTTCATTTACTTGGACATGGACACAAACTGACTTTTTAAAATGAGAGGTTTTGAATTTATGACTATTACACCTTTAATTCTTGTAGTTGTTGCTATATTTAGTTATGTATTTGTGTATTCTTTTTCAAAAGTTATCAACCCGCAAACTTCAAAAAAATATGTAACGTTAGCCAGTATTAGTTTTACAATTCTTGTGGTTATTTTGTTTAGTGTGTTCTTGGTTTTTTTTAGTGAACTTGCTCAAATAAATAAATAACATGATTATAAAACTGTATTTGGCGCGAAAAGGCTTCGGTTTAACTGAAGCCTTTTCGCGTTTTGTTTACTGAATGTAACTCAAAGTCCTTATATCCTGTTTCGTTTCATAATCCCTCATTCGCTTCCCGCAACACTTCCGCACCGCCTGAGGCCATAAATTCCTCTACGAAATCATCAAATTCGCTCAGTGGTCTCTCGCCTGTAATGAAGGAGATGTAGGCCTTGTTCTTCAGCTTGATCAGCTCTGCTCCGTTTTTGGCAAGGGAGGGGGTTGCTACCTCAAGCGAGTTGTAAATGCCGTCCTGATCCAGGCCGAGGGTCGAAGCCCATTGCTCTCGCCGACCGTTCTGCTTTAGGGGCAAGGTCATGCCCAGATTGGCGCCAATGCTGTTCTGATAACTGAACATCTTATCGTACGGAGGCAGAATGACCGTGTCCTGCGGATGCGTCTCAGTCCAGGTCCAGTGCGTGCCCTTTATCCCGAAGGCCATGGTAGCTGCCTCATTCGGATCAGGGTTGGCGCTAACATCATCCAGAATCCGAAGAATCGTCTCCAGCTTGCCCGGTTCCTTGATGGCGTCGGCGCCGATAGCCGTGAAGCTCATTAACATATCGTATCCCTTGGAGCCACGTTGTCCATGAGGTCCGGTAAAAGGTCTGCTGAATACCACCCGAGCCTCCGGGTTCTTGGCGGTCAGCTCTTTCACGTTAAAGGTGGATTGTACCGGAGTCTCTACGACATGGCCGTTCGAACCATAACTCCAATCCAGGTAATCACCGTCCTGAATCCAGTGATAATAATTTCCCATCGAGGTCATTCCGATCCTGCCGTTAATAAAGGCGTGGGACAGATGTTTATAACCACCTTTATTCTCCCCGGTAATAAACTCGGGATCGATTACACCGTCCTGGTACCATTTGCGCAAATATTGCAGTGCTTCTTTCATTTCGGGCTGAAGGGCGCCGATGACCTGCTCTCCATCCTTTATGCTGAAGTAGAGTTGATCGGCAAAGACAATCTGACCGAAAGCGCCAAATACTACGTTCATGCCTTCGCTGGACAGGCCATAGGTATCCTTGATCCCATTGCCGTCCGGATCATCGTTGGTGAAGGCGTATATCACCTTCTCAAAATCAGCCAGCGTTTGCGGAACCGGCAGGCCGAGCTTATCCAACCAGTCCTGCCGGAAAACGACTGGGGTGCGATAGATGTTGGTCGGATTAATGACGGGAATACCGTAATAGGTCCCATCAATCATTCCCGCATTTTCATAAGCAGGTTCATTTTCCCGGATGATCCGCATCAGGTTCGGTGCGTATGTGTTGAGCATATCGACAGGAATCTCGGCCAGTACGCCCTGTTGCTGGTACTTCAGCAGATCCTGCGGCTGGCGGATACGGAACAGGTCGGGAATGGCACCCTGGGCCAGCTGCATGTCGAGAAGGGATTCATATTTGCTATTTTCAAGGTTCCATACATCCAGGTCGACGTCAAATTTGTCCTCCACGTACTTGAGCATTTCCGCATCCTCCGGTACCGGAACATTTTGATGCATCGTCCATGATATGTGGTAGCGTGGAGTGGGAGAAGCCGAATCGGCTTCTTGCTTATCCGTCGTGGTCTTCTGCCCGAGTGGCAGATCGCAGCCGCCAAGGATACTAATCATACCTACCGGAATCAACACTATGAGAAGCGCGATAACGCGCAGCCATCCCTTTTTTTTCATCCGCTACCTTCCTCGCCCTAAGATCCGGCTTCCGCGATTTCCGCCGAAGCAGTCTTTCGTAAATAATGGCCTGGCGTACAGCCGTACATTTCCTTGAACCGTTTAATGAAATAGGCAGTAGTTCCGTAACCGACGGAGCTTGCGACCCGTTCAATGGTCATGTTGTTGTTCTCAATCAGTTCTTTGGCCCGTTCCATCCGCCGGGAGGTGACATAGTCGGTATAGGTGATGCCAAGTTCCTCTTTAAAAAGCTTGCTCAAATATTTGGGACTGATGAAAACCTGCGCCCCTACGACCTCCAGTGACAGATCTTCGGACAGATGCTCCTCAATATATTGTTTCGCCATCCCAATGGTGGAGACGGCCCGCTCGCTGTTCCGGTTCTCCGTTTCGGAGATGAACACCGTGACTGACTCCACCAGCCAGTCGCGATATGCCACGATATTGGCGATACTGATGTACTCATGGTACAGATCGGGATGACCGAGCTGAAGGGGGTGCTTATAACGGACATTTTTCACAACATCTGAGTAGACAAATACCGCGTTCGCCAGCATAAAATGGCAATAGTCTGCGGGATACAATCCTTCCCTCATTGTGGAAATGAACTGATCAACGGCTGCAACAGCCTCTTCCGGCTGCCTGGCATGAAGCTTGTCCCTGAACTTGGCAAGTATGGCCTGCGGAATTTCATCCATGTTGTGCTCTCGCTGGAGAATACTGCGATCCTTCAGAATAAGGAGCTCAGGCAGGAAATACGCGTATTTCATCAACGCTTGTGCCTCGCTGAAGCTTTGATGCACCTCGGCCAGCTCCTGCACCCAGGAGCCTGACGACAGCTGGATATCGAGCTGGAATTGCTGTCGTGCTTCTGACAATAGAAGATGGGATAGCTTGTTTAGCAGCGGTTCAGACGCTATATCGGTACATAGAATAACCGCCAGCTTCTTGTCCGGCAGCTCCTCGGCAATGAGGCGACTTTCCGGCAGAGACAGGGACTCCAGCCCATGAATCAATCGCGATATTACGGATGGCAGGTTCTCTGAACTAAGTCCCCTATGGGCTACCTCGGTATTCAGAAGCAAGCAGCAGTATCCATGATATGGCTGTGAAATGCCCAGTGCAGTCCGTTCCTCTTCCCACTGTTCTCGGCTATAGCCGCCGTGCAGTAGATTCAGTACAGCGTTGTGCTTAATTGCCGGGCTGTTCGCCAGCAGCGTTTCCTCAAGGCTGCTCACCTTATCGCTCAATTGCATGAAGGCACTGTCGATCAGGCGGTATTCATTCGTAATGTGCTTCGAAGCCGGACCGGATAGGTCCTTAATTCGGCTGACGAGGCGCTTAATCGGGCTGTAGTTGGCTCTGACCAGTACGGCTGACAGCGCCAGACCGATCAAGATGGTGATAATACAGATGCCAAGGATGAGCTTCTGTATCATAATCGATTGCTCATAATAAAAGCTGGCTGGCATTGCGCTATAGATAGTCCAGCCTGTCGATGGCAGGGTCTGGTAGGACGCGACAACCGATGTATTGCCAATCTTGTCGTCAAAGCTGCCCTTCACTTTACCGGATTGTAATGCTTTTTTGATACTGGCAAAGTATTCCCCCGGCTGCTCCAGAATGTCTGTATAGGCATTGCTGATTGTGTTACCCATCGGGTTAACGATAAATGTGCTTTTGTATTGTGAAGGCATCATATTCTCGATGATGCTGCTAATCGCGCTTTCTTTTACATCTATTGCAATATAGACATCTCCGGTTTCGCCTGTGGACTGAAAAGGATAGCTGTGCGCGTACGTAAACAGGGCGTTGCTGCTGTCACCCGGCAGGCTGGAGAAAATGTCCTGCGGCACCTGACGCGAAGCCGTCCACAGGCTATTTTGCTTGCTGGTACGCATGTCCTGAAGCCAATCTGCATAATATACCGCGCTCTCACCTTGATCGGCGTTATAGCGCAGCCCGTAGAGCGACGAAAGCATGATGTTTTGTCCAGGATAATAGAGATGTATGGCCTGAATGATGTCCGCGTTGCCGGCTACCTTGGATTTCAGCAACTCCTGAAGATCGATGACGCTGTCCAGTCCGCTCCGGGTAGACGGTTCCGCGAACAGACGAATATCCGCAGACTTGTTGAGTGACAGGTCCAGATAGATTTGTTGTACCCTTTGCAGGATCGTCCCTTCAATGGTTCGCGTTGTATTTTCCAGAATCAGCTGATTCTTGTTCTGCAATTCTTCATTGTAACTGCGCGAAAAATAGATATAGAAGAAAGAGCATACGAGCAGGACAATGACGAGCACGATAGATACGTACGATACCGCCAGGCCGGCCCATGCGGAGCTCCATTTTTTCATGAGGCATTCCTCCCGGCGACGATTATACACTACACGATTGCCCTTCAGTTCATGATTTTTATTAAGAGAATGTTAAATGTCGAAAAAAGGCGATATTGATCCTAAATTGATACAATGGCGAAATTGTTTTATTGCTGGTTGAAGGGGCCTGATGCTACATTGAGACCGATTCGAGACCAACTACAAAACGATGGGAGTCGAAAAGAATTGAAAACGAAAGCCAACAAAAACAAAAAGAGAATGTTAGCCGCTGCTGTGGGTGTAGCACTTATCTCCAATTCATTCGCATCAAGCATTGCGCTTGCAGCGTCGGATGATACCACAATCCCGTTGCCGGCCGAGCCGGCGTGGGGGTACTTTGTAGATACGTATAAGAGCAACAGTTCCGCCAACACAACAAAAGAAACCAACTCGGCCATTGGCACACTGTCCAAGTTTCTGGACCTATGGACACCAGGCGACTCCTGGAACAATGGTACGAAGCTTAACGAGAAGGTACTGGACTACAACATTCAATATGTAGCGAATATCGCAGCAACACGTACTCAAGCGGAGGAGGATGCCGCTTACTATACGGACCGTACGAACCAATCCTACGGTGCGACCGAGGGTCTGGGTTCGCTGGCCAATGTGTATCGTGAAAAATCAGGCACATATACCACAATTACGAGCATACCGGACGATGCCACGACAACAAAGTATGATGATGGTAATACCACGAACAAAGCCGGAGATTCGAATTCCGAGTTGGGCAAAATAGTAGATCTGGTTGGAGCCTTGCGGGGTAACGCCGCATCATCGAATCCATCAAAAAATTTCTTCAATTACATGCGTCCTTTCCGCTGGCTAAATACGAATGAAGTTGTCGTGCCAACGCTGAGACCGGCAATCAAAGATGAGAAAGATGCAGCCTCTGACGGCGGCTTCCCGAGCGGGCATACCAATGCTTCCTACCTTGCTGCGCTTGCATTAGCTTATGCGACTCCTGAACGGTTCCAGGAGTTGGTAACCCGTGCATCGGAAATGGGCAACAACCGGGTAGTTGCCGGAATGCACTCCCCGCTGGATGTCATGGGCGGTCGTGTACTCGCAACGGCCTTGGCAGCAGGTGCTCTGAATGATCCAGAAAATGCAGACCTGAAGCAAGCGGCGTATGATCAGGCGCATAACGTATTGTTGAAAGAGACTGGCTCAGCAGAAGATCGTTTTACCGACTATGAGAAAAACAAGGCTGATTATACCCAGCGTCTGACCTACGGGTTCGAGCAGATCAGTTCCACAACGGAGCCTGTGGCGGTACCTAAGGGAGCAGAAGTGCTGACTGAGACCAGACAGCCTTATCTGACAGATCAACAGCGTCGTGCTGTGCTAGCAACAACGGCAATAGAATCAGGCTATCCTTTGCTTGATGATCCGGAAGGCTGGGGACGTCTTAATCTATTTGCGGCAGCAGACGGATACGGTGCATTCAATAGCGATGTAACGGTAACGATGGATGCCAGCAAGGGTGGTTTCAACGCCATGGACATTTGGCGGAACAACATCTCCGGTACGGGCAAGCTGACAAAGGAAGGCAGCGGTACCTTGAAGCTGCGGGGAGCGAACACCTACTCCGGCGGTACCCAGGTTAATGCAGGTACATTGGAAGGTGATACCGCTACTGCATTCGGGAGTGGCGATGTGGTCAACAGCGGTGGTACGGTTACGGAGAGCGTAACTGGGAAATGGAATATTGAAGGCAACTTCACACAGGTTGCTGACGGTACGCTGGAGCTGAACGTAGCTTCCGCAAATGACGTACTCGATGTTAAAGGTACGGTAAACACCTCCGGATCGCTGCACGTGAACTTTACCAACAGCTATGTGCCGAGTCCAGGTGTTGTAACGCTTGTAAACTATGGCGCTAATCAGCAAAGTGGAAAATTTGCCTCCGTTCAGGTAGAGGGTCTGCCAAGCAAATATAGCACTCAAGTTATGTATCTAAGCAACCAGATTGCACTGTCTATTACGGATACAACAAATCCAGGCACAACGACACCATCGACACCTGGTACAGGTGGCGGTTCAACTACGACACCAAGCACAGGTGGTGGTTCAACTACAACACCAACTAACCCAACAACGGATTCTGATACAGATTCGGGTACAGTTACAACACCTCCTACAACGGAACCAACGGTACCTCCTGCAACACAAGTCAATCCGTTCAAATCCGGTGTAGTTAGCCAGGAAACGGTTCTGAAGACACTTAACGAAGCCATTGCTGCAACGAAAAATGAAACTAAAACCTTCAGTGATATCACGGGTCACTGGGCCGACAGAAACATCAGTGCTGCCATGAAGCTGCGCATGATTAACGGTTATGCCAACGGTAAGTTTCAGCCTAATGCATCCGTTACCAGAGCGGAATTCACCGCTATGATCGCTCGGGCATTCGGTCTCGGCGAAAGCGCTGTTTCGGCCAGCTTCAAGGATACCAGCTCGAACTGGGCTGCGGGTTACATCGATGCTCTGGCTGATAAGGGAGTAATCGGTGGCTATCCGGACGGCAGCTTCAAGCCAAATGCAACAATTTCCCGCGCCGAGATGGTGGCAATCATTGCTCGCATGCTCAATCTGAATGCGCTGGCGACCAGCACACCAGCCAGCTTCAACGATGTGGATAGCAGCAATTGGGCTGCAGATGTGATTGCACAAGCTTCATCTGCGAACCTTGTTCAAGGATTATCATCCTCCGTGTTCTCGCCGAACGGCAAAGCGACAAGAGCTGAAGCCGTGACGTTGATCATTCGCGCACTGGAGAGCGACAGCTCAATCAAAGAGCTGATCGAAGGCTTGTAAAAGCATATATATGCTATTCGCTGGAGTCGAAGGCTCAGCTTCATTGAATAGCGCATCCATATAACTTCAAAGGGCGAGCTGGTTCCGGTAATACGGACCAGCTCGCTCTTTTGATATTGTTTTGGTTAACACTCCATATTGCGATATAATAATTCATAATGAAAACAGCCTGTCCACATGTATCATGAAATATGAATCAGTGTAGAAGGGATAAAAGATATGCAAAGCTATCATTTCTCTTCATTATTGAATAATGAGAGAAGCCAATTGCCAGATCAAATTGCGAATTATATATTAAAAAAAATATTTATTGGCGAGCTGGTTCAAGATACTCGATTAATTGAATCCAACATAGCCAAAGAGTTAAATGTAAGTAATATTCCAGTTAGAGAAGCATTCTACATCCTGGAAAGCAGAGGTGTGATCGAGCGGCTGCCAAGAAGGGGCGTGCGTGTAAAGGCGATTTCCGAAGAGGAGATGGCGGACTACACAACTGCCTTGATTGAACTGTTCCGAATTGGAATTGATTATTCCAGATCGAAGTGGGATGGAGATAATAAGGATCAACTTCAGCAGTATTTAAGAGAAGCCAAGGAACAGCTAAGCCAAAAGAACATTTTGGAATACGTTGTGAAGGTGCATCAATTATGCGGTTATGTCTTTCAGGTCGCTGGAAACAAAGCATTTATCAAATTTTACTCGGATATCACGTTTATCACCAATGTCTACTCCCAGATGAACTGGGGCGATGTGGAGCGAACGAAAATTCGCAGCCTGTACCTGGAGGAGCTTGTGAATGCCCTAGTCCAGGACGAATTTGAAAAAGCAAAAGAATCATTCGAGATATTGACCAGACAATCCTTGACTATCCAAAATGAAACACAAGAAAGAGACAGTCTACAGTAATCGTAGCTGTCTCTTATTGGTTTCGAGAGCTTAGTTAGCCATAACGCCGCCATCCACAATGATCTCTGTACCCGTTATGAATTTGGATTCTTCGGATGCAAGGAACAGTGCTGCATAGGCGATATCAATCGGATCGCCAAAGTGTCCCAGAGGCGTTTTGTTCAGGTAATATTGCTTGGCTTCTTTCGCCTCGTCTGTTTCAAGAACAGCAGACATCGGTGTTCTGATCTGGCCCGGGCAGATTACGTTTGCACGCACATTGTCTTTACCATAATCGACTGCGATGTTTCGGGTCATCCCGATGAGACCGGCTTTGGCAGCCCCGTAGCCTGTCCCTCCTTGTCCACCAATTAGACCACCGATGGAAGAGATCGTAACGATTGAACCGCCTCCGTCCTTAATCATTTCGGGAATGGCATATTTGCTGCCCAGGAAAGCCCCCTTCAGGTTAATACCAATCAGTTTGTCCCATTCATTCACGTCATGTTCAGCGGCCTTGGCTACAAATGGACCTGCCACCCCTGCCGTATTGACCAGAACATTGACTTTGCCATACGTATCTACAGCCGCTTTAATTGTGCTTTCCCATTCCTCAGGTGAGGATATATTCAATTTGACCGCAATGGCATCCCCGCCACTGGCTTTGATCTCGTCAATTATGTTCTGAAGACCTTCCATATTCATATCAGCACCAACCACTTTTGCACCTTCTTTGGCAAATAAACGAGCCTGTTCAGCGCCCATACCACTGCCTGCACCTGTGATAACTGCCACTTTACCTGATAATCTACCCATGATAACGCCTCCAAATATGTGTAGTAGTATTCGTTTATATAATAAATTATATATAATATATAATTTTATGTCCAATAGATTTTCGATTGGATTGAAATAGTAAAGGATGAATGATCAGATCAGATATCGTTTTTATATCGCTCTTCTCAGAGCCAGACGAGGAATTAAAGAGCAACATCTCAAAAAAGGCACCGTGATATAACTATTCTTGTCATTAGAATAGAGGAGATGAGCACATGGACGTATTAAAAGATAAAATCGCTTTAGTCACGGGGGCAAGCCGGGGAATCGGCAGAAGCATTGCGTTGCGGTTGGCTCAGGAGGGCGCATATGTTGTGGTTCACTATGGAAACAGACAGGATGAGGCGGAAGCAGTCGTTCGCCAGATTGAGCAACATGGAGGCAATGCCTGCGCTGTGGGTGCTGACCTGAGAACGATGGATGGCATTCATCACTTATTTGCTGCGCTGGATGAGGTTATTCAGAATCAGACGGAGGCCAGTGGATTCGATATTCTGGTGAATAATGCGGGGATTGGGCAGATCGTTGGGATCGAAGAGACGACAGAAGCGTCCTACGAAGAGGTCATGAATCTTAATGTAAAAGCACCACTTTTTGTGACACAGCAGGCTTTGTCCCGAATAAATGACGGGGGGCGAATTATTAATATTTCATCCTTTGTAACCAGGGTAGCTTCTCCAGGAGTATTTACGTACAGCGTGTCCAAAGGAGCGATTGATACATTTACGCTGCTTCTCGCGAAGCAACTAGGGAGCCGTAATATTACGGTCAACGCCATCCAGCCGGGAATTATTAATACCGAGATGAATGCTGGGACGTTGCAGGATACGGAGGGGCAAAAATATGCGGCTGGCCTTTCCGCCTTTGGCCGGTGGGGTGAGCCGGAGGATATTGCAGATATTGCTGCATTTCTGGCTTCACCGGATAGCCGTTGGGTAACGGGACAGTTGCTTGATGCAAGTGGCGGATCGCATCTATAACCGGATGGCGGATGAGCCTTCTTAAATGAGCTTGAATGAGCTTTGGCAAGATGAACGTAGTTATAGGAATTCTAGGGGCGCTTACCTTTCCGGTAGCGCTCTTATTTCTTTTTATAATACCTAATGTTACAGATGTGCGTACTTCTCGAAAATGGAGAACATATGCTTTTTTTGGAGTGGACAGCACCTAAATGCTATAATTTCTACAACGAATAAGAGAGGGAGGCAAGATCAATGAACGATGAACTCTTGGAACGGCTAGAGGCCTGGCATGATCAGGATGAATTTGAAGAGATTGTGGATGCGATTACACAGGTTCCGGAGGAGGAGCGGGATTATATTCTGGTCAACCATTTGGGCAGAGCGCTGAATAATATGGAGCGTTACCAGGAGGCAGTGGAGCAATTCCTGTCGGTTGAAGAAGAGGGGCAAAATGACCCGCTTTGGCATTACCGTATTGGTCTGGCGTATTACTATTTGGAGCAATATGAGAACGCGCGTGAAGCTTTCGAAGCAGCGGACCGATTGGAGCCGGGAGATGAGGATACACAGGAGTTCCTGGAATGGATTCGGAATAAAACAACAGAGGAGCCCGCACAGGAATCGGAAGAGGAGCCTGTGGAAACACTGCACTCTGTGACTGAAATCAACATCGAAGCTGCACCTGGTATCCATCCTGATTCGACGAGCTTTTGGAATGACAGTCCAGCAAACGTCGATCAATATGTGTTGTCCCCGCCTACCGATGAGCAGATTGAATCCGTGGAGGAGCAGCTGGTATTCAAGCTGCCGACATTCTATATAAACATGATGAAACTACATAATGGTGGTGTACCCTACTATCGTTATTTTCCGGTTAGCCAGGCCGGGAATGATGGGAAGATCTACATTGAAATTTCAAATATCCTGGGTGTTGGACGTGAGAAGGCACATTCATTGGGTGGAGAAGCAGGCAGCCGGTTGATAATCGAGCAGGGTGGTTACCCGGAAATCGGTGTCGTCCTGAGTGAGTGCCCGTCTAAGTCTGAGGTGGTGATGCTGGATTATCGTGAATCCGGTAATGCTGGCGAACCTGAGGTTGTTCATGTAAATAAAGCAGAAGGCTACAAGATCACTTGGCTCGCTCCAAATGTTGAAACCTTTATTCGTGGTCTGGTGAATGAGGAAAAACAACCTGCAAACCTTGAGGGTTCACTGTAAAGAGGGTTGTAGCTTCCTGTTATATACAATATTGAAGAAGCTGCATCCCCGTAATAAAGGGTGCAGCTTTTTTAGTTGAGAACTTCCCATGTCATGTGGTAAAAGAAGCACGTAATGTTGATGGTGAGATCATCGTATGTTCTGTTTAGGAGCGTTCAGGCAGCTCCCGCGTTGATTCTTCCCCGTAAAGCTCCATGGAGAAGTCTGAAGAAAGAAAAATAGTATTTGTGCCACCAATGAATTATATAGTTCAAGTGACAGACAAGGGCAATCAGCAATACTTTGGTATGGAGAATAATTTTCAATCCTTGCGTGATATTACTGAAGCAGTTGAAGTCAATATGGACGAATTACATCAAAAATATGAAACCATCCGATCTGAAGAAAATCGGGAATACATGGATCAAATTCTACAGAATTATATTAGCGCTCGGGCTACCGCTGCGGTTGCCAAAGAAGAAGTAAGTCTTACTGTCGAAGCCAATCAATCCATGTTTGTACCCGTACAGGATGGTTCGGGTTACAGTTATGGAGGAAACCACGAATACGAATGGCATTGGATGACGATTACCAAGTATTATCGAGATACTACAGACAGTAGATGGATTGCTGTTTCGACTTGGGGCCAACGCAGGAGTATTAATTATCGAACTCATTTTGATGCCATAGCAGGGAACCGTACATTAGGCGGAGGATTCATGTATTTCAAATAAAGAGCAGGTGATTATATGTCTGGCATCAAACATGGTTCAGGAATAATGCACGTAGTGAATATTCTGGCTCTGGTTCTTTTCTTGACGGCATGTACTTCTTACACCAAAGTCTCTTCAGAAGAAGTCAAATCTTTTCGGCAGGATATCGAGCAAAATTTTCCTGCTATTCACAAGACCGAGATTCGTTATTCCACACCTCGGGTCGAAGTCGCTTATACGGTCAAAACAGAACCGGATGAAGAAGAGATTCATCGACTTTTCACTCAAACCGCAGCATTTATGACTAGTCCTTCTTTTCAAAGTGAAATTATTGATGCACAGTACCGTAGGAAATATCCAAGCTGGGGAGATCCAGAGCTTGCCGTGACTATAACCTTGCGCGGAAAGGATATATCTGCTTACCAGTTTACTTGTAAGCCAGAGAAATCCGAATCCGATTCTGGTAAAGCGACATATGCTCAGTGGTACGTTCAGACACGGGATGACACTGTGGGCAAGCCTTATCCCGACTCTGGGATGGAGAATGAAAAGTGACATTATCAAAATTTCTCAGGAAACATGGAACAAATACTGATTAAGAGAATTGATTCTATACAGTCCTCAGATCCATGAGGGCTGTATTTTTTAAACACTTCGTTTACTTCGTCATAAACATCCAAAATAAGGATACTGGGCCGGATGCGTTGCAGAAAGACCATTCCTCTGTTATTATTTAGACATCTAATATTTAGTCATCTAAATAATAGACAAGTTATATATTTTCGGTTTCTTTACGAAAGGAGCTTGAGATTATGTTAAGAATGAAAGACAAAGTAGCCCTCGTTACTGGAGGCGCTTCTGGAATAGGATTGTCCGCAGCCCAATTGATGGCGAAAGAAGGAGCAAAAGTCGTTATTGCTGATTTCAATGTTGATGGGGCAAAGGAAGCAGCAACGAATATTCAGGCTCAAGGCGGAGATGCAGTGGCCGTTTTTCTTGATGCCGGAGATGAAGCTTCGATTAAGGAAGCTGTGGAATTTGCGGTTCAACAATATGGTAAACTCACATGCCTGTTCAACAACGTTGGCCTGACCAATCTGAAGAAGGATTTGGACGTGGTCAACGTAGATCTGGATGAGTGGGATCGGCTGATGAACGTCAATTTAAAAAGTGTGTTACTCGGTTGCAGATTCGCTATCCCTCATATGATTCAAGCGGGTGAAGGTTCCATCATTAATACAGCTTCGATGGCTGGTTTTACGGGAGATACAGTTCGGGTTGCCTATGGTGCTTCAAAAGCAGGCGTTGTGAATCTGACAAGGTATATTGCCACCCAATACGGCAAACATAACATTCGTTGCAATGCTGTCGCACCTGGCTTGATCTTGACCCCGGCAGCCCAGAATAATATGCCTCCAGAGGTATTGGATATGTTCGCAAAATATAACGCGCTGCCCTATCACGGGGAGCCTGATGATATTGGATACACCGTCATGTTCCTCGCTTCGGATGAGTCCAAATTCATTACCGGACAGACCATTCAGGTTGAAGGCGGGCATTATATTGCCAATCCAACTGTCCCGGATTTTGAGCAGTTTATGAACATGCATAATACGCTGAACAGCTAAAGTGAATTCGTCAAATAAAATATAGTTAGGAGTGTTTCATATGGGAAGATTAGATAACAAAGTAGCCATCATCACTGGCGGGGCATCGGGCATCGGAGAGGGCATGGTTGACCTTTTTGCCAAGGAAGGCGCCATCGTTATTGCCGCAGACATTAATGAGGAAGCACTGGAGAGAGCAGGCCAAAAAGCAAATGTGTACGGAATGAAGTTGAACGTTTCATCAGATGAAGATTGGCAGGCGCTGGCGAAAGAAGTCAACGACCGTTTTGGCAAAATCGACATTCTGGTCAACAATGCGGGCATTTCTTCAGAGAAGCCGTTTGAGGAAATCGATGCACAGGATTGGCAAAAAATGCTCTCCATCAATGGTTTTGGTCCATTTGCTGGCATGAAACATGTCGCTCCTTATATGGCAGCGCAGAAGAAAGGTTCTATCGTCAATATTTCTTCCTACACCGCTTTGATTGGACAAGGCTTTAACCACTACTCGGCATCCAAAGGCGCGGTACGCGCATTATCCAAAGCGGCGGCGACAACCTTTGGTCGTCAAGGTGTTCGGGTGAATGCTTTGTTCCCTGGGATCATCGAAACACCAATGACTCAATCCTTGAACACGTCGAAGGAACTGCTTGAACGACTAATTCAGGCAACGCCTTTACAACGTCTGGGTCAGGCTATCGATATTGCCAACGCCGCATTGTTCCTGGCTTCGGATGATTCCTCGTACATTACAGGATCTGAGCTGGTTATCGATGGTGGATACTCAGCCCAATAGCGTGTAGAATGATGACAGCCCTTAAGTTGAATGAGGGCTGTTGTTTATTTTTCCGAGGAGGATCGCATGGAAGAAAAAAATATTTTTGAACTCATACACAACATGGATAATTTCACCAATAAATTGATTATACAGTGGAACAAATCGTTCAATGAGGACCTCGGCGTCTCTCATGTGCTTGTACTCAGTCATATCAATCAAAATGGAAAAAGCCGACCTTCGGATATTGCAAAACTATTGGGCCTGACCCCGCCTACGCTCAGCTATTTAGCCGATAAGCTGGTAGCCAAGAAATTAGCCGTCAGGATCGCAGATGAAGCGGACCGCCGTATTATATATTTGAACATTACCGACAAAGGGACCGAAGTCCTTGAAAGAGCCATCTTGGAGGGACAGAAGCTGCGCAAGGAGTTATTTGAGAAATTGACCAAAGAGGATCGGGCACAATTAGTAAATATTTTTGAGAAGATGAATCGGGAAGATTGAATTATAGCCTGAGCCTTTGACATAAAGGAACCAGGCTATTTTTGTGTGATAATACAAACTATTCAGGAAAAATTCCGTTCATTAAGCAGGGAATCCGCCTCCTGGTGGCGGCCATGCACCGTAGAAGCGACGCAGCAGCACAATCTCGCCCAGATGGTACGAGTTATGAGATGCGATGTTGCGCAGAAGTCCGGCTTTGGTTTCGCCTGGGAAATACGGCAGGGGGTCATCCAACTGAACCGTTTCAGCAATCGTTACCGCTCGATCCACCCCATTCAGGAATGCCTGAATATCCTTCTCCCACGCGGCTTCATCCTGAGGGCCTGTCTCTTCAGGCCAGCTCTCCATCACGTTAGCCGGAAGTTGTGGCTTTCTTCCTTCCAAGTGCTCCAGCATAAATTGCTGCCAGTAATGCATATGTTTCACCAGTTGATAGATACTGTAGGGCATATGTTCATGTTTGCGATTAGCTAATTCTACGCTAATGTCCGGTAGAGCGCGTTTGATTCGAATATGTCCGCGTTCTCCGACTAGTGATTTCACCAGGGCTTGTCCGAATAATTGGTTGGCCTCCGACATGCGGAATCATCCTCTCTTTGTTCATCTGATTGAGCTAATGGATATGTGATTAATAGTATACAATTAAATTTTATAAAATTAAAATAAATCGACACCCGTTAAAAGCAGTCGATGACTGTAAAATGACTTCAGAACCATAAGAATCCCTATGATATAATGCTGTTATATATAGAGATGGTTTATGATCTCTGGAGTGTAGAAGCAGTATAGGCAGTATAGGCTTTTGTCTGCCAGAATGGAGAGAGACTCAAGTAAGCGGAGAGTCAGAAAAAATACATATGCAATCTTTACATAACTCTTTACAACATAAACCAAGCTCACGTTACAAACACATGGCCATCCTTATTATTTTTTTGGGTGTCTTATTGACAATGCGATGGGCATGGTCTGTTATTTTTTACGTTTCCAATGACCATATGGCTGTACAAGGCGTTCTCGACCTGCGTGGAGTGGACCTGGATAACTCTCCCGCGATGTTCGCCAATGGAGAATGGGATTTCTATCCCGGAGAGCTGTTGACACTCAGGGACATTAAGGAAAGAGAGGAACAAGTGAGTACTATCGTTGTTCCTGGTTCATGGCGGGATTCCCTCCATCAAGAGGAAGGAAGTTCATTCGGATATGGGACGTATCGACTTCGTATTTTGACTGAGCCGCTGCAGACACCTCTCGAGTTCTGGTTTAAGGATATTCAGAGTTCATCCGAGATTGAACTTAACGGAGAAACGATTGGTGGGGCAGGACGGATGGCGACGAATGAGGAAGACTACACGCCAGATAGAACCTCATACATTTCCACCTATGAGCAGGCTGGAGCTACGTCAATGGATTTGGTCATTCGTGTCGCCAACTATGATCACCCCTACAAAGGTGGAGTCGTTAAACCTGTGCGTTTTGGTTCTCAGGCCGCAGTGGAATTCGTACATGGACATTCTGTCGCCTTCCAGCTGGCTATTTTTATTATTCTCATTTTTCATACTGTTTACGCTGCTATTCTGTATGCATTACATCCCCAGGAAAAGGCTCTTTTTGTTGCTGCGATGCTAACCCTGACAGTAGCCATCACGATTATAGTTGGTCATGATAATATACTGCTGCATTGGCTTCCCATTAATTTTACCTGGAGTATTAAAATAAGAGTGATTTCTGTATTGTGGCAAAATGTGTGCATTCTCTTATTATTCCAAAGGTTATCCGCGGTCAACCTGCATAAAACATGGCTCCGCTTTTATTTGATTGTAACGATCATCTATAGTGTTACCTTGGCCGTGTTGCCTGTCAGGACAGTCTATACCCTCATTCACTACAATCTGATTAATGCACTTATGCTGGCATCCATTGTGTGGTTTGGGTATCTCGTAATTCAGATGATGATTCGAAGTCAGAAGGACCATGACCTTATATTTCTGCTGCTTACTGCTGCAGGCATTCTGTCCAACGTATTATGGAGTGCCCTTGAAAGCAATCAAAGCCGCAGTACTGTATATTATCCGATTGATCTTGTTCTGGCGATTATTGGTTTCTCTTCTTACTGGTTCAAGAAGTATTTCCGGAATGCCAGGGAAATAATTGATTTGTACACAGAGTTGAAGAAGGCAGACAAAATTAAAGACCAGTTTCTTGCCAATACTTCACATGAGCTTCAAACGCCACTGCATGGCATTATGAGTATTGCGCAAAATCTGGTTACCCAACAGAAGGATCGACTCGATCAGCGCAGTCTGAAGGATATGGAATTATTGATTACCATCAGCCGGCGGATGTCTAATCTGCTGGGAGACCTGCTTGATGTGGTCCGTTTGAAGGAACAGCACATTGTGCTCAAGCAGGAGCCACTGTCCATTCAGTCTGTTGTACCTGGAGTTATTTCAATGCTGCAATTCATGGTGGATCGAAAACCCGTCAGCCTCAGGGTGGAGGTGCCGGAGTCCTTTCCTTTCATTTGGGCAGATGAGAAGAGACTTGTTCAAATTTTATATAATCTGCTACATAATGCGATGAAGTATACAGAGGCAGGAACCGTCTCCGTGCGTGCGGAAATCCATGAGGGACGTGCGTTTATACACATTGCAGATACAGGGATTGGCATGGATGAGTCCACCTGTCTACGGATATTCCTTCCTTACGAGCAAGGGGCTTATGGAATCAATGATGGACAGGGAATTGGTCTTGGATTAAGCATCTGCAAGCAGCTTGTGGAACTACATGGTGGAGTACTGACAGTTCAGTCTCAGCCCGGGAAGGGCTCCGTGTTTAGCTTTGATGTGCCGATAGCACAGGGGGTTAGTGTCTCACATCCACAGTTTGTTCGGACAGAGGAAGAGGCAGCGAATACGAATCACGATACCATGGATCAATGGGGCAATCATGCTTCCGATGAACGGATGGAAGTGGCTACCGGGTTGGAGCATCTGCCGCCTTCACATGAGACTACAGCTTTCATTCTTGTGGTTGATGATGATCCGGTTAATTTGGATGTCCTCGCAAGTATGCTATCCACCGAAGCCTATACCATTGTTACTGCCCACTCGGGACAGGAGGCCATGGAGCTGCTTGGAACACGACAATGGGATCTGCTTATCGCAGATGTGATGATGCCACAAATGTCAGGATATGAGCTAACACAGAAGATCAGGGAACTGTTTTCAATGTCAGAATTACCTGTGTTACTGTTGACCGCACGGAGCCAGCAGCCCGATATTTATACGGGCTTTGCTTCCGGGGCCAATGATTATGTAACGAAGCCTGTAGATGCGCTTGAATTAAAATATCGAATCCGGGCACTGATCACATTAAATCATTCCATTAAGGAACGATTACGCATGGAAGCTGCGTATTTACAGGCTCAAATCCAGCCGCATTTCCTGTTCAATACTCTCAACTCACTAATGGTATTAAGTGATATCGATACCGAGCATATGAGGAAGTTGGGCGAAGCCTTCTCATCCTATCTGCGAATTAGCTTCAATTATCTGAATACCGGTGAATTGGTGAAGTTGTCCCACGAGTTGGAACTGGTACAAGCTTATCTGTTTATTGAACAGACACGCTTTGAAGATCGGTTGACGATTGAATGGAATGTGGAGCCGAATTTGCAATTGACCCTACCTCCGCTGTCTATTCAACCATTGATCGAAAATGCCGTTAGACACGGACTGTTAAATAAGAAAAAAGGCGGTACGGTGTATCTGACTATTGCTCAACAAGAAGGGTATACCCGTATTGAAGTAAGGGATAATGGCATAGGTATGTCGCCGGATAAGGTTGCCCGGTTGCAAGATGCCAGGCTGAATGGAACTGGCGGAATCGGTATTGCCAATACCCATCGCAGGTTAACCCAATTGTACGGCGGCAAGGGATTAGTGATTGTGAGCAAGCTGGGTGAAGGGACGATTGTATCGTTTGATATTCCGATGGTAGGTGGATTATGAGCATGCGCAATTGGGTTCGAAACGAAAATGTGCAAATGTTTGCTGTTGCTCTTGCTACAGCTGTAGGAGCGCTATTTAAAATAAATCCTTTTCGGGAGGATTACTTCCGGATTGGTCTGGGTGTAAGTATCCTTTTATTTTTGCTGATGATTATGCCACATCTGTCTTATGTGAAGACGGGTATTTTGGCGGGGATTGCGAACTTCATCTTTCAATCGGCTGATTTACTGAATCATGTCCATTCGATCTCAATCATCGAAAGCATGCAGGATAATCTGGGCGCGGGAATATATTATGTCGTATTCACCTATGGCCTCAGCAAGTTCAAGAACAGATTCCATGAGATACCGCCTCTTCTGCTGGGTGGATTAATTACGTGCATTGATTTTTCATCTAATCTTGTGGAGCTTTTCATTCGCGGTGTATTGAGTGGGACAAATATCTTTTATATGAAAGAATGGCTTTATCTGCTGGTGGTCGGTGGTTTGCGAAGCTACTTTATCATCGGGCTGTATAACAGTTTTGCGGTGAGGCAGATGCGATTGCTGCATGCTGAGCAGGAGAAGCGAATGGAGCAGATGCTGAGCGTTAACTCAGGTCTGTACGGTGAAGTCTTTTATCTGAAGAAAGCCATGAATACGATTGAAGGCATTGCCGTAGACAGCTACGACCTTTATCAGGATCTCAGAGAGCAGGACTTGAACCAATATAGCCAGCGGACGCTCGGCATTGCTCAACAGATTCATGAGGTCAAAAAGGATTCCCAACGTATCCTGGCAGGTCTGTTGAAATTGTATGATAGCGAAAAATCAGTGAATATGAGTCTTTCCGAGGTACTGAACTTTGCGACCAAAGGAAACCGGAAATATAGTGAAATGCTGAGCAAAAAGATTGAGATCCATATGGAGCAGCAATATGATTGCGACTCCCCTTACTACATTCCTCTCTTAACGGTGATGAACAATCTGATTGCTAATGCCGTGGAAGCCATTGAGAATGAAGGAACGATCCGGATTCGGGTTTTGCAGCAGGATGGGGATGTGCTTTTTGAAGTCATCGATTCTGGAAAAGGGGTACCAGAGGCGAAGCGAGACGTGATCTTCGAGCCAGGGTATACGACCAAATTCAATGAAGTGGGCATTGCAGCGACCGGAATCGGCCTGTCCCATGTACGTGATATCGTTCAGTCCCTGGAAGGACGAATCAGTGTGGAATCGGCTCCGCAAGGCGATAAGGGCTCCGTATTTGTCGTATCCATTCCCAAAGCGAATTTAATTAAGGATGCCCATGGTCAAACTCACATGTAGGCCATGGGTTTTTAAGTATACTGCTGTGCTATAATGATGATTAAATTTGATGACAGCTGGGTCGAGGAGGAAGCTCCTGTGAAAGTCATATTGGTTGACGATGAACGATTGGCACTGATTGGGCTTAGAAAATCGTTAGAGCGTGAAGTAAACGGAATTGAAGTTGTTGCTACATATTCGGACCCAACAGAGGTGATGACAGGTGTACTTATTCATCGGCCTAATGTTGTATTTCTGGATATTCATATGCCGGAAATCGATGGATTGGATCTGGGTCGGCAGATTCAGGCAGCGGCACCGGGAGTCGAAATTATTTTTGTGACCAGTTATGATCAATATGCTGTACGTGCGTTTGAGTTGTATGCGTTGGACTATATCATGAAGCCGATTCAACAAGGGCGTCTGCATCAAACCTTATTACGGGTAAAAGAAAAATTAAAATTAAAGCGTGCGAATATAACGCGGGATTCCAAGTTGCCGTTAATTTGCTGTTTTAATCAGCTGCAATTTAAGTTGCCGGGTATGGACACACAGACTGTCAAATGGCGTACCAGCAAAGCACAGGAATTGTTCATCTATTTACTTCATCATCGCAATCAGATCGTTTATCGCAGCACGTTACTTGAACTTCTCTGGCCGGAACTTGAAGAGTCCAAGACGTTACATCAGTTGTACACGGCAATCTATCATGTACGCCAAACGCTAAAAGCCAACAATATGGATATGATCACGATTCAGAGCGGACACCTGGAAGCGGGATACAAGCTTGAAATCGGGGATGCGCAAGTGGATACCGAGCTATGGGAAAGCGAGATGCGACAATGGAAGGTCGTGGACGCTAGTACGGCCGACGCTTATGAACATGTGCTGAGTCTGTACAAAGGCACATATCTCGGGAATTATGAGTATATCTGGGCCGAACATGAACGGGAAAGACTTCGCTATTTATGGTTGTATCATATGAGACAGCTATCTGAATTCTACGAGCAGCAGGGGATGCAGAGAAAAGCGATCGAGATAACTGAATGTATCCAGGATATGCTTCCTAACGATGAAGAGAGCTGCTTCACACTCATGAAACTATATGATTCGATAAATGAGGTTATCGGTGTAGAGGAACAGTATCGTCTTTTAACTACCAGAATGCAACAGGATTTGGATATGCCGGTCAGTGAACATATCAACGAATGGTATCAAAGCTGGAAATCCGGTGCCCATAGCATTGGAAAGTAATAGCCTAGGAACCCATATCGAACAGAACATATCATTCGTTATAAATATATACTGATCCTGCTGCTTATTTTGGTGCATTAATTGGGATTATCGAGGGGAAAGGTGAAATAAAATGAATATAACCATTGATCAACAGGGTAGCTCCAAGGTTGCTATCATCGAAAGTAGCGACATCATCATTAACAATGTTCAAGATGCACTGGATTTGATGGCTTCTGTGAATTACACGGATGATGCTCATAAAATTCTGATTAATAAATCCAACCTCAACGAAGATTTCTTCGAACTGAAGACCAAACTTGCAGGTGACATTTTGCAGAAATTTCACATTCTGTAGTCCATCTATCGTAATGGAGGAGGTACATGATATGATTGCTGATCTGAAGCAAACCCCAACTGGAACCATTGCCCGTTTCGAGCGTCATTGGAAGCATTCTGTAGAAGAGGTATGGTCTTATTTAACGGATAACGACAAGCTGGCAAAATGGTTCACCGAATTGCAGGTGGAGGAACTGCGGGAAGGCGGAGTGATTAGGTTTAATATGCCGGATGGTACGTTCCTGACTCTTCAAATTCTGGACTTTGTGCCGCATTCTATTCTCGAATTTACATGGGCAGAGGATCAGGTTCGATTTGAATTACAACCGGAATCGGATGGGTGCCGGTTGCTGCTAATCGAGAAGATAACTAAGATCACAAGCCATACCCCCAAAGATCTTGCCGGATGGCATGTGTGCCTGGACGTAATTGAAGCGCTGTTGGATGACCGCACACTGGAGTCGCGTGAAGTTGAATGGAAAGCTTGGTTCGAAAAATATCAGAAGCATGTTGAAGAGTTCCAGTCAATGTAGTCACAGGATACTGCCCCTCTGTGGGCAATGATCATGAGGGAGGAATGGTTCGTGAAGCCGAATGCCAAGTTACGAACTTATGCGCTATCTGATGTGGAGAATCTCAAAATACACGGAAGAACAACCGGAAACCGGGCACCTTCAACGTTGTTTTGGACAGGAAGTGCAGTTGAGCTTAATGTACGGGGTGCAGAGCTTTGGGTAGAGATCGAATCCAATTACGACATGTACGAACCATGGATTAGCATCCTGATCAACGGTGTTCCGGTGAGCAGACAGATGTTAACGGCGGGAAGGTACTGGGTCTGCGTATTCCGTGGCATGAACGAAAATGTGGTGAAAAATGTACGCATCGTCAAAGATGTACAAGCCATGAATGGAGATCCGGGTTGTTCCTTGCAGATTCATGCGTTGAGATCGGACGGAGTATTCATGCCTGTGGAGGAAAAGCCTTATAAGATCGAGTTCATTGGAGACAGTATTACCTCAGGAGAAGGCGCGATTGGAGCCACAACGGAAGAGGATTGGATTCCAATGTGGTTCAGTGCCATACATAATTATACGGCCATGACGGCAGACGCGTTGAATGCAGAATATCGTGTGATTTCGCAGAGCGGCTGGGGTGTACTAACGAGTTGGGATAACAATCCGAATGCGAACATCCCTGATTATTACGAGCAAGTCTGTGGATTGGTGACCGGAGATCAAAACAAAGCACTTGGCGCAGGGGACAAGCATGATTTTAAATCCTGGCAGCCGGATGTAGTGGTGGTGAACCTGGGAAGCAATGATGGAGGAGCCTTTCAGACACCTGAATGGAAAGATCCCGTTACCGGAAAGGTATACAAACAACGCCTGAACGAAGACGGCACGTACCATGAAGAAGATCTGGCTGCATTTGAGAATGCCGTGACCCGATTCCTGACCCTACTTCGAAAAAACAATCCAGAGGCGCAGCTCGTATGGGCATACGGCATGCTTGGATTCCCGATGATGCCAGCGATCTATCGTGCTGTTGATGCGTATACGAAGCAGTCTGGAGATACGAAGGTCTCGGTTATACAGCTACCCAATACGACCGAGGCGACAATTGGAGCCAGAAGTCATCCGGGTGAGTTGTCTCATCGAAGGACTGCTGATGCGTTAGCGGAATATTTAAAGGAAATTCTGAAATTTTAATTTACAGTTTAAATCGGCAGAGCCAGACCTCTCTTTTAACAAGAAAGGTCTGGCTCTGTTTTTTTGCCTCTTGTATATCTGAGGAGATGATTAAACTAAACTGCTCTTATTTTCCTTCTACCTGATAGCGGATCGAAACGATCTGTCCCAGCGTCTGCGTATGAATCATTCTGAAATGGGAGGGTACCGTTCCCGTTGGAAATAGGGGAATGCCTTCACCAAGGATTTTCGGAATAATGGCAATCTCAACCTCTTCAAGCAGTTGATGTTCCAGAACGGCTTGGACCAGCTGGCCACCACCTACAATCCAGATATCTCCGTTGGAGTCTTGTTTCAATCGGGGAATCAGGTTCTCCACAGCCTCGTCCGTAAATTGTACATGTGGCGCAGGGGCTTGTTTGGAACGGGAAAGTACATACGTCGGACGGTCCGCATAGGGGAATTCATCCGACAACTTGAGCACCTCTTCATACGTAAGTCGTCCCATCACTACCGATCCAATCGTTGAATAAAACTTGCCATACCCGTTATCGCCACCATCGCCTTCCACATCGAACAGCCAATCCACCGAACCATCCGGCCTTGCAATGTACCCATCCAAGCTCATCGCAATGTATAACACGACTTTATGATTAGACATATCCATCGCTCCCTTCTGAATTATATGATACACTCTAACTATGACAAAAGTTGACGTAGTTAGGTGAGGTGAATATGAATAATCGAAAACTCGCATTGATGCGACTTATGGATTCGAGAAAGAAATTTACGGCTCGTGAATTGGCGGAGCGATTTCAGGTGTCCATCCGTACGATCCAGCGTGATCTGAATGATCTGCAGGAACTTGGATTTCCTTTGTATACAGAGGTTGGGGTGAACGGGGGTTACCGAGTGCTTCCTAATCGGATATTGCCACCCCTTCAACTTACACAGCATGAGGCGTTGGGTCTTTTTATGATGATTGAATATTTGGAGAATGTACCGGATTTTCCGTATGGATCGATTCGTGAGCATCTGGCCGAGGAATATTATTCAACTTTACCTCAGGATGTACAGGATCTGATTACACGTATGAGACAGCACATTACGTTTCTTCAACATCATGCTGTGCAGGCCGAGGCGTTAACAACAGAGATATTAGGCGCGGCAGTCGATAAAAAAGAGATTGAATTTATATATCATTCCCGGCAGGGACATAAAAAAGTAAAGGTTGTTCCCATCGGCATCTATTATGATCACGGGTATTGGTATATGCCGGCCCAGAGGAAGGATCGGGTACTGTTGTATCGGGTGGATCGCATGCAGGAACTGGTTATGCTGGATTCGATCGACGAGTCGGTTCCAAGTCTGCAAGAGTGGCTGAATTTCAAGGAAAACAGAGAAAGCGTGGAAGTCGTGCTGCAATTCACGGATTTTGGCGCGAGACTGGCAGGATCAGATGTACTGTTCAAGTCGGTTGAAGGTAATGAATGGCGAGGACTGGTTCCGCCAGAGGAGTTTCCTTTTACAGCGCGGAAGCTGCTCTCCTATGGGCCTGAGGTAAAGGTGATCGAGCCGCTGGAGCTGCAACAACAAGTGAGAGAGATGCTGGAACGGAGTTTGAAGCAGTACAATATATTATAAAAGGATATCGCGTTCTCATATGGAACATATAAGAGTACCATGAAAGTACCTTATTATAGGATTCACCGAATGGGGGGCTACCATGATTCAATTCATAAGAAGTTTCGCGATCCGCTCTATGCAGAGTCCATGCGATGAACAACGGCGGTTGTTTGCATAGAGCTTGAAATCCTTTTCCGCCACACCAGTATAGTGGGTTTAAGAATTGTTCATCGGTTGACTCTGCTGCCTTAAAGATTTTAACTTTTAAGGAGCGGAGCAAATATGAAATATATTAACGCAGACATGATCTTTCCGGAAGAGTTGTTGAAGGAAATCCAGCGCCATATCCCTGGCGGATTGGTGTATATCCCCAAACCGAAAGAAGCCCATCAAAAGTGGGGCGAGGGTTCTGGAAGCAGGATGCTTTTGAAGCAAAGGAACGATGAGATCCGCCAGCTATTCGCTGCGGGGATGTCCATTGACCAGCTTATAGAACGATTCTGTTTATCGATCGACAGTATCAAGAAAATTGTCTATTCCAAAAAGTAATTTAAAGTTTAGAGCCGCATTCGAGAAATCGAATGTGGCTTTTTGTGTAGGAATTGGTTTAAATGATTTGTTGCCTATATTGTGCAGAAGAAGAGCAATACAATGAGATTATAGGACTGTTACTAACAACACATTACGTCAGCTGTAGGGGGAGCCAAATTGAAAATTGATGTACAATTAACGCATAACAATGAGGCACACATCATCAAAAACATGTACCCTCTATACCTTCATGATTTATCCGGACATTATGGTCTAAATGCAGAACACACTCCGAATCAACATGGGATTTTCGAGGAGAGTAATGATTACCAAACGTTGCAAGATCAATATGATGTCCAGAACATATGGTGGGAAAAACCGAACGTTCTCTATGCATTTTTAATTAGAGTAGATGGTGTACCAGCAGGTTTTGTATTTGTAGCTACCGCGCCTCATTGTTCGGCAGATACGGATTTCTTTATAAACGAATTCTTTCTGATGCAGCCATTCAGAGGTGTGGGGATTGCAGAGTATGCTGCAAAAGAGGTATTCCAGAGATATCGGGGACGATGGGAGTTGTTCACGAATCCTTCAGAGAAAAATAAAGTAGGTCAACACTTTTGGCGAAAGACCGTATCGAATTATACGCAAGGAAACTATACGGAGCTGCAGGATCAAACCTATGATGGCGAAAAGTTAATCTTTAGATTTTCAAATCAGTAAACGTTTGGATATTTTAGTTTGATTATATTTAAGGGCCTAAGGAGTAATCCGATAGGCTCTTTTTTGTGCTCTTCAGTTCCATGTTCTATGCGTTTACCCCGGTATATTCGCAAGCTTTATCCACTCGGAATATGATGTAGCATGCTCTCAAATTCGGATTTAGGATTCTACACTAATCTTAGGAAATTGAACGTAGGGGGCAAACGAGATGGAGTGGTTATCCTTTTTGAAGCAGTACATCGAGGGCCCCAGATGGATTGGAGCTATTGCTCCCAGTTCGAGATATTTGGCAACGATAATGGTAGAGGACATCGAATTTGACCGTGCATCATGCATTTTGGAGTATGGACCGGGTACGGGGGTGTTTACGGAAATGCTGCTTGCGAACATACAGCCAGGGACGGTCCTGATCCTGATTGAAAACAACGCCCGCTTTTGCCAGTTGCTTCGCAAAAAGTACGGTCATCTTCCGAATGTGCACATCATTCATGATTCTGCCGTGCATGTCGATCAGCACATACAACAATATGGACTGGACAAGGTTGATTACATTGTATCTGGATTGCCTTTTGCGAGTCTGCCTGCGGAGACATCACTGGACATTTTAGCTAAATCAAGGCAATATTTGAAACAAGAT
This sequence comes from Paenibacillus sp. MAEPY2, assembly GCF_000499205.1. Lineage (GTDB taxonomy): Bacteria > Bacillota > Bacilli > Paenibacillales > Paenibacillaceae > Paenibacillus > Paenibacillus vandeheii. Next base: position 149,432 of record NZ_AWUK01000010.1, read on the forward strand.
GGCAAGTTCATTACTTTTCAGTACACGTTACTTAAACGGGGATTGCTCAAGCAATTTTTCGAAAACATAAGCATGACAAGGGTATACCGTAACCTGCCGCCTGCTTATGTATTCAGTTGTAGTCGGTAACAAGAACGCACAGGATGGAGGATGATTTTGCGTAAATTAAATTATATCATTGGAACAGTTACTCTGATGTCTATCATAATGATGGGGTGTAACGAGTCCAAAAAAACCGAAAGTATTCAAGAGCCAGCTCCATCTTCACCTAGTCAGTTGAGTATATTGTCGAACCAAAAGGCATCTGCCCAGGAAGAGCAGCAGGCTCTTGAAATGACCTTGGAATATAAAAAGGCGGAGTTTGCAGTCGATAACACGGAGGATGAAGAATTATTAACCGTAGAAAAGGTGCTAGCCAAAAAAGAGATATTGAAGCCTTTCCTGACTGAACGGAATCTTGAAAGATATAGTGTGGGGTTGCCATTTCAGGTGGCAGACAAAGAAGATGCGTCACTGCATGCTGAAGATATAAAAGCGAAGATTAAAGAAAGTAAAAACGATTGGATGCTCGTGGAGTACACGCTGAATTTGGTATTTACGAATTATAATGGAGAAGAAACGAAGACCATTCCGTTAGAAGGGGAGATTACCTTTTTACAGGAACAAGGGGAATGGCGCATTCAGGACGACACATACAATATGAAGGCATTCTTAGAGATCATCAATAAGTCATTGTAATTCATCTAGGCTCTGTGTGTCCGGTACGTTGTGTACTCCCCATTTGCATATTTCCTCAAGAATCGGCATCAGACTCTTACCTCTTATTGTTAAGGAATACTCGACCTTCGGTGGTGTCTGGTCATATTCCACTCTCTTCACAACATCATCGCGTTCCAGATCATTCAGTTGGGAGGTTAGCACTTTGTACGTAATTCCAGGGACACGTCGCTTGAGTTCTCCGTACCGTGTAACCCCATGAAAGGCAAGTTGATACATGATCTTCATCTTCCACTTCCCGCCTATAATGGACAAGGTGTAGTCAAATGGAGTTAGTGCTTCCTCCTTGGTTGTACTTAGTTTATCCATCGTAGATACGCTCCTTCGAGTAGGTACGCACTTTGAAGTGCGTACTTTTTTTGTACTGAATATGTGTATATTCTTAAATCAACTATATTGGTCCCATTGTATTTTGTAAACCGATGGAGCCGCGGATGGGAATGGAAGAAAGGACGTGAAGGATTGCCAAAACATAATGCAAAGGAGTTTGTAACAGGAGATCTCTCTGTAGAGGAAATGTACAAACTGATGATCGGTTCGGTGGTACCGCGGCCTATTGCGTGGGTTTCCACGAGGAGCAAGGAGGGGGTTCTTAACCTGGCGCCCTTTAGTTTTTTTACCGTAGCATCGCGAAACCCGCCTACACTGCTCATTTCCATTGGACCAGGTGTGGGCAATAGGGAAGGTACCGTCAAAGATACACTGGTTAATATCCGAGAGACGGGGGAGTATGTCATTAATGTGGTCCCAGCATCGTTGGTAGAGTCGATGCAGCGATCGTCTGCTGACCTGGCATCAGAGGAAAATGAATTTGAACGAGCAGGTGTTACGCCTAATCCGGGCAAATGTGTGAATGTGCCTTCCGTGCTTGAAGCTCCGATTGCCTTTGAACTTACACTGGATCGGATTATTGCGGTGGGTACAGATCATCTGGTCTTGGGGAAGGTAGAGCAAGCTCAGGTTGAGCATGAGGCATATGCGGGTGATTATAAAATAGCAATAGAGAATTGGCAGCCGGTAGCCAGTCTAGCTGGAGATTATGCCTTAATCAAAAGGGCATTTACCGTATGAAACGGGACCTAATCAGCCCCTACTAGAAATTTTGGACAGATAAAAGGGGCCATGTCTCCAGTTATGAAACTGAAGAAGGGACCCCTTTCCTGAAATGCAGAACGCTCAGTGCTCATCCCCAATGGTTAAACTAAAAATCGGTTCGCCCAAATGTAGCATCGCCCTTCACCGTTGCACTACTGGAGGCATTGATGGCGTCCAGCTGCAATACATAGTCGTAATGCCGGATGTAGTATCCAGGCTGGCTGTACGACTGAAGTGATACTTTGGTGCTGTCTGCCCAGCCTTGACTGCTCAGAAACGTGGCATCTCCTTTATAGGCGTTTGAATCCGCGTAAGCTTCAAGTACGATTTTGTTGCTGGCATTGCGCTTTAGGAAGTAGCCCGGGAAGTTGATGGACTCCAGTGATATCCCGGTCGAATTTGCGAGCCCTGGTACAACGCGGAACTGGGAGTCCAGCACAGGGGAGACGTTAGCGTCGATCCGGGCGGTGAAGTTGGAATGACGGATGTACCGATCCGGATAATTGAAGGAACTGAAACGGCTGTAATTTGTCGCATCAGGTGCTGCTGGCCCTAACATTTTGACCTCATGCAGGGTTGGGGTGTACCAGTTGCCCGGGTTGTTCCACAGGACAGCGTTGACCATATTAATGCGTACATAACGGGCGGTAAAATGAACAGCGTCGGTTGTAAACCCATAGGTAGTGTTGCTGGTTCGATCCAGCGTGGAGTAGTTGACGCCATCGTTGCTGATTTCAATTTTGTATTTATAATAGCCTTCTGAACCTTTATACATAAACCAAGAGATATCGATCTCCGTGATGGTCTTCGGTGCGCCAAAATCGACCTGCCACCAGGCGGGCCAAGTATTGGACGAAGCGGCCCATGAGGTCTGATAATTGCCATCATTGACATTGGATGCAGATGAGCCGGAGGCTGTGGAGATGGCGGTAGCTGTTTTGCCTTGGGCGTGATTCACAAGAGAAGGTGGCGTTACCGTGCCTGTTACAGCATCGATATTCCACTCTTTGTACCACTCTAGTGAGGCACTGCCGTTTGAATCATTCAGGGTCAGTGGCAGCCAGATGTGCTTATGCTCACCAAGATTGAGTGGATTCCAGCGGTCGCCCGTATAAATATAGGATGTGGTGTTGCTGCCTGTAATCGTGGCAATATCATGGATTTGTGAGCCGAAGGCTGATGGATTGCCATAAGGTGTAAGAGCGGACCACGTACCTGTCATGGACGATGCGGTTGCATACGCGCCCTGATTCGGATACCAGCCAGCAGCTTGGGAGGTGAAGAGGTAGTAGCGATTGCCTTTTTTCACAACGGCAGGAGCTTCACGATAGGCATTCTCAAATTGCCAGCCCACAAAGGATTCCACACCGGTATAGCTGGCGTTCATTTTGAAAATAGCCATCGTATCATTGGCCCCGCCATTCTTGCGGGAGGCTGTAATCAGATAGCCTGTACCGTCTGTATCTACGAAAACAGTCATGTCACGTGACTCATAATCCAAAGGCCGAAAACTTCCCTCATACGTGAATTTGCCGTTTGGAGTGCTGCTCGTCGCTACCGCGACCCGCCCTAGATTGTAGTCCGTGCCGTTCTCGTAATGAGCCCATAACACATATTGCTTCGTGGAGGCATTGTAGATGACCTTGGGTCGTTCGATTTTGCTGGAGGCCAGCTCAGTTGCAGAATCCTTGGTCAGGATGGCATTGCTGAACGTCCAGTTCTTCAGATCGGTTGAAGTATAGACGTTGACACTGTCAAACTTGCCGCTGACCGCATGTTCGCCGTACCAATAATACATGCTGCCGACTTTCAGAATGTTTCCGCTATTGGCCTGAATCGGGTTGCCAGCGGTATCCAGCCAATCGGAACCATTGGTGATGGTCACGCTTGCGGCGCTAGTTCGTTCGGGGTGAAGGCCAAACATGGTTAGCGTGAGCGCGAAGACTAGAAACCAGACTGCTTTCCTGTTACCCATTGGATATACCTCCTATGTTCGAACTAATATAGAGCGCTTACAATTTGATTGTAATAAAAATCAATTCTAGTACAAGTGAACAATGTATACTCCAATGAACAAATGGGGCTTTTACCAGTGTATAGCGGCAATAGCGAGTCATTTATCCACCGAGAATTGTATCAATCGGGAATTGTCGCTTTGGCCTTGTACTGTATCCGTCCAACATTCAGGCTGTAAAGACAAAAAGACCGGGAGTCCCAAGACTCGCCAGTCTATTTCATATATGGTTTTACCAAAGAACCTTTCCTAGAAAAACTTTAGTTATACTTCTAATAAGATGGAATCAACCTAAGGTAACGGGAGTTATTTATGACCTTTGCGAACCTTGAGCTGCATGCGTTTTATCGTTGTCGTTTGCATAACCTCAAGCACGAGAGGGCCTTTGCCGTTCAGAATCTCCACATCGGTTACATTATCCAGAATGGTAATAATCCCGATGTCGTCTGCAGTAACGCCTTCAATCTTGGCGATGGTACCCACGAAGTCTACTGCACGGAGCTTCTTCTTCTTGCCACCGTTGAAGTTCAGTTTCATGATCTGCTGGTTCAGCTGTTCACGCTTGTCCTTTTTGCGTTCAGGCACAATCTTCAATCGCTTCTCGAACTCTTCCCGGCGACGGTCAACAGCTTCCTCGGAAGGAGCTTTAACGACAGGGATCTCAAATCCGATATAGGATTCGATCTCAGCCAGACGTCTGCCATCCTTCGGTGTAACCAAAGTAAAGGCTTTACCTGTTTTCCCTGCGCGACCCGTACGGCCTGTACGGTGCACATATCCTTCTTTTTCCAAAGGAATATCGTAGTTGATGACATGGGTAATATTCGTGATATCAATACCTCGTGCGGCTACATCAGTCGCAATCAGATAACGGAATTGTCCTCTTCTGAATGCATTCATCACTTCGATGCGCTCATCTTGTTCCATACCTCCATGGATGCGATCCGCTGGATAATCGAGGTCAGCCATGACACGGAACAGTTTATCCACGTTCTCCTGCGTACGACAGAACACGATACAGCTATCCGGATTCTCGACAATGAACAAGTCCTGAAGCAGCGCCGTTTTGTTCACCTCTGGAACGTGAATCACAGCATGTTCAATCGTGGCTGTGGTAAGACCACTTGCCTTGATCTCAATCTCCACCGGATTGTTCATGTATTTGCGTGACAGCTTGGCTACATCTTCCGGGAACGTAGCGGAAAATAACATTGTCACCCGCTCGCTAGGCAGTGCCTGAATAATGGCTTGCACTGTCTCGATAAAGCCCATATTCAGCATCTCATCGGCCTCGTCAATGACAAGGTAGGAGATCCGATCCAGTGGCAGGGTGCCGCGTTCGATGTGGTCCAGTACCCGTCCAGGTGTGCCTACAGCGACATGCGTTCTTTGTTTTAACTCGGCTTTTTGAACATGAAAAGGGGACTGACCGTATAATGCGGTTGCTTTAATACGTTTAAAACGACCGATATTGGTAATATCTTCGTTAACTTGCAAAGCCAACTCGCGGGTTGGTGTGAGAATCAAAGCCTGAGGCTTATTTTCGTTCCAATCCACCAGCTCACAGAGCGGAATGCCGTAGGCGGCTGTTTTTCCGCTACCTGTTTGGGATTTGACCACAAGATCTTTATTTTCAAGGGCTACTGGAATCACTTTGGTTTGAACCTCCGTTGGGGTTTCATAGCCCAGGCTATCCAGCGCTTTTACGATTTCTTCGCCAAGTCCATAATCTTTAAATTGTTGCTTACTCATCGTTAACCTCTTTTACGTTAGTTTTGAATACTCTACATACAAGCATTGCACCGTACATTTATCGTATACCTCTTTATTATACTCTATATACAGGTGGGTTAACGGAGTAATTCACAATGATGTTTAAATCGTATTATGCAAACCAAGTCTTTCTGAACTCCAGTCCCATAATTCTAAGGCGCGTTCGGGGCTGTAGGATTCCTCGGAAGAAGGGATTTTCTTCGGTCCATCCCAGTACGTTCCCTTCAATTCGCTTATAGGTTGATGTAATACGAGACTTGAAAGGTCAATTCCTGATTGCCTGGTGGTGCGTATGCCAGCATTAAAGAAACGCATCAGAGGCATTACATAATTCCACATGAAACGAAGGAGCGGGCGATACTCTCTGGCGAGAGCGGAACCTTTGCCAGGCATCATCCCAGGATTAAATGCAGCGACGGCAACAGTTCTTCCAGATTGTTGGACTTGGCGGGCGAGTTCATATGTGAAATACAAATTGCATAACTTCGATGTTGTATAACGTAGTTGTCCCCGGGCAGAAGGAGAGAGGTCTGAAAGTAATTGATCGGACTGGGCTGGATCAGACATGATATTGGGATGAGCATAGCGAGGAGCGGGCATACCGGTTTTGGCTCCGGGATCATGCGTGTCACTGGATACAACGATTATTCGCCCCTGTTCCTGAAGCGACTCAAGCAGCAAGCGGACGAGCAGGAAATGCCCCAGATGGTTGACTCCAAAGGTTGCCTCGACACCATCCGTAGTGGATTGTGTATTTTGCACAAATTGAGACCCGGCATTGCAAACGATGGCATAGAGGGGTGGAAGATCGGTTTGTATATATTGCGCTGCAAGTTTCCTTATGGATGCCGTTGAAGCCAAGTCTAGCTCCATAGCCGAAATATTGGGGTTACTCGTAGATTGGATCAACGTCTGCACTGCAGCGTTTCCTCTACTTAGGCTGCGAGAAGCAATAACGACATGCCACTTTTGAGATGAAGCGATCACTTTGGCACATTCATATCCAAGACCGGTATTACCGCCTGTAATAATCACTGTTTTATTGGGTTTACTCATGGATTACACTCCCTTGAATGAATTTATATTAAATACGATACTGTATCGTATCGTTAATTGTCAATAAAAAAAGGTCCTGCTAATTAGCGGGACCTCAATCATTTGGGTTGTATTCCGTTTAAAATCATATCAATACCGCGTTTCAGTTCGTTATCCAGATCGGATGAAGTTGGTTTGAGCAAGAGCTGATACATAATAAAACCGATTATAAAATCAGACACCAGATCCAGATCTGTATCTTGACGGAGTTTTTCTTTCGGGATATAACGTTCAAGCAGACTGGAGATTTCCTTGGTCTTCGGCAGTGAATGGTTTTCCCAGTACGACTCTGAAATCTGTGAACTGCCAGATAGGGTAGAAATCAGCAAAGAGAGCATCTGCTTCCCAAGCGGATTGTTCATCTGATGGGCAAAACTTTGGGCCATTTCGTACAACACTTCATGTAGTTCGCCTTGTACAGCTGTGCTGAACTCTGGCTTGACACGTTCCAGTGCATCCACGACCAGCGCTTCCTTGCTGCTCCAACGCCGATAAATTGAGCTTTTGCCTACGCCTGCGAGCTGTGCGACAGACTCCATACTCAGTTTCTCCACACCTACTTCGCCAAGTAAGGTTAGCGTGGCATCCAGTATGCGTTTGTGAACTTCTGTACTCCTTGGTCGACCGCGAGAAATGGGATTCTCCTGATCTGGGGGTTGCTTAGCGTCCATGCGAATCCTTCCCCGTTCCTTATAAGATTATTTCGTTATTATAACATATCATCTGTTCAATCTTGTGTTAATGGATGACCATCCTCATAGCGCCAGCCTGGGGAGGGAGTGATGTTGCAATGGAGTTACCTATCCATACATCAGTACTTCGCCAACCAGTGTTGCATCCAAAGGTACAGTGACGGTCTCTCCTTCAATGATGAGTTCGGCATTTGGATGAAGTGAAATCAAGATGGGTCCTGATTCAATACCGCTATCTACTTCATTATCGATGAGGACCTGTCCCTTTTCTTCATAAAAATCCGTAATTACCCCACTTACAGCTGGCTTCCCCTCCCTCTTTTCCGCGGCTTCTTCAGAACATCCTAACGTTAGTAGAAGCAAAATAAGCGGTAATAAGGATAATCTTCGTACAGTGGACATCTGTTGCTCACCTCATTTTTTTGTAGTGTTATCTTTACGTATGACGGTTTTTGAGCTTTCAAAGTTCCTGATCATCGCTGAAAAAGAACGGAAATACCTCAATTTGATCTGGAATCAGAAAATGGAATATGTTAACATATGGGTAACTTACAGAACGGAGGGATACGTGTGGCAAATTTTATCCGATTGAGATAGTATGGCGAAACATTTGTTTGCGCTTGCTGTATTTCTGCCTGTGTGCAGCTCATCGGGATCGGTTTGCCTATTTACACGTATGCCGCTAGTCGTGAAAGAATCGCTCTTCTAGAGTGGTTCTTTTATGTACTACTATTTTTTTGCGAGCATTCAGGTATACCCAATTTTCGAAATGGACTGCACAGGCATGAATAAATGTCTGTGTTTTTTAATTTTATGGAGGAAAAGGGGATTACCCGATATGACAAAATCGAACGTGAATGAGCATTTGGAATTTCAAAAGAAATTAACATCTTTAGCTAAGCAGAATGGGCTTCGGATTGCTGAGGAATCCATGAAAATCAATGAGTCAGGTATGGACTTTCGCGTAGCGTTTGTCACCGATGAACAGGGACAACAGTGGATACTGCGCCAGCCGCGGCGCGAGGATGTATGGGAAAGGGCAGAAAATGAGCTCAAAGTGCTGGAGGTTGTAAAAAGCCATCTGCCAGTAGAGGTACCGGAATGGCGGATTTGTACGCCGGAACTGATCGCTTATCCTTTACTTGATGGAGAACCGATTGCGGTCGTTGATCCGGCAGGGGGAGGATATGCATGGCGATTTCCGCAGGAAAGCTTATCTGATCATTTTTTAGATTCGCTCGCTGCAACACTCGCGGCATTGCACAACATTGATCCCGATGAGGCGGTAAAGGGCGGAGTGCCAAGCAAGACGCCTAAGGAAGCTCGTGAAGCTTTTGCAGCCAATATAGAGGAGATTAAACAAAGCTTTGAGGTGCCAGAACAATTGGCTAAGCGGTGGAAAACGTGGCTGACAACGGACAGCTATTGGCCTGAACACTCAACGTTCAATCACGGTGATCTGCATCCGCCGCATATTATCGTCGACGATACCCAACGGGTAACCGGGCTGATTGATTGGACTGAGGCGGAGATTGCCGATCCGGGAAAGGATTTTGTCATCTATTATGCGCTCTTTGAAGAGGAAGGGTTGCGGGATTTGCTCAATCGCTATGAGAAAGCAGGGGGAAGGACATGGCCCCGGATGCTGGAGCATATTCGGGAGCAGTGGGCGGCATACCCGGCAATCGTTGCACAGTTTGCACTAATCACTGGGGAAGAGTCCAATATGGAAATGGCAAGAGGTATGCTTGCGAGCTGGGATGTGAAGCGGGATTAATAGAAGGCGAGAAAACGCTAGTGAGGAGAAGGGTGCGTGACACAACTTCGTGTAGTGTGTTGGTTGTTTGTAATCACGTTAACAGTGGGTCTATATGGTTGCTCTGCCCCTTTTTCGGAAGATGATGAATTAGATGTTCTCTCTCAAGATCGGTTACAGGAACTGAGGGAGGAGTATCCATTATCGCCACAGTCTCTTGTGACTCCATGGATGAAGAAAGTGACCTTTAAAGAGATCATGGACTTTGCAGATGCAGTTGTGGTGGCAGAGGTTGTCAGCGTTCTGCCAAATTTCAGTATGGTGTTGCCCACCGAACCAGATACACCCGAACGCAAAATGACAGAAAAGCAGGAGAGTACGGGAATGACTCCCTACGAAGCTGAGTTCATCTCTTACGAAGTAAAGGTGAAGGAAGTGATTACAGGAGGAACTGTAGCCAAGGAGACGTTTCTGTTCTATAACGCAGCGTTTGCAGGGATCGAGCCAACACTTAAACCTGGACAGAGAATAGTCACAGCGATCAAAAAGGGTGTAGAGGCAGAGCAACGGGGAGGTTATTCCTTCTCTCGTTATGGTACGTACTATATCGTTGAAGGCGATTATGTCCTTTCTGCCTATGAGGGGTTCTCGAACAAGGCACTTGAATTCACCAAACAAACGAATGGAATCAGGCTGGAGAAGTTTGTGAAAAGGGTTCGAAGCTTGGCGCAGGAGTAGATGTGTGGCTCCCAACATCCAAAAAAAGAAAAGGCCTCTTCCACATGAATTGTGGGAGGCCTTTCTTATCAAATTGATTTATTACTTGGAGTCGTAAACTGTCATTCTATTTCAGCATACTTACATATTTTCCGTAGACATAAGCTGCGCGGCCATCCAGTTTCACTTTTACCCAACCATACTTGTCTGTACTGATCACCTCAAGAACAGTACCTTTTGGTACGGCAGTAACCACTTTGGCTTTGGATGAAGCGCTGGAGCGTACATTCAGGTAGGCAGCAGTAACCTTGGCTTGTTTGCCTTTTACGACTGTACCCGGTTTACCTGTGCTTGGTGATGTCGATGGTTTGCCGGGTTTCGATGTGTCTGGTGTCGGTTTTGGTACAGTTGGTGTTGTCGGCTTTTCAGGTGTAGTCTCTTCTTCACCACTGCCAGCGACCGCTTTGCGAGCTTTATTCAGCTCTTGATAGAACTCACCCTTGGTTTTCACGCCAGAGAATTTCGCTATACTTACGTTCGCTTTGGTGGCGAGAGCATTCATTTCTTCTTCAGTCACCGCATCCAAAATGTTAATGGACGCAATATTGGTATACTTGCCATCTTCCGTTGTCGGAACAGACATGATGCCATCATTAATCAGCTCTACGATATCAGCACGTGCAGGTGCTGTCAGGTCTACGCCGGTGATTTTCCAGTTGTGCTGGATTTTCGGCTCGTAGACGCCTTTCATAACATCTTTCAAGTAAGCAATGGACAGATTACGGATCGTACCTTGAATCTCGCCAAATGCGGAAGCATCCTTGGAGGACCACAGCTGCTTGAACTTACGGCCTTCCAATGCACCACCCTTGGCAATCAGTGCTTCCATCCGATAGGCGTTCATGCCAAGCTTTATTGTATCGTCTTCTTTGACCACTGTGCCGTTACTGTATTTGAGATTCGTGATCCGACTGCCGTAAGGCTTGGTCAGGTCAATCTCATAGGTTACTCCACCGAAGAAATCGTCGGTGCTATATTTGGAAGCGCGCCGTTTCGGATCAAAGCTGATCGTCACATCGCCAGGGCGTGTGGAGTTAAAATAACCCGCAGACCATTCCATGTAGTCCTTCAGATCATGTCCGGTCACTTCATATACCGTTACTTCTCCGAAGGCATATTGATAGTTGAACGCAATGTCCTTCTTTTTGATCGGTCCGACATCCAGCTTGGCCTTATCGTTATCGATCTGGTGAGCAACAACGTCGGCATCGCTATAATGCAGCATAACTTCGGTGAAGAAGTCGGAGAGAGGTGTCTCTTGGATCTGCACGGCAGGAATGCCTTTGATCTCATCCGCTGGTACCAGGTTGGTTCCTTTCAGCTCAGCCACTTCAATGTTGGCATCGGCACGAGCGAACTCGTGGAACGGATGCAGTGTATCTTCCAGTCCGGGATCGGACACTTCATAGGAGCCATCGGCTGCTTTTACAGCGAGTGCTTGAGCTTCCTTGCTTTTCAGTACAACCTTATCGCCTTCTTTGGCAAACGTCAGATCGATTCGCGAAATGTGTGAACCGTATTTGTTCGGCTCGGAGATCAATACACCGTTAACCGTCTGGGATTCAATCAGGGTATGCATATGTCCGGCAAAGATGGCTGCCAGCTCGGGGTTGGCATTGGCGATATCCGTCACCCCGGTGCCCGGGTTCCCGTTCTCGTTGTCCAGTCCCATATGCATGAGTCCAACCATGACATCCACTTTGCCTTTTAGCTCGGCGATGGCCTTCTTGGTCTCTTCCACCGGATCTTTGACAATGATGCCGTCCAGGTGATCCGTACCTTTCTCGAACTCGGTAATCATAGGTGTGTTCATTCCGATGACACCAACTTTGATACCGTCTTTCTCAATAATCGTATAGGCTGGCATGTAGCGGTCGCCGTTTTCTTTGAAAATGTTACCTACCAAGGGTTGTCCCTTGAACTGTGAGGAAATCTTCTCTAATACGTCCATTCCAAAGTTAAATTCATGATTTCCCATCACCCATGCGTCATATTTCATTTCGTTCATTGCGACCATCATGGGAGATTGCGGTTGATCGTTGAACAGTTCAGCCGAGTTGTCCTGAATCATGTCGCCTGCATCCAGCAGGATTGTATTCGGATTCTCAGCACGTACTTTTTTCACGATCGTATACAACTGCGTCATGCTGCCCGTCGGATTCGGCCCGTCCAGAGCGTAGTCCCATGGCATAAATCGGCCATGAATGTCCGATGTGCCGAGCAACGTAATCTTGGTTTCCTTGGCTGCTTCGGCAGCTTGAACCGGAGTGGCAGCGAAGGGTGCAAAGAGGATGGAGGCACATAAAAGGATCGATAAGGGCCACCCGGCATAACGTTTCGGTGAAAATTTGCGCATGTTGTAATCTCCCTTGTTATCTAGTGTTATGTAAAGATATGTGTCATTGGAGTTAATACTAGATAAACATTTGGTAAATGTAAACCACAAAATGACAAATAAAAGAGACTGCTCTTTATCATTTCATGGAAACACCACAAGGAATGATCGGAGCAGTCACTACACGTTTCTCTATATGTTTAAACTTCTTCCTCAGCAGCACCCAAATCATATTTAATTGTACATGACGCTTGGCACTTCAGTATGAAAATGTTACTGATAAAGAAGGGTTTTCTCGTTATGGAGGAGAGATAGCGCTCTGCTCCAGACCAACTGTGCCCTTAACTCTTATACCGTTTCAATTGAACTACGACTACGAGAGGTGAAAAAATTTATTTTGACAACGATGCATACCAAAGCAAGCAAACCAAAGATGATTCCACTCCAGATGACCTGATGAATTCCGAGTTGGGCAATGAACCAGCCGCCAATGGAGGTACCGAGGGTAATTCCCAGATTAGAGAAAGAGACAAAGAGGCTATTTCCGAATTCCGGTGCTTCCTGAGATTCCGTCGTAAGCCAGGTTTGGCTGACAATCAGACCACCGGAGTGAATCGCACCCCAGACGAACACCATGATAATCATAGGAATGAAATAGGAGCCTGCATAGAAAACGAGTAAATAAGCGGCCATGTATAACACCGGGAAGAGGAGAACGGTTCTCGGAATATTCCGATGCAGGAGCTGTCCGAATACCAAATTTCCGGCGATCATAATAACACCAAAAGCCAAGAGCATCGCACTAATCCATGAACCGTCCATACGGGTGACTTGCCCAAGGTATTCGGCAAAATAACTGTATACAGAGAACATCGCTGCAAAAATAAAAATGACAGCGGCAATATTTAGCCACAGCGCAGGTTTACGCAAAATGCCGATCTGTTTGCCATAAGACATCTTCTCCTGCACAGGCATGGATGGCAGCCAAATCCATATACCGATGAAAGCAATGATACTGACAGCCGCTCCGAACCAGAACGCAGCCTCCAGCGAGAATCGATCCGCAAGATAGGAAGTTAGGGGCACCCCAAATGCAAAGCCGGCAGTGATTCCGGTAAACACTTTGGCGACCGCCTGACTGCTTTTCTCCGGGGGGACCAGTTTGGCACCCGTGACCAGAGCTACGGAGAAGAAGACCGGATGAAAAATGGCCGGGATAATCCGAAAGATTAACATCATGTCGAAGCGGGTTGTGTAGGCATATACTACATTCGAAATGGCGAACAACAGCACGGCAATTAACAAAATGGTTTTACGATTGATACCAGATACGAGTAAAGTCAGAAAAGGGCCAGACACGGCAACGACTAGCGCGAAAATACTTACCAGCCATCCAGCTTGTGCAGCGGTGATATTGAATTTCTGCGTGATCAAGGGCAGCACTCCAATAATGCCTACTTCTGTAGTGATGATGGCGAATACACCCAATGCGAGAATGAGGATGAGCAGCGGATTAACCTGTTGTGATTTCATGTTAAAGTGTAGACCTCCAAATTCATTTATATATATAGATAAATAGATATATTAAACTAAAAAAATACCTCCTTGCCTCTGTATAAAATTATGGCCGATATAATAAGTTCTCAGAATTACATTATATCTATATTTATAGATTTGTAAATATAATAAAGTGTAACGCCTTTGTTTAAGTTATCATGTTACAACCCAATATCTATACTTTCTTAGGGACAAGCTATACTTTCTACATGGATAATTACAAATATATCCAGTAAAATGATGAATGTAAACGCTTACTAGATTGTCAACTATTAAAAACTAAAGGAGGAAGATCATGTTCAAGTCCAAATGGTTTAAGACCGTGGGTGCGTTAGCGTTAGTAGGTGTGCTTGCCACATCAGTAGCTGTAGGCAGTGTGAGTGCAGGTTTGGCGAAAGGCAGCAAATTTCTGGGGAACATTATTGCAAGCAGTGTTCCCTCGAATTTTAGTCCATATTGGAATCAAGTGACGCCGGAGAATTCAACCAAATGGGATGCAGTGGAAGGCACACGCAATAACATGAACTGGTCTCAGGCCGACATGGCGTATAACTATGCGGTTAACAATGGATTTCCATTCAAATTTCATACCCTTGTATGGGGAAGTCAGCAGCCGTCGTGGATTAACAGCCTCTCCGCTGCTGATCAGAAAGCCGAAGTGACACAGTGGATTCAGGCGGCTGGCCAGCGTTATTCCAAAGCGGCTTTTGTCGATGTGGTTAATGAACCGCTGCATGCCAAACCTTCCTATCGCAATGCCATTGGAGGGGATGGAGCAACAGGCTGGGATTGGGTGATTTGGTCTTTCCAACAAGCGAGACAAGCTTTTCCGAATTCCAAGCTACTGCTGAACGAATATGGTATTATCGGTGACCCGAACGCGGCGGATCAATATGTACAGATTGTTAATATTTTGAAGAGCAGAGGGCTGATTGACGGCATTGGTATTCAGGCGCATCACTTTAATATGGATAACGTCTCCGTAAGCACGATGAACACCGTACTGAACAAGCTGGCTGCGACAGGTCTGCCGATCTATGTATCCGAGTTGGATATAACGGGAGACGATAACACGCAGTTACAACGCTATCAGCAGAAGTTCCCAGTGCTGTGGCAGCATTCTGCGGTCAAAGGTGTGACCCTGTGGGGTTACAATCAGGGTCAAACCTGGGTTAACGGTTCCCATCTAGTGAACAGCAACGGTACAGAGCGTCCAGCAATGCAATGGCTAAGAAATTATCTTGCCAATAATCCTTAAGTTCTCATAATCATGCTCTGACGTTATCAGCTGAATCCCTGAATAGCGCCTGTTCCTCGGTCAAGCCGCGGAGCAAGGCGCTATTCCTGTTTATATCTTCTTTCTAGCCTTCCGAGATAACAATACTATTGAAGGAGTCAGCCTCCAACTCAAACTTAAGTGTCTGCCCCTCGTATGCCAAATACAAGTCACGAGGATCCTTGAACGGATTGTTGATGACGATCACGAGACTGTTGTCAGGATTGCGGAATGCTACCGATTTGCCACTCCAGGCTCCAGACAGACCCACTCTTCGTGCACCAGGAACAATATGATGGGCGAAATGCTTCATCACATAATACTCGGGATTTCGAATGGCCTCACTCGTATCCGGGTTTACTGTAATCATCGAGTTTTGCTCCCAACCCCACGTGCTTCGGCCTTTTGGCTCCAAAACCATGTTCCAGTAGATATATGCATTTACTCCATTGCTGAAATAGTGCTGGTACAGGTTGAATACATACTTGGCGTAGTTCCACGAGTTGTTGCCATCGCCGCATTCATTCTCGGTCTGCATGTATCGAAGCTCCGGGTAGCTTGCCGCTGTGCGTTGAATGGCATTTTTGCCTGCCCACTGATAACCTACTCCCTTGATATAGGCGTACGCTTTGGGATCACTAAGCACCAGTCCGGCGTATTCATCAAAATCATTCGTTTTTTTCTTGATCAATTCTTCCCATGGGTCAGGCGCGTTGATCGTCCCCAGCCAGATTTCCGTGTCCAGACCATGCTGGTCAAAAGCTGGGCCCAGATAATCGGCGATAAACTCACGCAGCTGCTCGCCAGTCCACATGCAGGAAGGGAATTTCTGATCCGCGATGACTTCGTTCTGCACATGAACCTGATGGATGGTGATGCCTGCCTCACGGTAAGCCTGTACGAATTTGACGAAATACAGTGCATACGCCTCCAATATCTCCTTCTCCCAGCGCAGCGTACCGTAGTTATAGGCTTTCGGCGATTTCATCCAGGTTGGCGGACTCCAAGGAGAGGCGAAGAATTGCAGATTTGGATTATAGGTCAGGGCCTCTTTGATGTATGGAATTAGGTATTTGAAGTCACGTTCAATCGAAAAATGTTCCATGGCCACGTCGCCGTCCACCTCATTGTGGCTGTACCATTGTTCTGCATAATCACTCGCGCCGATCGGCAGGCGGCAGATGTTGAATTTGTGTTCGCCTTCCGGGTGAAAGAGGGAATGAAAGACTTCATGTCGATGCTTCTCATTCAAGTGGGACAGGGCCATATAACCAAGCTCATTGAAGCAGCCGCCAAATCCTTCTACAAGCTGATGCTGTTCACCTGTGAGCTTTAGATTAGCGCTCTCATTTGTGATTGTATAAGAAATCTCTTTCCACGAAAGATTGGGTGTAGTGGAATAGCCATGTAACGTCAGAGACATTGGAATTTCCTCCTCGCTTGAACCTCAGGTATGTTGTACAGTACAGTCAGTATATCAAGTCCCTCTCCAAAAGCAGATACGCTGAACCGTGTAAAATTTGCCCTAATCCAAGGTGGTGTAATCCATGATCATCCCTGAACCATACCGTTCCTATCTATCACCCGAGAGCCGGTGGTTGCCTGCGACGGATTGGAACGTCAAGCTGTTTGGTGCTCACATGCAGAAGGTGAACGAAGGCTGGCATGTGCCGCAGGAATCCCATTTGGCCTTTGAATTAATTCTGATTCTGGAAGGCGCACAAACGACAATACTGGAGAATATCCGTTATGACCTTTATCAAGGAGATATATTACTTATCCCACCCGGGTGCAAGCATACCAATGAATGCAATCAGGAGAAGGGGCTGACCTACTTTATTGCCCATTTCAATGTGGACGAGGCTTTGTTTCGGCAAGGGATGAGTCGACAAGTTCAGCTGTTGTTCCCGAATGGCAGCGAGGATAATCAGCGAATGACGGAAGTGATGATGAAATGGGTGAACCTTCTTCAGCAAAAAGAAGAATATACAACGGCAGATCTGTTCCGCATGCAGGCTGGTTTACTGGAGATTCTGGCGATCTTGGCAGAGCAAAGCTCCTCCCGTTCTCAAGAATCCGTATCGCCTACTGTGGCGCACTATGCAACCCTGATTGCCGAGGCAATCAAAAGCCGTTTCAATGCCGGTAACATTCAGCGGGAAGGGCTGGGGGATAAGGAGATTCGGATTGAAGAGATTGCAGCTTCACTGCAAATCAGCCCTGGATATGCACTGGAGACATTTCAGAAAGTATATGGCATCTCCCCGCGCAGATATTTGTCCGAGCTGAAGCTCCACGAGGCCAAGCAGCTGATCCATCAACCTGATTTGAACCTTACCCGGGTTGCCGCCATGCTCGGATATTCCAGTCTTGCGCACTTCAGCCGGCAATTCAGAAGATGGACTGGCATGAGTCCCAGTGAATACAGACAGACGATGGGCAGCATCCGTTTTTTTGAATAAACCGAATTCCCGCGTGCCCACATCCAATTTAATGCGCACCAAAAATCCCCGCTGACGATTCAGACGGGGACTTCGCTGTGCATGCAAGAAGCTGCATGGATGGCATATGAATGGATTGTGCATTGAGATAAGTAGAGATAAGTGCGTGGTGCTTGATTATACTTTTGTTAATTAAGGTTGTTGTACACTCTCATCCTGTGCTTTGTTTTCAAAGATCAGGATCGTTTTGGTGCTTCCGATATACCCAACCGTCGTATGGAATTGCTCCGAAATAAATCGTACCGGGACAAACGCCTTGCCATCTCTCATCAACAGAGGCGCTTCGTTTACCGCAAGAGTATCATCTATACTCACCTGTTTGTTGCCCACCGTCCACTTCAGCAACGTGTCATTTTGCGCAATCTGAACCTCCTGTGTATCCGGATTCCAGTTCACGCTGGCATTCAATTGCTCCGAGACAAAGCGAAGCGGCACATAGGTCCGTCCATCCTCGATAAAAGGCGCAGCCTCCAGCGCGTAAGCCTGATCACCCACATAGGCGGTTGTAGACCCTTCAACCAGTCGCTGGAATCTGCCCTGCGGGGTGCGCTTCTGCTCCCGTACGTTCATTTGATTTAGAAGGCGCATCGTGTTGCTGCCGCTAGCGACGTCCAGGTAGTTGTTTTGCACCGTTAGTCCGGCAGGTTCCGGCTCGGAGACCGATGTCTGAGTACCCGAGGACAAGGAGGTGGAGGTCGAGATATCCGTTATGGTATTAGCAGAGCTGTTTCTTGTAAAAGTAAATCCGGCAATGGGTGTCAGATCCCACACCCGGTTGTTGGACAGCTTCAGCACTTCCAGCTTGGACAGCTGCCGTAACGGCTCCAGGTCATAGATCTGATTGGACTCCGCATTCAGTTCTTTGAGCCCTGTCAGGCTCTCCAGGGGCGCCAGATGCTGAACCTGATTCCCGGAGACGTCCAGCGTCTGCAGACGTGTCATATGCTCCAGTGGCATCAGATCGGAAATCTCGTTGCCTGCCACATTCAGCTTCTGAAGTGTATTCGGCAGATCAGCCAGTACATCCAGTGTCTGAATATGGTTGTTGGCCACATTGAGCTGTTTAAGCTTTCTTTTATCCGCCAGTGGTGTCAGGTCCGTGATTGTATTGTTCGAGATTTCGAGCCATTGAAGATCATCTGCATCAGCCAGTGCGGAGAGACTGGTAATCTGGTTACCGCTGGCGTGAAACGTATGTAGTCGATTGAATCCACGTACAACCTCTATAGAAGAAATGGAATTGTTGCTGATATACAGCCGTCCCAGGTCTTTCAGATCAGCCAGTGCATCAATGGATGTAATGTAATTATTGCGAACGTCAACCTCGCGAAGCTGAGTCAGATGCTCCAGCGGTGTTAAATCGTCAATCTCATTGCCATATAACCGGAGGTGAGTCAGATTCTTGGCGTATTGCAGACCGGCCAGGCTTTGAATGCCTGCATTGCTCAGATCCACAACGTTCAGCTGCTCCAGATCGGATGAGGTTAGAGGGGAATCTACCGGTTTGTTCAAGATCAGCTTCAGTCCGTTCTCCAGTGCAGGGTCTTCGATGATTCCTTCGCCCAAGTCTGCAGTAGTATAGGCCATCGCTTGCCCAGCCGCCCCGAGACTCAGGATGAATACTAGAAATAGTAGAGTCATTCTTCTCATTGCATGAATTCCCTCCGATTCCGATTTTGAGATTATAAAATACTCCGAACAGATTGAGTTCTTTGATGATATATAAGGTAAGTACAATATTTACACGATAACGGAGAGGGCAGAAAAAACCAGAAGAAGCGAAGCGGTCACCTTTATCACGGGATTTCTCCCTTTAGTAAAGGGAATCAAAGAAATCCGGGGATAACAGTGATCGGAAGGTTGTTCTGCCATCGGAGTGGTAAGTGTAAATGGATCAGTTTAACTTATGCAGGTACGAATAAAAACACATCTATAGTTATTAACCAGTCATTAGGCAAAAGGAACATGAAATTCATGACAGGCAGAACATCTACTTCTATTCTATATGATACCAACCCCATACTGCACTCTTCCGATCATCTTTTTCAAAAAAAATTGTACAACTCCCCCAGATCGTATTCAACTCCATGGCAGATAGGGTAAAGATGAAGTAAAGAATGCCATTTGGAGGAGAAGATGCAGGTATGCGCCAAGCCATGATCATTAGCAATCCATCGTCCGGTAAAGAAGAAGCTAAGCAGTATGTGTCCCAAGTCAAAGAAATTCTTGAATCACAGCAGTATGAAGTGGTGATTAATGAAACGGCCGGGGAGGGCGATGCGACCAACTACTGCCTTAGTGCCTGCCAAGACGGCAGTGATCTCGTCATTTCCATCGGAGGAGATGGGACACTGCATGAGACGATTAACGGCATGATGGATCAGGAACATCGTCCCAGACTGGGTGTGGTGCCGCTGGGTACGGTGAATGATTTTGCGCGTGCGCTGAATATCTCGCTTGACCCGGAAGAAGCCATTCGACAGTTACTATCGGAGCAGGTTCATAGGGTAGACCTCGGTAAAATCAATGACCGTCTGTTTGCCAACGTGGTGGCAGCCGGTTCATTGGCAGAAGCGCTGTTCTCGGTATCGTCGGAAGAAAAGTCGAAGCTGGGTTCATTTGCTTATTTGAAAGAAGGATTGAAAGACCTGATGAACACACCCGCCAAGCAGCTAACCATTGAGTATGATGGGCAGTTTTGGGAGGGGGAATCTCCTCTTTTTCTCGCGGCGCTGACGAATTCGGTTGGAGGTTTTGAGAAATTGTCCCCTGATGCAGCGGTAGATGATGGGTTAATTCATTGTTTTGTGATCCGTAGCATGAACGTCTTCAATACAGTTACACTCGGAACGTCCCTGCTGTTTGGCAATCTGAAGAACCATAAGGATGTTGATTATTTTACGGCAAAAGAAGTTCATGTCCGTTCCACAGATGCCATCCGCACGAATGTAGATGGAGAGGAAGGGCCTTCCCTGCCCATTCGAATCGGTGTATTGCCTCAGCATATTGAGGTGATTGTTCCGGAAGAAGTATAGGCGAATGAACAGCGGAGAAAAAAACCTCCATTATTCCATATAAGAGTTCTAAAATTCCATTGAAACCGATTGCAGTTCTGTGTCACAATCATAGACGGAAGACAAGTATATACCAGTTGGCAATGATCATGGGCATTAGAGTACGATACTATTCGAATATGGAGGGAAATCATCTTGAGAACAATTAAACTTGGCAGCAGCGCACTCGAAATACCGGTTGTAGCCGTTGGCTGCATGCGAATTAATTCATTAAGCAGCAAAGAAGCAGAACAGTTTGTTCATTCCGCCATGGAAGCAGGCGCGAACTTCTTCGATCATGCTGATATTTATGGAAACGGAGCATGTGAGGAGATCTTTGCAGAGGCTGTGCAGATGAATCCCCAGGTTCGTGAAAATATGATTCTTCAGTCCAAATGCGGTATCCGCAAAGGCATGTTTGATTTCTCAAAAGAGCATATCTTGAATTCGGTGGATGGCATTCTGCAACGTTTGAAAACCGAGTATTTGGATGTTCTGTTGCTGCATCGCCCGGATACATTGGTTGAACCGGAAGAAGTGGCTGAAGCCTTTGACCAGCTGGAGCGCGAAGGCAAAGTGCGTCACTTCGGGGTATCCAACCAGAATCCGAACCAGATCGAACTGTTGAAAAAATACGTTAAACAGCCACTGGTAGCGAACCAGTTGCAGTTGAGTATTACCAACACTACGATGATCGACAGTGGAATCAACGTGAACATGGAGAACGATGCCGCGGTTAACCGTGATGGCGGTATTCTTGATTACTGCCGCCTGCACGATATCACGATTCAACCATGGTCCCCGTTCCAATACGGATTCTTCGAAGGTGTATTCCTGGGAAGCGACAAGTTCCCGGAACTGAATGCGAAGATCGATGAGATTGCTGCAAAATATGAAGTGAGCAACACGACCATGGCGATTGCCTGGTTGCTGCGTCACCCTGCTCATATGCAGCCAGTGACAGGCACAACGAACATCCAGCGTTTGCAAGATTGTATCAAAGCTGGCGATGTTCACCTTACGCGCCAGGAGTGGTACGAAATCTATCGTGCAGCTGGCAATGTGCTGCCTTAAACGAACAGTAATATATAGCAGATCGTTCTGCTATAATGCATGTAAAACACGAGCGCATATGCTGCTCGTGTTTTTATTTTATCCTTTATTTGATGCTTGCCCGTTCCCGGTATAAAATAAGGGTAGGGCCTTTATTTTAACAAAAGGATTTTTTTGTAATTAATACAAATTAGTTGAATTTATCTTATTGACCCTTGCTTAATTATTACATATAATTACTTTTGCATACCGTTAATCCTGTTTATGGTTTTTTATTTTGGAGGGTGGTGTTAGTTTGGAGCCGACAACCACGATACGCGATCACTTAGAAAGTTATCTGAAGCGTGAGCAGATGTCCATTAGTCTTTTTTCGGAAACGTCAGGAATTAACTCCGGTACGCTGAGCAATATTTTGAACAAGAATCGTCCGATTGCGATGCAGCAGCTGGATCGAATCACTTCAGCTATGAGACTTGAAGAAGGTTACTTCTATGAATTGTACATAGATGAGTGTTTTGTCCATGCTGCCCCTGACTGGCGAAGACTGGGACCATTCCTTCATCGATGTGCTGAGTTGAATAAATTGAACTGTATTGAAGAGGTTATCCGCTTGATGATGGATAATCTATCTTATATTCCTTTGCTATTTGATCTGGCTGAAGAATTCTACCATGCCGGTAATTTCGAACCGGCCGTTCTACTATATGAAACGATAGCCGAAAGTGAGAAAATGCAACACTCCGAACGGCTTGCACTATGTCAGTATCGACTCTTCAGGCTGGGACTGACCAATGATCAGCAACGAAATCTGATCATCGCGGCTCAATTCGAATACTATGTTGACCGGCTTGATGAACGTTATCAGCTGGATGCGCTCAACGAATTAATTGATGCCTTTGGGGCCTTGCATAGATGGAATAAAGTGCAGGAGCTGTCCGAGAAGTTAAAGGTGAAAGCAACCATCCATTATGAGTTGAATGGGAGAAAGAAACAGGAAGAAACAAAGAGACCTATTGTGTTCTACATTTTGTATTCCTATTTGGCTTCAGGAAGTGCGTGTTATCAACTTAAGGACTATCAAGGCGCCCTTAAATATGTTTCTTTATATACGGATAACAGCTGGGTGAAGAACCCTGATCAAGACGAAATGGTAGTCATGAATCAGTTTCAGGAATGGGCTGAGGGCAACCGTTATATATATCAATTAATGAGCGGACAGTTTGAGGTGTTACCTGAATATTTGAATTACATCTCAACAAAAGAAAATGAGATTTTCCCTGCGCTTTGTGATATTGTGACTGCTGCAAACCGCTATGATAAAAATATTGATGATGTACTCGAACAGTATGAATCTTACTTTACGTACCAGGAACAAAGCAACCGAATCGGAAAAGTCAGCAGACAGGTTACAGATGATCGATATCTACGTCTATTAGCGGATCTGGGTGCGTATTATCTAAAGAAAGATGAGTATTTCACAGGGATACAATTTGTTCTGGATAGTTTGCGATTCTCTATTGAAATTAGCAGTGGACGAGGTATGCTTAGAGGTGTCGGACTGTTTGAGCAATATAGGGAGTTTGCAACTGAGACGGCGAAACAGCAATACAAATTGATCATTAGTGAGGTGCAGAAACTCAATGAAGAGAAAGTTGGCTTTGCTGATAGCTACATGTAGTATTATTATTTACATTGTAGCTCCTGCTACGGATCCTGTCTCAGGCAACGAAGTTCCAGATCCCACAATTATGAGAACTGCTGACCACGGATTCGGAACTTAAAAAATTGGTAATGGACGCTTCTGAATATTCATTCAGAGGCGTCTTTTTTTGCGTCTAGTGGAAGAATAAGTATGTCGTACCCCTTGCGGCCTATCGATTGGCATAATAAACTAAAATATGACAAAAAGGAGGGGTACTATGGATTGCCTGGAGTTAATGTCACAGATCGAAGAAGCCAGACAACAGCTTCACCGCTTGCAGTCGGAATACGGCAGTCTGCTTCATCCTGAAGTCATCCAGCAATCTGTAGTTCTCGACGGTCTTATTAATCAATACAATCGAGCCAAAATGAAAAAAATGATCAATTAGGGGTGCGCCTATTTACATATTGGTTTCCATGCACTATAGTTAGTCACATGAGTAACTAACCGACTAACTAATTAACGATGAATGAAAGTTGGAATCGCATGAAATCGAATTTGGATGAATCTCAGCCCATTTTTCATCAGATATCTATGATGATTATGGATGACATTGTAGACGGCAGATTGAAGGTGGAGGAACAGGTCCCTTCAACCAATGAGCTCTCTCGCTTTTACAATATTAATCCAGCCACGGCACGCAAAGGGCTTCAAACGCTCGTGGACAAAGGCATCATTTACAAACAACGAGGTGTTGGCATGTTTGTTGCAAAGGGAGCCCGGGAAGCATTGCTTGTTGAACGAAAGCAGCATTTCTACGAAGAATATATCAAGCCTTTACTTGAAGAGGCCAGACGGATTCACATGAATGAGGACATGATTATTAATTTGATCCGAGGCAAGAAGGATAAGGAGAGTGAGTTATGATTCAGATTGAACAGGTAACCTACAGCTATCAAGAGACGCCCGTGCTTAACAATGTGACTTTACATGAGAGTGAGCCGACCATTAGTGCAATGTGGGGAAGAAACGGTG
The DNA here is from genome assembly GCF_000499205.1 of Paenibacillus sp. MAEPY2. Taxonomy (GTDB): domain Bacteria; phylum Bacillota; class Bacilli; order Paenibacillales; family Paenibacillaceae; genus Paenibacillus; species Paenibacillus vandeheii. Next base: position 173,863 of record NZ_AWUK01000010.1, read on the forward strand.
CCGGCAAAACAACCCTGATGAGTCTGCTCGCAGGCCATAACCGACCTGATGCTGGGACCATCCAAGTGATGGGCCAGGACCCATACAACAATTTGGCTGCGCAGGAGAACCTGTGTTATATCCAGGAGAATCATCCCCTGGGTAGAAATTGGACGATCAACGACATGGTTCGATTCGGTCAATACTTCCATCCTCAGTGGGATCAGACCTTTGCGGAGCAATTAATTGATATGTTCGAATTACCCGTGAAGAAGAAGATCACCAAATTCTCAAAAGGCATGAAGACCGCTGCCCAGATGATATTGGGTCTTTCCAGTAATGCAAGAGTAACGATTCTTGATGAGCCCACCAATGGACTTGATGCTGAGAAACGTAAATACTTCTACAATGCTTTACTGGAGACTTATGAAGATAACCCGCGGCTAATTCTAATATCAAGCCATCATATTGAGGAGATTCAGCCTTTATGTGAGTCCCTCATCGTTCTACAAGCGGGAAAAGTGTTACTTAATCAGCCCATGGAAGAGATGCGTGAAAAAGGAGTTCTTCTAACAGGGGGAATGGATGACATCAAACGTGTCACAGCTGACGTGGAGGTTATAGAATCTTCCCAGATGGGATCGACCATGAGAGTGATGATTGATGAGCCGTACTCCAAAGTGTGGAAGGACATTGCTCATGAACAAGGGTTTTCCATTGAGAAGGCGACACTACAAGATTATTTGATTAACAGGACCCGTAATCAAGAGGGGGTTAAGCGATGAACGCAACGAAAGGTACGAACCGGCTGATTCTGGATGATATGCGCTGGTATTTAATGATTTTCTCGTCGATTACACTCATGCTTACAGTCGTCTATTTAGCTATTGGATTCATATTTGATGTGACATATACGACGCAATTATTTGGTCCAATGTATGGAGGGATCTGTGCTTTTGCAATCGCGGGGATCATCACGTTGTTTCCGGTTGCGATAGGTATGGGCAGTACACGAATTCAGTTCATGAAATCCTTCTATATCATTTCGGTATGGATGGTCGTAGGAACAATTACGATACTGAATGTCATCTATTTCATCATGCATCTTCTCCATGAATATGGAACGCTTGGCGTAACCTTTTATCAACCAGGCATGCTGTATTCAAGTGAGTATCATTTTTTTTCCTATCTATGGCTTGATCTGATGATTGGTTTCCTGGTGTTGGGATTATCCATCTTTTCAACTGTCTGTTGGATTAGATTGGGGATGCGTAATTTTTTCGTCCTGTTCTTTGGGGTTAGCTTAATCGTCACGCTGGTAATTGTTCTATCAGATCTGAGCGTCTGGTTCCAGTGGTTTGCGAATGTCAATCTCATCGCATTGTTCACTGCTCTGGGGGTCATTGGAGGTGCTTTGCTTCTGAGCACATACCCCATGATGAAGAATGCCCCGCTTACAATGAAAGGCAGAAAAGAAGGATAAGAGACGCTTTTGATGAAGGGAAATCCAGGCTGACTATCCATTGAAATCAAAGAAACACGAGTGAGTATAACACGCCTCGTGTTTTTTTGTATAAGTTAAGCTTGAGCTTGTGGTTTAAATCCTTCGTCTTTGAGATACTCGCCAGCTTCGCTACGAGATTCAAAAGCCATATCCAGATTAAGACCGGAATACACATACCACATGTCATCTTCATATTTTAAGGTAAGTGTATGTCCATCTTCATCGACCCATGTTCCGCCACCAACAGAGGTTGTAGCCAATGTAGGAGCAGCTTTTACTTGTTCTGGTTCTTTGTATTCTTCTGCGTTGGGGTTGTAAGACATCGCTTTGATCGTTTCATCTAACAATGTGCGTAGGTCTGCTTCGGAGTAATCACGAATATTGACGAATCCTTTATCATCGGTCTCATAGTTGGGCAGTAGCCCTGCATAGATATAACCGTTACCGTTAGGATGAATATGGAAAGCAACAATCTTTTTATCATACGCGCTATCTTCGTAGTGAAAATTAACACGACCGAGAGAAACATCTTTGCGTTGCAGTTGGGGATACGATTGTAGCACTTCAAGCTTTTGTTCAACGTTAAGCATATTTTCCTCCTGTTAGTGTTGGGTAGTGGTGATTATAACATAGTTCCTAATAGAATACTTTGCCCCAGTTCTTTCAGGTGTTCCATCGCTTGCAGATAAGGATAAGGACCATAGCTTACGCGCGCCACACCCAGCACGCCAAGTTGTTTTGGTGAAGGCTCATGTGATGTAACCATCACGTTGACCGGAAGCGACGAACGCTCACATAATTCCTGAATCAGTTGTTGATTCTGTAAGCCTGGAACAAACAGGCCGCTGGCCCCTGCTTCTGCATAAGCTTTGGAACGAATAAGCGCTTCTTCCAGGAGAGTGTGATTGTGTCGTTCAGGTGCATTTTGCAAAAAGATATCTGTGCGGGCGTTAATGAACAGTGGGATGCATGCCTGCTCCGCAGCCTCCCGGGCGGCCGATAGTCTTAGACATTGCTCCTCCACATCGTAAAGTCCTGCGCCATCCGGAAGTTGATCTTCGATATTTATTCCTACCGCACCGTAATGGATCACGTGGCTCACATTTTCCTTCACTTCTGACGTGAACCTGCCATACCCTCCCTCAATATCGAGCGTTACAGGCAGTTCGACGCTCTTGGTGATTCGCGCCAGATTGGCGAGTACCAGTTGGAAGGGCATTGCTTCTCCATCTGGTTCACCATGGGCGGCAGCTACAGACCAGCTTCCGGTAGCGATTGCTGTGGCGCCGGTGGACTGGATGGCTTGTGCGCTTCCGGCATCCCACACATTGACCAGCACCAATGGATTGCCTTTCACATGGGCTTGGTGGAATATCGCTGCTTTTTCTTGTAGGGTATTCATATGGTTTCGCTCCTCGTTATATTGCTGTAAACCGCTTCACAATACTTGCGTCCGTTCTTTTTTTTGCTTCTTGGGAACTAGATGCTCAAATCTCTTGCTTCTCATGAGTTAAAAGCCAGTTTTTGCGCGTCAGCCCACCGCCGTATCCGCCGAGTTCACCACTGGCATTGATCACACGGTGACAGGGAATAACGATAGCTAGCTGATTGGCTCCGTTAGCCTGTGCTACCGCTCGACATGCTGTTGGTTTACCCAGTGCATTCGCGATATCCTGATATGACCTCGTCTCTCCCGCCGGAATTGCAATCAATTGCTCCCATACACTCTTTTGGAATGGTGTTCCTAACCAGAACAACGGGGTGAGGAATACATTTAATGTGCCTTCGAAATACTGCCCAAGTTCCCGTTCAATGGAACGAATCGGCTCTGTTATTCCGGGTACAATGGCTGACTTCGTTCGTTTGCGTAATCGTTCCACTTCACGCTCCAGACCTCTGCGGTCTACAAATTCAAGCAGATATAATGCTTTCTCATCGGCTACAGCCATCATGGGTCCTAGACGTGTGTCGATCCAGGACGCCTTCAATACATGCTCTTCATCCACTTGTGTAGGCGCTGCGCCCATGATTCGCGAGAAGGCATCCCGGAACCCGCTGCCGGATTCGTAACCGGTGGACAGCTGGGCATCAATGACGGTGCGACCGGAGCGAATATTTTTCAGGGCCAGCCCCATGCGACGGGCGCGGGCATACTCCACAAAGGTCATACCAAATCGCTTCTTGAACTGACGTCTGGCCGTGGATTCATCGATGGATAATGCCTTGAAGTCCTGACCTTTCCAGCGTTTCTCCGGGTGGTTTTCTACGGCTTCCACCAAAACACGCACGACATCCGACACCTGATTGGGATGGGATAACGGACGGCAGCGCTGGCAGGGGCGATACGAAGCAAGCAATGCCTGCTGCGCCGTCTCGTAGAATTCACAGTTTTCGAACTTCGGCTTTCGTGCAGGACACGTAGGGCGACAGAATACACCCGTGGTCTTGACCCCGACATAGAATAATCCTTCGTATTCCGAATCCTTGGCAACCAGGGCCTGATAGTATTGTTCTTTCAGTTCAGCAGAAATCATTGGGCGCGCGTCCTTACTTCAGTAGAGTTAACCTTACCGATATTATAAAAAAACGATGCACAGGGCATCGCCGAAAATCAGGCATGAATATTTTTATTTTAGTATGAAGCATGCTCATATGGATGATGTTTTCTTTTGATTTTTCCGTCCACTCCAGTTTACCAAAAAGATCCCCAGGAATATGCATAGTCCACCGATATATACGTAATTCTGAATGACTTCGCCCAGAAGCAGCCAGCCGGATAAGACACCGAAGAATGGCGCGAGAAACAGAAATGCACTTGTCTTGCCCGGATCGCCCTTGCTTAACAGGTAATACCACGTAGCGAACTGCACGATGGAACCGAGGATCGCCAGATACAGAATCACCCCTATGGACGTGGCATTCAAGATGAGTTTTGTTGATTCCAAGGTGAAACTGAGCAATAACAGCGTCACCCCGCCGAATAACATCTGATATGCCGTTAACACCCAAGTGCTGAAGCGTGATCCCCATTGTTTGACCAAGAGGGTAGCGATGGCCCATGACAAGGCGGAGCCTATACCCAGCAGCGTTCCTTCCGAGAATTGAAGATGGAATCCAAGCGTGATGAAGACCCCCGTTATTCCGATAAGTACCCCAAGCCACTGATATGCCCGATATCTGAGACCCACAAAGACACTTCCAAGAAGAACTACCAATAGCGGATTCGTAAACGTGAGAATGGATGTCTGCCCGGACGGAATGGTACGCATGCTTAGGAAAATACAGGCCATCACGCCAGTCGTCTGAAATAGACCGATGACGAATAACCGGAGCCAGTCAGGCACGGTGGTCGGAAGGTTTTTATTTCGCACCCATAGCGCCATTAGTCCTCCAGCCAGAGTAAATCGAATGCCGACCAGCAGAATGGGAGAAAGATAAGCCAGCCCAATTTTGCCCACAGCAAAGGATGAACCCATAAGCGAGGTGGCGAGTATAACGAGCATCATGAAAGCAAAACGATTCAACTTTTTTCCTCCCCCAATATAGCGTATTTTTTGACCCTTTCAGGGTATCACGCCAACGTTTCAGGGTTCATCGAAGTGTAATAACGAATAGGATTTATAACTCATTTACATAATATGGAGCTTAATGTGAGACGATATGGTGTAGTAATTACTATAGAAGGTGCTGATTGGAAAGTTCTCTTGGGATGAATGCATCGTGCTTGTTACTTTAGATAAATGGAGGGAGTTCCAATGATGAATATCAATAAAAATAAATCTATACTCTGGGTGTCTGCTCTGTGTATTCTGCTGCTGACCAGCGCATGTGGGGCCAAAAATAACAATGAATCCGTACAGGAACACGCCTATCCGCAATCGAAGCAGCCCATAGAAGATGCGGGAAAGAGTTCCGTTCCTAATATGGAGGCGAAGAATAACAACGGTCAAGCGAACGAAAGTGGGAATGAGGGCAAACCTACCGCCCAATCGGAATCCTCTGCTGATGCAAAAGGACAGGTCATGATCGTGATTGACCAGACGGACAAGCCTTCCGAAGGCAACAGCTTTGATTTTGCGATCAAACAAATTCCTGAGGGTTACGCTTTAACCGAGATGCGTTGGACGTCCAACACGGTAACGATTGTGAATTCTTATAAGGAAGCAATCGAACATGGCGCGAATGGGAAAGAAGGATTTTACATCAGTGGTGACGGGCAATTCTCCGGATTTATTTATTCGGATGAGATGAAGGGTGAACGCGGCAAAGCGACGTTTGTCTTTACCAATGATGAGGGGAAGGAAGTCACCTCGGAGAAGGAAATTAAATTAAAATAAGCAGACGAATTATTGCTGTGTGGCACTTCTACTTCTGTTGATTCAAATGGAGAATGGAACAGGCGCATTGTGCGTGCGTATTCAATTCAGCCCCTAAATATGTAAAGCAGCCTTCATGGCTGCTTTTTGGTGATTCCGTAATGTCATACCACATACTGGTCGATCGTGCGGCGTTCAACTTTGTGACTTAGCGGGTACTGCTCCTACATAAAGTCGAAGAAATAACGTACCACATGGAACATGACCGGAGAAGTGTACGTCAGGCTGTCGACCCGGCTCAGGTAGCTTTTTTTCAGCGCATCGAACTTATTGTCATCCCCGATTAACAAATCCCGTTTCAGAACAGAAACCGTCAGACTCCCGAAGAACCCAGCCAGAGCGATTAACACACCGATGAACAGCGCGAAACGTGCATCAAACGGGGTCAGGTAGGGATGAATGTAATAAGAGGCAGCGGTGGTGACAACGAATGCACAGGCGAACCCTTCCCATGTCAAAAAAGGATTGGCGGTCGGCACCACTTTGCGTTTGCCCAGATAGAGCGAGGCCAGATAATGCACGACATCATTCAACTGGGTTAACACGACCAGGAACAGGACCAGCTTTGCGCCATATTCCGGTGTTGCAAACGGAAAGTAGGCCAGATGACTAAGTCCAAATACCATCAGCATCAAGCCCCACTGCGTCGAGCTGACACTGCGAAGGAAACCGACCGTGCCTTTATTAATCAAGCGTGGCAGAGGTAGTACAAGGAAGACATATAGCGGAATAAACACGATAAACATCCCATACCATCCAATATAGATCCAGTAGAACTGGACCGGAATCGCCAGATATGCCCATAGAAACAGCCTGCGGTCTGCTTTGCGGGTGCTGCGGATCATGGAGAAGTACTCCTTCAGCGCGAAAAAGGTAAGTACCATAAGGGAAATCAGGGAGACAACCGGATTGAAGAGAGTGGCGAGACAGAAGATGACAAGCATGCCCCACCAGGTTTTGATTTTGTTGCCAATGCCCGAATAATCCTTGCCCGGCTGAAGCTTCGTAATAATTTTATATACGATATGTATGACCAGTAAGGCGATGAAAATCAGTGTTAAAGTAAAGAGCGAACTGCTCATGTACAGACCACCTGCTTATCTAGAAGTGAGATTCCAATATAGGGTACCTATGTTATTATGAAGGAATAGTGCGAACTTGATAAGGGGAAATTTCGTTATGACAGCTGAACGCTCGATCTACATCCTGCTTACGAACACAGGAACATTGTTTACCAAAGTTATTCAGAGTTACACCAGAGCGCCATACAATCATGCCTCCATCTCATTTGACCGGGAACTATCCGAGCTGTACAGCTTCGGTCGCAAGCATCCGAGTAATCCGCTGAACGGCGGGTTCGTGAAGGAAGATATTCAGACAGGTACATACAGTAAATACCCAAATACCACATGTGTCATTTATGAGCTTCAGGTGACGGAGCGTGAAGTGGAAAAAATGAAGCGGGTGCTGCATATCTTCATCCGCAGCCGCCAGAAATATATGTACAATCTGCTTGGTGTGATTGGCATTACATTGAAGGAGCCGGTGGAGTTCAGCAACTCCTACTTTTGCTCACAATTTGTTGCCGAGATTCTGCAACGCTCGGGCATCAAGCTGTGGAACAAGCTGCCTGCGCTGGTGACCCCGGATGATTTTCGTCAAAGTGAACAACTACAGCTGGTGTATGAAGGGAAGTTAAGTGCGTATAAGCCAGAAATTGAAGGGCAGAAAGAAGAGTAAAAGGGAGAGGCGTCTGAGACCTCTCTTGGCCCTGGTTTGGATTTCAAGAAATAAAACCATGAAACAGCCTGTTGCCCCGGATTCCGGGTTAGAGGCTGTTCCTTTTGTGTATTGTTAGATCGATGGTGTGGATGAACGGTCCAAATTAACCTCTTCCAGAAATTCGATTACTTCACCATTCGGACTATGCACTACCGCATTTCGAACCTGGAGCGGAGGCTCACCAAGTGAGATCCAATCGGGCTGAACATAAGGTTATGCATATGCACAATGAATTTCGTCTGTTCATCAATATTTATTTAGCTCGCCAGCAACTATAATGAAAGCGTGTTCAACAAGTGCATGGGGGGCAATGGACAATGGAACTTTTTACAATTAGCTGGATCGGCGCACTGGTAGGACTCGCAATTGCGATTATACTGATTCTGAAGAAGCTGAATCCGGTCTACTCTTTATTTCTGGGCGCAATTGTAGGCGCTTTAATTGGCGGAGCTAACCTGGAAGAGACCGTAAATATACTGGTGAACGGCACGCAAAGTGTCATGGGTACCGTGCTCCGCGTATTGGCTGCCGGGGTACTGGCTGGTGTCATGATGGAGTCGGGGGCGGCAGAGACAATTGCCCAGGCCATCGTACGAAAATTTGGCGGCAGCAAGGCCATTCTGGCTTTGGCGCTGGCAACGATGATTATTACAGCCGTTGGGGTATTTATTCCCGTGGCCGTCCTGATCGTAGCGCCAATTGCGTTGTCTGTCGGTAACAAAATGGGCATATCCAAGGTGGCTCTTTTATTAGCTTTATCAGGCGGAGGCAAGGCGGGCAATATTATTTCCCCGAATCCAAATACCATTGCTGCGGCGCGGGGGTTCGAGCTGGATCTCAGCAATGTCATGCTGGCTGGTGTGATTCCAGCCATCTGCGGATTAATTGTAACCGTTATCGTAGCTTCAATGCTCAAAAACAAGGGTGTAATGGTAACCGATCAGGAAGCAGAGCAGGGTGAAGTGGACACGTCACAATACCCACCACTGAAGAAGGCGATTGTGGCACCGTTGGTTGCGATCATCCTGCTGATGATTAATCCGATCGGCTCCATTACAGGTATCGAGGCATTGTCCACATTCAAAGTGGATGCGATGTATATTCTCCCGATTGCAGGTATTATCGGCATGCTGGCAATGGGCCAGGGCAAAAACATTGTGAAATACACAACTTCCGGATTAAATAAAATGACTGCCACCGTGCTTATTCTGATCGGTGCCGGAGGCATTGCAGGACTGATCTCTGCATCCGATCTGTCTGGTCAGGTTGTTGGACTTATTGAAGCGTCCGGGATATCCGGCACCTTCTTGGCACCTATTGCCGGGATTCTGATGGCAGCAGCGACGGCTTCCACCTCGACAGGGGTTATCCTTGCCACAGGTTCTTTCGGCGATGCAATTCTGAACATGGGGACTGCGCCACTCGCAGCGGCGGTCATGGTGCACACGGGTGCGACAGTTATCGATTCCCTGCCACAAGGCAACTACTTCCACGTTTCAGCAGATAGCATGAAGATGACGATCAAGCAGCGGATGGGCGTTATTCCTTATGAAGCGATTGTGGGTGGAACGATGGCAATTGTAGCAACGTTAATTTACGGATTTATCCTTTAATAACACGGATAGGGTGGGAGAAGATGAGAGAGACGACATTTGTACTGGCACCGGATTCATTTAAAGAGAGCATGACAGCGAAAGAAGTATGTGTGGCTATGGAAAAAGGATTACGCAAAATCTACCCTACCGCCAGCTATATTCATGTACCGATGGCAGACGGGGGCGAAGGTACAGTCCAGTCGCTGGTGGATGCTTCTGGCGGTGTGATTTACCAGAAAGAGGTGAGCGGTCCATTGGGTCAGCCTGTAACTGCGCAATATGGCATTCTGGGCGATGGGTTAACGGCGGCGATTGAGATGGCATCGGCGAGCGGCATTCATCTAGTGACGAGGGAGACCCGGGACCCGCTTCGCACGACAACCTATGGCACTGGAGAGCTGATTCGGGCGTGTCTGGATCAGGGCATTCGCAAAATCATAATCGGAATCGGCGGCAGCGCGACCAATGATGGGGGTACAGGCATGGCCGAGGCCCTTGGTGCGAAGTTTCTGGATGCAAACGGCCAACCGCTTGTGCGTGGAGGCGGAGCGCTTGATCAGTTGGCTCATATCGATGTCTCCGGCCTGGATGAACGATTGCAGGATGTAGAGCTCATTGTGGCCTGCGATGTAACGAATCCATTATGCGGAGAGCATGGCGCCTCACGGGTGTTTGGTCCTCAGAAGGGGGCAACACCGGAGACGGTGCAGCTACTGGATGCGAATCTGTTCCATTATTCGGATGTGGTGAAGCAGCAGCTGCACAAGGATATACGTGATGTGCCGGGGGCAGGTGCAGCAGGCGGTCTGGGCGCAGGGCTTTTGATTTTTACACAGGCTGTGTTGCGCAAAGGCATTGAAATTGTCATTGAATATACAGGTCTGCGTGACAAGCTTGAACATGCGGATGTGGTGTTTACAGGCGAAGGCGGAATTGATTTTCAGACGAAATTTGGCAAGACACCATACGGAGTGGCGAGGGCAGCCAAGGAAGCAGGCAAACCGGTTATCGCCATCGCGGGGTACGTTGGTGAAGGAATAGATACGTTGTACACAGAAGGCATTGATGCGGTGTTCGGGATTGTACCGGGTGCGGCTGAACTGGAACGACTTCTGGACGAAGGTCCACAGAATGTGGAACGTACAACCGAGAATATTGCAAGAGTGCTGAAATTGGGTCTGATTTCTTAAAATTTGGTTGATGCGATGATGAGGGAATTCGCAGCATAAAGAGACTGAGTGGGACGCCGTCCGCATGGATAGGGGCATTCCTGTGCAGTCTCTTTTTGTATTGGGGTCTACTGATATGATGCTAGTAGTCCGTGGGTAAGTTCAATGAGCTCCAGCCAATTGCGTGGGTCCTTGCTTGTAAGGGTTTGGATCCGTTTGAGCCGATATTGCAGCGTATTGCGATGGATGTTGAGCTCTTCAGCAGTCGTTGACATGCTGCCATTGTGTTGAATGAAGCTGCGAAGGGTGTCCAGCAGATCCGCTGTGTCCTCCAACTTACTGACGATGTTGTTATGACGGGTCAGGTTGGTACTGCTGAAGCGCACCAGAAACTGGACATCATCATAATGGATCAGTGGTGCAGCAGGGCGGAGCGCGAGCAAGATGTTCATCGCAGATCTCGCCTGTTCATAACAGACGGCAATGCTGGCTTCACGTTTGCTAACAGAGATGAAAGCTTGAGGCTGCTCCTGATGTACAAGCTGAGCTATTGAATTAACGTCCGATTCGCTCTGAATCAGAATGATCTGCGCAAGACCATCCTCCTCTACAGAGAAAGAAGGCAGCTGTAGTAATATCCGGCTGGTCTCCGGGCTAAATTCAGGGGATTCATGGGGAAAGCGGATGTATAGAAGAACCGTCGGCAGCTGCAGATCGATATGGTATTGCGCCGCTTCCTTCCTGATCTTCTGTGAATAGGAACCGGAGTGGGCAAGCAGCCGTTCCAAAAAGGCTTTTTTTCGAGAAGCCTCATGAGCCAGATTTTCCAATTGATTGCGTTGTTCGATCAGAAGAGATACGGTTGTGCGTACAATGTTGCAGAACGGACGGACTTCATCCGGATGCCCGGATATACCGATGACTCCGACATGCTGATGATTGATCCTGATCGGCTCGTTGGTGCCCATCTTCTCCAGTCTGCCATCCTGCCAGACTTCGACGCGGTCCCCGGTGGTCAGGGCACGGACTGCTCCCTGATGTACCGTACCTACGCGTTCTTTCTGTCCACTTCCAATGATAACGCCCTGCTCGTTCATGATGTTGATGTTGTAGGGAATGTCCTGCATCATTTTATCGACAATATCCTGTGCCTGTTTTTCCGAAAGCTGCAGCATTAGAGGTCCTCCTTCTTCGGCTGTCCCAACAAGGTGCAAGTATTTTGGTCTAATATGTCTGTTCAGTCTTGTCTATCCTATTGTGCATCTGAACGAAATTATAGCTGACGTGCTTGTCTTAAACAAGATTGTCCTCCGGTACGGAAGAAGATAGCCCAGTTATTTTTATCGTTTCTGCTGTTTATTTATGAAACTCCCCGGCTAATTTCTCGGCAGTATCTGTGTGCTTCGTTCCGTTTAAGTATTCCACATGTGCCTTCCCCCAGCCACACATGCCATCCAACAGCGTGGCAATGGTCTGCCCGTGTTCCGACAGGCTGTATTCCACCTTCGGTGGAACATCGCCATAGAGCGTGCGCACAATAATCTGATCCTGTTCCAGCTCCCGCAGTTGTTTTGTTAACGTGCCTTGCGCTACATCGGGAATCATACGTCTTAACTCGCCAAAACGCTTTGTGCCTTCCTTCAATAAAATAAACAGGATGAGTGGTTTCCATTTTCCGTTAATGGCTTCCAGCGTAACCAATACCCCTTGTAAACGTGGCTCCTGTAAATTCATAGTATTCACCTCGATTTATTCAACTATATGTAATTCCATCATACTTGATTTTTTCGCTTTTCGCTTGTTTGATCTATTGAAATTGGGCGGGGATAACCCTATCGTTGGGGTCCATTAGTACGAATTTTAGTACCTGGTACGATTCAATTGCGTACTGTTCAGCACCGTCCATTTCAATAATAATGAACAAAACGCTGGTACAACGAAAGTTCTGGCGATACGAGGGGAAGATGCAGAATGAGTCCATTTACATTAGAGAATCAACGTGTCGTTATCATAGGAGGAAGCTCAGGAATCGGACTTGCAACAGCCATACAGGCTGCGGAGGCAGGTGCACATGTGGTTATCGCTGGCCGATCGGAAATCAGACTGGAGGAAGCGAGGGAACAGATTGCTCATGTTGCAGGCAAAGGCAAGACTGGGGCGGTGTCCGTCGAAGTCCATGTGTTGGACAATCAGGATGAACAGCAAATTGAGCAATGTTTCAATCAGGTTGGCGAGTTCGATCATCTGTTCACCCCTGGTGCTGCATATACCCGTGGTCCGTTAGCCTCAGATCGGGCGACGGCCGAGAGCTGCTTCAAGGGCAAGTTCTGGCCACAGTACTTTGCTGCCAAATACGCGGCTACGTATCTGTCGACTTCGGGCTCGATTACATTAATGTCTGGGGGCTTCAGTCAGCGCCCGCTGGATGGTGGTGCTTCCTACGCTGCGTGTAACGGTGCAATCGAAAGTCTGGGCAAAGCACTTGCGGTGGAGCTGGCACCTGTTCGCGTGAATGTCGTATCACCCGGAACCATCTGGCGAGAGGGGCAGGAGGGCACACCTCGCGGTGAACATTTCAAAGACTACGAGAAACTCTCACTTTTGAAGCGTGTTGGTTACAATGAGGAAATTGCGCATACGGTCACGTATCTGATGACGAACACGTTCACGACAGGCAGCACGTTATTTGTGGATGGCGGATACACGATGATTTGATACGTCTATCTGTTGTTGTCCAAGGAGAACGGTGAAAGAGTGCAGCGAACGTACAGGTATCTATATTGAATTTTGTAAAATGTAGGTCTCTGTAATTACTCGTACATGTAAAATGATGAATTATGACGAAAAATATTTGAGATCCGGCCTGTTTTTCACCTACAGGAAGGGTCTTTTTCCATTTTATAGAGCGATTGTTCAGAATCCGTTCAGAGTTGCGTAATACACTAGGCCTATATTTCGAGAAGCGAGATGAGGGAGGAAAGATTAATGCAATACAGGAAATTAATTAGCATGTTGCTCATATTGGTGTTGGTAGGTCCTTGGTTGGCAGCACCAGCAGGAAAGGTAAATGCAGGGGCATCGTACCCAGTTCCAGGAAATAATGGTCTATTAACAATAAAGTATGTGGACGAGAAATCAGTTGAATTACAATGGAAGTACGCACAATCCGAATCTTCTACCCCACCTGATGTAAATTACCAGGTTTACATATCCAATGCTCCTGATATTGCAGACATGCAACAAATCAGCGGAACATCAGGTCATCCCTACAGTAATTGGATTAATAGTTCAGCTTCTACTACAAATGGGACATTTTCAGAAATAATCACGGATCTAATCGAAGGCGATACGTACTATTTCAATGTCGTTGTTAAAGATAGATATTTGGAAGCTGCGTATCAAATGCAATCTATTGAATTTACAGTGCAGCTGAGTGAGCTGGATCAGTTCAACGATATTAAAAAAAGAAATGATCGTGAGAATGCCAATTTCATACCAGCAGTGATTGAGTTGCTTCGTCATGAGCAATTCATAGCCGAGCCAGATTTCAAATCCTTGTCTGAAGAAGATCAGTCGGATATCGCATTTTATTTGCTGAGTATTGATCCACCGACTAACGATGGATACGAGAGCAAGGAGCAAGTTCAGTTTTTGGTGCAATTAGCTCTTAAAGCCCTTGAAGTGACTCGGCAAATCGGAGGACAGAATGCATTAGCTGCGCTTGATGACCTATATGCGAAGCAAGCAGAACGAGTGCCGTTATTTGAGTATCCTGCCGCTGGAAGTCAATTCTATCAATTGATTGATTTGTACCTTAGATCATCAGCAATTGAAAAACGAATGACGGCTTATTTATATGAGTTTAAACTAAAAAGAAGCCCTTCTATTTCACGTGTTCTGTCTTATATGGATACAGCAGTAATGGAAACACCTTTAATCAATAATAAGGTGGAGACGGCAGAAGAAATGTTGTCATCGTTGCAGGAGTTGCTTGAGCTTCAGAGGGATATCGAGTCATATAATACGGCTAACCCGGAAAACCCGATGGAGAGCTTGCCTCTGGATATAAGCAAAATGGATAACCTGACGTCAGATGAGCAGGAGCAATTGACAGATCATATGCTTAGTGAAAGACCGGTTAATGGATATGCAAGTTTTGAAGCGATCCAGATTGTATTCAATCAATTTTTTCCTGGTAATGAAACTGATGCGTTGGATGCCGTAAATGCTGCAAGGGTTAACAAAAATATAGACGCTATGCGTCTGGCTATGGAGAACCCTGATTTGGGTATTACTTTACCAAATGAATATGGTTCTGTATCTAAGCAGGTCAAAGAATACGTGGCTGAGTTCCTGATTGATAATATTAAAAGGAACTATGAAAATAAGAAACAAGTTCAATATATGATCGAGCTTGCTGTACAAGCTCAGTTGATCTGGGAGCAAAGAGAATTAGGCGTACTTCAGAGCAAGCTGGACCTATTTGCTCAGAAGCTGTCTGAAGGACCCAATTATTTTGATGCCCCCGAGACAGATATGCTTCGTCAAGTTGGGCTGCACCATCTGGAACTCAGCAAGGTGAACAAACCAATATTCGCATTTAAGTACCTGCATTTATTAGGGGTGGAACGAAATTCAAAACAGGCCGTAGTGGAGATCGCTGATCCACGCTTTGTCCTTGGACTCCTATCCATACCATTCGAACCTATTGAGAATGCAACCACTATAGACCAAATGAATCACTGGCTTGATACCACCATGATTGAGCAGTTCAATGGACACAATTTCTTTGATAATTACAAATTCAACCTTTCAGGTGAACTTGATTTATCCAAAAGAGCAGAACTCAGCCCGGAAGGCCGCAAGGAACTGGCTGAATGGGTGCTTAATGAACAAGACAGATATGAGGATGTTGGAAATCTACAATATGTAATCAACCAATTCTTCACGGCCCCGAATGTAACGGGAAATGATATCGCCAATACAATAACTGGCTTGGATGATACGATGGAGATCTCCTTTGATGGTAAACTGAACTGGCTTGATGTTGCCTCCATTCAGCGTCTTGATTTTAGCGGTGACAAAACGGTATGGGTTCGTTACAAAGCCATCAGTGATGAATTGCCAGGACGCGCCGTGAAGATTGTTTTTACAGCAAATGGCGATAGCAACAACGGCAATGGTTCAACTCCTAACCCGGGTGGAAGCACAGGTGGTGGATCGTCAGTGACGACACCTGTTACGACTACACCAACAACCAAGCAGGAACAAATCGTCGTGGATGTGAACGGGGTTAACGGAACTAATCTGACCAAAACGCCAATTACACGTACAACCGAGGCGAATGGTACGATTAAAGATCTGGTGAAGATGTCTGAGGCAATAGCCAAGGAATCGGTGGAAAAAGCAAAACAACTGGGTCTGAATACGGCACGTATTATCATCCCGGATGCTAAAGATGCCGTGTCAGAGACACGCATAGAATTGCCAAAAGCAGCGGTGAAACAACTGAATGATGGTGAGCTTAATCTTGAAATTTCTACAGAGAACGCCGTCATCTCGGTTCCAACGAAGTCGATTGCCGGATTCGACCAAGACTTGTACTTCCGCATCGTACCAATGAAGCAGGAGTCGGAGCGCAAGGAAGTGGAAGAACGTGCGAAGAAGGAGCAGCTGATCCAACAAATTGCTCCAAATACCAACGTAAAAGTACTGGCCCGTCCAGTTGAAATCGAAACAAATATGCAAAGCCATGAAGTCACACTGACATTGCCGCTGCGTGACAGCCTTCCAACCGATCCTGCTGCCCGCCAGCAAGCATTGGATAACTTGGCTGTTTACATTGAACACAGTGACGGCACAAAAGAGTTGATTCAAGGTAAACTCGTGAAGCTTACCGACTCCAGTGAAGGCATCGAGTTTACAGTCAACAAATTCAGCACGTTCACCCTGGTTGTGGTGGATGGACTGAAAGCATCGCAAAGCTCACACAACCCGTATATCAACGGCTTCGGTGCTGATTTCCGCCCGGATGCATTTGTAACCCGTGCGCAAATGGCAGCGATGCTGGCTCGTAATCTGACTGATGAAACGGGAGCCGCATCTGCGAACGCTGTAAACTACACTGATGTATCTGCTAGCCATTGGGCAGCAAGTGATATTCAAAAAGCGCAATCCGCAGGCATCATGAATGGCATGAGCGCCACTCAATTTGCACCTGAGGGTCCGATTACGCGAGCACAAATGTCAACCATTGCGTACCGCTGGATGCAGCAGCAAAGCGCAGACGTGACAAGCAACACATCGCAATCAACGGATGGTGCTGTATTTACTGATGTATCCGCAGATCAATGGGCTTCCGCTGCGATTGCCTACGTGCAATCCGCTGGTCTGATGACCGGATACAATGACGGAACGTTCAAACCGGACAGCAAACTAACTCGTGCTGAAGCCGTGAAAGTATTAAATGTACTATTCAAACGGACTCCGGCAACAGGCGTAACTACGCCATCTTTTACAGACGTACCTGCAACACATTGGGCATATGCAGACATTGAGGCAGCGGCACAGAAATAAGATAATAGTATCTATAACAACAAAGGGGAGCCCCAACCATGAAAACATGGTGGGGTTCCCCTTTTTGATCAAAGCCAGCATAAGTCCTGCAACTTTCGTCGCTCGCTGAGCTGGCTTTTTTAGTTTAACGAACGTAATGAATACTATTCATAATAAGACGTATATGATTCCCTAGCGAGCTGAACATAAGAATATAAGTGCTAAAGTGAAAATCCCTCTACAGTCCCCGCAAACGTGCATTAATCACTTTCATGTGGGGCGTCTTTGTAAAATACACCATCCCGCAGTTGGTTTACAAATCCCTGCAACCACTCGTAATACTGGTCGGCATGCTGAAGCTTATGCAGATCACGCAAAGCTTCCTCCCTCTCTTCAGGCGGAGTTGTTTTGGCAAGAATGATCTCCGATAACTCCGGAATGACCTCGCGAAGGCTTTCTTGCATCACATCAATCTCCCGTTGGAGCTTAGCCCCGAAGAAGTTCTGAAACGTAGTGAAAAAGTTGGTTTCTGCCAAATACAGATCCTGGCGTTCCCGCTTTTCCTCCAATTTATAAATCATCTGAGATTCGGTAAGAGAACGTACGGCGTAACTCATATTACTTTTGCTCATATTCATGGACGTTTTCATCTCTTCCAGCGTCATGGGTTGATCCTCGAAATACATAATGCCATACAGTTGGCCAAATGAATGATTGACCCCGTATAAGTCCATTGTATTGGCAATCGCGTCAATTACTTTCTCCCTCAGCTCAGGCCGATAGGACAACGAAGAATGATTTTGGTCCTCGGCAGCTTCTTTTCCCACAATCTCACCTCTAGTATATGGATGGGACTCCCTGTTTCATATTTTACATGACATCCCGTTATTTTAACATAACCCGGAATTAGTTTTTTCAAATGTATTATACAATCATTTTTGTACGGAAGCGAAAAACAAATAGATTTAAGGGGATTATGCAATATCGTTAAAAAAAAATTGAACAATGAGGAGTGTGCGAATTGCGTGTGAAACTATGGAGGGAGACAGAAGCAGTTCTGTTCACCCTACCTGCCCTTATCCCATTACTCATTTTCTGGTTGGGGCCCTTGGGATACATTGTATATCTGAGTTTTACGGATTGGGACTTCATGAGTCCTGACAAGTTGTTTGTTGGTTTGGACAACTACAGCTATCTGCTAACTAACTCGGAATTTTACCGTTCATTGAAAGTTACACTACTGTTCGGTCTTGGAAGTGTCGTGCCCACGATTGTTGGTGGATTGGCGCTGGCGCTGCTCATGAACAGCAAGATTAAATCGTCTGGTTTGTTTCGGACATTGCTGTTCTCACCATGGGTCACACCGACGGTTGCTGTCTCCATTGCATGGTCCTGGATTTTCGAGCCGGAAGTGGGGCTTGCCAATCTGTTTCTTGGCTGGGCTGGGATATCCCCGATTGGCTGGCTGAGAGATGCAAACTGGGCACTTGTGGCTGTTCTCATCGTTACGCTGTGGAAATCGATTGGCTGGTCCATGGTATTCTACCTGGTCGCCTTGCGCAACCTGCCATCCGACCTGCTTGAAGCAGCATCCATTGATGGTGCAGGCAGTTGGGACAAGTTCCGGAGTATTACGCTGCCGTTGATCTCACCAACCACGTTCTTCCTGTCCATTATTCTGACGATTCAGTCGCTTCAGGCCTATGACCAGATCAACGTGATGACCCAGGGGGGACCGGCTGGATCAACAAGGACGCTGCTCTATATGTATTATCAGTCAGCATTTGAATCCTTCAATGTGGGCGAGGCTTCTTCCATCGCCGTTGTTATTATTCTGATCTGCGTTCTGCTGTCAGGGGTATCCTTCCTGCTCGGCCGACGCCTGGTGCACTACTGATGAACATGACCGCTCTAAGTAAACAAACAAGAAAAGATAATAGTCGTGAGCAAGCACAAAAACGGAAGTTCCCTGGTGGAGGAAAAGGATTTGGTACCGCGCTCCGATATCTGCTGCTTGCCCTGATCAGTCTGACAATGGCATTTCCGTTCTACTGGATGGTTATCAGCGGTTTCAAGACCAATGACGAGATTTGGCAGTTTCCGCCAACCTTCTGGCCCGAAACGTTCCGATGGAGCAACTATGTGGATGCGTGGCAGTCTGCACCATTTTTCCGCTACATTTTGAACAGTTCAGGGGTAGCGGCAGCAATCTGTCTGATCCAGGTCATCAACTCCAGCATGATGGCTTATGCACTTACCCATATGCGTTTTCGTATGAAAGGGGTGCTCACCGGATTGATCCTGGTAGGCTACATGATTCCGAGTACCGCCGTTTATCTGCCCAGTTATTTGGTGCTCAGCGAGCTTAAATTACTGGATTCCTATACCGGACTAATCGTGTCCAACTGTGTCAGTGTGTTCTCCATCTTCCTGATCCGTCAGGCATTCATGCAGGTGTCTCACGAGCTGGTGGAGGCTGGGCAATTGGATGGAGCGTCACATTTCCGCATTCTGTGGACCATTATGACGCCGCTGGTTCGCTCATCTTTTGCCGTGATGGTGCTGATTACATTCATCGACCAGTACAACAACTATTTCTGGCCGATGCTCATTACCAAAGACCCGAATCTGCAATTGGTATCGGCAGGCCTGCGCAGCTTTTTCGTGGAAGGTGGAGCCTATGGTCTGGCATGGCCGCAGATTATGGCCGCCAGTGCATTTACCATCGCACCGCTGCTCATTCTATTCCTGTTTACGCAGAAGACAATTATGCAGAGTGTAAACATTACTGCAGGCGTAAACAAAAACTAATTTTTACAACACACTTTATATAGGAGGAATCAAAATGAAATTGAGTCAAGCGAGTATGAAATGGCGGAACAAATTAAAGCTCAGGTGGAGAGGCGGCATGTCACTGGTACTGGCCGCAAGTTTTGCCCTGATCACAGCGTGTGGTTCCTCAGCAGATAGCGGCTCAGGCACAGGTTCAGACGCAGCTGCAGCCAATGGATCTGGTTCTGCGCCAAGTAGTCCAGTGGAGATTGAATTCTGGTATGGCCTGGGTGGGAATCTGGGAGATAACATGAAGAAAACGATTGATGCCTTCAATGCATCCCAGAGCGAAGTCGTTGTGAAAGGCATTGTACAAGCCGATTACACGGAAACCGAACAGAAACTGCAGGCAGCCATTGCCTCGAAAAAAGTACCGGCCGCTGTACTAAGCTCCAATATCGACTGGGCGCGCAAAGGGTATTATGCACCGCTCGATGAGCTGATCGCTGGCGATCAGAGCTTTAACAAGGAAGATTACGTGCAGACCTTCCTGGAGCAGGGAAAAGTAGACGGCAAGCAGTATTTCTTGCCAATGTACGGAACAACTCAGATCATGTATTACCGTATGGATGCCCTGAAAGAGAATAATATTGATCCTGCCACTCTGACGACGTGGGAGGCACTTGCTGAAGCGGCAGCGAAGATGAGCAAGCAGGAAAACGGCAAAACAACCTTCTATGGCTGGGAGCCGATGTGGGGTAGCGATAACATGATCGACGCTGTGCTTGGTAAAGGCGGGAAGATCCTGAGCGATGATGGTAAGACCGTAACGATTGATTCACCGGAATGGGTAGAGACATGGGAATTGTTCCGCAAGTGGATTAATGAGGACAAGACCATGGGTATTCATTTTGGTGGTCAAGGCTGGGAGTACTGGTATAAAACAATTGATGATGTCATGAAAAATAAAGCAGCGGGATACACCGGTTCGAGCGGTGACCAGGGCGACCTGGACTTTAGTATTGTCGCAGCGATGCAACAGCCTGGTTGGGAAGGCGTCGGTGAAGGCAAACCTGTAGCGAGCGCAATTATGGCAGGTATCCCTGCTGAAGCAAGCCCGGAACAGCAACAGGCAGCCTATAAGTGGCTGACGTATTTCTCAGAAACTGCGAACACGGCAGCTTGGTCCATGAACACAGGTTACATTGCGGTTCGTCAATCTGCCCAGGAAGATCCTGCATTCAAAACGTTCAGTGAAGAGAACCCTCAGATCACGGTTCCACTGCAGCAGGCTTCCCATGCATCCGCTCCGTTCCAGGACCCTACTGGAGGCAAAATCAATGATGCGCTGAAGGATGCAGCCGATCAGGTACAGATTAATAACATTCCAGCGGCACAAGCGCTGAAAGAAGCTAAAGAAAAAGCCCAAAAAGAATTGGATCGCGTGAAATAACAAGTGAAACAAGCTGAACTTGGAGGAGCGGTGCAGTCATGTACCGCTTTTCTGACATAGTAATTCAGCAGACAAGGAGCGTAACCGATGCCTGAATTGAACCAAGGGAACCTGTCTACCCCGATAGAGGCTATTTTGTTCGATAAGGATGGAACTTTGCTTGATTTTACGGCCATGTGGGGTTTCTGGACCCATTGTGTGATGGATAATTTTCGGGAGGAGCTGACCGTCCGTGGCCTTCAGTTCAATGCCGCAGACATCCCTCATATCTGGGGAACATTCCATGATGAGCAGGGACGAATGAACGGCTATGATGTGCGGGGACCCCTCGCCATGGGGACGATGGAGGAAGTCTACGCCGTATTAACTTGGCATGGCTATCGTGCAGGATTAAGCTGGGCGGAAGCGAAAATTATCGTGAGGGAATGTTTGCTGCAGGCTGAGTACGCGATGAATAAGGAACGCCCAGCCCAGCCTCTTCCCGGCGTCCTTGCCTTTCTTGAGCAGTGTCGCAACAAGGGACTGAAAATGGGTGTCGTCACAGCGGATGAGACGGAAAATGCTCTAAGCCATCTAAAGTGGATGGGTATTGAATCCTTTTTCTCCGTAGTTGTAGGAACAGATCAGGTTGGAAGGGGAAAGCCGTTTCCTGACATGTTGTTGCTGGCGTGTGAGCGTCTGGGTGTACCTGCTGCAAGAGTTGTCGTGATCGGCGATACGGATGGTGATATGGAGATGGCTCGCGCTGCGGGGGCTGCCTGGAAGATTGCTGTCGGTGACCCTGCTCATATCAAGCTTGCGGACCTAACGGTGCGTTCGTTTCATGAATTGTTGGAAGTCGAGGTAACCCGATGACGAATCATTCGTATGCCGGATGGATATTGCTTGCCCTGGCGATTGGATTAGAGCTGAGCGGTACGATTCTGATGAGGGTGTCGGATGGTTTTACCCGATTGTGGCCTTCCCTTTTTATGTTTCTTTGTTATGGAGCGAGCTTTACCCTGTTGAATTTTGCTGTGAAGTATATGCCGCTGGGTGTTGCTTATGCCATCTGGTCGGGCGTAGGCATTACATTAATTGGTATCGTGGGACATTACTTTTTGGGAGAACGTCTGAAGGCGATGTCGATCGTCTGGATGGGCTTCATTCTGATTGGCATTATTGGACTGAAATGGAGTGATTCCTGATGCAAAATGAAAATAAATTTGAACAGCCGATAGTCAGCTTCCAGGTGATTACAGACACACATGTACGGGATCAGGCGGACCATATCCATAACCGTCATCTGGAGAAAGCGCTGGAAGACATGGCAACATATAGCCGTGGCAGCAGCGGAATCATGCATGTAGGCGATGTTACCGATCGTGGCCTTTCGCAAGAATATCAGGAGTTACAGCGTATATTGGAGGCTCAAGGCAATTCACTGCCTCAAATACGTTATACCGTAGGCAATCATGATATTGGAGCGATTCTATGGGGAGACCCGCCGTTGAACTTGACCACAATGACCCAGCATGAGGTGGGTGAGGTGCTAGGGTATTCAGATGAAGTAGGCCAAAGAGAAGCTCAAGATATCGAGAAGCAGGAATCAGTTTCAATTGAGGAGTTATGGCAGAAGCGGTTAAACGATTTTACAGCAATCACAGGTATGAGCGGATCGTACCACGATCACTGGATCAACGGTTATCATTATATCTTCCTGGGTACGGAGCAGCCTCATCCGAAAGATTGCGACATGTCTGCCGAACAACTGGATTGGTTGGAAACGAAACTGTCGGAACAAGCTTCTTCTGAGCAGCCCATTTTCGTCTTTCTCCATCAACCACTGATGGATACAGTGGCGGGTTCCATGAAGGAACAGGGCTGGTATGGCGTGAATCAGGACACCACATTAAAGGCTGTTCTGAGTCGTTATCCGCAGGCAATCCTCTTCTCCGGGCACACCCATTGGCAATTGGAGGCTCAGCGCACCATATACGAAGGTGGCGGGCAGATGCCAACGATGTTTAACGCCTCTTCCGTGGCTTATCTCTGGACAGACGAGGATGAGCATCTGGAGGGCAGTGAGAGTTTACATGTAGATGTGTACCGTGACCGCGTTGTCGTTAAGGGTCGTAATCATGTGACGGGCAGCTGGATTGAAGGGGCAGAATATACGGTTCATTATCCGGTAAAAGTAAACGGCGCTGATTGATCCTGACATCGGGAAAAGTATTGATGGGATACAGGGAGCAATGTCATCTTTTCTTTTCAGCGTTGGATATTTTATACACGGCAGAATAGTAGACTTCGCTCGTTAATTGAAGCGGAGTCTTTATTATGGCTGTAAAAGTTCCACGTGAAACGTAGCTGTGGCGGGTGAATTTGGACAAACTTGTAAATGGGTCTTGCTGGGATTTATACTCAAATAAGTGGAAACGCGCCTACCATTACGTAACAAAAAGGCGTTGAAGCAGTACAAGTTATTTTTCGTGAAAGTTACATTCGGATCTGAGCAACACCAGTCGTAAGCTGGAACTATCGATCAGTAGAGAGGATGTATAGAACGCATGAGAGAACTTCAAGTGAACACCCGATACGGTACGGTTCAAGGAGAGATTCTGCATGGAGCGAGCGTATGGAAAGGTATCCCTTATGCCAAGCCCCCCGTGGGTGAATTGCGCTTCCAGGCTCCCGTTCCACCTGAGACTTGGGATGGAGTCAGAGAGGCGAAGCAATTCGGTCCTGAAAATATACAGCCAAGAAATCCTCAAACTGAGGGCATATCGGGACAGCCTCCGGTGGAATCGGAAGATAGCCTTTACCTGAATATCTGGGCACCTGAACAAGAAAGCAAGGACCCACTTCCAGTTATGGTATGGATTCATGGCGGATCATTCGTATCAGGTGCTGGCAGCCAGCCGATGTACGATGGAACTCAACTCGTCCTCCGGGGAGACGTTATCGTCGTAACGATCAATTACCGCCTGGGGCCACTTGGTTTCTTGCATATGGCTCCGCTTGGAGAGGGTTTTGCATCCAATGTAGGTTTACTGGATCAGATTGCTGCACTGCAATGGGTGCAGGACAACATCGAGGCTTTTGGCGGTGACTTGCGTAATGTCACTGTATTTGGAGAATCCGCGGGCAGTATGAGTATTGCTGCTTTGATGGCGATGCCGGCTGCCAAGGGATTGTTCCATCGGGCCATTATGCAAAGTGGAGCTTCACAAGTTGTGCCAGCAGAACAGGCCTCGGCCATTCGCGATGGCATGCTGAAGGTTCTGGGTGTATCGGCAGACGAGCTGCAAAAACTCAAAACCATTCCCGTGGAGCAAATCATTGCTGCTGGCGAGGCGGTGAAACAACAAAGCGGTGCTGGCATGGCCCTGTTGTTCCAGCCGGTACTGGATGGAGTTACACTTCCGAAGGCACCACTTCAGGCGGTAGAAGAGGGCTCAGCACAGGATATCCCTGTACTTATCGGAACCACTTTACATGAAGGATCGTTGTTCATTCAGCCTCATGTGCCTTACTCTGAAGAGATCAACATGGTGAAGGCTGTTGATTTTATGACACCTGATCTGGAGAACCGTGCTGCGATTGCGGACAGTTACCCCAAGACTGCAGATGGTCAAGCCCAAGTGATGACCGATCTTTTCTTCTGGCGCTCGGCAGTGCAATATGCGGCTGCGCAGCAGAAACATGCACCTGTATGGATGTATCGGTTCGATTGGGTCATGCCGGAGCATCCACTGCTGCAAAAATCAATTCATAGCATTGATATTTTCTTTGCTTTTAATACATTGCCTGTGCTGAAATTTATGAATGCGGAACCGGATGTCGCAGCAGCAGAACTGGCGGGTAAGGTCCAGGATGCCTGGATTTCATTTGCCAAGCAGGGCAAGCCCGAGACGGCGGGAGTGAATTGGCCTGCCTACGAAGACGGTCGTGCTACGCTTATTTTCAATCATGAAGTGCAGTTGGTTCACGACCCGGAAGCTTCCAAACGGGAGCTGCTAGGGCTATAGTTTAATCCCATCGGAACTTCATTATTCAATAATTAAAAGGTGTGGCTCGTCATTGGAGGACGAAGCTACACCTTTTTTTATGATGGATCGAACCTGTCGACTTTAACGGCGATCTGCTATGGTACTATTTTTCGCCCTTACCTGCTGTGTTGTAAGTTGTGTGAGTCCAAAATCTATTTTCGAGATGCTCTTGTATTGGATACATCATCACAATAGAAGGCTCGCTTTCCGCGAGAGAACAGCACCAGCATGACATGAACGAACAATACCAAGAGAATAAGTCCATGTAGACCAAAGATCCCGACAGAGATCCATACCTTATAAGGTTCCAGCATCGCGTTTTCGTTCAGAAAGGCATAATCCGTTATGAGTTGAGCAAAAGTGACAAAAAGCCAAGGGACGTAAAGGGCCAGCAACCTTTTGAACAGGGATGTGCTGGAAGGTTCGCCAGTCTTCCGGTTAACATATCTGAATCGCATCAGAGCTGACCCCGGAGTTTTGCCATTTCGCAATGATGGAATAAAGAAAAATACAAACAGCATGGCAATCATCGTATTTAGCGTGCTGATGATGGCATTTGTATTACTCCAGTTAAAAATGGACATCAGATTGGACAGGAACACGACAACTACACCGTCAATAATAAGCGCAATCAATTGAGGTACGGGATAGACCTTGTTTTGTTCCAGGATCTGCTCGCTCTTCGCCTGAATGCTTGCACGAGATGGGAATAAGGCAAGTATGATGGGTGCCGCGAAAAATCCGAGTACCGTTCCTGAAGTATTCAGCAGCAGGTCATCCACGTCAAACAGCCGATACGGGCAATCGTAATAACCGTAGAAGCCGGTGATCTGGGTAACCTCAAAGAACAGGGACAAGCCGAATCCGCTTAACAAAGCCTGTTTCCAGTAGGATCTCTTTTGCCAAAAATACCGGATGTACACGCCAAGTGGCATGAGAAGCATGACGTTGAACAGAACTTGCAGAAAAGCTCTGCCCTGAATCATTCCAATATAGCTAGCAGGCTGAGACCACACGATCGGTGTTTCTTTCATAATATCTTTCACAAAGGTGAATGGAACAAGGTTGTAATATACGGTATCCGCTGCCTGCTGCGCACATGTGTTACGAGTGGTCGGGAAAGGAAGAATAACCAGACAGTATGCAGCCAGCAGATAGAAAATAAATGAAAAGCTGACGGCAAATCGCGACCAGCTAAAAAATCCATCTTTCCGATATCCGTAGATTAACCAAGGTGCCAGCAGAAACATGGCGATGATGACAAAAATCAGGAAAGCTGTTTGGACAGGAAAAACATAGGGTGACATGAGCAGAAACTCCTTTTATCGGAAATGTATATGTGTATGTGTACAATTCGTGTGAGATATGACTTTGAATCGTATTATTTTCGTGGTGATACTCCAGAATGTTTCTTCTTAGACTTCAGTATAAGGAGCCTTCCTTAAATCAGGGGGCGTCGTAATCTTAAATTTAGTTTAAATTCATTAACCTCTTCCTATGTGGAAGAATGGACTGTATTCCCGTATACTTGCGAGAAAGCCACAAAATGAATGGAGAGTTTAATACATATGTCTAATTTGCCTAACTGCCCCAAATGTAATTCCGAATATACTTACGAGGACGGTAATTTGTTGGTGTGTCCAGAGTGTGCGCACGAATGGGCGCCAGTGTCTGAACAAGAGCATGCGGAAGAAACGAAAGTAGTACGCGATTCGAACGGTAATGTCCTGAATGATGGCGATAGCGTTACAGTCATTAAGGATCTAAAGGTGAAAGGCAGCTCGCTGGTAGTTAAGCAGGGCACCAAAGTCAAAAACATCCGTTTGATTGACGGTGACCATGACATCGACTGCAAAATCGACAGCCTGGGTGCGATGAAGCTGAAGTCCGAGTTTGTGAAAAAAATCTAGCAAACCTGGTTTAGGTAACGCTGGCTAGCCAGCTACGGCCTGATCTTAAGCCATGAAGAACGTTCATTTCTGCAATGTTGTGGAAGTGAAGGTTCTTTTTTGTTGTGTGGAGAAAGAAGCAAGATGAATAAAGTAGTACTATAATGTTATAATTAAGTGATTATAATGATATTGGAGGGAAGTTATGCAGATCAAACCATCAACTACAATACGCAAGGACTATAACGGGTTCTCTAAATATTGTCATGAGCTGGATGAGCCCGTGATACTTACCCGCAATGGAGAAGCTGATTTAGTCGTGATGAGCCATGAAGCGTTCCGGAGAATGGAAGCCAGAAACGCGTTGCAATCCAAACTACTCGTCGCAGAGAAACAGGTGGCTGAGGGTGAAGAGTTGCCCAGTCACGACCAAGTGATGACACGATTACGGAGAAAAATGGATGCTTCCAAAACAGAGTAGCATCCGATATACTCCTGCTGCTGTTGATGATCTGGACGAAATTTTCTCTTATATATCTAAGGATAACGTGGAACAGGCAGAGAAAATGCTTAATAAACTGGACGGAAAAATAAGAAACATTGCCGATTTTCCTAATATAGGCTCTATTTTGTCAGAGGACGATTATCACCTGATCCAGAGAGGATACCGTTTTATCGTCGTTTCTCCCTATCTGGTTTTCTACCGCATTGTTGGAGAGGATATTATCATTTATCGCATCTTGCATGGGCGGAGAGATTACCTCCGGGATTTATTTGAATTAAATTGACAGGAAATATTTAGAAGTACTATACTGGATAAAATTTAACAGTCAAACGCAATGATCAGGAGTAATAAGGCTCAAGGTTTGGTCCAGAGAACTGTCGCTATGGTGCAAGGCAGTCCAACCTTTCCCCAACTCACCTGTGAGCAGCAGGATCGAATCGTAGTTACGTAAGTAGCATTTTCAGCGCACGAAGGGCTGGATGTTGAAAATGATGCTATACGCTGACTTCGTGTAGATTCTGACGGTTAACCTCCGTCATCAGGTCCTGAGATGCAATGGAAGGATAGGTTGGAGAATGTTGTTTCCAATCCTGTTCATGGATCAAGAAGAGTGGTACCGCGAAGGTCAGACCTGTCGCCTCTTAGTTGAGGTGGCAGGTTTTTTGTTTTTTTATATGGCCTTTAATGTTGAGAAAAGGCAGGTGCAGAATCATGGAAAGATCGCGTGTGATTGACTATTATTCCAGATTTGACGAGTGGGGAAGGTTGGACCGGGAACCGCTGGAGTTCATCATTAACATGCATTATATCCGAGAGTCACTCCCGGCAACCGGACTTGTGCTGGACAATGGTGCAGGGCCCGGAAAATATGCGATGGAGCTTGCCAAACTCGGATACCGTGTCACGCTGTCAGACCTGACCCCTGGATCTGTGGATATAGCTCAGCAGAAGGCGAAGGAATTGGATCTGACACAGCAGTTTGACGGATTTCACGTATTGGATGCGACCCATCTTAACGGTATTGCAGATGAGACATATGATGCCTCTTTGATGCTGGGACCGTTATATCATTTGCAGGTGGAAGAAGAACGAGTGGCTGCGGTACGGGAGCTGCATCGGGTTACCAAGCGTGGAGGAATCGTCTTTGTAGCGATGCAGAGCCGAACGCGAATGGGTATTACTTCTTTGCAATTCCCCCAGCAATGGAAACCACATGACCACATGGAAGCCATCCGGTCTTTTGTGGAAAAGGGGACGTTCGATCATCCGGATCAGGGACGGTTTACGGGGGCGTACTATTTTAACATTCAGGATATTAACCCATTTATGGAGCAGAACGGATTTGAGACGGTAGACCTGATTGGATCGTCCAGTCTGAGAGCTATGCTCACGGAAGAGCAGCAGCAATATTGGATAGAACGCGGGGAATACGATGAGCTGATCCAGTACATGATTGAGGCGGCCAAAGACCCGTCGATATTGGGAATCTCGTCGCATCTGCTGTACATCGGGAGAAGAAAATAATCATGAAATCAATGGATTATGAGAAGAATATGTCGAGAAAGTGCCCTCTGGAAAACAGGGGGCACTTGTATTTTTCATCGAAATAGTTCAATATTAAGATAAATAACAAAAGGTGATCTACTTACAATAGGTTAGACGAGGAACGGATCGCTTCATAACAGGGAGGAACAGGGAATGGAAATCGGAATTAGTACTTTTGTAGAGACAAACCCGGATGTAAAAACAGGAGAACTTATAAGTCATGCGCAGCGTATTCGCGACGTCGTTGAAGAGATTGTTTTAGCAGATCAGGTGGGGCTGGATGTATATGGCGTGGGTGAGCATCACCGTTCAGACTATGCCGCTTCATCACCAGCGGTCATTCTGGCCGCCGCAGCTTCACAGACCAAACGCATTCGCCTAACCAGTGCTGTAACGGTGCTATCTTCGGCTGATCCGGTACGGGTATTTCAGGATTTTGCAACACTGGATGGCATTTCGAATGGGCGTGCGGAGATTATGGCAGGACGGGGTTCGTTTATTGAATCCTTCCCTTTGTTCGGCTATGATCTGAACGACTACGATGAACTATTCGACGAGAAATTGGATTTGTTACTCAAACTACGCGATTCTGAAAAGGTAACTTGGGAAGGCAAGCACCGCCCTTCCTTTAACAATCTGGGCATTTACCCGCGTCCGGTACAGGAAAAACTTCCGGTATGGATTGGCAGTGGCGGTAACCAGGAATCGGTTGTCCGCGCAGGTCTGCTTGGATTACCGCTGGTACTCGCCATTATTGGTGGTCGCCCCGTTCAATTCGCACCATTGGTGGAGCTATACAAAAAAGCAGCGGCACATGCAGGGCACGACGCATCCAAACTGACTGTGGCTTCCCATTCTCACGGTTTCATTGCGGATACAACTGTTGAAGCGGTAGAGAAATTCTTCCCGCCAGCTCAGGCTACAATGAATATGTTGGGCCGGGAACGTGGCTGGGGACACTATAGCCGTGCAACCTTTGACGCGGCACGCAGTCTGGAGGGCGCACTGTATGTGGGTGATGTGGATACCGTTGCTCAAAAGATTATCTATCTGCGCAAAGAAGTCGGTATCACACGCTTCATGTTACACACTCCCCTAGGCACGATGCCGCATGAGGATGTAATGAGAGCTATTGAGCTGCTCGGCAAAGAGGTAGCGCCGAAAGTGCGTGCCGAAATTTCGCGTTGGGAAGCTGAGAATCAGTAAACATGTTAAATCGGCTGAAATCCGATACAGAAGATAGATTAAAGCAAGAAAAGGAGCATGCCAGGTATATTACGCCTAGGCATGCTCCTTTTCGTTTGTTTTATAAGACTAGATTCAATGCTTATCATTTCGCAGATACTCCAACAAGGGAGAGAACAACCATGGACAACGTATGATCATATAGCCTTTTGGCGGCTTCTTCACTCTCAATATGGCCTCCCAGATATAGATGGATAACACCATGCAGAGGGGCCCAGATCATACGGACTGCAAGCAGGAGATCGTTCTCCTGAAGCATTCCCTGCTCCATTGCGGCTGCAACTAGGGACGTGATTTGTTTGAGGGCAGTTACTGTTCCTTGCAAACTCTCTGCATCTGGTTTGAATTCTGCAAAAGAACCTCCAAACATCAGCTGATAGAAGCTGGATTGTGTGATCCCGAAATCCCAGTAGGCATAAGCGAGATCGCGAAAATAATTCTCGAATGATGCTTGCTGTGGCACGGATTCAAACGATTGGGATAGGAGGGAGCAACCCTCCAAATATAGATATTTAGCTAACCCTTCTTTTTTGCCGAAGAGGTTATATATGATTTTGGTGGAGCACTCCATTCGTTCTGCCACGCGCCGAACCGTGACGGCTTCTGGACCGTGCTCTTGCAGCAAGGATGCGGCGGCATGCACAATATTTTGGCGCAGGTTTTCGGAGTGCTGAAGTCTGGCTTCCTGAAAGGTAGTGACCGTGTGAGCGGATTGTTTGGAACCCGAATTGTGATCTTTCATCTATCTCATCCTCATACATCCATATTGTTGTTTAACGGAAACCGTGTTTCTTATCGTCATTCTACTGTTTTACGCTGGAAATCGTCAAATGATCAAAAGAAGTTGACAGTAAGAAGACAAGGGAGTACGATGATTTCATTAGGAAACAGTGTTTCCAATAAAAAACGATTGTTCAAAAAAGGATGGATGAGATATGAAGCAGGTTAAAAATCAATGGGTACTCATTACGGGGGCTTCTTCAGGCATTGGACAGACTTTTGCATTGGAAATGGCGTCAAAAGGCAAACATGTGGTCTTGGTGGCTCGATCGGAGTCCAAATTGCGTCAATTGGCAGAACGGATTGAGCGAATCTATCAAGTGAAGACGGAAGTGATTGTAGCGGATCTGTCCCAAGCGGATGCACCACAACACGTTTATGAGGAATGTATGAATCGGGGCATACAGGTCAATGTATTAATCAACAATGCGGGATTTGCCACGCATGGAATGTTTGAGCAGGTGGATGGTGCACGGCAGCAGGAAGAGATTATGCTGAATGTACTCGCAGTCATGAACATGACCCATCTTTTCCTGCCAGGTATGCTGCAAAAACGGAACGGTACGATCATTAACGTTTCTTCAACGGCTGCTTTTCAACCTGATCCATACATGGCTGTATATGGGGCTACGAAATCTTTCGTCCTTTCTTTTACAGAGGCGTTGTATGAAGAGAACCGGAAGCGAGGCGTTCAGTTTTTGGCTCTATGCCCTGGCTCAACCGATACCTCATTCTTTGACGTAGTAGGAGCCGAAGAGGCCTCGGTAGGCAAACGGGATACGCCCGAGCATGTTGTGGAAGTGGCGATGAAGGCGTTGGAGTCAGGCAAGCCGTATGCTGTGCCAGGGGCCTCCAATTACTGGACGGCCCAGTTGGCCCGCCTTATGCCGCGCAGACAAATGCTGCGGATCGTAGGGGGCATGCTTCAACCTCGTTCGAAGAGTGGTAAACCGCAAAAGGCAAAGGCTTAACCGTACCCATCGGAAATAAGCTGCCAGCGAGAATCCTTACTGGCAGCTTATTTAAAAGAAAAGAGAGACTATGATTGCATATAAGGCATGCGTAACAAATTGACAGTTTAGACAAGAATACCTTTGGATCGTGCTTCCTTAATCCAATCTGGAAACTCACTAAGAAGCCGATCATATAATTCTTCATCGCTGATCTTGGATATATCGTCCAGAGCAAAAAAGTTCGCGTTATCAATAAAGCGTCCAGACATGTCATCGAGCTTTTCAAGGATTCCGTAATTTGCTTTTCCCAAGCCAACAAATTGCCAGAACAAATTTTTGTATGAACTTTCAGTGATTAGCCGCATAATTTTCCCTTTTTGACTGACTCCACCATCGCTAAAAAAAATAATATACGTAGGAATCCTTACATTAGGCTCCTCAATCGTGTATTTACGAATAACATCCTCCATTACTGGAGGTTCATTATTTGTACCCCCTTTACTTCCAAGAGTGTACGTGCGAGCAATATAATTTTCAAAATCTCGGGCAGTGACGCTTGTTGCACGTAAAAAGTCTTTTGCAAAAAACCGTTGAGCAGGCTTTGAATAACCTTTGGAACAAAGTCTTGTGAAAAAACTATAGAACGGATCGATGCAGCATAATCGTCTAAAGCTTCACATTTCTCCATTGTATGAGAAGATGAAAGCACTGTTTTTTATATCTAACGGACAGCCAGGGTATCATCATTCCGAAAAGGGCTGTATCTTGTGAGGAAACTAAGCGAAAATTTCCAATTCATTCGTATCATCTCAAAAGGAATGATGGGGGTGACTGTTTTTTCGGATTGACGAGCACTTCATAAGAGAGCCTTCATAACATTAATGGAAAATCTCTTGTAATCTATTACTGTAGCTCGGATGCTTAAGTCCAAACTAATCTGCTACATAAGGAAAACCCACTAATTAGGCCATAGACCGTAACAGTGGGTTTCCTTTGCCATCGATTTGAATTTATTTAATAGCATTTAGAGAACTGCGTTTGAAAACTTGATCAAATTCCTCAGTAAATAGAGCGTAATATTGAAGGGCAGTCTCTCGCTTTGCATAAAACTCTTCTAATTGTTCTTTTTCCCCACTTTCAATGTATTTTTTTAGTAAGTCAATGGCTTCTTTGTAGACATTAAAACTTTTACTAGCACTGGCAAAGTCAAAGGAGGATGAATAATCTCCAACCGGTGTGAAATTAGCATTATCAAAACTATTAGAATCAAGATCTACAGTTTTGACTAACTCCGATAACTTAGTGGTATCAACATCTTTTTCTAACAACAAGTTACCAAGTATGTTGCTTATTTCCTGATCGATTTTTTCGAAATTATTGATAAAAGTATAATGAAACGCATTTAGAACATCTAAGTTTCGGATATACAAGAGATTTTTATTGATCATCGTAAGTTTCGACTTTTTATACTCAACTGAAAATCCAGCATCTCTAAAAATACTTGCAGGAACATATACACGATTGTTGATCATAGTTGCCTCAGCACCTGCTGTTGTTTTTATTTCTTTGTTGTTTACCCAAATACCAATCTTTTGTGACACGCCTGATGCTGCAAATGCTGCAACAGGAATACACAAAATCGACAAAATAATTACATAAATGAATATTTTTTTCATTTTCTTACACCTCTCTATTGATAAATTTTGGATGATAATCTATATTATATTTTGTTGTTACAATACATTCAATAGGAGGAAGTGTTTATGATCATCTTGTTACGAAGTAAATTTTTCTACTCTTTTTTAGTTATTTTGTTTGTTTTATCACAAAATGCATATGTGCCACCAGCAAGCGCTGCCACGGTTGAAGAAATTGACCTGCGCTCAAGCAATTATCCAAATAACTACGTTGAAGGTGGAAGATATTATGATCAACTTGTAAAAGTATCTCCTACAATCACCAGCTACAGGCTGCATTTTGCTAGAATTGGTTTAGCTAATGGAGACCGTGTTTCCGTTTCATCCGCATATAATTCAACAACTCAAGAGGCAGGAACGATATACTATTCTTCTAACGGAGGATATACGACTGATGTTTGGACTCCTTGGATTACCGGACAAGCTTATGTAAACCTAATCACAAACAAAGATGGGCTTACTAGTACTGGATATGTAATCGATAAAATTGAATTTAATGGAACATCATCAGGACTTGTTAATTCAGCTGCGTTTGTGCCAAATTCGTTCACTTCTGTAAGCAATATTTCAGTTTATCAGGCAGCTTCGGTATCTACATACGGCTATTCATCATTTGTTTCAAATGCATTAAATCAGTTAGATAATATAACTAATGCAAATATTGGTTTTACTAACACTTCTTCTACAACAGCTCAAGTTAGGATTTCTGTGAACACTAATCCTGATCTGGATTACTTTGCAGTGGTTCAACCCTACGACTCAAGCGGGAAAGCTATAACTAAACAAGAGTCAAAAACGTGGAGTTATGCAACAATGATACTTAATCATGGTGTAATGAATAAATGGGGATTTACATCTTCTAACAAGCAAGGTACTGTAACTCATGAAGTGGGACACCTTGTTTCTCTAGATCACCAAGAGTATTTAGATGTATCCTCCATAATGAAACCTGGCAAAAAGAACATTACTACATTTACCCCACTTGATATAGCAAATATTCAATACAGATGGTAGAGGAGGACTAAAAAATATGAATACTACTAAAACTTTCAAAAAACCATATTTCATTTTTGCATTGATCGCTTTCTCTGCATTGGCTTGCATCCTTTTTATCCCTAAGAGTATTGAAGCGTCTGAAACAGTTCAGAGTGAGAAAAAAGTTTATTCTGCTCATGCAGACTACCCTGTCGTTAATACAGTTAATGAGCTTGAAGAACATGCAGATCTAATTGTTTCTGGAAAATATACTGGCAATAGAAGTGCATACTTTCAAACAGATGACCAAGGAGAAGTCGTTGTTCGGGCAAGTAAATCTGAGTTTCAAATTGAGCAAATTTACAAGGGCAATCAACCAGACAGTGTAATTACAGTGGCGGAACCTGCTTATGAAGACGAAGAGGCTATTTACACAATTGAAGGATATAACTTAATGAACACCTTCGATAACTATGTTCTCTTCTTGGGAGCAACAGAAACTGGAGCTTATAGAATTGTAGGAATGTATCAAGGCCAATATCAAATTGATTCCGACCTTAATACACAAAGCCTTACTAGCAATAGTATTGAAACTGTTCATTTTGAAGATGAACAAAAGGACCACTACTCTCTACTGAAGGAACAAGTACTTGATTTTTTAGTGGAGGAAAGCAATCAATCTGATATTATCACTGAGTAATTCTCATCTACTCAACTTCAACATAATTTAGATGGGGGAAGTCTCAACTGAAGTGATTTGTCTTAAAAGAAATCGGACACTGATAGGATAACAGTGTCCGATTTCTTTCTGGTCTTTCATTATGTCAGAAACTTAAGCTCCTCCGCCATCAACGCCAGCAAATCTAGATGCGAAGAATGCAATAATTGCCGTTGCAGTTCGCATACAGCCCCACCTATCCCAATAGAGGGGGCAAATATGACTGCTGTAATAACAACAGCTAAAAACGCAGCCCCACCAAAGATAAGTGAGTGTATCATAATTTGGATCTGGCTCAGTAGGTACATGCTTATTGTTTAAAGTGCAGGCCCAAATAAGGATGCTGCTCTGGTTTCACGCGCCCTTGCTACGGTACAAGGCGATTTGCGTCAAGTTCAATAGTTTCATACCGACCGTGGCAGCGAGTTTAAGAATCACAAAATGGATGAGCCTTTAGAAACTTTTGAGATCGGTCGATCACTAGGCATGAAAGGCTGTCCGTATGACAATGCCGTGGCCGAAGCCACCTACAAAGTCATGAAAACCGAGTTCATCCACCAGATGAGCTTTCAGGGCCTTCGCCATCTGGAATTAGAATTATACGATTACGTTAACTGGTTTAACAAACATCGGATTCATGGAACGTTGGGATATCTGACACCTGTTCAGTATCGCCAAGAAGCCCTTAAAAAAGCTGTCTAATTTACTGTTGACAATCCAGTTAATTCCCTATGAGAAGACATATAAAAAGAACATCGCATCATAGTAGCGTGTTTTATGTGGATTTTTTTACAGCAAGTGGATTGAGCGAAAATAAAAAAATGTAATTATTTCAAATAAAAACATTTATTTTAATTTATTGAATATTCTTATTGAAAATTACAAACTTCATTGGTATACTTCTATATGGAATCTAACAAATAATGGTATCGGGGGGCTGTTTATGAGAATTAGAAAGGTTTTATTAACTTGTTTATCCATTCTTCTAACAACTAGTTTTAGCGCATCTGTGTTTGCCGAAAGCACAGAGTATAGTACAACTACTTTTTCTTTGAGTTCGGTTGAAGTGACCAACCCAGATAATTTAAGTCTCTCTGAAAATGTGCTCTTAGATGTCATTAATAGAGCAGAAGGAATTGCTTCTGATGAGAAAGCATCATATAACTCGAGTTCTACAAGTTTTAAAACCAGCTCAACAGAGGATGTTGTAATTAACTATTACTTTGATGATGACAGCCATTATTACTTCTATGAAGAAACGAAAAATGGTAAAAGTTTATTTGTTGAGGAGAAGGATCAAGTTGATAATCAATCCCTAACAGAGATCAAACCATTTTCAAATGATATTGATGATGGAATTGGTGGGAGAATTTTAGTTAATAGCACCACTGGTAATTTGCTAGAATCCAAGTGGCAGCTTCCTACTGCCAGTCAACTTACAGGCGCACCTAGTGAAGCTACATATATTTACACAGGTTTAAGAAATTCATCTATAGAAGTCGATGCCAATGTTACTTACAACAACGCCAGCGGAGAGGCTAGATTTAGACCTCGACTTTGCGTGAAACCTAACTCAACGAAGCAATGTATGGGTGCAGTAACGCAGCCTGGATATGATAAAGTCCATTCAAGTAATGGTTATAAGTTGGGTTCAACCATAACTACGGCATTTTGGAGAAGTTATAGTGATGAGGCAAGAAATATCAGCAAAGCTGTACGTTTGAAAACAACTGGGCTAGCTATTTGTGCAAATGCTGGTTGTTCAGATTCAACGGATACTACTCTGATTAATATCATTGAGACAAACAATGTTAATATGACTAATCAACAATATTTTAAATTACTGGTCACAATTGCCGGTGGTGAACAACCTCCAGGTAAAGTACGTGCTACATTTAGTGGCATTACTTTGGATGGAGTAGCCAAAACCCCGGTGTTGGGGGCGACGGATAGAGCAACTGTAAGTATAAGTGGAAATAGTGCAACTATTA
This sequence comes from Paenibacillus sp. MAEPY2, assembly GCF_000499205.1. Taxonomy (GTDB): domain Bacteria; phylum Bacillota; class Bacilli; order Paenibacillales; family Paenibacillaceae; genus Paenibacillus; species Paenibacillus vandeheii. The sequence continues at coordinate 211,377 of NZ_AWUK01000010.1, forward strand.
TTGTTGATTCAACGCTACCTGAGTAATTACTCATGTTCTAATATGGCACTAAATCTCTGCTCCATTATGGGGCAGAGGTTTTTTATGATCGAAGCAGTTCAAGATGTAACTTTTAATGTAGAAAGTTCGTTAAGTAAGAGTGCTGGAAAAAAAAGGAGGATGGTTATGTTGAAAAAACAAGGTATTGTATGCTTCTTATCGATGTTATTCCTTGTTGGTATTGGTTTTGCAAAGGAAGTTGAGGCGAAGGATATTACAGTGAAGGATGTTGTTGTAGAGTCAGGGATAGATAAAGAACTAAGTGAATTAAACGAACCTGTAATTGTGAGCAACGGAAGGGTACTATTGCCTATTCGAAAAGTTGGCGAGGCGCTAAACCTAAAAGTTTATTGGGATCAGCCATCAAAAACAGCCTATTTATATGGGGTTAATAAAGAAATCAAAATGACAGCAGGTAGTAAAACAGCCTTTGTAAACAACAATCCAACTTCTCTAGAAGTAGCAGCCAAAGTAATCAACGGAAAAACATATATTCCTTTAAAATTTGTGGCTACTGCCACAGGAGAGTCTGTTGTTTGGAATTCTTCATTGAAAACATTGACTGTGTCAAGAACTTATGCGATGGGCAGCGATAAGACAATAACTTATTGGATCAATCTCAAAACAGGTGAACTGAGTAAAGCAGAATCAAGAGAGGCTGGAGCAAAAATAGGGAAGTTAGATACTAAGTTATCTGTTCTAAAAGATTTCTACGTTTCCCAGTTATCCGACTCTTCGTCGTACATTGCTTATAACCAGATATCGGGACCATCCGGAACGGTTAAGGTTTCGGGACAGGCAATGGTTGTTAATGATAAGTTAATCGATCAAGCTAATTTTTCAGTCATGGGGTACTACCCCGTATCAAACAATAAAAAGGCACAAGACAATGTATTAATTACTGATGGCAAACATGCTGAATTGCTTAATAAGGAGGGGAAAGTTCAAACTTCTATTGATTTGACAGAGATCATGGGAATAGACCAAGTCTATATGATTGAAGAATACAATAAAGATTTCATGATTTTAAGGGAATACAATTCACAGCATCTTATCGTGTATGATTTTAAGGAAGAAAAAGGAACATATGTTCATCAGGCAATTAATCTTCCAGCATATGAAAAAGACTACTTAATAACAGCGGGACTAGATCGAAATAATGAAATGGAATACGACCACATCATTTTGTTTGATAAAGTGGACAGCAATGGCGATCTTTTATTCAAATATAAAAGTAAACAAACAGATAAAACTAACACCTATAAATTACCCCGGTAAAATTGTCAAAAAGCATTCTTCCTAAAATGAGAATCTATAATAATTGACTAACATACGGCGGCTTCATGTTAATAAACTGTTGTCATTTACTCCGGTCACTGCAGTGGGTGATAAATGACAACAGTTTTTTAGTTTGAGAGGTTATGCTGGTAACGGAAATAACAAGCCATAAGTATATGAAGGGTATCCCGTGTAGATAATACAAACAAAACTGAATAGTACAAATAATTGGACTCCTTGCCTATGAAGGTTCAAAGCTACATTCACCAAGCCTGGACTTATGGAGTAATACAAAGGAGGTTTGAATTATGAAACCATCTGATCAAGTTTGGAACGTTATTAGTAAGTATGAGGATTCTGGTTTTCATCAAATGAGAGGAAAGGCTTTTACATATAGATTTGTCCAGAATGCGGTTATACCCAGCACAACGAACATAAAAATCCCGAAAAGCCATTTCGAGAAAGCTTGGGAGCGCATGACGGTGACTGGACCGGGCGCACTCCAAGATCTGAGAGGTCACGAGGATTCTTTCGCAATTTCAGGTGTTTTGAACCGCCAGTGTGGTAGAATCTCGCTTTTGTAGGGCTCCACCATTAATACGCCTTGCTCTCCCCGGCCAACGGTATACAGTTCAGGCTGCTTGCGCAGATCAAGCTCCTCGTAATTGAGGCTGTAATCAAACTTTTTCATGGATTCCGCTCCTCCTTGAAGATTATTGTTCCTTTCCACCTCTTTACCCCGATTCTTGTACAACATGCACGGTTAATGGGAAAGAAGAGAAGTATATACATAGGAGGGATAAGGGGTATGGGCATGTCCGGCAGATATCTTGTTGTCACCAATGAATTGGTTGAATCCATTAAGTCAGGTGAGGTCAGTGTTCATGATTGTTCGGTCGAGCTGGATATCGATAAAATGTGGCAGATGATTCAGTTTACATTAACCGGTGACATGGTACACGGAGAACCTCCTCTGGGATATGTGGTCCCCATGGCAGGAGAACAATATTTGGGGAACTATTCTGATATGGATCTGTTTCTGTTGACCAATGAGCAGGTGCTTGAAGCGTACATGGCTTTAGAGCAGATGACACCCGATAAATTGAAGGAACGGTTTAGCCTGGAGCAAATGGTGGCTGAGGGCGTGTATCCGGTCATGGAGGATTGGGATGCAGACGAGACTTTCCATGAAATCGTGCAGACACTGGATGGTATTCAGGCTTTATATCAGGCAACTGCTTCAAGCGGGAACGGGATTGTCTTTTATATTTTCTAAGCTCCCACCTTCGTCTGTTTAATTCGTCATTATTCCGGTTATTGATAGAAACAAGGCAGAGATTATGCTCTAAAATCCGGTAGAAGAGAGGGAATACGATATGACACAGGACCAGAATGAAGAGAACAAAGCCATTCAAGACGACGAGCCGGACCAATTTGAAACCCCTACACGTACCGATGGGAAAGAATCGGATGAGGATAGTGACAACGAGGCAGGAGGCAAAGAACGGGAATAAACCACAGTTGTTTATGATTCAACTAAGCATAGTGTTATCGTATTGAAGCCAACCACACTAATGCTAAATTATACGTCATATCCGAGGTCGGACATTTGTTCGGCCTTTTTTTGGTATTTATTTATCGATCAGGTTTACAACAATTACCTATACCCCTCATAATAGAAGTGAACCACATTTTTCCTAAGGAGGAGATCGTATCAAAAATCACAAGCTAATGAAGTGGATTGCCGTACCACTCGTTTTGATGATGGTTGCGCTTACGGGATGTCAGGCCGTAGGTGGTGTAGATATTGGCAAGGCCGTTGTCAACAGTACAACCGTCAAGTCCGGTGAATCCAAACAGTCCATGCATATAAAAATTGAACCTACAGCAAACCTCGTCGAAGAGGATGCGCTTCAAATGATTGAACTCATTAATTCCATTTCATTGAATATTGAAGATGCCAAAGTGAAGGACTCCAGCACGGCGTCTGTCAAAGGTACACTGAGTATGCAAGGAAAGAAATTGCCTTTCCATTTGTCGATGGATAAATCGGAAATGGTTATTGATGTGGACGGAGCGCAGAAGCCTCTATACATATCTTTGGAGGATGACACACTTCCTATGCTAGATACAAAGGCGTTGGAGAAGCAGATCGAGGAGCTTTCCCCGAAATTGCTGACCTTTGCGCTGAAGCATTTGTCCAACCCGAAAAATATTTCCGTAACCCCGGTACAGGAATCGGTTAACGGTGAATCACTCAGCCTCTCCAAGCTGCATGTGGAGATCAGCGGTGAAGAGCTTCTTGCCATGGTTAAACCGTTTCTGACCAGTGTTGCTCAGGATGAGCAAGGGCTCAAGGATCTGATTGGAGATCTGTATGATGTGTTCTATCCAGTGCTCGAAGCAGTTAATGAGGTCGAGGATGCGGGTGATGACACTCTCACTTCCATGATACCTGAATCCAAAGAAGCTGCTGTTAAGTCGTTGTATGAAATGATTAAAGGTGGCCTTGACGAGATTCTTGCCAATTATGACAAGGAACTCAATAGTTTGTTGACCGAAACGCCTGAACTGAAGACGGTGTTCGGAACAGAGACCAAGCTCCAATTGGACTTTTATCTCGACAGCGCACTGAATATTCGCAAACAGAACTATGATTTCAAAGTAGCGTTGCCTGCCTCGGAAGATCTGCCGATCAAATCGGTCTCCGTATACGGTGACAGCGAACTGTGGAATATTGGTGGACCAGTGACTGTGGATGCCGTGGACAAAACGGGTGGCGTCATTGATCTGATGCAGGGAGATATCACGCCAGGTCAGATGTTGCGCAATTTTGATTCCAATTCACTTTTGTATCAATTGTTAAAAGATGAAGCAGGCATCACGCGCAAAAATGTCATGCTGTATCCGGACGACGAATCTTATGGCGCAATCACCGTTAAAAATACGACCTTTGTTCCTCTTCGCTACCTGTCCGAGGAATTGGATGCAGAAGTGAAATGGACCAAAGGGTCGGAGAAAATCGTCGTCATCGACGATATCACCGGCAATGAGATTGTCCTGACTATAGGTTCGAAGAAGGCAACCATTGCAGGCAAGGAAGTAACGATGGTTGAACCCGCTTATGTGGGCAAGAACGGTAAAACTTACGTACCGCTGCGCTTTATGGCAGAATCTCTTGGGGCTTCCGTAGATAAGGAAAAAGAAACAGGCTGGATTTTCATCGACCGACCTTAAGTAAGATTTGTATGTAAGCCGTAAGTTGAGAGGGGATTTCAGAGTATGCCAGATTTCTCGTAATGTTCATGAAAGAACACCGAAAAAATTCCGTTAGACCATTAACGGGATACGTGTGTCCTTTTTGACCCATTACGAGGAGCTTCGGCGTTTCTGAAATGATGAAACGAACGAGGAGTGCCTCTAATTGGAGGTGCTCCTTTTTGTCGTGTCATCCCAAATAAATCCTCAGAGGTGTTACATATGGAAACTCAATTAAACATCCAATTACGGCGTGCTCAACAAGAAGATGCGGTTATGCTGGCAGGGATATGCACCCGAGCCTTCGATCATGCGATTCAAGTCTGGGCTAAGGGAGTGGAAGATCTGGACAGCAACATTTGTCCACCCGGCTATTCTTCTGTTCGCATGCACAGTTACGTGATCCGCGAATGGGATTATTACGTTATAGAATTTGAGGGTTGCGCCATTGGTGGAGTCAGTGTAAATGTGTTGGGGAGTAGGCATGTGAGGCTGGATAAAATTTTTATTGACCCCATCTGGCAGGGGCGGGGCATGGGCTCACAGGTCATCCGGCTTGTTGAGGCTGAATTCCCGGAGATTCGGATATGGAAGCTGGAGACCTCGGGAAGACAGAGGGATAACCATCATTTTTATGAGAAAATGGGTTATGTCTGTCTCTATGCGTCTGAAGATGAATATGGATATGAGAAAACCATAACAACAGATTCTATAGTCCAGCTCCCATCCGAAGAATTATCCAATGTTAGAGGGGAGTTGGTTAATGAATTTTATCAGGCTAATTTGGATTCAGTTCGCTTCAGCACCAGCAATCTTCAGAATATCCGGATGACTGATTGCAACCTGAGTGGAGGCAAATTCACCAATCTGAATATGACTCACATATTATTGGCTGACTTGCGATTGACGGATAGCAAGATTGAGTTCTGTGCTTTGGACGGCGTTCATTTTGAGGATACACATCTCGGCCCAGGCAGAGTGCCCATGCGTTGGGAACATTGTGACCTCAAAGGCAGTCGTTTCAATAACTGCGACCTTTCTGGCGTACGGTTGGAACAATGCGAGGTAGCGGGGATGAAAATCAATGGAGTGGCTGTAGAAGAGTTGCTTGCTGCTTATGAGACCATGAAAGCCAAAGCTGAATTACTCGCATAGTAATATGAAAAGCCCGTTTCCCGCCTTTGTGCTGGAAATGGGCTTTATTGTTATTACTTTATAAGAATAGTGAATTCCATCTGAAATCCGTCATGATGCCATCAGAGTCAGTTATGCTGCAAAGCCTGCGGCTTTTTGCTAAACCCGGTACTACCAGCGGTAAAGCCCATCTGTTGGTAGAATTGATGTGCAGCTTCACGATCTGGTCGATTGCCGCTGTTCAGTGACAAGGAATCCACACCATGAGTGGCAGCCCACTGCTCCGCTGACTCAATCAGCTGACGGCCTATGCCGGAGCCTCTGAACTGGTCATGTACGATCAAGGCCATGATGCGGCAGTGTCTTCCGTTTTTTTCATAAAGGTAAGATGTTTGCAGTCCAATTAATCCAACGACACGGCCACGGACTTCGGCAACCAACGTTGCAAAGTTTGAATCCGCAGCGATGTGTGAATAACGCTCCTTCATCTCGGCATACGTGGTTGGGTAACCGAGTTGATCCATAAGAATGACCATATCCTGCAGATCTTCAGGGGAACTGTTACGAATCGTTACATTTAGGCTCATGAGCGAGTGGCCTCCTTTTGGCGTTCTTTTAACGAGAGATCAATGATGGAATCCAGCAAACTGGCAAAGGAAATACCCGCGGCGGCTGCACTTTTGGGCAGCAGGCTGTTCCGGGTAAGCCCCGGCAGCGTATTCACCTCAAGCACATAAGGCATGCCGTCCCGAATCATCATGTCCACGCGGGCATAGACACTGCATTTTAGCACCCGGTAACAGGTGAGTGCGGCAGCTTCTACTCGTTTATGCAAATCTGCAGGCAAATGAACGACCTGCTCTTCAGCGCCGCCGTCATTATATTTGGAGGTATAATCGAAAAAATCAGCATTTGAACGAATCGAGATAACAGGAAGCATCTTACCATCCAGAACAGCGCAGGTAATTTCTTCGCCCTCAATATATTGTTCGATCATAACAACTTCATCCCAGACGAGGGCCGCTTCTACAGCCGCATGAAGAGCCGAGGGTTCCTGCACCACTTGCGTACCGATGCTGGAGCCACCTGAATTGGGCTTCACTACAACGGGATAGGTTAATTGCTGCACAGTGGCTGACGACAGTTCATCCAGACTGCTCACCTGAAGCCACTCGCCGGTAGGTACACCCGCATGCTGGATGAGTCGTTTGGACATATCTTTGTCCATGCATACGCTGCTCGCGAGTACACCACAGCCTGTATACGGAACGCCAAGCGACTCCAACGTGCCCTGAATTGTACCATCCTCGCCGTATTTGCCGTGTAGAGCGAGCAGTGCCACATCCAATCCTGCGGCTTTCTCAATGAGATCACGTTTGCTGTTGACCTCCACTGGAATAACCTCATACTTCTGTATATCCAGATGGTTGATCATCTCCTGTCCGGTGAGCAGGGAAATATCCCGCTCCGAAGATGTGCCACCCATAATCACGCCAACTTTCATGTGTATCCTCCTCATTTCATTTGAGCAACCGTCTCGCCAATAATGCGAATACCTTTGCGAATATTCTCATCGCTAACTCGGGAGAAGCCCAAACGCATTGTATGTTGTCCCTGCCCCGGTTCGAGATAAAAGGTATCGCCTGGCATGAAGGTAACGCCTTTAGCTTTGCAGGCCGTCAGTAGATCTCTCGTCCGGTATTCGGGTGGGAATTGTACGAACAGGTGAAGCCCGCCTTCGCCGGAGACCCGGCACATCGGCAGATATTGCCGCAAGCAGCGGACGACCAGCTCATATTTTCGCTTGTATTCCGTGCGAGCCCGCTTCAAATATTTCTCGAAATTGCCGTTGCTTAGATACTGATAGAGCAGGGACTGATCCAGGGTCGACGTATGAATGCTGCGCGCCCGTTTCATGCTTTCCAGATAATTAATCAATGCTGCATCCGCAATGACCCAGCCTACGCGCAGACCTGGAAACAGTACCTTCGAGAAGCTGCCCAGATACACGAGTCCGTTCCCTTTGCCTACACTGGCAATCAAGGGGGAGACGTGTGAGCCGGAATAACGTAATTCCTCGTTAAAGCCGTCTTCAATAATGGGCACCTGGTGCTGGTTCATCAACCGAATGATCTCTGCCCGTTTGGCAGGTGATGTGACGATCCCGGTTGGATTATGATAAGAAGGTACGAGATAGGCCAGATCATATGGGTTTACTGCAAGTTCCCGTTCCAGCTGCTTTAGATCCAGACCATCTGACTCCATATCTACACCGGTCAGGTGAAATTGATGAAGCCTCAAATTTTTGACGGCTGTATGATGTGTCGGGTTTTCACATAAGGCTCTACCGCTTTTTTTGCGCAATGCGCCCAATACCAGATCGAAGCCTTCTGTAAATCCATTGGTAATCAGAATATCTTTGCCGCTCAGATCTACACCCTTATTTTCCATATAACGCAACAAATACTTCATAAGAGGCCTATAGCCTTTCGCATATCCGTAATTCAGCAGCACTTCGCCTTCAAGCGACATCCGGTCGAGGAAGGCTCTTTTAACGTTGTGCATGTCGAACAGCTTCTCATCCGGCGCGATGCTGGTAAAAGAAATCTCACCACGCTCCGAACCTGAGCCATGCTTCATCAGATCATACTGCTCTGCCTGGATGGCGTAGTCGCTGACGTGTTCATTCCAGTCCAGCTGCCACCCGGATGTAGGCTCAGGTGCATCAATGGCGGAGCTAACGTAATTGCCTTTGCCTTTGACCGCATAGATCAGGCCCTCCTCCTCAAGTTCAGCATAGGCCAGCAGAATCGTGCTTCGGCTTACTTTCATGAGTGTACTGAGTTCGCGGGTGGAAGGAAGTTTTTGTTTGGCTTGCAGGCCGCCTTTGAGCATCAATCGCTTCATATAATCTTTGACTTGTATATATACAGGGCGGTCCTCCGTCAATTGCAGATCGGAATACATCCCATCACTCCCTTATTTGCTATCTTGCCATATTATAACCCCAGCTGAAAGAACCACGATACCTCTGTTTCCCCGCGGGTGTGGTTGACTGTTTGCGCGCAAATGTAAAAAAGCCCTGGCAACATGCCGGGCTGGGGTGAAACATGATCCATCTTGTATAGTGCTGCTGCAATAACTTTCTAGGTTGGCGTTGCTTGACTAGTCTCTCTAGGATCGATAGCTACCTGTCCTTCTACGTGTGTCTATTTACTCTCGTACGGCTATAATTGCATGCTTTCTAGGTGAATCCAATTCTATACTATCTTCGTAAAACTAGGCTCTTTCTACGTTTGCTTGCTGCATGGGTCGAATAGATGATGAATCAAAATTCTATAAGGCTAGGTTCTTGCTAACTGTACTCTTGTCATGCGCGCGTAACAGAATTCAGTATGAAAAAGATGATCAATCATAGGGTACAATAGACTGAAGTAGATATAAAGACATATGTCTTAGTGCCCAAATTCTTCCTCATACCCCTATAGTACCACTTTGAATCAGGGAAGTTAACCTTTTTTTTGAAATATTTGTCGTAATAGTTGAAAAAAGCTTGAATCTTGCTTCTTATTAATGAAATGGTTTCCCTTTATAATATATGATAGGATGTAAACCTATAGATAATGAGGAAGTGAGCCTATTGATTAATATTACTGTGCCAACACCAGATGTCACCATCACGAAGCAGGCTGATCCACAGCTTAGCCACATTTATGGATTCACCGATTTCCACCTGATCACGCGGGAAAAAGGCGGTATTTTCATGTTTTACAATGCCGCTGGTGAGTTGTTATTTGTCGGGAAAGCACGAAAGTTAAGACCGCGCATCAAAAAACATTTTGAAGATACCGTATCACCAATGAAGGCACATCGTGAGGAAGTGACCACCATCGAAGTGTGCGTTATTGAAGATCCGGTGGATCGCGAAATTTACGAGACCTATATCATCAACACGATGCGTGCGAAATACAATGTAGATAAAGTACTGTACAAATAAGTATCTCGAATACACCCCAAGAGCGTTAAGATTTGAAATCAATGGATGGAATTCGCCGAAATAAAGTGTGAAGCATACTCCGTAAAGTTTGGGCCATATAGCCTATACCTTGCGTCAACAGACAAGGATGTGATCTGCGGATTGCATCCCAGGTCTGCTTGAAAGATTTAGAATTTTTCTGATATGTAATTCGTAGAATTGTCAATGTAGAACGTAGAGATGGTATTACAGGATGAACAAATACATAGAAGAGGTGATTGTTGTGATCGGTCGTAGCGGTAACCCCACACTCAAAGATAGTACGTTTGAAGACTCCAGAGGATATGGAGATGATCGCTATCAGAGTAGCATGACGATTAACGGCACGGTAAACAAGGCGTTTATTACGCTGGTGATCCTGCTGGGCAGTGCATTTGCATCCTGGATGATGTTTTTCAATGGGCAGGAAGTGCTTCCTCTTGCAATCGGAGGGGCCATTGCGGGATTCATTCTGGCCCTGATTATCTCATTTAAACCTGTGGCCGCGCCTTACCTTGTGCCAATTTATGCGGTGGCAGAAGGGATGTTCCTGGGTGCACTCTCGGCCTCGTATGAGTATTTGTATAATGGTATCACGCTGCAGGCAGCTTTGCTGACCATGGCGGTCTTTATTGCTCTGTTGATGGCATACAAGACAAGACTGATCAAAGCTACGGAGAACTTCAAGCTGGGGGTTGTGGCCGCAACCGGAGGCATCATGATCATGTATCTCCTCAGTTTCGTACTCGGTTTCTTCGGGATTACCGTTCCCTATCTGCATGACAACAGTCTGATCGGCATCGGCATTTCTGTTGTCATCGTTATTGTGGCGGCGCTGAATCTGGTGCTTGATTTTGATTTTATTGAAAGTGGTGCCGACAACGGTGCTCCGAAATATATGGAGTGGTACGGTGCATTTGGATTAATGGTGACGCTGGTATGGCTGTATATTGAAATTATTCGACTGCTCAGCAAGCTGCGGAGCCGTGATTAATTCGCTTCAACCTTTTCAAACCTAATCATGTAATTCGTCATCAAAAGCTAACTCGTGCTCAAACACACAGTTAGCTTTTTCGACGTTTATTGGAGAGTCTTAACACCGAACTGTGCACTTTCTTCCATATATGGATTGACTGAAAGGAAAAGAATGTGATATTTTAATTGATAATGATTATCATTTTCGATAAGTTAATATGGTGCCGGCTTTATTGCACTGTACATTTCATAATAAACCGATCAAGCAGATCGAAAGGAGTGGCCTTATGTTACTGGAAAATGATTCGCAGACCTCTGCGCACTTGCCCGTTACCGGCCGCAGTCCCAAGACGGATCTTGCCAAGGTAAAAGGATATATGGACGAGCACTATGACGAACCATTGTCTATTGCGGATCTCGCCCACAAAGCCAATATCAGTGCGAAATATTTCGTGGATCTGTTCAAGAAAACCTACGGACAGAGTGCAATGGAATATCTGACTGATCTTCGCATCAATCGTGCCAAACGATATCTGAAAGAAACAGGGTACAAACTTCGTGAAATCGCGCTGAGAGTAGGCTATAGCGATGAGTATTATTTTAGCCGCAAATTTAAAAAGGAAGTGGGCGTATCTCCTTCGGATTATGCCAAAAATGTAAGAAAACGCATCGCCACCTGCTCCTCCAGCATCATTGGACAGCTACTGGCGCTTAATGTCATGCCTGTCGCTGCGCCGATCGATCCCAAATGGACCGCTTATTACTATAACGCGCACCGTACCGAGATTCAGTCACACTTGAGACTGACAGACCCGTATACTAGCTTGAGATTTGAAGCCAACGTGGAAAGACTGATTCATATCCGGCCGGACGCTGTTGTGGGTACGGATCAGATCAGTGATCAGGATCAGGCCAAGCTGGCCGGGATTGCACCTTGTTGTTTTGTACCGAAGTATCACTTGGATTGGCGTGCGCAGTTACGTATGATTGCTGCTTTTTTGGAACGGGAAGAACAGGCGGAGCAGTGGATTAGTGTATACAATCAGCGAGTTGAGAAGGCGCGGAATTCCGTGCAGCAGAAGGTAGGCCGGGAGAAGGTCATCGTTGTCCGAGTGTATGGTCAGCACCTTTATCTGTATCGGAATCCGGGTATTGAAGAAGTATTGTTCAATAATGGCTTGCAACTGGAAACCTACCCCGATGTTCAGACCAATACCCCATTAACGTTGGAACAATTGGCTACCCTAAATCCGGATCGAATTCTCGTTATGGTGTGCCCTGAGGCTGCATCGCGAGCATACTGGCTCAGTTTGCAGCATTCACCCGTATGGCGTCAGCTTAAAGCAGTAAGGCAATATCAGATCCATCTGATTACAGGTGATCCCTGGTTTGATTACTCTGCCGTAGGTGTGATGCGCATGCTGGATGAAGCTTTGCTGATTTTCACGGGATATTGTCCAAATGTATATCTGGATAACGTCCATGGTGATTCCCGGGCTACATGACATATAATCCATCTATCTAAATGAGAATGTTTATCAAGGGGGATATGTCATGTTTAAACAGAAAAAAGATAACGGACTCCGTTCCGTTCGTCCATTTCGTAGCGCCGGTATCTCGGCCATGCTCGTACTGATAATGATTACGGGTCTGCTGTCTGCCTGTGGCTCAGCATCAGAAAATGCGGGAGAAGCACAGAAAGAGCAGCCAACGACGGAGGCATCGACCACGGCATCATCTGGAACGTCAGTGGCAGAAGAGGCACAGGAAGAAACCACAGGTGAACGAACGGTAAAAGACGATCTGGGACATGATGTCATCGTTCCTGAGCATGCAGAGCGTGTCTTTGCACCGTATCTGGAAGACTCTCTGCTGACACTGGGTGTCAAACCGGTAGCCCAATGGGCGAGTGGTACGCAAGGGCATGTTTATCTCCAGGATCAACTAAGCGGGATACCTACCCTCGATTTCTCCAGTGGGCTGCCTTCTCCAGAAGCGCTGATGGCGTATAATCCGGATTTCATTATTTTACACACGGCCCAATATGCCGAGAACGGTGTATATGAGAGTTATTCCAAAATTGCACCAACCTACGTATTTACGAATGCCTCGGGTGATGTAGAGAAGTCTTTGCAGGTAATCGGCGATTTGCTGGGCAAAACGGCTGAGGCTGAAAAAGCCATCGAGACGTACCATGCGAAGGTAGATGACGCGAAAGCCAAGCTCGCAAAAGTGACCGAGGGCAAGAAAGCAGCCATTATTCGTTTTGCTCCTCGGGGCATCAGCATGATGGGCGGTAACTATTTCAGCGGTTATGTGGTTTATCAGCAATTGGGACTTGGCAAGCCCGCACTGGTGCAAACGGAGAACAGCGCAACAGTATCGACTGAGGTATTGCCTGAGATTGATGCCGACTTTATTTTCACCGTGGAACAGGGTCCAGGGAGCATGAAGGAAATGACGGATACCAAAGTATGGAATAGCATGCCTGCAGTGAAAGCCGGACATGTGTACGCCGTGGAGCCAGCTCCGTGGCTGGGCGGCGGATTGATTGCTTATGGTCATGTCATTGACGATACGCTGAAGGCGTTAACGCAATAATCGAGGAAATTCATCCATATGTATTGATCGTAATATGAGAACTGCAGCTCCCCGCGGAGTACCAGAAACCGGATAAATTCCAGCGTTTCAGGTATACCGTGAGGGAGTTTTTTTAATTTCACGGGTAACTAATTCAGTTACAGAAATGTGGAAATATGGAGATAATCAAAAACATTTCTGGATATCGTCCATGGGACAGCCGGATCGACTCTTCTATAATTGGTAATGAGAATCAATCTCATATAAATCATGTGTAGTTCAGTATTCAACTTATATACGCAGAACAACGAGGAGGAACCATCCGTAATGACGTTTCAGCCCAATCAACCCACATCTCGTACCCTTGAACATATTGCACGCAGTACCGTACAGATTCCACGTGCCGAACAGTGGACCATGAAATCACGCAACGGCAATCATGCCTATCAGATTATGGTGTTCCAACCAGCAGAAGCGCCACCGCCTTCGGGATATCCGGTGATCTATCTGCTGGATGCCAACTCTGTGTTTGGAACGATGGTGGAAGCCGTTCGTGTACAGGGCCGCAGACCGGAGAAGACCGGAGCACTTCCGGCCATTGTTGTTGGCATTGGATATCCAACGTCGGGCCCTTTTTCGCCGCACCGATATTATGACTTTACCCCGCAGGCCACAACGGAATATACCCAGAAGTCGGATGGAACACCTTTACCGGAACAGGGTGGGGCGGATGAGTTCTTGCAGTTTATTGAAGAAGAGCTGAAGCCGGATATGGAACAGCAGTTCCGGATTGATCGGAACAGACAGGCCATTTTTGGACATTCTCTTGGTGGATTGTTCGTGCTGCACACGCTGTTCAAGAAACCGGAAGCCTTTCGTTATTACATTGCGGGCAGCCCGTCACTTCACTGGAATCAGACCGTCATGCAGGCAGAGGAACAGGAATTTGTCGCAAAGTTGGAGCAGCATCCCGTGAACGTCAAGGTGTGGATTGGTATGGGTGAACAGGAGAAGACGCATCCTGCGCGCAACAATGATAAGGCTTCGAGTCTTACAGAACGGTTATCCGCGCTGAAGAAGCCGGGTCTTGATATTAAATATACCGAGTTCGAAGAAGAAAACCATGTATCGGTACTGCCGTTTCTGATTAGTCGGACGATGCGGTTTGCCTGCAGCCCGGAGTCGTAGGAGGAAAGAGCCGACAGCAATTTCAATCAGGGGTCTGGGGAGATTGGGCGAGAGACAGATGGATAGAAATGTTACAAATTCACGGATAATCCAATTGGGTTCAGCAGGATCACATATCTCTCCAACAGGAGAGGGAGCAGTAATGCAAGGGAGGAACAGGAGTGAGTTACACAGGAATTCATGGAAAAGTGGCCGTGGTCACCGGTGCTGCGCAAGGGATCGGTGAAGCCGTGACGAGATTGCTTGCCCAGCAGGGGGCTATTGTTGCTGCTGTTGATATACGTGAAGATCAGTTGGACCAGTTGGTCACGGAACTGCGAAATCAGGGACATCAGGCAGCAGCCTGTCCTGTTGATATATCCAATCATCAATCCGTCGAAGATGCAGTGCAGCGTATTGAGGAGACATTAGGTCCCATTGGCATTCTGGTGAATGCAGCGGGTGTACTGTACACGGGGGCAGTGAGTGAACTCCGTGATGAAGAATGGACAAGGACTTTTGACGTGAATACGCATGGTGTATTTTACATGTCACGTGCTGTGGTACGAAACATGGCCGAACGTCAATCGGGAGCGATCGTTACTGTAGGTTCTAACGCTTCAGGTGTGCCCCGGATGCACATGTCCGCCTACGTAGCCTCCAAAGCAGCTTCAACCATGTTCACCAAATGTCTGGCGCTTGAATACGCCTCAGACCATATCCGCTGTAATATCGTATCTCCAGGTTCCACGGATACGGATATGCAGCGTGCATTGTGGGCGGATGAACAGGGAGCAGAGGCAGTTATCGCGGGTTCCCCACAGGCATACCGTCTGGGCATTCCTCTGAACAGACTGGCGTTGCCGTCGGATATCGCGGATAGTGTGCTTTTTTTGGTATCGGATCAGGCTAGACATATTACGATGCATAACTTGTGTGTGGACGGAGGCGCCACGTTAGGTGCCTGAATCAAGATAAGGAGATGATAATCATGTCAAAAGCGGGTACGGTTGCTGCAACTTCCGCCTTACACCTTCTGGAACAATATCGGGAGGGGACGTCCTTTTTCTGGTCTTCACCGCAACATACCCTGTTAGCTCAAGGGGAACAGATTCGATGGTCCGCCATGGAAGTACCGGAGGCCAGTACACGGGATTCCACGGGCGCGGTAATTGTTACCGAACAAAAGCGTAATGAAGAAACGCAGCTTTTTATTAAACGGATGGAACAGCTGATGGAGAAGGCGAGAGCCTTGGGCCAAACGAAACCGATTGTGGTCGGCGCCATTCCATTTGATCCCATTCATTCTTCTGCGGAGCTATTCGTACCAGAGAAGATACAATGGGCTGAACCTCTATCCCCGGATTCGAGGGCATTGGTGGAGAAGCATCCGGCCGCAGTGGGTTGTGAGGTGTGTGAAGTGCCTGCCGGAGCAGTATATCAACAAAGCGTAAACAACGTTTTGGTTGACCTGAATCAAGGCATTCTCCACAAAGTTGTGTTATCCCGTACACTGCATGTGACTTCACAGAGCTTTGTGGACACACATCAGTTACTCCGTAATTTGTTCAGGGATAACACACACGGATATACATTTGCTGTTCCGATGACGAAGCTCTCCACATCAAAATGTAATATAACAACGAGTAAACGCAATATCATTGAGGTGGAAAAAGAAACCCATCGGACATATATCGGAGCAAGTCCCGAATTACTAGTTACACGAAAAGGATCCAAAGTGAGAGCCAATCCACTTGCCGGGTCTGCTGCCCGGAGTGAGGATCCTGCGGAGGACCGCCGCCGTGCAGAAGCGCTGCTGGCTTCAGCTAAAGATCGCCATGAACATGCCGTAGTCATCGAGGCTGTGGCAGAGGCACTGCGTCCATTGTGCAAGCAGCTATCGGTCCCGGCAGAACCTTCCTTAATCCAGACACGAACCATGTGGCACTTATCTACGGAAATTCACGGGGAGCTTGCTGATGTTAACACATCATCACTGGAACTTGCATTTGCTCTTCATCCTACACCGGCGATCTGTGGGACACCTGTACAGGCCGCTCGGGAAGCCATTAGGGAACAGGAGCCATTCGAACGGGGATTATTCACCGGTATGGTGGGCTGGTGTGACAGTGATGGTGACGGCGAGTGGGCTGTAACGATCCGATGTGCGGAAGTGGAAGGCAAAACACTTAAACTGTTTGCTGGAGCGGGTATTGTAGCAGGTTCTACAGCAGAAGCGGAGCTGGCAGAGACCTCGGCGAAATTCAGAACAATGCTGCTCGCCATGGGTTTGGATTCATCTGTGTCCAGTATGAAGGAGGAATGAGTGATGCTTTCAGGATTTCAGGCCTGGCCTGAGGAAGTTGCCGATCAATATCGTCAGGAGGGCTGTTGGGAAGGAATTACGTTTGGAGAAATGCTCCGCCAGCGCGCTGATCTATATGGCAATCGGGTAGCCATTATCAGCGGTGAACAGCAATTAACCTATGCGGAGCTGAACGACCGGGTGGATCGTCTGGCCGCCGGTTTATATGCCAAGGGAATACGGCAGCATGATCGGGTGATTATCCAGCTGCCCAATATCCCGGCGTTTATCGAGGTATGTTTTGCTTTATTCCGCATCGGTGCACTGCCTGTATACGCATTACCCTTGCACCGGAAGAGCGAAATTACGTATTTTGCCCGGTTCTCTGAGGCCGTAGCTTATGTGATACCTGATCAGGATGGCGGATTTGATTACCGAACGCTGGCAGAAGAGGTTCAGGCAGAGGTTCCCGGACTTCAGCAAGTATTCGTGGCGGGAGAAGCGGGGCGGTTCACGGCTCTGGAAGATGTCTATGCAGATCCGATTAAACTGCCGGATGAGCCGGTTTCTTCCGACGTTGCTTTTCTACAGTTGTCTGGTGGAAGTACCGGGCTGTCCAAAATGATTCCCCGCACCCATGATGACTACATCTACAGTTTGCGGAGAAGTGTGGAGGTCTGCGGGCTCAGCCCGGAGAGTGTCTATCTGGCGGTGCTGCCTATAGCACATAACTATCCAATGAGCTCACCGGGCTTCCTGGGCACGCTGTACGCGGGTGGAACCATTGTACTGTCACGCGGGTCCAGTCCGGATGAAGCTTTTCCACTCATTAAGCGTCATCAGGTGACCATTACGGCTCTTGTACCACCACTCGCACTCATATGGTTGAACGCGGCGGCTACCCGGGGAACTAAGCTACCCTCACTTGAGGTGCTTCAAGTTGGCGGAGCCAAATTCAGCGCCGAGGTGGCTGCACGTGTCCAACCCGTCCTGGGCTGTACCTTGCAGCAAGTGTTCGGCATGGCCGAGGGTCTGGTGAATTACACCCGTTTGGATGATCCGTTGGATGTCATTGTTAACACTCAGGGCAAGCCGATGTCTCCGTATGACGAAGTACGAATCGTGGATGACGAGGATGTTGAGGTGGAACAGGGACAATCGGGACATTTACTGACGCGAGGTCCTTACACGATTCGTGGTTATTACAAGGCCGATGAACATAACGCCAGATCGTTTACCACGGACGGTTTCTATCGTACCGGAGACATTGCAAGTCTTACGGCGGATGGATATCTCGTTGTGGAAGGACGGGCGAAGGACCAGATTAACCGCGGTGGCGACAAAGTGGCTGCCGAGGAAGTGGAAAATCATTTGCTGGCCCATCCTGCCGTACATGATGCGGCATTGGTATCCATGCCCGATGAATATCTGGGCGAGCGTTCCTGTGCATTTATCGTGCCGAGCGGTGAAGCTCCATCAGCTGCCGAAGTCAAATCTTTTCTGCGTAATCGAGGCCTAGCGAGCTATAAAATACCGGATCGGATTGAGTTTGTACAGTCTTTTCCCAAAACTCAAGTTGGCAAAGTCAGCAAAAAAGCATTGCGCGAGATGATTACAACTAAACAGCCCATATCCTGATCGTGATTTCTTATAGATAACATTACAGCACAACGATGAACATGATTGTAATAAATAAAGCTGAAAAGAGGGATATTCATGGCACTTCCAAAGATTCAACCCTATGCAATGCCTGTAGAGTCGGAGCTTCCCGTCAACAAGGTAACGTGGACGCCGGATGCGAAGCGCTCGGTACTCCTGATTCACGATATGCAGCAATATTTTATGAACGCTTTTACGGCAGGGCAATCCCCTGTGGTGGAGCTGATCGATCATATTTCACAACTTCATTCGAAGTGTCATGAGCTTGGCATTCCGGTGGTCTACTCCGCACAACCGGGCGGACAGACACCGGAGCAGCGCGGACTACAGCTGGATTTTTGGGGCGCGGGGATTGATGGAGGACCTGTGCAAAAAGAAATCATTGAAGCACTCACACCCGCTCCGCAAGATACCTTCATGACCAAATGGCGATACAGCGCCTTCCAAAAGACAGAATTGTTTGAACTGATGCAGCAGCATGGTCGCGATCAACTGATCGTCTGTGGCATCTATGCTCATATCGGATGTCTGATGACCTCTTGCGAAGCCTTTATGAGAGATATTCAGGCGTTTCTGGTTGCTGATGCAGTGGCCGATTTTTCGGCGGAAAAACATCGCATGGCTCTGACGTATGCATCAGAACGGTGTGCGGTGACATTGACAACCGGGCGTCTGCTTGAGGCGCTAAATGATTCTTCCACAGGCGGAATTGGAGGAGCCGTAACGTCCGAGGCAGGTGAGCAAGGTGAACAATCCTATGCTACACCCGCTCATCTGGCTGGTTCAGAGACTGAGCATCAAACGGCATCTGCTGCTAAGAAGCCCCAGAATGGTCGTGATGGCGTGAACCAAGCGACGCTGGAAGCATTGAGAAATCAGGTTGGAGAGATGCTGCAGGAGCAGCCTGCGAATATTGGGGAGCATGATGACCTGATTCAGAACTGGGGAATGGATTCCATTCGTATTATGAGTCTGGCTGAGCGCTTTCGTGTGGAAGGAGCGGGGGTAACTTTTGTGGATCTGGCGGAGCTGCCTACATTGGCTGCATGGGCAGCGTTGCTGGATAAGGCCTATAGGAATGTGCTCCCGAACGGAGACTACTTTTGAGCGGGGCCGTGCATACGTCGCACAGTCGGAACACGGCTTGGCCCCTGTCCTCTGCCCAGTCCGGTATCTGGTTCGCTCAGCAGTTGAATCCGGACAATCCGATGTACAATACCGCCGAGTATGTGGTCATTCAGGGCAACGTAGACGCCAGACGATTCGAAGAGAGTGTGCGACAGACCGTTTCGGAAGCAGAATCGCTGAATATGGTTTATGGAGAAAATGAACAAGGTCCGTGGCAGTCTGTGAACAGCAAAAATGATCATTGGACATTCCATGTCATCGACGTGAGCAAGGAAGCGGAGCCCCATGCAGCAGCACTGGCTTGGATGAAAAGGGATCTGGCCCATCCCGTCAACCTGGCGACAGGCCCACTTTTCACGGAGGCATTGTTCCAGGTGAGCCATGAGTGTTATTACTGGTACCAGCGTATTCATCATATTGCGATTGATGGATACGGCGTTTCGCTGATTACCCGCAGGGTAGCCAGCCTATACTCTGCAAGTGTAAGAGGAGAAGCAGCAGATCAAGCACAGCAAGTAGCGTCGTTCGGGTCGTTGACGGCCGTACTTCAGGAAGACGAGGATTATCATGCTTCAGTAGACAAAGAGCAGGATCGCCAGTTTTGGATGGATCGATATGCCGATGAACCGGATGTTGTCAGTCTGGGGGAACGGGCGCCACGAACATCTACCTATTTCCTGAGACGGAGCGGTCTGCTTACACAGCCGCAGCGCGAGCAAATGCAGGCGGTAGCGGCAAGGTTCGGTGTGACTTGGCCGGATCTGTTCATAGCGGCAACTGCCATCTACGTACACCGGATGACAGGAGCGACCGATGTTGTGCTGGCTCTGCCCGTAATGTGCCGGTTGGGATCAACATCCCTGCGGGTTCCGGGTATGGTCATGAACGTGCTTCCGCTGCGTCTCCACGTGGAGTCGGCTCTGACTGTGTCAGAGCTACTGAAACAGGTTGTGCAGGAGATTCGGGCGTTACGCAAGCATCAGCGTTATCGTCATCAGGATCTGCGGCGTGATCTCAAGCTGCTTGGAGAGAATCGTCGTCTGTTCGGACCCATGATTAATGTGATGCCATTCCACCATGAATTGAACTTTGCGGGGCAGAGCGGCATGATTCACAACCTGTCCACTGGTCCGGTGGACGATCTGTCCATTCATGTCGTGGACCAGGGACATGGTCATGGGCTGAGTATTGATTTTGATGCTAATCCGTCCATCTACAGTGATTCCGAACTGCTGAACCATCAGTTGCGTTATATGCAGCTTCTGAACCTGGTGATGCAGGAAGGGATGGAGACGGAGATTGTTGGAAATCTTGATGTGCTGCTCCCTGCCGAACGTGAGCAAGTATTGGTTACATGGAATGGAAAAGGAGAGGTGACGGGCGGCAGCAATTCGGCAGCACTGTTTGAACAGCAGGTCCGCCGCACGCCTTCTGCAACGGCTCTGACATTCGAAGGGGAATCCCTGACGTATGCGGAGCTGAATGAACGGGCAAATAAGTTGGCTCATGAATTGATACAACGATATCAGGCAGGGCCGGAACAGATGATAGCCATCGCTCTGCCACGTTCACTGGAAGTGATCATTGCGATTGTGGCTGTCCACAAAACGGGGGCAGCCTATCTGCCACTTGACCCTGACTATCCCGAAGAGCGGCTGATCTACATGTTGGAGGATGCCAAGCCTGCTTGTGTGGTGACGGTGATGAACCATGTTTCCAGTCTGCCAACCACAGCCAGTGTACCCATTATGGTAATGGATGAACCGATTACTGCTCTGGCAGTGAGCCGCCAACCTGGAAGTAATCCCGAAGCTGATGACCTTACAAGTGAAGCTTCTCTACTCAATCCTTCATATATCATCTACACCTCAGGTTCCACGGGTAAACCCAAAGGTGTAGCCACAACCCATCTGGGGCTGGCGAATCTGCTTGAGGATATGAAGAGGAGATTACAAGTTGGTCCACAGGACCACTGGCTGTCGGTGACTACGATTGCTTTTGACATATCCGTACTGGAAGTATTCCTGCCGCTCACGACGGGTGCGCGGCTGGATATTGCACGCAAAGAGACCATTCTTGATCCGGCAGCCCTGGCTGCGAAGATGAGGGAGCAGGGGACAACCATCATGCAGGCTACGCCTACGTTATGGCAGTCCTTGGTGACGAGCCGCCCGGGCCAATTCGATGGGCTAACTGTGATTACCGGAGGAGAGGCACTGACGGAGGAACTGAAGCTTTCTTTGCAGGAGCTGGGGTGTCACGTCAATAATCAGTACGGTCCAACCGAGACGACTATCTATTCCACGGCTGCATCACTGGAGACAGGAGCGACGGGGAAACCGTCGATTGGTGGGCCAGTTCGCAACACGCAGCTATATGTGCTGGATCAAGGGTTGAAGCCAGTCCCTCCGGGTGTAGCAGGGGAACTGTATATCGCAGGCGAGGGGCTTGCGCGCGGGTATTTGGGCAGACCTGATCTGACCGCAGAACGTTTTGTAGCCAATCCCTTCAGTCAGCCAGGCAGTCGGATGTACCGTACAGGGGATTTGGCGAAATGGCTGCCGGATGGTTCCATTGATTATTTAGGCCGAGCAGATCACCAGATCAAAATTAGAGGCTTCCGGATTGAACTGGGTGAGATTGAATCAGTAATCTCCAGATATCCTGGTGTAGCTCAGGTCACGGTCATGGCTCGAGAAGATCAACCGGGAAACCAGCGACTGGCAGCGTATGTAGTGGCTGAGTCTGAACAGGAGAATCGTATGGATCTGGCAGAACTAAGAGCATTCGTGGCTGATGTATTGCCGGATTACATGGTGCCTTCTGCATTCATGCTGCTGCCCGAGATGCCGCTGACACCGAATAAAAAGATCGATCGCAAACGGCTTCCGGTGCCTACTTTGATGTCAAATGCCAATGGACGGGAGGCGCGCACACCACAGGAGGAAATTCTGTGTTGTCTATTCGCTGAGATTCTGGGTGTTGGTCGCGTGGGCATTGACGATGATTTCTTTGAACTGGGTGGACACTCCCTGCTGGCCGGGCGAATTACATCACGTATCCGTGATGTGTTTGGTGCAGATCTGACCATTGGCAGTGTATTTGAAGCCCCAACCGCAGCAGGACTGGCCAAACGATTGGATCAGGCGAAATCGGTGAGACCTGTTATTCAGCCTGTTCCACGTCAGGGTGAGCTTCCGCTTTCCTTTGCCCAGCGGAGATTGTGGTTCATGTATTGTCTGGAAGGCGCCAATCCGACGTATAATATTCCGCTGGTTGCCCGGTTGGCCGGGAAGCTGGATACAGATGCTCTGGAGAACGCCCTGCAGGATATTGTAGACCGTCATGAAACATTACGAACGCTGTATCCGCCGGAAATGGGCTCTGCGAGCCAGCATATTCTGAATTCCGCTGACGTCAGAGTGAAATTGAATGTAACCGCTGCTGCCGAGCAGGAGCTTCCCGAGCTTCTGACAGAAGCGTCACGCTACAGCTTCCAGCTCTCCACTGAACCGGGCATCCGTGCCGAGTTGTTCAGAACCAGCATGGATGAGTATGTGCTGTTGCTGCTTCTCCATCATATTGCCGGAGATGGATGGTCATTGTCGCCGCTCATCCGCGATCTGTCGGAGGCTTATACGGCACGCTTACAGGGTTCTGCCCCTGCTTGGGAGCCACTTCGAATTCAATATGCCGATTATGCAGTATGGCAGGAGAGATTGCTGGGGGATGAGAGGCAGCAGGACAGTCTGATTGCCAGACAAATGGAATTCTGGACTAACCAGCTGACGCATTTACCGGAGCAGGTTACGTTCCCTGCTGACTACGCCCGTCCAGTCGTGTCCAGTTACTGCGGCGGGTCAGTTCCTTTTACGATCAGTCAACGTCTGCATGAGCAATTGATGGTAACCGCACGTGAGAATAAAGTCAGCCTGTTCATGGTGCTGCACTCGGCACTGTCCTTGCTGCTTACCCGAATGGGAGCAGGAACGGATATCGCGATCGGAACACCGATTGCCGGACGGAGTGATGATGCGTTAGATGAAGTCGTGGGCATGTTCATTAACACCCTTGTGCTGCGTACCGACACTTCAGGTGATCCAACATTCCGCGAACTGCTGGCCCGTGTGCGGGAGGTCGATCTGGCTGCATATGAACATCAGGATCTGCCTTTTGAGCGATTGGTTGAAGTGTTGAACCCGCCTCGATCCCGTTCCAAACATCCACTCTTCCAAGTGATGCTTGTACTGCAAAATACACCGGATATTCGTCTTGATCTGCCGGGTGTTACAGCGGAAACCCGCATGCATGGTGTGGGTTCATCCAAATTTGATCTGACACTCGAGCTGACAGAGCAGCGTGAGCATAACGGATCTCCGGGTGGAATTGAAGGTGTGCTGGAATATAGTGCGGACCTCTTCCGGGAATCTACCGCAGGCGAACTCGTGATCCGGTTGATGCAGGTGCTCGAGGATGCCGTGCAGCAGATGGATGAACCGATCAGCAGATTCCGTGTCGTGACTCCGACAGAGCAGGCGCAGCTTGAACAAGAATGGTCCTTTAAGGTAAGTGAAGATGCGCAATTGACTATAGCTGAGCGCTTTGAAATACAAGCAGCAGCTCAACCGGAAGTGACTGCCTTGATCTACGAGGATATCACTTTGAATTACAGGGAACTGAATGCAAGAGCCAACCAGCTTGCCAGATTACTGATTGCTCAAGGCGTGGGACCGGAACAGATGGTAGCGCTGGCCTTGCCTCGCTCCGTTGAAATGGTTGTAGGCATTCTTGCTGTGCTAAAAGCAGGGGCTGCCTATCTGCCGCTGGACCCCAATTATCCGGCAGACCGCTTGACACATATGCTGACAGACGCAGCACCGAAAGTCATGGTAACGAGTACAGAGGTATACACCTTGCTTCCGCAGGTAGCGGAGATTCAGTGTATTAATATGGACGATTCGCATACCCTGCAGCAATTGGGGATGATGGATGATCGAAACCCTGCGGATAGTGAACGTAATGGGCGTGTAACAGCTCTGAGCCCGGCTTACATGATCTATACCTCGGGTTCGACAGGCAAGCCCAAAGGGGTTGTTATTCCGAATGCCAATGTCATCCGTTTGTTGGATGCTACGCAGCACTGGTTCCATTTTGACGCGAGTGATGTGTGGACCTTGTTCCATTCCTATGCTTTTGATTTCTCGGTCTGGGAAATCTGGGGACCACTGCTGCACGGAGGACGGCTGGTTGTTGTTCCTCATGAGATCAGCCGTTCACCGGGATCGTTCCTGCAATTGCTCGCTGAGCAAAAGGTGACCGTATTGAACCAGACGCCATCCGCGTTCTACCAACTCATGCAGGCTGACCGGGAAAATCCGTCCTGGGGACAGCAGCTTGCACTCCGTTATGTGATTTTTGGAGGCGAGGCGCTGGAGCTTGGCCGCTTGGATGACTGGTACGAACGGCATGCTGATGATGCGCCAAAACTCATCAATATGTATGGCATCACCGAGACGACGGTTCATGTCAGCTACCAGGAACTGCATGCTGGCAGTTCTACGGAAGGAGCGAGCAGCTGGATTGGATGCGCCATACCGGATCTTAAGGTATACGTGCTGGATGATCACCTGGAGCCTGTACCGACAGGAGTAACCGGAGAGATGTATGTAGCCGGAGCGGGTTTGGCCCGTGGTTATTGGAATCGGCCTGATCTTACAGCTGAGCGGTTCGTTGCTGATCCATACGGTCCGGCGGGCACCCGCATGTACCGGACAGGAGATTTGGCGAAGCGTCTGCACGATGGGTCGCTCGATTATTTGGGCCGGGCGGATCAGCAGGTGAAAATACGGGGATTCCGTATTGAGCTTGGCGAGATTGAAGCAGTGCTGGCAAGGCATTCAAGCGTAGCCCAGGCTGCTGTAATCGTCCTTGAAGACCAGCCAGGGGATAAGCGCCTTGTAGCTTATATCGTTCCGGCTTCGGAGATAGGAACGGTGCCCGAATCAGCTAGTTTGCGTCGTCATGCGTCCGCCAGCCTTCCGGATTATATGGTTCCATCTGCGGTTGTGGTGATGAAGAGCCTGCCACTCACACCGAATGGCAAGCTGGATCGCAAAATACTACCCGCACCGGAGATGCAATTAACGACAGGTGGCAGAGCGCCTCGCAACCCGCAGGAGGAGATCCTCTGTGATTTGTTTGCTGAAGTATTAGGCATGCGGAGTGTAAGCATTGACGACAGCTTCTTCGAACTGGGTGGGCATTCGCTGCTCGCTGTGCGCCTGATGAGTCGCATCCGTGAGGCTATGGGCCGGGAGCCGGGCATCGGCATTTTGTTCGAGACAGCCACTGTAGCGGGACTGGCGGAGCGATTGGAGATGGATTCAAATTCCGGGAAAAGCTCGCTTCAAGTGTTGTTGCCCCTCAGAACGCATGGGGAGCATCTGCCTATATTCTGTGTCCATCCAGCAGGAGGACTTAGCTGGTGTTATGCCGGTCTGATGAAACATCTGGGCATGGATTATCCGCTCTATGGGTTACAGGCCAGAGGCATTGCCGAAGTTGAGGAACTTCCATCTACACTGGAAGATATGACGGCAGATTACATCCGCCATATCCGCTTGGTACAGCCTGAAGGACCTTACCGTCTGCTGGGCTGGTCTCTTGGTGGCAACGTTGCACAGGCTATGGCGGTGCAGCTGCAATCCGAAGGAGAAGAAGTAGAGTTCCTCGCCATGCTGGATGCGTATCCGAGCCATTATCTGCCTATTCGCGGAGAACCGGATGAGGAAGAAGCGTTAACCGCATTGCTTGCACTGGGTGGCTATGATCCGGACAGTATTGGGGATGGACCCTTGGATATGGCAACAGCTATGCGCATACTGCGCAGTGAAGGTAGTGCGCTGGCGAGTTTGGACGAAGAGACGATCATGAAGCTGCGGAGGACCTATGAAAATTCCGTACGGATCTTGGGGGCCTACACGCCATCCCGATTCGAGGGGGATCTGATCTTCTTCCGTTCCACCATTATTCCTGATTGGTTCGACCCGATTGAACCGGAAATGTGGAATGCGTACATTGGAGGACAATTGGAACGTCATGATATCGCTTGCCGTCACAAGGACCTTTGCCAGCCTGGACCGCTGGAAGAAATCTGCCGAACACTTGCTGCCAAGCTGGAGGTTCTGAATAAGCGTAATATTCAACATAAATAGGAGGATAAGGCGATGAGCAACCCTTTTGAATATGAAGACAGCAATTATCTGGTGTTAATCAATGAGGAGGGTCAATACTCCCTCTGGCCTGCTTCCCTTACAGTACCCTTGGGTTGGACCTTAATGCTGGGCAAAGCCAAGCGTCGGATATGCCTTGATTACATCGCCGAGCAATGGACAGATCTGAAACCTCTAAGCCTCTGTAATGAAGCCGGCATGCCTGGAGCCATTCATGAGACTAGCAGATGAAAATAGGTCTGAATCCCAAGGTAATTGTCAGCATCGTCTACGTTCTGGCGATGTTTATGGTGGCCATGGATGGAACGGTCTTGGACAAAGTACGACGAATTATCAGTGAAAAGCCGGGGATTCAATCAGTTGACCAAGATATCCATTCAGATCAGGAGTATACAGAGGCAGTCCATTGAATATCAAAAATCCCTGGCGGGGTTCGCCAGGGATTTTCCATTTTACAGGTAGTTGCTAGTTCATAAATCTACAAGAAGAATCTAAAATATCAATTTTTGCTATGTTCCCTACGTTCGTTTCTATGGCTTACGCTGCTCGAGCAATAATTTGATTTCTCTCAAGAACCGCTTGAGACTCAGCATTTGCGGGACGGTAGCCTTTTTCCAACAATTCTTTAATGTAGATTTTGTTGTATACGAAGGAGAATACGATTCCACTAACCCAAGCTCCAATGCCTACCGTGAAGACTCCAAGAGCCACGCTAATCAAAAACATGATAGCAGCCCATTTCAAATCACCACGGAAAAGCGCAGGGAAAAAGCCAAAAAAGAGTGTTGTCCAGCTGAAACCAACTTTAACGTTTTTGGTTACACCTGCATTGTTTTGCAAAAAGATATGCATTTGTCCACTTCCTTCTAAAATAATGAATCGGTAGAGAGAATCGAGCATTAACAAGTATGTACTGTAGAATCTAGTTATAAATACCTGATCTTTAATACCTATTTCTCTTCCTTTTGGTCCTATAGTACCATTAACTGGACAGAATGTTAATCATTTTTTTTTGAAAATTATGGTTTGGAAAGGGATAAATGCACTTATTGATAAAATGTAAAAAGGAAGGAGAGGTTTGTAACCCCTCCTTCATAATAAAGCCTGATACAACTCTTCAATTGTGATGAAATCCGGCTGGGCAGGCAAACCTTCGCCTGCGGAACAAGCTGCCAACATATGCTCGTGATCCAGTCGCATGCTGAGGAATGGATAAGAGGGTGCTTCCGGCGAGTGCCAGTGCCCATCAGCATTGCGGATCATGGAGAATGAATCAAGTGGCATAGACAGGCCCATGCCGACGGCCTTGATGTAGCTCTCCTTCAGCGTCCATAGACGGTAGAAGGTCTCCAGCTGTATCTCGGCGGGCTCTGCAGCCAGAAATTGGCTCTCCGTCATAGAGAAGAAGCGCTCCGCAATCTTCATGTCGATGGGCGATATTTTTTCCACATCCACACCCAGATCAGTATCACCACCAGAGATTAGAGCAATCCAATCGCCGGAGTGCGAGACATTAAATTGAACATCAGCATAGTTGCTGAGCGAAGGTTTGCCGTATTGGTTACGGGTAAACGAAAGCTCTCCCGGGTTTAGGCCAGTTAACTTACTCAGCGTCACACGGGTCAACACTTCACCCAGAACGGAGCGATATGCGTCCGCCAGGTGCACAAAGCGTGAAGCTTGTGCTCGTCTTTCCTCGGATACGTGCAACAGAAAATGGTCCCAGTATGCCTCCGGCAATTCTGCCGGAACTTGTAGAACATGAATCGTTATCATCATTTATCACCTGACGATGTATTCGGCATCCATTGCAGACTTTCCTTTATATTCTTCGGTTTCTCCGGTCTCTCCATACCGCTTCATGCCTGCTGTGTTCTTTTCCATTCCTCATGTGCAGCCTGTACCCGACCCCACATTTGTTTGCGTTCCAGTTCCGTATAATTCAACAACGGTTCATGAAACCGCTCAGCTAATACGTCTTTCCAATCGGTGTAGGTTTGTATCTCCGTTTTGCGGATCCCTTCGCGGTCATGCGTCCGGAGCATACATCCACGCAGCTCGGTGCTTTGAAGAGCATCCCTCTGACGGAGCAAAAACGCGTTATGCCAAGGTGAATCGGCTGACTGGCTGTAGAATTGATGCTTCGGAATGAACTCTTCCAGACTGGTAAGCACTTCGGGATCATAGTCGACCCCTTCACTTGGCCCGTTGGGCTCATATTCAAGTCTCCATCCGCCAGGAGTAACGGATGAGGGCATTAATGTATATGTGAACGGTGCTGATCCATAGGTTCCGTAACGAAGAGGCAGCGGTTCGAAGGGCATGCCACCCAGACCGACATCCACAATCCAACGTTCCACATTGGGGTCTGCATCTGGCAAAGAGATCGACAGACCGAGATGGAACGAGTTCACACGTGGCTGCTCTCCATGTGGCTGAACTCCGGCACGATGCCATTGCACTGTATATCCCAGAGAGCGAAGCAGAACGCTGAATGCGCCATTTAGATGAAAACAGTAACCACTGCGCCCTTGCAAAATAAGCTGAATTGATTCTTGAAGATCGATGCCGGCAGGCCGACCCGCAAAAATATCGACCGTCTGCCAGGATAGATGCTGTACGTGTGCCTGCTGGATTTCGGACAGGAATTCCAGTGTGGGCTCCTTGATATCGTTAATGCCTATCCGTTTCAGGTAGGCCTGTATTTCAGGTTGAGTCAATGTAACATTCATCCAGATCACCTCGAGTCATGTAGTGGGCGTGATATATACTGCTGTTGCCCTGAATTCATTGTAAAAGTGATCGACTGAAATGAATATACAAGTTTGCTTCAATTGTACCGGTACAATTAAGAGAGACACATACACATCTTTCCATGACTGGGAGCGTTATTTCTTTTTCTTGGTATGTTAACCGTTTGGAGTGGATATAGGTTAGAATATAGATAGAAAGCAGGATTAGGAGAGATGGAAAAATGGCTAATGATGAAGTGATTTTGACACAGGAAGGCTTGGAAAAGCTGGAGGACGAACTGAGGGATTTAAAGACGGTGAAGCGTAAGGAATTGGCGGCGCGTCTGAAACTCGCGATCAGTTACGGTGACCTGAAGGAAAATAGTGAGTATCATTCAGCCAAAGATGATCAGGCTTTTATGGAAACCCGCATTTTGATTCTGGAGAAAATGCTGACCAAAGCAAGAGTCATCACTTCGGACAATATCGACTCGAACAAAGTAAGCATTGGCTCAACCATTCTGCTTAATGATATTGAGTTTGCCGAGAAAATTGAATACATGCTGGTTGGTCCGGCCGAGGCAGATGTTGCTGATAACAAAATATCCTACGAAAGCCCGCTTGGCAAGGAACTGATGGGCAAAGAAGTAGGCAGCGTCATTCATGTCAATGCGCCAATGGGCGTTATCAAATATGAGTTGCTTGAAATTAAAGTTTAATCGGAATAGAGGTGTTTCGACAACCATGGGAGTGGCTGTTGCAGCACCTCTTTTTTTGTTCATATAGGTTGATATTCAGCTGCGTTTCTTCCGTCCATTCAGAACCTCAAAGGTCATAACATACACGACCCAGAACAGGATCACGATATGGATCATCGCAATGGAGATGCCGATGCCGTATATCCAACCGTTGGTCAATCCAGATCCGTGCATGTTAAAGCCTGCTCCATGTCCTCCGCCAAAACCTCCATGCCCGCTACCCATAAGGGATTGTCCTTCCTCTGCGCCAACGTCACCGCCAGAACCTGTGCTCATGATCATGGCAATATTTACGTAGGTAGTCAGGGAGAAGGCGATTGCTGCGTACATCCATTTACGTTCAAAGAACGGGACCAGAACAAAGAATAGCAAAGCAGGTATGCTGTAACGCTCATGAATTTCCGTTGGCAGCATAAAGAAGGCGAGATTCACCGCTGCACCTGCAATGAGCAGAGATGAGATGCGAATTTCCTTGATTAACAACAGATAGGCTGATACGCCAACCACAGCAATAGCAAGCAGCAGCAGCCCCAACATTTTGTACGTCACTATGCCAAACAATACCGTAGCATCGTTTGTTGCCGGATCACCTAGCAGGTGATACCAGATATTCATGGCATTCAGGGAAAGCTGCGGGTACATATAAACGGCGCTTCCGTATGCATTGTTCAGCATGGCACTGAGGGTTCCGTTTGCTGCAAAATAGAGAAACACAGGCAGGGTAGCAATCATTAATCCTGCTGCAAATAGAAGCATGCCGCGAAATTGCCTGTGATAAAGCTGGCGTAGTAATACAATACCGATGACCGGGGCAATGACGATTGCCTGAAACTTCGCTAGCAGGGCAACCGAGAATATTACACCCGCCAAGAGAGGATTACTTAGAAGCAGAACGGTAGATAATACCATCAATGTACTGTGCAGGATGTCGATCTGTCCCCACATGGCGCTGTCGACCAAAAGACCGGGGTTGAAGGAAAGGACTGCAAGCAGCAATAAACATGCGCCAGAGCCCAGTCGTTTGAAGGTGAGGGTTAAGACAGCCATGGACAGGACGTCGAAGGCGATAGGCAGTATTTTCATGGACAGATTGCCAGCTGAGGCGGTTATGCCCAGGCCATCGAGTATCCAGCGATACAACCCCAGAATGACGATAAACAAGGGGGGGTAGTTCTGATCTTTGCCAAACAGGTATGATTCGCGAATACCGTACTGGTGAACAGTATTCATCCAATCAACGAACAGGGACTGATCTCCGACATAACCCCTGAATTGTGTTCCAAGGTACAACCGAAGCAGCAGACCTCCGGTGAAAATTAGAACGGCATACAGCCAGAAACGCCTGTTCCATCGGGTTTTTGGATCTGTGTAGCTCAGTGTGTTCATGATTCTCCTCCTCAGCATGGGCGATTGAGATTGGTGCAAGTATAGGCGACCAAGATGAGAGAGGCATTAATTTTCGATCGTATGTGTGTGGTACGAAGCTTAAAGTTTGCTGAATGCCCATGAATTGAAATGATATTTCATGCAATAGACGAAGGGAGGGCCCTGTGAACAGGACCCTCCCTCTTGATGTTTTTCTTTAGCAATTGCCGTTAATGTTTTTCCGTTTTTTAGTTGGGTTTGCAGCTCATCTACGGATGTGCCGGACAATTGGGCAGCCTTCGCTAAGCCGAAGCGGTAGTCGTTTTGGCCGTTGTTGAAGTGGTCGTTACCGTCGTCACCTTTTTGGTCAGGGAATTATTCAGCTGTTTGGTCAAATCCGTCTTGATGGAAACCACTTTGGCTTGCGTGAGCTTGCCAGACTGGCGTATTTTTAAAAATGCAATGGATTGGACACGGACCATCCTGAAGTGCGAGAATGTTTGAATCAATTGGGGCTTTTGCCCCGAGAATTTCTCGATCTCAAACTTATGCTTCAAACCGTCAGCCTGAAGACCACAGACGGGTAGCCGCGATCATGACCCGGTGGGTCACATAAAAATTCCACTCGCAATTGAAAAGGGACTTATTAGATAACCCCTTGTTGCTATGCAATTGCGTTCCTAATTATATATAATTACATGATTATTAAGAATTACGACGATATGATTGTTCAGGAGAATGATGCGGATGAATAAGAAGATACTGATCGTTGAAGACGATGTTCATATATCTCGAATCATCAAGATGAATCTGAACCTCATGAATTATGCCACCACCGAGGTGTATGATGGTCTGGCGGCATTCGAGATGCTCAAGAGGGAGAAGTTCGATCTTATTTTGCTTGATGTGATGATCCCCCGTCTGAACGGGTTTGAGTTGATGGAGAGAATTAAGCCTTACGGCACCCCTGTAATCTTTTTGACGGCGAAAAACTCGGTCTACGATAAAGTAAACGGTCTGAAGCTGGGTGCTGATGATTATATGGTCAAGCCCTTTGAAGCGATTGAGCTACTGGCTCGTATAGAGACAGTGCTGCGCAGATATGGTCATGAAGACAGGGTGTTGGAATTTCAGCATGTCCAAGTGGATCTTGATAAAAGAGAAGTCGTGATTCAAGGAGCGCCAGTGGAGCTGACGCCGAAGGAGTATGATCTGCTAGTGGTCCTTCTCAAGAACAAGAATATCGCCCTGACGCGGGAACAATTCCTGGATAAAGTATGGGGCGGCGATTATTATGGAGAGACCCGAACGGTAGACATGCATATCAAATCGCTGCGCAAGAAGCTAGGTTTGCAGGAGCAGATCAAGACGATTTACAAAATCGGGTACCGGCTGGAGGACTGATAGATGAAATTTTGGCAGAAAATATATCTGTTCTCGATTCTCGTATTTGTCATTATCTTTAACATTGCTTCCATTTTGGTAATTGAACGCAGCCACAACAAGATGCTGGGCCAGGCAATTAACGTGGCTCTAAGCCAGAACATAAGCATTCATTCCAGCGTGGATGCCATCGTGCCGATTCTGAGAATCTATGATTCGATTGATTATGAGAAGACGGTCCTGACGCGTATTGCCAATGAATTTGTGGATAAGAACAGTGATCAGTTGGTTTATATGGATATTACGGATGATTCGCAGCGTACGGTATTTAATAACTCCGATTTCCCAATGCCCGTGGCGCGGAGCGAACTGGATAATCTGGATGAGGACAGCATTCATTCTATTCTGCGGGAGATCGGCGCCCGGACGATTCTGTTTACCTCGAACATTACAGATATTAATCATAAAAAATATGTATTCACCTACATGAAAGATGTTACCGCGGTATATCAGGACCGGATAGACCAGTACAGCTTTTTTGCCAAAGTCGATCTGGCGGCCTGTCTTTTGTTTATGGTGATTATGTTCTTCGTGAGCAGAGGGCTGACAAGATCCATTGACCGCCTGAACCGCACAGCGAAAGTCATTGCCCAAGGGGATTTCTCGGAGCGCGTCACTCTGAAATCAAAGGATGAGATCGGTATTTTGGGGTCCAATTTCAATGAGATGGCGGAGGTTGTCGAAGATAAAATCAACGAGTTGGAGCGTAATAACGAGGAAAAGCAACGGTTTATCAATAATTTTACGCATGAGCTAAAAACGCCACTGACCTCGATTATCGGGTATGCCAATTTTTTGCGGACGACCAAATACAACGAAGAGCTGTTCGTGGACGGTCTGAATGTAATTTATTCCGAAGGGAAGCGGCTGGAGTCGCTGTCACTGAAGCTGATGGATTTGATTTTGTTGCAGAAGGAACAGTTTCAGATGGAGTTGCAGGATCTCGGCGAGATGATTACGGAGATAAAGCCAGCGGTAGAGATCATGGCTAAGGAGAAGAACGTGGCGATAGTGCTGGATTGTGAAAAAGGGGAGCTGCCCCTGGAGCGCGATCTAATCAAGGTACTGATTTTCAATCTAGTGGATAATGCGCTCAAAGCCTCTTCACCGGAACAGACGATTGCACTGCGTACGTATTGGCGGGGCGGGAATTATATTTTTGCCGTTATTGATCAGGGTATCGGAATTGGCGTGGAGGATCAGGGCAAAATATTCGAACCCTTCTTTATGGCGGATAAATCCAGGACACGAAGCAGTAACGGCGCAGGCCTGGGTCTGGCGATATGTCAAAATGTTGCCGGTATACACGGTGCTGTCATAAGGGTAAACAGTGTTGTGCAGCAAGGGACAACGGTGGAAGTTGTCTTTGCGTCGAACCATGCTGCGGAAAGCGAGTTACGTACATGAGAAAATATAGGATGCTTTTGCTGTACTCAGCGATACTGGTGCTTGCGACAGGATGCCAAGGCTGGTTCAACAGTATTCCCAAGGATACCGTAATGATCAAAAAAATAGTACAGGAGCATAAGAACAGTGAGATCGAGTACGAAGGGGTTCTGTCCCAGGATGCGGTGAAGACACTGAGCGTACAAGCGGTGGACAAATTTTTGAACATAAAGCTGGCTGTGGATCATGCGCAGTTCGAGATTATGGCTGTCGATCAGAACAAACTCAAGGAGCTGCTGAAAGAGACCAGTCAGATTGCCGGGCAGGTGACCTTGGAAGGCATGTCCCAGCAAAGAATGCAGTTCACCAGCGATATCCAAGCGATTACTGGCGGGCTGTATTATGTAACATTGACGTCGTCGGAGGTTCCTGAGGAGTCTTATGATATTGTATTAAATGCCAAGGATGGCGACGTGTTGAAGATTTTGCGTTCCTACCGGGGAAGCAGAGCTATGCCGCGTAATTCGGAAGAAAAGGTATTTGATCTTGCCGATCGGTTTGTAGAAGAACATGGAAGCTATCCGTTGACTGAGTTAACCCCGCAGCTCGATATGACCCGCTGGGGTTCTAATGTGGAGCTGTATTATACGAGCAAGGATAACAAGACCCTGAAATATTGTGTCGTGGTTAATTTCAGCAGTAATAAAGTCGTAGGCTTCAGCAAGGATATCATGGCGCTGCTAAGTTATAATTCCAAACGGTAGAGGGTTTAAACTTAATCTATATAGAAGGTTGGTTCAAAGTCATGAATATGGCTTGGAATCAACCTTTTGTGCGCTTGGCAGCGCAATCGACTAAGGAGTGAAAGGAGCCGGATGCGATGACCCGCACCGGATCTGTGAGAGGCCCATGCACTTGCGCATGGGCCTACTCGATTTTGCGTACTGCCACCTGCACTCCAAACTTTACAACTTCTATATAACTCTATCTCACTTATGATATATCCGTTCTCTATACTGTTAAAGTACCCGGCAAAGGGGAGCCAAGAATACGATCAAAGAACCGAAAGGGAGATTACGTTATGAAAAAATTCATGCTGATGATATTGGCAGCGATGTTCGTATTAACCATTTCTGCTTGCAGTGCGGGTACTGGAAACAGTAACGCCGGCGGCGCTGTTGAAGTGAAGACGGGCCAGCAGCCAACGGATCAATCGGCGTCTACATCAGGTCAGCCGGGAGGCTTGGGCGCACCCTCCGCTACGGAGAAGAAAACCGTGGTGTTCTCTACCTTTTTCCCGAGTGATTACTTTAAAGAAGCTAAGAAAAAATATGAAGCCAAGCACCCTAACATTACAATTGATCTGAGATCGGTTGAGACGGATGATGCACATTTGGAAGAGAACCTGGAGAAATTTGTGAAAACAACGGGCACGGCGATGCTCTCGGGACAAGGTCCCGATTTAATCGAGATGGATCAGCTGCCGTCTGGCGACTATGTGAAGCAAAAGATGCTGGCCAATCTTGGGGACATCATGGCCCATGACCCTGATTTTAAACAAGAACAGTATTTTACTAACATTCTGGAAGGGATGAAAGTTAACGGTGGAATGTATGGCGTGCCAATCGGGTTCTTTATCTATGGTCTGGTGGGCAATGAAGATGCGATTAAGAAGAGTGGCGTGACATTCGATGACAGCAAGTGGAACTGGGAGCAGTTCATCACGACAGCCCAAGCTATGACGAAAGGAGCCGACAAGGACCACCAGTATGCTTTGGGCAGAAGCGTGCCAGAGTATATGACCACGCAATTTGTGAATGAACGATATGCAACCTTCGTCAATCAGGAGCAGAGGAGCGCCAATTTTGTATCCAGCGATTTTACCGACCTGCTTCAACTGGTAAAAACGTTGTTCGATAAAAAAGTAGTCGGTACAGATGCACGCTTCCCATTGTTCAACACCGCCCAGATCAACTCACCATCGGATTATATCCGGGAGTTGCGGATCAGTGAATTCATTCCTGATGGCAATGCCTATACCTCGAAGCTTTATTTGAGTCCAAATGCCGATCCGCAGCATCCGGGTGGTTCCTTCCGAACCTATCAGACGATTGGGCTGAATGAGCGTTCAGCAGTAAAAGCCGAGGCGTGGGATTTTATGAAGTTTCTGCTCTCAGATGAAATGCAGAGCACACCCGACGGTACCGGATTTCCGCTGAATAAAGCCTCTTATGCGAAAAAAGCGCAAGCGTTGGTTCAAAAAGGGTCCATCCAGTCTGATCAACCGATCGGGCCGTTGAAAGGCAAGAACTTCAAAATCACACAGCAGGATATTGATGATTTGGACAAATTCCTGAACGGGGCGACGTACCCGCTACAATTCAAGCCCTCCAAGATTGACGAGATCATCACCGCAGAGGCACAGGCTTTTTTCACCGGTCAGAAGTCGGCTGACGAAGTAGCCAAGCTCATTCAGAACAGGGTAACTACTTATCTGAATGAGTAGCAGCAAGGGAAGGAGGAGTGACAGATGACAGGAAAGCATGAAGGGATCAAGAGTTTCAGAGGAATCAGGATGCTACGTAAAGAGTGGATGGCTGCGGTACTTTTCCTGGCACCTAGCTTGATCGGATTTTCCGTATTTTATCTCATTCCGTTTGCCGCGGGGCTGCTCTATTCCTTCCAGGATAATACCATCGACGGTACGTTTGTAGGCCTCGACAACTATCAGGCGGTGCTCTCCAGCGGCTCGTTCCGCAATGCAGCCGCCAACACGCTGCTCTTTACGGGAGTAAGCGTTCCGCTCATTATTGCGCTATCCCTATGCTTTGCGCATTTGCTCAACCGGAGATTGTTTATTCGGAACTGGCTCCAGACTGCGTTTGTACTGCCGCTGGTGGTCCCGGTAGCCTCGATCGTGATGATGTGGCAAATCCTGTTCGATTGGAATGGAACCCTGAATGTGTGGCTGCAGCATTTGCATATGGGACGGGTGGATTGGATGAAGTCGGGGTGGTCCATGGTGGTATTGGTGGTGGTGTATGTATGGAAGAACATCGGCTACAACATTATTTTATTTCTCGCAGGCCTGCAAAGTATTCCGAAGGATTATTATGAGACTGCGGATATAGAAGGGGCGAATGGGCTGCATAAGTGGCTGCATATCACATGGGTCTATTTGACACCAACGATGTTCATTGTGGTCCTGATGTCGATCATTAACTCCTTCAAAGTGTTCCGGGAGACGTACCTGATTGCTGGCGATTATCCGTATGATCGCATTTATATGCTTCAGCATTATATGAACAACATGTTCATGTCACTGGATGTACAAAAGCTGACGGCGGCAGCTGCGCTCATGGTAGCTAGTATCCTCCTCTTCGTAAGCTTCATGCTGATGATAGAACGCCGCTTCCGGAGCTTTATGGAATAAGGAAGGACCGTGGGCATAATGGCTTTATTTCGCAAAGTAGTGTTGACCGTAGTAATGAGTATCTTGGCGTTGGCCATGCTATTTCCAATCCTAATCACATTCTCAAACTCTTTCATGACGGAGAGCGAAATTGACTATAATTATCATCTTATTGGGAAAATGGTCAACGTTGCTGCAGGGGAGAAGAACGGTTTTATTAACCTGAAACTGATTCCCGACTGGGTTTCTTTCAACCAATATGGGGAAGTGCTGTTGCATAAACCTCTCTTCCTGCACATGTTCTGGAATTCTGTCTTTATCGTGCTGCCGATCATCATCGGGCAGGTAGTTGTAGCTTCACTGGCAGCCTATGCCTTTGCCAAGCTCCGCTTCTGGGGAAGGGAGAAGCTGTTCGTTGTATACTTAATGACGATGCTGATGCCGTTTCAGGTGACGCTTGTCCCCAATTACATTATTGCGGACAAGATGGGGCTGATGAATAGCACATCTGCGATCATTTTGCCGGGAATATTCAGTGCGTTCGGTGTGTTTATGCTGAGGCAGTCCATGCTGCATATTCCATATTCTTACCTTGAGGCAGCCAAGATGGACGGGGCCGGACAGTTGAGGATTTTCTACTCGATCATGCTTCCGCTTATCAAGCCGGGCATGGCGGCCTTGACGGTACTGCTGTTCGTGGATAACTGGAATATGGTGGAGCAGCCGCTGATCTTTTTAGAGGATGCTTTCAAACAGCCGCTGTCCTTATACTTGTCGCGAATTAATGAGGGGGCCCGCGGTGTGGCGTTCGCTGCATCTGCGTTGTATATGGCTCCCATGGTATTGCTGTTTTTATATGCGGAGTCGTATTTTATTGAAGGTATTCAATTATCGGGCATTAAAGGGTAGTTTATTCACGGGGTGATCACATTGGAAGTGCAACATGCAGGGCGCAAGAAAACAATCGCTGTAATCGCAGGCGTGTTTCTCGGGCTGCTGATCTTATTCACCTTGTTCAGCAATACGTTAATGTCGTTAACCTTGCCGAAGGTAGCGCTTGTCACGGTGAGCCGCGGCGTGCTGAGTCATGAATTTCAGAGCATTGGCGTTCTGAAATGGAAAGCGGAGACTGAACTAAGCAGTACCTCTGGCTGGAAAGTGAAGAAGGTGGCGGTCAAGAAAGGCGATGTGGTGCAAAAAGGACAGACGCTGATCACTTATGACAGCAAGGACATCAAACTGCAGATTCAGGATGAACAAGGAAGCCTCGCCAAATTAAAGCTGTCCACGGGCAGTTTGCAATATGCCTTAATGGAGGCCATGCAAGGCGGGGATAAAAAAATAATCAATGACGCAACAACCGCCTATAAAAGTCATGAGATTGATATCGAGACCCAGCAGCGGCACATTCAGAAACTGCAGGACAGCCTAAAGGAGAATTCGAAGCTGGTCGCCCCCTTTGCGGGAATAGTAACCAAAGTTAACGCAATGGAAGGTTTTCCTTCCAGCGGACCGGATGTGATGATTTCTAATCGAGATCTGGGCTTGATGTTAGAGCTATCATTGCCAACTCCGGCAGTTGCCCTGCTCAAGGCCGGGGATGAGCTGGATGTGCAAGTGAATGGCAAGGAAGCCAAACAAATGAAGGGGCAGATCGAGAGCATTCAGGATGGTGATCCTGTGAATTCAGATATCGGGGAAAGTGCGAATGGGAATTCCACGGTTCCCATGAGGAAGCTCATCCTCTCCATTCAAGACCCTGCTGCTAAGGAAGGTGATATAGCTCAGGTTGATCTGACCCAAACGCTGGAGGATGTGGTGCTTGTACCGAATGCGGCCATTCATGATGAAGGTGGCAAGAAATATGTATTTGGCATTGAGCAAAAGGACGGGCCGCTCGGCAACGCCTTTTATGTTCGTAAAGTTTATATCACGGTTGATGATGACAATGCGTCGTTATCTGCCGTAACCGGCGGACTGTTTGACCAGGAATCTATCATTATAGAGAGCAGTGAACCCTTGCAGGAGGGCAACAAGATTCGTATGTAGACATTCTGGAACAACATGTTTTGGTAGTCACAGTACCACCCGTTGAACGGGTGGTACTGTGACTTATTTTTTTCTGGAATTATGTCTTGGCAAATGGGGGATAATGTAAGTTTAGTTGTTTTTGGTATAGTAGAGCAGGCATCAGCCCAAAGGATGTGGATCGGTTCTTCGTCCCTTTTATCGTGCGATAAATCACGTACATGCGGTCCGGGCGGGCATGGTCTGGGCTTGCGATTGCGAAGTGGATTGTCGAGGCGCATCATGGTCGGATTGCTTTGTTAAGCGAAGAAGGCAGGGGGAGTACATTTAGTGTAGATATTCCTGTAAATAAATAACATTTCGATTAATTTCGATTTTCGAATGACCTGAGTGGATGACTGTTATATAATAACGGAAAAACTTAGAACAGATGGAGTAGATATAATGAATTTTAGTAAGTCCAATGATTCCAATTTGAATCAAGACGGTCCAAACAAAGGTGAACGCTTCTCACAAGCCGGATTCATTATGGCTGCCATTGGCAGCTCGGTTGGTCTGGGCAACATGTGGAAGTTTCCTTATATTACGGGAGAGAACGGGGGCGCTGCCTTTTTCCTGCTCTTTATCGTTTGTCTTCTGTTGATTGGTCTGCCTGTATTGCTGGCCGAACTTGCGATTGGCCGCAGCGGCAGAGGAAGCGCAGCAACGGCTTTTATTAAAGCAGGTGGACAAAAGGGGTGGCTTGCGGCTGGATTGCTGCAAGTACTGACGCCGTTTATCATTCTTTCCTTTTATGTCATCATTGCAGGCTGGACGCTGCAATATGCAGTGACGTCCTTCAGCGGTACTTTGTATAACAATACCGACTTTGCCGGACAATTCGATGATTTTGTGGGCGGTTATATGCCTTTGGTGTGGCAAGTGGTTTCAGTCCTGATCACAGGCCTGATCGTAGTCAAAGGAGTCTCCAACGGCATTGAGAGGTTTAACAAGATCCTTATACCGGCGATGCTGGTGCTGCTCGTGATTCTGATGATTCGTGCGGTAACTTTACCGGGAGCTGGAGCGGGAGTATCCTTTTTCCTGAACCCCGACTTCTCACAGCTTACGACCGAATCTGCCCTGGTTGCGCTTGGACATGCCTTCTTCTCCCTGTCGCTTGGTATGGGTATTCTCGTGACATACGGTTCATATGTTGATAAAAATCAATCGCTCGGTGCAGCAACCGTTGCTGTCGGTGCGGGTGACCTGATATATGCGTTCATTGCTGGTCTGATCATATTCCCAACGACATTTTCCTTCGGGATTGCACCGGATCAGGGTCCGTCGTTGATCTTTGTGGCACTGCCTGCTGCGTTCTCGGCCATGCCGCTTGGATTCCTGTTCGGCGGATTGTTCTTCGTGCTTCTGGCGATAGCGGCATTAACATCAGCTGTATCCTTGCTGGAGGTTCCGGTGAAGTATTTCATGGAGCGATTGTCCTGGAGCCGTAGTCGTGCGGTATGGGTCATTTCACTTGCAGTCTTCCTCGTGGGCCTTCCTTCGGCACTTTCCTTGGGGTTGATGCCTGATCTGAAAATTGGCTCCAAAAATGTGTTTGACTGGATGGATTTTGTGGCGTCCAACATCATGCTTCCAGTTGGTGGATTGCTGGTTACTATTTTTGCCGGATACTTCTGGAAAAAGGCTGCCGAAGCATCCGGCCTGCGTGCAGGGTGGTTCAGGGTATGGCTGTTCATGCTGCGTTACGTAGCACCTATCCTGGTGCTTCTGGTTCTGCTGCACACCTCCGGTATTATTCACTTCTAAAACGGTTGGGAATGGAAGTGAAGAAGTAAGGTACTGTGCAGATTTGCCATTGATAAAACCTCTTGGAAGAAATGCAAAAGCCCTTGTGTTCCCTCGTCAATTTTGGGACAATACAGAGTAGAGGTTTTTTGGGTAGGACCGATGAGCCATATGCTTTTTTGCGAAAAGAGGACAATAACATGATTAAATCATCCATATATGGATTAACATTAGAGCAATTACGTGCCTGGCTGCCGGAGCATGGACAGAAGAAATCCCGTGCTTCCCGCATCTGGGAATGGTTATATCAGGAGCGTGTGAACGATTTTACCGAGATGACGGATGTCCGTCAGGAATGTCTGGATGTTATTTCCGAGCATTTTACAATGAACTCGCTGAGTGAACATGTGAAGCAGGAATCGGCAGACGGCACGGTGAAATTTCTGCTGCGTATGCAGGACGGCAATCTGATTGAAACCGTCTTAATGCGACAAAAATATGGTCTCACTGTATGTGTAACCACTCAAGTGGGATGTAACATTGGCTGCAGCTTCTGCGCGAGCGGGCTGATCAAGAAGAGCCGTGATCTGTCCGGTGGCGAAATTGTAGAACAGATTATGCATGTACAACAGTATCTTGATGCAGCTGGCCAAGGCGAGCGGGTAACTAATGTGGTCGTGATGGGAATTGGCGAGCCGTTTGACAATTTCAAGAACATGACGGACTTCATCGAAGTGATTAAGGATCGTAAAGGATTGGCGCTTGCGGCCAAGCGGATCACCGTATCGACGAGCGGACTGCCTGACAAGATCAAGGAATTTGCCGACAGTAATCTGCAAGTCAATTTGGCGATTTCGCTGCATGCACCGAATAATGAACTGCGTACACAGATTATGAAGATCAACCGCGCCTTTCCGATTGAGCAATTGATGGACGCGGTGGATTATTACCTGACGACAACGAACAAACGCATTATGTTTGAATATATTTTGCTTCGGGATGTCAACGATCAGCGGGAGCATGCCGCCGAACTGGCTGAACTACTTTCGAGCCGGAAGAGCATGGTCAGCATCAATCTGATTCCGTACAATCCGGTGGATGAGCATAGCCAGTATCAGCGGAGTACCGAAGAGTCTATTCTGGGCTTCTATGATACATTGAAAAAGAATAATATCAACGCCACTGTACGCATGGAGCATGGTACCGATATCGATGCCGCCTGCGGACAACTGCGTAGTAAACAGATGAAAAATAATACCGATGAATCGCAGCCAGGTCGTCTGGCTTTGGGATAAAGAGGTGAGAGAAGAAGTCAGGTTAACGCCCGACTTCTTTGTCATGATAATGCTAATTAAACGCTCTCCTAAGTGGAGCACTCCTAACGAACACACCACACCTTATTGTGGGAAATTACTCGAATTAGAAATGCTAACGAATCTCAGCCACTTTATTACGATAAAACCGCAGAAAAAGGTGCATTGTAGGCTGCAAAATAGTAAATAAGGTGTATACGATTCATTACATTCTCAAAATGGCTGGATCTCCAATAATAACACTTGCTGGGCTCCTTAGAACCCAAAAAGAGCATCCAAAGTCTTGTTCTTGACCTTTGAGGATGCTCTTTATTCTTTTTGTAGTTATTTCAGTTTTTTGGTCATCAGCAGATGAGGAATGCCATCTTCCATAAATACGTCCGAGGCAGCCGTATATCCGAGACGTTCGTAGAACCCGGAGGCTTGTACCTGTGCGTGCAGCTTGGCTTTGTCCAGCCCTTGGTCGAGGGCCATCTGTTCCAGCTTATCGATTAGTACACGACCAAGTCCAAGTTTTCGATAATCGATCATGACACAGATCCGTTCCAATTTGGCAACATTTTCAACTACACGCAGTCTGGAAGAGGCAGCTGGCGCACCGTCCACGTAAAGAAGGATATGACGAGCTTCTGTATCCAGTGCATCGTAAGCGTCAAATTCATCCTCCGCAGGCACCCCTTGCTCTTCAACAAAGATGGCGGTACGTATGGCGAAGCAGGCGTCGAGCAAATCTTGGCGATTAGCTTCAACAATAGTTGTATTCATGAAATATTCCCCTTTAGTCAATAGTAATCCTATCCTGACATGGTAAACTGGTACATAGCATGAACGTGTACCTGTCCCATGTGTTATCATGGTTAAAATTTGAACTGATTCAATTTAGTTATATCATCAATTATGTTGCGAATGCAACAATTCTAGATGGAGAGTGGATACATTGACTGAAAAAAAAGAAGTGCTGCGTGAAATCGGCATGATTGCCCGCTGTCTGGATTCAATCAGCAACGTGGAATTCCAGCATCTAAACCTGTCTCGTGGACAGTATTTGTATCTTTATCGCATTTGCGAGAATCCCGGCATTATTCCCAACCAGCTGGCTGAACTAATCAAAGTCGATCGTACCACGGCAGCCAGAGCTATCAGCAAACTGGAATCGGACGGATTTATTGTCAAACAATCTGCATTGGATAATAAGAAGAATAAGCTGTTATATCCGACTGATGCTGGTCTTGAAGCCTGGGAGTTTATCCGCAGAGAAGGAGTTCACTCGGACCAGGTGACGCTTCAAGGCTTGACGGAAGAGGAGGTTGAGACAGCCGTGAACCTATTGCGCCGGATGCGCCACAACATCGAGGTGGATTGGAAATTTGTCAAAAAGGGCGGCCGGCGGCCTTATATGGATCAATCTGAATAAATCCTATCTCTGTCCTTGACTGCTATAACCCATTTCATTTACGCCTGCGTGTCCTATTTTACGTATGGCTTCTTTGAAGCATGTCGATAGACGCTTTTCTTAGTAAATTCACAGAAAGTGATGCTATACTTCTTCTCATCAGGAATAAACCATTCATTGTGGAGGGGAGGGGACAACGATCATGAACAAAGCAGCCGTAAAG
Organism: Paenibacillus sp. MAEPY2; assembly: GCF_000499205.1. Lineage (GTDB taxonomy): Bacteria > Bacillota > Bacilli > Paenibacillales > Paenibacillaceae > Paenibacillus > Paenibacillus vandeheii. Next base: position 255,988 of record NZ_AWUK01000010.1, read on the forward strand.
AAGAAATCGTATATACCGAAGAAAGACCGTAAATGGGTATTGCTCAGTCTGGTGGTGACAGCAGTTATTTTGGCTTACGGCCTGTGGAGTATGCTGCATCTATATAACAGTACGACGAACTGGAACGACCACCACATCCGCGAGGCTTATAAGGGTTATGGCTCTCAGGCCCGGATATTGCTCTTTATCGTGCTGGCTTATTACGTGATCCTGTTTGTGATGAAACGTAAATGGCTTGACGCCTGGGCGCAAATCAGGAAACTAGCTATAAAGCTGCTGGGTATTGCCCGGCGAGTACACGTCCCGGTTGCCCTGGTTGCGATGGGTTTGATTGCCCTTCATGTGGTCGGAGCCTTTTTGTTCGATTTTAGGCTGGACTTTAACCATATTACGGGTCTGCTCGCCGGTCTGGCTCTGCTTCCTGTTCCGATTGCCGGGATTTTCCGTTACAAGAAGCTAGATCGGCAGTGGCATCTGAGATCGGGTCTCGCTTTTGCTGTATTGTTCCTGATCCATGCTTTTCTATAAAAAAGAAGTACAGTGAAGCGCCAAGATGGCGCTCGCTGTACTTTTTTGGTTTTAGTTTGCCGAGGTTGAATCAGGCAAGGGTTCCAACTATAGCTTCCAAAGGTGTATAATCTTTCAGGCTGAATAGGAGAGTTGAACTTCATCATAGGACCGGAGGGGTACGCAATGAGCGAACGTGGATCTGATTTTTACGAAGATGAAGCTAATTTTGAGAAGTATATGGAACGTCGGCAGTGGCAGGAGAATGCCAATGATACGCTGGAGAAGCCTGTGATGCTGGAATTGATCGGAGACGTTGGGGGCAAGAGCATATTGGATCTCGGCTGTGGGGATGCGAGGTTCGGAGCAGAACTGCTGGGCCCTGGCCACCTTGGTGGCAGTTATACCGGAGTTGAAGGTTCAGTGAATATGATTCAAGCTGCACATGAAACGATAAAGGGCCAGAACGCGCAGATTGAGCAAGCTTATATGGAAGACTGGAGCTATCCCGCGGATACATATGATCTGGTCATTTCCAGACTAGCGATTCATTACATTGAAGATGTGAATAGCTTGTTCCGCAAGGTATATCACACGTTAAAAGAGAATGGTACATTCGTATTTTCGGTAGAACATCCTGTGATCACGTCGACATTGCAGCCTTCAGGGACCCGAACCAACTGGGTGGTTGATCAGTATTTTGTGGAGGGATTCCGGGAGCAGCAATGGCTTGGAGGTACGGTGAAAAAAATGCATCGCTCCATTGAATCCTACTACATGGCATTACAGCAGGCAGGATTTCAAGTACAGCATCTGCGGGAATCGACGCCTCAGCGTCCGTATTTTGTGAACGAGGAGACGTACCTGCGCAGACAGCGCATTCCGTTGTTTTTATTCCTCTCTGCCCGGAAATAGTACACAGAAAACTGTGGATAATTCATAATATAACCAAACAGCCCAAGAACCTGTCCACATGTGGATAAGATTCTGGGCTGCTTCGAATGTTCTGACTGTGAATAGATAAATTGAACTAAAGAATATTTACACTTGCCACTCCGATGACAGAACAACCTTCCGATCGCTGTTATCCCCAGATTTTTTTGAATCCCTTATTTAAAAGGGAAAATCCGGGGATAAAGGCGAACGCTCCGCTTCTTCAGGTTATTTCTGTCCTCTTCGTTATCGTGTAAATGTTTAGTTCAATTTATATAGATATAGAAAATTATTTATCCGATGCTCTTACATAGACACGTTCTCCATGCCGATCCACATCCACAGGTGATTCAAAAAAGTTACTCAGTACGTCTTTATTCATCAACTCGCTGGTTAATCCGCTATTCACGATCTCGCCCCGACGAAGCAGCAGGCTGTGACTGAATACAGGCAATATTTCCTCCGTATGATGAGTTACATAGATGAGCGAAGGGGTATCCGGCTTCTGCGTCAACTCGCTGATACTTTCCAGCAGCCGCTCTCTGGAGAACAAATCAAGCCCATTGCAGGGTTCGTCCAGAATGAGAACACGGGGGTTAGCCATCAGGGCTCTGGCGATGAGCAGCTTCTGCTTCTCCCCCTGGGAACAGGTGCGATATTCGCGATCCCACAAATGCTGACAGCCGAGCGTATGCATCAATTCACGTGCCTGATCCAGATCCTCGTCTGACAGTTTATCGTACAGTCCGATGGTGGCGTGTTTGCCGCTGATGACAACATACTGTGTGCGATCGGTACCATATAATTTCTCCTGAAGGGAGGAGCTGACCCAGCCAATGGACTTCCGCAGCTCGCGCAGATCTACATCCCCGTAACGGTGTCCAAGCACGGATATCGTACCTTCTGTCGGCCAGAGATATCCGGTGATCATGTTCAGGAGTGTGGTTTTGCCGGAACCATTCAGGCCAAGCAGTGCCCAATGTTCGCCTTCGTTTACACGCCAGCTGACATCGTTCAGCAGGGTGATCGGTCCCCTTTTCCAAGTAACATGTTGTACATCAATGATCATGGGTTATTCCTTCCTTCTGTTAACCTCTGTCTCAATTATCCTGATTTATTGTAGTCACAAAACGACTGACGTTTCAATGCATATTAGGCGTTTCGTGGCCGATCCCGGCGCAGGAATACAGCACACACCCCAAGCAGCGGCAAAAAGGAACACAGCTTGATGACGAATGAAATGCTGGTCACATCAATCAGGGAACCGAGCACAACCGATCCAAGTCCTGCCATACCAAATGACAGACCGAAGAACAATCCCGATACCGTCCCAATATGACGTGGGAGCAATTCTTGTGCGTAGACAATGATGACGCTGAAGCCGGACATCAGAATCAACCCGATGATGCCGCACAGCACTATGGATAGAGCAGGCCCCGTATAAGGCAGCAATAGTGAAAATGGTGCAGTACCCGCAATGGAGAACCAGATCATCGGTTTACGTCCATAACGGTCAGCCAATGGGCCGCCGAGCAAGGTGCCAACCATGCCTGCAAATTGCAGAACGAACAGGCAGATCTGAGCCTGCGAAAGAGGCAGGTTATACGCATCGGCGTAATAAAAAGCATAGTATCCGGTCATGCCAGCAATATATACGAATTTGGAAAACAGCAGCAGGATGAGAATACCCATTGTAAACGCGATAAATCCCCGACTTACAGGCTGGGCAGCAGGCTGCACAATGCCGTTTACCTGTACAGGCTGTTGCTGACGGCTGCGATTGTCCGCCAATTTGTCTCTATACCAGCGGCTAACGGAAGACTGGATAAAGATCCCGATTAGGGCAAAAGCCATCAGCCACAGAAAACTAAGCTGCCCATGCGGGAGCAGGATAAAGGCAACGAGCAATGGGGCGAGAGCCTGACCGGTATTACCACCGACCTGGAAGATGGACTGTGCCATTCCGCGACCGCGACCTGCCGCCAGATGGGCGACGCGTGAGGATTCGGGATGAAGAATGGATGAGCCTATGCCGATCAATGCTGCGGAGACAAGCAGCATCCATAGCTCTGACGACAAGGCAAAGCCGAGAACACCGATCAGGGAGAATAACATGCCGCCAGGCAGCAGAATTGGCATTGGCTTGCGATCAGACATATAACCTACCAGCCGCTGAAGGACCGATGCGGTAATATTCAATGTGAAGGCAATCCAGCCCATCTGGGCGAAACTGAGCTGCATGGTTTGCTGAAACAGCGGGAAAGCAGACGGGACAACGGTCTGCATCGCATCATTCAGCAGATGGGCGAAGCTGACCCCGGCAAGCGCCCAATTGGCGGAGTGATTGATTTGCAATTTGCTTACAGCGGTTTGAGCCACGGGAGATCACCTCGAATTATTTTTTTACCATGATAAAAGATACAGACAGCTATTGTCTTTGTGAAAAGTGCTTGGAAAGTGAGCACGATTTGCTATAATGTCAGCAGGTGAGGAAACGATGGAATTAAACATGATGCTGAATGGATTGGAATTGTGGAAAGCTTCTGGCGGATTCGCCAATGAACCCCATGTGCACGATGACTGGTATCAGGTAACGATGCCTGTAAGAGGCGAGTGTCATCTGGTGCAGGAACAGCAGACATATCCTCTGCAAGCAGGATTGGGGATTATTGCCCATCCCCGGATGGAGCACTTTTTCGAGATTGGTGCGGATTCCGCGGTTATCGTTATCAAGTTTCGCAATCCGCCAATTGGCGGCTTGGAGGATTCAGATCAACAAGGAGCGCAGACTGAGTTTCGGACCACACAAACCTTCGATCCGGCTGAGATCAGCAGACTGTTTCGAGGCTGGAACGCCATTTTGCTGGACGATGCGCCCGAACCATTGCAGATACAGGAAACGGAGCTTGCGGTAGAGACATATCTTGGACGGATGCTGTCTGCTCAACCAAATGGGAGTAATCTGAAGCTGGCAAACACAGGAATGGGTGGGGTAGTGAGTGCGGGCGGGAGCCTGGTTTACGGGCAGCTTCAGAATCTGCTTCAGCGAACAAGCGGCAACGGCGGCGCGTTCATCGACCCCCATCTACGGCGCGTGCTGGAGTATATACACAGTGACTATACAAGTCCAATGGACATCGAATCCATGGCGGCGGTTGCGCACCAGAGCAGATATCATTTTATGCGTTCCTTTAAGGCACTGACAGGTTCAACGCCGTATCAGTACGTACTGAATTTGCGTGTGGAGGAAGCGACCCGACGACTGCGCCATACACCAGATTCTGTGACCACCATCAGCTTTGGGCTGGGGTTCTCCAATGTCAGTCAATTCTACAGGGCGTTTCAGCGAGTGACGGGTGTAACACCGATGGAGTATCGGAACCAGATGTAGAAATCCGAAGACGTTGGGCCATAAGTACACGTTTCAAAAATAAAACAATCCTGCGCTGCGCCAGAACGCTGGCGGAGGCAGGCGTGAAGCTGAACGCGATCTGTCACGGGGCAGGACTGAGTCTGGATCGGGATGGTTCGTACAGTTATTATGTCAGCGAGCAGATTGTGAGTGACTCGTTCATGGGCGTGGCGCCGCTCCTGCTGGCTGCGCTGGAAATGGAGCGATTGCTATGAACAAACCTCTGTCACAAGGAGCGAATCTGGATCTGTACAGGAATGGCTACCTAGTTGCTGCGGACGGAAGTGGCGATTTTCCCACTATTCAGGCTGCGATTGATGCGATTCCGGCCGACTGCACTGAAAAGTATACGATTCGTATAAAGCCAGGCACCTATGTTGAAAAACTGCAGATCGAGAAGCCGATGGTCCACCTCGTTGGTGCGGGAGCCGATCAGACCATCATCACGTATGATGATTACGCGCTCAAGAAGTTCCCGAACGGGGAGTTGTATCATACCTTTCATTCCTACACGGTCTTTATCGGTGAAGATGATTTTACCGCAGAAGGGCTTTCCTTCGTAAACTCGGCTGGACCTGGTGGTGAGGTTGGTCAGGCGTTGGCCGTCTACGTGGATGGGGATCGGGCAGCCTTCCGGCATTGCCGATTTATAGGTCACCAGGACACGATCTTTACCGGGCCGCTGCCTGAGCAGCCGATGGACCGGAGTTTCTTCGGGGGGCCGCGTGACGGGGCGGAGCGGCGGAAGCTGCGTCAATATTATGAGGACTGTTACATTGAGGGCGATGTCGATTTTATTTTTGGTTCGGCTACGGCGGTGTTCCAGGGGTGTGAGATCTTTGCAAAGAACCGTTTATCCGATTCAGCGGCGGAGGGAGACGTGAACGGATGGATTACCGCTGCCTCTACACCCGAGGATGTACGTTATGGCTATGTGTTTATCGATTGTGACCTAACCAGCAATGCCCCCGCCCAGTCCGTATATCTGGGCAGACCGTGGCGTAACCATGCCAAAGTCTGCTTCCTGAACTGCTGGATGGGCGCGCATGTGAAGCAGGAGGGCTGGCACAATTGGAACAAGACCGATGCGGAAGCGACGGTTGCGTACGTTGAATATCATAGTGCGGGGCCTGGGGCCGGAAGTGTGATGGGGAGAGTTCCATGGGCGAAAATACTCAGTGAGCAGGAAGCGTCCGAATACACTGTGCCTGTTATTTTATCCGGCGAGGATGGGTGGCAGCCTTTCGAAGGTATGCTGTCATATGAACTAGCTTCCTCGAAATTAAAATAAACGTGGTAATACATCCGTTACTTTAAAATAAAAAAAGGCCGTCTATCACGTCTCTTAATGACGTGGTAGGCGGCCTTTTTGTGCGGTATATTACATTTTTCGCCCCCTATAGAAATAATTTATCCCTTATCTCAATTGCATTTTACTGATTAAATACAGGGTGAGGATCTGTAAATTCCCTGTAAAATTTGGTTGATGCCTGCAAAAAGAGAAAACGAGAGGGAAGGTCCATTTTGATAAGGAAAGGGAGTGAAGCGACGCTCATCGTAAGACGGTTTTACATGCTCTATAGATCGCGGATCACATGTAAGTGCACCATTGAAGCTTTGTTTGCAAGGTGAAAATAACCTTAATACAGGAGGGATTTTGCTTGAATCAAGCTGTTCGATTCCGCCCGGTCATTACATTCGCTTTGGCATTTCTTCTGATTATTACGTGGTTTGCACCAAGAGCAGATGCCGCTGCCCAGTGGCAGGCAGGCACCGCATACAAAAAAGGAGATCTAGTAACCTATTTAAATAAAGATTATGAATGTATTCAGCCCCATACGGCTTTGACCGGATGGGAGCCCTCAAATGTGCCCGCATTGTGGAAATACGTCGGGGAAGGTACTGGAGGGGGGACTCCAACTCCGGATACGACACCACCTTCCGTTCCTGCAGGTTTAACCTCATCCTTCGTCACGGATACATCGGTCAATCTTACCTGGAACGCATCCACGGACAATGTGGGTGTAACCGGATATGAAGTGTACCGGAACAGTACTCTCGCGGCGAACACTTCAACAACTACGGCTGTAGTAACAGGACTGACAGCCGGCACCACATATGTTTTTACAGTCAAAGCAAAAGATGCGGCAGGCAATCTGTCCGCTGCAAGTACCTCTCTAAGCGTTACGACTTCCACCGGACCTTCGAATCCTGGGCCAACCGGCAGTAAATGGTTGATCGGCTACTGGCACAATTTCGACAATGGCTCTACCAATATTAAACTTCGCAACGTGTCAACAGCCTATGACGTTATTAATGTCTCCTTTGCCGAGCCGATTTCACCCGGCAGCGGAACGCTTGCTTTTACGCCGTATAACGCTACGGTAGAAGAGTTCAAGTCGGACATTGCATACCTTCAGAGCCAAGGGAAAAAGGTACTGATTTCCATGGGAGGAGCCAATGGCACGATTGAGCTCACGGATGCGACCAAGAGACAACAGTTTGAGGATTCTCTAAAATCCATTATTTCGACTTATGGATTCAATGGCCTCGACATCGATCTTGAAGGAAGCTCCTTGTCTCTAAATGCGGGGGATACCGACTTCCGTAGTCCGACGACTCCGAAGATCGTTAACCTGATTAACGGCGTGAAAGCGCTTAAATCACATTTCGGTGCCAATTTTGTTCTAACTGCTGCACCGGAAACGGCCTATGTACAGGGCGGATATCTGAACTATGGTGGTCCTTGGGGAGCGTATCTTCCAGTGATTCATGCCTTGCGCAATGACCTGACCCTGCTGCATGTGCAGCACTATAACACCGGTTCGATGGTGGGATTGGACGGCCGCTCATACGCTCAAGGGACAGCCGATTTCCATGTCGCCATGGCCGAAATGCTGCTTCAAGGCTTTAACGTAGGCGGAAGCTCGGGTCCATTCTTTAGTCCTTTGCGACCGGACCAGATTGCGATTGGTGTACCCGCTTCCCAGCAGGCTGCTGGAGGCGGCTATACGGCGCCAGCTGAGCTGCAAAAAGCATTGAATTATCTGATCAAAGGAGTATCATACGGCGGTTCTTATACATTGCGCCAGCCTGCAGGTTATGCCGGTCTCAAGGGCATTATGACCTGGTCAATCAACTGGGACGCGTATACGAATAACCAGTTCTCGAACGCACATCGTCCATTCCTGAATGGGCTTAGCACGCAAAAGACAGAGGAGGTTGTGTATTAAATGATAAATTTAAATAAACACACTGCTTTTAAGAAGACTGCAAAGTTTTTCCTTGGTCTTTCCCTGCTCTTATCCGTTATTGTCCCTTCTTTTGCACTCCAACCTGCTACGGCCGAAGCAGCAGATTCTTATAAAATTGTTGGGTACTACCCGTCCTGGGCAGCGTATGGCAGAAACTATAATGTAGCCGATATCGATCCAACCAAAGTGACGCATATCAACTATGCGTTTGCTGATATTTGCTGGAACGGCATTCATGGAAATCCAGACCCTTCGGGACCCAATCCTGTAACCTGGACCTGTCAGAATGAAAAAAGCCAAACGATCAATGTACCAAACGGAACGATTGTGCTCGGCGATCCATGGATCGATACGGGCAAGACCTTTGCAGGGGATACGTGGGATCAGCCCATTGCAGGCAATATCAATCAGCTGAACAAGCTGAAACAAACCAATCCTAACCTGAAGACCATTATCTCCGTCGGAGGATGGACGTGGTCCAACCGCTTCTCTGATGTAGCTGCGACTGCTGCAACTCGAGAGGTCTTTGCGAACTCTGCCGTCGACTTCCTGCGGAAGTACAATTTTGACGGGGTAGATCTGGACTGGGAGTACCCGGTATCCGGCGGACTTGATGGTAACAGCAAACGTCCTGAAGATAAGCAAAACTACACTTTGCTCCTGAGCAAAATCCGTGAAAAGCTGGATGCAGCGGGAGCTGTGGACGGCAAGAAGTATCTGCTTACGATTGCAAGCGGTGCGTCTGCGACCTATGCTGCCAATACGGAGCTTGCAAAAATTGCTGCCATCGTCGACTGGATTAACATTATGACATACGATTTTAACGGGGCTTGGCAAAAAATCAGCGCACATAATGCGCCATTGAACTATGATCCTGCGGCTTCAGCCGCTGGCGTGCCAGATGCCAATACATTTAATGTGGCTGCCGGAGCACAAGGGCATCTGGATGCAGGCGTACCGGCTGCTAAACTCGTGCTTGGTGTTCCATTCTACGGCCGTGGCTGGGATGGATGTGCACAGGCAGGCAACGGCCAGTATCAGACGTGCACGGGTGGTTCATCCGTTGGAACATGGGAAGCAGGCTCCTTTGACTTCTATGATCTGGAAGCCAATTACATCAACAAAAACGGATACACACGTTACTGGAATGACACGGCCAAAGTGCCATATCTCTATAATGCGTCCAACAAACGCTTTATCAGTTATGACGATGCAGAGTCTGTTGGATATAAAACGGCTTATATCAAGAGCAAAGGGCTTGGCGGAGCGATGTTCTGGGAGCTCAGCGGTGACCGTAACAAAACACTCCAAAACAAACTGAAAGCCGATCTGCCTACGGGAGGTACAGTGCCACCAGTAGATACGACGGCACCAAGCGTACCAGGGAATGCCCGTTCGACAGGCGTGACGGCAAACTCGGTGACGCTGGCATGGAATGCTTCAACAGATAATGTAGGCGTGACAGGCTATAACGTCTATAATGGCGCTAATCTTGCGACAACAGTAACCGGAACGACCGCAACGATCAGCGGACTCACAGCGGGTACGTCATATACCTTCACGGTAAAAGCAAAAGACGCGGCAGGTAATCTGTCTGCAGCCAGTAATGCAGTAACCGTAAGCACAACAGCTCAGCCGGGAGGCGATACACAAGCGCCAACTGCGCCGACAAACCTTGCCTCCACCGCGCAAACGTCCTCCAGCATAACGCTTAGCTGGACGGCATCCACAGATAACGTGGGTGTAACGGGTTATGACGTATACAACGGGACAACACTGGCGACAACAGTAACCGGAACGACGGCAACAATCAGCGGGCTTGCGGCCGATACCTCGTATACGTTTACGGTAAAAGCAAAGGATGCAGCAGGCAATGTGTCTGCAGCGAGCAACGCGGTGAGCGTGAAAACCTCAGCAGGAACGACGAATCCCGGCGTTTCCGCTTGGCAGGCCAACACAGCTTACACTGCAGGACAACTGGTCACATATAACGGCAAGACGTATAAATGTTTGCAGCCCCACACGTCCTTGACAGGTTGGGAACCATCCAATGTACCTGCCTTGTGGCAGCTGCAATAGTTAAAAATTTAATTACAACATTTTAAATTAAAGCGAGCAGTGTTCGTGTAGATTGTCTTGTACCGCTAAACCGAAGAAGATAAGAAAATGGAAGACGAAAAACCACCGGATCAAGAGCCGGTGGTTTTTCGCTATAGTATGTCAAAGCAGGCTCCTAACAGGTTTTGCCCTACTTATTTTTTATCTGTATATCAGTCTCAAGAAATCAGAAACCTTCAATTAGAAATCAAAGTTGTCCGGGTCAGGTCCAACGCGAACGTCTTCGTTCAGGGCGCTAATGCGATCCATCTCATCATTGGACAGTTCAAAGTCAAAGATGGAAGAGTTCTCGACAATACGTTTTTCCTTGGTGGACTTCGGAATGGTGATGACACCGTTCTGCAAGTCCCAGCGCAGGATGACTTGTGCTACCGATTTACCTTTCGCAGTGGCAATCTCGGTCAGGACCGGGTTGTCCAAAAGTTGACCCTGCATCAGCGGGGACCATGCTTCGAACTGAATTCCATTGTTTTCACAGAACGCTTTAAGATCAACTTGAGTCAGACGAGGGTGGTACTCCACCTGATTGATCATTGGTTTCACTTCGGCATCCTGCATCAGATCTTCAAGGTGATGGATCTGGAAGTTGCTGACGCCAATGGCTTTGACGCGTCCTGCTTTGTACAGCTCCTCCATCGCTTTCCATGCACCTTTATATTTGCCTGCTTTTGGCCAGTGAATGAGATACAGGTCCAGGTATTCCAGTCCCAGTTTGTTCAGTGATGTCTCATAAGCAGCAAGCGTCTCCTCGTATCCGAGGTCTTCGTTCCACACTTTGGATGTGACGAACAGATCTTCACGCTTCAAATTATTTTCTTTTAGCGCCTCGGCAATCGCTTGACCTACACCCGATTCGTTGCCATAGATAGCGGCTGTGTCAATGCTGCGGTAACCGTGAGCAATGGCTTGTTTAACAGCCTCGATTAATTCGGCTCCTTCTTCTACCTTAAATACGCCAAGTCCGAACCAAGGCATATGAACACCGTTATTTAAAGCTACTGTGGATTGTAAATGTTGTGCTGTCATGTGAAGTCCTCCTCATAGTATGAACCAAAATAGTAGTAATGATGTAAAACGATAAATCCTGTTGTCCTTCATTAAGTCATAGTAGATTAAATTCGAATTAACGTATTATACTAGATTTACAATAAAGGGGAAACCGGTTCCGGATGATTGCTTTAACACTGGAATGATGCATGGTTAAGCCTGTTGCTCTGACTGAACCTGTCTTACGTCTCGGATGGAGAATAGGGATCTTTACGATCAAGTGCTCTTGCCCAACCCGTCAGAAGAACGGCAACCAGGACCATAATTGCACCCACCCATGTGGTATGAATCAGACCGATGGAGTCCGTGATTACACCGCCCAAATAGGCACCGATGGCGATCCCTGCGTTAAATGCCGCGATGTTGAAGGCGGACGCCACGTCTTTGGCCTGCGGTGCATAACGTTCTGCTAGCGTCACGACGTACATCTGAAGCCCTGGCACATTCATGAAGGCAAGCAGACCCATCCCTAGAATGGTGATTAATGCTGCAAACTTGAATGGAACGGTGAAATACAGGATGCCCAGAATGATGGTCTGAATGATAAACATATAGAATAGTGCTCGGAGCGGATTGCGGTTGGCCGCTTTTCCTCCGATAATATTACCGATCGCAATGGCGATTCCGTACAGCAGCAGAATTCCCGCGACTGTTTTGTCGGAATAACCGCTGATGTCATGCAAAAGTGGGGACAGGTAGGTAAACACAACAAACGTTCCGCCATATCCCACAGCGGTAATGGCTAAAGCCAGCAGCAATCGTCCGCCTGTTACCAGCTTCAACTGTTCGCGGAATGCAGTCCGCTTTCCGCGTTGCAGCGTGGACGGTACAAGAATCATGTTACCGATGAAGGCAATAACACCGACGACAACGATAAGAATGAAAGCTGCACGCCAGCCCCAGTTCTGACCGATGAGTGTTCCCAGGGGTACACCGGTTACCGTAGCGATGGTCAAGCCGGAGAACATAATGGCAATGGCGCTCGCCCGGCGGTTTGCAGGAACCAGGTCTGCCGCAATGGTGGAACCAATGGACATGAATACGCCGTGTGCCAGAGCGGAGACAATTCGCGCAATGAGCAGCATGGTAATTCCGCTCGATAGCGCAGCCATGGTGTTACCCGCGATAAAAACGACCATAATGGCAAGCAGCAGTGTCTTGCGTGACACCGTTGACGTTAGTGAGGTCAGAATCGGTGCCCCGAAGGTTACACCTAATGCATATAAAGTAACGGTCAGTCCCGCCGTCGTTACGGAAATGCCCAGGTCATCTGCAATAAGGGGCAGTAATCCAACGCTGATAAATTCAGTGGTGCCGATGGCAAACGCACTGATTGCCAGTGCCAGCAGTGCCCAGGTACTGCGTTTTGAATCTTGAATCATTTTTTGTTCAACTCCTAGAATGTAGATTTACTTACCGGCAAATGCTATTATGAGTTATTCGACATAAAATGAATAGTACGTACTTTTTAGTACCCTACGTACTTTTTAGTGCCTGTATAGCATTTGTTTCTATGAAATAAGAATTCCGGGAGGACATTCAGCATGATCAGAAAGAAATATAATATTTCCGTTGAAGCGACGCTTGAAGTCATCGGTGGCAAGTGGAAATGCGTCATTCTCTGCCATCTGACACACGGGAAGAAACGGACCAGTGATCTGAAACGTATTATGCCCGCAATTACGCAGAAAATGTTAACACAGCAGCTTAGGGAGCTTGAGGATGACGGGATCGTGAACCGTATTGTCTATAACCAGGTTCCTCCCAAAGTGGAGTATGAACTGAGTGAATATGGCCGAAGTTTGGAACCGATTCTGAACGCCCTATGTAACTGGGGAGATCAGCATATTATTAAGGAATACGGAGACAAATCCTCCGTGTTGGAGGATAATGGGCTAAATGATTTTAACACGGACAACAAGGAGCTGATGAAGCCATGAACTATGAAATTCTATATGATGGTGCATTTGCGATGCTTAAGGTGCAATTGCAACGGGGAGAACGGTTCAAGGCGGAAAGTGGGGCCATGGTATCCATGACACCAACCGTTGATTTGAAGGGATCTGCTGAAGGCGGCATGTTTGGCGGAATCGGACGGATGCTCAGCGGCGAGAAATTCTTTTTTCAGGAATTGACGGCTGCAGGGGGATCTGCGGAAATTCTGCTCTCGCCGTCCAGCATGGGAGATGTGGAGGCGGTTGAACTGGATGGTTCTTATTCGCTCTACGTACAGAAGGATGGATTTCTGGCTGGAACGGAAGGCATTCAGGTGAATACCAAAATGCAGAACCTGAAGAAAGGTCTTTTCTCTGGAGAAGGTTTCTTTATTATAGAAATCAGTGGTCGAGGAACCGTGTTCCTGTCTTCCTATGGTGCCATCCATGCCATCAATCTGGCTGCGGGTGAAGAAGTGATTGTGGATAATGCTCACTTGGTCGCATGGCCGAGTTATGTGGATTATCGCATTGAGAAAGCATCCCAAGGCTGGTTATCCAGCGTGACGAGTGGAGAAGGATTGGTATGCCGATTCCGGGGTGAAGGTACTGTTCTAATTCAGAGTCGTAATCCGCATGGATTTGGCCAATGGGTGAAGCAATTTATTCCTTCACGCTAATGTTTCCCATTGCAAATGTACAACGTTGAAACACATCGGTTCCAACATTCGTTATAAGATAGATGAAGCTTAAGGTGTAATGATGGAGGTATATAGAAATGGAAAGCTCACGGTATAAAAATGCTCAGGAAAGCCCGGGGTATCTGCTATGGCAGGTGACTACGATGTGGCAAAAGGAAATACGCAAGGTGCTGGAGCCTCTGGAATTAACCCAACCCCAATTTGTATTATTGCATGCCTGTGTGTGGCTCAATGAACGCGACACTGAGGGCAAGGGAGTAACCCAGGTCCAGCTAGCGCATTTTGCCAATGTGGATGTTAATGTTACTTCTCAAGTCCTCCGTGCTCTTGAAAAGAGAGAGTTGATCACTCGCAAGCGTCATCTTACAGATACCCGTGCGAATATTATTACAACAACGCCGGAAGGAACCCGCTTGGCACTTGAAGGTATTCATCTAGTTGAAGCCGCCGACAAGTTGTTCTTTGATGTGTTAAGTGATCGTAAGGACGAATACATGGAAATCATGCAGGAATTTATCCGACATAAAACAGATGTTTAATTCATAGAACGATTTTTTTCTATGTTTTTTAGACTACAGTGTGTAGTGAAGTTGGAAGTTGTTTTGTCAATTTAATTCTAATTTTCTTATACAAAAGTTGAAATAACCTCCCTGACTTTTTAGCCGGGAGGTTATTCCTGTTGCTTCAATTTCAATCTATCCGATATGTGGCAAACGGCTTACCATAGCGAAATGAGTCGCTGAGTTGATCGAGCTCGGCGATCATGTCATCGCTTAGTTTCATGTCCAGGCTGGCCAGATTATGCTCCAGCTGTTCCGTACGAGTTGCCCCAACGATAACCGTCGAAACAGCAGGGCGTGATAGTAACCATGCAAGGGACAGGACGCTTGGGGAGCATCCGTACGACGATGCCTTTTCACTGACCTGCTCCCCCAGTTGAATATTGTGTTTCAGTAGAAAACGGTTGAAGGCTGGATCGGTATCTGCTCTGGAACCGGAAGGTACGCCAGCTTCGCCGTTGTATTTCCCTGTCAGAATGCCGCCTGCCAGCGGGAAATACGGGATGATGCCGACGCCCTGATCAAGGCACATCGGTACAAGTTCAAGCTCAGGTGTGCGATCCGCCAGAGAGTAGCTGGTTTGGGTCGAGATATAACGTACATATCCTTTCAGCTCGCTGGTGCCAAGAGCTTTCATCAGCTCCCAGGCTGCATAGTTGGAAGCACCGATATAGCGGACTTTGCCGGAAGTGACCATATCATCCAGTGTGCGCAGCGTCTCATCCAGCGGTGTGTGCGGATCAAAGGTATGGATCTGATACAGATCCACATAGTCCGTCTGCAGACGCCGCAGGCTATGCTCAAGCTCTTGCTGCAGATGATAGCGCGAGGAACCGCGCCCATGGGGACCGTCATGCCGGGGGAGTCCGGCTTTGGTAGCAAGCACAGCGTTTTCCCGTCGACCTGTGAGGGCCTGTCCGATAATCCGCTCTGATTCCGTTCCGGCGTAGATGTTGGCGGTATCGATAAAATTAATTCCCTGATCCAGTGCCGCATGAATAATGCGGATCGAAGTCGGGTCGTCCGACCGTTTACCAAAGGCATTGGTGCCGAGTCCAAGTGCGGAAACGCGTAGACCGCTATTCCCCAAACGTCGATATTCCATCGCTCATCGCTCCTTCTGTGTCACTTCTTGTATAGCAGATTATAACGTAATCTATTGAAAACGTGTTATTAATATAGTTAAATGATTCTAAGACCGTTATTAAAGGAGATATGATGGAAAACAGTGCCGCACATTTAACTAGACGGAAGCCGAAGAAACCGAAGAAGAGATGGAAGAAACCTTTAATTATCATCCTGAGCACGCTCATTGTGCTAGGGGGACTCGGATTTATCTATCAAAAGCAACTCGTCGTGTTTGCATTTAACCTGTTTGCTTCGGATACCGTAAAGGAAACGCTCGATGAATCCTTCAAGCCGGTTGGCGATAAGGATGCACCCGTTGTAGAACACACCGATCCATTCTCGTTGTTGTTGCTAGGGATTGACCAACGGGATAACGAACCAAGCCGTTCGGATACCATGATCTATTCTGTCGTTCGTCCGGAAGAAAATAAAGTGCTGCTGCTGTCCATTCCGCGTGACTCTTATACCGATATTGTCGGCCGGGATGTGAAATCGAAGATTAATTCAGCCTATGCGCATGGTGAAGCCAAGATGGCGATGGACACTGTGGAGCATCTGTTGGAAAACAAAGTTGATTTCTATGCCGCGATTAATTTTAACGGACTCAAGGATATTGTTGATGCGGTTGGCGGTGTTGAATTGCCGATCAAGAAAAATATTGAGAACAAGATGAAAGCGCATGAGAAGCTGTTTGTGGAAGCGAACAAACCGATCTATAGCGGCGAAGAAGCGCTGGGCTATGTGCGTTACCGGGAAGATTCCGATTTCAATCGGACGATGCGTCACCGTCTTTTCCTCAGTGCATTCATGAATCGTGCACTTGAGGTCAAAAATCTGACCAAGATCCCGGACGTGATCCAGATTGCCGGATCGAATTTTACAACCAACATGAACTCGGATTTCATCGTGAAATTTGCCGAGTCTCTATATATGAAAGACACCACACCAACAATCAGCAATTATATGCTGAAGGGTGAGGGCGCAACGCGCAGCGGAACATGGTACTATGATTTGTCAGAGAGTGATCTGCATTATGTGCGGACCCTGCTTGCTAACTGGCTGGACCCGGATGCCACCGAAATTATGGAGCCGGAGACGACGGATACGAAAGATCCTGCGTAAGCATCGGAGGTACAGTAAGATTACCCCAAAGCTAAGTACCTATGCAGAATCAATATATTTTCTATGAATGAGAGCCCGGGAAGATGATGCTTCCTGGGCTTTTTGTTGTTATCTATTCTGTAAACCCCATTTTATGGCATACATATAGTAAAATATAGGAAATAGATTAAACATCAACCAACGGAGGAAGCTCATGAACGAGTTCAAGGATCGGCTTCACCAGGTTCAGGAGCAGCAGAAGCAGCTGGTAAAGGAATACAATGCGCTGCTCCAGGAGTATCAATCCGATGATCTGATCGTGCAGAATGAACAACTGCGAGCGCAATATGAAGCGCATCAACTCAAGCTGCAGGAGCTTGAAGCACGCACCCGCAAGATGGAGGAAGAGAATGCGCGTCTTCGCATGGCGTTGTCCGAACAGATGCTGGATGAGAAATTGAATCTCATTCGTGTATCCCAGGAGAAGATGGAGACCTATTTTCAAGGAAAGACGAGTGTACATAATGATCGGCTGGCGGCGCATGAACATCGTGCCAAAGTGAATTTGAATGCCATATTCAACAGGGCTTCAGAGGAACTTCAGAGCGACGCCACCGAGATTAAGGAGAGAATTGATTATCTGGCTGCTGAGGTGCAGGAACGAATTGAGCAGCACAGACAGGCCTTGTGGGAGAGAGAAGAGGCGCTGCGCAGGCAGATGCAGCAGGGATACGAGCATATGGCGGAAGAAGGCTTAAGCGAAGAGACCATTCAGCGGCGTATTCGCCAGAACCGGA
Source organism: Paenibacillus sp. MAEPY2 (assembly GCF_000499205.1). Classification (GTDB taxonomy): domain Bacteria; phylum Bacillota; class Bacilli; order Paenibacillales; family Paenibacillaceae; genus Paenibacillus; species Paenibacillus vandeheii. The sequence continues at coordinate 273,480 of NZ_AWUK01000010.1, forward strand.
TGGAGATGAAGATTGGCCTAAGCTGGATCAATAAGGTCGCCATTCTGCTTATCATTCTTGGCGTTGGAGCGGCGTTTCAGTACTCCTACGCTACCTGGTTCAACGATGAGATGAAAGGCGGAGCATTCTTCCTGCTCGGTGCACTTATGCTTGCCGGGGGTGAATGGCTGTTCCGGCGCAAACGGCAGACGTTCGCGATGGGGCTGCTGGGAGGCGGGATTTCTGTTCTGTTTGGCTCGATCTTCTATAGTTACTTTTTACTGCATATTATCGGGTTATATACGGGACTTGCCTTGTCGGTGTTGGTTTCAGCCATATCCGTGCTGTTATCGTTGAGGTATCAGTCCAGAACAATCTGCTCACTTGGGTTGGTTGGAGGGTATCTGCCGTTAATCTCCTACATGGCCTATTTCGGCCTTCAAGGTTCGGCTGTATATGTTGCGATGATCTATCTGCTGCTCTTAAACGGGATTATTGTATGGATTTCATTTGGCAAACGGTGGCCGGTTGTGCATTATATCAGTTTTCTGTTCAACACACCGTCCATGCTCATCCTGTTATGGCTCTCGCCAAGTGAGAAGATCGGCATGGTGTATTCTATTGTGACATTTGCATTATATCTCGGCATTACACTGGCGTATCCCTTCAGACATCGGGTGAAATTAACGTGGTGGGACTTCACACTGCTGGCCATGAATACAAGCATCAGCTGTCTGATGTTGTATGTATTGTTCGATGCAGCGGGATGGAATGACGCACAGGGCTTGCTTGCTCTGATTTTCGCTCTGGTTTATCTCGGGCTCGCCCGATTTGTACAGCAGAGGATGCCGCAGGAGAAACAGACTCTTCTATTGTTCTACGTGACTTCCCTGACCTTTGCCATTCTGATTATACCGTTCCAATTTGGGGCAAAGTGGCTGTCCATGGGCTGGCTGATTGAAGGGGTTCTGCTGGTTACGCTCGGACATCTGAAGCGATTTAAGCTGGTGGAGCTTGCCGGATGGGGCATCGTGCTGCTGTGCATGTTTACCTTTGTGTACTATGATGTGCTGGTGCTGTTCATTATGGGGGAGCAATCGTATTTCATGATAAAATACTCCTGCATCACGCTGGGCGCGCTGCTCATTACACTGTATTACGCCTTGGATCGCAATGGCTCCTTGTCGCAAAAGAAACACCACTATGGCCTGACAGAGCTCGGTTTTCTGAATGCATTCAAGTACGTCACACTGGCGAATCTGTGGTTATACGTGCTGTACGAGTCGAATGAATTGTATATGAAAGCCGTCGATGACTCATTCCTGTTATACCTATTCTACAAGTGGCTGATGTTCGCTGCGCTAACCATTGCCATGGCCTATGGGCTGGGCAAAGTGAAGCTGCTGCGTGACCGGATCGTACAATATTATGTCATCTTCCTGCATGCGGTGGGTTGTTGTATTGCACTAGCGGTAACGTTATCCATGCCGGCACTTCAGCCGGATGTTCAGCAGCATACAGCGGCTGAAATCGTAGGTCTGCTTGTGTTGATTATCTTTAACGTGGGTGTGTTCTTTGCAGGAAGGGATCTGCTGATCGCGGCAATCCGCGGGCAGTTTAAGAGCATTGAGTGGTATCCGGTTATCGCAGGGGTCTATCTGCTGGGAGTCATTACTGTGTTCTTGACGATTCAGTTCCATTGGGGAGATGTAGGGCTGCTGTTCAGCCTGATCTATCTGCTGCTTGCGATCCTGTACATTGCCTACGGGTTCCGAAGAAAATATGTAATGATTCGGCGCCTTGGTCTGGGCTTGACGTTGTTCTCCACCGGGAAGATGGTGTTCTATGATGTCGGATTGCTCACATCGGGCAGCAAAATCATTGCCTATTTCAGCTTTGGTGTACTGCTGCTGGGCATTTCCTACCTGTATCAGAAGGTGTCGAGCCGGATGGAGGAAATACAGGCCAGAGAGACCGAACAGCCTAATGAATCGGATCTGCCGGAGGATGAAAAGAACCAATTTTAGGATAGTCGACGGAGCATTTACCATCTTTTGGGGAGGGTACAATATGGGATTTGACCTGAGTATCATGTTATGGCAGTTAGTATGGATTGCTGGTCCTATATCTCTCATTGTGTATGGTTGGAGGAAATTTGGCATCAGGAAAAAGCGGCGTTGATGGCATGTAATTCCGCAGTAGCATCACTTTTGAAAGTAGACATTATCGGATTATATCCCAATCTATCAAGCTGCCGTAGAGAAATATGGAGTTCCTTGGAATCTATTGGCGGCGGTACACCGAATCGAAAACCGGTTCTCTACGTTAGATTCCATGATTAAATCCGTTGGGGCAGAAGGGCACATGCAGGTGCGCCCATAAGGGCATAAAAGAAATCTCCCTTTGACAAGGGAGCAGATCAAACCACAATAATCTGTCACCAACCAACTTATCCGTGAGGGAAACCAATATCGGGGAGTGTAGCATGTTGGGAAAAGCCATAAGTTGCTTAGTTGCCAAAGCACGACTGAATGGCGAGGTGAGATGTTGTAAACAAGGATGAAAGCTAAACTGCGTAAATGATAGTCCGAGGGAGCTAATGGTCCGCTCGTATCGGAAGGTAACTACAAACGATACGCAACCCGATCTTCAACTAAGAAGACACAGCTCATCGAGTTAATTTCATGCTTGGTGAGAGTGGTTCTGGGTTGACCAACCTCAATAAGAGGAAAAGGGCGAACGTCACATTCGATATTACAACAAGTCGGTTCTTTTATGTCTAAATGGGGATTGCCTAAGTTGGAGCGCTCAAATAGAGCTATGACGAACGAGTCTGAATATCCAATAAGGTAACGGAGTTCTCGTAGTAGTCCGAGGTAGAGAGAGAAAGCCTATCACATGGCGAAGGAGAACAGTTTTTCAAGTCTAGCAACCTAATGGAAAGGAGTGTGAGGCTCAATGAGAAGTCCAGAAACCCGTGCTAGACAATCTAGCAAAGCAAGCATTACGTCCAGATTATAAGTTCCAGAGGCTATATAGGAATCTTTACAATTTAGATTTCTATCTAATGGCTTACTCAAAAATTTACGCTAAAGAAGGAAACTTGACTCCTGGTTTTTCGTTGTGTCTGCATCGTGGCTGATCCGCATATCATATCCGAGAAAACGAGCCGATTTACTGGAGTGAGCAGCCCGGCGTTCTGTGTCATTTGAATAAATAGGTTCTAAAGAATTTTTTATCCTGCCCTCGATATCCTTAGAAATATAGGATTTGAAATAGTCTGTAGCGACCTGGGTTGCTTCTTCCAGTACCTGTGATGGTGACTGAGAAGGAGAGGCACTAGCGGAGGGAACAACAGCAACTGTTAAGAGCAAAGACATAGTAAAGATCTTCATTTTTTGCGACCTTCAATATAATCCCTCCAATACTATAATTTGTAATTAAAAATATAGTATGTACGATACTTTTGTAATTGAAAAAAAAACATCTATTCCATATATTTTCTTTCGTGAACTGGTGTTCCTTTAGTGACTTCACCTGTCGCTGTGTTGATTTCGAAAGGTTCCACCAAAACCTTCCACCCATTGTCGCTTTTGAAAACTTTATAAGGGAGTGGTGGTGACTGTTCGTAGCCTTGTCCTGCATATTTTTCGATCACTGAAATCTCTACTTCATTACTGTTGATTTGTTTGATTCCCACAATTTCATACTCAGTAGTAGGATTAGTTTTAAAATCCTTTTCATACCCTTTTTCACGACTTTTCTCATTCAAATAGTTTATATCTTTTGAATAGAACATCATTCCCTCTGCATCCTTAGCAATGTAAGCATCAAAGTACTCAGTTGCTGCCTCCATCGGAGTTTGGGCAACGACTCTTTCTGCGGTTGTTATGGATGCTACTAAAATTGATCCAGCAACAACTCCAGCAAGTAAAAGCGATACTAATTTTTTCCCTTCATGGATCGAGACTCCTTTTCAATGTTATATTCCTAAAGAGTGGAATCTTTAGGTCTACTAAGTATAACGTGTTCGATTATTGGAAAGTTGTAATATGTCTGAGAAATATATTCAGAAGGAGGACATAACTACTGATGGATAAATTTCGAGTTGTTGTTTCAGTACTACTGGTATTAATCACCGTCTTACTGAGTCTTATCTATTTTGAGATGAGACATAGCAACAAAGTACAAGACGGTATTCATAGATATTTGTATAATGCAGATTAAAGCATAATCCCAATAAATCGCCGTTTTCAAAGATGTAAGATATTTGAGGTTAGGGCCGGACACAGCTCAGTAGAAACAGACTCTATATATTTCAAAACAGACAATTCTATTTTCTGGCATGGGTGCTTATAAGAGGAGGGGCAAGACAGAACTAAGCAGATACAGATACAATTATGAAGCAACATTCAATGGGTGGAGAGCGTCAATTAGTAAGGAAGGTACAACAGTTTTAGGAGGAATATTAATGAAAAAGTGGAGTTTGCTTGTAGTACCTTGTCTTTTCTTATTTATTGTTGGTTGCTCTGGCAACGAATCAACCAACCCTGAGAAATGGGATCGTTCAAATGGCTATGTCATTGCAAAAGAAGATCAGAAAATATTGATAGTCAGGCATATACCTGAAACTGGCAACATCTCAGTATCAGAACTTCTCGAACAAAACAAACCTGATGCAATCTGGATAACGCTCAAAAATCCAGAAGTGTATGACACTATAGCAATAGGTGATAATGTTGAGTTAAGTATTGAAGGAGCAATTAAAAAATCCTATCCCGCTCAAGCCAATGCTACGGTTAAAGTCAAGAAATAGTGTCATTTACAATGTTAAAAAACGCTTTTGTGGATTGATTATCCACAAAAGCGTCTTTATTTAAAACGATGAATCAGTATAAACACCGGACATTCCTAAACCATCAAATACACGGCTATACTTCGAAAAGTAATCGTAAACTTCGATGCCATTTTGCTCTAACGATCCTGCATAAACTCCTTCTATACGAGCATAGTTTTTTGTTCCATTGTTAGCGATAGAGTAAACTAACCCTCCACTATCTCCATCAATTGCTCCGGATAGCGTAGTGACAACTACATCTTGTGTATCTCCAGGGATGTTAAAGGAGTTATCAATAACTTGAACTGGACCGAAGCTGGAACCATTACCGGACCGTGCATGGACTCTTACGTAATCTCCTTCTTCTCGGTAATAGCCTGCATAATCCGTTGTACCGATTGTCATAGAATTCCCATTAAGAAAGACGCTTGGAGTCACAGTTACATTAGTTGTATAACGGATATATCCAGCATCAAAGTTACCAAGCAAACTTCCATTAGACATGTTCCCGATAGCGGCAGTTCCATCCGATTTATCATACCAAGTACCATTTCCACAATGCCCTGCTATAACGCCGACATCGTTCCCATTGGCACGCCCATTGAAACCAAGGCTACACTGATATTCACCGCCCGTGACAGTTCTCTCAACTTGTTCACCAGCGTAAAGATTGTAGGCTTTTTGCTTAATAGCAAGATCGCCAAATACCCAATTAACCATATCTTCATCAATATGTTTAAGTATTGTTTCCTTATTGTTTTTGAAATTTTCCTCCGTGATGTAGACATTCACTTTATTCTTTTCTGCACTAATTCCGACTCCTTCAAGACCTAATTCTACTGCTAAAGCAGCTAATGCTTCCTTAGAGGAATACAATTTCTCCTTGGAATATTTCACTTTCTGAATTTTGGTTTTATCTTTGAACTTTGCGATACTTTTGATTTTTTCTTCATTAGCAAGTGACGTGTCTGTCAGTAGAACAACATTATAGCCATCTTCATCGGTATATACTCCACCGTAGATGTCCTCCATATTAGAGGTGACAAATGCTTGTACCTGTGCACGATCATCAAGTATTTCAGTTTTCACGTTGTTGACCTCTGAAAAAGTTTGCATTACAGCATTTTGTGGTGCAGGGCCTGCCTCAATGGGGATTTCCCTTTAATCCAGGAACGCCCTTGCTTCAGAATTAATTTTCAATTGTATATGGCTGGAGCTTTCTTCCACGATGGTCCACCATATGCGTGTTTTTTGGCATCCCATTGCAACGTGACTTCCAGACTTTGATCATGCGAAGTATCCCCTACGCTACTGCCTTTAGAGAATAGATGTTGTTCAATCCAACGTATGCTCTCTTCGGGAATAATCGGCTTGTCCCAATGATTTTCATAGAAGATTCGATCAAAGAACGCCAGACGAATTTTCGTTGCAATGTGTTCAATTGAATTTTGAACACCTGGTGGAGAATAGGATGTAATGATGATTGTAACTAACTTACCCTCACGTAAATCATCATCCTGCCCGACTCGTATTTCTACATCGCATTCATAAACCTTGACTTCCCCTGCATCATTTGGGAACTTATCAGTATCCATATCATAGAACTGCATTAAAATGAGGCTCTTGAGCGCTACTTTTTAGCGTCCAGGGGCCTTATTCTGATGAACGGATTAGGATCTAATCCTCATCTAACATGGCATGATCCAGCATAAGATGACATTCGTGAAACGTTTTTTGTGGTGATCACGTTATAATAGAGTATACTTACGGCTGGGTGTTCAGTTGCAACCATGAAGTTTCGGTTGTGGTGGTGCCTTTAAGTGACTCTTCGGGATTATCATTGATGCGGGAGAGCACTGTTAATGTAATGGACAGGGTGAAGGCGAGCAGCACATATATGAAAATGTTTTTTTTATTCATGGTGAGGTACCTCTCTTGTTGATGGGCTAAGGCGTGCATACGACGGTTATGAGAAAAAAGGCACAACGTCTGGTATAGTAGAGAAAAGCATATAACGATGCCTGTATACACTATATAAATTATTATGACTGCAAACAATGGAACAAATCTGATGAATTTATCATTATGTATGAACGGAACGCTCATAGAGATCGAGTGATATTTGAAGGTGGGAGAATAACATGCGGGAGACGGCAAAAATCGTCATTCGTACGCCAGGGCAGGAAAGTGACGGTTCGTTCGCTTATGTCAGCCAGGGGCGCTCCATTACAGTGGGGCGTTATACGGGTGGAGATGAATTGGACTTGTCTGTCTACAATCAGTTGATATCGAAGCGGCATTGCCGCATTCATTATGATGAGCAGCATCAGCTGTGGATTGAGGATCTGGATAGCAAAAATGGAACGGAATTGAACGGGCAGCGCCTCGTTCCCTATGAGAAATACCCCTTTGCCGAGGGAGACAGCCTGACTCTGGTCAACGGCTTGATCCAGCTTCGCACAGAGGGAGATCTTGAAGAAACGAGAGAATATCGGATATCCGATCTGCTGGGCGAGGGTGTGCGTTTGCAGGATCACCTGCAAACCGTGCAGATTGGCGAGGTGGAGATTCCACTGTCCAAGAAGGAGTACCAGCTGTTCAAGCTGCTCTACAGTCAGTTGGACCACTTTGTGACCCGGGAGCAGATTGTCGGGCAAGTGTGGCCGGAGCGAAGCATGCTGGAGAGTGAGTCGGTAGGCATTGACGAGATTAACTCGCTGATCTACCGGACGAATCGCAAGCTGGGGGTTCATTTTACAATCAAGTCGGTCTACAAAAAAGGGGTATACATGAAGTCCCATGTACCGGATTGAATGCGTGGAATGAGCAGCAGGATGGAATAAGAGTAAGCCATAATGGAATAAAAAGAAGGAAGCTTCTGCCAGGTCTTGTTTGGACCCGGGGAAGCTTCTTTTGTTATGATGAAGGTGCGATTACCACTTTTTTTATTAAATCCAAAGGGTTGAGGTTATGTTCATATTTCAATTTATACCATGGCTGATTGCTGTGGTGACACTTATATCTGTGATATCTATCGTGCTGGTCAGTTGGAAAAACGGAATCTCGCCGATGCCGACTTCCCGCCTTGTCAGGCATACGGTCATCCGAGAGGTTAATCGTATTCCAGGCTACGGCGATGTTATTGAAGCGGGCTCCGGGTGGGGAACGTTGGCACTGGACGTGGTTAGGCATTGCCCTGGTAAACGGCTTACGGGTATTGAGAATTCTATCGTTCCCTTGTGGGCTTCCCAACTGTTTGCTTTTCTAAGTGTCCGCTTGCGGAGAGTGAAGGGAAAACGCCATTCTCTGGAGGGACGGCTGCGATTTGTTCGTGGCAACATCTATACCCGTTCATATGAACATGCAGATTGCGTTATCTGTTACTTGTTCCCTGGTGCGATGGATCGGCTCGTGGACAAATTCAGCCGTGAGCTGCCGCCAGGAGCAAAGGTAATTAGTGTCTGTTTTGCACTTCCAGGCAAGGTGCCCCTACGGACAATCACGTGCCGGGATACGTTACGGACCAAGGTGTATGTGTATACGTTCTAAGCGCTAACGGGCCAGAACAAAGACACTCGGTTAGAGGTGAATATGTTAAATATTATTTTTAACTAATAGCCCAACTTGGATTGCTACTGTTTCAGTACTTCCTGTTAATTCTTCCAAAACAAAAGATTCCATAACCCCAACAACAGCCATGCCTAAAAATTTCAAAACAATATTTTTATCGAATTGTTTATTCTCAGTGGATGAAGCATCTAGCCTTTTTTCAATATCATTCATAACAAACTTTAAAAGTTTTTTTCTAAAAGAAAAGGTACTCGTGCTTTTAAAGAGCGATGCAAAGAAATTTTTATGTGTTTCAAAATATTCAAACCATGTTACAGAACCTTTATAAAAATCAACATTCTGCTTATATTCACATATCTCCTCGAGTTCTTTCAAATGACAATCTACAATGTGGTCTAATAAGTCATATTTATCTACATAGTGTAAATAGAACGTTTTTCTACCCAGATCAGCTTTCTCTGCAATATCTTTAACGGTAATATCATCAAACCCTATTTCGATTAACATTTCTAAAAAGGCTGATTGAATAGCTTTTTGTGATTTTAGTTTTCTACGATCTATTGTACTCATAAATAAAACTCCCTTTATTTAATACACAGTTTTTAAATCGTGTGTATTAAAACTCAAAGTTGAGAATGTGGTCATTGATGTTTTCAATTATGCACCTTAATATTATACATCTGGTCATTAATACACACAAGAGTAACAGCGGTAGTAACAAAAAACAATAGATAAGTAAGGGCATCAAACAAAATATAATTTCCAATATTTTTTTACAAAAAGGAGAAAAAACATGAAAAAATCAGTAGCTTTTAAAAATGGTCAGTTAAACATGGCGGGTAACCTTTACTTGCCAGAAGGATTCGATGAAAGTAAAAAATATTCTGGGATTGTTGTTGTACACCCTGGTGGAGGAGTAAAAGAACAAACGGCAGGTCTATATGCACAAAAACTTTCTGACAAAGGTTATGTTGCATTAGCATATGATGCATCTCATCAGGGAGAAAGCGAAGGAGAACCACGTTTGCTTGAAGACCCGTATGTCCGAGTGGAAGATGTACGCTCTGCTGTGGATTATGTAACAACCCTTCCGTTTGTTGACCAAGAAAAGATTGGAGCACTTGGTATTTGTGCCGGTGGCGGTTATGCCGTAGTTGCAGCCCAAACTGAACGTCGCATCAAAGCATTAGCAACGGTTAGTGCAGTTGATATCGGTGCTATGTTCCGGGAAGAAACAGGCAGCATTGAAGCACAATTGCAAACACTTGAAGCGGTTGCGAAACAGCGTACTGCAGAAGCAAATGGAGCAGAATCCGTGTTCCAGAATTATGTGCCCGATTCCCCTGAAGCATTTGATGAACATACACCATCGTATTTACGGGAACGTTATGAATACTACAGAACACCAAGAGCCCAGCATCCAAACTCAAGTAATCGGTTTTTGTTAACTAGCGTTAACAAAATCTTGTCATTTTCTGCAATAGACGAAAAAATCAGTAATTTCTTAACACAACCGCTTTTGATAATCGCAGGTACGGAGGCAGAAGACACACGAGATTACAGTAAACAGGTTTTTGAATTATCGAACGGATCAAAAGAATTGTTCTGGGTTGAGGGTGCGACACATATCTCTCTGTACGATAAAGATGTGGATCGAGCTGTACCGAAGTTAACAGAGTTCTTTGGCAATAATCTTTAAGAAGATATTATTCATAGAACATATAAAATGAAGAAACCCAGCAATCTTCGCATGAAGGTAGCTGGGTTTTTGACTGAAGTTTTAACTTACTTCGCGGTATCCGTAGTGCCCGTTGTTCCTGTGGTATCGGTTGTTGTGCCCGATGTACCGGACTCTGTTCTGTTTCTTCCGCCTCCGAAACCACCTTGGCCACGGCCTCCGCCTGGACCACCCATACCTGAATTGGCAGTTGTTACACCAGATTCATTCACCCAAGTTACGTTGCTTGTGGATTGGAAGGCAACGACTTTGGTTCCGCCACTATACGTTCCGTCTGTATAGAGTCCATCCACTGCTTTGCCAGTCGATGTTCCGCCGGAGTAGATCACATAAGAACCGTCTTTTTTCAGATCCGGGGAGCTAATAACTACCGTTTGATAATCTTTCGCTGGAGCAAAGGTCAGGATATTGTTGCCTTCGCTATCTTCCACATGCACTAGTGTTCCTGCTTTTAGCGTTTCAGGGAACGTCATGGCAATGGTATTTTGAGTCGATGCTTCAGATGTTGCCTGAGCCATACCTGAGCTTCCCGCTGAGACAAGATATCCGCCGCTCAGCTCGAAGTTACCGTCATAATCCAGTGCTCCGTTGCCATTGTCTGTTGGACCGTTCACAATGACGGTTCCGTCTGTCATATAGATGGAGCCATTTGAATCCAGTCCATCGCCGCCAGCATTGACGGTGAGAGAACCGCCGTTGATATGAAGCGCACTGTTGCTGGCAGATTCACCCGGCATACCACCTGGAGCACCGCCTTGTGGGCGAGTATTGCTATTCGCGTCTGTACTTTGATCTGCTTGATTCGTAGTTGATGTTGTGCCAGTCGTCTCTGTAACAGAAATGTTGGAGACTGCAGTTGTATCGGCTCCTTGAGTGCTATCATCTGCAGTGGTTGCTGCATCCGCATCAGCGTCAGTTGCAGTTATTTCACCGGAAGCATTCACGCCATCATCTGATGCAGTTACATCCACATCCCCATCGTTCAGGGTGATGATTGCACCTTCAAGGCCTTCATAACTCTTGGCAATCACGATCGTTCCGCCGTTAATGGTAAGCGCCTGATCTGCATGAATGCCGTCATCACCGGATTCAATGCTGAATTTGCCGTCGTTCACCGTCACATTGTTGTTGCTGTGCAGGGAATCATCCATGGAATCGATCGTATACGTACCGCCATTGACGGTAAGGTCAGCCCCGGCTTTAAGTGCTTTGGCACTCGTTGTTTCTTCTTCTGTTGTTGTTGTGCTTGTGTCTGCATCTGCATTGGAATCAGCAGGTGCTGTTGCATTGGTCGAGCTGGATGGAGCTGCGCCTGTTGCGTTCGTTCCATCATTGCTTGGCATACCGGCAGGTGGTTCTCCATCCGGTGGTGTGCCCATATCGGTTGGAGGTGTACCGCCACCCCATCCACCGCCACCGCCGCCAAATGGTCCTTCTTCTACTTTGGCTGGTGCATTGGCACTGCCGCCTCCGGTTACGATGTTATATGTGCCGCCATCGGTAACCAATGCGGTCTCCGCTTGAATGCCGTCGCTACCGCTGTTGATGTTGAATGTACCTCCAGAAATGGCAACGAAGCCTTTGGTCGTATCCGTATCGTTTGTGGATTTGATGCCGTCACCTTCTGAATTAACGGTAATTGTACCGGCTTGAATCGCTACCATATCTTTACCTTTGATGCCGTCATCGGCAGATTTGACGTTGATTGTGCCACTGATGATTTTCAAATCATCCTTGCTCGTAATACCTTCATTGTAATTACCTGTAACCGTCAGCTTGCCTGTACCATTGAACGTCAGATCTGCCTTGCTGAAGAAGGCTGCATCCGGCTCATCCGTTGTATCGTCTGCATATACGTATGTCTTGCCATCGGAGACAGCATTCTCGGTTCCTTCCTCCAGCGTAATGATGGCTTTGCCCGCTTTCTGGATATAGATGGCTGCACTGTCGTTATCATTGATGGTTGCCCCGTTTAATACCAGATGTACGGTACCCTTATCTGCAACATTGACTACAATCTGTCCATCCGTAAGCTTGCCGCTAAGGACATAAGTACCCGCTGCGGAGATGGTTACCGATCCGTTTGCTGCTTTTGCACCTGATCCTGTGATGGAAGCGGTCGTACCGTTCAACTTGATCGTTGTGGAATCCGTTGCACTCCAGCTAACATTGGTATCATCTGCATCCAGAGTGACCAGATCGGCATACTTCACCGAGGTTTGTTCACTAACGGATACGGTTTTGGTTGTCCCTGTCGTTGACACTGCGGCATTTGCGGTGCTGCTGGTTGCTGCCGGAGAGCTGCATGCTGTAACCATTGCCGTAATCATCGCGACGGACCACAGTTTGCTGCCAGTTATAATTTTCTTTTTCATATTATATCGTTCCCTTCGAATTTTAATATTCAGTGGTTGTTGGACTCATGGTTAACGAGATATCCAGATTACCGTTACGGGTACGGATCATATCGAGAAATTCTTTTTGATTGACACTTTCATGAATGTTGACGTTGTAGACCAGCTCGTACAGACTGCCAAGCTCGGTTGTTCTGATTTTTTTGAGCTCATGAACCACATTGAATTTGTGGAATACTTCGTCGAGCGCTTCTTCGTAACTCAGATTCTCGGGAATGGTCACTTTCAATGTTTTTTGCTGGCTTTTCTTCGCTCCGAAGTTGAAGCGGCTCAGGACAAACATCAGTACACACAGGATGATGGTAAACAGTACAGCATAACCGAATGCGCCTACACCGCAGGCAAGACCGGAAGCCATGGTGAACAAAACGTAAGCAATGTCTTTCGGGTCACCAGGCGCACTTCTGAATCGGATGATGGAGAAGGCACCGGCCAGGCTGAATGCACGGGCAATGTTGCTGCCGATCAGAAGAATGATAATGGCTACGATGACGGGCAAGACAACCATCGTTAGCGTAAAGCTCTGGGAGTATGTGCTTTGATTCGTCTTCATGTATGTCAGGCTGATAATGGCCCCCATAATGATGGCAAGGCCGATGGTAACGATGGCATTGCTGAAGGTCAGAGTTGTATCGGTTAGTGCAGAACTAAAGATGGAATCAAGCATACAGGACACGCTCTCTTTCTGTGATTGTTTTTTCTTGTTGGATGGATGGGTTGAAATCGGTACCCGGCAGCAATTCTCGTTCAGTCTGGTAGTTCAGATTGGTTGTTCTGGCCAGATGTCTGTACTCATTGCCGTATTTCGAGAATCCGGTGCGATAAAGACCGTGTTCGGATAACAGTTGGGAGAGCCACATCGGAACGGTTTTCTCGGCTTTGACTTCCATCAGCCAGCGCCCGTCTTTCACCAGCGGCTCACCGTAATCTCCCTGCTCCAGCTTCAGATCGTATCTGCGACTGCGGATGTTGGTATCAAAGGTGATGCGGAGATCGCGGCTGTTCTTATCGAATAGAGCCTTGCGTTCATACGCCAGATAGACCTTCGGTTCGAGATCGTACAGCCGTAGGAAGTATTTGATCTCTTCGAGGACCTGTTTGTTCATGTAATCCGCCAGATCAGGTGCCTTGCCTGTCTGAACGAATTCGTATGCCTCGTCCAGCTTCAGGGCAGTTCGGCGTTTGTTCACCAGGCCAAATACTTTCTTTTTGATCTCCAGATAGACCTTCGCATTTTCTTCAGGTACTCCGTATGCCCGCAGTCTCAGCTTCTCCTTGTATTTGGGCTTGGAGAGACTGGCGCGGATCAGGGAATCCTGCGGAGTGTCGAAGTACAGGTTGCTGATGGAGTAGAACTCGTGTTTCTTGTTAAAGGCATCCAGCTCCATATATTTCAGCAGGTCGGTGTAAAAGTTCTCGTATTGCTCATCCGTCAGGAGATACTTGCTCTCATATCGGTTGAATACTTCAATTGCCATTGGGATTCAGTCCTTTCATCCATGTTTTGTATGTTTTGATTCCTCGTGTATTGCTTCCATGTCTGTATCTTAGAGCGCCAACCTTGAATGAATCTTAAATGAATGATTTTACATTCCGTTGATCTTTTTTTACTTTCCTTTAATAGTCCGCGAAAAAAGTTGAATTAAGATTGATTCAAGGTTCGGTTGCTACAATCGTTGGTATAATAGATTGACATATATCGAAACCAATTCATGCAGAGGAATGAAGAACCGATGAGAATACTTATTGCGGAAGATGAGGTTCATTTGGCAGAAGCCGTATCGCAAATATTGAAAAAACACAATTACTCTGTAGACATGGTGCATGACGGGAGAGCGGGTCTGGATTATGCGTTGAGCGGAATCTATGATCTATTACTGCTCGACATCATGATGCCGGAAATGGACGGGATTACCGTGCTGAAGAAACTGCGCAGCGAAGGCAATCATACGCCCGTCATTCTGCTCACAGCCAAAGGAGAAATTTCAGACAAAGTGACCGGGCTGGATTATGGAGCCGATGATTATATAGCGAAGCCCTTTGCGACGGAGGAATTGCTCGCCCGGATTCGGGCCGCTCTGAGAAGGAAGGGAGAAGTTGTTCCGGAGGATGGACTGAAGTTCGGTGACATCGAACTGAATACGACGCAGCTGAAGCTGAGTGTGCAAGGCAAGGAAATCAAGCTGAATCTGAAGGAAAATGAGCTGCTGGAACTGCTGATTACGCGCAAACAGGCCATTACCTCCAAAGAGCAGATTATTGAGAAGTTATGGGGTTTCGATTCGGAAGTGGAGTATAACAATGTGGAGGTGTACATCTCGTTTTTGCGCAAAAAATTAACCTTCCTGAACTCTTCGGTCCGCATTAATACGATTCGGGGTGTGGGGTACGTACTTGAGGTGACGTCCTGATGTTCAAGAAACTCAGAAACCGATTTCTGATCGTGAACCTGGTATCCATCTCGATTATGATGCTGGTTGCCTTTGCCACGATCTACATGATTACGTACCAGAATGTGCAGCGGGAAACCAATATGGAGCTGTTCAAAGTATCGGATTTCTATCATGGTCCGTACAATTCCACCAAAATGCAGCGTGGAGAAGATCGGGATTCGGGAACGGGGTCCCCCCCATCTGACTCTATAGAAAACGGAGCTCCAGGGAGTGATCCGAATTCACCGCCAGGGCGTTCCGTGTCGTTCATGATCAAGACAGACACTGCATGGACAATTACGGATACGCACTCCAGATTTGATATGGACGACACGTTCTATACCGAAGCATTGCAAAAGGTGAATAAAGTCGATAATCTGGACCGGAAGACCGGTCAGTTTACGCTGAATGGGACGGACTGGGCGTATGTAATCGATCCGAGCAGCACCGGGCACATGATTGTGTTCATGGATGTGACAGCCCAACAGGGTATCCTTACGAATCTGATTTATACGTTTGCCATCGTAGGTTTGATCATGCTGATCGCCATCTACTTCCTGAGCCGCTATTTCGCCAATCGTTCCATTACCCCGGTCAAGGAAGCCTTCGAGAAACAAAAGCAGTTCATAGCCGATGCTTCGCATGAACTGAAAACGCCGCTGGCTATCATTAATACCAACACGGATGTGCTGCTTGCGAACCGGGAGGATACGATTGAGAACCAGGCCAAATGGCTGCTTTATATCAAATCGGAAACGGAACGCATGTCGGGACTAACGAATGATCTGTTATATCTGACTCAAATTGATGATTCGCGATCATCGATGATTCATGCCAAGTTCAATATGAGCGATGCAGTGGAAACGATCATTTTGACGATGGAAGCGGTCATTTTCGAGAAAAATATATCTCTGGACTACAGCATTGAGCCGCAGCTCATGGTCCATGGCAACAGCGAACAGATCAAACAGGTCATTCTCATCCTGCTTGATAATGCCGTGAAATACTCCAGAGCCAAAGGCTCGGTCAACGTATCGTTGAAGAAACAGAACAACGACGTTGTGCTGGCCGTTTCCAACACGGGAGAGGGCATCGCGCCTGAACATCTGGACCGAATCTTCGATCGCTTCTATCGCACGGATGCCTCCAGAGCACGCAAACATGGTGGACATGGACTGGGTCTTGCGATTGCAAGGTCGATCGTGGAACAGCACAAAGGCGAGATATATGCACGCAGTGTGGTGGGGGAAGGCGCAACATTCTACGTTCGTTTATCCTAGGGATAAGGAATAAGACATGTCTGTTGTGGGTTAACCTATGCTACAATGGCAACAGTATGTATGAATCAAGGAGCTGACTTTATCGTGACTGAAGCAAATTCAATCAATGAACAGGAAATGAAGGCATATATTGCGGAGAAGACGAAGGCAAGCGAAGCAAATATCGCTCTGGTCCTGAAGCATGAGCAGGCGTATATTAACAAGGCGCATGAAAATGCCAAAGGCGATGTGGATATCGACGGTGATGATCTGGCCGATTACATTCTGAGCCGCAAAGATGTAAAGCTCGACGAGCTCACCGTGGAAGGCATTTTGGATGCCGAAATGGACTATTTGATGGAAAAAGGTCTCGCAGGCTACGTGGATTAACACGGTTTAGTTTTGCGGTTGTGCACCCGGTGTTTGATTTCAAAGAAATGACCTCAGCTTCCACGTTACGGTGGATGTTGAGGTCATTTTGACTTTCATCGGGGCGGGCCTTATAGGTAAGCCCCGTTTCTAAGCACTCTTTTTCCAACTAACTGCTTATTGACCCATCATACCGCCATCGACCGTATAGAGTGAAGCGGTGACATAAGAAGCTTCTTCCGATAACAGGAAGTTCATAATTGCCGCAACTTCTTCCGGCTCACCATAGCGGCCCATCGGAATGCTGGCTACGGTAGCGGATTGATAATCGTCCACGTTACCGGAATTTGCCTCGATTTGGCGCATCATGCGGGTATTAATGGTGCCTGGCAATACCGCGTTGACCCGGATACCATGAGGTGCGAGTTCATTCGCTGCTGTGCGAGTGAGGCCAATAACAGCATGTTTGGACATAATATAGGGAGAGACAGCTGGAGCTCCCATCAGACCTGCAAGGGAAGAGGTATTCAG
This sequence comes from Paenibacillus sp. MAEPY2, assembly GCF_000499205.1. Lineage (GTDB taxonomy): Bacteria > Bacillota > Bacilli > Paenibacillales > Paenibacillaceae > Paenibacillus > Paenibacillus vandeheii. Next base: position 290,609 of record NZ_AWUK01000010.1, read on the forward strand.
AATCGCGCCTGATTTTTGTTTTTTCATGACAGGGATAACGTTCTGAAGACCAAGGAAGACTCCACGCACATTGACGTTATATACGAGGTCGAGGGCTTCAACACTAAGGTCTTCAATAAGCCCTGTCGGACCTTCAATCCCAGCATTATTGGCAAAATAATCGATTCGGCCAAACGCATCAAGTGCTTGCTGCACATAGTTTTTCACATCGGCTTCCTGAGATACGTTGGCTTTCACCGCAATGACGTGCTCCTTGTCGAGTTGCAGATCCGTAATGGTTTGCTGGATGGCTTCCTCGTTCAGATCAACCAGTACCAGATTAATTTTGCGTTCAGCAAGGCGACGTGCCAGTTCTTTACCGATGCCTCCGGCTGCTCCTGTAATAACGGCTGTTTGGGTATAGGATGTACTCATGAGTGTTCCGCTCCTTCTATCATTAAGATCAGGTGAACTGTGAAAAAACAGTGAACCTGTCGTCTATCGTTCCTATCTCAATGTTAAGATATACATAGAAATGTGACAATCATCATTGACAGCGCATATGTCAGCTATCGGACAGAGATGTAAGCGGTGTTCATTTAGGTTACAATAATGGACAGAGGAGGTGGAAATGTTGATTATCGAACACCCTCAGGATCGGAGAGCACGAAGAACGCAGGATGCTATCATTGCTGCGGCAGTTTCTTTGATATTGGAAAAGGGAGCTGAAGCCGTCACGATTCGTGACATTACGGAGCGGGCGGATTACAACCGGGGAACGTTCTATTTACATTTTCCCGGCAAACCCGAGCTGTTGCAATTTATCCTGGATGATTTCATGCAGGGAGTTGGACAAGCTTATGCTTCACCTTATGCGGAGTTAAAAGAAGTGGATATGACGGCATTGCTGCCATCAACAATGCCTGTGTTTAAATATATTGAAGCGCACCAGGACATCTTTCGAGCCTTGATGACGATGCATGGTGATATGGGAACCAGACTCTTCAATATGTTCAGAACCTACTTAACTGAGGATTTTGTACTGGTGACCGAAGACAGCGACTACACCATTAATTATGACATTATGCTGAGTTATCTGGTATCTGCCACCGTTGGTGTGATTATGCACTGGGCAGAGATTGGGTTCAAGTATTCTTCCCATTACATGGGGGAGCAGCTGACTGCACTGATAAACATTAAACCGACCCGTCTCCTGATTGAACCAGGGCAGAAGGGTCGGACCATTCATGAACGCAAGCTGCAGGACTGAATAACTTGTTCGGTTTTCTTATTCCCAAGGATAACTAACGGTGAGGAAGTCGGCGAAATTCTTACTTTCTTCCCGCCGTTGTTTCCGCATGGCCGCCCGAGCTGGAGCGGTCTCATATAATTTCTTCTCTTCCTCCGTCTCCGGAATGATGCGAGGAACGATAAGTTTGCGGTTATTTTCATCCAACGCAACAAAGGTGAGGAATGCCGTCGCCGCAATCTTCTTCTCCCCCGTCTTCAGATCCTCGCGGATTACCTTCACAAAAATCTCCATCGAACTTCGTCCTGTCCAGGATGCGAAGGATTCCAACGTCACCGAATCCGTCGGATTAATCGGATACAAGAAATCGACCGAATCGGTAGAAGCTGTGACGGTATTGACCCGGCATAACTTGGATGCAGCAATCGATGCGATGTCATCGATGTAGGACATGAGTTTGCCGCCAAACAACGTATTATGATTATTCACATCGGTTGGGAACACTCTCGCCGTCTTAAAACAACGTGTTTCACGCACATACTTTCTCTCCACTTGATCAGACTCCGTAGGTTTAGGTATCTCTCTCATTCTTTATGGTCCTCCTGACAGTATGGCTGATGTACTCTGCAAGACTTGCTGTGTCCATCGTCTCTATATGTTAGTTCTAGTATAGGTGTCGGTCATATCCATATTCAAGTGAAGCATGAATCAAAAAAACCGCCAGGCGGGACCGGCGCCCTGGCGGTTTGATGCTGTATATTAAGCCTTGGCTTTGAAAATGCCAGACGGTCCGCCAACGGGCAGGAACGTGTAGCCAAAATGAGCATTCAGTACAGAAGCGCCTGTGCCGTACAACGACACGATTCCGATTCCCATTTCAGCATAAGCTGCAATGGTATGGAAGATATGAGGAGCTACGCCGAAAGCGTCAAAGGTCAGGCCAAGGAACAGGAAGTCAATGAGAATGAAAATGATGAGCAATACTTTATTGGCTTCAACGGCACCCAGTGTCATAAACAGGGTGAACACGAGGTATCCGGCAAAAGCAAATCCGAGCTGCTTGCCATCTGCCTGCTCTGCAAGAGTGGAGCCAAACACGCCCATTTTGATCAACCAGTTGGCACCCATGGCGAACCAGAAGAATGCGTATGCGCCGAAGGCAGTTGTACCAAAGGTATTGTTGCGTTTGGAATCTTGAATGCAAGCGAACAGCTGGGCAAAGGCACCGAGGAAAATCGCCCAAGGAATGGCGTAACTAAGGCCATCTGTAATGCCAAGCTTTTGGGAGGAAGCGACCAGAGTAACGATAGCCAACCCAAATAATCCCATCGCGCTGGGATCGGCGTTTATGATTTTGACTTTAGTCTGTGAATCAGTTTGCATGGTGTTGATGAGCCTCCAAATAATCAAATCAGGATGATCCGCTAGAAGCTGAACCGTCCTCTATATTTCTTAATTCGCATCCGCCTGGTCCGGACACACACATCGCCCTATTGTACCTGAATGAATTACGTATGAAAAGGGATTTTATTACCTTTTGGAGCATTATCCGATCCCTTGTAAGGCTTGTGGTAGAGATCAAAAATGAAGAGATCGGTTTTTTGGTGGAAAAAGACGGAAAATTGCATGTTCATTCCCTGGAAGAAGGGATAGTATCGAGTGGTAATGTAACCGCTTACTTAAAAGTTGTACCATCGTTCTGGTTGTAATCATTCATTGATGAGGAAACGAAAGGATGGGTGTTCATGATCGCGAAGACGCGGCAAGTTGGCTTGGTTTTGCTCCTATGGGTATTTACCATTTCCAGTCTGGGGTGGGGGAGCCTGTTTGGCACACCAACAGCAAGTGCAGCCGTATCGGCTGATGAAGCTGCGGGAGGAGGCACTTATAAATTCGACTTTGGTTCAGGAGCTGTTGCGAATGGATATACAGGCGTGGACGCAGCGTCTTCATATTCCACGGAACGTGGCTATGGATTCACCGATGTGTCCAAGGTAACGGTGCAGGATCGGGGTACAAGTGATCCGATCAAATCGGATTTTGCCACCGTTGCTGATGGGAGCGGATTTAAGGTAGATCTGCCGAACGGTGACTACACCGTCTCCCTTGTCGCTGGTGACAGTGCAGGCAGCACGGATATTGCGATCAAAGTGGAGAGCATGAGCAAGGTTCAACAGAACACCAAGCCAGCGGGTGAATATCTGGAGATGAGCTTCGATATTGCACTGGTGGATGGGCAGATGAACTTTGAATTCTCCGGAACGGCCGCCAATATCAATGCACTCGTGATCACCAAACAGCAGGAACGCGAAGCAGGTAACAAACCTGCTGTGTACCTTGCAGGTGACTCCACGATGCAGACCTATAATCCGTATTGGGAACCCCAAGCGGGTTGGGGACAAATGTTCCCGTCCTTTTTCAGTGATGCCGTGGAGATTAAAAACCATTCCATTGGTGGACGCAGTTCCAAATCCTTTATTTTTGAAGGCCGATTGGATGAAATTCTTCGCCTCATTCGTCCGGGAGATTATCTGTTCGTGCAGTTCGGACACAATGATGCAACGATCAGTGTTCCTGACCGCTATGCTTCACCCGCCGATTACAAGAACTATCTGAAAACCTACATAGACGGCGTGCAGCAGCGGGGAGCTACGCCAATTCTGGTAACGCCAATGGGGCGTAGGGACTTTAACGCAGACACAGGCAAGTTCAATGTATCCTTCCCAGAATATGTGCAGGCGATGAAGGAAGTAGCTTCAGAGAAAAATGTGAAGCTGATCGATCTGAGCGCCCTCAGCATTGCGTACTATGATTCCATTGGACCGGAAGCGACATTGTCTGTCTTCCTCCATGTATCACCAGGTATCTATCAGGCGTTCCCGAATGGGGCAACGGATAATACCCACTTCCAGGAATACGGAGCGATTCAGATCGCCCGTCTGGTTGCAGGTGCGGTTCGCGATCTGGATCTGCCCTTATCGGAAGCGGTCCAGGATGCCGAAGTTCCGGCTGAATTGCCAGCCAAACCTGCTGGATTGAAGGCAGGCAGCATTAGCAACGCCGGAGCAGTATTGAGATGGACGGCGGATGACAACGCAGACATTTACAAAGTGTACCGCAAACTTTCAACAGAGCCGGAATCTGCCTACAAGCTGGCAGGAACGGCAACCGTACCGACTTTAACGCTGAGCGGATTGGTCGAAGGAAAGTCGTACACCGTTCGAGTAACCGCTGTGAATGGTCGCGGCGAATCCGATCCTTCGGATGAAGTCAGCTTCACCACCAAATCGGCAGCGTATCGATATGACTTTGGCCCGGTAGGTTCTCCGGTTGCTGAAGGGTATAAGGAAGTCAATCGGAATACGCTGTACACGCCTGAACGCGGTTATGGATTAACGTCTTCCGCCAATATGGCCGATCGGGATCGTGGCAGTGCGACGGATAACCTGCGTCGTGACTTCGTGATCTATTTTAACGGCTCATATGAATTCAAGATTGATCTGCCGAATGGTACCTATTCGGTCAAGACGTACACGGGGGACTGGATTGGTTCGGCGCGGACCAACATCAATATTGAAGGCAAAGATTATGGAACGGTATCTTCCGGCGCTCAAAATATAGCCGAAAAAGTGATCAACCAGATAAACGTTCAGGATGGACAGATGAATCTGATCTTCAGCGGGCAAACGGCCCATCTCAACGGGCTTGAGATTACACCTGTATTGGTGGCCCCTTCCAATCTGAAGCTGGATGGCCTGGATCTGGAGAATGATCCGATCACTGCTGCACTGTCATGGGACGCTATTGGGGATGACGTGCAGTATAAGGTATACCGTCAGTCAACTGGAGCGGCCAAGGCCGAGTTGCTGGCAACTACCGATATAACAACCTATATCGACAACAAGGTCGACCTGGGCATGAATTATGTATATACGGTAACGGCTGCGGATCGTACAGGAACAGAATCGGTAGCATCCAATGCATTGCCTGTATCGACGATTGATTCATCTGTAGACAAGGCAGAGGTTCCTTCAGGCCTGTCGTTACAAAGCATCAACAAAAATGATGTTTCCTTCAGCTGGACGGAAGCAGCAGGTGCACGTGCATATCAAATCTATCGCGCTGTGAAGCAGGATGGGCCGTATGATCTAATTGCTCGTACCAAGGAGACAGTATACACAGACTCCACCATTCTCAGTACCATTCCTTATTTCTATACAGTGGCGTCTGTGAATGCGGGTGGGGTATCCGAACTTTCGGCTGCACTTGAAACACCGGTAGCAACGACGCTGAATCGCGAAATGGAATATTTGGACCGTGCTCCGGTCGCTGTAAAAACGGAAAACGGCAACTATATCGGCTGGCGCATGCTGGGTCTGGATGCCGAGACCATTGCCTTTAATCTGTATCGGGATGGCGTGAAGCTTAACGATGAACCGATAACGGGAAGCACCAACTTTACGGATGCCGAAGGAACGGATGCGTCCAAATACCGGGTCATGACGGTACAAAATGGCATTGAAAAAGCAGTAACGAAGGAATTTGGCGTTTGGCAGGAGCAGTATCTGTCTGTACCTCTGCAAAAACCTGCGGATGCGTATACGAAAGACGGACAGCCGTATTCGTATTATGCGGGTGATGCCAGTGTTGGCGATGTCGATGGTGATGGTGAATATGAGATTGTTCTGATGTGGTCGCCCAACAACGGCAAGGATAATTCTCAATCCGGATATACCGGTATTGTCTATATGGATGCCTACAAGCTGGATGGAACAAGACTCTGGCGCATCAATATGGGGCCGAATATCCGAGCGGGTGCGCACTACTCTCCATTCCTGGTCTATGACTTCGACGGTGACGGCAGAGCGGAACTGATGATGCGTACCGCTGATGGTACCGTCGATGGACTAGGAAAAGTCATTGGTGACGCCAATGCAGACCACCGGAACAGTTCGGGCTACGTTCTGCTTGGGGATGAATTCCTGACGGTGTTTGATGGTGAAACCGGAGCAGCACTGGATACGGTAGAATATGATCCACCGCGTGGAGATGTGGCTTCATGGGGCGATGGCTATGGAAACCGGGTGGACCGTTTCCTCGCAGCGGTGGCGTATCTGGACGGTGAACATCCTAGTGCGATGTTCAGCCGTGGATATTATACGCGTACCGTGCTCGCGTCCTACAATTTCCGTGATGGCAAGCTGAGCAAAGTGTGGCGTTTTGACTCCAACGATGATGGCTACGGCGAGTACGCAGGCCAAGGAAACCATAACCTCTCGGTTGCAGATGTGGATGGAGACGGCAAGGATGAGATTACATTTGGCGCAATGGCCATCGATGATGATGGCAAACCGTTATACAATACGAAGCTTGGTCATGGTGATGCCATGCATCTGAGCGATCTGGACCCGACTCGTCCAGGATTGGAAGTGTTCGACGTACATGAACATAAAGATTCACAGTACGGTATGGAAATGCGTGATGCCGCTACAGGAGAGATTCTCTGGGGTGTGTTCACAGGCATCGATACCGGACGCGGTATGGCCGCCGATATTGATCCAAATTATCCGGGCTCTGAAGTGTGGGCTGCAACGATCACCAATGCTGAACATATTCCAATCACCGGGCTTTACAGTGCTCAGGGTGAACTAATTACGACGAAGATTCCATCGTCCACGAACTTCGGCATCTGGTGGGACGGTGATCTGCTGCGTGAGCTTCAGGACGATATTCGTATCGACAAGTGGGATTATGCGAACCAAACGACAGTGAATTTGCTGACGGCAACAGGCGCGGCTTCGAACAATGGCACCAAAGCCAACCCAAGTTTGCAAGCTGACCTGTTTGGTGACTGGCGTGAAGAAGTGATGTGGCGCAGTCAGGACAGCTCGGAATTACGCATTTATACGACGACAGATGAGACGGATGTGCGTATTCGCACGTTGATGCATGATCCGGTCTATCGCCTTGGCGTAGCCTGGCAAAATGTAGCCTATAACCAGCCGCCACATACCGGCTTCCATCTGGGAGTAGGCATGGAGCAGCCAGCGGCACCGAATATTCGTTATGTAGGTGCTCCGCAAGAACCCGAAGATACGACACCTCCGGTCATTACTGGCATGCCTGCGGAACAGATGAGCGAAGAGGATGTACTCCAAGTTGATGTGAAGGCAGAAGATCCGGAGTCCGGAATCACTCTTCTGGAATTGACTTGGGATGGTGAGGCCGTAGAGCAAGGTGATGAGATTGCACTGACGGGTCTGGTGGGAAAACACATCTTTACAGCCAAGGCGGTTAATGGCGCGGGGCTCATCACCGAGCTTTCCGTGGAAGTGACAGTCATTGCCGCAGACCAAGCCACAGGTGCACCAGGTGTACCGTCCTTGTCCGACGATAACCAGCATGGCGATGGTTTGGCGGATGGAACATACACTATCACAATGAATATGTGGTGGGGGAATAACGGTACACAGTATAAATTGTATGAGAACGGTGAACTGATCGATACCCAGAAGCTCACCGCCTCAAGCCCTTCCTCTCAAAAGGCATCTACCAATATCTCGGGTCGGGTAAACGGTACGTATGTATATACTTGCGAATTGATCAATTCAAAGGGAACGACCGAATGTGCTCCCCATACCGTAACCGTGCGTGATGCAGCGCCAGCAAAACCGGTGCTCTCTCATGACAATTGGGATGGAGATGGAAACTATATCATTACAATGAATATGTGGTGGGGCACAAATGCCACTTCCTATCGCCTGTATGAGAACGGTCAAGAGATCGACAGCCAACCGTTGACTGCTGCATCCCCGAATGCACAAACAGCGACAGCGGCGATCAAAGATCGTGCACCTGGTGAGTATAAATACGTTGTGGAATGGATCAATGAAAGTGGATCAGTTTCAAGTGAATTGATTACAGTGAAGGTCACGCATTAATTAAACTGATCAAATGATGAAGCACCTCTCTATCGATATAGGGTAACCCCTTGGGTAGCCTGTAGATCGAGAGGTGCTTTTTTGTTTTTTTTAACATACACAATAATGACACAACTGTTTGATTGTGAAGGTAGTGGGGGAAATTTGCTTGTAAACTTACAATCTTACCATCAATAAGGCGCTCCAGAGCCATTTGTGGATCGCCCTCTAGAGATGGTATCAGTGACTATCAAAATTTGGAGAAGCATACAAAACATCCATGCCAACTATGCCATATGTTAATCCAACTATAGATTGACAGGAAAACCTAAAATGTAACACAGAAATAAGGAGGGATCAGACGCGATGGTTATGAGTTTGGAATTGAAAAATCAAATAGAGAAAGCCAGACATAACCTTCATATGTTGGTAGAGCATAACGAGGGTAGATTTGGACATCCCGATGTGCTTCAGCAGTCCATGGTACTGGATGAATTGATTAATGAGTATAATCGAATGAACCTAAGCAAGCCAAGGGCTTGATGGATATAGATGCACTTTTATGCAATTATGCGCGCATGATAATAGCTGGAATAGACGGCAGGAAGAACGAATGCTGAATCAATTCCAGTACGATCATACGCGCATATTTTTGTTACTATTTAATGCAACAGCCGCTTGGCTTCCAGATACAGCACCTGAACGAACTTTTTCGTATTAATGCGGGTCTGGGACAAGGAGGGCTCCACATTGTTTTGCAGTTCCAGCATTTTTTTGCGAATTTCCGTAAAATCAAAGAACTTTGACGCATAGTTCTCGAACTTCGGATGTGTATAATCCGTGAGCCCGAGTGATACGACATGGCTCAATGTTTGGAAAATGGCACGGCGTACGCGCTGTTCGGATGCTTTGATCTCCTTTGTCACTTCTGCTGCTGAAGCATCGGAGCCCAACTTGCGCAGGGCTACATTCTGGAAGATATCCTTAAGTGACGGGAACGTGTATGGAGAGAGCTTATGTTCCTCGGTTTCAATCTGCTCCAGGTATTCCAGCATGTCCAGCAGATCTCTGCTGCCGGCTTCCCCGATCATGCCCATCTCGGATAGCAGGAAATGTCCTGCCGTCGTAATCGTTTTGTCGGGAACCGGTGTTGCAGTACGTTCGGAAGATTGCAGTCTGGAGAGTCCCTGCAGTGTACGTTGAATATCTGCGATGGATTGCTGCATACGAAGACGTTCGTCCACCAGTCGCAGAACAGACAGAATCTCCAGCCGATTAATCGGCTTCGTAATATAATATTCAATGCCAAGAGAATAGGCTTCCCCAATCATATTTTTCGATTCGATCTGGGAGATCATCACGATCTTGCCATTGAACCTTCCTTCAAGCGCACGTATGGTCTGAATCCCGTCTCGTTGCGGCATGAGCAGATCAATTAGCAGTACATCCACCTTGTGCAGCTCCAGCAGTTCAGCAGTAATATGAGCTCCATCCTCTGCTTCTCCCGCAATGTCTCCAAGCCCCTCATCTTCAATGATATCCATTAGCATGGATCGAACGCCAGGATCATCATCCACAATAAAATAACGCATTTCAGTGACCTCCTTTCTGATGAAGTTGTTATGAGAAAAAATGTATGGGTGAAGACGATTTATCCTGCTTTTAATGTCCTCTATTATCATACTTGGTTGTATATCCCGATGTGAAGACCCGTGTATGCGACCAATATGTCAGATAAAGTAACAGTGAATGGATAAACGTTGCTTGTTTATAAAAAAATTTAAATGATTCTGTGTAGGTATTTGTCGATTTCCGTAGATGTCCCTGTAGTATAAGTAACATCCGAAAATGTGGATTCCGAGATGTGCAGAATGGTACAAATGATGCTCTATGAAGTAGTATAAGAATTTTTCGCTCAGTCATACAGCTGGGAAACACTTTTTAATGAACCATCTACGAAAAGGGGCATTGCCAATGGAGCAAACAATACAAGATATTATTGCAGTTTTCAATGATTTTCTGTGGTCCAAGCTGTTAATCATATTGTTGGTGGTATGCGGTCTGTACTTTACGACCAAGACCCGGTTCATGCAATTCCGCATGATTGGAGATATGGTGAAAGTGCTTAGGGAGCCGAGAAGTAAGGAGCCCGGCAAAATTTCGCCGTTTCAAGCATTTTGTATCAGTATGGCAGCCCGCGTAGGTACCGGGAATATTACCGGTATTGCACTGGCAATTGCACTGGGGGGACCCGGGGCTGTATTCTGGATGTGGGTCATCGCGATCTTTGGTTCAGCCTCCAGTTTTGTAGAGAGTACACTTGCTCAAATTTATAAAATAAAAGATAAGGGCGGATTCCGCGGGGGTCCGGCTTATTATATGGAGCGTGGCCTTGGGAAACGCTGGATGGGAATTTTGTTCGCGATTCTCATCACATTGTCGTTCGGTTTGGTCTTTAATGCGGTGCAGTCCAACACGATTACGGTCGCATTCAAAAATTCATTCGGCATCGATCGGTTGACCGTGGGTATTATTATGGCCGTTGTGTTTGCAGGAATCATTATGGGCGGTGTTAAACGGATTGCTAAGGCGTCCGAATACATTGTCGTTGTTCTTGCTGTGCTATACATTGGCGTAGCTGCATTTGTTGTGCTGTCGAACATCACCCAGCTTCCGGCCATGATTGCGCTGATTGTGAAAAATGCCTTCGGCATTGAACAAGTCGCTGGCGGTACACTTGGAGCTGCGCTGATGAATGGTGTCAAACGTGGTTTGTTCTCCAATGAAGCAGGTATGGGTAGTGCACCGAACGCTGCGGCTACGGCGCATACTACACATCCGGTCAAACAAGGACTTATTCAGGCATTGGGCGTGTTGACCGATACGTTGGTCATTTGTACAAGCACAGCCATGATTATTTTGTTAGCAGGCGTGTACAAAGGCACGAATTTGGGTGGAATTGAATTGACCCAAGCGGCATTAAGTGTGCATATTGGTTCATGGGCGTCCGGATTTTTGGCAGTTATGGTGTTTCTGTTTGCCTTTAGTACGCTCATCGGGAATTATTACTATGGGGAAACCAATATTGAGTTTATCAAATCCAATAAAATATGGCTGTGGGTATACCGTGTCTGTGTCATCGCGATGGTTCTCTTCGGTGCTGTTGCAAAGGTACAGCTGGTATGGGACCTGGCCGACCTGTTTATGGGGCTGATGGTGGTGGTGAATCTGATTGCCATCCTGATGCTGTCCAAGGTGACATTTGATGCGTTGAAGGATTATAAGAAGCAAAAGGCCGAAGGGCGTGATCCGATCTTTACGCGGGACCGTATTCACATTCCGGGTGAAGTGGAGTGCTGGGAGTCTGAGGCCGAGGTAGTAGGAAGAAAATGAAATGAAGCTGCCAAATAACGAAGGAATAACAGATTTAGATACAACACAAGATACACTTACAGCACGATAAAAAGATATAAAAAGAAGGCTTGGAATTTCCATCATGGAACTTCCAAGTCCTTTTTGTTATATGAGCATTTGGTATAATACGCAGAAGGCCGCTTAGGCTTCTTCTTTATCGGATAAAAGGACCTGGGTCCATTCGTAGACGGTTAAATTTCATTGGGGGTTAATCCGAGATGAGAGAAATCATGGACTTTGAATTGCTGCGCCAGCTTGCGCGGGAGCATGGCCTGGACCAGGTGCTCGACGAGCCTGCGCTTGCTGAATTAAGGTTACTTGAAGCCTCCAAAGGCGAGATTATATGTGCCAAAGGTGAACGCCCCGAGCGCTTGTATTTTCTCGTTCAGGGCAAACTCAAGATTTATACAACGCTGCCAAACGGTAAGTCACTGTTGCTTCGTTTCAGTATGCCGCCTGCACTCGTAGGTGATCTGGAGCTGGTGAATGGCAAGGAAGCCAAAAATACGGTTGAGTCCGTCAACAAGAGCCTGCTGCTCGGTGTAAGCTATCGCTATCTCAAAAATACATATGCTGAGAACCCGAAGTTCCTCCATTTTATGCTCAGTCATGTGACCCATAAGTTGTATACCTTCTCGAATCTGTCGAGTCTCAATCTGCTATATCCGGTCGAGAGCCGCTTTGCGAGTTATCTGTTGTCCACGATGGAGCAAGAGGAACAAGTCACCGAAGAAATACAGACCTCCAAGCTGACAGAGCTTGCCGATATGCTTGGCACGAGCTATAGACACTTGAACCGGGTCATCCATGATCTCTGCGACCGTGAAATCATCCGCAAAGAACAGCGCAACATGGTCATCTGCAATCTGGAGCAGTTGCGTGAAATTGCGGGAGGTAATATGTACGAATAAATCAAGTGTAGATGTACTATGGTTTTTTAAGCCATTAATACGGCAAAAACACCCTCTGCGTGTCATATGACAGAGGGTGCCCATGCATCCACCGGTTGGTGGATGATCTATTTTATTAATGGCCGTGCTGTAGTGTTAGCTTTATGCTCCGATTAAACATCTCCGCGCTGTTCGAATAATTGAGCAATTTCCACGATGACTTGTGTGGCCTTCACCATATTATCCACCGATACATATTCGAATTTGCCGTGATAGTTCTCTCCCCCTGTGAAGATATTGGGTGTAGGCATACCCATGTACGAGAGCTGGGAACCGTCTGTGCCTCCGCGAATTGGGCGGATGACTGGCTCGATATCCAGACGAGTCATCGCTTCATGTGCAATATCGACGATCTGACGCACAGGTTCGATTTTCTCACGCATGTTATAGTACTGATCATTCAATTCAATGGAGATGCTTTTCTCGCCATATTTGCTCTTTAACTCGTCCACGACACTCAACAAATACGCTTTGCGTTCCTCAAACTTCTCCCGATCGAAATCCCGGATGATGTAACTCATCTTGGTCAATTCGACGTCTCCCTCGATGGATAACAGATGATAGAATCCTTCATACCCCTCTGTGAACTCGGGAGCTTCCTCCGCAGGCAGACGGCGGTTCAGCTCCATCGCAATTTTGGCGGAATTGACCATCTTATTTTTGGCTGTTCCCGGGTGCACGTTGGTGCCCCGTACCGTGATTTTGGCAGCAGCCGCGTTGAAGCTTTCGTATTCCAGCTCGCCGAGCGGTCCGCCGTCCACCGTATAGGCATATTTGGCTCCAAAAACAGGAACATCGAACTTATGCGGCCCGCGGCCAATCTCTTCATCCGGGGTAAAAGCGACGCGAATCTTCCCGTGTTTCACTTCCGGGTGTTCAATCAGATAAGCCATTGCCGTCATGATCTCGGTAATGCCTGCTTTGTTATCCGCACCAAGAAGTGTTGTGCCGTCTGTTGTGATCAGGGTGTGGCCTTTATAATCACGCAGTTCCGGGAAATCGGTGGTGGATAACACCACATCGAGTTCCTGATTCAGTACAATATCTTGTCCATCATAGTTGTCGATCACCTGTGGTTTTACATTTTTGCCTGTAAAGTCGGTCGCTGTATCCAGGTGAGCGAGAAAACCGATCACAGGAACATCTTTGTCTGTATTGGATGGCAGTGTAGCCATCACATAGCCGTTCTCATCCATCGTAACTTCCTGCAAACCAATGGATTTGCATTCTTCAACAAGGTATTTTCCCAAGACCAGTTGGCCTGGTGTGGAAGGACAGGTTTCACTGTTTTCATCGGATTGCGTATCCATTTGAGCATAGGTTGTGAGTCTTTGAATTAAAATATCTTTCACCAGTAATCGCTCCTTTGGCTTCGGTTTATTATATAAGTTGAACCACTTATTTTACACTGAAAAACAATGAGGCCCGTTTTCGTGTAACCGTTAGATACAACTTATATAAAGTGGGTATATTATTTCCAATATGTCTGTATGGCTATCATATCATGTTTTGCGTCCATTTCGAGTTGTACTGGACGCACCGAGGAAAGAAAGGACCAACTAGGTATAAAAAAGGGTACTATCTCACAAAAAAGTACGTACTTGTTTTTCTGTAGGTAAAGTTCATAATAATCAATGATAAAAGGATGTGAATTTAGCCATGCCATTTATAACCGTTAAAGTGCTGGAAGGCAAGACGACGGAGCAGAAACGCCAGCTGATTGAACGGATGACCCAAGTGGCTTGTGAGACACTGGACGTCGATCCGAGCAATGTATTCATTTTCATTGAGGATCTGGAGAAGAGTAACTACGGCAAGAATGGAAAGCTATTTTCCGATCAGCACAACAAGTAAACGCCTTAACATATACCATATTGAATAGGAGATGTACCTGAAATGACAGAGAAATTATTTTCCCCGTTTCAAATTAAGGGGCTTCAATTAAATAACCGTGTCGTCATGGCGCCAATGTGCCAATATTCCGTAACTGCCAAAGATGGTATTCCGAATGATTGGCACCAGGTTCACTATGTAAGCCGTGCCGTTGGGGGTACTGGATTGATTATAATTGAGATGACGGATGTTGATCCGGACGGACGCATCACCGATAATGACCTGGGCATCTGGTCGGACGATCACATTCCTGCCTTTGCCAAAGTGGTGGATGGCATTCACGCTCATGGCTCCAAAGTGGCGATTCAGATCGCGCATGCAGGACGTAAAGCAGAGGATGCGGCTCGGCCTGTAGCTCCGTCGGTGGTTACCTTCCCTGGAGAAAGCTTCAATACGCCACACGCTTTAACAACAGAGGAAGCACAAGCCATGGTGCAGAAGTTCGCGGACGGGGTACGCCGTGCCGTAGCTGCCGGGGTCGACGCCATTGAGCTGCATGGTGCTCATGGTTATCTCATTCACCAATTCCATTCTCCGTTGATGAATCATCGTGAGGATGTGTATGGACAGGATCTTTCCCGTTTTGGCGTTGAGATTATCCGTGCGGCGAAGAAAGAAATGCCGGAAGATATGCCGTTGATTATGCGGATTTCGGCCATAGAATACGCCGATGGCGGATATGATATTGATCATACCATTGAAATGTCTCGTGCCTATCAGGCAGCCGGCGTGGACATGTTCCACATCAGCTCCGGTGGTGAAGGATCTTCCGGACAACGTAAACCGGGGAACTACCCTGGTTACCAGGTTCCATTTGCCCGTCGTTTCCGTGAAGAATTGAACGTTCCTGTCATCGCGGTGGGAATGCTTGAGGATTCAGCTTTGGCTCAAGCAGTTATCGGCAACGGTGACGCTGATCTGGTTGCCGTTGGCAGAGGCATGCTGCGCGATCCGTACTGGGCGACTCATGCAGCTCTGGAACTCGGCGTCAGCAAAGATAAAGCGGCTATTGCAGAGCAATATTCCCGCGGATATTAATCTTGATTAGAACATTTATATAAATGCAATTGAAAAGGGATGCCCCACAAGTCATGAACATGACGGAGGGCATCCCTTTTTAGTGTGATTACTTTGTAACAGTCGATTCGGTACATAATGGACCATAATAACTAAAAGACATGTAGCGTTTCCTCCACAACATAATTAAAATAAGCAGTGGAAGGGAATGCCTGTGAGGTTTATCCCTTCCGGCAACGGTTGGAATTGGATTTTTCGGAGCAGACTAACATAGGAATCACGCACCTTTATGTAATATGTTCCAATTATAGGTTTGGTTTGAAGGGTTGGTCAACAGAATACCTGTTGTTAGCTGAATATATTTGACACGCATTATTGAATCTTGAACAATAAGTGAAAAGGGCGTTTTGCATAATCCCATGAGCGATCAAATGGAAAGATGAAGAATGCTGATATAGATCTAGGAGGCGATTCGAATGGAATCTTCAAGTGCATTGCCGGATATTCGGGAACAATTAGTGCTTCACGCATCTGTGGAGAACGTATGGGGAATTGTATCGACGTCCAAAGGCTTGGAATCATGGTTTATGCCGAGCAATCTGGAGCCGGTGGAAGGGCATGAATTTATATTGGAGGCAGGACCCTTCGGGAAATCATCATGCAAGGTCACAGAGGTTCAACCGCCACACAAGCTGTCATTCCAATGGGGTAAGGATTGGACACTAACATTTGAACTGACAGAGCAAGGACAAGATACAGATTTTACATTGATTCACAGTGGCTGGGTTGCCGACAAGCTGACTGAATTTGGACAAGCTCATGCCATGGTTCGTGAACGGATGGAGCAGGGCTGGGCCGGAATTGTACAGAAACTGGCTCAAGTGGTTGGGCAAGCGTAAGAAAAAGGGAGAAGTACAACAGAGAAGTAAAACAGATGTCAGCAAATTTAAATAAGTCACAGGTCTTACTCCGGTCTGCATTCCGGTAGTTAAGCCTGTGGCTTTTTTGGTGTTAAAATATCATAGAAGAACTATTTCCGTCCGCAACAGA
This sequence comes from Paenibacillus sp. MAEPY2, assembly GCF_000499205.1. Classification (GTDB taxonomy): domain Bacteria; phylum Bacillota; class Bacilli; order Paenibacillales; family Paenibacillaceae; genus Paenibacillus; species Paenibacillus vandeheii. Next base: position 307,081 of record NZ_AWUK01000010.1, read on the forward strand.
AACGTGTAACATGGGGTTATAGATATAAAACGACAAAATTAGACGTCTCTCGCGATGGAGGCGGAAGGATTACATAGATGAGAAAACACTGGATTATGCTCACCATTAGCTTTATATGTATTGTTGTCTTTCCTCTAGGATCCATTGTACAAACGTTATTTTCCGAGCGCGGCAATCCTCATGCGAGGGACGGGGTGCTGGATCTGACTCGCTGGGATTTCGACAGGCAGGGGGCTGCATCCCTGAATGGTACGTGGGATTTCTATCCGGGGCAATTGTTGGCACCCGGTGACTTTGAGACGCATTTATCAGGACGCAAGCTCCTCTCCGAGCCTTTACCTATCCATGTCCCATCCCGATGGAATGGGACTATGGGAGAGGCGCACGGGTATGGGACCTATCATTTGCGTGTTCGAATTCCCCCGAGAGCAGAGAAGAATGATTATGGGATACGTACCCAAAATATTCGTATGGCCCATCGGATATTTATAGATGGCAAAGAGATTGGCGGCAAAGGGCTGCCAGGCACAACGCAAAATACGGATATTCAGCTCAATTTGCCTTTTACGGGATTTACCTCCATAGAAGGCAACGTTGCAGATATTATCATTCAGGTATCCAATTACAGCTACTCGTCTGGCGGCATCATTGCATCCGTTTTGTTCGGGGACGAGCACAGCATTCTGAAAAGCCAACAGCAGGACTGGCTCCAGGACCTGATGACCCTGTTCGGATTTATTCTGCCAGCTGCCTTCTTCCTGATGCTTTTCCGGCTGCGACGCAGTGAAAAAGAGCTTCGGTATCTGGGATTATTCAGCCTGTCCGGTGCGATGTACGCTTTGACTCATGGAGAGAAGTTGCTGGGGACACTGTTACCATTCCTGCCGAATAATGAATTTCTGCGGATTCAATTAATTAGCGCGGCTCTTGCGTATTATTACTTGCTTCGTTATATGGATGCGCTTGTACCTGGCGCGATCCATTCATGGTTTGTTCGCTTGGGTGTGGTTCTGGTACTAGTCCAATGCGCGGTGGGTCTTATATTGTCTCCTGTTCTGTTCTCGATGCTGGAGCTGCCTATGCTGCTGATTTCAATTGTGGTCATTGGTTACACGTTACGAGCCATGCTCCATTGGCTAAAAAAGCGACCGAATGATGGTCATTTTGTCCTGATGAGCATGATGAGTATATTTATGGTGGTTGTGCTGCACACCGTGGGTGCTTTCACCACTGTGGATACGACATTTCTTGCGCTGTACGAGCTGCTGTTATTTGTTTTTGCACAGATGATTCTAACAGCGATCCGGTTCGCACAATCATTCCGTGAAGTTGAAGCGTTGTCTGAACGTTTGCTTGCCATAGACAGTCTCAAGGATGAGTTTATGGCGAATACGTCCCATGAACTGAGAACTCCCCTGCATGGCATTATTAATATTGCGCAATCGATGCTGGAAGGGGCGGCCGGGGCGGTCACACCCAAGCAGGCCAAAAATCTGTCCATGATCACGTCAACTGGAAAGCGGCTTTCGCTGCTGGTAAACGATATTCTGGATTTTTCCAAGCTCAAAAATGGTGAAATTGAATTAAAACGGAGTGCTGTTGATCTCGAATCGGTTGCTCGAACAGTCGTTGAAGTCTCTGGTTTTACCTTTGAGGACAAGCCGATTGTGCTGATTCAACAATGGCCTCCGGCGTTACCGTTGGTTGAGGCCGACGAGGATCGACTAAGACAGATTCTGTACAATCTGCTGGGCAATGCGTATAAGTATACGAAGCAAGGGGAAATTCGGCTGTATGCCCGTGTGGATGGAGCTCTGATGACGGTATCTGTTGCGGATACGGGGGTTGGAATTGCTGCGGATAAACTGGAAGACATATTTCAGTCCTACGAACAGGGCAACGGAACAAGTGAGAGGGTTAACGGGGGAACTGGCCTTGGGCTGAGTATCACTCGCAAACTGGTCGAGCTTGGCGGAGGGACCATCTGGGTAGAATCGAAGCCGGGTGAAGGGTCGACCTTTCATTTCACTCTGCCCATTGTGCACTTTCCGCTGCTGCAGGCAAGTTCGAGACCTGTTGCAGCCCAATATGTAGCTGCTCAAGAAATAAGAGCACAGGATACGGCTGCAATCGACTGGGATGAGACAGATGAGATTCTGGAAGCTGAACATACCATTCTAATTGTAGATGATGATCCCGTGAACCGACAGGTCCTGTTCAACCTGTTATCGACGGAACGATATCGTGTCATTGCAGCGGATAGTGGGGCCGCGGCATTAAAACTGCGTGAAGAACACCCCTCCATTGCTCTTGTCATTACCGATTGGATGATGCCGCAAATGTCCGGGCTTGAACTATGTCGCAAGCTGCGGGAGAACAGTTCCCTGTCTGAACTGCCGATTCTGATGCTGACGGCTCGCGGGATGCCTGAGGATATCAAAATGGGATTTCAGGCAGGAGCAAATGATTTTCTGAGCAAACCTGTAGATGCGGGTGAACTGCGTGCCCGAGTACGGACGTTAATTGAGATGCGTACCTCGGTACAGGAGGTTGTTCGCACGGAAATGGCTTTTTTGCAGGCTCAGATCAAACCGCACTTTCTATATAATGCGCTCAACGTCATTATTGCAACATGCGCTGTCAATCCGGACAAAGCGACCGATCTGCTTATTGAACTGAGCCAATACCTGCGGGGAAGTTTCGACTTCCAGAACCGCGACCAACTGGTTCCGCTTGCCAAGGAACTGGAATTGGTGGAGTCCTATGTACATCTGGAACAGGCAAGGTTTGAGGAGCGTTTGGTAGTTCGTTATGATGTAGACCCGGATGTGCGTCTGTACCTGCCACCGCTCAGTATTCAACCGCTTGTGGAGAATGCAATTCGTCATGGGGTGATGGCGCGTGCTGCAGGTGGTACGGTTAACCTTGGCATTCTAAGGGAAGGTGAGCACATCGTCATTCAGGTTCAGGATGATGGAGTGGGCATACCCCCTGAACGTTTGGCTCAGGTACATTCCGGGCGAACGGAAGGTCCTGGAGGTGTAGGGCTGCAGAATATAAATCGGCGTCTGTTGTCCTTGTATGGTCACGGACTGGAGATTCAGAGCCATTCGGGAAAAGGAACGATAATACGGTTCCGCATACCTGTGAAGGAGGGGCTCATCTCCAAATAATGAGCCTGTTGAGTTGAATCTGGTTAAAAAAGGAATAAGCGGATGCCAGTATACGCGGTATTCCCATTGAATATTTCATGGCAGGAGGCTGGAAGAGCGATGAAAGCCATTGTAATCGATGACGAGAAACCGGCGCAGCTTCATCTGGAGCGCCTGTTAAGATCGGATGGGCGGATTACCCCCGTGCAGTGTTTTTCGACAGCCCGTGCCGGTCTGGATTTTCTGGCAAATGAGCGTGTGGACGTTGTGTTTCTCGACATTGGCATGCCGGAAATGAATGGACTGGAAGCGGCTGAATATATACAGCAATTGGACAGCAGTATTCGCATTATATTTATAACGGCTTACGCCGATTATGCGGTTGATGCATTTGAGCTTGAGGCGCTGGATTATGTGCTGAAGCCGGTAAGTTCAGTAAGACTTGCCAAAACGATTGATCGCATTGCTGCAGGAATGATATCGTCATCCTCTCAGGTTGCTGCAACTGCTGAGGATCAAGAATCTGAGGCCGCGGGAGTGGATACCCATGTACCTGGATTGCTTACTTTCAAACATCTGGATATCTATAGAAGCCTGGAGCCGGAAGCACAGAAGCACAAGTGGCGCACAGCCAAATCGCAGGAACTGTTTGCGTTTTTGTTTCACCATAGAGGGGATTGGGTAAGCAAAGAGATTCTGCTCGATCAGTTGTGGGCAGATGTCTCACAAGAGAAAGGACTAACACATCTGCATACTTCCGTATATCAGATCCGCAAACTGCTGAAGGAATGGAGCATGACAGGCAAGCTGGAATACAACATGAACCGTTATCGTCTGTTATCGGGTAATCTGGTCAGTGATGTAGAGCAATTCGAGCAAAGGACGGCATACGCTGCCGTTACGTCAGACAATGTGAATCAGTTGAGGGATATTATCCCGCTCTATCGTGGTGATTATCTGGAGGAGCATGATTATCGCTGGGCTCAATCCAAAGCGAGAGATCTGAGACGTAAATATGTGGGGCTGGTTATGGATATCGCCGAATGGGACATGAAGCATGGACGTGGCAAGGAAGCGATAGAGCAATTGAGCGAACTACAGGAACGGGAGCCCTATGCCGAGGAGATCTGCCGATTAATGATGAGAGTATATGCATCCATGGATGATCAGCAAGCTATACTCAGAATATATCATTCATTTACGTTGACCCTGCTTGAGGAACTGGGACATCAACCGGAGTCGGAGACAAGCAGACTATATGAAGAATTAACAGCAAAGTAGGCAGAAGTTCACGCAGGAGGATGAAGCATGAAGTTATTCATACATCGCAAAGATTTGCGTACAGATGATCTGGTCGCATTCGATTATTTGCGGAATCAGGATGCGGAGAGTCTGCATGTGCTCATTTATGATCCTTTCCTGCTGCGGCAGGGGCGTGATCAGGAACATAGCGGAGTGAACTTTCTACAGCATGCTGTAGAGCTTGGTAAGCGGTATCGGGAGTCAGGCCGCAAGCTGCACGTGGCTTATGGCAAACCAGCTGAGGTGATTGATTACATCCTCGAACAAATGCAAAGTCGTGTAGATGAAGTTATTGTTCATCGGGATATGACCCCGTATGCAATCGAACGGGATCGTGGAATACGCAAGGTAACCGAGGAACGAGATGTCACATTTACGCAGCTGACGGACCATTTGCTGATGGATCTGCCGGGGTTCGCTGATTTTACGGGCAAGTCCGAGCCATATAAAGTTTTTGCCGCTTTCCACCGGCGCTGGGTGGAATTCATGAATGAGCATCCCAATCCAGCATCAACCACTACGGTTGCGGATATGAAGGTCAGTGATCAGCAGATAGAGTGGCCGGAGACCTTCCAGGTACCCCCACATTTACTGGCATTTAATAGTTCGGATTTGAATGATCCTCATCTCGTATTGGACTGCTTTTTGTCCGATAGGATTGCCGATTACGGAGACCATCGGGATGAATATGAAGCGTATGAACCGAGCCGCCTCAGTTCTTATGTAGCTGTGGGGGCTGTATCCATCCGCAAGATGTATGATGCTGCGAAACGCACGGACTATTCGGACGAGTGGATCAGACAATTGTGCTTCCGTGACTTCTACCTGTATCGGGCAGTATATGAGAGTCATTATTTTACATATGAGAAAAGTTACGATCTGTCGCCGCTCAGTGATTACTACTTCGAACGGTGGTGCAAGGGCGAAACGGGTATTCCGATTATCGACGCAGCGATGACGGAACTGAATGAGACGGGACATATGCCGAATCGGCTTCGTATTCTAACCGCGATGTTTCTTACCAAAAATCTGCAATGCCCGTTTACGCTGGGTGAAGCGTATTTCAGACGCAAGCTCAGTGACTATGACAACATTCAAAACCGGGGAAACTGGCTGTGGTGTGCATCACTTGGAGAGAATGCAGCTCCATACTTTCGGGTGAACAACCCCGTGACACAGTCAGAGAAGTATGATCCTCAAGGGGATTATATCCGCAAATGGCTGCCTGACCTGAAGGATTTGCATAGCAAAGAGATTCATCAGCCCCGCCAGGATGCGATTGTTGATCTGAAAACATCACGTCAGTCGGCTATTGATGTTTATAAACAAATTCTGGCGAGTCGTCAGACCAATGGTTAAGAAGCTCACCTTAACATATAGGTTGATATAGGAAAGATCCATTTTAGTAGTGGAGTTTACCATTTTCATCCCTGTGACCCAACATTATTTTGGACCCACAGGAATATGCTCACAGGCCGCGTCATAGCGGTCTTTTTTACATATATAGACATGAGAGGACTGTGAAAATTGTTGAAAATTTAGGAACTTTTAAGAAATTGGACTACCCTTCTTAAGCATTATGCTTTTTAATAGATAGTGAGCTTAACGTACTAAGTCACATTAGACATATCAACGAACATAGTAAGGAGAAACGCTAATTATGAGTGAAACCATCAAAAGAGAGCGAATTCCAGAGCTGAATCTCGTACGGGCAATGGCCATCATCGGCGTGCTGTGTGTGCATTCCACTTCATACGCTACGGTGGACATGACAGGTTCAGGGTATTACTGGCTGTACAATTTTATTAATATTTTTATGAAATATGGTACACCCACGTTTATTTTCATGAGCAGTTTTGTGCTGTTCTATAACTATTATTCTCGCCCGCTCGATAAGAAGCTGGTTAGTAACTTTTACAAAAAAAGATTTGTTTATATTTTGCTGCCGTATTTCATATTTTCATTAATGTATTTTGTGATTCTGCACTTCACGCATTATCAGGGCCGTCCGTTCGGTGAATCAGCCGTAAGTTTTATAACGAAACTGTTCACGGGCAAGGCGTATACGCATCTGTACTTTGTATTTATCAATATGCAATTTTATCTGTTATTCCCACTGGTCTTGTGGCTGCTCAAGAAATATCCCTCAGTCGTCAAATGGTCAGTACCGATTGGGCTGCTCATTCAGTGGGCATTTATCGTAAGTAACAAATATGGATTTCAGGTGCCGAACAAAGGAAGCTGGGCATTCTCGTACTTTTCCTATTTCATGCTGGGTGCTTTTATCGGGGTATATTTTCCGAAGATTAAACAATGGTTTGTCATTAGTCGGGCCAATGCAACCAAAGCTCGTGTAGTTTCATGGATTGTGCTGTGGGCAGTATGGATTTTTGCCGGACTCGGTCATGTGTACATTTATTATCTGCTGCGCATGAAGATTGCGACCTATAACACGCTGTGGTATGAGTTCTTCTGGAACTTGCATACGTTCGCCTGTGCGCTGGTGCTCATTCAGATCGCGTACCTGCTCTATCGCAAAGGACCATCGCTGATCGTCAAGCCGCTCAATCGGCTGGGGGCACTGTCCTTCGGTATTTATCTGATCCATCCATTTTTCCTGCTGGTCTATCGGAACTTCCCACCACAAACCGGGGTTTCCTGGTTGATTCACCTGTGGTACGCCGGAGGTTTTGGTGTGGCGCTAATTGCATCGTGGATTGTGGTTGGACTCACGGCAAGATTCATTCCGTTTGCATGGGTGATTTTCGGCAATTTGCCCAAACCGAAGCCAAGGTTGGTACCGCAACAAAACTCGGGACAACTCGACGTTCGTTAAAAAATATTTATGCCAACAAAGGAATAATAAACCGTTTCTTGGTCGACCATTAGGGTTGAGCGGGGAACGGTTTTTTGATTGCTGGTTGGAATCATATATGGGGAACGGATGTTTCTTTTTCATATGCGAAGGGTAATGAGAAGACGGAACACTATTTAAATAGTTTGATAAGCAGAGAACTTTAAGAACAGGATTAAGGTGAGAACAATGACAACATGTGAACAATGCGGGAAACCGATGCAAGATATATTGGAATACGTGGAACATATCCTTCATGAATGCGTGGGGCAGACGCAGGAGTACAAGACAAAAGACTATGAGACATCTGGCTATGAGTGTGTTAGCGAGCAGATGTGATACAATAGAAAGAAACCGGATTCATACGGAACCGAGGTGACAACATGGAGACGGGCTTGGCCCCTTTCCGGCAGGAAATGACGGAACATGAAGCGCAACTGACCAAGACATGTATGTATTGCGGGCAAAAGCGACCTTTGTCCGAATTTCGACGAAGAACCGGAAAGCGGGCTGGCCCCGGAGCCAGACGCGGCGCTTGTCGCCGCTGTCGTCAGCTCGGTGGACAAGCGGATAACGATAGTGCCCATAACGTCTCAATTCGGCAGCCGGATGAGCGTACGGGGAATCAAAATAGTGCCACACCAGCCCGGCGGCATATAGCTGCCGACGCTTCTGCGTCTGTAAACCACGCAGCAGACCTGATCGCTGATGCGGTGGACAGGGATTCAGGTTCTGTGTCTGCGATAGACAGACGTGTGGATGCTCAGCCTTCAGTGAATTCAACTTCTCCGAGAGAGCGGGACTCTGCTGATTATGGAGAAAATGTTGTCGCGGCTTCTGCTGTTACCCCTTCGTCTCCTTCAGGCAACAGGAAGAAGAAGCGGAGAAGAAGGAGAAAAGCGAAGCGTACTGACGTGCATCCGGTTCATGAGCCGATGGAATTGATTTCGCAGACGAACCCCACGAGCGACATTGCAGATCTTCCACAGACCGATGTACTCCAACAACAAGACAGGGATTCGCAGGTGCATACAGCGAGTGCTGATTCATCTGCGAAGCGTGCCCGCGCGCGTATAGCCGCTGGCACGGATCAGGCCGCCGAGCAGGAAATGGCGGCGGCCAAGGCTCTGCTGCCAGCCAAGCCGCAAGGCCCGGCAGCAGAGCCAGGGGCTGCGGATCAACCGACCGCAGCCAAGCGCAAACGCAAGCGGCGCCGCAAACGTGCTGCCGCGCTGCCGTCCGGCGCAGAACAGGCCCGCAGCATAGCTGAGGCCAGTGCGCCGGGCCAGAGCGACCGTGGCGATGCCAATACGGTCGCTGGACCCACAGCGGCAGCACAGCCTGCCGCTGCTGCACGGCTCGCGCCCGGCCAAGCATCGGGCGCGGCTATAGAGGCTGCGCCTCCTGCACCCGTGCGCCAGCCAGGCTCGCCCGGGTCAAAGCCGCGCCCGGCACGCAAGGAGCGTGCGCCCAAGGCGGGCAGCGAAGACACCGCCCGTGTCGGCTCATCCGGGCAGCGGGCGCCTGCACATTCCAGCCGCAGTCACGGGGCTGGAACGGAAAGCCGTCCCCGCCGTCATACTCCGGCGGCTCCTGTAGCAATTGACCCGGAAGATCCGTCATCGCTTCGGACAAACCGGCAAGGCATGGTGCGCATGCGTGGCAAGACAGACAAAGGGCGGCGCTGGCATCAGGAAGTGGATATGGAGCTGGCGGTCACGCTGGTCAAGGAAAAAGCCGCTGTTGTAGTTAATCGGTACACGATCCGCCGATTGTTCAGTAACAAGGACTTCAAGCGGTTTATTTTGACTCGGGATAACTATACCTGTTATTTCTGTGGCTCGTACGGAGACACAATTGACCATCTTCTGCCGCGAGCCAAGGGTGGGCATACCACTCCGCTCAATTGTGTCTGCGCCTGCAATCTGTGCAACCAGTCCAAAGCAGCAATGGATGCCGAGGAATTCATGCGTTCTGGTATTCCCGAGTGGAATGCTGCGCATCAGGAAGAGCTGAATGAATTAGCCATACAGGAAGCTCAGCTAGAATAATTGTTAAGTGATACACTGCCCTGGGCTTGTTCCACAACCCGTTTCAGGCGGGGCATTTGATAAAGAGAGCACACCAAGACTGAACAGGTCCAGGTGTGCTTTTTTGTTTTTCAGCGCAGTGGGTGAAATTTCTTCAAATTGACAACGGTACAGCGTTCATATGTACGTTATACTGGGGGGAGTGAGTAGAGATATTTCAGCATCCTTATATTTGAAAGCGGATTGGTTAACACACATCATAGAAGAAATATTGGACTTATAGATTGGAGGGAAGCAGATGAACCCGGCATCCTTGGACATCATGTCCTATATTACGGAAGAGAATATTCGTTTTTGGCTGGAGAAGTTTCGCTCCCTGGGCCCGCTACCGGGCATTTTGCTTACCTTTATGAAGTCATTCGTGCCCCCGCTTCCCACGCTGCTGATTGTTGGGGTTAACGGTGCAGTGTACGGGTTATGGGCAGGGTTTTTATATTCATTGATCGGGATGGTACTCGGTTGCACCGTTACATTCCTGATCGTACGGGAGATTGGGAAATCGGCTTTTGTGGAACGTTGGGCCAACAAACCACGTGTGCAGCGCAGCATGGTATGGATTCGGCGGAATGCGTTCAGTTATGTGTTTTTGCTGAGTATTTTTCCGGTGGGTCCGTTCGTCATTATCAATGTTGCCGCAGGTATTGCACGAATGAGATTGCTGTCTTTCCTGCTTGCGGTGAGCTTTGGTAAAGCCATTATGATCTTCTGTGTGACGTATATCGGTTCCAATGTAGCTCAGTTTATGGAACACCCTGTGCGGTGGGGCGGCGTTTTGTTGTTTATTGCTGCATCCCTGTGGGCAAGTCGGAAGCTGGAGCGTCACTTTACCCGTTCGTCATCAAATCGTGAGGAAATGGATGATCTGAGTCACTCCTCTGAAAAGTCTATTTCTTCGTAAACTTAGGGAAAATACGAATACGCTCGATTTGAATGGTTTTGTTGGAGATGACCATCCGTATAGAGGGGGATAAGTATGATTGACAATGTCTTTGATTTTGATCAGGAGCTGCACCGTATGAATGAGGACGAGCTGCGTTCATTACTGCGTTTGCTTTATCTCAGCGCAGACAGGGAAGTCAGTGTTCAGTCAGCGGAAGAACATTCTGTTCATTTTGCAGCGAAAGTACAGTCGATATTCAAAACATTGGACGAGGATCGGAATCGTGTGAAAGCTGAGCAACAGGCATTGGAGGCACAGAAACCACGTGAAATTCACATTGCGATTGGTGAATCGCCGCTAGGCAGCATTAAAGTTGCGATGAGCAAAGTTCCCGGACGCTCGGAGCGACGTTTTTACTCAATGAATGACTACTATGCCATCGGTCCATTGGGCGACTTGACTAACAAGGTGGATTTACAACGCAGGCACCTTTGGCTACTCGAAAAACTCTATTTGAGTGAACATGGAAGCTATGCCGTCCAAGGTATGGATGAGCTGCTTCGATTAAACAACGTAGTGAGTTCGATAGATGAAGATACGCAAATCACTATCTGGTATGCGAATAATGCTCATGAGAAAACGGGACTTTTATATGCCATGCATTTGCTGCGTAACCGGCTTGCCCCTGTTTATTTGATCGAGACAAGTGCATTATATCAGGAATTATTCAATACTTCTGAAGTTCAGTATGATGTTCTTAGAACAGGTGAAGTTTGTTCTGAGAAGTTGCTAGCGATGTGGAAACACTGCGTGAATGCCGATCCGTTGTCTTTGGAGGAACGCAGACAAATGGAGCAAGAGTGGGTGAATCTGGCTATACAGCCTGGACTTCTGCGGTTAATGAAGGATGGCGTGATTCAAAGCGTGTCCGAAGACGGGATAGATGAGTTTATTATGCAAAAGGTCAGAGAGCTTACGTTAACCAGACAGCCTGGTGAATTCATAAAATCAGCCCGTATTGTAGGTGAGGTACTGGGTCATCTCGAACAATCTGTCGGGGACGATTTTATTCAATACCGATTAAGGCATCTGGTATTACAGGGACGGCTTGAGATGGAGGGGAAACCTCATGCCATGAGGTTTTACAGTATCCGGCTCAGTCCTTAAATGAAACAGACTGTTAATCGACACATCGTTCTGTCGGTCAACAGTCTGTTTTTTTATACTATTTTTGGTCAGATCGGCTTTTTGAGTGATCCGGCCCCCATATTTCCAACAGCGGCCCCTCTTGTCCATAGACCGGATCAGTATCTGGAACCGGGACCTCCTGAATCTCTCGCAGAACTTCAGGTCGTTCTCCCGGTTCACCAGTTCGGGTATTGTAACTCATGCCACCCGGATAGGCCCCGGCTATGCGGAAATCAAGGCTCGCACTGAGCCGCTTATGTCCGGTCCCCGCAGGAAGTACAACGACATCTCCAGCCTGAAGGCGAACAGTCTGTCCATGTTCCCCGCCAAGAATGAGCTGAACCCAGCCGCTGACCACGGCAAGTACTTCATGAGCATTGCTGTGGTAATGATGATAATCAAACACACCGTTAATCCAGCTATTTCCCCATCCGTTACGGTTTAGTAACGACTCCGCACGAGAGGAATCTTTTGCCCAAATCCCTTTATACAGAAGTACAGGCAGGCTCGGATGATTGGGAATCACACCATCGTCTTGAAATAACATCGTCTGTACATCATTCATTCGATCCTTCATCGTAAACATCACCTCTCTATGACATTACCCGTTTATTTCTGGAGAAGAACAAAAAACAATGGTAAAATGATACAAAATGTATCACTTTAAGGTTATACTCAGAACATAGACTCTCTTTAGTGAACTTGTTGTATAAATCGCAAGGGGGAATGTGCTTGAACATTGTTATTACAGGGGCTTCTGGATTTGTAGGCTTTAACCTTTCGCAGTATTTGGCGCAAAAAGGACATCGGATCACCCTGTTGGATCGGGATGATTATTGTCAGAGGCTTGTTCACAGCTCCCCACTTCATGACATGGCCTTCATCTGTTGTGACCTCGCTACAGACAGAATCAGCTTGCCACACGAAACAGATTATATTATTCATCTGGCAGCGATGCCACACGTAGACTATTCGTATCATCACCCCGGAGAAGTGTTTCGTAACAACACCCTCAGTACACAGGCCATTCTGCAATATGCATCCGATCATCATATTCCCGTCGTACTGGCTTCATCTGTGGAGGTATATGGAGGGGAGATGGGCAGAGTGTATCATGAAACGGATGATTATGCTCCGGTATCCCCGTATTCCGCGTCCAAGGTAGCCTGTGAGATGCTTGCGCTATCCTACGCTCAATGTTATCAACTTCCTGTCAAAATATTTCGGTTGACCAATCTCTATGGTCCCTGGCAGCTGCCGGATCGGATTATTCCGCGTAATTTTGGGCGAATCATGGACGGCCTGCCGCTGGATATTCAGGGATCGGCGGTACGTGATTTTCTGTATGTGGATGATGCGCTGCGAGCGATTGAACAGATTATGCTGAATGGACAAGATCAGCAGATCTATAACATTTCGACGGGGCAAGGAACGACCATGCAAGAGATAGGGGCGCTTTTGCAAACCATACATGGTTCCCATGGAACGGCGCAGATTCGGGAGCAGGAACCTACCCAATCCAGGGGCTCGAGCCTGGTCGTTCACTCTGGAAAGCTGCGAGCAGAGCTCGGATGGTTCCCCAAGACAACGCTGGAACAGGGGCTAGAGCAGACCTTTCGATGGTATCAGGAACATCCCGATTGGGTAAGGCAATTCAGCCGGGAATATCATACGACAAGGGAGACACGCAGTTTTATTATTGATATGGCCAGATACGCAGTTCCAGCTGTATAAACCAGAACAAGAAAAGCCAGGGAAGGGTGTAGGGAATAACACCTTCCTTGGCTTTTTTGCGCTCCCGTACAATTCCAAATGTTCATTCAGCCTGAACGGTAGGCAGCTTACCTATATCTACTGCACGAATCGTCGTGCGTTTTCACGTTAAACGAATGGATCTAGTGATGTTTTTTCACATCGGCAATTTTATCCTGCACAGCACCTTTGGCCTTATCTTTCTTGCCTTCAGCCTGAAGGGATCTGTTGTTAGTTGCATTACCGACCTGATCCTTCACTTCGCCTTTGGCTTTGTTTACGCCTGCTTTGATTTTATCGCTAGTTGAATTACTCATAATCGAACATCTCCTTCGTTTCTGGTGTAGTCCTTATTAACCGGGAAATCCATAGTCTAAACTTCCGCTTTTGGACAGGGGGCAAAAATTCTGCTGCATATTCTGTCAGAAATGCTCTGAACGAAGAGTCAGTATAAGTACAGGCACTGCATAATGGCGTGCTTCATTAAAGGAATGAGAGGATGTTATGATATGAGCAATTATATTGGAAATGGTGCGTATTGTTACGCCAATTCAGCAGCGATGCTACTGTCGTCCATTGGAGAAAAGGTGGACCCGAGTCTCCTTGAAGCTATAGGTGGCTTTTCCCTGGGAGCTTTCCGTACGCAGGAAGACCTTCTCTTTTTTGATAACTGTACCTCTAGTCCGGATCTGGCCATCAGCAAAGCGATGAGTATTCTGGGATTCAGTGTGCGCGAGCGTGTGGAATCACGGGGAACAGAGATGCCTGTAGATGATTTGAAAAAAGCATTGCAGCAGGGTCCTGTAATGATGGGTCCTCTGGATATGGGCAAACTCGTCTACAACCCCAATTCTCCGAACCTTGGAGGTTGCGATCATTATGTAGTGGCGTTGAGCATGGAGGGCAATGAAGTATGCCTGCATGACCCGGCTGGATTCCCGAATGTCTTTCTGACACTAGATAAACTTGAGGAAGCATGGAAGTCTGAATTCCCGTGGAGTAGCGGTGTGTATCGACGTTGGTGGAGTCCTGAACGTATTGAACAGCCTGATCTGGATGAGATTAACCGTCGCGCTTTTACATGGTTCAAATCAACAATTACAGAACAGATCCATGATACTGCCGCACACGAAGGGCGAACGGGAGCTTCAGCGATTTCGCACAAGGCGGAACAGGTTCGTGCTGGAGCAATCGATGGCAGTGAGTGGGCTCATTATGTGTATTTTGCTCTGCCCGTAGGTGCGCGTCGTGCCCATGATTATGGCTTGTATTTTAAAACACTCCATCCCGATCTTTCTGCTTTGAAGTATGCTCAGTCCCGTCAATTCGGGGAATGCCAATCCCGTCTTGTCTCCCGGAACTGGGAGGCTGCTGCGACAATCATGTTGGCAATCGCGGAGACGGAAGCTATGATCGAAGCCGCTATTTTGAAGTTCGAAGCCGCTATTTTGAAGTTGGATTGATGCAAGTGAAGCAATGCTATGAGAAAGGAGTTACACCATGGGGAAAATAGCTGATCATCGCCTGAACAGGCTAGTGGAGAGTGAGACATTTGAGGATCGGCAAAAGGAGCCGGACATCGCGCTTATTCAGCGAGCTCAAACAGGGGATACAGAGGCCTTTGGTGAGTTAATTCAGCGTTACCGGGGGCAATTGTTCCGCTATGTACGTGCGCTTACACATGACTCTTTTCTCGCAGAAGACATTTTACAGGATGGGCTTATTCGTGCGTTCATTCATTTGGGACAGCTTCAGGATACCGACCGTTTTCTGGCCTGGATGCAGAGGATTGTACGTAATCAGGCTTACTCGCATATGAAACGCCGAGAGCAGCAGCGGGAACAACATTTTTCTTCTTTCCTAGCATTTGGAGCCGATGACGCATCATGGAGCGAACAAGACTCGCTCGACAAGACGCTGAATCATCTGCTGAGTGACGCCGATCGGAGATCGCAGGAAGCAGGCTATGACCCGCATCAAGCTGTTGCTCAGCAGGAACTATGGAACAGTCTCCATCAGCTGCTGGGTTGTCTGAATGAGAGAGAGCAACAGGTCTTCACATCGTATTGGATAGAACAGCTGTCACCGCAAGAAATTGCCTGCCGATTCAACCTGACTGTTGCCAATGTGTATCAAGTTCTGTCCCGTTCACGTAAAAAAGTGTCCCAGGTTCATATTCAATTATCTGTAGAAGAAATGCTGGCAGAGTGGAATTCACTCGGACAAAATCGAGTCATTCTGGAAGAACCCCGATCATTTCTCCATCCTCATACCTGGAATTCGGCTGCAGCCTGCATTTACGAGATGTTAAGTTATATTGATCAATCTCCATCTCTGCCCATGGTTATGGGGATGAGTGGCTTGGCTTTTCGTCTGACCATCCTGCCCCAGGATATACATATCGCCGGACCCACCGCCTATAACTTTAAAGAGGTGCTTACCAGAGGATTGCAACATTTGGGTTATCGTTCCCATGCGGTTGAGGCTTTGGCAAGCGAAGCGGGACTCAATGCCAATCTGGTGGACCCTTCGATGCTAGAGGAGAAGGCGAAGGGGAAAAGGTTGCTAAATCCAAGGCTGGTTCGGGCCCTGTCCTTGATCCGATACTCCATTCACCGGGGAATTCCGGCTGTGGTATGGGATCTGAATATTCCCGAGTTCGGATTAATTTATGGCTATGATGATGCTGATCGGACCCTATACGGTTTAGATTTCATTAAATCAGGAGCATTTCCCTATGACCATGTAGGCCGGGGTGTGAACCAGGAAGTATTTGTATTGGCAGCGGAATCGGATCGCTTGACCCGAGAAATGGACTTGCACGCGGCATTGACCAATGTTTTGGCTCACTATGGTGGAGAGGACCCGTATACCTTGCCGAACACAGTTAGTGGTCTGGCTGCCTATGCGGTCTGGAGAGAAGCTTTGGAAAATAGACGGGTAGAACCAAATGGTCATGCCTATAACATTGCGATTTTGTGGGATGCAAGACGTTATGCTGGTGAATTTTTCAAAGAACTTTCTCTAAGTTGGGCTTCGATCCCTCGATACACCAATTTGATGCCATTCTGTCGCCAGGCTGAAGAGTTATATCGGATCATGACCGACAGGCTAAACGTTCTCAAGCAATGTTTCCCTTTTCCAGAAGGAGGAAAGCCTAACGAGAAAGTCCAGGGGGATACGGCCATCTCGATCCTCATGGAGGTAGAGAAATTGGAGCGAGACGCTGTTGTTGCGATAGAAGCATTGCTAAAGGAGTGGTCTTACATTACCCGGTAATGGTTGTGGTGGGATCCAAATGTAACGGTCAGATCGTGAAATAGCGAAATAGCGAACAGTGAAATAAACCTCAGGAGGCAGAACGATTGGTCAGGCCTTCTTTGTGTCTTTTTTGCTTTCAAGCCACGATAGGTTCATACTAAGGTAAGAAATGATGTCAATTCAGGAATAAGGCTGTACCCCTAGCTGCATAATAACGACAGTGACCAATTTCGTTGCATGAAATTCATGGTTTTGGAAAACAATTCCTGAAAAATTAAGTTGAAAAATCCTCCCTTGTGTACATATCGCGCATATGGCCGTATGGGATCTTGTCTTCATACCACATATGGTAGGATTACGGATCTGGGACAGGATGAAGAACGATTGTAATTCGATTGCAATGCTTGACAAAAAAATCGATTTTGTTACAATGTTCACAATATCTTCACAAGTGTAAAAAATTTCTTTTTCATGTTCATGTGTAAGAGGTGTAATATAGGGGTATAGAGTTCGGTTTCGGCCTGCTTGTCGTTTTGCGTCAACACATGTTGTCCGCAATAGACCCAAGATACAATACATGATGTGGGAGCGGCCCATGGGCTATGCTCATTCTATTGTGTGAAATTTGGTACATTTAGTTGTATTGGATGTATTTGTGGTTCGGCTCTGCTTGACAGGCATCATGAAAGTCGCGGACTTCTATCCCAAAGTAAAGGAGGACTTTCTCTTATGTCACAATCGCCTACTCAACAAGAGGTGCCGGTTACAGAAGGTGCCGACGTTTCCCAACGCCAGTCCTTGGACGTACTGGATCAACTGATGAAGCCTGAGGTACAGGAGTCTTTGACCGTTCTGGTGGAGAACCTGCCTAAACTGGCTGAAATGGTCACTGCAATGACCAAAGCTTATGACTTTGCACAAAGCGTAGCTACAGACAAAGTTCTGATCAGCGACACAATGAGCGCAATGGGTGAGTTTGCTAAACCTGTTGTAGACAAAGCTAAAGGTGTAGCTTCTGCTGCCATCGAAGCGAGTGATCGTGCGCAAGCCGAGCAAACTTCGGTTGGTTTGTTCGCTATGCTCAAAATGCTTAAAGATCCAAACGTACAACAAACGCTGCGTTTTGCTCAATCATTCTTGAGCATCCTGAACGAGCGTCAACAACAGCAACGTTAAGATTAGAAGAACGGAGGATGGATATGTCGAAGCAAATTTTGATCTTGGGCGGAGGTTACGGCGGTCTGTTGACTGCGCTGACTGCGCGTCAATACCTGACACCGGAAGAAGCGACTATTACAGTCGTGAACCGTTACCCTACGCACCAAATTATTACGGAACTGCACCGTCTTGCAGCGGGAAGCATTGCTGAAAAAGCAGTGGCCCTTCCACTCGAAAAATTGCTGAGTGGTAAAAACGTGAACTTGAAAATCGATACGGTGGATACAATCAAGCCGGACGAGAAAAAAGTTCTCATGACAAGTGGTTCTACTTACTCTTACGATGCGCTCGTTGTTGCCTTGGGCAGTGAAACGGCATTCTTCGGAATCCCAGGATTGCAGGAGTACAGCTTCACGCTGAAATCCGTTAGCGATGCTAACCGCATTCGTGCACACGTGGAAGCTCGTCTGGATGCTTACAAACAATCCGGCAACAAAGCAGACGCTACGTTTGTTATTGGTGGCGGCGGTTTGACAGGGATTGAGCTTGTTGGTGAATTCGCTGACCTTCTTCCGGCTGTATGCCAAGAAAAAGGTATCGACTTCAAAGAAGTTTCCCTGTACACGGTTGAAGCAGGTCCTTCCATCCTGGCAGGATTCCCGCCAGAACTGGTTGAGCGTGCTAAATCAAGTCTGGAAAAACGTGGCGTTAACTTCATCGTTGGCGTAGCGATTACCGAAATGAAAGAAAATGAAGTTCTGCTGAAAGACGGAAGCTCGATCCCTACGAACACACTCGTATGGACTGGCGGCGTTCAAGGTAATGCAGTTGTTGCGGGCAGCGGAATTGAAGTGGATCGTGGCCGTGCGAAAGTTACGGAAGTACTGCAATCCACATCCCATAAAGACGTGTTTGTTGCTGGTGACAGCGCAGTGGTCTTCCCTAGCGAAGGCGCTCGTCCATACCCCCCAACAGCACAATTGGCTTGGCAAATGGGTGAAACCATTGGTCACAACCTGGGCGTAATGTTCAAAGGTGGCGCAATGGAATCCTTCACACCAGTATTCTCCGGTACACTGGGAAGTCTGGGTCGTAAGGATGCTGTCGGCATGATCGGTGGCAACCAGACTCGTCTGAAAGGTCTGCCTGCAACCATGATGAAAGAAGCAAGTAACATCCGTTACCTTGCTCATATTCACGGATTGTTTGCACTGGCTTACTAAGATCTGTTCGCCATGCAGCACACAAAGGTACCCCTCTGGGGGTGCCTTTTTTTTGTTGTATCCAGAATTAGCCCAGGCATAATATGCATTTCCTGACAGTAGGAGATGTATCCATGTTGCTTATCATAAATATCGAGGACCAAAGGTGCTCAGTATAACTGTATTGGGAGTATGGTATATTAAAGGAGTGCGTGTTATACGCATCACAGGATGCATTGAATGGTAGTAATACATAGCAGCCGGCGCTTAGAAGCGTCGGCTTTCGTTTAAATGAAAGAGAAGTCTGATTTATCAAAAGCTGGTTACAAAAAGGAAAACCGAGAGGAGAATGATATATGAACGTATTAGTTATTGGAGCGAACGGACAAATCGGCAAATTTCTGGTGCAGCAGCTGGCGCAGGAAGGGAAACATCAGGTCACTGCGATGATTCGAAAACCGGAGCAGGCTGATGCATTAAAGCGGCTCGGTGCCAATGTCGTGATTGGCGATTTGGAAGGCAGCGTGGAAGATCTGGCCGAGGCGATGAAGGATCACAATGCCATCGTGTTTACAGCGGGTTCTGGCGGATCTACAGGAGCGGACAAAACGCTGCTCATTGATCTGGATGGTGCAGTGAAAACGATGGAGGCCGCACAGCAGCAGGGGATTACCAGATATATTCTGGTCAGTGCGTTTGGGGCCGATCAACGGGAGAAATGGTCGGATGCCATTAAGCCGTATTACGTGGCGAAGCATTATGCCGATCGAGCGTTGTTCGCAAGTGATCTGAATTACACCATTATCCGTCCTGGTGGTTTGAAAAATGAGCCAGGCACTGGCAAAATCTCTGTAGGAACAGATCTAAAACCGGGAAGTATTCCACGTGAAGATGTGGCCCGTGTAATCGCTGCTTCCCTTCAGGAGGAGAAGACGTATCGCATGGCTTTTGATCTGATCGCCGGGGATGACTTGGTAGAGGATGCCTTAGGTAATTTGTAATTCGTATTGTAATAGAACGGGAGAATGGAATGGCTGAATGAAGGAGAGCTCAGCAGGATTGATTCCGTACAGGTGATCAAGGGTGAGCGCAAAGCTCAACTAAAGAGAGAGTTTACATGATAGAGTTAAGCCATGTGCAGCAGGGCGCTTCGAATGAAGCGTCTTATTTGCTGTTCACTCGCAAGTTCAGTGTGTAATCGTACATGTTCCGCCGTATTGTTCACTATTCGAGCAGGGGCTTGGCGGATACAATCGTAACCAGGAGGTGAGTGCCGATCCAGTCTGAGAAGTAAGTATTTGATGAAATGCATCATCGATCGGAGGAAGAAGAGACGTATCGATTTTATTGTAAGCGCTCTACAAATAAAGTGCGGAGGTGTATTGTTCTATGAATGAGGATTGGTTGAAAAAGAAAACAAATTCACATCGGTTCACTCGTCGCCTTTGTTATCTGCTTGCTCTGATCTTGGCGCTACAATCGCTAGCTATGCTGGTCGCTCCAGGACAACAGGCTTCCGCTGCTCCACTCAGTGTGACTAATGGGGTACAGTTCAAGGATACAAGCGGTAATGTCATTCATGCTCATGGGGGAGGGATGATTAAGGCTAACGGATACTACTACTGGTTTGGAGAGAACCGCAATCCGAATGGAACGTTCAAGGCGGTGTCCGTATACCGTTCAGCGGATCTGAAAAACTGGGAGTATCGCAATGATGTGCTCACCAGCAGCTCAGCTGCCGAGCTGAACATTTCCAACATCGAACGCCCGAAAGTCATCTATAACAGTACAACAGGTAAATATGTTCTTTGGATGCACAAGGAAAACGGGGTCGATTATGGTGAAGCCCGAGTGGCTGTAGCAACCTCCAGTACAGTGGATGGCAATTATACGTATGTGGGCAGCTATCGTCCGCTTGGCTACGATTCGAGAGACATGACGGTCTACAACGACAATGGCACGGCTTATCTCATCTCAGCGACCAAAGTAAATGCCGACCTGAATATCTACAAGCTGACTCCGGATTTTCTCGGGGTGGAATCACTCGTAACGACGCTGTGGCCGGGGCAATATCGTGAAGCACCTGCCATGTTCAAAAAGGACGGCGTCTACTTCCTGATCACATCCGGGGCTACGGGATGGAATCCGAATCAGGCCAAATATGCGACTGCCTCCAGCATAACTGGTACGTGGAGCGGCCTGAGCAACTTTGGGGATAGTACAACCTATGGTTCCCAATCAGCATACGTGCTTCCGGTTGAAGGATCACAGACAACATCCTATCTCTATATGGGTGATCGCTGGGCTGGCGCCTGGAGCGGGCCAGTGCAGGACTCCAAGTATGTGTGGCTGCCACTCTCTTTCCCAAGTGCAACCAGTCTGGCGATGAACTGGGCAAGCAGTGTTACCATTGATGCAGCTACAGGTTCCGTAACCGGAGTGGATACGCCTGACGTATGGGACCCCAATGCTTCATATCAGTTGATTAGTCGTAAAAGCAATAAACTGCTTAATGTCATCGGCGGTTCTGCGGATAACGGTGCCGATCTGGAGCAGCGGGCAGATGGCGGCACGACCAGTCAGCAGTGGCAGATCACGGATGCGGGTGGCGGTTATGTCAAAATCATCAACCGATCCAGCAGCAAGCTGATCGGTGTGGAAAATGGCTCCACAGCAGATGGAGCTGTGATTGAGCAGTGGAACGATGGCGGCTGGGCCAGTCAGCAATGGCAGCTCGTTAGTGTGGGCGGAGGTTACTATAAATTGAAAAACCGCAGCACAGGCAAGCTGCTTGATATTTCTGGACAATCCCTGGCAGACGGGGCCGCCGCAATCCAGTGGACAGATAATGGCGGTACGAATCAGCATTTTCAGATTGTTAAGGTTCAATAAGGATTTATGTTGAGGTATATGTGTATTCATTAAAAAGATCTTGCGAAGCCCTTGTCCCGCACCTACCTATAGGCGGGACAAGGGCTTTGTGATGTTGTTACCATTGTGCGTGATGCTAGCACAGAGATGATATCCAGACGATTTTTCGCATCGTGATGTAGTTTCAATTATTCTTTAATCATTCTTATTCCAAACTGTGGTAAACTAGTAGAATTGTAGAAATATATACATAGAGACAGGAGCTGGATAACGAAGTGAGTGATAACCAAGTGCTGTCAATTGAAGGCTTGCGGATGAGGTATAACGGCCGTTATGTGCTGAATGGTATTGATCTGGAAGTGAATCGGGGCGAAATGATCGGATATATCGGCCCGAACGGTGCGGGTAAAAGCACGACGGTCAAGATTTTGCTCGGACTGGTTGAGGGGTATGTGGGTACGGTTCGGATTTTTGGCAAGGATATCGCGGACGGTGACGTGGAATATAAGCGCAGAATCGGTTATGTGCCAGAAGTGGCGGAATTATACGAACAATTAACCCCGGCAGAGTATCTGACGTTTACCGGAGAATTGTATGGGTTGTCCTATGAAGATGCCGATTATAAGGCGAAATTGCTGATGGACTGTTTTGGACTGGAGAAATCATATCATTCCCGCATCGCTTCCTTCTCCAAAGGCATGCGTCAGAAAGTGCTGCTGATCTCCGCGCTGCTGCATGACCCGGATCTGTTGTTTCTGGATGAACCGCTCAGTGGACTGGATGCTAACAGCGTGATGGTCGTGAAGGAGATTTTGACGCAGCTGTCTGCCAAAGGCACAACCATATTCTATTCGTCACACATCATGGATGTGGTGGAGAAGATCAGCAGCCGAATCGTCCTGATTGCCGAAGGTCGCGTGATGGCGGATGGTACGTTCAGGCAGCTTCAGCAGCAATCCATGGAGGGTTCACTGGAGGAAGTATTCAATCAACTGACGGGCTTCAATGAGCATCAGGCGATTGCGGAACGCTTTGTGTCCATCGTGCAGGAGGAGGTGTACTGATATGGCGGAATCCTCCGACTTTCGCACGCTGAAGATTCTGGATCGTTTTCGACATATCATCGCCAGAACAGGCGCGGATTATGATGTGCTGCGTCTTATTCTACGGGTGAAATTTCAGATGGATCAACGCAGGGTGCCGACGGTATTGTCAGCGCGTAATGGCAATAAGGAGCAGAAAGAAGGCAATCTGTATTTGCGTTCCCTCTGGTTATACGCACTGATGGGGCTGATTTTGGTTCCTTTTGTGATTTGGGATACGGGGCACTATATGCTTCAGATGGGTCTTGTGGCCGCCATGCTGATGTTTATGATCATGACATCCATGATCTCTGACTTTTCTTCGGTATTACTCGATATTCGGGATCGTAATATCATCATGACCAAGCCGGTAAACGGACGTACCGTTGGTATGGCTCGTGCCATCCACGCAGGCGTCTATCTGCTGCTGTTGACAGGTTCCCTGACGGCTGGGCCGCTGGTAGCGGGATTGATTGCCCACGGAATCGGATTTTTCCTGCTTTTTCTGGTGGAGCTAATTCTGATAAATATGTTGATTCTGGTGACCACGTCCCTGATCTATCTATTCATGATGAAGTTTCTGGATGGCGAGAAGCTGAAGGACATGATTAATATGGTGCAGATCCTGCTCTCCATCGGGATTGCCGTAGGTTATCAGCTGGTTATACGATCGTTCAGCATTATCGATTTTAATATGGTGTTCACACCTGCCTGGTGGCAGTTGTTGCTGCCTCCGGTATGGTATGCAGCGGCATTTGAGCTGCTGTTCGGCGGTGGTGGAGGCGCCTGGCTGTATGTTTTCTCGGCGCTTGCATTGATTGTGCCAATGGTAAGTCTGTTGGTGTACGTGAAGCTGATGCCTTCCTTTGAATTGTATTTGGAGAAAATGGCACATGCAGGTCAAGCCTCTGGACGAAGACGTGGGGGATGGGATCGCATCATGGCGAAGGTATTCTCTCGTTCGAGAGAAGAACAGGCGTGTTTTCGGTTGTCTGCCAGTATGATGCGAAATGAGCGGGAATTTAAGCTCAAGGTGTATCCGTCCATGGGATTATCCTTCGTATTGCCGTATGTGTTCTGGTTCACCGAACTACAGAATTCCACATGGGCAGAGTTCAGAGAAAGCTCTTTCTTTTACACGCTGTATATTGTTCTCTTACTGATTGTGACGGTGGTAACCATGCTGAAGTACTCTGGACAATACAAGGCGTTTTGGACGTTCCGGGCGGCTCCTCTGGCTAATGAGAGCGTGCTATATAGCGGAGCGCTGAAGGCTTTCTTATGCAATATGTTTCTGCCCGTATTTATATTAAACGTTATTGTATTTGTGTGGACCTTTGGTCTACGGATTCTCCCTGATCTGGTCATTATATTGTTGGTAGCAACTGCACTTATTCCGTTGTCTGGAAGGCTGCTGCTGCGAAAACCGCCGTTTTCCCAATCTTTCAGTGTGGCCGGGCAGAGTGACGGCTGGCTCATATTTGCCTTCTTTCCTCTAATGGCACTGTTATGGGGATTACATGTATTCATCCGCACCATACCAGCAGGGATCTGGATTTATACTGGGCTTCTGGTGGTGACCAATGTGCTGTTCTGGACGATGCTGCATCGCCATCGGGTGAAGCGAGCACCTGTAACGGTTGAAGGGTAATGCAGTAGCGGTTGAGGTTCCATGATGAAGGTTGGAAGATGAACGCGTTAAGATAAAGTTGCTTTAAGCCACTCCGGGTCATTGAACCGGAGTGGCTTTTTTACGGTTTTCAAATTCTTTCAGGTTCTCTGGGGCGCTATGCTGGATCTTAATGATGGAGAAAATGAAATGACCAAAGTAACCGTAATCTCCATTTAGGAATATGGATCGCTGGAGACATTGGAGTGTAGTGTTCAATTAGTTGATCAATCGGTATGTTAAGCTTGGGATTTCCCGCTTTGCAGGACAGCTTCTGCGAGTTGATCGGCTGCATCTGCTGTAGATATGGCAGACTGCTTCGCTCTCGCATAGACCTTGGATAGCGTGCCCGCAATCCCCGCCACCTTTTGGCGGATCAGGTCGGGCCCCGCGCCCTCCAGCTCGCAGGCGGTGCTGATGATTCCGCCTGCGTTGAGCACATAGTCAGGCGCGTACAGTATGCCGCGCGCCCGCATGCGGCGAACAACCAGCTCCCGCTCACTGAGCTGGTTGTTCGCCGCCCCGGCAACGATGGAGCAGCGCAGCTCCTCCACCGTTGCCGGGGTCAATACGCCCCCTAGGGCACAGGGGGCGAACACCTTGCAGTCAGCGGCGTGAATATGGGCCGGATCGGCCGAAATGGCGCCGCTGAACTGCACAAGGGCACGTTGTACACGTTCGGGTACAACGTCTGCCACGATGAGCCGTGCCCCGGCTGCATGCAGGTAACGGCACAGGGCATACCCGACCTTGCCCAGTCCCTGGACGGCAACGGAAATGCCCTGCAAGGCGCCGATGCCCTGGTGACACAGCGATGTCACAATGCCGGTATACACACCGTAGGCGGTCATCTCGGCTGTGAAGTCATCCTGTGCGCCAAGCGATCCGGTCGTATCCGTCACATGGGCCGTTTCCAGCCGGATCTGATCCATGTCCGCCGCCGTAGTGCCTAGATCAAGCCCAGTGACATAGCGGCCGTTCAGTCTTTCCAGAGAACGACCAAGCGCTCGGAAAATCGCTGCACGTTTGGAGGCTTGTAAGCTCAAGGCGATGCTATCCGAAGGTTCCGGATCTCTATTTGTACGTATCACGGAAGTATTTAACGGTCCGTCATTTATGTTGTTTCCGATATCTTTTTTCGTTCCTGCTTCGATTCCCGCAGCCTCTTGACCCCCATGTGTTTGCCCCTTGGTTTTCTCGTTATTTTTCTTGAGGATTTCGCTGCCTGGACTGTTGCCACCTGTTATACCTCTCAGCTCGGTTGGCACATCCCATACCACAGCTTTACCACCACCATATGGCAGGCCGGATACCGCCGATTTGTAGGTCATGCCTTTGGCGAGTTTGATGGCGTCCCGAACAGCGTCCTCTTCCGATGCATACGTCCAGCAGCGACATCCTCCAAGTGCGGGACCCAGTACCGTACTATGAATGGCAATGACGGCTTTGAGCCCGCTGCGTGGATCATGGCAAAATATGAGTTCTTCCATAGCTTCCCGTTCCATCTCGTGCCACAACTGCATGGCCTTTCCCCCTTTTAGTAGCCGTCGTTTCGCGAATCTGCTGCCTAACATTTCGTTCTCATTGCTGATGACTCAGCATATTCAGTCCCGCAGGTTTTCGCCCCTGGGTCTCAGGCCGGGTTGATAATGAGCAGAAAGGGCTCTATAATGGCAGTTCCGGCATGCCTGTGGGCAGAAAATGCAGCCGATTGTTATTCAACCGTTTAAAATGACCGTATAACGTCCAATGATGGAGATAGAGTAGACGTACAGACGCGTAAATGACGTGCAGAGGAAACGGAATGAAGGCGCACAACAAACAGCCCGTTCCGGTGTGAAAGTCAGGAAAGAGGGATGGCGATTGTTTAAAATACTGGTATTTATCTTTTTAATCCAGATTGTGTATGTATCCGCGTATACACTTCGGATGATTTTGACGCTCAAAGGACAGAAATATATTGCTGCGCTCATCAGTATGGGCGAGATTGTAATCTATGTACTTGGCCTGAATTTGGTACTCAAATATCTGACTCAGCCTTCTGCGTTGATTGTGTATGCCGTTGGTTACGGGCTAGGGGTACTGCTGGGTGCCTGGATTGAAGAGAAGATTGCGCTCGGTTACGTTACCGTTAAGGTGATTTGTAACCAGATGGGCGGGGATGTGGCGAATGCCTTGCGGGATAGAGGCTACGGTGTTACCGCCTGGGTTGGCAGTGGGCGTGACGGAGATCGACTGGTTATGGAGATTTTGGCGAAACGCAAAAACCAGAAACTGCTGTATCAGACGATTCTGGCGCTGGATCCCAAAGCATTTGTCATTACCGTCGAACCCAAACAGTTCCATGGCGGGTTCTGGACACGTTCGATCAAAAGATAATTAAGGAATATTCGAGATAATAGTAAGCCCCTTCGGGGGCTTTTTCTCATGTACATAAGTTGAAATTGGAATGCTCCAGGTTAAATTGGGTGTTGTATATCGGCTGATGTCAAGATCACGAAACGACCTGAGATAAGGATTATTGTCGTAATCGCTTCCAGCATTTACATTGAGGACATGTCCTTCGTGACATGCGATGGCAGAGATGGACGTGCGTAATCATTATCATTAGGGAGGAATGGTTTTATGAAAAGCAAGATTCGAACATGGTGCAGTGCAGCACTGGCTCTGACGTTGGGTTTTACCCTCCTGTCTGGACCGATAAGTGTACAGGCAGCGGGAAATGCAGATTACAATCTTACAGGTTTCTCCCAAGGGAATACGGGTGGAGGCACCATCAGCGAATCGGATACGTCCAAGTATAAGAAGGTGTACAATGCAACGGATCTGGCTGCCGCTCTGAAAAAGAATTCCGGTGTCAAAGTCGTCGAGATTATGAACGACCTGAACTTGGGATGGAATGAAATTCCGAGCGCTGCTCAGACCTCGCCTTTTGCCAAGCATAATGATGCACTGACTCACCCCGTGCTGAAACAAACGGGCGTCAGCAAGCTGACGATCGACAGCTTCAATGGCCTGACCATTTTCTCAGCCAATGGGGCCAAGATCAAACATGCGGCCTTCAGCGTCAAACGCAGCTCCAACGTCATCATCCGCAACCTTGAATTCGATGAATTATGGGAATGGGATGAATCAACCAAAGGTGATTATGACAAAAACGACTGGGATTACATTACCCTTGAAGAGAACAATAACGTATGGATTGACCACTGTACATTCAATAAAGCCTATGACGGGCTTGTCGACTCGAAAAAAGGAACCAGCGGTGTGACCATCTCCTGGTCCCTCTTCAAAGGAGATGACGGCAGCTCGAACAGCTGGGTCACCCAGCAGATTAACGAGTTGGAAGCGAATAAGGCTTCCTATCCAATGTACAACTACCTGCGCAGCAGCGCTGTTGGGCTCAGCAAAGCCGATATCATTGCCATTTCGTCTCCTCAGAAAAAAGGCCATCTGGTTGGTTCGACCAGCTTCGAATCAGCTAACGCCAATCTGTCCATGACCCTGCACCATAACCTGTACAAGGATATTCAGGATCGGATGCCGCGTCTGCGCGGAGGAAATGCGCACGCCTACAATATCGTGATGGATGCGACTGGGGCACGTGCGGCCAAATCCAGAATCACTTCTGCAATGGCAACGGCGATTTCGTCCAAAGGGTACCATTTTGATATTATCGGTAATGGAGCGATCTCCACCGAAAGCGGCGCAGTGCTGGTCGAAAAGTCGGTGATCAAAGACGTGCAGTTCCCGGTCCGCAATAACCAGACAGATCCGGCCGATGCCACATATACCGGTAAAATTCAGGTGACGGACACGATGTATTCCCTGGATGGAAGCTCATTCCGTGGAAACAGTGATACGTCCGGCAGTCCGCTTAGTCCGGTTCCGGCCGCAGTGAAAGCTTTTTCCTGGAACGGATTCTCTTCCCTTCCTTACAGCTACACTACGGATGATCCAGCGACGCTGAATGCACGTCTTACCGGTTCAAGCGGAGCAGGTGCGGGCAAATTAACCTGGTCCAAAGACAACTGGCTGAAGACGAGTTACTAGGTTACAACAAGAGTAGGGTGTTGAAACGAGTGGCCGTGATCTACAGGATTCCTGCTGCTTCCTCGTTTTTTCATAAGCAAAGAGTGCTCCTGCAGCCATAATGGCCGGGAGCACTCTTTTTGTATAAACAGGGAAACCCTGTTTCTTTTTAGATAGACGCTTCCTCCGAAAGGGCTGGTGCAGCACTCACCGAGTCACGATAAATGATGTTGCCCTTCACGTGTACGCGACCGAAGCTGCGACTCGGGTTATCAATCTTTTTGAGCATGGAATGAACCGCGGTCCGCGCCATCTGTTCCACATCCACCTCAACCGTAGTTAATTTGGGTTCGGAAAGCGTGGCATAGATATCATTATCGAATCCAACGACGGAGCATTGTGCAGGCACCTGGATACCCAGGGAAGTCAGTTTCTGAACGAGCAAATGAGCGACCTGATCGCAGTTGCATACAAACGCCGTTGGCAGCTGTTCCGGCAGATCAATTTCAATAAACGTACCTCGCTCATCGCGGTCATTAAGCACAAGATTTTGATCCATCGGCAACCGATGTTCCAGCAATGATTTGTAATAGCCGAGGAATCGGTCCTGAATGCTGCTGGTAGAATAGAGATTCCCGACATAAGCGATACGGCGGTGTCCCTGTTGAACCAGAACGTTGGTCAGCTCATAAGCAGCGTAAAAGTTATCAGTGACGACAGAATCGATATCCGAATGCTCATCGTAGAAATCGAGAAACATTTTGGGAACGTCCATCGACTGGACCAGCTCGATATATTCTTTACTGATCTGTCCAAGCACAATGAAACCATCCACCTTGTTGTCACTATAGAGCTTCGGCAGAATTAATTCCTCTTCGTCCTCAACATTCAAAATATGAAGAATACCGTAGTACCCCTGATCCTCCAGATGTTTGGTGATGCGCTGGAATACACGTACATAGAACGATTGGGTAGGCCCGGTAAAACGCTCCGGGATAATAACGCCAATATTATGAGTCAAGCCTTCCTTCATTGAACGGGCCGCAGCATTATATCGATAGCCCATCTGAACGGCAAGCACTTTAATTTTTTCCTTTAATTCGCCACTGACGCCATCTTTATCATTTAATGCTTTCGAGACCGTCACACTGCTAACTCCGAGCTTGTCGGCGATATCCCGCATGGTGATATTGTTCTTCAGCTTTGGTCGCCTCCTTCAAGCCGGTTTACGTACAATGTGCTGTCATTATGGTTAGCGCTTCCTTCAAATCATAACAACAATCCATATTAGTATACATCGTTACCCACATGGAATAAAGAAATTCTGGTTAGCGCTCCGTTAATTTTTCACATGCTGCATTTTCCGTTGAAGGCTATTCGTCGGATTTAAGCCATCTGCTTTTGGAGAAGCTTCTCATTCCGCTCAATCAGATCCCCGCGCTGGCTGGCGCAATCCAGGGAACGATACGGATCGGCCGGGGTATTAAAGGTGTAATCGACCAGTTTATCAAGCGTTGTAGTAGCTACATGACAGCGGGTATCACTGGACGCGTAATAGATGAAGACCACACCCTGTTCGTTGACTACTGCACCATTGCAAAAAATAACATTGGACACATCACCTACGCGCTCATCGTCATAAGGAGCAATGAAGTGTCCGCCCGGCTTGGCGATGATACGTGCCGGATCATTCAGATCCGTGGCGAACGTGTACAGCACATAACGCAGCCCAGCTGCAGTGTTGCGTACCCCGTGGGCAATGTGAATCCAGCCGCGATCCGTCTTGAGCGGAGCAGGACCCTGACCATTTTTCACTTCATATACCGTATGATATTTGCGTTCATCGATAATGGTTTCTTCATCAATAACTGGATTCAGAATATCATCGCACAGACCAAAAGCGATCCCGCCACCGCTGCCAGTGGAGATAAATCCATCTTGTGGACGTGTGTAGAACGCATATTTGCCATCCACGAATTCCGGGTGCAATACAACATTCCGCTGTTGAGGGGAGTTGGTCGTGATGTTGGGCAGACGCTCCCAGCTGACCAGATCACGCGTCCGGACAAGTCCGGCCTGGGCTACGGCACTGGATGTATCAAAAGCTGGAGCTTCCGGGTCTTTACGTTCTGAACAGTAGATACCGTAGATCCAGCCATCCTCGTGCTGTACCAATCGCATATCATACTGGTTGGTCTCGTCGGCATCGATATCTTCCCATACTAATGGTTTGCCTTTGAAGCGGAATCCGTCAATGCCGTTATCACTCTCAGCCAGGGCAAAGATGGATTTGCGGTCCAAGCCCTCGGTTCGGATGACCATCACATATTTACCGTTGAAATAGATGGCCCCCGGATTAAGCGTAGCGTTAATGCCCAGACGCTCCATGAAGTGGGGATTTGTCGTTTCATCCAGATCAAATCTCCAGTGCAGCGGCACATGATGGCGTGTGATTACCGGATATCGGTACCGATCATAAACGCCATTGTAGAAGGTGGGATCAATTTCATTTTGACGCGTAAGCAGCTGCTCCTGTTGCTCCAATAATTCATTGTATTTGGGGTGTATCATCGTTATCCCATCCTCTCAATTAGTTCAATGCAGAATCGGCTATTGTGATACGGGCATTTCCACGGTCCGGCGATTTCATTTTGATCCGGTGTACCGTTCCCGTCTACTGACCAGTACCACTCCCCGCCAGCACGGTGATCGATAATATGTTCCTTCGTATATGTCCACAAACGTTCCACTCTCTCCAGAAACAACGGATCACCTGTACGCTGATAGGCGTTGTAGAAGCCGACCATCGCCTCGGCCTGAACCCACCAAATGCGCGTCTCATCTACAAGGTCACCCTCTTGTTCATTCAACAGCGAACCGTCTGTATTCACGGCCACATTGGAAATGTTATAGGCAATATCCGTAACCATTGCGGAATACTCCGGGTGTTGATCCAGACCTAGCACTTTCAATGTTTCGTCGATCAGCCAGCTGGCTTCAATGTCATGCCCGAACGAGCGCAGATTGATAATGGAATTCCACTGTTTGTCGAAAAACACCCCGAGAAACTTCGTGTCTTTGTCATACACTCGTTCATACAAAATCCCAAGCAGGCGCTCCAGCGCCGCTTTCACCTGCGGATCCGGCCATACGCGGTAGAGCGTGGTGTAGGCCTCCAGCACATGAATATGCGTATTCATTGTGTAATCCGCAATCACACCATTTTCGCTCAGCATTTCATTGGGCTGTTCATTCCAGAAGCGGTCGAATTGTTCCTTGTATGCAGGTAATTCGGCATTCAGGCCTTGATCCTCAATCAGGGCAAAAAGCGTTTTCGCTAGTTCCAAAGCTGATGCATCCCCGGTTGCGCGATAGTATTCACTTAGTGAATACACTCCAAAGGATTGCGTATATACATGTTTACTTGTGTCCAGCGGTTCCCCTTTGGCATCCACCATCCAGTACAAGCCTCCATGCTCGGCATCCAGCACATGATCCGCAAGAAAACGGTAAGCGTGTTCGGCGTGATCCCGCCAGATTTCATTTCCGGTAACGCGGTATGCTGCTGCAAAGGACCAGAGCTGCCGTGCCGTGGCGATGCCGCCTTTGGGAGCGAGGCGATCCACCTGAAGGTCATTGCCGACCCGGCCATAGAAGCCGCCGTTGTTATGATCTTTGAGGGCAGACCAGAATGGCAATATATGTGCTTCCCAGTGTTCCTTTATTTCCGTTTTGATGTCATTCGTGTAAGTCATAAGTTAGGGCTCCTTCAAAGTACAGGATTCGAATTAATTTAAGTTATCGTTAACTTTATTAAATAATATTAGTGTCGGATAATAGCATTGTCAACGAGTCGTCAAAGAAAAACTTTTTGTTAAGTAATAAATAATTTAATTGACAGGTAAGCGTTACCATAATAAAATTCATTTTGTAACCTTAACGATAACTTAAATTAACTTAGAAAAGGGGTAGAATCAATTGAGAAAAAACAAAGGTTGGATACTGCTGCTTACCATGCTACTCATTACTTCTCTGCTCGCAGCTTGCTCTTCCGGCGGTGGCTCTTCACAGGCAGGAGAGGAAATTAGCACAGATCCGGCGGACATCAAGGGTGAAATTACCGTCCTTACGCAGCGTACAGATATTGTGGATACCGTGTTCAAAGACTATGCTGCGGAGTTCAATAAGGAATACCCGGATGTCAAAGTAAACTTTCAGGCACTGGCCGACTATGAGGGACAAGTGAAGATCCGTATGAGCACCAAGGATTACGGCGATGTGCTGATGATCCCCACCAGCGTACCAATTGCGGACATTCCGGATTTTTTTGAACCGCTGGGCACGTACGATGAGCTGAAAGATAAGTACACAGGCATTGAGGAACGTATGGTGGACGGTCAGGTATATGGCATTCCAACGGTTATTACGTTCTCCGGTATCATTTATAACAAACAGGTATTCAAAGATGCTGGCATTGCGGAAGTTCCGAAAACACCCGAGCAATTCCAGGCTGCGCTTCAGTTGGTCAAAGATAATACAGATGCGGTTCCACTGTACACCAACTATGCATCCGGCTGGGCTTTGACACAATGGGAAGCGGATCTGCCGACGGTTGCAGGCAGTGTCGACTACGTTAACATTGATCAACCGAATACGGATGAGAACTTTGTGGCTGGCAAGCCGCACTACGAGTTGTACAAAGTGCTTTATGATGCAGCCAAAAATGGCTTGATCGAGAAAGATCCAACGACAACCGACTGGGAAAGCTCCAAGGCGGATCTGGCGAATGGCAAAATTGCAACGATGGCACTAGGATCATGGGCAATTACACAAATTCAAGGTTTGACGGATACACCGGATAACATCGGATTCTTGCCATTCCCTACGAATGCAAGTGATGTGGTCGTTCCGCTGGCGGCAGACTATAACATTGGCATGAACGTAAACAGCGAGAACAAACCTGCTGCGAAAGCCTGGATTGACTGGTTCCTGGCCAAATCGAACTACGCGGTTGAGCAAGGTGGAGGCATGAGCGCAGACAAAAATGCTGAATTGCCACCCATTCTGGACCAGTACAAAGATGTTCAATTTTCCACACTGACTCCAGCCAAAGAAGGACAGGAAGGTCTGGTTGACAAAATCGACAACGAAGGCGAGATCGGTCTCTGGCAGCCTGACTTTAAGAAACGCATTATCGAAGCAGGCATCGGTAACCGCAGCGAATCGTATGACGACATCATGAAGGACCTGAATGACAAATGGGTGAAAGCGCGGGCAGAACTCGCGAAATAAGCCAGTTACGGCGGATGGGTCGGCCAATAAAGACACGATATATGTGGCCGACCACCGTTGACATGCAGCGAAATACCGGGTACTGGATGGAGTCTTCTTTTGATATAAAAGCGGCAGAACCGCTTGGAGGTGTGGAGAGCATGAAATACTTGAAGATTTCGAATTGGGGCTATTCAGCGCAACGCATATTTATTATCTGTGCCTTCTCAATGATTCCGCTGGCACTGCTGTTCACGTTTGCTTATTTACCGGTCATTAACATGTTCAAATACAGCTTCACGGATTGGAACGGATATAGCAAAAGGTTTGATTATGTCGGATTTGAAAACTACACGCGGATATTCAGTGACCCTGAGTATTTTAAAGTGTTTATTGTCAGTCTGTATTATTTTGTGGCTACCTTCGTACAAATGGGTCTGGCCCTCTACTTTGCAACAATTCTGAGCTTCAAAATCCGCGGCAAAAACTTTTTCAAAGGCATATTGTTCTTCCCTTATCTGCTGAATGGCGTGGCCATCGGATTTATCTTCCTCTTTTTCTTCAAACCAGATGGCACCCTCGACACACTTATGCAGGCCGTAGGGCTTGGACAATACACCCAGCTCTGGCTGGGGAATCCGAACATTATTAACGTGTCGCTCGCGGGCGCATCGGTATGGAGATACATGGGCTTTAACTTCATCATCTTCTTGGGTGCGATCTCATCCATTCAGAAGGATGTTTATGAAGCTTCGGATATTGACGGGGCCAATCGCTGGCAGCAGTTCCGGCATATCATCCTGCCGAGTATTACGCGCATCCTGCAGCTCAACCTGATTTTGGCGATTAGCGGCGCAATCAGTGCGTTCGATATTCCATATATTATGACCGATGGTTCCAATGGCAGTGAGACATTTGTCATTCAGACCGTT
Organism: Paenibacillus sp. MAEPY2; assembly: GCF_000499205.1. Classification (GTDB taxonomy): domain Bacteria; phylum Bacillota; class Bacilli; order Paenibacillales; family Paenibacillaceae; genus Paenibacillus; species Paenibacillus vandeheii. The sequence goes on from NZ_AWUK01000010.1 coordinate 341,777, forward strand.
CACTTGGCATTCAAGTACGGCAAGCTGGGCTTGGCATCGGCGATGGCTGTTGTGCTGCTGTTTATTGTCATTCTTGTTACGCTGGTTCAGCGTGTCACCATGAAAGGGGAGGAATGAACGTGCACCAATTCAAATACACCCTTGCGAGCATCTTCAAATATGCTTCACTCATTCTCGCCGCGTTCATTGCGTTGGTACCCATCGTTGTGGTGCTGTTTGCATCGCTCAAAACCAATGCCGAATATGCGACCAGCAGTCCGCTTGCCCCACCTGCCAACTGGCTGAACTTTGCGAACTATACGAAGGCTTTTGTGGACGGCAACATGCTGGTCGGTTTCAAAAATACAATTATCATCCTGATCATCTCCATCGTGGGTGCCACTTTAACAGGTTCCATGATCGCGTATGTGCTGGATCGTTTCAAATTTAAGGGCAAAAAAATTATGGTCGCAGCTTTCCTGCTCGCTACCCTCATTCCGAGTGTCACAACACAGGTAGCCACTTTCCAGATCATCAACGCACTCGACCTGTTCAACACCCGCTGGGCGGCCATTGTAATGTACCTGGGTACAGATATCATTGCGGTGTATATTTTCCTGCAATTTCTGGGCTCCATCTCCAACGCACTGGATGAATCCGCCATGCTGGATGGCGCATCCTACTTCACGATCTATTGGAGAATCATTCTGCCACTGCTGAAACCGGCGATTGTAACGGTCATTATCGTGAAGGGCGTCAACATCTACAACGACTTCTACACGCCGTTCCTGTACATGCCCAAGACAGACTTGCAGGTCATATCCACGGCTCTTTTCAAATTCAAGGGACCGTTCGGATCACAGTGGGAGGTTATCAGCGCAGGGATTATGATCGCCATCATTCCAACGATGATCATTTTCCTGCTGCTACAGAAGTACATCTACAACGGCTTCGCACAAGGCTCGGTTAAATAAAAAACGAAGGCTATATGAAATTAATATGAAAATACACAGGAACGGAGAGGGCAGAAAAAACCTGGAGAAACGGAGTGTTCGCCTAAAAGCTTTCTGAAAGAAAGCTCGCTCCGTAAGCATATGCTATCACCGGATTTTACCCTTTTCATGAGGGAATCAAAAAATCTGGGGATAACAGCGATCGGAAGGTTGTTCTGCCATCGGAGTGGACTCGTGTAAGTTTAACAGTTTATTTCATATAGCCTACCACCGAAGGGAGAAATGAAACGATGACAGTTGTCGATACGAAACACGTACACATTGTTGGGGATGCATTGCCGAATATACCTTGGGAGGATAAACCGGAGGGAACAGAAGGACCGGTCTGGAGACACTCAGCCAACCCAGTCGTGCCGCGTAATCCGGTCAAGGGAGTTGCCCGTATTTTCAACAGTGCAGTCGTTCCTTATGAAGGGAAATTCATCGGGGTATTCCGCGCCGAAACGATTAACGGACGTCCGCACCTGCATATGGGATCGAGTGAGGATGGGCTGGAGTGGAGTATCGAAGAGGAACGCATTGCCTTTGTGGATGAAAACGGCGATGCCTTCATGCCGAATTATGCATATGACCCACGTCTGGTAAAAGTGGAAGATACGTATTACATCATCTGGTGTACCGATTTCTACGGCGCTGCACTTGGTTTGGCGAAAACCGACGATTTCAAAACGTTTGTGCGTCTCGAAAACCCGATGCTGCCGTTCAACCGCAATGGCGTGTTGTTTCCACGTAAAATCAATGATAACTATGTGATGTTGTCCAGACCAAGCGACAGCGGACATACGCCGTTCGGGGACATTTTCCTCAGTGAAAGCCCGGATCTTGTGTATTGGGGCAAACACCGTCATGTCATGAGCAAAGGCGGTCAAGGCTGGTGGCAATCGGTCAAAATTGGCGGCGGTCCTGCTCCGATTGAAACATCCGAAGGTTGGCTGATGTTCTACCACGGTGTAACTGGTACGTGCAATGGTTTTGTTTATAGCATGGGTGCGGTCATTCTGGATCTGGATGAGCCATCAAAAGTAAAATATCGTTCCTCTAACTTCGTGCTGACACCGGAAAAATGGTATGAGGAGCAAGGCTTTGTGGACAATGTCATCTTCCCGTGCGCCACATTGCATGATGCGGAGACAGGACGGATCGCCATCTATTATGGCGCAGCCGACACCTACGTTGGTGTGGCGTATACAACCGTCGAAGAGATCGTGAACTACGTGATTGAGACAGACGAAGTCATTGCCGGAGACCGTGAGGAAGGAAAGCTGTAATTGAAGTGAAACAATTTTAAATAAAGCTGAAATTCACACAAAAACGGGGAGTGCAGAACCGATCTGAAGAAACGAAGTGTTCGCATTTATCCTCGGATTTTCCCTTTCATCAGGGAATCAAAAAAATCTGGGGATAACGGCGATCGGAAGATGGTACTGCAATCGTAGTTGGACGTGTAACATTCGGTCATTCATTTTACATTAAGTGAAAAAGGAGCATTGCGGAACAATGCATATGGAATACATCAAGGGATTTACATTTGGCTGGATGAGCGGCAGGGGAGACTTCCGCAAGCCAGAAGCGAAAGAATCCTTGCGTCTGATGGCTGAACGCACAGGCAGTTCGCATGTTATTTTTGCATTGGCGGCGCAGCAGGATCATCCGCAGGCTGTAGAGGTCAAATATGAGGGTGAACATATGGTGGAAGACGATGAATTGGTGGACATGATACGCTACGCCCGTACGCTCGGACTGCGGGTCATTCTGAAACCAACTGTCAATTGCACCGATGGCACATGGCGGGCACACATTAACTTCTTTGATATCGATGTGCCGTGTGAGCCGAAATGGAAGGACTGGTTCCGAAGTTATACCACGTATCAGAAGCACTATGCATCCATTGCAGAGCGCGAGAATTGCGAGATGTTTATTGTAGGTTGTGAGATGGTGCAGTCCGAGCGCCGGGATCAGGAATGGCGTGAAGTGATTGCGGGAGTACGTGAAGTGTACACGGGTCTCGTATCGTACAATACGGACAAGTACCAGGAAGGACATGTGAAATGGTGGGATGCCGTGGACGTCATCTCGTCGAGTGGTTACTATCCCATCGGAGACTGGGAAGCGCAGCTGGATCGGATTGAACAGGTCATTGCACCCTATGGCAAACCTTTCTTCTTCGCGGAAGCGGGTTGCCCTAGCCGCAGCGGATCGGCGCAGGTACCGAACGACTGGGGGTTAACAGGTGAGGTCAGCGCGCAAGAACAGGAGCAGTTCTATGAAGCCATGTTCCGTCATGCAAGTAAGCGGGAGTGGGTACGCGGGTTTGGACTGTGGGACTGGAGTGCCCATCTGCATCAGGAGCAGGATGCCCTGAGCAACGATGGATACGGCGTTTATGGTAAACCAGCGGAGAAAATCATTCGCCGTTTCTATGAAGGCATTGCAGTGGAAGTCTGACTTTCCTTGAAATTGAATCATCCCCATCCACTTGAATAGCTCTTATATAGATAAAGATACTGTCGTGTCCATACACGCAGTATCTTTTTGATTAGTTCTAATATTATATTTATCAAATTGAATATCGAATACAGATTGTTAGAGGAATAAATTTTTAATTGGTGATTACATGATGAATGTTTTTTATAGAGCGAGCTATCCAGTTACCCCATCTTCCGCCCAAGCTGCTCGATCTTATCCAACCATTTCTTTCTCTGTTCCTCGGACTGTTTACCCACCAGATCTACAGGTGTTATGCGCACAGGTTTGATGCCTGTCAGAGCAAAGGTGGAGATCTTCATCATTTTGTGTGCGGGCTCACCCTGGAACCATTTGTAGTACCAGTTCGGACCATCCATGGTGGTGATCATGCGAGCCGTACGGCCTTTGAGCAGCTGATCCGGGAAAAGTTTACCTTTGTGATATTTGAAGGCATAACCTGGCATAAAGATGCGGTCGATGAATCCTTTGAACAAAGCTGGCGGTCCTCCCCACCAAATCGGGAATATCCATACCAAATGCTCTGCCCACTTTATTGCCTCTTGGGCTTCTAGCAAGTCCGGTTCAAGCGGCAGTTTATTACGATAGCCTCCCTCTAAATTCATGTTGAATTCCAGTTCGTTTAGGGTGATCATGCGAACCTCGGCACTTGCCTGCACAGCACCTTTACGATAAGCCTCGGCGATTGCGCCATTGTAACTTGGGGAAACGGGATTGCCCTGGATGATTAATATTTTCTTCATGATGACGACACGTCCTGTCTATTTTAGTTAATGAACACTAACCTCATGTGCAAAAGAAAAGGTCACGAATGACCCGGTAATCACATCAGAATGTTCTGACGGTTTGTTGATGATAATTCTTTTTCTTTTTATTCCAACGGAAGCTGCCCCAACATCGACGACAGGCGATGAACGGTTTCCCCAGTGTACGGAACAAGCAGCTCGGGCAGCTCACCTTGCATACTGGAGACGCCCATGCGTGTAATGGCGCCAATAACCAGAACAGCCGTGAGACGTGAATCCTGATCTGGCAGCTCCCCCCGCATAATTCCCTGATCGATCAGGTCAATTAACGCATCCAGCGGCTGACGGTAATCTTCGCTGCTTCCAGCTTCAATGAAAATCTCGTGATTCTGTGAGATCAACAGCAGTCCGTAAGGATCTTCATCATGCAATTGAAGAACCTCGGTAATCAGTTGCCGGAAGCGCTCCAGCACCGGACCTTCCTGGTGAACATAACCGTCAATCAAGGCGGTATAGTCCGCGCAATATTGGGTGAAGGCTTCGAGAGCAACAGCATCTTTGTTCTTAAAATGTTTGTAAATCGCCGCATCGGTTACACCAGCGGCGTCACCGATCTCTTTGACGGAAATGCCGTCAACGCCTTTAGTTGCGAACAAGCGCATTGCCGCTTGTAGGATGTCTTTCTTTTTGCTGTCTACATGAGGTTTGTTCTTCATGATTGTATAGTAAGTGATCGCTAACTAAATTGCAAGGGTAATTTATGAATTGCTTGATATTCTGCATCCAGAGTGCTGCTGTTCAAAAGCTTGCAGCTTGGTAGGTGTCAACGTATGATGAATAGAAATAAGCACTTTACATCATTACCGATTACGTTTTACAAACTGCAAGATATAGAGGGATACGCCTGTTCAACGGGAGCTTTGTCCCTGCGGGTATGGCGGAAGCTAATGATGCAAAATGCCGGCGTTTTCATTCGGACTAATTACGGAGGGCACGGAGTATGGTTAACCAGGGGAATGCAGAATTACATGTTTCTTGCTGGGTGACCCCGCAAGGAATGTTGAATGACCGTTATGTATGCAAACGTGAACGGCTGTACAAAGGCATGAACGGCAGATATGTCGAGCGATTCACAGCCCCGGGTGGAGAGAGCTATATTTTTAAGCCGTTGACCCATCAAGGGCAGCATGGGCGTGAACAATGGATAGCAGAGCATGTGCTGGTGCATTTACCGCCGATCTATCCCCGGCTCATCGCTGCATCAGTCAGAGACGCTACACCGGATCAGAGCTGGCTAATCTACGAGGATCTGGGACAACTGGTGCATGATTCGCGGGAAAATACGCTGTCAGCTGCTGCTGTAAACATGGCCGAATGGCACACGATACCTGTTTCCGGCTGGGGCGAAATGCCTCATGAAGGTCAGAAACCACCCATTCGGAACATGCTGGACGAGCTGCTCGGGCAGGCGAGAGCTACCGAGGATCTGCTATTCAAACTGGGAATGACGCTGTCTCCAATCGATTGGAACAGCATCATCACGTTAATTTGCAAGGCAGACGAAGAACTTCCACGAGTTCTGTGTCATGGTGACCTGCATCCCGGTAACATGGCGGATGTGAATGGCAGACTGGTCATCATCGATTGGGAGCATGCCCATCTCAACACGCCGCTTTGGGACATATATCATCTGGTGGATCTATCGCATCCGCTGTACCCGAGAAACGTTACGCCTGAGCTGCGGGAGCGAATCATTAATGTTTATCTGGACGGGCTGGAGCGCCATAGCGTTCAGGTTGACCGGGTTACTTTTAAAAGCTGGTACAGTGCATATGCCATTGTATTCTCGCTCTGGATGCTGCGTCTGATTGATGGGGATCTGAGAAGTGCAGACTGTGTATGGCCCGAGGAACAGCTGCGGAACCAGTGGCATGAGACGGCAATGACGCTGGAACAGTGCATGAACCGATTGTTCACGGAATAGAAATGAGGGGTGCAGAACATGCGTAAAGTAGGACTCGTAATGCGTAAAATTCAATTCACCGAGGCGCAGGGCCCGCGCGTATTTGCGGATCGGCTGAAGCAAATTGGGCTGGAGCTGGGTGTAGAGATTGTGTTCATCTCACCGGAGCGCCATGTGAGCGGGTATGACTGGTTGCCGGGTTATGAGCATGAGAAAGGCGACCTGGTGAACTATGATATCGTACTGGACCAGATATATAGCCAAAATATAGAGCATGTCATCTACACCGTATCCGGGTTTACGTTTTTGAAGATGTTTTTACCGAAAAGCGTGTTGTTCCCGCACAGCTTTCCCGACCCGGCGCTGACGGGTTACGAAATGATGAAGCCATTCTATACAATGGTGGATAAAGCGATTGTGCAGACGGAGTTTTTGAAAACAGAGCTGGGCCGCAATTTCGGGGTACATGACGTGAACGTCATTCCGATTGGCTTTAGTGAAGAGCTGGCGAACCGACATTACGACCCGAGTCAGGTCGTGCATAATCGCGTGCTCTGGATCGGTCGGGATGAGGCGAATCGCCGTCCGGATCTGGTGCTGGAATATGCCCGGCAGAACCCGGACAAGGAAGTGTACATGGTGTTTGGGGGCAGACGATACGAAGAAAGCATGAAGAAATACAGCATTCCGGACAACGTAAAACTGCAATTCGCGCTGACGCAGGATGAAGTATTCACCCTGATGAATTCGTCCAAGGTATATTGGAGCTGTTCGGCCTTTGATACGTTTGCGATGCCGCTGACAGAAGCGATGGCAATGGGCAAAATGGTGGTAAAACCCGAGCATGCCTGCTACGGACACATCCGTTCTACGCATGCCTTTGCAGGCAATGAGGATAACTGGTTTGAATTGGTGAACATGGCGGCTGCCGCGCCGCGCAGTGTGTCGGAAGACAACCGGGACTATGCGTTCGGTGCTTTCTCACGCACGATCATGAAAGAGGGATACCGAAACTTTTTCGCGAACTGGTTGAAGTAATACGTGGTCTGTAACAACGGGTTCTAACCATTCAGCAAGAAGGAGGATAACCTTATGGATGTACTCATCCTGTGGACGGTCGGTATGTGGGCGGTGCTGCTGCTGATTGAATGGCTCATCTATCGGATGCAAGGACGCCGAATGACCTGGGTTCAATATATACTGCCATGTGTGGCCTTGCTCGGCGGAGCTACTGTGATCATGATTAGCATTGATATTGGCGGGTGGAACGGCATCGGATATGCCTTGCTTGGCGCATCGCTCGGTACATCGGGAATGTTGACACTAATTACGGTGGCAATTACGGATGTGGTGTTCCGGCGTCGGGGAAGGTATTAATCGTAACGGTTAAACTGCTGTACAGTAAGGATGATTAGGCGATCAGACGGTTGCAGGAATGCATTCGTCTGTGATATATTGGCATTAATTATGACAAGGGAGGTGAAGACAGGTGAATCACGCGATGCTTAACAACCGTATTAGCCAGCTGCCAATTGCTATGGCTGGCATTGTTCATACTTTTTCAACTAACGGGAGAAGTCTGTCCAAATTTGAATATACGGAAATTAACATTTGTGAGAAGATGCCTGCCTTGACCTCATTCGGACGATAAGCAATTTTGCTTGAATTCTGAAGAGCCGCGGAGCTAACCTCCTGCGGCTCTTTTTGTGTTGCGGTCAGGATCTTCCAATCCATAGGAGGAACCTTATTATGATGATTATTAGCGCACAACAACTGACCCAATACCACGGAGCACATCTGGTGCTGGACGGCATTACGTTTGAAATTATGGAAGGCGACAAGGTCGCCCTGATCGGCCGCAACGGGAGCGGTAAAACAACATTGATGCGCCTGATGGCACGACAGAATCAACCGGATGAAGGGCAATTGATGATCAAGAAGGATACACGTATCGGGTACGTGGCTCAGGTGCCGGAAGGAATGGATGATTATACGGTGCTGGATGTGCTGAGTCTTGGATTCAGGGAGCTTATGGCGTGCCGGAGCCAAATGAAGGAAATGGAGCAGCAGATGTCCGATCCGGACTGTGCAGCCGATCCGAACCAATTGGAGCGCCTGTTGAAGCGGTATGCGGCGTTGCAGGAACAGTTTGAGCGTGAGGGCGGATATGAGATGGATGCCCGGATCGATCAGGTCGCGGACGGTCTGGATATTGCGAAGGAGCATTACGGATGGCGTTTTGGTTCGTTGTCTGGTGGTGAACAGACACGGGTTGTGCTGGCTTCACAGCTAATTGTAAGGCCTGATCTGTTATTGCTGGATGAGCCGACCAACCATCTTGATCTGGAGCGGGTGGAATGGCTGGAAGGATTTTTGCGCGAGTATACAGGTACGATTATCCTGATCTCACATGATCGCTACTTTTTGGACCGTGTGGCATCTAGGACGTTGGAGCTGGAAGATGGAGAAGCGCAAACGTCTGATGGCGGTTATACGGAATATATGAAGGTGAAGGAACAACGACTGCTGCAGCAATTTGAGGAGTTCAAGGAGCAGCAGAAGGTGATCAAAAAAATGAAGGAAACGATCCGCCAATTGGAGGAATGGGGCCGAGTCGGGGGCAACGAAAAGTTCTTCCGGCGTGCGGCTTCCATGCGCAAGGCTATTGAGCGGATGGAGCAGGTAAAGCGGCCAGTACTGGAGCGGCGTAACGCAGACTTCGATGTACGTCCTACGGATCGTACGGGAAAACGGGTGGCCGTTATGGAACAGGTCGAAAAGGCTTATGGAGAACGCCCAATTCTGCGAGGTGTCTCGGGATTACTCGAATATGGCGACAAAATTGCCCTGATTGGACGCAATGGTTCAGGCAAAACGACATTGTTCAAACTCTTGTTGGGCGAGGAGCAGCCGAGTGCAGGCAGCCTGGAGTGGGGTGCACGTGTGGATGTCGGCTATCTGGCCCAGCAAGAGGAGCCTTCCAATCCGAAGCTGAACGTGCTGGAATACTTCAGGTTGGAAGCGGGCGTGGAAGAAGGAGAAGCACGCGGCATTTTGGCCCGATATTTGTTCTATGGAGCAGATGTGTTCCGCTCGGTAGGACAGCTGTCTGGAGGGGAGTGGACACGGCTAAGGCTGGCTCTTCTGGTTCAGCGCAAGCCGAATGTGCTTTTGCTGGATGAACCGACCAACCATCTGGATATCGCTTCAAGGGAAGCGCTCGAAGAGTCGCTCGTTGATTTTGAAGGGACGGTGCTGGCCATCTCACATGACCGCTACTTCGTCAATCGACTCGCTTCCCGTGTATGGGAACTGGAGAACGGGCGGATGATCGCCTATCTGGGAGACTATGAAGCCTATCGCGAGAAGAAGCTTGATCTGCAAGCACGTGCAGCGGCAGCAAATCAGCAGATAGCAGGTGTAGCGACTCCAACACGTGGGAGTGCCAAACCGCCACAGGAGACGAGGTCCGCTGCAACGCCTGATACAACGTCCACATCCAAGAAGCTTTCCGCTGAACAATTGGAGCAAAGACTGGCTCGACTGGAAGAGCAAATTCTGGTGCTGGATCATCAGCTTGAATCTGCGGAGAACACGCCAGATGAGCTGGAGCAAATATGGAACGAACGCGAGCGACTTTCTGGCGAATACAATGAAATGTTGGCCCAGTGGGCAGAGCTGTGAGACAGGTCAGGTCAGGGAGCTGATCGTAAGTTAGATCTTGAAATAGATTTGAAATAGATGAAGAAAGGAAGAGGGCTGGAGAATATTCTCTGGCCTTTTTGCTTTTAAAAACTAACATACGAATAGATTCATTTCGATCTATATCTTGCTGATTGAAAAACGCTCTTGGGATTTATATAAAATGCTTTTTTACATGTCAGCGGGAATAGTGTAACTTTTTTCCTTCTCATGCGTTTAATACGTTTGTGTGTAATGAAACGGCTCCTCTTAGAGCTTACAGAAAGGCAGGTTATCGTTATTTATTATTCATTGACTTATCGGAACTGGTCGGATGACCGGCAGGTGGAGACGGGGGTATTGGAGCAGGCTTCGGTCACTCGTGATGAACTGTTCATGCGCAAGTTGGTTGATGCTACTCTGATGAAAAATAAGCTCTGGGCGCATCTGTCCAATGAATGCGAGGATCGTCGGGAGCATGCAGTCTACTTGACCGACTACAACAATCAAAAGCCTGCGGAATACGGTACAGCGATTGCGGACGCTGCGCTGGCGATGTGCAAAATGTCCTCCATGTTCAGCGCGGAATACATGCTGTGGAATGGGAGTGCATTTCAGGAATTGGACTTGGCGGAATCCTCCTCTTACACGATGGAGCTTGCCGAGCAGCTACTGGACCATTACATGGTCCGTGGCGGTATAACCTATGAATTTGTGTATTCCGTGCTGGATACGGATCGCAAGAAAGTGTTGTTTTTTATGAAGGAGGTGGATCTGTAATGGCCGAAAATCCCACACCCAAACCCGGCTCACGTGCCAAGCTGGTTGCCTTCTCGCTCATGCTTGCGGTTCCAGCCGTATTATCCGGTTGTGGCAGCAATAGCGATGAATGCGACCCGGAATACGATACCGGATGCGAGTATAACTCCAGCAGCGGGCACTATTACTATGGTGGCGGATCGTCCTATCGGAGCAACAAGGACAGCAGCTCCTACAGCAAATCCAGTTCCAAATCGAGCGGCTTTGGCAGCTTCTTCCGCAGTACGGGAGGTTAGAACCTGATGAGGCATATATACGAGCTGCCGTTCAGCCATGAAGAAGTATTCAGGGGCGAAGCAGGGCAACAAGTCCCGTATCACCGAATGTATGGCAAGCAATATTGTGTGCCTGCGTTAACGGTCTATACCCCTGCGGAGATGCAGGAATTGCGTGCAGCAGTTGAGGCTGTAGACGGGATTTATTGCAAGGTGATGCGTTTTATCCAGCAATACATGCCCGACTCTTTTCTGGAGCATCAATTGGGTATTCACCCCGGCCTTATTCCAGCGGCTCGCATGGAAATGGTGACTGGCGGGATCACTCGACAGGACTGGATTATTGGGGAAACGGGTCCCAAATGCATTGAAAATAACACTGATACCCCAACAGGCATACCAGAAGCAGCTGCGTTGGAAGGTATCTTGGTTGGGATGGCTGAAAAAACATCGCTCTATCCTCCATCTAAAGGCATGGATGAGTGTATCCGAGAATGCTTTCGCAGCTGGCTGGGTGCTTATGCACAGCAGGGACTTAAAGGCGCGGTGACCTTTACTTCGTTCGGAGATCATGTGGAGGATCGGACCAATACGGAGTATCTGATGAAGCTGTGTCAGGAGGCGGGGTATGAAACTTTCTATGCTCCACTGGAGGAATTGGAGATTATCCCCGGGGATTCACTTTACCATCAAGGGCGCGAGATCAACCTGCTGTACCGTCTCTATCCCCTGGAGTATCTGATCGATGACCGAGACGAGACGACGGGGGTGGACATCGGCGCTGCGCTTCTTGAGCTGGTACAGGAAGGACGACTCGGTCTGATGAATCCCGTACAACATGTGCTGATGCAGAGCAAAGGCTTCATGGCCGCCATCTGGTCGCTCTATGAACGCAATGAACAGACCCCGGAATATTGCGGATTTCGGCTGTTTAACGATGCAGAGCTGGAAACCATTTCACGGTATTTGCTGCCAACTTATTTCGAAGCAGGACCCTTTGAGCTGGATTCCATGCCCTATGTAGCCAAAAGCTATTGGGGACGCGAAGGCCGAGGGACCTCACTGCTGGGTGACGAAACGTTGCAGACTATGGGCAAGCCGAATACGTATCCACCTGTGAGCGTTCAGACGCCATCAAACTCGAACGAAACAGGCACAGTGGATGAAGAAGAGGAGCTTGCCGCCTATTATAATAATCAGCCCAAGATTTATCAGCAGCTCGTTCCAATGGAACAGGCCGTGATTCAGACTGAGGATGGCGAATACAGAGGTTATTTGCTTACAGGAGTATTTGTCATTAATGGACGTTTTGCCGGTGTGCTGCCGCGAATCGGGGAGAAAGTGACAGGAGATATGGCCTATTATTGCGCGGCCACGGTCAATGAACGGATGGATGATGAGGAGGAGAAGGAATGGACAATTTGGGATTGAACCTGCTGAATGTAGCGGTAGGTGTGGGCATTTTACTGGTTGTGTTGGTATGCGGGTATTTCGCTTTTAGCCAATTGACCCGGTATAACGATAGTGAGGAAATTGCGAAAGGCAACGAGGCGGCAGGCATGTACATGGGTAGCAAATTGTTGGGCCTGTGTATTATTGTGGGCATGGTGTCCTTCTCCACGCACTCGTGGCTGGATATGCTGCTCTGGTCGGCGCTGGGAATCATTATTTTGTGTCTGGTCTATATTATATTTGACTTCCTGACCCCCAAGATGCGGGTATGTGAAGAAATTGCACGAGGGAATATGGCCGTGGCACAGCTGCTGCGTTCCATTATCATCGGCGTTTCCATCGTCATCGGTACATTTTTGATGTAAAATAAATGCTAGCGATAAACGATAATTTAGAATAAATTTTTTGCCAAGAAGGAGCGCGGCATCATGAGAAAAGTCATCATTGATACAGATACAGCAGGAGACGATACGATTGCGATCCTGACGGCACTGCACCATTTCCAGGTGGAGGGTATCACGATTACAGGTGGGAACGTGCAGTTTGACCAAGAGGTAGAAAATGCACTGTACACCGTGCAGGTTGCAGGACATGGCGGCAAGGTACCTGTGTACAAAGGATGCGAACGCCCGTTAATGGCCTATGGCAAGGCCCAACACCGCACGGTGGAAGATGTGCATGGTGATGACGGAATGGGCGGAGCTCATTTCCCGAAGGCGGACCAGCGTCCCGAGGCAGGGCATGCAGTTGATTTTATCATTGAAAAGGTACACGCACATCCGGGCGAAATCTCGCTTCTTGCTATTGCACCGCTGACCAACATTGCGATGGCCATTCAGAAAGACCCGACTATTATTCCAGAGATTGCACATCTCTACATCATGGGTGGAACGAATAATGCACTGGGCAATATTACGCCAGCCGCGGAGTATAACTTCTATGTTGATCCGGAAGCAGCCAAAATTGTATTACACGCGGGCATTCCGATTACCATGGTTGGCTGGGAGATGTGTACTCAGTATTCCGTTATGGATGATGACGATCATGCGGAGATTGCAGCGCTAGGTACATCTGGTGCGGATTTCTTCACGGCCATCAACAAAGTGGTTATGCAGTTCAACAAATCGGTACATAAACTGAACGGCACCACTCATCCGGATACGTTGCTAATGGCTGTTGCCGCAGATGAGTCGCTCATGACCAAATCCGGTCAGTATTACGTGGATGTGGAAGCAGCAGGAGAATTAACGCGCGGATATAGCGTGGTGGATATCAACGGACGTTTCGGCAAAGAACCGAACGTACGCGTCTGCGAGGCCATTGACCGTCCGAAATTCAAATCGATGCTGCTGGACGTGCTCTCCGCTATTCAATAATTTTGAGAATTGTCCCTCATTCCGTATAAGACGGCTGGGGGCTTTTTTCATTTGAGACGGAAACGAGAGAACGTGTGAGCACAGGTTTGACAGCTCATTTGGATTCAATACTGCGGCTGTGTTAAAGTGGAGGAAACATTACGTTAAACCGGATGGTACGGTAGAAGACTGAAGGGTTAACATAGGCTAGGCTATAGCAGTCTGGCAGGAGGAGAGGCAACATGTTGTTTTATTTTATAGCACTGCTGGTTACCTTGGTAGATCAGGGCACCAAAATGGCGGTGAGGATGTATATGGAAGTTGGCGACACGATGAGACTTGGCGATTCGGGTATGCAGCTGCAGCATTATGAGAACAGTGGGATGGCCGGCAGCCTGTTTCAGGGGAACGCGCGTCTGTTCGGCGTGGTCGCCATTCTATTTATCGCAGGTATGATGTATTATCGGAGAAAAGGTGAAATTCGCGGTTTCTGGATGCAGGCAGGTGCCGGCTTCATGGTCGGTGGGGCTTTGGGGAATGCAATCGATCGCTTTATTTACGCACGGGTAACGGATTTCCTAGTGTTTCCGTCGGGACGCGGAATACTCAATTTGGCGGATGTCGCGATAAATGTTGGTGTGGTTATGCTGGTCATCGGTATGTTAATTCGTGCATTTCAGAGCTATCGGGCGAAGCGGTTGCGAAATGCATTGCCCAAAATTGAACGTTCATAATGAAACAACAACAGCTTTGCTGTAGGCCATTATAAGTGAATAAATAAGAGACATTGGATATCATCCGATGTCTTTTTTTGTTATGTCGATGACCGGACTCACGCTCAGTGGGCCTGATTCAATTTTACCGAAACCGTTTTAGGAATAATAGGACACATTATAGTCAACGCTCATAGTAGGAATCAGTGGAAGGATTAACCACGTGGTTACTTCACTAATTTAATGGGTAAATCTTAACGTATATAAGCTGAGGGAGGTACAACATGAGAACATCGCTTACCAAGGCACTCGGGATAATGCTGCTTTGTGGAATAACGGCTGTACTGCTGTCTTCCTGCACCAGCGGGAATCATGCCAACGGCAAAGTACAGGTTGAATTTTTTCAGAACAAACCCGAAGCCAAAGGAACCTTTGATGAATTAATCAAAACATTTAACGCCGAACACTCCGATATTCAGGTCACTCAGGTGAATCCACCAGACGCGGAGACGGTGCTGAAGACACGTGTGGTGAAGAACGATGTGCCAGACATTATGGCGATGGGGGCAACGGATACCTATTCCATTCTTGCACAGAGTGATATTTTCGCCGATCTGACCAACAGTCCACTGTTAAAAACAATCGATCCCAACTACATACAGATGCTGAAGGATGTCACGGGCATGGATGAAGTAACAGGTGTTCCTTACGCAACAAATGCAAACGGCATCATGTACAACAAAACGTTGTTTAAGGAAATGGGTCTGGATGTACCCAAAACCTGGGACGAGCTGATTGCTACAGCCAAAAAAATTAAGGATGCGGGTAAAATTCCGTTTTACTTCACATACAAGGATGACTGGCAGACGAATTTGCCGTTCAATGCGCTCGGACCTAACTTGGTTGGTATTGATTTCTATCTGGAGCGTCGCGAGAACAAGGTGACCTTCAAGGAGAAATACCGCGAGGTCGCTGAGAAGCAGTTGGAACTGATGAATTATGGTCACGGCGACAACTTCGGTAAAGCATATTCGGATGGTAACCGTGCCTTTGCCAATGGCGAAGCTTATATGTACATCCAGGGTACCTGGGCGATCTCCGAGATTCGCAAAGCGAACCCGAATGTGGACATTGGTTTCTTTCCATTCCCTACAGGCAATGACCCGAGCCAGATTAAGCTGGTGAACGGAATCGACTCCCTGTTTACCATTGCAGCGGATACACCGAACAAGGAACAGGCCGAGCAGTTCATCGCATTTCTGCTGGAGTCTGAAAATATAGGCAAGTACATTAAGGAACAAACGCTGTTCTCTGCGGTGGAAGGTGTAAAACAAGATGATCCTGCTGTACAGGAACTGACACCTTACATTGAGCAGGGCAAGGTTATCGACTTTGCCGATCACTATATTCCGGCTGCGGTGCAGCTGAATTCCATCGTACAGTCCTTTTTGCAGAACAAGAACATCGACAACTATCTGGATACACTCGACAAAGAATGGGACAAGGTAGCGAATCGGCGATAACGCCTTGTCCGAAGGAGGATGGAGTATGAACAAGCGCATCGCGCCCTATTACTGGATGACGGTTCCGGCGGTAGTATTGTTCTTCGTATTTATGACGCTGCCGGCCCTCCAGGGGATCTATTATTCATTTACGAACTACAACGGATTTGGTAATGGTTATGATTTTGTTGGATTCAAAAACTATTTCAATCTGTTTCAGGATGACAATGTAGGCAATGCCTACTGGTTTACCTTCAAGTTTGCGATCGTTGTAACGATCCTGACGAATATTCTAAGTCTGCTCATTGCACTCGGGCTGAATGCCAAGATCAAGTTCCGTAACTTTTTCCGGGGCATCTACTTCTTGCCGAATATCCTGAGTGTATTGATTGTAGGTTACATATTTAACTACCTGTTCTCCAACGTATTTCCGATCTGGGGACAAAATCTCGGGATCAACGCCCTATCCACCAACATTCTGGGCAGCGAAAGCCTGGCATGGATCGGGATCGTGATTGTGGCCGTATGGCAATCCGTTGCGTTGAATACGATTCTGTATTTGGCGGGATTGCAAACGATCCCTACGACATTATATGAAGCATCAAATCTGGACGGCGCCGGCAAATGGCGTGAGTTCTGGAGCATTACATTCCCGCTCATTGCTCCATTCTTCACGATTAACATGGTGCTGGCGATGAAAAACTCATTGATGGTCTTTGACCAAATCGTGGCCTTAACCAATGGTGGACCGGGACGGGCAACACAGTCCATCTCCCATCTGATCTATACTGGTGGATTTGAAGGCGGCGAATATGCATATCAATCTGCGAACTCGGTTATCTATTTCATCGTTATC
Source organism: Paenibacillus sp. MAEPY2 (assembly GCF_000499205.1). GTDB lineage: Bacteria > Bacillota > Bacilli > Paenibacillales > Paenibacillaceae > Paenibacillus > Paenibacillus vandeheii. The sequence goes on from NZ_AWUK01000010.1 coordinate 358,555, forward strand.
GCGGTGATTTCGATTCTGCAAATCCGCTTCCTGCAAAGAAGGGAGACGGATCTGTAATGAGAAGCCGTTTACGTACCAACTGGCCTGTTATGTTGTTGATTGTTCTGGGTACCTTGTTCATTCTGTTCCCTTTATATATGACGGTTACCATCGCATTGAAAAATCCGGAGCAAATGGCCCAATCGGTATTTGCCATTCCGACAACGCTTCACTGGGAGAACTTTGCAAGTGCAATAGACATGACTAACTTCTTCCAATCATTCCGTAACAGTGCCATTGTTACTGCATCAACAGTCATTCTGACCTTGCTCAGTAACTCTATGGTTGCTTACGCCATTGCGCGAAATATGGAGAAACGGAAGTTTTTCAAAGGGCTGTACTACTACTTCGTCAGCGCGATGTTCATTCCGTTTCCAATCATCATGCTGCCGATTGTTAAGCTGACTGCATCATTGGACATGACGAATCTGTTGGGTCTAATCCTGTTGCACACGGTATATGGACTCGCCTTTAACGTATTTGTATACGTCGGATACATTCGGTCCATTCCGGTAGCACTGGAGGAAGCGGCCTTCGTAGATGGAGCGACAACCTGGGGCACGTTCTGGAAAATCATTTTCCCATTGATGGCGCCGATCAGTGCCACAGTTGGTATCCTGACCTGTCTGTCCACTTACAATGACTTCCTGCTGCCACTCATTATCATTAGTGATCCGGCACAATACACGCTGCCGCTTGTGCAGTATGTATTCCAGGGTCAATTCAATACCGACTTTAACCTGGCGTTTGCTTCATACTTGCTGGCATTGCTGCCGATGATCATCATCTATCTGTTCGCGCAGAAGTGGATTATCAACGGGGTGACACAAGGCTCGGTAAAATAATAAATGAGAGGTTGGGCTCATGGAGCCCGCCTTTTTTTGTTTTTATGGCTCTTTTGCTTGCTTGGACAGGATGATAGATATAAGTGATTGATTAACAAGGGGAACTGTGCTATTTTTTAGTCTTTAGTTTAATCGATAAACAAAGCGCAGAGAAAAGGAATAATCAGCCATTATGTAAACGCTTTAATTATTGCTGATGCTGGATTCGGCATAGCTTGTACACCATCGTCACCCAGCATAAGATTCGGGTGACGATTTCTTTTACTTGCAGCGAGGAGGATGGGTCTTGCGAGGGAAAATGGGCAGATGGAATTCATTACGCAATCAGATCTTTGTTGGTTTTGTACTGGTGATGCTGATGGTCTTGTTCATTGCAGGCATTGTTGCCTATGATCGGGTATCCGGCCTGCTGAAGACCAATGCGGAGAAGCATATTTATCAGACGGCTGTTCAGGCCAACGGCAGATTGGATGCCCTTATTTCACAGGTGAACTCCCTGACAGCCCAAGTGGCAGATGATCCTTACGTTCAGCGTTTGCTGAGCAATGAAAAAAGCGGAGAATCGGCTACATTCAATCAGCGTCAGGCCCTTCTGCAGATCGTGGGCAGCTATCAATCCTTTATGAATGGCGTGCAGAGCATGGAAATCTACACCACCAATTACAGCCGGATTTTCCCCATGGATGACCGCTCCCTGGATGTGAGGCTGGACCGGAACTGGATTACGGAAGCGGACAAGGAAAAAGGACGGCTGATCTGGACTGGCCCCGATCCGGAAGATCCCGGCGTGATTATGGCTATTCGGCGTGTCAGCTTGATGGACCGGGCCTTTGAACATGGAGGCTACGTTGTAGTGCGGATGCAGCGCAGTTTCTTTCAGTTGAATGACCTGGATGATGCGGACGATACGCTGGACTCGATTCTGTTGGTGGATGCCAATGGGAGCGTTGTGACTTCCAATCTGGAAGCAGACCTGAATGTGGAGGCATTGCTGAGCAGTGATCGCTCCATCGTTCAGACCCGGGATGAGCCCTATATCGTGGTCAGACAGCATTCCGAAATTACGGGTTGGACCCTGGCTGTCCTTACTCCTGTGAGTGAAACAACGGAGGGAGTATCCATCCTTCGTACGGCGCTGCTCATATCCGGATTATTTGGCGTCGTTTTATTTCTAATCATGTCCTTTCTCTTGTCGACCATGATTACACGTCCGATCAGGCGACTAATGAGGGCCATGCGCAGTGCGCGTCCGGGAGCAATGGAGCCCAATATTATGGTGAGTTCAACAATGGAGATACATAAGCTCAATGAAGTATACAATCAGATGGTATACAGGCTGAACGAGTTGACCCAGGAAGTGTATGAGAAGGAAATTATACAGTCTCGAACGGAACTAAAGGCACTTCAGTCGCAGATTAATCCTCATTTTCTGTTCAACACGCTGGAGGCGTTCTATTGGTCACTTGAGGACAAAGGAGACGAGGAAATGGCACATATGGTTGTCGCGATGTCCCGTTTATTTCGCTATATTATCTCCAGTCCGAATCAGAATGAATGGGTTACGCTTGCCGATGAATTGGAACACGCCGAACGTTATCTTCGGATCATGGAGATGAGACTTGGCGACAGATTGACATGGGAGATTCAACTAAGTGATAGCATGCGAATGGTAAAAATCCCCAAACTGCTCATCCAACCGTTGGTGGAAAATGCCATTCTTTACGGAGTGGAGAGCAGAATCGGACCTGGAAAGGTAAGTGTTCGTGTCGATGCATCGACAAAGGAGGGGCTTGTTCACATTGAAGTTCGGGATGACGGACCTGGTATGGATGATCAAAGGCTTCAATCTGTCGTCCACGCATTGAATGGGGGACCTGCAGTTTCCGACAAAGGAACAGGCGTGGGTCTGATTAACGTCGATCGTCGGCTGAAGCTCTATTTTGGCAATCAGCTCGGTAAAGCTTGCGGGTTGTCCGTGAAAAGTGATATGGGTGAAGGAACCATCATTGGCTTTGATATTCCGAAGGATACGGAGGGCGCATATGATTCATGGCAAAACGATTCTAATCGTCGATGATGAGCCGCGCACACGAGAGGGCATCCGCAAGACGCTGGAAGGCTGGTCGGCTGGCCGCAATGAGATCAGAACGGCAGCTAGTGGAGTCGAGGCAGCTGAATGGCTCAAGGAACAGTCAGCGGACCTGCTGATCACAGATGTTCGAATGCCGGAGTTCTCCGGCCTGTCTCTGGTTGAAGCGGTACAGGATTATCCGAGTAAACCTGTTGTACTGATCATGTCGGGACATGCCGATTTTCAATATGCCCAGCAGGCCATCAAGCTTGGGGTGGTGGATTATCTGCTCAAACCGATTGAGAAGGAGCAGCTGATCCAGACCGTTGAGAAAGCCCTGGAACTTGGTGAACAGCAGCGGCGCATTCAAACGATGCAGAAGCTCGTTGATCCGAAGCTGCTGGATGCCAGGGAGCGAGGAGATCAGCGACTTAATCCCCAGATCAGCGAAGCTATTGCTTATGTGGAAGCCCATCTGGGCGAGCCAGTCACCATGCGGGAAATCGCTGAGCTTTTGCATTTGAACTCAAGTTATTTCAGCGTGCTGTTCAAGGAGCAGATGGGAATTAATTTCAGTGAATATCTGACTCGGAAACGTGTTCAGCGAGCCAAGGAATTGCTCGTTCAGACCGCCATGCCCATCTCGGAGATCGCCGAGCAGGTAGGGTATCAGACGGATAAATATTTTATTAAAGTGTTTAAGAGCCTCGAAGCGATCAGCCCAAGCAAATATCGTCATTCCATTACCAATCAAGAGAATAAATAACCATAAAATAGTGGAGTTTTCCCAAATCATCCTGGTCTTATGGGGGCGGTGTACCCATGTTAGAATTTAATTAAAGCGGTTACATCAACCGAATAACGAATACAGGGGGTTGGGAAAATGAATAAAAAGCCCATAGCAATGCTTCTGACATTGACGCTTATCTTCACCATATTTTTAACCGGATGCAGCAGTTCGGATTCCGGTGAAAAGGGTGAAGCAAGCGGTAGCGGGTCCGATGGAAAGGTGACCCTCAAGTTTATGCACCTCTGGCCAGCGGGCAGTTCAGCACAGCAGAACAAGCTGGTTAACGACATCATCAAGCAGTATCAGACTGATAACCCGAACGTAACGATCAAGCAGGAAGTACTGGAGAATGAGCAATATAAAAACAAGCTTAAAATTCTATCCGCTTCCAATGAACTTCCCGATGTAGGGGTAACCTGGGCCGCGGGATTCCTTGAGCCTTACGTAAAGGGAAACCTGTTCGCGCCGGTGGATGACCTGCTAAGTGGTCCACTTGAAGGCAAGTTCATTGCTGGAACGACCGAAGCGTATGCAGTAGAGGGCAAAACCTACGCGCTCCCGATTGAGTTGAATATATCTCCGATCTACTATAATAAGGCCATTTTCGCCAAGTATAATTTGCAACCGCCAACAACATATGATGAGTTCCTGAATGTGGTGAAAACGCTGACAGATAATGGGGAGGTCCCCATTGCTCTTGGCAACAAGGACCGCTGGACCGGTTCACTCTGGTATATGTATCTGGCGAACCGTCTGGGCGGGGATGCACTGGAGAAGGCTATCCAAGGCACAGGTAAGTTTGATGATCCCGCTCTGATCGAGGCCGCTGCCGAAGTACAGAAGCTGGTGGACATGAACGCGTTCAACAAGGGCTTCAACGGTTTGTCCAACGATGAAGGCAAATCGGAATTCATGAATGAGAAGGCCGCGATGTATCTGATGGGCACCTGGGAACTGCCGAACTATACAACCAACCCGGATGTACCACAGGAGTTCAAGGATAAGATTGGATTTTTCAAATTCCCGACGATAAAGGACGGCAAAAGCGACATTAACAGTTGGGTCGGCGGCCCGGGCGTAGGTCTGTTCGTCGCACAGAACTCCAAGGTGAAGGATGAAGCACAGAAGTTCGTGCAATATTTCGTGGAAAAATGGGGTGAGAGCTCTGTAACTGAGGCGGGCGTCATTCCGGCAACGAAAGTGGATACGGCGGAAGTCCAACTGCCGCAGCTCTATACTGACCTGCTGAACGAATTAAATCAGGCCAGCAGCCTGACCCTGTTCGCAGATGTACAGATGAAACCAGCGGCAGCCCAGGTCCATCTAGACATGATTCAGGCCCTGTTTGGAAAAGCAGTGACTCCAGAGGAGTTTGTGAAGAATCATCAGGCAGCCATTGATAAAGGCAATTAACGGTACAACGCACAAGGGGAGGATATTCTGATGGACAAAGTCATGTCCAACCGTTTAGTCGCTGCGTTGTACGTGCTTCCCGCGCTGCTGCTGTTATTGGTCCTGATCTATGTACCGATCGTACTGACCGGATATTACGGATTGATGCAGTGGGACGGGATTGGCGCAATGACCTTTATCGGTTTAGAAAATTACACACGATTGCTTCACGACGCAACGTTCTGGCAGAGTGCCTATCATACTTTTTTGCTGGCGCTGTTCTCCGCACTGAGTCTAATCGGCTATCTTGCGATAGCACTTGTGCTGTCAGGCAAAATCAAGGGAGCCAATCTGTTTCGCAAAATATATCTTATTCCGATGCTTCTGTCATCGGTGGCTATAGCCCAGCTATGGCTTAAGATTTATCACCCAAGCAATGGCGTGCTTAACTCCTTTCTGGAAGGAATCGGGATTGCCAATCCGCCAGCCTGGCTGGCAGAGCCATCGCTGGTGTTGTATGCGCTGTTCGTGCCGATTTTGTGGCAGTATGCCGGATTCTATATTTTGATTTATTATGCTGCGCTTAAAAATATCCCGGAATCACTGGTGGAAGCCGCCCGGATTGATGGAGCGAACCCTTGGCAGATTGCTTTTCGCATCAAGCTGCCCCTGATCACGGAAGTGATCAAAGTGACGATTGTGCTGGCAGTTGTCGGCTCGCTGAAATACTTTGATCTAATCTATGTGATGACGGATGGTGGGCCGAATGGCTCCAGTGAAGTAATGGCCTCTTATATGTATCATCAGGCTTTCCGGGGATTCGACTTTGGTTATGGGAGTGCTGTCGGTTTCTTCCTGTTGGTCATCTGTCTGGTCGTCACCTGGCTGTTACGGAAAGCTACGGCATCCAAGGACACCATTCAGTACTCTTGATACAAGTGAAATGAAAGGAGGTCCATCCCTGTGAAGACGGATACCGTGGTTCGGTTGCCAGCCTATCCGGGAACAGGTCCGGGCTCGACATTGCTGAGAAGGATCGGATATTTTCTGCTCTACAGCCTGTTGATTCTGGTCGCATTGCTGCAGATTCTGCCCTTGATTTGGCTGCTGCTGTTCTCACTCAAAAATAATCAGGAAGTATTCGATATGGCTCCGTTCGCCCTTCCCGCAACGCCGCGATGGGAGAATTATGTGAAAGTGTGGACGGAAGGCAACATCAGTTTATATTTCTTTAATAGCGTCTGGATTACGGTTGTTTCTGTCGTGTTTACCGTGTTGTTCGCGAGTCTGGTTACCTTTGCCATCACTCGCATGCGCTGGAAAGGACGTTCACTGGTGTTGGGGTTGTTCATGGTGGGTCTGATGATCCCTGTGCATTCAACGCTGATCCCGCTGTTTAGTCTGTTCCTGAAGCTTCATCTTACGGATCATCCATTGTCAGTCATCCTGTCCTACATCGCCTTTAACATGCCGATTACCATTATGATTTTGCTCGGCTTCTATTACGCCCTTCCACGGGAAGTCGAGGAAGCCGCCGTGATGGACGGATGCTCGGTCCATCGGATTTTCTTCCGTATCGTCTTGCCGATGACCGCTTCGGTGATCGCTACGACGGCGATTATCAACATGATTTATGACTGGAACGAGTTTATTTTCGTGAATACGTTCATCAGCACAGACTCGTATAAGACTCTAACCGTTGGGGTACAGAACTTTATTGGGCAGTACACCACGGATTGGGGCGCGATTGGTGCAACGCTGATGATCAGCATTCTGCCTATCCTGATCGCATTCCTCGTCCTGAGCAATCGAATCGTGGAAGGCATCGCTGCCGGATCGGTAAAAGGTTAGAACATGTGCGTATAGGGTATTTCGCTGCCATGCCTTAAAGGCTCCTACACCCCTTTCTAAGAGGGATGTAAGGGGCCTTTTTGCATTCAAGCATGCTATCCGTTCGGACCGATGCGTGCTCAACTGGGTTGAAATTTACATTCCAATTGACAGGCATCAAGCATAAATAAGAAAGATGAAAATACCTATTATTGGAATTTCAAAAAACTTTCAAGTTTTTTCGCAAAACTACTGCATTTTCAAACTACCTGTGCTAACATACCCTAAGAATTAAAGCCCACATGGGAAAGGTGAGAAAATGACAGCAATATCCTCAACCAAAGAGTCCCTGCGTTCGGATGCCAAGGATCTGAATCTGATTCGGCTAACATGGCCTATCTTCCTGGAACTCTTCTTGTTTATGTTGATGGGGAGCGTGGATACGTTCATGCTCAGTTCGGTGTCCGATAATGCAGTATCCGGGGTCGGAGCAGCCAACCAGATTATTTCCATTGCGATTCTTGTACTGGAAGTCATTGGACATGGCGCTGCTATTGTTGTGGCACAATATATTGGTTCGAAGAAGTTAAGTGAGGCGGCACAGGTCACGGGTAATGCGATTACATTGAATCTGATTGTCGGACTGGTCCTGAGCGGAGGCTTTCTTCTGTTCGGAGGACAGCTGTTGACACTGCTGCATATTCAAGGTGAAATATACGATTTTGCCCGTTCTTATATAAGTATCGTCGGAGGCGGGATCTTCCTTCAGGCGCTTATTAATGCGCTGGCCGCTACGATTCGTACACATGGTTACACCAAAGAAACGATGTATGTTTCCGTTCTGATGAACGTGATTCACGTCATTGGTAACTACGCTCTTATTTTTGGCCATTTTGGTCTGCCGAAGCTTGGTGTGGAAGGGGCAGCGATCTCCACAGTCGGCAGCCGTCTGATCTGTCTGATCATTTTCTTCTGGCTGCTCTATCGTGTTATGGACGTAAGGGTGGAGTTTAGCTATTACATCAACCTGTCGAAGAAGTTTATTGGCAAAATATTGCGGATTGGGATTCCGTCTGCGATGGAATCCATGGTATATCATTCCTGCCAGCTCGTGTTCACGCTGTATGTGACCTATCTGGGCGCAGAAGCCATGGCAACCAAGCAGTATGCGGGCAACATTTCAAGCTACATCTATCTATTCAGCATGGCGATTGGAATGGGAACATCCATTATTGTTGGTCGTCTGGTCGGTGCGCGACGCAAGAATGATGCATACAAACGTGTTTTTGACAGTGTGAAATGGGCCCTTCTGGCTACGGTTATCATTGACGTGATCATCATTCTGTTCCGCGTACCGCTGATGAGCATATTTACGGATAATCCGGAAATTATCAAGCTGGGGGCTCAAGTGATTCTGCTCAGTCTTTTGCTCGAAACCGGACGTACCTGCAATATTGTGATAATTGGTTCCCTGCGTGCGGCAGGGGATGCAAAGTTTCCGGTATACATGGGTCTGATCTCCATGGTCTGCATGAGTCTGCCGCTAGGGTACCTGCTCATATTCCAGCTTCATCTGGGGCTCGCTGGTGTGTGGCTTGCCATTGCAGCTGATGAGTGGACCCGTGCGGTCATTATGTACTTCCGCTGGAAGAGTAGAGCTTGGGAGAAACATGAACTGGTGGAGCATGATGACGAAGAGGTTGGTGCACAGCCGGTACCGGCTGTCTAACGAAGAATGTTGTGCGAATAGATAAATGAACCTGTTGTAGATCAATGGAGTGCCTCTACAGGAGCCACGGAGCAACAGTTTCCCAGGAGAGTCAATTACGGAAAGGATTTAATCCGTGATTGGCTCTCTTTGCATTCCGGCAGAGGTCAGTAGAAGTGAGGATAGCAATAATGATCAAAACGGCGATGACATCATTCACGTATAGTAAGGATATGGAAGGGGGCTTTTCCTCAGTTGAGCCGTTACCGTGCAATGATTCAGCAAAGTTTGTTCTATATTGAAACCCATCTGCATGAGGAGATCGGGTTGGAAGAAGTGGCGTCCGAGGCGTTGTTGTCGCCGTATCACTACCACCGGGTTTTCCGTAATGAGGTTGGCATGACCGTGGTGGATTATATCCGAAACCGTCGGATGAGTCTGGCGTCCACGGCCCTGCGATCGACGGATGCAGGCATTCTGGACATCTCCCTGGCTTGTGGATTTGAGAGTCAGGAAGCCTTCACCCGCGCATTCCGCAAATTATATGGCATGCCACCAGGACGTTTTCGCAAATTGTTCGATCTGAAATTATTCGAAGGAAGAACCAGAGGAGGAGAATTACAGATGAATCAGACGTCAACGATTACAGGTTGGATGTTAACCGGAAGTCATCCGCAAAATTATGAGATGGGTATTGATCCTGCCGAAGTGCATCAGGGGAAAGCTTCAGGATATTTGAAGGCAGTTACGCCGATGGAGCCTAACGAGTTCGCAACAATGATGCAGCAGTTCAGAGCGGACAAGTATGTGGGTAAGCGGATGAAATTATCGGGATTCGTGAAGACCGAGCTTGTGGATGCGTTCTGCGGATTATGGATGCGTGTGGATAATAACGTCCATGATGTACTTCAATTTGATAACATGCACGATCGGCCGATTACTGGCACCCAACCGTGGAATCAGTACAATATTGTATTGGATGTGCCGAAGGACAGTGCGGTTATCTCATTCGGGGTTATTTTGAACGGCAAAGGAAAAGTATGGGTCGACAGCTTCCGCTTTGAAGAGGTTGATCCCGATACACCGTTAACTCATATGGAGACGGAGTATGAGATGTCGGATGAGCCAATGAATTTGTCTTTTGAGGAGTAATCAGATAAGAATGCAGGTTCAATGCTAAGCTGAAGGGTGTATGGGAATTATGATATAATACTGGTGAAGAATGGAGCTGATGCTGGATGACGGATTTGCTCGATCCACGAGTGGATTTTGTATTCAAACGTATTTTTGGAAGTGAGCAAAGTAAAGATGTTTTGTTAGCTTTCCTTAACAGCACGTTTATTGAAACCGGTGAGTCGCCTCTTACGGAGATTACACTTATTAACACGTTTACGGACAAAGATAGTCCGGAAGATAAACAATCCATTTTGGATATCAAAGCGCGTACGGTGGAGGGCAAGTTAATCAACATTGAGATGCAGCTGTTCAATCCGTATAATATGGAAAAAAGGACGCTGTTCTACTGGAGCGAAATGTACTCTCACCAGATCAAGAAGGGCGAAAACTATAATCTTTTGAAAAAATGCGTGACAATTAATATTTTAAATTTCTCATGTCTGGATAATGAACGATATCACAATGTTTTTCATTTACGCGAAGATCATACAGGTATTGGTTTGACAGATGATATAGAAATTCATGTGATGGAATTGACCAAACTGGATCAACACCCTGTCCCCATGGACAAAGGCGGACTGGTGAACTGGCTTTTATTCTTAAAAGGGATTGATCCATCAAACTGGGAGGTGCTGGCGATGAATGAACCGATGCTAAAAAAGGCAATGGACACGCTGGAATTTCTGAGTCAGGATGCGGCTACGAGAATGGCTTATGATGCACGGATGAAGGCACTAAGCGATGAAAAGTCGATGATAGAAGGTGCACGTGCTGAGGGAGAAGCCAAAGGGAAAGTAGAAGGTAAAGTGGAAATGGCTCGTGAGCTGCTTGCACTTGGCGTAGACATGTCTGCTGTGGTGAAAGCCTCTGGACTCTCTGAAGAGGAAATTAAAAGGCTGCTACCTAAGCAGTAACTAAAATTGAATTTACACTTTCCAGAGCTGATCCCATTGCGGGTTGGCTCTTTTTGTTGCGTTTAGGGTATACAAAAAGTAGAGCGAAGTCCAAGCTGAGAAGAGGATACAGGCTTTTTCCCTATTAATCCCGTTGTTCTCGATAGCTAATCGGGCCATACCTTGTTAACATAGATCCAAAGAATACTATAAATTCATGACATATATAGAGGATGATTCCGATGAATAAAAAAGTGCTTGTGGTGGATGATGAATCAAGTATCGTCAGTGCCATTGCTTACGCGCTGCGGCGCGAAGGATATGAAGTAGAGACAGCCAATGACGGAGAGGAAGCGCTGGTGAAGGTGGCGTCATTCCATCCCCAGGTCATGATTCTGGATGTGATGATGCCCAAGCTGGACGGATACGGCGTATGCCGCAGACTGGAGGACCGGGAAGATATCGGGATTATTTTGCTGACCGTCAAAAATGATATCGTGGATAAGATCGTCGGCCTGGAAATGGGCGCGGATGATTATATGACCAAACCGTTTGAGATCCGAGAACTGCTCGCCCGGGTAAAGGCGCTGATGCGGCGTGTGGAAAAAAGCAGCCCATCTCCTGACGATCCTAAGAATCAGGCCATTGTCAATGGAACACTACGCATCCATATCGCTCACCGCACGGTCATGGTGAATGAGGAGAAGCTGGATTTGACACCAAAAGAGTTCGACTTACTCACCATTCTGATGTCCAATCCTGAGCGTGTATACACGCGGGATGATCTGCTGGACCGGGTGTGGGGTATGGAATATGCCGGGGGTACACGCACGGTGGATATTCATATTCAGCGCCTGCGCAAAAAAATTGGGGATACCGACCAGCAAAAATTGCAGACGGTATATGGAATTGGCTATAAAGCATCAGCCCCTGGTCCGGGCCTTTCGGTATGAGAGTCAGTATAAAACTGAAGTTCAGCGTCTTTCTGGCGGCGCTGCTGATTCTGACCGTGGTTGTACTCAGTTCCCTTGTATTGCGCGGGATTGAGCGCAACCAGCAGACACAGATTGAGACCATTCTGTCCCAGCAGACCCGTTTGGTCAATCTGAATGTGCGGCAGTCTTACTATACCGAGTCCGTTCGTCTGGAGCAGGAGGTTTTTTTACAGCAAAATGGCCGCAGGCTGGCTCAGGAGCTAGCGAGCTCCACAGGTTTGCCCATCGCGCTTTATGATATGAAGGGGCAGCAGGTCGGTTCATCCATTGCGTCTGAGGAAAGTGCAGATATCAAAGAGACGCTAAGCTATGCGCTGCAAAATAAAATTGCCTATCACGAACAGGGGGATACGCTGCTGTATGCTGCGCCCCTGGACGGACCGGATGGACAGATGGGTGCTGTGCGTATGCAATATCCGGTTCAGAGCTATCATGAGTTCTATGCTCGTATCCTTCAGCTGTTCATGTGGGCGGGTATTGCCGTGGTTGGGCTTAGCTTTATTCTGGGATACCTCTTCTACAATCGTTTTGCCGTCGCCATAACTCGCTTGAAGAAGTCCGCTGATTCCATCCGTGAGGGGCATTATATTGCCGAATCGCCTGTGAGACGCAAGGATGAATTAGGTGAGCTGGGACAGGGCATTTATTATATGAGCACATCGATTCAGCAGAATATTGAAGCCATGCATGATGAGCAGCAGAAGCTCCAGCTCGCAATTGAGAAGCTTCAGGCACTGGAGCAGCAGCAGAAACAATATATCGGGAATATTAGCCATGAGTTCAAAACGCCGCTTACATCGATCAAGGCGTATGTTGAACTGCTGGATATGTATAAGGATGATCCGCAATTGCTGGATGATGCCACGAACAACATCGGCAAAGAAACCGAGCGTTTATACGAAATGGTTGAAAAGGTTCTTCATCTGTCTGCTCTGGAAAAATATGATTTTGAGAATCAGGCGGAGGATGTGGAGGTACGTGCTTTGCTGGAGGACGCCTGTGGCCGAATGCGGGGCAAAGCCGAGAAGTTTGCGCTCACGATGGAGCTGGACCTGCATCCTGCGATCATTCGCAGCGATCGGGAGAGCCTGATGCATATTTTCATTAACCTGCTGGATAATGCCATTAAATATAACGTGCCGGGAGGTGTCATCCGTGTACGAAATGAACTGCAAATGCAGGAGCGACAAGCGGTTATTCGCATCTTTAACTCGGGTACGCCCATTCCGGATGAGGCGCGGGAGAAAATCTTTGAACCCTTTTACACCGTCAACAAAGACAGGGCCAGAAAAACCGGGGGAACCGGGCTGGGACTATCACTCGTCAAGCAATTTGTAGAGAAGCAGGGCGGTACGATTACATTGCTGTCTAACGATCCGAAGCATAAGGAAGGAACGACGTTCCAGTTGATTTTTCCTCTGGCGGATTCGAGTTTACAAGTTGGAAACAAGTCTGAATAACTTTGGAAGTATGCGGTGTGTATGCTTGGTCTATAGAAAGCAATCAGGAGGGACCATGATGAATTGGAAACAGGCGGCTATGGGCACACTCGGGGCAATCGTCCTATTGTCGGCAACAGCATGCGGGGGAGCAACGGAGCCAGGGGGCAATACACAGAACGGGAAATCAGGCACGGATATTACGGTAAAGGATAATACAAATACGTCGGTGTACCAGAGCTTTAAGCTGGAGAAAATCGATAAACTGCCGAATATGCGCGGGGTAGCGTGGCTAAGCAATGACTGGATTTTGTCGGATAAAGTAAACGAGTCCATGAAGCCTGTCACTGTAGAGGGTGAGAAACGTTATCCGCATAACTTATACATGTATGATTTGACGAAGGGCACCGATTCACCTGTAAAAGAAAGTGAAGTGAGTCTGGGCTCACCACTCGTGTCCCCGGATAGTCAGTATATTTTCTACAGAGAACCAGAGGAATCGACAGGCAAAGGCTTTATTCTGAACCTGCACAATGGAGAAGTGATTCCGGCAGGCAAGGACGACGGCTTTGTATTTGAAGGTGCATGGCTCGATAAGGAGCATGTCGTCTTTCCGAATATGAATGGGGATATCGTATCGGCGAGTGTGGATGGAACGACGAAGGTACTGGTCAAGACGGGGAACTTCAATGTAGGGAGCGTTAGCGTTTCGGGTAGTGTGATTTACTACATCACAGGCACAGACGGACAGCTGAATGCCTACGATACCAAGACCGGTGAAGAGAAGCAGGTGTTAAAAAGTGTGGAGTGGGTGATTCCGTCCAACGATGGTTCAAGACTGGCAATTGTGAAAAAAACAGCCGATACCAAACGGGCGCTGGTGTTGACCGATCTCGATGGAAATGAGAAAGCCACGCTCGCCAGAGGCACGCAAATTTTCGGTACGAGTTGGTCTGGTGACGATTCCAAAATCGCCTATACAATCAATTCGGAGAGTGATGATGAGAAGGGGCTGTTCGTCTCCAATACGGAATCGGCGGAGCAGTTCCAGATCTCGGCTGATATGGATAACGCATCTGATCCGCTGAGCTGGAGTCCGGAAGGCAACCGGATTTTGCTGTCACAGTCTGTGCAGGAAAATGAATCATACCACTTTGTTACCTCGGTCATTACGATCTCACAGTAAACATCATTGAACAGAAGCAGATCTGCAGAGCGAGCCTGACTCATAATGAGTTGGGCTTTTTCTGCACCTTTAACGCAGGTGTTCTGGGTTATACTGAGGAGACGAGAAGTGAAGGGGGACATGATCATGGATGAAAAAGACTGCCGTTTGCTGTTGAGCATTTCGGAAGAGAGTAGTCTGACCAAGGCTGCGGAGCGCATGTTTATGACCCAGCCGGCTTTGACATACCGTTTGCAGCAATTGGAGAAGGCATTTGGCGTACCACTCATCGATAAAACGTTAAAAGGTGCCAGATTTACTCCCGAAGGAGAGCATCTGGCCAGCTATGCTCGTAGAATGCTCCATGAGCTTAATCAAGTCAAGGAACAGCTGTCGAACATTCGTAATGAGGTTAAGGGAACACTGCGCCTCGGGATTGCCAATCATTATTCATTGTACAAGCTTCCTCCGTTGTTAAAGCAGTTCAAGGAGCTATACCCAGAGGTTCAGTTTGCTGTGACCTGCGCTCTGAGTGTAGAGGTTATGGAGCTATTGATGCGGGATGAAATTCAGGTGGGTGTCATTCGGGGGGAGCATCCATGGTATGAAGGGAAACATCTGCTGCACGATGAACCAGTCTGCATTGTATCCCGTGAACCCATTGACTTGGAACAGCTTCCAGAGCTTCCGCAAATCGCATTTCAGGAACCCTTGACGAAAACAGGCGGTTCTCCCGTGAGCCCATTCCGAGAAGGCGTAGCGGCCTGGTGGTATGAGCGTTATGAATGTGCACCAACCGTAGCGATGCGTGTAGACAGCTATGAGACCTGCAAGGAGATGGTGCGGTATGGCCTTGGCTATGCGATTATCCCGGGCATCTTCGTGTCATCTTCGGATGGCCTCCACCAGCAGGAACTGATCCGTCGAAACGGACAGGCAGTGAGGCGGAATACGTGGCTTGTGTATAAGGAAAGTGTGCTGCAACAGGCAACAGTGGGCCGCTTTGTGGACTTGATGAGAACGGCAGGGACACAGCATGTTGTGGATGGAGGTTAGATACAGGCATAAGAAGTAAATGGATTGCTTTATGCATAATTATCCGTTATTTTCTCGTTACAAAAGGCATCTTACTGTTCTTGGACAGTATCAATCTCGTGACGAATACCATTTGAAGGATGTACATATATTCATAATTTTTAAATACGTAGTCTTATTTTATGTGCAAATAGACCAGTAATTTACTGACATCTGATGATATCCATATGTTAATTTCAAGCAAGCCCATAAAATTTTTTATGGGCTATTCCTTAATTTTTTTGAATTTACTTATGGCTTGGTCCCACATACAATATATCCAATCTGATTGTATATTTATTCGATTGAATTGAATATAGAAATGCTGTATTTGAAGAAAGGCGGCAAAATAATATGTATCCTGACCCTGCTCATATGAAGCAAAAGATCAAAGAAACCGTAGATCGGCTGGACCCCGACTTGCGGGAATTATCCCTGCGTATTCACGCTAACCCTGAGCTTAGCTTTCAGGAAGTCCAAGCCCAACAATGGTTAACCGAGCCGCTGGAAGCAGCCGGATTTCAGGTGGAAAAAGGTATATCCGGGCTTGATACCTCGTTCCGCGCTGTATGGGAAGGCCAACCTGGCGGACCCACGATTGCACTGCTCGCCGAGTATGATGCGCTGCCTCGCATCGGACATGCCTGCGGACACAATCTGATCGGAGCCTCTGCCGTAGGTGCAGCATTGGCGCTCAAGGAAGTTTGCCCCGATCTTCAGGGACGGATCATCGTTCTTGGCACTCCGGCAGAGGAAGAAGGTGGCGGCAAAATCATTATGGTGAACGATGGCGTATTTGATGAGATTGATGCCGTCATGATGTGTCACCCGCAGCAAAAAACGATGGTGCTTAGAGGTGCGCTGGCTTGTGTGGACGCAACCTTTACGTTCCACGGTAAACAGGCTCATGCGGCCTCGTCTCCTGAGAAAGGCATTAGTGCACTGGACGCCTTGGTCAACGCGTATGCGGGAATTAACTCGCTGCGTCCGTATTTAAAGGATGACGTTCGAGTGAACGGGATTATCACCAAAGGTGGGGATGCGCCCAACGTGGTGCCTGAGCTGGCTGAAGCTGTATATATCATTCGGGCGAAGACCGTCGAAGAGCTTAAAGTCGTCATGGACAAAGTATATCGTGTCGTACGCCATGCTGCGGAAGGCGTTGGAGCTGCGGTAGATATTACGGAAGGCCTTATCTATGCTGAGCGAAATAATAACAAGGCTCTGGCAGGTCTGTTCCAGCAAAATTTGGAGGACATGGGCATTGAAGTACATGATCCACCGCAAACGGGCGGTGTCGGTTCATCGGATATTGGTAACGTAAGCCAAATCACTGCCGCGATCCATCCGTATATTCGTTTAGGTGACGCGACAACACACACGCCTGAATTTGCCCGGCTTGCCGGAGCAGAGGAAGGCATGATCGAGCTGAACCGTGCTGCGAAGGCACTTGCACTTACGGCGTTCGATCTGTACGCAGACAAGACAGCATTGCAGCAGGTACGGGATGAGTTTGAAGCGTGGAAACAACAGAAGGGCGAGGGATGCTGAATTGGAAAACATAACAAAACAACCACAACAACGGCGCAAATGGTTCAAGATGCCTCACACCTTCGTCATTTTGTTCATTTTGGTACTGGTCGCTACGGTGCTTACCTACATCATTCCTGCCGGAGAATTCGATCGTGTGAAGGATGAAGCCACAGGCAAATCATTGCTTGTCCCGGGTTCGTACCATCATGTAGAAGCCAATCCAACGGGATTATGGGATATTCCCAAGTCCATTGTTCGCGGACTGGTGGATTCCGCTGACGTTGTATTCTTTATTTTTATCATCGGCGGAGCGTTTCAGATCATTACGAGCACGGGCACGATTGAAGCTCTAACAGGCCGGGTAGCCCGTTCGTTCTCGAATAAGGGGCTATGGGTCATCCCGGTGTTTATCACCTTGTTCTCTGTGGGCGGGTTCACGATGGGCATGTCCACAGAGGTGATGGTCTTTGTACCGATAGGTATCGCCATCGCGCGTGCGCTGGGGTATGACGCTCTGACCGGTACGGCGATGATCTCATTGGGAGCCTCATGTGGTTTTACCGCCGGACTGCTTAATCCGTTCAACGTAGGACTGGCTCAGGCTATTGCAGAAGTTCCGATTTTCTCGGGCATGTGGCTGCGCGCAATTATTCTGGTGTGTCTTATCGCCGTTACCAGTATCTATATTATGCGTTATGCGTCCAAAGTGAAATCTGATCCCACCCGCGGTTTGGTGCATGAACTGGAGCAGGAGCAGGCAGCAGATGCGCCTGTGGTAGATCTGAACAAGCTGCCAACGATTCGTATCACACATATTCTGACCATCATTACCATTGTAGCCGGATTTGCCCTGTTGATCTGGGGTGTATCGAAAGAAGGCTGGTGGATGGAGGAGCTGGCGGCTCTGTTCCTGAGCATGGGTGTGATCGCTGGTCTTGTCTCCGGGTTCGGTCCTAGTCGGATTGCAAGTGAATTCGTCAAGGGGGCAAGCGGCATTGCCTATGGTGCCTTTATCATCGGTCTGGCAAGAGGAATTATGGTTGTACTTGACCAGGGGAACGTGATTGATTCCGTTGTATACGGAATGTCAACGCTGGTTGGCGAGCTGCCATCATCCGTTCAGGTGCTGGGCATGTACTTCTTCCAAAATGTGATGAACGTGTTCATCACATCGGGTACAGGCATGGCCGTGACTACGATGCCGATCATGGTTCCATTATCTGATCTGCTCGGGGTTACCCGTCAGACTGCCGTACTGGCGTTCCAGTTCGGGGACGGATTCACGAATATGATTCTGCCAACCTCTTCTGCCTTAATGGGCAGTCTCGCGGTATCCGGCATTCCGTATCAGAAATGGGTTAGATTTTTCTGGCCGTTGATGGTGATGTGGATCGCTATGGGGATTGTATTTATGCTTATCGCGAATGCCATTCAGTATTCTTAAAACAGCAAAAGGCCTGTGTTCTAGCGCAGATCCTCTCAAACGGTTATATCCGGTTTCGAGAGGGCGCTGCCAGAACGCAGGCTTTTATTTATGGCTTGTTATTTTGGCATGCTCAGCAGTAACTTCACCGCTTCTGCACGTGTAGTGTTGTCTCTGGGAGCAAAGGTATTCAGTCCTTTGCCGTTTAGTAGCCCGGACTTTTGCAAGCCAGCGACTGCTGCTCTGGCCCACACCGGAATCTCTTGATTATCTGCAAAGATGGATTCGGTGCCGGATTCTGCTTCTAACTGCAAAGCGTGGGCGACCATAACAGCCATTTCTGCACGGGTTACCGCTTCATTGGGACGAAAAGCCCCATCCGTGTCTCCTTGAATAAATCCGGCTTGGACAGCACGCGCTACAGCTGAATGTGCCCATGCTCCTATTTGTGAATGATCGGTAAAAGATAATGTCGCTTCCGTGTAATCGGTTTGCAATGCATTCATCAGTATTACCGTAAATTCAGCACGTGTAATGGATGCGTCCGGCTTAAATGATCCATCGACATACCCTTTCACAATACCTTCACGGACAGCTTGCTGAATGACTTCTTTCGCCCAGTGATCCTCAATATCGCTAAACATAATCTCGGCTGGGGAAAGGGGTTGATCTACTGCAAATACGGCAAATTTGGTGAAATGGTCCACGTCCACCCGAATTTGCTTCCCATCCACAGAAGATTCACCCGCGGAGAGCCAAACCTGTTCTTGTTCATCAAAATAAAATAGCTCAGCCTCCTGATTACTCTGTAACCGTGATGAATCAAGTGTCAGTGATAAGGTTACGGGGACATTGAAGTTTTGCGGAACATTTTTGAGTAACTCATATACCGGGCTGAGTAGTTGGGTCTGATTGGTCAGCAGGGCAGAAGAATCTGTAAGCTGATCAATGGTGACCGTCAGTTTCTGATTCATCGCTCCGGTAGGGATGTTTACAGCAATGGCATTACCCAAGCTCACTTGGCCTGCCTGACCCGCTGCAAGTGTTAAGCGTCCATTGTTGGACGAATTTGACGTATTAGGTGGCGTAGGGTTAACGTTGGAGCTGTTGTTGTTCTGGTTGTCCGAGCCACTATTGCCATTATTACCTGACGGTGGCGTGGAATGAACAGTCCATTTGGCATATAAGGTCAGATCGGCTGTAATCTCCGTTTGATCAAAGTTGAATGGAGTCTTCAACTCGGGGTCTGTATACCAGCCTGCAAACGTATAACCGGAACGGCTTGGCGAAGCAGGAGCTGAAAGTTTCTTCCCATACTCAACAGCTACATCGGTGACTGCCGATCCCCCAAGTGTATTGAAAGTTACCGTATATGTGTGTGGTGTCCATTTTGCAAACAGAGTGAGATTACTGGTTACGGTTGTTGTATTAAAATCAAAAGCCTGACTCATAGCCGAATCAGTGTACCAGCCAGCGAAAGTGTGACCTGTTTTGGTAGGATCAGAAGGTGCTGTTACCAGCTCACCATAATCAACCGCCTCATCAGCGACCTCTGTGCCACCATTGGATTCGAAGTTAACGTTAAAGGAATGGATTGCCCATTTTGCAAACAGAGTGAGATTGCTGGTTATGGTTGTGTTATTGAAATCAAAAGCCTGACTCAAAGCTGAATCCGTATACCAGCCAGCGAAAGTATGGCCTGCTTTGGCTGGATCAATTGGAGCAATGGCCTTTTCACCGTAATTCACCGTTTGTTCCGTTACTTCAGAACCGCCGTTACTGTTAAATGTCAGAGTCCGTGGCGCATAAAAGCTGAATTGAATGGTTGTCGTATTGCCTGCCGCATCGGTAACGACCAGTACATGTTCACCTTCCACACTGAATGTCTCTCCACTGAGGAACGGGGAGCCATCAAGGGTGGCTGTTCCCTCATTAAAGGTGATTATCCGGCTCGCACTGTATATTCCATTATTGATGACCCCCGTTACAATAGGGGGGACCTTATCAATGGAAAAGTGAACTGTTGTACTGCCAATGTGGTTGGTTACCACCAATATATAATCTCCATCTTCCGTAACTGCAGTGCCGCTCGTGAATGCATCATCATTCAGGAGTGCCGTACCGCTATTAAATGTCGGCGTGACCGTTTGATTATACACACTCTCGTCGATTACCCCGCTGACAATCGGCGCCAAGTCCTGCTCAACTGTTATGGTAACAAACGCTGGTTCACTCGAGCCCGTTGCATTGATTGCAGCATAAGTAAAGCTGTCATTACCCACATAATTGTTATTCGGCGTGTATACAAACGAACCGTTAGCATTAAGGGTCAGTTGACCGTTCGTGGGCGCACTTCTCTGTATGGCAGCAGAAGCATCACTATCATTGTTTAGCACACCCGGAGAGTTGATGGTCAGCGGGGTGTTCTGCTTGGTGATATAGTTGTCTGTCACTGCATTTGGCAGTGGCATATCTACAATATTAGGGATTTGTCCAGAGTTCGAAACGTAATACACCAGAAGCGGTTGATTGCTGTTCAGATTAGGCAATCTAAAATCAGTTGACCCATTGCCGCCAAACCTGTTGCCTATTAGGCTAAACAAGGATTGATTATTGATGGTGGAAAGTAAGGAGCCATCAGCCAATATCCAGTTACTCAAAGGAAGTTGTACTAGAAGGGGAATGATTTCTCCTACGTATTCGGAATTCGTCCCCCCACTCCCGGCACGGTAAGACGGATCAATAGATATGGCATAATGGATGATATCACCCTTGATTTTGGGTAACTTGGGCAATTGGAATGTCTCCAGACCGTCTCCACCAAAGGTTGTACCAATCATTTGATACAAATCGTTGTATTTAGAGATAAGGAGATTTTGACCATTTGCCTCTAGCCAGCCCTTGGGGGTAAAGTAATACGGGAACAGGCGAACCTCACCAAGCACAGCATTATCGGCGCCGTACGTACCCTCTTCACGAGAGGGGAAGTCTCCATTTATGGATATGTAGTAGCCCATTCCCTCTGGTGCGGCATCTGAAAGATCGGGCACCGCAAATGTGTTTTTGCCGTCACCTCCAAAGTTGGTGCCCAGCAGGGAGAAAAGAGCGGAATTCTGAGCGATCGGCATGGTCTGTCCGGCAGCATACACCCAACCGGAGGGAGCTTTCGTGTAGGGGAATAATTGAATTTCACCCATATAGGGTTTTGCTCCTGCGGCATTGGCCTTTTGGACAAAGTGAGAATTGGTTCCCAACCCACTCAGCCCAATAAGAACTATTAACCATATGATGCTTACTTTCCTAAATAGTGTTAAACTCACGTTCATCCCCATTTTCCTCCTAATATATTCACAGTATGCTTTTTCAAATCCACATCTTTTGCTAGTCGGTGTGGGTAAGCCATATAATGATGAGCATAGTGTAATGGATACGAAGGCAAAAATGAATACGATTTTCGTTTGAATTTAAAATAAATTTAGATATTTTCCAGCTTCACATCATTTATGGTTCAATTGTTCCATAACTTTCATCCCTTTCTATACATTTATATTGACTAAGCTATTCCGCTTCCGATAAACTAGAATGCAGGAATAAAAGTCGAATGTTCAAAGCAGCAGTTCGAGACATTGTTTCGGACGGCTGTTTCTTTTCTTTTTCATAAGCAAGGTTGCAACGTTGTAGTCTTGTCGGATGATCCGGCCAATAACAACATGGAATAGGAACAGGTGATACACATGTGTAACAGCGCGTACCGCGTGCTTTTATATTATAAGTTCGTGAAGATTGAAGACCCTGAAACGTTTACGCAAGAACATCTGCAATATTGCAAAGATTTGGGTGTGAAAGGCCGTATTCTGATTGCATCGGAAGGCATTAACGGCACTGTATCCGGTACGCCGGAGCAAACGGAGCAATACATGAAGGATATGCACGCCAATCCGCTGTTCAGCGATATGGTGTTCAAGATTGATGATGTCGAAGAGCATGCGTTCAAAAAAATATTTGTTCGTCACAAAGCCGAGCTGGTTACGTTCCGCGTGGAGGACGATTTGGACCCTAACGTAATTAGCGGTAAACGGTTGTCGCCAAAAGAATTTTACGAGCATCTTCAACAGGAGGATGTCATTGTAATTGACGGGCGTAATGACTACGAGTACGAGATTGGTCATTTCAGGGGAGCGATCCGTCCTGACGTGGAATCGTTCCGTGAATTCCCAGAGTGGATTCGGGAGAACTTGGGTGACATGAAGGACAAAAAGATCATCACCTACTGTACTGGCGGCATCCGTTGTGAGAAGCTGACCGGGTTCATGATTAACGAAGGTTTCCAGGACGTGGCACAACTTGAGGGCGGAATCGTGACCTACGGCAAGGATGATGAAGTACAAGGTCGTTTGTTTGATGGCAAATGTTATGTATTTGACGAGCGTATTTCCGTGCCGATTAACCGGACGGATGAAGATATCGTGATTGCCAGCTGTTATCACTGTGGCACGACGCATGACCGTTACATTAACTGTCCAACCTGCAACCTGCAGCATGTATGCTGTGAGGATTGCGAAGAGACGCATAACCGCTTTTGCTCGGATGCCTGCCGGGAGGCAGCACCGGTAACCGCATAAGCAGGGAGAGCAGGTGCTGATCGTGAAGCGCGAAGAGGAACGAACGACGCGTGAACGGATTTTGTTCATGCTGAAGCAGCAAGGCACAATGACCGCAAGGGAAATGACAGCCGAGCTTGGTCTGACCGGCATGGCGATTCGCCGTCATCTGACGGCACTGGAGCAGGATGGATGGATTGAGGTTCGGGAAGCCAGAGCCACAGCCGGACGCCCATCTTCCGTATACCATTTGACGGTACGCGGGGATAATTTTTTTCCAAAATCATATTCATCACTGACCCTGGAACTTCTGGAGGAACTGTCCGATTCAGCGGGAAGCGGTGTCGTGGATGCGTTGTTTGAGAGCCGCCGGGACAAGCTACTTCGGAGTGGATTGCCGCAGATGAAAGGCCAGGACCTGGCAGGACGTGTCGAGGAACTAGCGCGCATTCAGAATGCAAACGGATATATGGCCGATGCTTCCACGGAAGAGGATGGCACCTATGTACTGACCGAGCTGAACTGCCCGATTGTGCAGGTAGCGAGTGTTTATAAACAGGCTTGCCGCTGTGAGCTGGAGCTTTTCCGTTCCTTGCTGCAGGCGGATGTGGAGCGCACTGAATGCTATGCGGACGGTGGTAAGAAATGTACGTATCAGATTCGCGAAGCGGCTGGGAATTAATGGGTTTGAGAGAAAAAGGGATTGTTTCGATTCGTCGAAGCAGTCTTTTTTTGCTGAAAAAAAGTGACGTAATTACGTTATTTTTAGTATTAGATGCGTGTTATAATTAAATTAACATCCGGTGCATCTACATCTTAGATTTGTTTGGACTCTGGAAAGGTTTTGAATGCGTAGTGTTTTTGTGTAAATTTTTCGTTCAACTTATTAGACGGGAGGCGTTAATGATGCACGAACCGGAACCGGCTTTGAAAAAAGCCATGAGTGTATTGGAGTTTCTGAGCCAGGATGAGCAAGCACGTCAACGATACATCGACCGTCAGAAATTTCTATGGGATGAAGCTTCCATGATTGAGGGCGCACGAGAAGAAGGTCTTAAGAAAGGCCTAGAGGAAGGCATCCAAAAAGGAATTGAAGAAGGAATCAAAGAAGGCATCAAAGAAGGCATCAAAGAAGGAGAAGCAGAGAGTAAACGAAAAATTGCACTCAACATGCTGTCTCTGGGCATTGAGTTAGACATCATCATCAAAGCTACCGGGTTAACACCTGTTGAAATTGAAGAATTACAGACAGAACAAAAGTGAGCTGAGGCCGATATACATCGGGAGAGATGGACCGGTGGCCTTTCCCCTAAGACTTTCCGCTTGATTTGCGGAGGTCTTTTTTTGTTTTATGTAATGTTTTCTCTCACGTATCTGCAAAGAAACCAAATTGGAAGCGGTTCAACCATTGACGGGAAACAGGTCGCACCTTAATATTAGGGAAACAATGAATTATCAACACGGGTCATGGACTTCAGTCGCATGAGGAGAGTCTATATTTGTCTGCTTTTGTCGGTCAAAGCAACAATGCGTTGAAGCGTTCGTTTTGTCCCGCCCTATCGTGTCACTTGGATAACGATGAGGGTATCAACATTTTAGAAGATGGAGAGGGGTTTCACACATGAAAAAGAAATTCTGGATGTCCTTAATGATGGTTGCATCTATGATCGTAGCGGCTGGTTGCGGAAATAACAGCGGCGGTAGCACAACGACCGAGGGATCAGGCAGCACAACAAGTGAAGGCACTGCGGAGAAATCGTATCGCATCGCGATCTCGCAGATCGTTGAGCATCCATCACTGGATGCCACACGTGAAGGATTTATTGCAGCGCTGAAGGATGCAGGCCTTGAAGAGAACAAAAACCTGACGATTGATTACAATAACGCGCAAGGGGATTCAACGAACAACCTGTCCATTGCCCAGAAGATTGCGGGAGATTCCAAAAATGACCTGGTCCTGGGGATTGCAACACCATCCGCATTGGCTTTGGCTCAACAAGTAAAGGACAAGCCATTGCTCTTCGCAGCGGTGACGGACCCGCTGGGTGCCAAGCTGGTGAGTGACATGGATAAGCCAGGTGGTAATGTAACGGGTGCATCGGATACGAATCCGGAGGCCATCGTGCAGTTGGCTGATTTTATCGCCAAATATTTGCCGGATGTGAAGACGGTAGGTCTGGTTATTAACGAGGGTGAACCGAATGCGGTTGTAATGGCGAACAATGCGGAGAAAGCGCTGGCGACACATAATATCAAGCTGGTCAAAGCACCCGTAACAAACACATCCGAAGTTAAACAGGCAACCGATTCTCTGGTTGGAAAAGTGGATGCCTTCTATATCACGCTGGATAACTCGGTAGTTAGTGCAGTGGATACAATTATCCAGACAGCAAACAAAAATAAAATTCCGTTCTTCTCCAGTGACCGCGATACCGTGGAAAAAGGAGCTTTCGCAACCGTAGGCTTCAAATACTACGATCACGGATATCAGGTTGGTGAAATGGCTGCGGACATTTTGAAAAATGGTACAAAACCGGGTGACATGAAAGTCACTGTACCGGACAAGCTGGATCTGATCCTTAACCTGAAGGCTGCTGAAGCTCAAGGCATCACCGTTACCGATGAGATGAAGGCAGAAGTGAAGGATAAGGACAACAACATTATTCAATAACCTGACCGGAGAATCCTCCGGCAGTACGGATGCGAGGCGGACGTGCAGGCGGGTTCGCCTCATTCTTTTCGATAGACAGGGAGGAAGCAATGTGAATTTGACTTGGGGTTCAATTGAAGGGGCAATCGAGCTTGGATTGTTGTATGCACTGATGGCACTGGGTGTATATATTACATTCCGTATACTGGACTTCCCCGATCTCACCGTAGACGGAAGTTTTACAACAGGAGGCGCAATCGCGGCGGTCATGATATCCAACGACTTCTCTCCTTGGCTCGCTTGCTTGGCAGCAATGGCTGGAGGTATGTTGGCTGGAGCTTGTACAGGTCTGCTGCACACCAAAGGCAAAATTAACGGGCTGTTATCCGGCATTTTGATGATGATTGCCTTATATTCGATTAATATGCGTATTCTTGGCGCACCGAATAAATCCATTATGGGCATGGACAACCCCTTCTCGGGTGAGCATGTCATGATCATCATTATTGTGGTTGTGCTGGTGTTCAAAATCATGCTGGATCTGTTCATGAAAACAGATATTGGTCTGGCCCTGCGCGCAACAGGTGACAACAAACGCATGATTCGCAGTTTTGGTGCAAATACGGATGTCACCACCATTGTTGGTGTCAGTCTGTCCAACGGACTTGTTGCCCTGTCTGGAGCATTTATTGCGCAGCAATCCGGTTTTGCAGACATCACGATGGGGATTGGGATGATTGTCATCGGACTGGCCTCCGTTATTATCGGGGAAGCCATTCTGGGTGCAAGAACCGTATTTTGGGCCACACTGGCGGCCGTCGTCGGTTCAATTATTTACCGGATTGTGGTCGCGATCGCACTCCAGGTTGAATGGTTCGACACATCCGATCTGAAGCTGATTACCGCGGTGATCGTTATTATCGCACTTGTTTTTCCAACTATGCAGCGCTCCATGAAGCAGAAAAGTTTGGCTCGCAAACGAACTGAAGAGCTTATGGGCTCGTCGGGCCAACAGGCGAAGGGAGGCATGTGATCATGCTTGAGATTACACAAGTGACCAAGCTGTTTAATCCGGGAACTACGGACGAGAAAACTGCCCTGGTCGGCGTGAACCTGACGATGAATCCGGGAGACTTTGTGACGGTGATTGGCAGTAACGGCGCGGGTAAATCAACGTTAATGAACATTATCTCAGGGGTGATGAAGCCCGACATGGGTGATGTGCTGATCAATGACCGTTCCATCAAAAGCCTGCCTGAGCATAAGCGCAGCAGCTGGATTGGCCGCGTCTTTCAGGACCCGATGGCGGGTACGGCACCGCATATGTCCATTGAGGAGAACATGGCGATGGCGTACAAACGGGGCAAAGGCCGCGGACTGGGTTTCGGAGTTACCCGCGCCAGACGGGAGATTTTCAACGCCCAGTTGGAGAAGCTCGGTATTGGGCTCGACAAACGCCCCAATGCCAAGGTTGGTCTGCTATCCGGTGGTGAACGCCAGGCGCTCAGCCTGCTGATGGCGACATTCACTCAGCCGCAGATTCTGCTGTTGGATGAGCACACGGCTGCGCTTGACCCCTCCCGTGCGGAGCTGATTACTGCATTGACCGAAACGCTTGTACGTGAGATGAGACTCACTACCCTGATGGTCACACACAATATGGAGCAGGCCATTCGTCTGGGCAATCGTCTAATTATGATGGATAAAGGCCGGATTATTCTGGACGTTAGCGAGGAGCGAAAGCGCACGCTGACTGTCCCGGAGCTGTTGGGTGAATTTGAACGTATCAGCGGCAAAAAAATGGCGGATGATCGCGTAGTGCTGGGTTAAATTCTGGGATCACCTTGCTTGCGATCAGCGAAGAGAGCCCGCCCATCTCAATACAAAACCTTTTGCGTTCTCGCAAAGGGTTTTTGTGGTATGTTGAAATAGAATAAGGACTACAATTAGTTAGCATACATAGGAGGGCCAAGCATGTCGTTACAATTCGATGAAGGAACATACACCGTAACCCGGCGTACCGATTCCATTCGCCTGCTCGCGAAGGAATTTGCGCTGCTGCATTTTCTGTATGAGAACAAGGAAAAAGCCTTTACTCGCAGTCAACTCCTGGACCGGGTATGGCCCTTGGAATATCCGGTCGAACGCACTGTGGATGATCACGTGTACCGTTTGCGAAAGAAACTGAAGCGTTGGGAAGAAATTGCATTGGATACCGTGCGCGGCTATGGTTACAGGCTTAATATTCGAGCTAATATGGCGATACTGCCCTCCAACCCTTCCGCTCAAGATCAGGAGATGAGAGAAGTAATCCATGGCTTGTTCCGCAAATATCATCTGTACGGGCAGGGGAAATCGATGCTCACGCTGCTGGATCAGCAAGAAGCGCTGGGCATTGAGGTTGATTCATTCTATCAGCTGTACATCCATTTTATTGTGGGAGATCTGGAATGGCTCATTACAACGACGGAAATTCCTTTGGAGGAACGTTTGTATTGGCTGCTGATTTTTACACATGCCCTGATTGAACCCTCGGAGAGTTTGCTATTGTACGAAAAGGCTCTGAATTCATCCGCATTGTCTGCGGATCAGCATCGTGAACTTCGTATTCTGAACATTGTTGAAGTCTATGCAGAGGTGGGTCAGTATGAACGAGCCAAAGCCCGACTCATGGAAACGTATCATGTGATGGAGAAAGATGAATTGATCCATTTCAGACTTCCGGTCAAGCTCTCAGCGTTGTATGTGGAACTGTGGGGTGGCAGCGGCGAAGCGGTAGAGGATCAGATGGCTGTCCTGCGTTCCGGGTTGAAAGATGCGCCATACTTGCGGGAAATCGGACGTTTTCAGATTATGGAAGGCCTATGGTTGCTCAGACAGGGTCGAATCCGTGAGGCAGAGCCAAGAATGGACGATGGTCTCGACGTATTGAAAATGACACTGAACGCACCGCTATATCTTAATTCCGCTTACCAGATATTGTTGTTCATGGCACATCACCGGATAGAGGGGCGCCTTCAAAGCAAATACCGTCAAGTCCATGCGGAAATCTCCAAAAGTTACGGTGTGCCTGCTTATGGGCAGCAAATTTTGACCGAAATCTCCACTTTTTTATCCCCCTTTCCTCCAGCCTCTGATCTTCCTCTGATATAACGCCCTTATGATTACAGCCAAGGAATATACAAGTCAGCAACAAGGCTGTAATCAAGGGAGGAAGTATAACGTATGACCGTCATTTCCAATGACCCCAATTCATCATCCATTCCGTCCAATGGTTCATCCAAAAGCCTATGGACCAACTTCCGCTTCATGCGGATGTTTATTGCGTATGCGCTCGCGACCTTTGGCGATTGGTTTGATGCACTGGCGATCCAAGTAATGGTCGCTTATCGTTGGGGTGCTGATCCGCTGATCATTGCCCTTATTCCGGTATGTATGGCTGTTCCGGGTATATTGTTGGGTTCTGTTGCAGGGGCACTCGCCGATCGGCTGCATAAGGTAAAAATCATGATGCTTTGTGATGTGATCACCGTTCTGCTAACGATTGCCATTCTCTTCGCGCCAAGTGCGGGCTGGCTGCTCCCGCTGCTTGCTCTTCGGGCCATGATGGGCGTATTCCATGTGCCAGCCCAGCAGGCGTTGACACGACAGGTAGTGGCAGAGGAACATCTGTTTCAGGCATCGTCGCTGAATGGTTTTGTGAACCAATGCTCCAAAGTGGCGGGACCGCTGCTGGGCGCAGTCATTCTGGCTGTATTTTCACCGCAAGTCTGTATTTTAATCAATGCTTGTACGCGTCTGTTGTCCGGAGCTGTGTTATGGCCTTTACGGCGTTTAACCGAGGAGTCGGAACCGTCTGCATCGGACGGCAGTCCTATGGAAACAGCGGAGACCGCGGAGTCCTTATTCACCCAATGGCAAAGGGGCTGGCGTTTTATCCATAAGAGTCGTACCCTTCTGAGTACGATTATGTTTGGCTGCTTTGGATTAATGGCGATCCTCATGATTGATTACCAGTTTACGACGCTGTTTCGGGAGATCAAGCCGGGCAACGAAGCTCTGATCGGCTGGCTGGGATCATCTGCGGGAGCCGGCGCGGTTCTGGTTATTTTGCTATTGAATCGGCTTCCTCGAATCGGGTATGGCTGGGGGCTAGGTGGAGGATATGTGCTGATTGGTGCCGGAATTGGTGCGCTGGGCTGGATCGGTCCACACACGTCTGAGATCTGGGTCATCATATGGGGGCTCTGCATCGGGCTGGGCAATGGCCTCTTTATGGTGACGTTGAATTACCTGCTGCAAAAAGAAACCCCTCCTGCCTATGTAGGCCGTGTATTCGGTATTCAAAACTCGCTTTCCAGTGTCGTGCTGGTCGTTGCTCCACTTGCTGGCGGTGCCTTGATTCGGAGTGTGGGACCCAGTCCCACATTTCAATATATCGGCATAGCGACACTGGCCATTGGTGTGGCAGGCATGCTGCTGCAACGTATCTTATGGGAGGGGAAACAGCCGCATCCAACAGAGTCGACTGGAGGAGAGCTTGGGCAAAAATCCGTCAGACAGCCGTGATATCGTTGTTGCGGTAAAAAGAAGAGGAACGATGAATAGCCGCTTTCGGACTTAACCGGAAGCGGCTGTTTCCATGAAATAGGGCAGTATATCATGCTTCCCACCAGGAGAAATAGGAAGTGGAGGCCATGAGTCCCCCCACAGTAAGAGAGCCGCTGACGGATAAATTAATGGACTGGCCTGGAGGAACCACGCAACGTCCTAACTCATTAGATAGAAATGGACCTACCTGCGGCGAGTTGCTGTGCCGTGATTTGGGCCCATCCCAATCATTCCTTACGAATAACAGCACGAAAACAACGAATCGCCGGGCCGTACATGTCAGACCAGATGGCATCCTCGGGTTCTTTCACACTTAGCTTGCCCTCGATTGTCAGCCCGGTGACAGCCATAATCGTCTCCAGCAGATCCGGGCGCATCTCGGGCACATCAAACGTGGCAATCAACCGTCCGTCCGGCTTCAGCACCCTGGCGAATTCGCGAAAGGCACGCAGCATCGTGCCTGTATCCAGATGCTCCAACACGGAGATGCAGAATACGCTGTCAAACTTCTCGGATTCATACGGAAGCTGGGCCAGGTTGGCCTGCGCAAGATGTAATCTGTCCAGGCTCGATTCTGGCAGGTCACGTGCTGCCTGCTCGCCAAAATCAGAAGCGATATCCAGCCGGATCGCTTCTTTGGATAAAATGCGCTCATCCCAATCACAGGCATGAACTTCCCGGCAGTACTCTGCCAGCCAAAATTTGAAGGGATGGGATATACCACAGGCGGCGTCGAGTACGACGTCCTCCTGACGTGCAAACTGGCGCGCCCATTCGTATTCATACGGACGGCTCCACCACGCTGGATGCAGTGGAAAGACCAATGTATCCGTTTTGGGGTCACCCTCCCGAATGTATCTTGATTCCATGAAATCCGTTGCATTTGGCGTATCCATCATCCCCGAATTCCCTCCTTTAATCCTGCTTCTGCCAGAAAAGATTCCAATACCGTACCCCACCTGCTCCGCCAATGGGATATGTCGTAGGACAGTGCCGTCTCACGGGCATAGATACCCAGCCGCTCCCGCTCGGCCCTATCCTGAACGAGACGTACCAGCGCGGCGGTCAGCGCTTCTTCACCTGGAGGTACCAGCAGGCCGTTGAAGCCATCCTGAATCAGATCATTCAGCCCGCCAACATTGGAGGCAATAACCGGAAGCCCACAGCTCATTGCCTCCAGACAAGCGTAGGACGTTCCTTCCGAGAAAACGGTCGGAATCACGGCGATGTCTGCCTGATGGTAGGCCTCGCGGATATCCCGAAAATCATACGTGCGATGTTTGATTCGGTCTGCATGAGGGTGCGTACGATGCCAATAACGGAAGGATCTACCTACCGTGCTGCCTTTAACCAGCTCTCCGGCAAATTCGACCTCCAGGTCGGGAAAAGCACCGAGTAGTCGGTCAGCTGCCAGCATCATTGGAATAATGCCCCGTTCCATGCTGATGCGGCGTGGATACAGGATGCGCAGGGGACGCGGAGGGTTCGCATGGATTGCAGCGGTTGTAACTTCGGCCTGCTTCTTCAAATATTCATCCGTCAGCTCATTTGGCTGCCGACCAGCCCCGTTCTGTCTGATATCCCCCGAGTCCAGTTCCTCAGCGATTACGGTCACCTCGGATCGATCCGTCCGTAACACGCCGTCTCCATCGTTTCTTTTCCTGACGAGTGATGCAGCATTCAACCCGGAGACGATGGCTCCAGCATGATCTTCATAGCTCGCAAGATCTTTCTTCCATGCAGCCAGCCATTCCTCTTCCTGTTCATGCTCGAACGTACGCCTTGGCGGAGCAGGCGTGAAGTAGGAGGTATCCACTGCATTGGGAATGAGTACAACCTGACCAGGATCGGTAAACGTACAAGCAGCACGGCAAAAGGTCTGAAAATGCGAATCCACCGACACAATGCGTACAAGCCCATCCAGTGCCAGCTGGATATGCTCAGCAACTTGCTGCTTGGTTTCCAGCGGCAGCGCAGGACGATCCCAGTTAATCCCGTGGCAGATGCCGAGACTGCCCGGCTTATAAGCAATGGGCTGCCACAGGCAGCTTGCATAGATTACAGGTCCCCGTGCTGCTGCGGCCATTCGGGCAAAAGCTTCAGGCACATCATTCATATCGTAGGCATATCCATATACATCGATCTGTTCCGTGCGAGTCTGAAATGCCTCAAAATAGGACAACTGATGAACCTCGGGAATGTGTCCCAATCCGCGGATTACGCTGCACAAATCAAGGACGTATCGCTCCAGCCCACCCCCGAACACCCGGCTGAATTCACGGTTATATCCATCGGTGAAGCTGTGTGTCAATATGCTGACCACGCCCATCTCACTGCTCCTCCTTCCACGGAATCAGTCGGGGCTCCGGATCAAGAATCGATTCATAGTGCTCCAGGCTGCCCCACTCGCCGTGTGGATCAATTCGTTTATAACGCAAGTATTTCCGAACCCGATCCTCCAGACTTCCTGCCCAGCCAAGATGCTGAACCTTCAACTCTGTGCTAATTCCGGGCAATACGGTGCAGGGCAAGGGAAGGCGAGGAACATGATGATTTTGCTGCGGATAAAAGTAGGGATAACCCGGCATATAACGGACCAAGGAAGCGGTATGCCGGCGGTGAAGCCCCCAAAGGTCATCTTCCCGATAGTGGGTTCGGCCGCCCCACATATCGTAGAAACGGAAAGCAATCCAGTCCGAATGATCCTGGTTAATCAGAGCGCGTATCGCTTTTTTGGCTTCCGCACTGTACAGCTCATCGGCATCAACCGAGAGCAACCAGTCCGGCGAGGTTCCTGCCGCTGCCTGCCACAGAGCGTTACGTAATCGCCACTCCTCCGCAAATAACGGCTTTTCCAACACTTCCAGGCGAACGACCTTTGGGTAGGCTCTGCATATATCTGGTGTTCCATCTGTGCTGGCATCGTCCACAATGACAATTTCATCCACGAATTCACTCAGATCGTCAAGCACTTCCTCCAGATATCGTCCGCGCTCGTTACGCACCTGTAGCATGGCGGTCAGTTTATTGTCCTGACTTTTACGAACCCGACGAACGGAAAACGGCTCTCTGAATAGGCCTGTATCCTTGTGCTTTACAGCATCCTGATTTCCTGAGTGCTCTGTGCTATATCTTTGATGGGTTTCACTTCGGATATCCAACGGACTCAGCGCATTTTCCAGATGGCTATCGCCAGTTTCAAGTGGCTCAGCGTGCGGTGATTGCGGCGCTTCCGTTAGAGTACGAGTTGTCTCGGATCGTATATCCCTATGCACAATTGGTCCATTCACATGTTGTCTGCGTTTCTTCGGGTCCAGCATCATTATGGCACCTCCCCCAGCAATTGCTGGACGGCATGATCCAGCAGCTCCATCTCGACGATCCGGGCAAGCGCATCTTCATCCTCCAGCGCCATCTCCAAAAATTGTCTCACCGCTCCGTGCCGTTCTCCGCGCAGAGCCAGTGCTAGACCCGATAACTGCCGATAGTCCTGTCGGCTGGCATTATCCTGAATATCCACTGCGTGCACCAAATCCAATGCATCTTCCACACGCCCAGTCTCCTGATAGATACGAAATTTCCAATGTCGTGCCGTTTCGCCGCCGAGTTCATCCAAAATGTGCAATGCGTTTCCGTAATCATCATTCAGTCGCAGCAGTTCAGCCTGAACGAGCTGATCCTCCCCGGCCTCCAGCCAGCGGCAGAGCTGTTCATAATGGTGCCGTTCCTGCTCGTTGCCAGCGCTGATTCCATACACCTGCAACGCATTCTCAATTTCCCCGATCCTCGCATGAATTGCGGAGAGGAATCGATAGTGGGAGCTCACACAATCATTGCGGCCGTTTAATACTGCGTGGGAGAAGGCCTCCTTGAGCGAAGCGGCCGCTCTGGAATCTTCGAGCACATATTCATAGGCGGCCAGCAAAAAGGAAATCGTCTCATGCGCTCCTGCTTTGGAGCGAAGCTGACGATAGAAGTCGGCGCGCACACTGCATTGCAGCTGGGTAACTGTATCCTGAACACCCGAGAGGGTCTGTCGTAGCGCATGCAGGAATAGCAGTTCGTAGTCCCGGAGAGGCACTTCGAGATCATCCTTTTGCATGACACCAGCAGGAGAGGTATCTTCTCCATTTAGCCAGATGGCACGTACACCCTGGAATACCAGCTTCATATAGCGTGTTTCTGAAGTGGTGCCCACCAGATCGGCGATTCCGACCAGTCTTGAAATGCAGCTTTCCCACAAGGGGGACTCCGCTTCTTCACCTACCGGCTCGGGAAGAAGTACAATACAAAGCTCCGGATTGAGCGAGGCTGAGGCGGTCAGCCAGTAGGGATGAGCAACCACTGCAACCGTTCGGGGCTCCTGCAACAATTGTTCAGCTTCGGGAAGTGTGATGACAGTGATATTCGCAGGCATTTCCTCGGAGCGCTCCAGGCTGCTGACATAGTAGACAGGCCCTTCCGCGACCATCAGAGCAGCGATGTCTGGATAGGGAAAAGCAGACCACCCGCCCTTTCGGGGGAAAAGAACATAACGAAAGGCAGGCAGAGCCGTACCTGATTCTGCATCTACCCCGTAATACGGCTCCGCGTCCGGGAGTGGAGACAACTCTTCCATCAATAAATCACCTCACTTGATTGCATTTTTGTCCGTTCAAGAATTGAAGCAACGTCATCGGAGATTTTTGGATCGTTGTTGCTTTGAATGATATCAATGAAACCAATGGTTCAATATGTAATGCCCTTTTTTGCACAGTGTATTTTATGCCTGACACTAACATATGGGCGTTGCGTCCCAAACATGAGCATCTTCCGCGAATAGAGGAAGCTGGAAAGCCCAAAGATTAGGCTTAATTTTTTCTATTGTGTGACCATCGTCACTTTTTTTTGCTGTCATGGCAGGGTTTGTGATAATTGTCACATGTATAAAATAGTCTATCTGGCACAATACGTTCATCAATACGTGTTTGGCTGACAGAAACTGAAGAAGGGGCTTCAATGCCAAATACGAAAACTGCGAAGGAACAGAAAGAAGGGGTAACGGTATGGATCCGATCATGTTATCGCGTATCCAATATGCGCTCACAACGATTTTCCATTTCTTTTTTGTGCCGCTGTCCATCGGTCTTGTACTGCTGGTAGCGATTATGGAGACGTTGTACGTAGTGAAGGGTAAGGAAGTTTACAAAACGATGGCCAAGTTCTGGGGCAAATTGTTCCTGATTAACTTTGCTGTCGGTGTGGTCACAGGCATTCTGCAAGAATTCCAGTTCGGCATGAACTGGTCGGAGTACTCCCGTTTTGTCGGGGATGTATTTGGTGCGCCACTGGCTGTGGAAGCCCTGCTGGCGTTTTTTATGGAGTCTACCTTTATTGGACTCTGGATTTTCGGATGGGATCATTTGTCAAAAAAAGTGCACTTGGCCTGTATCTGGCTGGTGTTTGTCGGCACATTCCTGTCTGCGCTCTGGATTCTGGCAGCCAATTCATTCATGCAGCATCCGGTTGGCTTCCAGATTAATAATGGCCGTGCCGAGATGAATGATTTCTTTGCACTGATTACCAATGGTCAACTGCTGGTGGAGTTCCCGCACACGATTTTTGGTGCCTT
This sequence comes from Paenibacillus sp. MAEPY2, assembly GCF_000499205.1. Lineage (GTDB taxonomy): Bacteria > Bacillota > Bacilli > Paenibacillales > Paenibacillaceae > Paenibacillus > Paenibacillus vandeheii. The sequence goes on from NZ_AWUK01000010.1 coordinate 394,401, forward strand.
GATGACAGGCGCATTTGTGGTAACCGGCATTAGTGCTTACAAGCTGATGAAGAAGCAGGATGTGGAGATTTTCCGCAAATCATTTAACATTGCCATCATTATTGGCCTGGTTTCCTCGTTGGGGGTTGCTTTCTCGGGTCACTTCCAGGCGCAATATCTGGTGGAGACGCAGCCGATGAAAATGGCCGCCAGTGAAGGAACATGGACGACGACGGAAGACCCTGCACCATGGACGGTGGTGGCTTTTATCGATCCGAACAAACAGGAGAATTCCGGCGAGATCAAGATCCCTGGATTACTCAGTTATCTGTCCTATAGCAAGTTCTCAGGCAGTGTCAAAGGCATGAAAGAACTGCAAGCGGAGTACGAGCAAACGTATGGACCAGGCGACTATATTCCACCAGTCCGGACGACATTCTGGAGCTTCCGCATCATGATTGCTGCGGGTGGACTGATGATTTTGCTGGCTATATACGGTACATTCCTGACCATGCGCCGCAAGTTGGAGGGAGCAGGCAAGTGGTTTATGCGTCTGATGGTGTTCGCCATCTCCCTGCCGTTTATCGCCAATACATCGGGCTGGATTATGACTGAGGTAGGAAGGCAGCCGTGGACGGTATTTGGCTACATGACGACTGCAGCCGGGGTATCCCCGAACGTAAGCGCAGGACAGATATTGTTCTCCACCATTGCGTTTACAGCAGCGTATACGGTTCTCGGCATTGTGATGGTTTATCTGTTCGTTCGTGAAATCAAGGCCGGACCATATGCAGTCGAAAAGCCGGAGGAGCATGATGAATCGGCCGATCCGTTCGGCGTGGATGGGGGTTATTCTGTTGTCACTAAGTGAGTTGTGGTTTTTACTGATTGCCGTCTTGTTTGTTGTTTTTTTCTTTCTGGAAGGTTTTGATTTTGGTGTGGGCATGTCCACTGCGATTATAGGTAAAACGGATCGTGAACGTCGTACGCTGATCAACTCGATCGGTCCGTTCTGGGATGGCAATGAGGTTTGGCTGATTACGGCGGGGGGTGCAATGTTTGCTGCCTTCCCGCACTGGTACGCCACGCTGTTCAGCGGTTTTTATCTGCCGCTGGTGGTGGTGCTGCTGGCCTTGATCGGCCGCGGAGTTGCCTTTGAATTCCGCAGCAAGATGAGACATGAACGCTGGCGCAAAACTTGGGACATCATCATCGTAGTCTCCAGTGCGTTACTGCCGTTCTTGTTCGGGGTTGTTTTCGCTACCTTGATGAAAGGCCTGCCTATTGATGCGCAGATGCAGCTTCGCCCCGGCTTCCTGGACATCGTCAATCCATATACGGTGGTAGGTGGGTTGAGCGTGACGTTGTTGTGTCTGGTCCATGGTCTGCTGTTTGCTTCATTACGAACCGTTGGAGATCTCAGAGAACGTGCCCTGAATACAGCTAAAAAGTTGATGCTGCCGCTGGCCGCGATCCTCGTGGTCTACGCTGTGATGACATACTTCATGACTGATGTATTCGCCGTACGTGGCTGGGCACTCTGGATTATGGTTGTCCTGGGTGCTGCTTCATTGGGTTTGGCGGCTTACTTCGTGCGTCAGAAACGTGAAGCCTGGGCCTTCGGCATGACGGGAGCCGTGATTGCAATCGCGTTTGCTTCCGTATTTATCGGTCTGTTCCCAAGGGTCATGGTGAGTTCAATGGGTTCGGCGTTTGACCTGACGGTCTACAACGCTTCATCCGGTGCATATTCGCTGAAAGTGATGACAATTGTAGCTTGTACGCTGCTTCCGTTTGTACTCGGCTATCAGATCTGGAGTTATTACATTTTCCGCAAACGTCTGAACGATCAGCATCACCTGGAGTACTGAGATGGGACGGGGGCTACTGAAGCTGCCGGGCATCCGGCCGGTACTTGCGCTGGCCTCAGCGCTCGTGCTGTTGCAGGCGATGACGATTATCATGCAGGCCAAATGGCTGGCACAGGCCATTACGGCATTATTTGAAGGTTCAACCGTAACGGATCAGTACCCGGTGCTGCTGTGGTTCCTGGTTGCTTTTGCTGCCCGTTATGCTATCTCCTTCTGGTTGCAGCTCATCGCTTCAAGATATGCGGAGAAGAGAGGAAACGATCTGCGCCAACAGATGGTGCAGCAGTGGTTCCGGCTGGGGCCGCGTTTTGCCAAAACGGAGGGAACAGGGCACTTGGTAACGTTGACGCGCGAAGGAACAGCCCAGTATAAGACGTATCTGGAACTGTTTATTCCTCGAATGCTGGGGATGGGATTCACGCCAATCGTTATTCTGTTGTACGTCTTCAAGCTGGATATGATGTCCGGGGTGATTTTGACGCTGACACTGCCCATCCTGATCGTGTTTATGATTCTGGTGGGTTTGGCTGCACAGCGCAAGATCGACGGACAGTTCAAGTCGTACAAAGCGCTGGCGAACCATTTTGTGGATACGCTGCGTGGACTGGAGACATTGAAAACACTGGGACAGAGCGGCAGACATGGCGATACAATTATTCGGGTCAGCCAGCGTTATCGTAAGGCTACGATGTCTACCCTGCGCATGGCTTTTCTGTCTTCTTTTGCACTCGATTTCTTCACCATGCTGTCGGTGGCTTCGGTGGCGGTTGGCTTGGGGCTGCGGCTGACGGAAGGGCATATGCTGCTTGGGCCGGCGCTGACTGTACTTATTCTCGCACCTGAATACTTCCTGCCTGTACGAATGGTAGGCGCAGATTACCACGCCACATTGGATGGCAAGGAGGCCGGGGAAGCGATCAGTCAGATGATTGAACGAGGGAAATTGGCCGAACGTAAGCAAAAGGAAGAATACACGAGTGCTGTTCTGCATGATGTGTCAGAAAAGAACGGAGAATCCTCTTCGCCTGAGCCTTTTTCTGGCCCAAGCGATGTGCCTCCATCCACTATAAGGGTGGTTTTGCGTGAGGTAAGTGATCGGAGTGGCGTCGCTGCTTCCTCATCGAAACCGTTCTGGGAGGCGACCTGCAGAGTAGCGCTCACCAACGTACAGGTGCGGCATGAGGAAGATGGGCCATGCTCGCTGAATGATGTGACGTTTCAGGTTTCCGGTCTTGGCAAAGTAGGGATTATTGGAGCCAGCGGAGCAGGGAAATCAACCTTGATTGATGTATTGGCAGGCTTCCAGCCACTTACTTCAGGCCAATTCTTATACAACGGCCAGCCCTTATCTCCAGAGATGATGGACGATTGGCGTAAACAAACGGCTGCTATCCCGCAGCATCCATACATTTTCAGTGGCAGTCTGGCGGATAACATTCGATTCTATATGCCGGAAGCTTCGGATGCGGAGGTGGCAGAAGCCATTCACGCAGCTGGTTTGCATAAGCTTGCTTCCTCATTGCCGAATGGGTTGCAGGAGCTGATTGGGGCCGGGGGAAGGCAGCTCAGCGGCGGACAGGAACAGCGGGTGGCTTTGGCGAGAGCCCTGCTTAGTGCGCGCCCGATTCTCCTACTGGATGAGCCGACCGCTCATCTGGATGTGGAGACCGAGTATGAACTGAAACAGACGATGCTGCCGCTGTTTGAGGGCAAGCTGGTGTTTCTGGCAACACATCGACTGCACTGGATGCCCCATATGGACCGGATAATCGTGATGGATGGCGGCACGGTTGCAGAGACAGGAACACATGAGAGATTGTTGGCACGACAAGGCGTATATTACCAGATGATTCAGGCCCAGATGGAGGCGGTATGAGATGAAAGCCGGATACAAGCAGACAGAAACAACTCATAGCGGGAGCGAAAAGAATAGCTGGATCACTCCGTACGTGGCACAGTACCGCTGGAGATTGGTGGCAGTCATTGCGCTGGGGTTATGCGCTACGCTATGTGCTGTCATGCTGCTCTTCACCTCCGGGTTTCTGATTTCCAAGTCAGCGCTCCGTCCTGAAAATATTTTGATGGTATATGTACCGATTGTGGGTGTTCGTGCATTTGGGATTTTCCGTGCCGTATTCCGGTATGTCGAACGTCTGGCCGGACATGATGCCGTTTTGCGTGTGCTTGCGGATCAGCGCGTGAAGCTGTATCGGATTTTAGAGCCGCAGGCACTGTTTCTGCGCTCCCGCATGCAGACGGGAGACGTACTTGGTGCTCTTGCAGAGGACGTGGAACGACTGCAGGATATTTACCTGCGTACGGTATTTCCGGCGGTTACAGCGCTCGTGATGTACGGTGGAGCTGTTGTAGCTTTTGGCAGCGTTAATCTGGGGTTTGCACTGTGGATGGGTTTATATATGCTTTTTCTGGTTGCCGTGCTTCCTGCCATCTCCCTCCGCGTGACGTGGAAATTGCGGGTGCGACTGAAGCGGGAGAACGCCAAGTTATACACTCGGCTGACAGATGGTGTGCTTGGCCTTGGGGATTGGGTAGCGAGTGGACGAGCCGCTGAATTTGTACGTCGGCAGGGAGAGGCAGAAGAACAGGCAGATATTATTCGGCTCCGATTACGGCAATGGACGCGCTGGCGTGATCTGTTAGCTCAGTGCGTGATTGGATTAGTGGTCGTATCCGTGACGTTATGGGCGGGAAGCGCGGCTTCTGCCGGACAGCTGCCTGCGGTCATGATTGCTGCATTTGTGTTGGTGCTGTTTCCACTAACGGAAGCATTGCTGCCCGTAGGCGATGCCGTAGAGCATATCCCGCAGTATCGTGAATCGCTGGAACGATTGCAGCGCTTGGAAGGTGAGGAGCATACGCCAGAACAGTCTGGAATTGAAGAAGTGAATGCAGCAGCCAGAGTGAAAGAGGGTATGACCTCAGGTGTATCAGGCAGCAATTCGGTAGCTGGACAGCAACCGGGTTCCCTGGAGCGCACAGAGAGTGCATCCGACCGACGTATTCGCTTGCGCATTCCGCCCAGATTGCGAGCTGATATTCAGATCGATCAGGTGAGTTATCGTTATACGGCAGATGCTCCATTTGTAGTGCAGGATGTATCCCTTCATCTTCCTCAAGGCAAACGCTTGGCTATTCTCGGACGCAGTGGCGGAGGGAAGTCGACCCTCCTGAAGCTGATTCAGGGCGCGTTGTTTCCATCCGCCGGGAACGTGTTAATCAATGATCTTCCAGTACAGACGTTAGGCGAGAATGTACCGGATGTCATTGCGGTGCTGAATCAAAGCCCGCATTTATTTGATACGACGGTAGCCAACAACTTGCGAATTGGCCGTCCGCATGCAACAGACGAGGAGATACAGCGAGTGGCCGCGCAAGTAGGCCTATCCGATCTCATTGAATCTTTACCGCAGGGGTACGATACTCCGATGCTGGAGACCGGTCTTCGTTTCTCTGGTGGAGAAAGACAGCGGATTGCGCTGGCCCGCGTGCTGCTTCGCGAAGCGGCAGTCGTTATTTTCGATGAACCGACCGTAGGCCTTGATCCTGTGACAGAGCGAGCGCTCATGCGAACGATTCTGGACAGCATGCAGGGCAAAACGATGATCTGGGTCACCCATCACCTGATGGGAGCAGAACGGATGGATGAAGTTATTTTTATGGAAAATGGACAGATCACCATGCAGGGTTCTCACGAACAATTGCTGGCTCGGGAAGAGCGCTACCGCCGTCTCCTCGAACTGGATCGACCAGGATGGGTAGATGGGCAGAAACCTGCGGTTCCGCTGTCATCTGTAGCCTCAAGATAAGAGCGAATATAACGCCCAGGTCCAGACAGGGGCGGGTATTGGTTAGGGTAGAGTGCGTAGACAGAGGTTTGTGTACGACAAGATAGCTACTCCGTTAGAAGGTTAATTCGCTTCGTTAGTGACATAGCAAAGAGACGAGCCACAGGATCAGGGGGCTCGTCTCTTTGGTTTGCAACCTTATGTTGCAACGTTTGTTTCTAACATTTACATCTCCACCAGCATCAAAATAATGGACGAGAGGCAAAGGCAGGTACTGATGAGGTACAGGACCCCAACTACCTGTTTGTGATTCAGACCAGCACGCAGCAAGCGATAATGTGCTTGACTCGCATCTGCCTGATAGATGGCTTTGCCTTGGATGAAACGTTTGATGACCACGAAAATATTGTCGAAGATCGGCACGCCTAGAGCCAAAATCGGGATGAAAATGGACAGCATGGTCGCTTGTTTGAATGCACCGTCCAGGGCGATTACCGCCAGGATAAAGCCGAGAAACGTAGCCCCTGCATCTCCCATGAACACCTTGGCGGGAGCTTTGTTATATTTCAGATAACCGAGTGTTACACCGACCAGCGTAATGGCCATGAGGGCAGAATCCGTTTGTCCTTTGGTCATTGCAACGATGAACAATGTAATGGCCGAGATAGCAGACAAACCGCCTGCCAATCCGTCCATGCCATCCGTAAAGTTAATGACTGTCGTCACACCGAAGATCCACAGGATCGTCAGAATGAATTGCAGCCAGATCGGGAGCATGATGTATTCGGAGTTGAAGGGATTCACGAATCCCGTGAATGCAATGCCGGAAGCAAATACGAGCACGGCCGCCGAGACCTGAATAATCATCTTGGGCAGGGCAGGGAAATCTTTGCCTTTGGTTTTGTACCAGTCATCGATTGTACCAATCGTTAACAGCATCATGCCGCCAGCGACCAAGGCCGCCGTTTCCCAAGAAATTTCTTTCGTCAGAACAATGTATGTCAGGAAGAATCCAGTAAATATCGCGTAACTCGCCGTCAGTGGAATGGGCTGCCTGTGCAGCTTGCGCTCCACATCTTCTCGGGGCTTGTCCACAAAATCGAGCCGATGTGCCAGTCGACCAAGCGGCGGAATAAGCAGAACCACGACAGCAAAAGACAGCATAAAAGCCAGTATGTATACCATAAATTCGCTTGATTCACTCCTATCTACCAATTTCCCCCTATTATACGAGCTAAACAGGAAATCTGTCGATGTCATTATTGTAACCATGGGCAAGATGGGCAGCTCTTCATTTTACTACTGTTCGGTTCTACGCTGCCGCTAATCTCATATTTGATCAGATTTAGTGTGTTCTTCCCTTGGTGAAAAACCAACCGCCAGCCACGAAAACGAAGAAAAGTACAAGATTAAATCCGACGCCCTGGAGTAGTGAGTCGTTGAATAACAATGCTTCGAAAAAAGAAACAACATGAGCGCGTAGTGCAGGAATTGCCGTTCCGGTCGGAATCGCCACAATGAACAGCACCCACAGCAGCCAACCAACAAGGTGGTGGTAGCCAGAGATCAGCATGCTTAGGAGCGCCATTGTCATCAAATAAAAAGTGGTTTGATAGAGAAAAGAACCTGCCACGCCAAACTCATTCCAATGAAACGCTTCAATGAGATTTACGGTGTTTTTGTGGAGCAGATTCACTTCAAGCATAGGCCATAAAGAATTGAATAATGCGATGGCCACTGCCCACACGGCATAAACGAATTGAAGCCCGAAAAAATATTGTTTTCGGCTTGCGCCTAAATGCACGATTCGGTTGTAATAACTAAGCGGAAGTACGATTGCGAAAATGAGCAAAATAAGTAGCAGCAGGTTGCCATCCGCGATTCCTGTGTTTTGACTGCTGTCTATGAAGAGGCCAACAATGAATTCTGCCAACCTGCCAAGGAGGATTAGAATAATGACCATCCATATATAAATCCTCATTTGCAGATAGGTCGCCTTTAAATGAACGGTCAATGCACCCAATTTAACGACCTCCTTCGATCAAATACGAAAAAAACTTCTGAAGCGTCAAATTTTCAATAGTTATGTCTAGTTTGCGGGCCTGAAGCCTGTCCTCATCGTTAAATTTTTCGTAGATTGCGGCAAGCTTTCCGTGGCCGTAAGATTCTGTATGTAATACTCGCTTTCCTTTTGTAAACAAAGCTACGGCATCTGAATTTCCACGAATCAAATAAGCTGCCATCCGTATCCGATTCATCTCGTCATGAAGCAGGATGGAGCCTTCATCAATGATATAAACTCGCTCTGCGATTGGGGCGATTTCATCAATTAAATGCGTAGAAAGTAAAATCGTACGGGGGTGGTTGGCGTAATCCTCCAAAAGCTCCTTATAAAACCTTTCCCGCATCAATACATCAAGTCCAAGCACCGGTTCGTCAAATAATGTCAACGACGATCGGCTAGACAGACCGATGATGTTTCCTACGAGGGATTCTGTGCCTCTTGAGAGCTGTTTGATTTTTCTGTTGGGATCAAGCTCAAACGTTTGAAGAAGCTTATGAGCAAACGTCCAGTCCCAATTGGGATAGAAATTTGCAGCGAACTGCAAAATCTCAATCAATCGAGCTCCTCCAAATAGCTTGTTATTCTCCCGTACGAAACAGCAATCTTCTGGCAGGGCTCCTTTACCCAACTTTTTACCTCTTATCTCAATGGTGCCGTCATTCGCGAAGAGCCCACCTGCTATGATGTTTAGCAAGGTTGTTTTTCCTGCGCCGTTTCGTCCGAGCAAGCCATAAATAACGTTTTCCTCGAGCTGTATATCCAGATCCCGTAATGCATAGGTTCGACCATATTTCTTATTCAAATTGTCGCAACTCACCAAGATGCTCACAATGAATTCATTCCTTCCTTAATTGTTTAATCATCTCAATGATCTCCTCGGTTGCCAGTTCAAGTTTGTCAGCTTCACAAATGAGATTGGACAGCAATTCCTTATAAAAACGATTTCTTCGCTTATTCTTAATCTTTTGTTTGGCATCAGACGAGACATACATGCCAAGCCCTCTTTTTTTATACAATATTTCTTCATTTACGAGCAGGCCAATTCCCTTCACAACCGTCGCTGGATTGATTTGAAAGAGCTGAGAAAACTGAGCAACGGAAAGAATTTGCTCGTCCTCTCGGTAAGTTCCATTGAGAATATCGTCCTCAATGATATCTGCTACTTGTTGAAAAATTGGCTGCTTTTCGTCGAAAGTGACGCTCATTACCTCACCACTCAGCATTGTAGTTTGTTACACATCTAGCAGGAAAACATAACTTATATGCGAAAATTTGTCAATAAACAATCATTCCGGAGGAAGGGTAATGATTTTTTTTTACACAGAGTCCAGTTATTGACAATTGATTGCGATGGAATTATAGTATGCTACATGAGTGACATACTCATACACTAACATACTTACATAATTAAAAATGTACTTGCAATAGGGAGCGCTCCAGAAGTATGACAAATAGATAACGGGGAGAGAGAAATTTATGAAAACATTAATTGAATTTAAAAATGTAACGAAAGAATACAAAATTGGTGAAGTGCCGATCAAAGCGCTGAACGGTGTGGACTTTTCCATTAACGAGGGTGAATTCGTTGTTGTTCTTGGTGCAAGCGGAGCCGGTAAAAGCACGATTCTCAATATACTTGGTGGCATGGATACGGCAACCTCGGGTAAAGTGACTGTTGGCGATAAGGATATTACTAGCTTCAACGAAAAGAAGCTTACGGGATATCGCGCCGAGAAGGTAGGTTTTGTCTTTCAATTCTATAACTTAATCCCCAATTTGAATGCTTTGGAGAACGTTGAATTCGCCACTGAAGTATGCAAAGACCATTTGGATGCCAAAGAGATATTAAATAAAGTCGGCTTAAAGAATCGGATAAAAAACTTCCCGTCTCAGCTCTCCGGAGGAGAACAGCAGCGAGTTGCAATAGCACGTGCTGTTGCAAAGAATCCCTTGTTATTGCTCTGCGATGAACCGACTGGTGCGTTAGATTATGTGACTGGTAAGTCTGTTTTGAAACTACTTCAGGATTTGAACACGGAAACGAAAAAGTGTGTTGTGCTGGTAACGCATAACTCCGCGATTGTGCCGATGGCGGATAAAATCATTCGAGTGAAAAGCGGGAGAATCGAAAGCGTAACAGTTAATGAGCATAAACAAAGCGTTGAAGGGATTGAGTGGTGATGAAATTATTCAAAAAATTATTAAGGGATATCAAGCAATCAATTGGCCAATTTCTGGCCTTTGTATTGGTTATCACCATAGGCGCTTTTTTCTACACGGGGCTGGTTACGTTAAGTGATAACCTTAGTTCTTATTCCAAGGAATACTTTCAAACACATAATTTAAGCGACCTGAACGTCTACTACGACCAAATTTCCATGCAGGACACGTCGGAGTTAGGTGAAATCGAAGGGATAAAAAAGGTTGAAGGGCGGTACACCTTTGATGCGACACAATCTTTTGGCGATACGAAAGCAACCTTAAAGATCCACTCAATTCCCGCCAACAATATCATTAATACGCCTACGTTGATTGAAGGCAATATTCCATCTCGAGAGGATCAAATCTTGCTTGATTCCCATTACGCCAGGGAACATCAGTACAGAGTCGGGGACCAAATAAAGTTAAGCGTTAATGACGAGGATGTGGCATTCACCATTAGTGGCTTGGGCGAAAATGTGGAATATGCCAAAAAGAATGAAACCCAGGACCATAAAACTTCCGGTTTCGCATATGTGGCTGAAGCCGGAATTCCTCGATTCGCCGGTAGTCTTTATTATAATGAGGTTTTGATCGATGCGGAAGAAGGGTACGATTCAGACCGGTTAGGCCAAAACGTTGAAGCGCAATCCCAAAAACTTTCTTATGTAAGTCAAATAAGTAAAGAGCGAACATTCAATTACTCTCAGCTTCAACAAACAGTCTATAACAATAAATTGATGAGTAAGGTTATTCCGCTAGTTCTCTTTATAATCGAAGCGATCATTCTTTTCCTCACCATGTCTCGGATCATCGATTCGCAAAGGAACCAGGTAGGAATTATGAAGGCTTTAGGAGTGAAGAACAGCAGCATCATGCTCCATTACATGGGGTTCCCGATACTGGTCGGTATCATAGGTTCCATTCTTGGTTGTATCGTTTCGGCAATCATATTTGTTCCAATGATTGAGGCGTCAAATGCTAGATCCTACTCGTTGCCGAACATAACATTCTCCTTATCTCCCTTCTCGATCATTATGCCTATCCTATTCTCGAGTGCATTCGGCATGCTGGCTTGTTACTTGAGCGGCATAGGTATTCTGCGAGAACACGCAGCACAGGCGATGAGGCCCAAACCGCCGAGGAAGATGAAAAAACTGCTTATTGAACGGCTTCCGAAAATGTGGGGACGTATTTCCTATAGCAATAAACTCATTTTGAGAAACATCTTTCTTAATAAGCAAAAGGCGATAGCAAGCTCCGTAGGCGTTGTGGTGAGCACAGTGTTATTGATCACTGCGTTCGGTACTCAAACGTCCTTACAAAGGGTCGCGGACCAGATCGAAGAGGTGAATACCTATGATCTGAAGGTCGAATATACGAAAGGCGCAGAGCTAGAAAAAGTGGAGTTACCCACCGGGATTAAAAGTAGCTATGTTCAATCGACCTTTCCTGTGGAGTTTACCAAGGGCGATGAACATGAGAATGCCACGTTGACCGTTACGGAGAAGGACAATACTCTTATCCAATTTTTCGACGAGAAAGACAATCTGATGACACTTATGGACAATGGCGTGCTGATACCCAAATCGTATGCAAATCAATATAAAGTTACGATAGGGGACACGATTCAAATTCGATTTACCGATCCGTCGTTTGAAAATAAAACGGTCGATATGAAGGTTGCACAAATATCCAATCAATATTCCAATCCATCTTTCTTTTGTTCGATAGCGTATCTGAATAGTTTTGACATCGACTATAAGCCAACATCGATTCTAGTAAAAGCCAACAATGCCGCAGAGCTTCCTAACGTTCGACAGTTTTTTGAACAAGATAACCAGGTAGATACAATCGCGGATAAAGATGATTTGAAAAAATCTGCACAATTTATTATGAAGCAAAATAGTTTTATCTTCATTATGTTTATCATTAGTGCTGTTATTCTTTCGTTCGGCGCCATCTACACCATATCCTCCATCAACATTTATGAAAGGAATCGCGAGCTGGCTACTCTTAAGGTATTGGGTTATCAAAAATATAAAATAAATCGACTTATCTTTTCCGAGAATATGATACTCACCACCTTTGCGGTCATTATAGCTCTGCCGATCAGCGTATACATGTATTCGATTATTATTGAGGCATTGTCGAGTACCCATCAACAAATCCCAGATCAAATAAATATTTTTGTTATGCTGGTATCAATCATGATTGCATTTTTACTTACCACGCTCTCTAACTTGATGCTTCAGAGAAAGGTATCCCGAATTAATATGATTGAATCGTTAAAAAGTTTAGAATAAATCGGGCAGGACGGGGCATCTAGTACTGCATAGTTTAAATGCAGAATCTGTTTTATTGGTGTTTGGGGTTGAATCGGGTAGTAAAGAGTGAATTATTTCCAATTATATAAAAAACGACAAGAGTGAATTGATACCACGACTTAGTAAGTCGACCTTCAAATATGTCTTGATGCCTATCGGAAAATTAAAGGTCAATTTTCGGTAAAACACCGCAAGCCTTCGAGCTGTGGTGTTTTTTACTATATCCACCTATGTATTTGTTTGTCTTTCATATAACCAGGCATAAACAGATCTAGGGCTGGGCTGGTTAAGGGGTTAGAGTTTCTGGGGCAGATAGGAGCCAAAGAGGGAAATCGCCGCATCTGCGCTATAACCGTCATCGCCCTGCCAGGTGGAGCCCAGCAGAATTCTTGCAGCTTTTTTGTCCAAGCAATCAGCCTCCTTTATACAATCCATAAGTTGATGTATCGCATGATTCAAGCTTGGTTTTCCTCAATGTACATATTCCTCGGTGGTATTCAGAATCAGTTCAACAAGACCGGGAAAACGGGTGTTCAAATCGTCCTTACGCAAAGAGTAAAAGTGCTGTTTACCTTCAATGCGAGGCTGGATAAGGCCTGCTTCACGCAGGATTTTAATGTGATGAGACAACGTTGATTTGGAGATATGGTTTACTTCGAAGGCGGAACAGTTTTTCTCACCAGAGCTGGCCAGACAGTGTGCAATTTTCATCCGTACCGGATCACCGAGTGCGTTGCAGACCGTAGTCAGATTCAAATCCGAAGTCATAGGTATCGTTGGAGTTTTCATATCTATGACGGTAGCATATTCGACAATCTCTTTCAATGTTTGATTTTTTTCGAACTGAGGGTTGTTCTGGGAATGGAAAGTGTGATACATTTCATCTCAGTTGTTAGTTTGAAATTTTTCGAACTATATAATGAAAAAGCGGATTGTATACTTTTAGGAGGAATATGAATGAGTACAACTAGCACTACGACAATGTTAAACAACTATTTCCGTTTATTTGACGCTTCCCGTACGGACGAACGTGCAATGCAGGATCTGTTATCCCTGTTTACACCGGATGCAGAGATTGTACTGAACGGCACCAGCAGAACAGGTTTCGATGGTTTTATGAAGGCATTTTACGAATACAATAACGATGTGAGACACATGTGGGATCGTTGGGAGCTTCAACCGGACGGCAGCTACCAGACGAACTGGGCCGTATGTGGGCAAGCGACAGATGGTACCGTATATGCCAAAACAGGCATCGATATTGCTCGTGTGAATGAGGCGGGGCAGATTGTATATTTGGAAAATGTGCAGTCCGATAAGGATGCATTCAGCAAGTATAACCAGTAATGCTTATATCTAATTATAGAACAACAGGTGCCCTCTAAATGTTCAGAGGACACCTGTTCTTTTTTCTTAATTCCTGTATTGGTAAGTGTAATCTTGATTCATTCGTTTCAATTTCCGGCAGCTTACTTCTGCATCGTTTTATTCTGAAAAGCAGCGATATCGGCATACTCCTCTTCAAACTTACGGGAGATGCGGATGAAGATCGGGAGCAGCTCGCGATAGACGCGAACGCTATCCGGGTCTGGCTGATGCCGATGGGTCGATCCAATCATGCCGGAGACGGCACTGAGGGAATCGATGCGGCCAAGGGCATACAGCCCCAGTACGGCTGCCCCGAGACAGGAGCTCTCGATACTTTCGGGAATGATGACATCCTGATCGAAAATATCAGCCATCATCTGGCGCCATAGCTCAGAGCGGGCGAAGCCGCCTGTGGCCTGGATCTTTTTCGGACGACCGATTTTTTCTTCAATCGCCAACATAACGGTGTACAGATTAAACAAGACACCTTCAAGAGCAGCGCGGATCATGTGCTCCTTCTTGTGATGCAGCGTCAGGCCAAAGAACGAGCCGCGAGCATTAGGGTTCCATAGTGGAGCCCGCTCACCCGTCATGTATGGATGGAACAACAGGCCTTCTGAGCCTGGCGGTACATTTTCGGCAACACGGGTCAATACTTCATATGGATCAATCCCAAGGCGTTTCGCGGTCTCTACCTCGGATGCTGCAAACTCATCCCGAATCCAGCGGAATATAACCCCGCCATTATTCACTGGACCTCCAATCACCCACGCATCCTCGGTGAGCGCATAACAGAAGAAGCGTCCTTTCGGATCGGTGACCGGCTTGTCCACAACGGTACGAATCGCTCCGCTGGTTCCGATGGTAACGGCCACGACGCCTGGATCAATGGCGTTTACGCCCAGATTGGAGAGCACGCCGTCACTTGCTCCGATGACAAATGGCGTCGTATCAGCAATACCCATCTCTTTGGCATACTCAGGATTTAAGCCTTTCTTGAGCAGATGAGTCGTCGGCACAAGGCGGGACAGGTGATCCGGAGTAATGCCTGCGACATGCAGTGCTTCCTCGTCCCAGTCGAGCTTTTCGAGATTCATCAGTCCGGTGGCGGAGGCCATGGAATGGTCAATCACATACTCGGAAAATAGCTTATAAAAAACATATTCTTTCATTGAAATGAACTTGTGCGTCTGTTTGGACAGTTCCGGTTGATCTCGGGTCAACCACATGATTTTGGTCAGGGGTGACATCGGATGAATCGGTGTGCCTGTTCTCAAATAAATTTCGTGACCGTTCATTTCGGTTTTGAGTGCTTCAGTCCATTCGGCACTGCGATTGTCTGCCCATGTCATCGCCCGCATCAGCGGTTTGCCATGTTCATCGACGGGCAGAATGCTGTGCATGGCTGAACTGAACGAGACAAACAGAATTTCATCCGGTTTGATGCCCGCCTTGGAGGTCGCCTGTTTAACCGATTCTACGACTGCTTTGAAAATATCTTCCGCATCCTGCTCTGCAATCGCAGGAGTAGGGGTATACAGCGGGTAATCGGCACCGCCTTGAGCCACGATCGTTCCGTTCTCTTCAAACAGGACGGCCTTCGTGGAGGTGGTGCCGATATCTACGCCAATCATATAGGGTGAAGAAGCCATTTTGTCATCCCTCTTTCTTGAATATATAAGTTAAATGAATGCTGCTGTCTATTCATCCAACTTATATGGCATCTGGTATTTATCTATAGATAAGAATATCAGACTTGAGGGATGGATCAAAATGCAGCTGTCCCTAATCCTTCACTGCCCCTGCGGCAATATCGGAGATAAACTGGCGGCTGATGAACAGGAACATCACGATCAGTGGAATAACAGCCAGCAGTGTACCCGCAATAACCATCGCATAATCCGTATTGTACAATCCGTTTAATTGGGACAGCGCAATCTGCAGCGTGTACTTTCGTGCATCTGTCAAGACAATCAGGGGCCAGAGATAATCATTCCATACGCCAATAAACGTGAACGCCCCGAGGAAGGCAAAGGCAGGCCGCAGAATCGGCAATGCCACGTTCCAATAGAGCCGGAAGAAATTACAGCCATCGATGCGTCCGGCATCCAGCAGGTCATTCGGAATAGACTCCGTGGCATACTGGCGAATCCAGAAGATGCCGAAGGCGTTCACCATGCCCGGGATAATAAGGGCTTTGAAGGAACCGACCCATCCGAACGTCGCCATAAGCACGAAGGAAGGCACCAGCGACAGCTGGGAAGGCACCATCATGGTGGCGAGCAGCAGGACGAAGAGCCATTTTTTACCCGGAAATTCAAACTTCGCAAACGCAAACCCTGCCAGTGAATCAAAAAACAGCACCAGTACCGTCACCAAGCCCGCCACAAACAACGTATTCATGAATGCGCCCCAGAAGTCAATCTGCTGAAGCACCCGACTGATATTGTTCCACAGTTCCCCTCCGAACCAGAGCTGAGGTGGGAACTTGTAGATATCGGACGTCGTCCGGGTGGACATTACAATCAGCCAATAGAACGGGAACATGGAAATGAGCATGCCCCCGATAAGACCGGTATACAACACCAGCGATTTGAGAGATTTGGACGTCATGAGCGCTCCCCCCTTGTCACATCAGGATGACTTGCCTTGAACGAGCTTCCAGTTCACGATCGAGAACAGGGCGATAATGAGGAACATGCCCCATCCAACCGCTGCACCATAGCCGAAGTAGTTGTTAATGAATGATTCGCGGTAAAGGTACAATACAATGGTCATCCCGGCTGCACCTGCGCCGCCATCGTTGCTCACGAGAATTTGTGGTTCGGTAAATAGCTGCATGCCGCCGATTGTCGATGTGATGACAGTGAACAGAATGACGGGACGCAGCATCGGAATTGTAATGCGGAAAAAGGACTGTATCCCGGATGCGCCGTCAATCTTGGCAGCCTCGTACAATGTCTGGGGGATGCTCTGAAGTCCGGCCAGATAGATGACTGCGTTGTATCCCGTCCAGCGCCAGACAACCATTGAGGAGATCGCTACCTTAATGCCCCATGGTGCATTAAGCCATTCCACTACCGGAAGTCCGACGGACTGTAACAGGTAGTTGAGAAACCCGTAGTTGTTGGCAAACAGGGCACCGAAGATAATGGCGACGGCCACGATAGACGTCACGTTCGGCAGGAAATAGCCCACACGAAACAGGGTGCGGAATTTTACAAAAGGTGCATGCAGCAAGAATGCCACAATTAGGGCAAAGAACAGCATCGGAATGGTGGAATAAATCCAGATCATGAACGTGTTGCCCACCGCTTGCCAGAATTCTGCATCAGTCAGCATATATTTAAAGTTGTTTAGTCCGTTATAGGTCATTACGCCAATGCCATCCCATTTGTGGAAGGCCAGATATAAGGAGAAACCGATCGGAAACAGTCCAAATACGGCAAACAGAATGTAAAACGGGGAGATTGCCACATAGAGTGCGCGATGTTCCCACATCCGGGACAAGAGTGATTTCTGCCGATCCAAATCCGGACGTACCTTTCCGGGATCCGGGGTGAGGCGAGGTTCGGTTACAGCCATATGAATTCCTCCTTTGCGGATTGCCATCTCGTAAGAGTGTCTGAATTAACGCTGTAACTCCCGCTCAACACGGTGAACCGTATCGGGCCAGACCTGCTCCGGGTTGGCATTTTGCTTCGCAATATCATTCAGCCGCCGAGTTATGATGTTGTGTACCGAAGGGTATCGTTCGCCAAAGAACGCTTCTGGCACATGCTGTGCCGATTCGGCAAATACAGGCCCTGTCGCCTGTCCGCCGAAGAAGGGTTCTTCTTCTTTCATCGCCGGTGTATCAAACACACCCGGTGCCGATGGAAACAGGTTCAACGTTGTATACTGTTCAAGCTGGTTTTCCGGGCTTTGCAGCCACTGGATGACTTCGAACGCTTCTTTTGGATGTTTGCTCGATTTCAAAATGGACAGGAATGACCCGCCGTTATTGCCGTCTCCCCCAGGAGCGCGAGTGACTCGCCACTTGCCCGATGTATCCGGTGCGGCTTCCTGCAATACCTGCTTCATCCAGACCGCTCCCACAAAGGAGGCAATCTCACCATTATTCATCGCTGCGTTCCAGCCCGGGGTCCAGCCGTCTGCATTGGCGAGCAGCCCTTTTTGTTTGAAGGATACGGCGGTATCCCAGCTCTGCTTGACGAGTGGTGAATCCATGCCGATAAACGAGCCGTCCGGACGGAAATACCGTTCGGTTCCTTGCGACAATACTTGATTGTAAACGGTTCCAATATTGTCGGTTAGAAATACCTTTCCTCCGAACTTCTCCTTGATCTTTTCTCCGGCAGCAGAATAAGCATCCCAGTTGTTGATCTGGCGAGCCACTTCTTCAGGCTCGGAGGGCAATCCGGCCTCCTTAAACAGATCTGCACGGTAGAAGAGAGCTGTAGGTCCCGTATCCATGGGGAAGCCGATCATCTGCCCGTCTGGCGTAACACCTTGCTTCCATTTCCAATCCAGATATTGGTCTTCGACGTCACCTGCGCCGAGATCATACAGATTATAGAAACGGTCCTCGCTGGGAAAGAGCTCCATGATCCAATCGTTCAATGCGACAATGTCGGGCTCACCTGAGCGCGCAGCGAGTGTCGTTTTGAGTTTTGCCTTGAAATCACCGCCGATTTTCTGGGCGGTCAGTTCAATATTGGGGAACTTTTCCTTGGCCTTGGCAATTAGCTTATCATCGATGGAACGGTTCCAGTACCATAATGTAAGCGTTACCTTTTTGTTGCTCGCTGAATCGTTCTGTCCCGGCCAGAGTGAGCATCCGCTCACCAGCATGACACAGACTAGCAGAATGGCTGTCCAGCATGTTCTTTTCCGGCGGATCATGTGATAACCCCCTCATCGTTAAGTTCGAGGCATGAAGTGCGATGGACTACAACATAAGTGTATGAGCAGTTTATAAACTCATACCCAATATTCCTGAAATGAAACACAAATTTGTGTCGGTTACGTATCATAAATTTTGTAGTTACTTTAGAAACAAAAGTTACTTGACACAACATAATTTTTATTTTAAACTTGCTTACATAAAGTAACTAATGATGATGACAATAATATAGATACGTACGATATGCCGTTCAGTGATCCATTTTCCGTCAAGATGCGAATCCATTCCTAACCAAAGATGGCTTAACAGGAGGAACTTACTAATGATTAATTCACATATTATTCAACTGCTTGCCCCCAAAATTCAGACTTTTCCGAGTGGAAAAGAATTCATATACCTCGTGGGTCCGATTAAACTCCCGGTGAATCTCGATGGAGAGACACGTACCTTCCAGTGGTACAGCTGGATGAAATCGGAGAAGGCCATGGAGAGCGGTGAGCTGATTGAATCGCTCGCTACTGCCGAACTGGCTGAACGCCAGCAATCCAGTGTATTGGTATACGGTGACTTTGCCGAAGCACAGGAAGCGCTGATTCGGATGCACAGCATCTGTCATACAGGCGACATTTTTGGCAGCAAACGCTGTGATTGCGGCTTCCAGCTGGAGCAATCGATGAAGATGATTGCTGCCCACGGAGCAGGCGCGCTGTTCTACTTGGCAAACCATGAGGGCCGTGGTATCGGTCTGTTCAGCAAAGCGATGGCCTACCTGCTGCAAGAGGAAGGTTTGGATACCGTTGATGCGAACCTGCAACTTGGTTTCACGGATGATGCGCGTAATTATGATGATGCCATTGCCGTATTGCGTGCATTGCGTTCAGCACCCGTTACATTGATCACCAACAATCCACGGAAGCTCGCTGCTTTGCAGGAAGCGGGATTGAATGTGGGTGGACGTGTTCCACTGTGGGGAGATCGTTCGGCCTTCAACGAAAAATATTTGCAGACCAAAGTGAGCCGTTCCGGCCACTTGGCAGAGAAGGATGGCTGGGCTGGAGAAGAAACCTTGCTTCCGCATGCCCAGGCTTAAAAGGATGATCCTGATGGATCATTCAGCATAATTTGCCATGAAGTCGGTTTGTTCTACCGTTCAATAGACAGGATAACTTAAGCTGTTCGTGTATGCTCCTTCCGGGGTTACATGAACAGCTTTTTTGAGTTTAGACAACGAAATAGTCCATTCTTACGTCAAGAAATATTCTTTCGACCCTGACTTCCCTTGCCGTTCCACCATGTGAACTATACAATATAGGCATCTGATTTATGCGGGAGGAACGAGGGTGCCATTTGAGGGACAGTATGTGTTACCGGCTGCCAAGAGCATGAAGCAGTTCGAAGCAATGATTGAAGGCCCGTACACCTATGGGGTTGTGCTGGATACACACATCGCGCAGCTTCACAGTGTGATGGAGGAAGCACGGCGGCGTGACAAGAAAATATTACTGCATGCCGATCTGGTGCAGGGGCTGAAGAACGATGAATATGCCGCAGAGTATTTATGCCAGCATATTCGCCCGGCAGGACTGATCTCAACGCGAGCCAGTGTAATTCAGAAGGCAAAACAGAAAGGGATTACAGCCATTCAGCGCATTTTTTTGCTGGATACCAATGCGCTGGAGAAAAGTTATCTTTTGCTGTCCAAGACCCAGCCGGATTATATTGAAGTACTGCCTGGTGTTATTCCGCATATTATTGCAGAAGTATCCGTACGGACAGGTATCCCCATCATTGCAGGCGGGTTGATCCGCTCACCGGAAGAGGTTGAACTGGCTTTGGAAGCCGGAGCTACCGCAGTAACCACTTCCAACGTGGACCTAATTCGGCACTACAAGAAATCGCATACAGAATATAAGCAGTAATCCCACAACAGGAGGTTGTCTGTATGGAAAAATATATATTGGCCCTTGATCAGGGGACGACGAGTTCCCGGGCTATTCTGTTTAACCGAAGCGGGGAGATCGTGCATATTGCACAGAAGGAATTTCCGCAATACTTTCCCAAACCGGGATGGGTGGAGCAGAACGCCAATGAAATCTGGAGCTCCATTCTGGCAGTGATGGCTTCATGTCTGGCCGAAAGTGGAATCAAGCCGGTTCAGATTGCCGGCATCGGCATTACGAACCAGCGGGAAACGGTTGTGGTATGGGACAAAGAAACAGGCCGCCCCATCTATAATGCTGTAGTTTGGCAGTCCAGACAAACGGCTGGAATTTGTGATGAGTTGAAGGCGAAGGGACTGGGTGATCTTTTTCATCGCAAAACGGGACTGCTCATTGACCCTTATTTCTCGGGAACCAAGGTAAAGTGGATTCTGGATCATGTGCCTAGTGCCCGGGAGCGTGCAGAGAAGGGTGAGCTTCTATTTGGTACGATCGATAGCTGGCTAATCTGGAAGCTGAGCGGCGGTACACATGTCACTGATGTATCCAATGCTTCCCGAACCTTAATGTACAACATCTATGATCTGCAATGGGATGACGAATTGCTGCAGATTCTGGACATTCCCAAAGCGATGCTGCCGGAAGTACGTGGTTCATCCGAGGTGTATGCGCATACAGTTGACTATCACTTCTTCGGTCATCGGATTCCGATTGCCGGAGCAGCAGGAGATCAGCAGTCGGCCTTATTCGGTCAAGGCTGTTACACAAAGGGAAGCATGAAAAATACGTACGGAACCGGATGTTTCATGCTCATGAATACCGGAGATCAGCCAGTGCAGTCCGATCACGGGCTGATCACAACCATTGCCTGGGGAATGAATGGCAAAATCGAGTATGCATTGGAAGGCAGCATTTTTGTTGCCGGTTCGGCGGTACAGTGGCTGCGTGACGGTTTAAGGATTCTTCGTTCCTCCAAAGATAGTGAGGACTATGCGGCACGCGTACCCTCTACAGACGGCGTTTATATGGTGCCAGCATTTGTCGGTCTGGGAAGCCCTTATTGGGACAGTGAGGTTAAGGGAGCGGTATTTGGCTTGACGCGAGGAACGACCAAAGAACATTTTATCCGTGCAACGCTGGAAGCGCTGGCGTACCAAACCAAGGATGTATTGGCGGCAATGGAATCCGATTCAGGTATTTCGGTCAATGCCTTGCGCGTGGATGGGGGAGCGGCGGCCAATGATTTTCTGATGCAATTCCAGAGTGACATTCTGAATATCCCTGTTGAGCGTCCCACTGTGAACGAAACGACGGCATTAGGTGCGGCTTATTTGGCAGGACTTGCAGTTGGATATTGGAATAGCGCGGATGAATTGATGAATCATGAGAATACGGAACGTGTCTTCCATCCGGTTATGGCTGAAGAAGAGCGATCAGAACTGTATGCAGGGTGGCAGCGTGCCGTGAAGGCAGCGATGGTTTTCAAATGAGTAGAGAATACGTGGAATGGGCATTTGTACTTTTTCGTTAAACTTATACAATAAATGATATTTATTGGTGGAAAATGATGCATAACTTACAGGGGTTATTTTCCTGGAGAAGGGAAAACAACTATCCACTTTAAGGGAAAATAAATGATTAATGGATCAGCTTGAAATTCCCTCCGCAGGCAGTACAACTTTTTGAAATTTTTTTGAATAATGTGTCATTTCAGGCCTTCACGCCGCCGGAAATGTGTGATAGGATTAACTCACAAGTTAAAAAATGATGTCTGGAGATCGGGAGAGACCACGTACCGCTCAGCAATTGCTGCAGCGAATGACGTGGTCTTTTTTTTGTGCTTTTGTGAGTGAAACAAAGGTAATGAATGGAGGAATCGGGATGACAGCATCGTTCTCGGCAGAAAAACGTACCGAATATTTGGATCGTATGGCGAATGCACATTTTGACATATTGATTATTGGCGGAGGGATCACGGGTGCTGGTATTGCACTGGATGCAGCATCCCGTGGATTAAAGACAGCGCTGGTGGAAATGCAGGATTTTGCAGCAGGAACCTCAAGTCGATCCACCAAGCTGGTGCATGGCGGTCTGCGGTATCTGAAGCAGTTTGAAGTGAAGATGGTTGCTGAGGTGGGACGGGAGCGAGCAGTGGTGTACGAAAATGGGCCGCATGTGACGACACCCGAACCGATGCTGCTTCCCATCTATACGGCGGGTACCTTTGGCCGCTTCAGCACATCCATTGGCCTGATGGTGTACGACTGGCTTGCCGGAGTAAAGCGTAGTGAACGACGTAAAATGTTAAATGCCGGAGCTGTCTTGGACAATGAGCCTTTGCTGCGCAAGGATGGGCTGCTGGGTGGTGGACGCTATGTGGAGTACCGGACGGACGATGCCCGGCTTACCATTGAAGTAATGAAGGAAGCGGTACGGCGCGGCGTTCAGGCCGTCAACTATGTAAAGGCAGCCGCATTCCTGAAGGAGAATGGGTTGGTTACAGGCATTCAGGCTGTGGATCAGATTAGCGATCAATCGTATGATCTGCGGGCAACCAAAGTGATTAATGCCTCCGGTCCATGGGTGGATGAGCTGCGCAAGATCGATGGGTCCCGTCAAGGAAAAACATTGCAGATGACGAAAGGTATTCATCTGATATTCGACGGCACACGTTTCCCGTTAAGGCAGGCTGTATATTTTGATACACCGGATGGACGAATGGTCTTTGCTGTCCCGCGGGAGGGTAAAACCTATGTAGGAACCACAGATACCGTCTTTGAAGATGATCCCGCACACCCGTTAATCTCCCAGGCAGATCGGGATTATGTCATCGATGCCGTCAACGGGATGTTCCCGGACGTACGGATTCGTGCTGAGGATGTGGAGTCCGGTTGGGCGGGTGTGCGTCCGCTGATTCATGAAGAAGGCAAGGGGCCTTCTGAAATTTCACGCAAGGATGAAGTCTGGGTAGCCCCTTCGGGGTTAATTACGATTGCCGGGGGCAAATTAACAGGGTATCGCAAAATGGCCGAGATGGTAGTTGATCTGGCTGCCCGCCAGTTGGAGCAGGAGACGGGAAGATCCGTTGGGCCATGTATAACGAAAGAAATGCCAATCTCAGGGGGAGATGTCGGAGGTTCTGCTAACTTTGGTGCGTATGCTGAACGCAAGATTAAGGACGGCGTCGCACTTGGACTTGATCGATCTGCTGCGGAGCGATTAGCCCGAGTATATGGGTCTAATGTGGATGCACTGTACGAGCGGATGCCTGATCCGCGGGCTAAGGCCGAGCTGCATGCTCTGCCCCAGGAGCTGCTGCTGATGCTGAGTTATGCGATCGACGAGGAGATGACTGTAACACCGGCAGACTTTTTTGTGAGACGTACCGGGGACCTGTTTTTCCGCATTGACGAAGTACGTCAGTATAAAGCAGCGGTAATTCAGTATATGGCTGAACGCATGGATTGGCTTGAGGAGCAAGTGACATGGTATACGCAGGAGCTGGATCAGTTGCTCTTGGAGGCATCGGGCCAAATTTAATGCAGGAATTCGCATCTGGGGGTCGAATGGAACATGTAAGTGTGTAACAGGAGAGGGGATTACATCTATGACTTTACAGATCGGAATCATTGGAACAGGTTGGTTCAGCAAGGTACATGCGGATATTCTGGCACGAATGGAAGGCGTTCGTGTAGCAGCTGTTTGTGGAACAGCGCTGGAGAAGGCGGAGGCCATGGCTTCCGTCTATGATGCTGTTGGCTACGGTGAACTTGAACATATGCTTGATGGTGAGAAGCTGGATGCAGTCTATATCTGTGTTCCTCCGATGTCTCACGGAACGATTGAAACCGAATTGATTCGTCGGGGTATCCCGTTCCTGGTAGAGAAACCGCTGAGTACAGGCATGGATATTCCCCGTCAGGTGCTGGACCAGGTACAGAAGTCCGGATTGTTGACGTCTGTAGGTTATCATTTCCGTTATCAGGAGGCCGCACAGGTGCTGCAACAAGCGATGAAGGAGCAGACCGTCGGTATGGCGCTTGGGCGCTGGATGGGCGGAATGCCAGGAGTCGCCTGGTGGCGTCGTCAGGAAGGCTCCGGGGGACAGTTTGTGGAACAGACGACTCATATCGTGGATCTGCTGCGGTACTGTGCTGGCGAAGTAACAGAGGTATACGCAGTAACGGCCCAGCGCAGCATGCATGAGAAGCATGAACATGTCACGGTAGCTGATGTAGCGAATGTAACGCTTAAGCTGGAGAGTGGGGCCATCGCAAGCATTGCCAACACTTGCCTGCTGCCAGACGGTGAGGGCGGCGCAGGGCTCCAGTTCTACACGGATGCCGGAGTCTGGGATTGGACGCCTGAACGTCTTCTTCTGCCAAGTGCTGCCTCTCATGCGATGGCAGGTCTGGAGATTCCAGCAGGACATAACCCGTATGAGCGGGAAAATGAAGCGTTTATTCACGCCCTTCGTACCGGGGATCGCTCACGGATTTTGTCCGATTATGCAGATGCCTGTCGCACACAAGAGATTACAACGGCGGCATTGGTTTCGGCAGATTCGGGTTTGCCGGTACAGCTTCAGCGCTCCAAACATCTCTCTCATTAATCCTTGTATGACGTAACAAGAACTATAAATCCATGACAAAGACGCCTGAATCTGGACTGATCCGAAGATCAGTTCAATTCAGGCGTCTTTGTGTTGAGCATGAATCAGAATATAGCTACTTAGTAGACTGCTGCTGTTTCAACCAGTCGGAAGACCAGTTGTATATCTGATTAATGACAGGTTCAATGGCTCTGCCTTTGGGCGTCAATTCATACTCTACACGGGGTGGAATTTCAGGATACATATGCCGGGTTACGATACCTTCCATTTCCATTTCCTTCAGACGTTCGGACAACAAGCGACCGCTAATCGCCATTTCTGCTTCCAGCTCAGTGAATCGTTTGGGTCCAGATAACAGTTGGTACATGATAAGCAGCACCCACTTCTTACCAATGATATCCATGGCTTGAGTAATCATACAGGGACTTGGCGATTTTACTTTTCTCAGCTTCAACGTGTTCACCTCGATTCAAGTATTAAGGTTTTTTTCGTATATATAAAAGTGCGTGGCTTTCTGCCGCTCTGACCAAAGTAAGGGACAATGAAGTCAACCTGTTACTACAAATTGTACTGTAACATACCTTTTGTAATGTATTATACACTATTCGTCAAAAAATTACTTGAATAAATAATGTTATTATTATATACTTACTTCATAAAAGTAAGTTAATGATTATTAATATGCATAATATCAGCACATACTAATTTCGCAGTGCAAAACGGCTATTTTTAAAAATAGAGTTACGTTGTAACTTTTACATAGATTGCTTTTTATACAACAGATGGATATGGACATTCATTTTCAGGAGGATTATACATATGAACAAAGGTTTAAGAATTTTGGGGTATATTGCGTTGGTTGTGCTTGCAGGTGTGTTCGTAATGGCAGGGTTCAACAAGGTTAGTGGAGCAGAGATGATGATACAGACTTTCGAAGGGTTCTCCTATCCTACATGGACGATGTATCTCATTGGTGCAGTGGAGCTGCTCAGTGCGGTGGGTCTTTTGATTCCACGTACTCGTCTTCTGGCTTCAGGAGTACTGACGTTCATTCTGATTGGGGCTGTGGGAAGTCATCTGATTTATGGACAATATACGGCTGTTCCTTTCCCGGCGGTGTTATTGGTTGCTAACATTGTCGTTCTGATTATGGGCATGCGTAAACTGGAAGCAGAAGAATTGGATATGGATCTCGTGCAGGTCTAAGGGCAGAACTCTGTGGAGTGCAGATATTGAAAAAGATGACCATTGTGATGTAGCGATAGTCATCTTTTTTTCGTCTTTTAAGTTGCCGGGGGGTACCCTGTATAAGGATTGCTTAAAGATTAAAGGCTTCGTTGACCACGTGCGACGATCCGCAGTGTATGCTTAGTATCCGATTGCTGAATCCAGGTGTCACACACCTGACGAACCCACTCCGGGTTGGTTTTGCCAGCGTCATTCAGCCAGTTGCTGACAGAGTCCTGCACATATTTATTAGCATCGGATTTCACATGATCGAGCAGGGGGAGAGCCATGGCTGGATTTTCTTTTAACTGCTGAATATGCTTGGCCCACACACCGTGCGGTCTTGTTGATTCTATGGCAAACCGGCGGATCAGCGGGTCAGGATCTATCGTCCATTCCACCAGAAGCGCTACAGCGTCTAATAGCTCAGCAGTAATTGGCTCACGAACAGCCATCCAGGCGATCTCTCTTACACCAAAGTGATGATCTGCTGCGAAAGGTCTGATCCGATTCAACTTTTCATTCAGATTCAAGCGGGAATCCAATCCGATGATATAGGCTGCCCAGCAGCGTACACTATCTGATCTATGATCTGCAAGGAATCGGAAATGATGCATTCGCTCATTGTCTCCCAGGCGCTCCAGAAGTGCGAGCCAATGATTGGCGATAGCGGGGATGATTTTCATAATTCGCTGTTCATTCATCTGTGTTAACTGCTCCGTAATCTCGCGGGTTTCGGCATCCATTCGCAGTTCCTGGGCGACCTGCTGAAAAAGGAGAATGTGGTCCACAGCGAGCCATTCCGTCAGATTCACCGATTCGATATGTCCGGCTTGAAGCAGGCTGCGTATCTGATCCGGAATGTCAGCTGCTTTGCGGGCGCCTTTCCTCCGAAGTACGTCTTCTGATATATCCAGATCTATCTTTGCATCCATCATTGTACCTCTCCTTGTAGTATGTAGATTCATTGTCTACACGATACAGCATGCAGCAGAAACAAGATGTAATGCACCTTACAACTGACCGTTTAACCTGTTTGATACGAACATTTCATCGTGATGCAGGGATACTGACTTGAATCCAGTGCGAATCCGTCCGGTTCTCATAAGCACTTGCAAAGCAGCACTAACGGACTCTCGTGTGGCTCCAGCCATCCAGGCAATCTCCTGATGGGTGAGCGCGAGATTGATTCGACAATACTCTTCCTCTTCCAACCATCCGATCTGATTGGCCAGTCGAACGAGATTATGCATGATTTTGTCATGCAGGTTGCCGAGTGCCAGCTTCTGTGTCAACTCACTCATTCCCTTGATCCGCTCACTCAGCACTTTCATCAGATTCATCATAAACTGGGGATGTTCAATCAGAAACTGTTCAAAACGCTGCCTGTCCATCAGACAAATGTCGCATTCTTCCATGGTATCGATATAAACGGTACGTGTGCCGAGTGAAATGCCGTTCATTTCGCCAAACACATTCCCTTCTCCCAAAATATCAAATGTAAACTGTTTTCCCTCTTCATTTAACGTATACAGACGGACTCTTCCCTTTTTGACAAAATAGAAGCCTTCTGCAAATGTATCGGGTGTCTGGATGATTGTATTCTTCGGCATGGTTGTAATGGACGTCATGCTGTCCATTTCCGCTAGGTCTGCTTCTGACAGGCAGGACATGAGGTTAAATTGTGACAAATACCGGATTTTATCCATAGAACTCCTTTCCATTATTAACGTATAAATATAAAAAAAAGAAGAACCCACAGTGATCAAAGGGTTCTCTTGCAGTAGGACTTCCTTCGTTCGGAAGGTCTCCTGATTATAAATAATCAAAAAAGTCACTCTAAAGACGTTTTTCTTATAGCAATTTTTTTAATTGGGAGACGCGTCCTTGGCTGATGCCAAGCTTTTCCGCAATTTGCTGTTGAGCCAAACCGGGATTCTGTTCAACAATTTCCTTCATCTGTTGCAACATTCGTGCCGTTTTCGGCCGCAGGTCCGGGTACTCTTGGTTGGCAGCTGTAGCCCCTTCTTCCAATACGGGAGACGAGACTGTGACGGATTCAGTAGCAGGACGCTCCACGGGTGCAGGAGCCTGTTTGTTCTGAGGAACGAAAAATTCGGGAGTGTCATCCGGGTGTTTTAATTGAATTGCACAAGTCCGGCAGATGAATTGCTCTTTGAAATACATTTCCGTATCCACATCACCGCAAAAAATACACAACGTTGATTTGTACTTTCTCAAAATCAACTCTTTCCCTTCAATGAAAAACTCAAGCGGATCGCCGATATGGATTTCCATCGTATCCCGCATTTCTTTGGGAAGGACAATTCGTCCAAGGCGGTCCAGAGATCTCTTCATTCCGGTTCTTTTCATCGCATCTCCCCCGCAATATTCTCAATTAAAACCTGTCCTTATTGTAAGGAAGAAAGGGCTTTAATACAACAATAATATTTCAAATAAAAGGGATCTTTCCAGCTATTATGGGAAAATAAGTTTAGAAAGTATAGGTGCAACTGCTAAAGTGAACAACGCAGCCAGCACCATGGAGATGCTGGAGATCGTTCCCGTCAGCGAACTGAGCTCAAATGCCTTGGATGTGCCTGTTCCGTGGGCACCGGTTCCAAACAGCGTTCCACGTGCGATCTCGCCATCAATACGCAGCATTTTCACAATGGACGGCCCCATAATTGCCCCCAGCAGACCAGTCATGATGACAAAAACCGCTGTAATAGCCGGAATGCCGCCAATCGTAGCTGATACGTTCATCGCAATTGGAGTCGTAATCGATCTCGGGATCAGACTATGAATGAGTCCGGAATCCAGACGCAGCCATTTGGCGAGCAGGGCAGAAGAGAGGACCGCCACCACAGAGCCTGTCATAACACTGAAGACGATCTCGGAAATATGTTTTTTGAGTACATGGAAAAACGTATAAAGCGGTATGGCGAAAGCCACCGTAGCCGGTTGAAGCAGAAGACTTAGCCATTTGCCGCCACTGCTGTAGGCTGCATAATCCGTACCTGTTGCGAGCAGCACGCCAACGACAAGCAGCGGCGTAATCAGCAGCGGAGAGAGATAAACTTTGGGCAGGTTACGATACATGCGTTTGGCGACCCAATATATACCGACGGTTAACAAGAGACAGAGAAATCCAATCATCCGGTGTGACGCTCCTTTCGTTTGGCGATTCGGGTGGCAACAAGTCCCGTACAGGCCATGACCAAAAATGTGCTAAGCAGAACAATAAACAGAATTTGCAGTCCGTCTTGCTCCAACATGGGCATGTAGTTCATAATACCGACAGCTGAGGGGATAAAAAACAGCAGTAGCTCACCGAGCAGCCAGGCAGCTCCAATTTCAATCCAACGCAGCTTCACGACCCCGGTCTGAAGCAAAATGAACAGCACGACCATGCCAAGTATGGAACCGGGTATAGGTAGATGGAGAGCACGGGCCAACTGGTCCATGAGCAGTGAAAAGGCCATTAAGAGTGCAACTTGCAGAATGCCAAGGCCCCATTTCTTCACTTTAATCCCTCCTTGTATAATTAACGTGATGATTTTGAAATGTTTATGAAAATGAATGGAAACATTGTTTGATATCACAAATTTTACATCGCATTCTTTCATGAGTAAAATGCATATTAAGAATGTTTACCATTCCATTTATCTATGAAGGATGGGGATCAGACGATGGATATCCGCCATTTGCAATATTTTCTCGAAGTTGCCCGGCAGCAAAGCTTCACCAAAGCAGCCGAAGTGTTGTTCATTACACAACCGACGATTAGCAAAACGGTCAAAAGTCTTGAAGATGAATTGGGCGTAACTCTGTTGGATCGTTATGGCAAGAAGGTTGCGCTGACAGATGCGGGACATGTCTTTTTCCGGCAGGCGCTGGAGATTGAAAAATCATTTCGCAGTCTGTCGTCCGAGCTGGACGATCTGATGAATCTGAAGAAGGGACATCTTCGAATTGGTCTGCCACCGATGGTTGGGTCCAGCTTTTTTCCGATGATTATTGGTGAATTCCATAAAGCTTACCCTCAGGTAACCATTCAGCTATTCGAGGATGGTGCCAAAAAAGTGGAGGCTGATGTCATCAGCGGTGCACTGGATATTGGTGTTGCTGTACTGCCAACAGTGGATGAACTGGTGGATCATTTTGTTTTTGTGAAAGAGAAGCTGAATCTGCTCGTACACCCTTCGCACCCGCTTGCGGGTAAAGAGTCAGTCGCTCTCCGCGAACTGGAGCATGATGCGTTTGTGCTGTTTCGGGAAGATTTTGCACTGCATGACCGGATTATTGCAGCCTGTCAGCATGTGGGATTTCAACCCCGGGTAGTGTATGAGAGCTCGCAGTGGGATCTGCTCAGTGCGATGGTAGCGGCCAATTTGGGTGTGGCGTTGCTGCCAGAGACAATCTGCCGTGAGGTGGATCATATGCGTGTACGGATTATACCCGTGATGGAGCCCGTAATTCCGTGGCAGCTCGGCATGATCTGGCGGAGGGATCGATACTTATCCTTTGCAACCCGCGAGTGGATCAGTTTTACACAGTCCATGCTGAGTGAATAAGAATTCCGAGCTTAACTCCAACTTAAAGCTATGGAATCTATATTAAAAAGACCCTCAACATGTGTTGAGGGTCTTTTTTCTGTCTATTTATAGAACTGGTAATATTAATGCTCCTCTATATGAACACTAAAGTAGGGTGCTGCGTACATGCTAATGTTGTTCCTGAAGTTCGGGTTGTGTTTTCTTCAAATATGCACGCCAAGTAATACACCACTGCTTCGGATCGTCCAAAGATGATTCATCATTGCGGTGCACGGTGCTGCTGTGCGGAGCCGATTTGACGATATCTGGCTGTGTGTAGGCTTCATTCGAGATATGCTCCAGCGCATGGATATATTCGTCGAGATCTTCCTTGGAATAGGATTCGGTTGGCTCCAGTGTGAATGGCTGTGGAACAATATATGGGTGATGGGAGGTCCAGTAATGCAGGCCGAAGTCGCACATTCTCCGCGTAATATCCTCCGTCGTCACTCCAGTCTCATCGGTTAGCTGCTTCCAGCTGTAGCGGACCTGCTCTAAACGGCGTCCTTGAACATACGGGGCACTCGCTCCGCGTATTTGAACAATTTTATGATATAAATAGTTGTTGTTCAGCACCGCAACCTGGGCGACATCCTTCAGACCATCTGGTCCGAGACTCATAATCCAGGCGTAGGAGCGGAGTACGGTTTGGGCTACACCGTGAAAACTGCGCACCTTACCAATGCTTACTTCAGTTTGATCTTTCAAGATATACCGTCCGCCCACTTCCTTATCCACCAATGGCCCAGGCATGAAACTCTTCAGGGCGTCTGTCACCCCGAGAGCGCCCGTTGCAGGACCACCACACATATGGGGCGCCGCAAAGGTTTTGTGGAGATTGAAGAAGCACATATCAAAACCTGCTTCCTTCGCTCGTGTTATCCCGAGCAGGCCATTGGCGTTAGCCTGATCATAGTAGCAAACACCACCAGCTGCGTGCACCACATCTGTAAACTCGCGGATACGATGGTTATAGATGCCTGTGTCCTCTGGATTAGCAACGACGAATCCGGCTGTCCGTTCGGAGACAACGTTCTTCAGCTTCTCAAGGTCCGGGAATCCATCTTCGTCTGGATGTAACGTAATAATCTTATATCCCTTGACGGCAGCTGTAGCGGCCTGGGAAGGGTGAGAGAAGATGGTTGTAATGATCTCATCACGCTGCTCCCCTTCACCACGCGAATCATGATAGGCGCGGACGATGGAGGCCATAGCGAGAAGTGCCTGGGTTCCGCTGCTCGGCTGAAAGGAGAATGCATCCATACCAGAAATCTCTCGCATTGCCAGGTCGAGATTATGGAATATTTCGAGCATGCCCTGAACAGAATCCACATTCTGTAGCGGATGAAGCTCAGTCATGCGTGGATTGCGGATAAGCATTTCGTTAATCCGGGGAATATATTTCATGGTGCAGGTTCCCTGGCCAATTTCCACGTTCATATCCGATCCCAGTGTTTCCTGGGATAATCTCAGATAATGCCGCAGTACCTTGGCCTGACCGATTTCTGGCAAAGCCGGCGTATTGCGCCGCCACATGGACGCCGGTATGCTGTCTTCCGCGCTACCTGCTTCAGCGGCTACAGCTGCTTCCGTCCCCGGCGGGATGACGCCCCGCTCTCCTGGTCGGTGAAGTTCAAAGATAACGGGCTCATCCCATTTCGCTTGGTGAAACTTACGAACCTTATGGTCTCTGCGAATCCGTTTCATGGCGTTCAGTCCTCCTCTATATGATCACTATGATGTGCTGACAATGGAACGAAGAGCATCGACAAGTCGGTCCAAATCCGACTGGGTGTGCGTTTCCGTGACGCAGTAGAGTGCACATTGACCCCACGCAGGGTAGGATGAAGATAAATCCTTGCCTCCAAAAATCCCTGTCTCCATTAATCTCTGGTTGATCTCGTCAACGGTTAGACCTGTATCATTAAAATCAACAACAAACTCTTTGAAAAAGGTGCCGTTTTCGAAGCGAAGAGACACACTTGGAATTCGTGATATCTGTTTCGCAGCGTAATGCGATTTCTGGATAATAGTGCTGCCAACCTCCTGCATTCCAACGGGACCGAGGAGGGCTAGATATACACCTGCCGTAATACCCCATAAAGCGGTCTGAGTTCCTACCGATTCTTTGCCTTTCTCCCGAAGAGCGAATGAGGTACGTTCATAGGCAACATCCCCGAAGCCATATTCGCCTTCCACCTCGGTTGGCACGATGCCAAATAGTCGCGAAGGGTATTCCATTACGTATTTTTCCTCATCACGTGTTGCGATAAAGCCAGCCTGCCCACCGCCAAAGTTCATATGCATACCCAGCGGCTGCAAATCTCCGCAAATGATATCCGCTCCGTAACGGCTTGGTGGCTCCAGAACTCCGAGTGATATGGGATCAACACCTACAATAGAAACCGCATTTATTTTATGAGCAAGATCAGATATTTCAGCTCCCTGATCCTCAATGATTCCAAGGTAACCGGGATTTTCAAAATATATCGCTGCCGTATCGTCACTTAATTTGCTTCGCAGATCATTCAGATCCATTCGTCCTGTCACCTGATCGATGTCAACATACTGGATATCCATGACCGGAGTGCAGTAATTCCGAATAATTGCTGCCTTATCAGGATCTACAGAACGAGGGAGCAGCACGATTTTGCGCCCTGTAATACGTCCCGCCATGCGGATTGCAGTGGAAGCCGCCTGAGCCCAGTCGAAGGTTGGAACGTTTACGACATCCATATCCACGAGTTCGGCAAGCAGGCTCTGATATTCGAACAGGGCCTGGAACCGACCATGGTCCTCGTAAGGTTCTCCAGCATAGGCTGTCACGAATTCAGAACGCTGATTGATCTCGTCGCATACAGCCGGGATGAAATGCTGCCAGCATCCTGCACCCAGAAAATTAAGATAATCTCCACCATGCTTGTTCTTCGCTAGCAGTCCATCAATATGTCGGCGCAGTTCATACTCGTTCATGGCTGGCGGAAGATCCATCTTCCGCTGCAGCTTCAGGCTGTCAGGAATCGCGTCATGGAGCTGCTCCATAGACGTGAGACCTATTTCTTTCAGCATCGCGTCCCGGACCTCCGGAACGGTATTTGGAATATAGGGATGGGCATATGTTTTGTTGTGAGCCACAATTAACGCCTCCGTTCATATGTTGAGAAAATATTCTTACTTATCCGCCCTAAGCAATTCCGCCTCCGTCAACAACGAGCACACTACCCGTTACCCATGAGGACAAGTCACTCGCCAGGAATAATACGGCATTCGCGATATCACGCGGTGTACCTAGACGCTCCAGTGGTCTGCCTCCTGCAGAGGCAACCAGAAATGCGGACTCATCTTGCTGCAGCTGCTTCGCTTCGTCACGCAGGAGCGGTGTATCCGTATCACCTGGTGATACACAGTTGACTCGAATGTTCGCCGCACCATGGTCGATAGCCATGGCGCGCGTCAAATTGACAACGCCTGCCTTTGCCGCGCAATAAGCTGCTGCGCGGTCTCCACCTTTCAGTCCCCAACCTGAGCCTGTGTTAATGATGCTGCCTCCGCCGCTATGCTCCATAATGGGAATTACATATTTAGAGAGGAGAAAGACACCTTTGAGCGAGACATCCAGTACAAGATCCCAGTCTCTTTCATCCAATTCGGTAACCGTTTTGCGGCGGATGACCCCAGCGTTATTGAACAAGATGTGAATCCCTCCAAGAGCTGATGCAATCTCTGAAGCTGTGCGTTCGCAGTCTGCGGCAGAGGTCACGTTGCAGCAGTAAAAGCTGGCCTGACCTCCCTGTTCACGGATACTGACGACTGCCTCGTTACCCGCAGCCTCATTGATATCAATCAAGGCAACATGTACCCCGAAGCTCGCCAGAAGCTCAGCGGTGGCCAGCCCAATGCCTGATGCTCCGCCAGTAACGACGGCTACCTTGCCAGATAAATTCAAAACGTCCTGTGTATTAAGCATGTTGATCTTCCTCCATTTCATATTGCTTCGCTTCTGTACTCATTCGGTGGCTAAGCCGTTCAGGAGAGCTATCCTCTGCCATATAAGCCTGAAGCAAGATACGGAACCGGAACGCTTCTGGCTTAACTGTATTTTCAGGGGACTGTGCTGGACCACAGCTGTTGCTTCCCAGTCCATTCTGTTTGTAATCCAGGTTCAGTGTGATGAAATCACGAGGTGCCAAATCACTCTTATGCTGCGCCTTCTCCAGATCACTGTCGGTGTAACGTCTGGCGCTGAAATCAAGCGTTGGCGCTCCTGCCGCCAGCAGACCGATTCCTGCTCCATCGACTATCGACATCCACCTTACATCTGTCCGATTTCCGTTCTCTTGAGGATAGATATACGATGTGAACAACCCATCTACACTGCTCTGATATACGCCGAAGCGTCCGGCCTCCCGGCTATCCGAATAGCTCTCACCCGGTCCACGGCCATACCATTTCACCCGGTCTATATCACAGGGAACTTCCATTTGAAGACCGATTTTCGGGAGCATAGCGGGTGGTGTCCCTTCCGGCATTCCCCTCACATCTATAATAATTAGTCCACTTGCAGTAACTGTATAGGACGTTTCACAGCGGAAGCCCCAATCGTAGACAGGGGGTGCTATGCGTGAAGTCCAAGTCATACGCACAGACGTTTCATCCAATCGATCCCAGCGGAAATCGTCTATCCGCTCGGTCAGTCGATCGAGGTGTGCCTTGCGCCAATCTGGGAGCACATACATATCGTTATCAATCGGAGCGCGCCAGAAATTCAGTTGTGGTCCATGTTGAATGAGCTCCTTTCCGTTCAGGCAAAGGGACGTAAACCCTGCACGTAGACGATTAAAAGAAATGCGGAAACTGTCATTCGCAAGAACTAGCTGGCGTCCTTCTTCGGTGACTGACAATTTCTGCTCTACAAGCAGTTGCGATGGGGAAGAGACAGCCGAGCTTGAATGACTTGGCAGTGCAAACTGTGCCCAGGCTACCTCATGCCCTTGCACCGCCCAAGCACAGTCAGCTGCCAGCGTGAAGCCGACATTCAGCCACATCTCTGTAGCCGGAGCGAGAAGGGCCGACTGCTGATCTATCAAATTTGGAATGAACAAGTCTGTGCTATCACCTGGTCCTACCTGCGGGAGTAGGAGTACACCGCTGTTAACCGTTCGTCCATCAGCCGTGACACTGTAGTGTACCTGCAGATGATCCAATGTCACGAAATCATACCGATTCGTTACGCGAATCTTTCCTGCGTCTATCATTTCTACCTTCACAGGCTCGATAATTTTCTTATATTCAATGAGCCCCGGAGAGGGGGTGCGGTCTGGACGAACCAGCCCATCAATAACAAAATTACTGTTATTCGGTACATCACCGTAATCGCCGCCGTAAGCATAATCAGCCTTGCCATCGATTGTTGTTCTGCTAAGCCCATGGTCGATCCATTCCCAGACAAATCCGCCTTGAAGGCGCCGATAAGCATCAAAGGTGTCAAAATACGTCTGTAACCCTCCAGGTCCATTGCCCATCGCATGAGCAAATTCACATAGAATATGCGGCTTCGGATGATCGGTTAGCTGACCGAAGCCTTCCATTTTCTCCACAGAAGAATACATCGTGCTCACCACATCACATACTTCCGCTTCACGGTCTTCTTCATAATGGATAAGTCGTGTGGAATCATTCGTTTTGCACCACTCAGACATCGCTCGGAAATTGCAGCCGAAGCCCGATTCATTGCCAAGCGACCAGAAAATCACAGAAGGGTGATTTTTGTCGCGCTCCACCATACGGCGAATGCGGTCCACATAGGCATCCTTCCACGCAGGATCATCACTAAGACGTGATATATTACCGAGTGGCTCGAAGCCGTGCGTTTCCAGGTCCGTCTCTTCCATAACGTATAGCCCATACTCATCACATAGATCATAGAACCGCGGGTCATTCGGATAATGTGCCGTCCGCACCGCATTGATATTGTGCTGCTTCATCATTTGGATATCTTCGCGCATGGTGGATACCGTAACGGTTCGTCCCGTATCTGGATGATGATCATGTCGGTTCACACCTTTGAGAAGGATCGCTACGCCATTCACCAAGAACTGTCCATCCCTGACCTCCACACGGCGGAACCCGACACGTTGGGCAACAGTTTCTATCACCTGATTGTTCGAATCGACTAATGAAATGATCAGATGATATAAATAAGGAGATTCGGCATTCCATAAGGAAGGCTTTGCCACCGGCAGATTGAACTCGACGCTTAAAGGATGGTTTAGATTCTTCTCAGCAGACAGGATCTGCGCTCCAACTTTATCCAGCAGTTGCAACTGTATCTTGCCCTGAACTTCTTCTCCATCAAGGTCTAAGCGAACGGACAGTACCGCATTCGTAAACTCGGTATCTAGCTCGGTTATAATTCGATAATCTGTAATGCGTAACGCTGAAGGCTCGGAGACCAGATAGACATCGCGGAAAATGCCACTCATCCACCACATATCCTGGTCCTCCAAATAACTACCGTCGGACCACTGGTAAACCCGGACTGCCAATCGGTTAACTCCTGCCTGCAGATGAGGGGTCAGATCAAATTCTGATGTCAGACGGCTGCCTTGGCTGTACCCGACAAACGAACCATTCAGCCATACATGAAATGCGCTATCTACACCGTCGAACTTAAGTGAAACAACTCTTCCGTCCCAATGGTCTGGCAGCGTGAATTCCCTTACGTAGCTACCCGTTGGATTATCATTAGGTACATGAGGAGGATCGACTGGGAATGGGTAGTACAGGTCCGTGTAATGCGGATTTCCGTAGCCTTGCAACTGCCAGTGGCCAGGGACAGGGATATCATCCCAACCTGAGGTGTCGTATTCATTTTGATGAAAATCCGGGGGTGCCAGCTCTGGCCCCTCAGAAAATTGGAATTTCCAAATGCCATTCAACGATTTGAACCACGGAGAGCTTCCTCTGTCATAGCTCAGAGCACTTTCTGCATTAGAATGAGGAATAAAATAGGAGCGACTCTTCGCACGGTTTCTCTCCAGAACGCTGAGGTTATCCCAGTCGCGCTCAATGTTTATAACATTCATGATCGTCATCCCCTTCATCTATCTATGTGTCCTATCCTTTAATACCTGTCGTGGCAATTCCGCCGACAATGTAACGCTGGGCGAAGAAGAAAATGGCAAGCGGAGGAATCGAAATTAAGCAGGTGATGGCCATAATGGATTGCATATCAACACCGTACATGCCCTTGAATTGAGATAGGCCAAGCGTTAACGTATATTTCGTCTGATCATTCAGGAAAATGAGCGGTCCCAGATAGTCATTCCAACAACTCATGAACTGGAATACGGAGACCAGAATCAGTGAAGGTCCCATTAGCGGCACGATGATTCGAAGCAGAATCGTCATTTTACTGGCGCCGTCAATCGTCGCTGCTTCATCCAGCTCCCGGGGCAGGGTCATAATGAACTGTCGTAACAAAAAGATATAATAGGCAGAGCCGAACCACGACGGAATAATCAGCGGTTTGAGTGTGTTGATCCAACCCAAATAGTTGAACTCCATATATTGTGGAATCATCGTTACTTCCCAGGGGATCATCATAGTCGCCAGGACGACAAGAAACAGGAAATCACGCCCTTTGAACTGGAATCTGGCGAAGCCGTAAGCGACGAGCGTGCAGGATATCAGCTGACCTATGGTGGATAAAACCGTAACGAGCAGTGTGTTTTTCAAAAATAGATTAAAGGGCTGGATGTTCCATGCTTCTGCGAAGTTACTGAATTTCCATTCGGACGGAATCCATTTGGGAGGAAACAGATAAAGCTCCTGCGGTGATTTCAGCGCCGTGGTCACCGCCCAGAAGAGTGGGGCGATGAACAGCAGTGAGAACAAAATCAGCAACGCGTAAGCAAATACTTTTTTCATCAGGACCGCCCCCTTTTACTGGCTTTAAGCTTCTTCTGCGGATTCTTTTTCATTTCACCTTCATAGAACACCCAGGCTTCCGAAGATTTGAATACCAGAAACGTCAGGGTAAGCACAATCAGGAACATAAACCAGGCGTTGGCGGCAGAGTAACCCATCTTGAAATATTTGAAAGCGTTCTCATACATATACATCGCATAGAAATAGGTTGATTTCATTGGCCCGCCTCCCGTGAGTAGAAGAGCCAGGGTTAGCTGCTGGAATGCTGCAATAATCGATGTGATGAGATTGAACAGAATGGTTGGCGTAATCATCGGAATGGTTACACTCAGGAACTTTCGGATTTTACCTGCTCCGTCGATTGAAGCGGATTCGTACAGGTCCTTGGGAATGCCTTTAAGTCCAGCTAGGAAAATAAGCATCATGGATCCTTGTCCCCAGAGACTGGCGACGACCATCGCAACGAGTGACCAGTTCGTATCATTTAGCCAATCGGGCCCCTGAATGCCAAGGACAGATAAGAAATAGTTCAGGATTCCATAGTCTCCGCTGTATACCCAGGACCAGATCATAGCAAGCGCCACACCTGAGATTACAGAGGGGAGATAAAATGCCGTACGGAAAATGGCGCTTCCTCTAACCCTTTGATTTAGCAGCATGGCAAGTCCTAGTGCAACTACAATATTGAGCGGGACGAAGAGGGCTGCAAATTTCAGTGTTACAAATAAAGATTTCCAAAAAAGTGGATCATTCGAAAACATCTCTACGTAGTTGTCTATCCCGATAAAGGTTACTTTACCGACAATTGGCCAATCAAAAAATGAAATGACCAGTGAAAATAGCAGAGGTCCTAAAGTGAAGAAAACAAATCCAAATATCCATGGGAAGATAAAGAGGTAGGGGGCAAACCCACCCCATTTTCGTTTTTTTAAGGCCTTAAGGGTAGCTGTCGGTTCCGATGTATTCTGCAGGTAGGTCTGAGCCATCTCCTAACCTTCTTTCTACAAGTGTTATTTCAAATATCGCTCGCTGTCCTTAACCGCCTGATCCAGCGCTTCTTGGGCATTGCTACCGTGCATGACGGCTTCCACCGCAGCCGACAGCTGTCGGTTCACTTCATTCCACTTCGGATTAAGTAGAAATGCAGGTGTATTGTCCGAACGCTCAAGCATCGTGTAATAAGGTTTGTAGAGCGGATCTTGATCCTTCTTGAGCTCATTTACAACACTTTGTCGTACCGGTAGGTCAGCAACGCGCATTTTGATCGATTCATTAGAGACATAAAATTTAACGAATTCCCATGCCAGATCTTTGTGCTTGGAGTCTTTGGCAATAGACAGCGCAGATTCGGCCAAAACACCTTTAACCGGTTTGCCTGGGAAAGCTGGAATTTCGACCGTACCTACATCAATTCCCGCTTGTTTGAAAGATTCAAGCGGCCAGATTCCGCTCTCCCACATAGCGATCTTACCGCCTTTAAAAATATCATCACCGCTTTGCTGGCCTTTACCACCTGTGAGCACGGCGGTGCCGTTCTTCACCATATCACCAAACATTTGGATAGCTTCAGCAGTTTCCTTACTGTTCATGTAGCCTTCAATGGTTTTACCATCCGGGGAAATAAAGGAGCCACCGTTGCTCCAGACGAAGCCCTGCAAGTCATACGTATCATTCTCGGCACGGGCACCAAAGCCGTACTGCTTCTTGGAATTGTCCGTCAACTTCTTCGCGATATCCTGAAATTCACTCCATTCCCATCCGTCTTTGGGATAAGGGACACCAGCAGCATCAAAGAGCTTCTTGTTATAGTAGACGACACGAGTCGTGAAGCCTGCCGGAATGCCGTACAGCTTATCGTCAATTTTTCCGTAGTTGAACAATCCTTTGTAAAAATCATCTATCTTCAGGTCTTTGTCCTTTTCTGCGAAGCTATCCAGGGGTTCAAGAGATTGATGGTAGGTAGGGAAGTCCCACATGTACATGACGTCTGGCGGGTTACCTGCTCCAAATCCTGCGGCAAGCTTCTGGTCAAATCCGTCCGCATAAGCCTCAACCTGCACCTTTGTGCCGGGATGTTCCGCTTCAAACTTTTTGGCGATATCCTGCTCAATCTTGAGCGCGTCCCCCGTATCCCAGGTTGCAAAACGAAGCGTCTTCGTCTGATCCGAACCGCCGTTCTCCGGATTGGCTGTTCCAGCGTTACCGCTGCATGCAGACAGCATAGATACCATCAGCGTCGTTGCAAGGACAATGAGTAAAGTTCTCTTTTTCATATTGTCAGCTCCCCTGTCAATGAGGTTTATAATAATTGAACCGCTTTCATCGTAACTCGAATGAAAGCGGTTCAAAACGTGTATCTATTCGAATGTTGTTGTGATTTTGTTCGAATTAGTGAAGCAGGTGTCAATCTGTTCGGGACTCGTCGTCTTTTTGTTGGGCACGGTAATGACTCGGTGTCTGACCCGTACAGCGTTTGAACCATTTGCTAAAATATTTGCTATCTCCAAGTCCTGTCCGCTCCGCAATTTCCTGCATGGTTAGATGTGTATCCCGCAGTAAACCATAAGCAAGGCGCAATTTACGTTTATATTGGAACGCAATGAAACTATCACCAACAGCCTTCTTAAACAGAATGGAG
The DNA here is from genome assembly GCF_000499205.1 of Paenibacillus sp. MAEPY2. Lineage (GTDB taxonomy): Bacteria > Bacillota > Bacilli > Paenibacillales > Paenibacillaceae > Paenibacillus > Paenibacillus vandeheii. Next base: position 435,866 of record NZ_AWUK01000010.1, read on the forward strand.
AAATGACTGCGACTGAGCCCAACCTCTTCCGCCAGTTCGCTGGCTGACCAATCTGCTGCGGGATTAGCATATAGTAGATTCACGGCTTTCCAGATCGGATCTGGCCAATGATTTACGGATATCCCATACAGCTTCTCTAGCTCAGCTTCTTTATGAAGGTTCTGGAACGCCTGCTTCAGATCATCACTGTGGAGCAAGGATTCTTTGCGAGTCCATTTCAGCTGACTGAATTTGCTCTTGCTCTCTACCAAAAGGCTGTCTGCAGACCCTCGCAGTGAATCAGGAACGATCCAATAGCAGTATTCTTCTCCATATGGAATGATCGTACCCTCGCACATACTACGGTCATTCTTCTCAGCACCCTGTAGTAGACCGGTCCAAGAGGCTCCGCATTCTATTGTTCGAATCAGATATATCAACAGCGGCTCACCATTAAAATGCCATGGACCGCCATGCAGCTTCTCCAGCTCCTCTGGAAATTTACAGCTATGCCCGTTCAGCCATGCAAAGAGCAGCGTTTCCATGCGTTCTTCATCCTTTGGAGAGGGCGGAGGGGAGACCGACAGCTCCTGCTGGAACTTATTTAACATTTCTTCAAGTTCTTCGTCCTCAAAAGCGGTCTTCAAAAGATATCCGGATGCCCCAAGTTGAATTCCCTGTTGTGCGTATTCAAAATCCCGGTGGCAGCTGAGCAGAATTATTTTGGTCTTTGCCGCTACCTCCTTGATCTTGCGAGACAGCTCAATGCCATCCATCTCTGGCATAACAATATCTGTAATAACAATTTCAGGCCTATGCTCCAGAAAGGCTTCCCAGGCTTTTTGTCCATTGGGTGCGTCAGCTACAACTTCCATCCCGAATTTCTCCCAAGGTACGGTCGAGCGTAGACCTTTTCGTACAATGCTCTCATCATCTGCAATCAGCACCTTAATTCTCTTTGCTGTATCCATCCGGACGCTCCTCCTCTTTGGGCCAATGAATGACAATCTCTGTGCCCTCACCCTTAGTCGAATGTACCGTAAGCCCGTACTGCGGGCCGAAATGCAGTTTGAATTTCTGGTCTGCGTTCTGTACGCCTAACCCTCCGCGTCCACGACGATTCGGATCTGGCAAAAGCAGACGCTCCCGTTTTTCTTCCGTCATACCCGCTCCATCATCCCTGAGAGTCAGCAGAAGCTCATCCTTCTCTACGATGACATCCAGCTTGATTGTACCTGTCCCATCCGTGAAGCCGTGGAAAAATATATTTTCAAACAGCGGCTGCAGCGTCATACGCGGGATCAGATATTGCTTCAGCGAGTCTTCACAACTTAGCTCATAGCTGAAAACATTTCCGTACCTGATCTCCTGAATTTTCAGGAAATGCTCAATCATGCGTAGTTCTCTGCCCAACGTGATCAGTTCCTGCGATATATCCAGATTTCCTTCCAGCACCATCGTTAAGTGATATAACATCTGACGAATATCATCAGCACCTTCCAGACGGGCCTTCCACTGAATGGAGTTCAACGTATTGAACAGCAGATGGGGGTTAATCTGATAATGGAAAGCCTTTAGCTCCGCTTCTTTCTTGAGTCGTTCGCTCTGTTCCACTTCTTGCACGAGCGATTGGACACCGCTTACCATCCGGTTAAAGCTCATATCAAGGCTGCCCAGCTCATCTCTACCTTCGATCGGCATTCGTGTATCCAGTTTACCGAAGCTGACCTTCTGCATTGAATCCTTTAGCGTACGAATACGCGCTGTAAATCTTGATGAGAACAGATAGGCGAGTCCAAAAGCAAGCAGACATGAAATAACTGCCACGACAATGGTATTCGACCGAATAATGCCCGAGGACAGGTAGAAGGCTTTGGCAGGCAATCTCGCTTCTATGGTCCACTGGTTCACGGCAAGGGTCCGGTTCCATGTAATGTCACTATCCTTCTTCGTAAAAGCTGAAGCGCTCTCATACACAAGCCTTCCGTCCGAAGCTTTAATGGTCAGATGTGACTTCGTATCTGTCTCAAATAGTTTGAACATATGGATCAGTTCCTGCGCATTCTCCTCTATGAGTATGGTACTGCCGTTTTGCGTTCCGTTGGAATTATGGATCGGAACAGCGAGACCAAGGACGGGGAGATTCGAATCGCCTGAGCTGCTCATTGCGTGATTTTGCACATAAAAGCCGAGCCAGTATATTCCTTTATAAGAAGCGGGTTTTGTTTTCCATTCTGGAATATTTTTTAGTTTCTCAACATTCAAATTGTTCTCTCCATAATAATAGCCAGAGGGTGTAATGATATAGATTCCTGCGGTTAGATCCGTCCGCAGCGATTTGAGTAGGGCTTCAAAGTCATTCTTCTCAATGATTTCACTATAGCTCACAGGGGCCTGATTCCTTAGATCTGTATGGGCGGGATCAAGTAAATACGAGTAGATCGTTTCACTCATTTGTTTCATTCGGCTTAAAGATGAACTTGTTTGTTGCTCCAACTGTGCTACGGCATTTTCTCCATATTTGCCAAACTGCGAATTAATAATTTTGGCAGATTGGTAATAGGACAACGCACCAAGCGAGAGCAGAGGAATCAGAGTGACGATGAGAAAACAGAAGAGCAGCTTGGTCCGTATACTGCGGTAGGAACCAGAGAAAATACGTTTATTAAGCTGCCTGATCCACTGGACGTTCATAAACGATTTCCCCTCTCGCTATAACTATATCTACCTGCATTCTAGCATGGACAGATAGTCTATAGAAGAATCCATTCATTTCATGGTAACGCTTTCAAATTACTGTTTGCAAATAAAATTTTTCGGGTGAACGGGAAAAGCACGTCCCCGGAAAGCTGTTTAAAACAGCAGCCGAAGACGTGCATTATTCGTTTTAGGTTGTGTACTCGTGCCCAAGGATCAGGAACACACTTGATGTCCATGTGAATGCCCTGTCGCGTAGGCCTTCACCAGTCAGCGCGTCGAAGTTCTCCGCCATCCCACTCCGGCTAAGCATATTGCAGAAGCGGCGTGATACTTCCTGAGCAAGCTCCAGGTCGCCAGCTGCGGCTACGCCTTCCACGAGCAGCATGGTCGAGGGTGCCCAGATCGGTCCGCGCCAGTACCCGTCTGGTATATAGTAAGGGCTACTTATGCTCTCGGTCGCCCAACCATTTTCCGTCAGGAAGCGATTCTCCTCCCTGAGCCCTTTCAGAAGAACATCTCTGATTGGTTCCGGCAGGCGTTTACCAAGTAGAATCGGAACGAATAACAGCAGACTGTCTCCAGCTGAAGGCTCATGTGTACCTGAACGTAAGGAGATAAATCTTCCATCTTTCCAGAAGTGGCTGATCATCTTCTCCAATGTATTATCCGCCAATTTTCTCCATTCAGAGGATTCCTCGGTAAGCCCAAGCAATCCAGCAATTTCAGCAAGAAGCTCTGTCTGGATAATCAGAAAGGCAGCTAAATCCGGACTTTCTACGGGAATTCCATTATTAAATGCTGTACTGTTATCCCAGCCGGAATCATTACCATGGTTATATTGGGGAATCCCGTCACCATCATCATCACGATACCGGAACCACCATTTCGTCCACTTGGACAATGGACCATACACTTCACGAAGCTGCGCCTCGCGGATATAGTCCGTATGTTTCATCATCCAGGCCAGTGTCCATCCATGAATAGGAGGTTTGTTACAGTTCCAAAGTTCATATTTATCGTTCACAAAGTCAGGAATTAAGCCACTCTCATCTTGTCGATCAAAAAAGATCATGAATTGGTCCCATGCAAGCTTTGGATCATGGCGAACAAGCGCCATCGCATTGAAGCAGTGGTCCCAGCTCCATATATTCGTCATCCAGTTCTTCGACATATACATGGCTGGACGCGTCAGGCATCCCTCCGCCGGAACAAGGCAGGACCAAGTAATGTAAGCGGCGAGCTCCCGTGCATCCTGCCAGCGATCAGGGATCGCAAGACTACTGTCAAGCCACTGGTTAAATTCAGTACGGATCGCCTCTACGTCATCATCAAAGGACTCCCAATTTGGCCGAGGCTCCCATACTGTGCGGAACTCCTCAACGGCAAACTCCGCCGTATTTGTGTCCATATCCACGGTGAACTCTGCAATCACTCGTGAGCTCTTGATCTTATCCCACGGCACTTCCATCTTCATTCCGCCCACAAGTCCAGTCAGCATAAAACGGCATTCATGAGTAAAGCTGTTCACTTCCCAGCTATTCTTATTCACTTCATATGCATAATCATAGGCTGCCGGGATAAAGGTTAACCGGATCCCGCAGCCTATTGAACGGAATCGGACGGTATGACTATCCGAAATACAGATTTCGGCAAAGATCGCCGTCACTGGTGAATTCAGCCGGACGATTTCGGGAGAAGCTTCTGCCGTGAATGGAATCGTCTGATTCTGCTGATCCAACAGTTCAATACGGAACGCCTCACCAAATTTATCATCTCCACCCCGCACAGTTCGTAGGTAGAGGCCTTGCTGTCTATTCTTGCTTTCAGGTAGAAGAGAGACAGCAAGGAACGATTCTCTGCGGCTGAAAGGTACAAAGTTCAGGTCAAATTTCATAATGCTCCTCCTTCAATAAGGAATAATACGCTTTCATTGTAAACCGATGCTTAAGGAAGAGGAACGTCCAGGTGTGTTCGCTAAAGAGGGTAATTTGTTGGCGGAGGAAGACTTGAGTGATTATAGGTGTCTTTTTGTTAGAGGATTGGGGGAGGAAGTGTTAGATATAGAGGTTAGAATGAACGAAAGAGCCCATGAATCAGGCCATATCAGACCTTTTCATGGGCTCTTGTCTTTTTTTATCATTGGATTGAATAGTTAAAAAATAAGTTCATTATGCATGTTGGATCATTTCACTGCATTTCGATTCGGTAACTGACTCAGATAACTGTTGGACAAGTGTAGAAGATCCAAAGCTCGTTCGTACTGTTCCTTCGTAATATATTCGGAAGAGGTCGATTTCTCGTTCTCTTCTGTTGGCATTACGGATGCAGGTACTGCGGGTTCATCCTTCAGACTGTTCGAATGCGTCTCCTGATCACGATCTGCTGAAACGAAATCCTGTCTCCCGGCATCCGCAAGAGAGTAATGCGTACCATCACCGTATCCCGTCTCAGGAACGAACAGTGAAGCATCGTTTAATACGGAACCGGAGGGCAGATAATAGCGCTCTGGCAGCAGATTATTTCCCTCACGCAGCAAATCCTGCCCAAAATACAGTTGGTTCTGGAGAGAGGCACCGGTTAACCCGGCGATCGTTGGCAGAATATCCACCTGTCCTCCGATCTGCTCCAGCTGAGCTGCCGGCGTGATGCCAGGAGCCGTTACAATCAGTGGAATATTGATCATGTCTGCGGACGTGTACTCCCGACCGTAGATTTCCTGCATGAGTTTCTCATCGGTCCGATCCAGTGAGTAGATAGGCAGACCCAGATGGTCACCGTAAACAACAAGCAAGCTATTTTCCCATAATCCGCGTTCTTTCAGTCCCTCAATAAATTGCCCCACCGCCTGATCGGCATAATGCTGGGATACAAGATAATCCCCTGGTAACGTATTATTGAACCGTTCTGGCAGCGTCAGACTGACCTTATCTTCTGGTAAATGGTAAGGGTGATGCGCCGACATGGAAATAATTTGTGCATAGAAGGGTGACCCTGTGTCCTGCATGGCCTCGAGTTTATCGAGTGTCTTGCTATACAACACTTCATCCGATGCTGAGAAGGCGATGGAATCCTCTGTTCCGAAATATTTAATATCATAATAATGGTCAAAACCAAGCGCCTTGTATAACTGATCACGATTCCAGAAGTGCACATCATTCGTATGGAATGTGGCTGTCTGGTAACCGTTCGCGGACATTAGTCTGGGCAGACTTGGCAGCTCCTTGTTAGCATAGACGGTAGTTGCGGCTCCGTTGGGTGGTGTGTAAAACGATGTATTCACCACAAACTCGGCATCCGACGTATTTCCCTGTCCCACTTGCTGATAAAAGTTGGGGAAATACAGGCTTTGTGCAGCCAGCTCATTCAGATGGGGTGTAACTTCCTGCCCGTCCACCTGCAATCCGATCAGAAAGTTCTGGAATGATTCGAGCTGGAGGACAATGACGTTGCGCCCCTTGGCTGCGCCCTGCTCCACAACAGAAGGCAACGATGTCGTTTGTTTAATCTCGTCGATATGATTCTGATCAATTTGATCAAGGGGCACGGGTTTATCCGGCCGATCCGCCAGGATGGTGTATGCTTCATATCCGAGAATCCCCATTTGCTCCGCTTGTGTGATCTCGCTCATGCTTGCGCGATTGGGGTATATATTGAGCATGCACAGTACGATCGACAGGATCAGAATGACCGAGGCAATTCGTCTTCTGGCGCTTCGTTCAAGCGGCACTCTGCCTGGACGTTCAGTCCCGCCGAGCTTGATCCGGCGACGAATCAATATCCCTGCGATAACCAGAATATCTGCAAAAATAAACAAATAATACGGATCAAGCAAAGAGAACATGCTGCTCTTGACTGAGGTTACCTGATTAACCTGTGCAAGCGCATGATAATTGACGATAACACCATAATATTTGTAGTACATGATGGCTGCAAAGAAGATGCCCGATAGCACCAGATTTAGTCCGAGATATAGCCACATCCGGCGTTTGGCTGCGAACCACTCAATCAGACAGAAGCAGATCCAGATCAGCGGCAACTCTGTCAGCAGCGGTTTCCAGACGGGGATGTCATCGAAGATCACAATCCAGGCCAGAGAGCTTTTGATCATCATAATAACGGTGAACACTATAAACGGTCCGCTTAGAAACCGGGTGAGTGAATTGCGTGACAAGATACCGCCTTCCTTCCTTTCCGAAGTTTCATTTAACAAGTATTATGCTATCTCATGGCATGTCGTGTCAAAAGTAACGAACTTCTTAATTGCTTCTTAATTGCTTCCATTTTGCAATTATTGTGGAAAAAAGAAAGGTCAGCTCTGGTTCATTCAAGACATAGCATATCCAAAAAAGCCCCTTCCTATTAAGGAAGAGGCGGGAAGGGCTGTCATTTTGAAGTGCAAATGAACCTTGCCCAAAGCATGATCGCAATACATTTGAAACTTGTACATCGTGGAGCACCGTATCAGGTTTGCTCCCCGTTCATTTACTCTATGGTGAATGTCGTGACGAATGATGGTCTTGGAAACATGGTGGGCTTCTGTGCTGTCAGCCCTTCACTACTGCTGCGGTTGCGGTGAGCATGGTTATAGGCTTGGGACTGCTGCCAGTTTTTGAAATGATCTTGGGACTGCCAAAGGGTAAGTACGACATACGTATCATCCTTCAGCGGACGAAGTACACGAATACCGACAAAACCGGGTTCGTCTTCCACTCTGCGTGCACGGTTTTTGAAGCGTTCCTCGAAGTCGTTCCTTCCATCTTCTGTTACGGGTATGTTGTTCAGAACAGCGTAACCGCCGCCTGTCCAGGAGCCTGTTGTATCGAAAGCCTCATATGCCGCTACGTTGTCATCGGACTCGATGTTCATCAAACGTTCTGTCAATTCAATGGCCAAACGAACCTGTTCCTCGCTGCGCAAAGTCAGATGCGGATATGCAGCAAGTGCATCCGGAATCGGTGAAGGGACCAAATAGATATACATAGAAGCTGCCTCCTTATTTACGTACATTCCACTTCAACATAGCATATGGGATTGTGCGAGTCCAATCGGTTCACATGTATCGGACAGGTGGGCTAATTCTGAGCTGAGTAGTATAGGTTTGCTACAATAGAAGATAAACAATGAATGACAAACACTGCAGTAATAATGAAAAAGGAAAGCGATATCCCGTCTAGCATAACTACGAGGATCCATGCCAGAGCAAGACTGATGGTTGTTGCATTCCAGGAGAAGGCCTTTGCTCTCGTGATACAATAAAGGTACCGCTCATCCAGTCCGTTGTGCTTTTTTGCAATCAACCTTGTGAAAAAAATAATGAGTATTGCAAATAACAAACCAGCTACAATTCCACCGATCCCGATCATCCGATTCAGTAATTCAGAACTCAATATTCTCATCTCCTTCAAAAATAAATAATTCCTCGATCTGACAGCCAAATAATTGGGCAAGCTTGTGAGCAAGCACAAGAGAAGGTTTGTACTTTCCGGATTCCAGCGATATGATGGTCTGCCTGGAGACCTTTAGTCGTTGAGACAGTTCTTCCTGTGTGATGTGCATATGTATTCTTTTGTCTCTGATTAGATTGTGCAAGTATATCCTCCCAAAAGTAAAGTTCGCTTTACGTAAAGTTAACTTTACTTATGGGACGATGGGATGTCAATTTTTCTTCATAATATTTCCCACTTCTTCGAGGTGATGCTGTGTCCAAAAGCATATTTCATGATAAAGTATAGAGACTACAATCAGAACGGGTGATCGCATGACAACCGCAATTCGAATATCAGTCAGGCCTTTGGTGGAATATGTGTACCGCAGTGGCAGCATACGTCCAGGGTTTCGCACCAATGCATCGATGCAGGAGGGAACTCGGATACACCAGCGGGTGCAGAAGGATTATACAGAAGAGGATCTGAAAGAAGTGGTTCTCGAAGTGGAACTGCAGCATGGAGACTTGACCTACGTGGTGGAGGGACGTTGTGACGGGCTGATTCGTCTGGATGGTCAGTTGACGGTGGATGAGATCAAATCCACTGCGGGAAATCTGGACGATCTGGGCGATGGGGCCCCGGTACACTGGGCTCAAGCCATGATGTATGCCTATATGTACGCGGTTCAGCATGATGAACCCCGTATGCAGGTACAGCTTACGTACGTGCACACTGTGAACAATGAAGAAAGACGTTTTCGGCGGATGCTGGAACGGCAGGAGCTTGAGCAGTTTGCAGCAGAGCTGGTCGCTGGCTATGCGCCGTATGCTGAGATGATTGTGGCCTATGAAGAGAAGCGAGATATAAGCGTGCGAGAGCTGCCTTTTCCTTTTCGCAAATACAGGGAGGGACAGCGCAAGCTGGCAGGGGCCGTATACAAGACGATTCGCGAGGGGCAGGGACTGATGGCGAAGGCGCCAACGGGTATTGGCAAAACGATGTCGGTACTCTTTCCCACGGTCAAGGCGATTGGTGAAGGGGAAGCCAAACGATTGTTCTATCTGACCGCAAGAACAACGACGCGTGTTGCGGCAGAAGAGGCTTTTGCCCGGATGCAGGCGGAAGGATTGAAGATGCATGTGATCAGTCTAACCGCGAAGGACAAGATCTGTTTCAAGGAAGAGGAAGCCTGTGATACGGGACAATGTGGCATGTGTGAAGGATATTATGACCGTATTAATGGGGCCGTGCTGGATATGCTGGAACATGAGACGTTAATGACACGCCCGGTTATTGAACAGTACGCGCGCAAGCATCGGGTGTGTCCGTTTGAATTTTCATTGGATGCTGCGTATGCAGCGGATGCGGTGATCTGCGACTATAACTATATTTTTGATCCGCGCATCTCTCTCAAACGCATGTTGGAGGAGCAGAAGCGTAAGACGGTTCTACTGGTCGATGAGGCGCATAATCTGGTTGATCGGGGCCGAATGATGTTTTCAGCAGAGCTGGAGAAGGCGGTCTTTCTGGATGTCAAAAGGGAATTCCAGGCGCTGGGCAGCAGTGTGACCGCTGCTAAAGCCATCGCAGATCGTACGGGTGCCATCGACAAATATTTGATCACGCTTCGCAAGAATGGCGGGGAAGAGGGCAAATTGCTGCAGCAGGAGGCGCCAGAGGAGCTGATTGAACTGCTGGAGCCTTTTGTCATGGTTGCGGAGCAATGCCTTGTCGAAGGCGGTTCGGGAAATGCGGAGAGGGATGAATTGCTGCTGGAAGCCTATTTCACCGCACAGAATTTCCTGCGCATTGCCAAGCTGTACGATGAACGTTTCATTACTTATGCCGAATGTGTGCGAAGTGAAGTACGAGTGAAGCTGTTCTGCCTTGATCCATCCGTGCTGCTGCGACAGACTGCCAAAGGGTTCCGTTCCACGATTCATTTCTCTGCGACATTGTCACCTCTTGGTTATTACCGGGATATGCTAGGTGCGGAGGAAGAAGACTATACTTTGCGTATTCCTTCGCCTTTCCAGCGAGAGCAGCTGGATGTGAGATTGCTGCCATTATCGATTCGCTATCGGGATCGTGAACGTTCCAGACAGCCTATTGCCAATATGCTGCGCCAATTGGTTGCCGAGTGGCCACATAGCAACCTGCTCGTCTTTTTCCCATCCTATCCATATATGCGCGAAGTACAGGCGACGTATATGGAACAGCCGGGCGAAGCAGAAGTCGTGATGCAGGAGCAGGGAATGAGTGAAGAGGAACGGGAGGCGTTCCTGAACGCGTTCCAGCCACATCCTGAACGAACACGGTTGGTATTTGCGGTTATGGGCGGTGTGTTTTCCGAAGGTGTGGATCTGCCTGGTGATCGTCTGAATGGAGTTGTGGTCGTCGGGGCCGGACTTCCCCAGATTGGTCTGGAGAACAACGTACTCCGCGATTATTATAGTCGGACAGGGAGAAACGGATTCAATTATGCCTATGTTTTCCCCGGTATGAACAAGGTATTGCAGGCAGGCGGAAGGCTGATTCGTACGGAAGAGGACAAGGGCGTGTTGGTGCTGGTGGATGATCGTTTCACCGAGGAGCCGTATCGTTCATTGCTGCCTGAGGAATGGCAGGACTACAAACGGATTTCACCCCAATAACAATTTATAGTTAGAACGATCGCAGACTTTTTCAGCTTTCTTTTATGTGCATGATTGAAGCATAGGCCGAAAAGGGTATTACTTGGATAGCATACGAACGAACAAGGACGATACAGATCCGTGCCGTGGTCCGCTTCGAAAGCAATCAAGGAGGTCGGTTGGGAATGAAGAGAAATCATACGATGATGCAGTTTTTTGAGTGGCACCTGGCCGCAGACGGAAACCACTGGAAGCGATTAGCTGAAATGGCGCCAGAGCTGAAAGCCAAAGGCTTCGACTCCGTGTGGGTGCCTCCGGTGACCAAAGCCGTATCTGCCGAGGATACCGGTTATGGCGTCTATGACCTGTACGATCTGGGTGAATTTGACCAGAAGGGTAGTGTACGCACCAAATATGGCACCAAGCAGGAACTGGTCGAGGCGATTGCCGAGTGCCAGAAGAATGGTGTTGCCGTTTATGTGGATCTGGTAATGAACCATAAGGCGGGTGCGGATGAGACGGAAGTCTTCAAGGTGATTGAGGTCGATCCCAATGATCGATTGAAGGAAATCTCCAAACCGTTCGAGATTGAGGGCTGGACGAAATTCACTTTTCCGGGCCGCGGGGATCAATATTCCTCTTTCAAATGGAACGCTGAACACTTCAACGGCACTGACTATGATGCCAAGGAAGAACGGAGCGGTGTGTTCCGCATTGCAGGGGAGAACAAGAACTGGAATCAAAATGTCGACGATGAGTTCGGCAACTATGACTACCTGATGTTCGCCAATATTGATTACAATCACCCGGATGTCCGGCAGGAAATGCTCCAATGGGGGAAATGGCTCATCGATACACTGCAATGCAGCGGTTTTCGTCTGGACGCGATCAAGCATATCAACCACGAATTCATTAAGGAATTCGCTGCTGAGATGCTCCGCAAACGGGGGCAGGATTTCTACATTGTAGGTGAGTTCTGGAACTCCAATCTCGATGCTTGCCGTGAATTTCTGGATACGGTGGACTATCAGATTGATCTGTTCGATGTGTCCTTGCATTATAAACTTCATGAAGCCTCTCTGGCTGGCCGGGACTTTGATCTTTCCAAGATTTTTGATGATACCCTGGTGCAGACGCATCCAACACATGCCGTAACGTTTGTTGATAACCATGATTCCCAGCCGCATGAAGCACTGGAATCCTGGGTGGGCGATTGGTTCAAGCCGAGTGCATATGCGCTGACGCTGCTGCGTCGTGACGGTTACCCGGTAGTCTTTTACGGTGATTATTACGGCATTGGGGGTCCCGAACCTGTTGATGGCAAGAAGGACATTCTGGACATTCTGATGTCCGCCCGTTACGACAAAGCGTATGGAGAGCAGGAGGATTACTTCGACCACGCGAACACGATTGGATGGGTACGTCGTGGGGTGGAAGAAATCGAAGGCTCCGGTTGTGCAGTAGTTATCTCGAATGGTGATGATGGTGAGAAAAGGATGTTTGTTGGCGAACACCGAGCGGGCGAAGTCTGGACCGATCTGACGCACAGCTGTGAAGATAGCATTACCATTGAGAAAGATGGCTGGGCTACCTTCCATGTATGTGGCGGGGGTGTCTCCGTATGGGCGCTCCCTGATCAGGGAGAATAAAATATACAGCACTAATCAAAGAGGGTGTCTCGTTGCCGTGGAAATGGCTTCGGGATACCCTCTTTGGGTTAATTTGGTTATTAGGAAATGGTTCCCCATGTTTCGTTTGACACCTGAATTACACTCCCAATTCAAATGACTCCAGCGTGCCCGCCATTCTTAGATCATGCTCTTGATTGAATTGAGTCCGTTTGTCCGCATCGGCGTATTCATCATGATAATGCATCAGCACGGTTTTCTGTCTTATTTCGGCAGGCAGCTGTTGCAGATCTTTTAGTGAGGTGTGTGATTTGATCACCAGGTCATGCATATGACATTCATGGAAAATCAGCTGTACGTTTGCGGCGGCCTGCTGCACCCGCTCCTGATCCAGCGTGCTATCCGCGCTATAGTAGAAGTAGGGCTTCGCAAGCAGGCCATTGCTGACCATGCCCGGCACGTGTTGTGTTCGAAAAGTCTCAAACGTCACGCCCCCCAGCTCAAATGTGCCTCCATCCGGTAAAGGTACGATATCGTAATAGTCGCTCATCGTACGCTCCCCATCGGTTGTATAACGCATGCCTGGGGATAAAATATTCCATAACGGATCAACCAGCTCTTCGTGGATAAACAGACGTGGCTTGCGGTCGCCCACAATCTGTGAATAATATCCGAGCATTTGTACTCCGTTAATATGGTCTTCATGCAGATGGGTAATAAACACATTGTGAATATTCGTCATTGGAAACCCGTATTCTTTCAATGCTTTCGCATTCGACTCTGGAAAATCAATCACCAGATGGGTATCGCCGAATTCAGCCAGCATACTGTTGTGGTGTTGCTCTACGCTGAACATGTCTCCTGTACCGAGAAATGTAATTTTCATTGAATTCATCTCCTTCTCACAATCTTCAAATCAGTATAATTGCAATTAAAAACAGTATACCTTGTTCCAGGATATATGCCTAAATCAACCTTTTGTGATAACGCTATCATTTTATATTGAACTTTGTGGGCAAACAGTGTAGCGTAAAGATTGGGAAGTGAACCCATATGAACGTAAACTCACCTAAAGGGAGCGTGCGAGGCGAATGAAATCTTTTCTGGATGAACAATTTTTACTGCATAATGAAACGGCGATCAAGTTATATGAAGATTATGCGAAAGACATGCCGATTATTGACTATCATTGCCATCTCAGTCCACAGGAAATCTACGAGAATAAGACCTTTGGCAATATTACAGAGGCTTGGTTATACGGTGATCACTACAAATGGCGGCTGATGCGCGCAAACGGAATTGAGGAGCAATACATTACGGGAGGAGAAGGCGTAACGGATTACGATCGTTTTCTGGCGTATGCCAAAACCGTACCCATGATGATTGGTAACCCGCTGTACGCGTGGTCTCATCTGGAATTACAGCGTTATTTCGGTGTCTATGAAGTGTTGAATGAGACGAGCGCCCCCGCCATCTGGGAAAAAGTAAATGCAAAATTGAACAGTGACGGATTCGGTTCACGTGATCTCATTACCAAATCCAATGTCACCGTGGTATGCACAACCGATGATCCATGTGATTCCTTGGAATATCACCTGAAGATTCAGGAGATTGAAGGATTTGATACGGCCGTACTGCCTTCATTCCGCCCAGATAAAGGGCTCGAATTGAACCGGGATACCTTCTCGGAATGGGTGGGCAAGCTATCACAGGCAGCTGGAACGGCGATCTCCGATTATGATTCATTCCTTGCTGCCCTTGAATCACGGGTGGAGTTCTTCCATTCTGTAGGTGGCAGAGTATCGGATCATGCACTGGATTATGTACCTTTCGGTGTGGCTACACAGGAGGAAGCTGGGGCTATATTTGCCAAGGCTCTCGCGGGGCAGAAGGTTAGCCGTGAAGAAGAGGACAAGTACAAGACGGTAACGTTGACTTTCCTCGGCAAACTGTATGCAGATCGTGGCTGGGTGATGCAGTTCCATATTAATGCTGCCCGCAACAATAACAGTCGGATGTTCGCCCAGCTTGGCCCGGATACCGGATATGATGCGGTGAATGATACGCCACTTTCCTCAGCCGTCATCGGCCTGCTGGATGCACTTGATCAGGAGCAGGCGTTACCAAAAACAATCCTGTATTCCCTGAATCCTCGGGACAATGAAGTGCTCGCAGCGATTATGGGCAGCTTCCAGGGCGGCGGCATTCCAGGCAAAATCCAGCTTGGTGCGGCCTGGTGGTTTAACGATACGAAGGACGGCATGCTGGCTCAAATGAAGGCGCTGGCGAATGTCGGTCTAATCAGCCGCTTTGTTGGCATGCTGACCGATTCCCGCAGTTTTCTCTCGTACACAAGACATGAGTATTTCCGCCGTCTGGTCTGCAACCTCATCGGTGAATGGGCCGAACAAGGCGAGGTACCGCATGATATGGAACTACTTGGACAGATCGTACAGGGCATTGCCTACAACAATGCGAAGGAGTATTTCCCTTTTGCATCCGCATTGAAAACGGTCTCTGCTTCGCAGTCCTGATTCGTCTATATTGGGTTCGAAACCGTGGCTTTCAAGTCACGGTTTTTTGGTGTGAATTTGTTGTTTGACTTTCAATTTGCACAGGAATATACTTAGTACACCTAATTAATTGATTGGCTATTTAATTGGAATGCTATTTAATAGATATCCTATGATGTTGGGTCTCTATGGAATGATAATAAAAAAAGGGGGGGACATCGATGACTGGTATAGATCCGGTTGCCCAGAAGCTTTTGTATTCCATCATGCAGTTTAATAAAGGCAAATGGAGACAGCATAAACCACACGGGCGCAATCATAATGAAATTATGGTTCTAGGCTGTTTGCTTCACGGCATGCATCCGGGAGAACGGTTGAACTGGAAGGACAATCCGCCTGATTTCAATGACACAATCCAATCGAATCATCCAGGAATGAAAGTATCGGAAATTAGTGCTTTATTGCGTGTGAAATCTCCGACGATTACGCCTGTCATTCGTGGGCTTGAGGATGAGGGACTGGTTAAGCGAACCATGGACCCGGAGGATCGCCGTGCAGTTCGGATTACGATTACTGAAGCAGGCCGTGAAATTATTCGGGCGGCTCATCAGGAGCGCATGGAGATTTTCAATAAGCTTGTTGAGCATCTGGGTGAGGAAGACAGTCTTCAATTAGCAGAGTTGTTAACCAAGGTGTACACCTTTTTTGATACACGAGTTTCTCAACAGACAGATACAGAAGGAGATGATAAGCCATGATGAAACTGTTTCGCATGCTTAAGCCATACCGAATCCCCATTTTCTTCATATTGGGTCTGGTCCTGTTACAGTCGTTAGCTGAACTGTATTTGCCGACCCTGATGGCGGATATCGTGAATCACGGCATAGTAAAAGGGGATGTGCCGTATATTTGGCAGATTGGCGGCTGGATGCTGTTGATTGCAATTGCAGGTACAGCCTGTTCCATAACAGCCAGTTATCTTTCTTCCCGTACAGCGGGCGGATTTGCCAAAAAACTGCGCAGCAGAGTGTTCCGCCATGTGGAGAACTTTTCACTGCAGGAATTTGATAAATTGGGTACAGCCTCGCTGATTACCCGTACCACAAATGATATTACACAGGTTCAGAACGTATTAACGATGATGCTGCGTATGATGGTTATGGCTCCAATGATGTGTATCGGTGGTATCTTCATGGCGGTATCCCAGGATGCCAAATTATCGACTATCTTCCTGGTTGTTTTGCCTGTGCTGGCGGGAGCCATTGCACTGATTGGTGCGAAGGGCCTGCCTTTGTTCAAACAAATTCAGAAAAAGCTGGACCGACTCAACCTGGTCCTGCGTGAGCAATTAACAGGGATTCGTGTCGTTCGTTCCTTTAATCGTGGGGAACATGAACGTGCCCGCTTTAATGGAGCCAATACGGATCTGCGGGACGTTTCCATTAAAGTGAATGTGCTCATGGCGACATTAATGCCTGTCATGATGCTGGTGATGAACTTTTCGATGATAGCCATCCTTTATTTCGGTGGACAGCGTATCGATAGCGGACATATGGATATTGGTTCACTGATTGCGTTTATTCAGTATGCGATGCAGATTATGTTCTCTCTCATTATGGTCTCCATTATCTTTGTCATGATTCCAAGAGCTTCAGCTTCGGCAGAGCGGATCAACGAAGTCTTGGATATGCAGCCGGATCTGAGTAACCCTGAGCAGCCTCGCAGCATGAGTGCATTGCAAGGTACGATCGAGTTCGATAACGTGACATTCCGTTACCCGGGTGCAGAAAATGCTGCGTTGTCAGGCATTTCATTTACGGCACGTCCAGGTGAGACCACGGCCATTATTGGGGGTACGGGCTCAGGGAAATCTACATTGCTCAGTCTGATCCCACGTTTCTATGATGTAACGGAGGGCAGTGTACGGTTGAATGGAACAGATGTCCGTGAGCTTCGGCAGGAAGATCTGCGGGCCAAAATCGGCTTTGTACCGCAAAAGGCGGTCCTTTTCACCGGAACAATTGCGGAGAATATCCGCCACGGGAAGGATGACGCTACGATGGAGGAAATTGTTCATGCCGCTCAAACGGCCCAGGCAGAGAACTTCATTACGGAAATGAAAGACGGTTACGACAGCGTCATTGCGCAGGGAGGCAACAACGTATCTGGTGGACAGAAGCAGCGTTTGTCCATTGCACGAGCACTTGTACGCCGTCCGGAAGTATATATTTTTGACGACAGCTTCTCGGCTCTCGATTTCAAAACGGATGCCAAGCTTCGTGCTGCCCTGAAGTCCGAAACGACGGAAGCAGCAGTGCTTATTGTGGCACAGCGCGTAAGTACGGTTATGAATGCCGATCGCATTCTGGTTATGGATGAAGGACGGATTGTCGGTTCAGGAACACATAAAGAGCTGCTGGAGCACAATGAAGTGTATCGCGAGATTGTATCCTCCCAGCTGACAGAGGAGGAGATCGCATGAGTGAACGTACAGAACGCAAGTCACCTCGTCCCCCTGGCGGACCGGGTCATCCGGGAGGCGGGATGGGCATGCGGCCTCCCGTGGAAAAAGCGAAGGATTTCAAAGGTACATTACGGCGCTTGATGCGGTATCTTCAGCCCCACAGCTATCGCTTGCTGGGTGTGCTGGTCGCAGCAATTCTAAGCACCGTGTTCAGCATCATCAGTCCGAAGGTCATGGCGGAAGGAACGGATATTCTAAGCCAAGGCGCTATTGCCATCCTTCGTGGTGTGCAGGGGGCCGGAATTGATTTTCCTGCGTTGATGAAAGTCTTGTATCTGCTGGTGGGGCTCTATCTGTTTAGTGCAGCTTTTATGTACGTTCAGCAGTACCTGATGGCTGGTGTAGCACAGCGAGTTGTGTATGACATGCGTGAGCAGATTAGTGCCAAGGTTGGGCGTCTGCCACTGAAATATTTTGACTCCCGTACCCACGGAGAAACATTAAGCCGGGCAACAAACGATGTGGACAATATCAGTAATACGCTCCAGCAAAGTTTGGCGCAGTTCATTACATCTGTCGTCACCATTGTCGGGGTTATCATCATGATGCTGACCATTAGTCCATGGATGACCCTCATTACCATTTTGACACTGCCGTTAAGTGTAGTTGTTGTTATGCTGGTGGCATCCCGTTCGCAAAAACACTTTGCCGGCCAGCAGAAATCACTTGGTGAATTGAATGGTCATGTTGAGGAAATGTACACCGGACACAAGGTGGTTAAAGCCTTTGGCCGGGAAGAACATTCGGTAGAGCAGTTCGAAAAAGTCAACGAAGAACTGTATGAGTCCGGTTGGAAAGCCCAGTTTATCTCGGGTATTATCATGCCGCTGATGACGTTTGTAGGTAACATTGGTTACGTGCTGATCTGTGTGGTAGGCGGGATCTTTGTTACGCGTGGTGCCATCTCCATCGGGGATATTCTTGCATTCACTCAGTACTCCCGTCAGTTCACGCAGCCGATTAACCAGATTGCCAACATCTCAAATATCATTCAATCCACGATCGCTTCGGCGGAGCGGGTATTTGAATTGCTGGATGAAGAGGAAGAGGTTCCAGAGTCTTCGAAACCAGTACAATTGCAGCGACCACAGGGTGCCGTTGCATTCCATGGTGTGAATTTTGGATATAAAGCGGATGAGTTACTCATTCAAAATATGAATATAGATGTGAAACCGGGTCAGACGGTAGCCATTGTTGGGCCGACTGGAGCGGGTAAAACCACGCTGATCAACCTCCTGATGCGTTTCTACGAAATTCAGGACGGCCAAATTACGATTGACGGCGTTAATATCGTGGACATGGAACGCGGCAAGCTGCGCAGCCTGTTTGGGATGGTGCTTCAGGACACCTGGCTGTTTAACGGAACGATCCGTGACAACATTGCCTACGGCCGAGAAGGCGCAACGGAAGAGGAAGTCATCAAGGCAGCCGATGCGGCCCATGCCGATCACTTTATTCGTACCTTGCCTGATGGATATGACACGGTGCTGAATGAAGAAGCATCGAACATTTCCCAGGGTCAGAAGCAATTGCTGACGATTGCAAGAGCGATTCTGGCGAATCCGGCCATTCTGATTCTGGATGAAGCGACGAGCAGTGTTGATACACGGACCGAAGTGTTCATCCAGAAAGCGATGAATGATCTGATGAAGGATCGCACCAGCTTTGTCATTGCCCACAGATTGTCCACCATTCGCGGAGCCGACCTGATTCTTGTCATGGATCATGGTAACGTAATTGAGCAGGGCAATCATGAGGAACTGATGGAGAAACAGGGCTTCTATGCTGATCTGTACAACAGTCAGTTTACGGAGCAACAGCCGCAGGCGATCTAATTGCAGTTGATGGTGAAATAGTAATAAAAAGCCGGGATACCCTGAGGGGTGCCCGGCTTTTTATCGTATGATGCAATGTACGGCGTCTCCCAACTCTAACGAATCGAGGACGGCTTATATTGGTGATTAGCGTGGAATGCCAAAGCTAACGAACTGGAGACACGCTAATTCGCAGAAGAGTAGTAAAAAAGCAGCGAAAGTCGCACCGAATGAGGAAATAAAGTGTCTGAGGTTCGTTACAACACTGGGATGGTGGAATTGGACGAAATAGAGCGTGCTCGTTTCGTTAGACGCTTATCCACTACTATCATAAATTATTTATTTATTTCTTGCTGATCGTCAGACTCCTTCGCAGGTACATCTGAGTTGTCGCCGGATGACGTCTTTACTTCCAGCTTTGCATCTTCGTCTGCTTCCTCAAGCGCAGAAGGTGCCGGCTCGCCCGGTATCAGTTCACGCTGCTCGATCATGCGTTTCACGACCTCATAACAGTCATCAACATGTTTGTTGCCGACATAACGCATGGCTGTGAAGCTGAGCGCGGCAGCCAATCCCTGCCCTGCAAACGGAACAAATTTGGCGACTGATTTGGTGGCTACGCGTATCCCGACTCTTTTCAGTACCTGTACCACCAATTCCTTGGTGACCATACGTCCGATGATTTTACTTCCGATGGACATGACGAATCCATAAATCATGGATTTGGTCTCAGGGTCCATACCATCGAGCTGCTTTTGAGATAATCCAAATTTATTATTTATGGCAGGCAATAGCTGCATGAGCATCCCCACATCGGCCAGTACGTCTGTACCAGGAAGAGGAACGAGTGTTGTACCAGCGGAAGCGGTAGCTCTCTTTTTGACCATGGTGCGGCATTCCTTGCGAACTTGCTCCAATTGTTCCAACGTTGCCGGAATCATAGGGAATCCCTCCATTCGTATATGGTATAGATATAACCGTTTTGAGTCGTTTTGAATGGTATTCTACAGTAGAATTTGGTGACCTTGGCATATGAGTGTAAAGTAACCTTTTTTCTCAACCGTACGTCTAGTAAAAAAAGGAAATAAATATCGCTATGACAGGTATCTGAGTATTACGGATGAGGGGGGATTACGATGCATACAAGGTTAGGAGCGCTACTGTTATTATGTTGTATATGTGGGCTAATCATTACAAGCTGTTCGGCAAAGGAGGACCCGAATAAGATGCAATTCAATTCGGATCAGGAGCTATCCGAGTCAGAACGAAATGCTGCTCTGAAAGAGATTGAGCCCGAAAGAATCCAAGCGATGAACACCATGGGGCTGCACATCCTTCAACAGATGAGCGCCAAAGAGAAGGGTGACGGAAATAATCTGCTGATCTCCCCTTACAGCATTGCGGCGGCGATTGGCATGGCCTATAACGGTAGCGTAGGTGAGACTAGGCAAGAGATGGCGGAGGTGATGGGTTGGTCGGGGCTAGAAATGGAGCGAGTGAATGCTTCTCAGGCTGCTTTACAGCAGTTGTTGGCCCATCCGGGAAATGGAATTGAGATTGGCATCGCCAACTCTATGTGGATGAAGGACGGAATTCCGGTAGAGGAAACGTATAAAACTACCATACAGCAAGCTTATGAAGCTGAGATCAGGACGTTGAATGGACAACCAACACAAGCAAAAGAAGAGATCAATCAATGGGTGAAGCAGCATACCGAAGGCATGATTTCAAACCTGATGCAGGAGCCGCCTGAAAAAGAATCTCTAATGATTCTGGTGAATGCTATTGCATTTGACGGCAACTGGATGGATGAGTTTGACCCGGAGTACACGACGGACGACGAGTTCAAGCTGGCAAATGGAAAGGCACTATCTGTGCCGATGATGCATCAAACGAAGCAGTTCCAATACTCGGAGAATGAGGATTGGCAGGCGGTTAGGCTGCCTTACGGAGATGGCCAGATGCATCTGCTCATTGTTTTGCCACAAGAGGGGCGTACCCTAGATGAAGTTCAACAGCAATTGCTGGATGCTCCGAAACGGTTGGATGCTGGCTCTGAATACAGACTGGTTGAGCTGTCCTTGCCGCGTTTTCGTGCGGAGTATGGCGTGAACCTGAGAGAAACGCTGCAACAGCTGGGCATGGAAATGGCCTTTGACCCTTATGCTGCTAATTTCACGGAAATGATTTCTCCCGGGCCGAACTTGCAGGCATTCATTGGTCAGATACAGCATCGCGCCGTGATGGAGGTTAACGAGCAAGGTACCGTAGCCGCTGCTGCAACAATGGTGGGAATGGAGGCTGGAAGTGCTCCGCCAACAGATCCGGTGAAGATGAATGTGAATCGTCCATTTATGGTCGCTGTAGTAGATGAGGCTACAGATGCATGGGTATTTGCAGGATCTATTTACAACCCGGACCCGCTTGAGGAGAATTAAGCGCAGCCCGAAGCATTCCTTCCAAATCGTTCTTTCACTTGAATATAAAGACACCCGCCGAGCCTCGATGCTGGCGGGTCATCTTTTCTAACCGGGGATGGTTGTTGATCCGCGGTTTTTTCTTTTTGAACAGGTAAATGGACTAATCGTTAGCTCTCCGCTACCTGATTGCTAGCAATACTGACGTGCCGTTCCCGGAATTCATCCTCAAGTATGCTCATCTGAATGGCATCGTGATATAGATGATTGTAATACAAGGCATCTCGCCGTACACCTTCGCGTTGAAATCCGAGCTTCTCATATGTACGAATCGCACGTGGATTGAAGGCATACACTTCAAGCTCGATTCGGTGCAGGTTGCAGATACCAAAGCCATAATCCAGCATAAGTAGCAAAGCCTCGCTTCCATAGCCTTTGCCTTGGTGTTCTGTGTTATCGATGGCGATCCGAATGTGTGCATTCCGATTTTTGGTATGCATGTCCATTAGGGCAATATCGCCGATGACCTGGTCATTATCCTGTAAGGCAATCAGCAGCATTAAGCGTGAGTCATCTTGCGCTGCGTTTTCAATGTGGCGTTCTACTTGAGGACGGGTGAAGCTGTTTTGTGTCCCAGTAAGTCTGCGCATCTCGGCGTCAAACAATCTGGGGAAATAGGCATCAACATCAGTCGATTCAAATGGGCGCAGATAGATGCGCTTCGTTTCCAACAGACGTGGGATGCGTGGGGATGTTGGTTGTGGCATGGGTATTCCTCCTATAGGTTCAAATCGCTGCCGAAAAGTTCGACTGGGTATCGCCGCATTGGCAAAGGCCTGGAAAGATGTTTACACCTTGTGAGCGGCTCCGTCCAAAAATAAAGCGACCAGCTCACGTGCCATATCGGCAATCGTTTCATGCATGTCGCGCACGCCTTCTCGATTTGCCAGCATCAGCAAGGACGTGAATGCGTGAGCAAGCAGCATGGGATTGGCAGAACGTAAATATCCGCTATCCATCTCCCGTTTGAAGTGGGTGGCGAGGACTTCATAGATGCGGACCTCGGCTTCCCGGATCTGGGCCAGCTGATCTGCATCCAGATACATATTGGCTTCACGCATCATGGTCTCGGTATCGACGTGGGATTGCTGCATCCGTCCTTCCGCGACTTTCTCCAGCCTCTCTTGCAATGTACCAGGTGCATCCATACGAAGAGCTGTTTGCTGCATGCCCATGGCCATCATGCTGGTGATGGCGACGGTGAATAACTGTGGTTTGCTGGAAAAATGATAATAGATCGATGCCTTGGTCACACCGCATAGCGAGGCAATTTGCTGAAGGGAGACGGGTTCATATCCGTATTCCATAAATATCCGCGAGGCGGTCATCAAAATTTTTGACTGAGCTGATGCCTGATCGGCACCGGCTTTGGGCCTGCCCGGCGAGCGGGGAGGGTTTGTTTTATTGCTCATGGCTGCATACCTCTTCACTTATTCATGTTGGCTGTACAAAAGTGTTCACAAAATTAGTATTTGCAATATTAACCTTCCGGTATATATAATTAAATCAATTATACTATGACCCGTGGTTCATTTCTATATTTATCACATAAAAACGGCTTCATAGAACCAGAATAGGGAGATGAAGAGACAATGCAAGAAGGTTCGGGCTACGGCCGCTGGGTTGCCGGCAAACGAAGCAAATGGATTACACTGTTGGTATGGATCATCATCGCGGTTGTTCTTGGTGTGGTGTGGCCTGCAGTAGGTGACCGTGAAACGAATAACGCGCAGGATCTGAGTGATTCCAAGCCATCGGTGCAGGCGGCAGCAGTTGCCCAGAAAGAATTTCCCGGAGGCGAAGGCGTTCCCGCGCTCATCGTATGGCGTCAAGCTGGTGGGCTGACGGATGAACAAATTGGGAACATTCAGGCGTTAACTGAGCGACTGGATCAGGATCCGGTCGAGCAGCAGCAATCTGTGGTACCTCTATATCAAATGCCGCCACAGGCTCTGAAAGGTCAGCTTTCGGAAGATGGAAGCACCTTGGTTATGCCGCTCTTTTTTAATAAGGAAGCTGATTCGTCACAGTTGAAGGAAGGCATTGAAGCGCTGGAGCAGAAAACGAAAGACATTTTCGGTTCCGACCCATTTGACGTTGCCATCGATGATGCCAGCGCACTAAGTGCACGGGTCACGGGTCCGGTTGGGATATCGATTGATGCGAGCGGACTGTTCTCATCCGCGGATGTATCCCTGCTGATTGCAACCGTTGTGCTGGTACTTGTGCTGTTGCTGTTGATCTACCGTTCGCCTGTACTGGCGATTATCCCGATTATTGCAGTTGGGTTCGCCTATATGGTCACCAGTCCGATTCTCGGATTTATGGCGGATCAGGGCTGGATTACAGTGGACGCGCAGTCCATTTCTATTATGACGGTATTGTTGTTCGGCGCAGGAACGGACTACTGCCTGTTCATGATCTCCAGATTCCGTCAAATTCTCTATCATGAGCCGGATAAAAAGAAAGCACTCTTCCAGGCGATTACCGGATCGTCCGGTGCAATTGCCATGAGTGGATTTACAGTTGTAGCAGCGCTGCTGGTGCTGCTGTTCGCTGAATACGGTGCGTATCACCGTTTTGCCGTACCATTCAGTTTATCCATCTTCATCATGTTTATTGCGAGTCTGACCCTGGTTCCGGCATTGCTGGCGATCTTCGGTCGGGGTTCCTTCTACCCGTTTGTACCGCGTACACACGACATGGAAGTGGAGCGTGCCAAGAAAAAAGGCAAACCGGCTCCTGCACCGCGCAAAATCAAGGAAAGCTGGATTGGCCGTACGGTGGTAACCAAACCTTGGACAGTACTTGCGATTACGCTGGTGTTGTTGGGTGGACTGGCTGCTTTCTCTAGCCAAATCAAATTCACGTATGACTTGCTATCGTCCTTCCCCGAGAATGTGTCTTCTCGCGAAGGCTTCAAGGTCATTGGGGAACAGTTCTCGGAAGGTGAATTGGCTCCTGCCAAAGTAATTATCGACACTGAGGGCAAAGAAACCGATCTGAAACAGCGTCTGGAATCGCTGGATTATGTAAGCAAGGTAGGTGAAGCGCAGCAGGGTGCTGAGAATGCGAACATCACTGCTTACGATGTAGAGTTCAATCTCAATCCATATTCCATGGAAGCGATGCAGCATATCCCGGATCTGCGGGCAACGGCTGAACAAGCGTTAACAGATGCAGGAATTACAGGTGTGGACAGCCATGTCTGGATCGACGGTCAGACGGCTGAGCAGTATGATATCGAAGTCACCGGAGAGCGGGATGCAAGCATCATTATTCCGGTCGTAATTGGGATGATCACGTTGCTGCTCCTGTTATATTTGCGCTCGGTTGTAGCGACGGCGTATCTGATTGCCACAGTAGTCCTGTCCTACTTCTCCGCGCTGGGTCTGGGTTGGCTCATTATTCACTACGGACTGGGGGCAGACGCCATTCAGGGAGCGATTCCGCTGTATTCCTTCGTATTCCTCGTGGCCCTGGGTGAGGACTATAACATCTTCATGATCTCAAGCATCTGGCAAAAACGCAAAACGATGCCCCTTCGCCAAGCGATCAAGGAAGGTGTGGGCGAAACCGGGTCTGTTATTACTTCCGCAGGTCTGATTCTTGCAGGTACGTTTGCCGTACTGGCAACACTGCCGATTCAGGTGCTGGTGCAATTCGGTATCATCACGGCTGCGGGTGTCTTGCTCGATACGTTCCTCGTTCGACCATTTATGGTGCCTGCAATTACAGCTTTACTGGGCAAATGGGCTTTCTGGCCAGGCAAATATGCGCCTGTAGCAGAGAAGGCCAAAGAAAAACAAAATCAATCCATGTAATCAATGGATGGATTCAGACAAGGACAGTGAGGCCACAAGCCTGCTGTCCTTGTCTTTTTACCATTTTCAATAGTTAGGTGGGGCAGCGAGGTCTGAGATGGAAGGTTAAACTGTAAAATATCCGTAGAATCAGGCGTGTTTCCTGCTTTCTTTGCGTGTGGAAGGTTTACGTAGCCAAGGGTTATGGGACATAATAGAGGTAACGTCAGCCACAGGCAGACGGACGGGATGAACATCAATGGGACAACCAGGGGGAAGGATGAAAACTAGCATGACGAATCAACTTAATGTGTATTTTAACCATGATGGCGGCGTGGATGACCTCGTATCGCTGTTCATGCTTCTGCAAATGGACAATGTAAATGTAACCGGTGTATCGGTTATTCCGGCAGACGGATATCTGGAGCCAGCTACAGATGCCAGCCGTAAAATTATCGATCGCTTCGGCACATATTCCGTAGAGGTATCAAAATCCAACTCCAGAGGGAAAAATCCATTTCCTGCGGCGTGGAGATTGCACTCCTTCTATGTAGATGCACTTCCAGTACTGAATGAATCCGGCAAAATGGACGCTCCTCTGTCTGCCGTTCCGGCTCATCAGCATCTGATTGAGAAAGTGCGCAGCACCGAAGGCAAAACGCTGCTTCTGTTCACAGGACCGCTGACGGACCTCGCGCGTGCACTGGACGAAGCACCAGACATTGAAGAGAAAATCGACAAGCTGGTGTGGATGGGTGGCACGTTCGAAAGAGGGAATGTCGAAGAGCCTGAGCATGATGGTACAGCAGAATGGAACGTATTCTGGGACCCGGAAGCGGCTTACCGTGTATGGCAGAGCGGCATCCAGATTGATCTGGTTGCGCTGGAAAGTACGAATAAAGTACCTCTGACACCTGCTGTGCGTAACCGTTGGGCTGCAGAGCGTCGCTTCGAAGGCGTGGACTTCCTGGGTAACTGTTACGCAGGATGCCCGCCACTGGTGTACAGTGAAACGAATTCCACATACTACCTGTGGGATGTGCTGACTACAGCTTCGGTTGGGCGTGAGGACATCGTGAAGAAGAAAACGGTGAACTGTATCGTTATCCCGGATGGTCCAAGCCAAGGCCGTACAGTGGAACAAGCAGACGGACGTCCAGTACAGCTCGTGTATGATACTGATCCGGAAGCGTTCTTCACGTACATGACGGATTTGGGCAAAAAAGCTGCTCCGCAGCGCTACTAATTCAGGCAGCCGCGAGGCCAGCCTCCATGAAGCTGGCAACAAAATAAAGCCGCAGGCAGAGTAGCCGGGGATACCCCGGTTTCCGCCATGCGGCTTTGTTGATGTTACCCTGGTGCCTATTAACTCGCCCCGCTCTACAACGAGATGGGTGATTTTCTCGTGTTCAATGTTGAAGCAATCAGCGGAAGTGCTCGTTACATCGTTCCACCGCCCTGACGAATGGAGGCAGGGATTTTCTCAGGCCCCTGATTAATATATTTATTAATAAAAGTGCCTACTTTGGCATCATCGAATTGGTCCAGCTTCATAGTTTTGGTCCATGCCGTCACAACGACCTCACTGTCCTCGGGGATGTCCTTGTTCGGGACAGCGAGGATACCTGATCCAGCTTTGCGGAACTTGGCAATATATTTCAGATGCTCCTTCAGTTCATCACTTGCGTTCTCACGGTAATATATGATGATATCACCGTGTTCCAGATTATGTACCAGATAAGGATAGCCGGGGAAATCGGTGTAAAATCCAAACTTGATATCATGCGGGTTATGAGGTCCAGACGTCGGGATGGTCATCTCATATTGAATCGGTTCTTCCGTATGATCGGCTCCATAGTATTTATCGTCTGTCACGTCGATCGCAGCACCAGCATTCAGTTCTGCTACATCATACTTGGTAAGTGCGCCCTGCATGAAGAAAAGGGACAATGCAATGATCGACACTCCGAGTAGTGCATGTGCAGCCAGGCGGATGGAGCGGGTTTTCTTTTTTATCACAGCTCGTTCATTCTTCTTCATATGTGCCAGTACAGACTTCTGGGTGCGTGAAGACCGGATATAAGCTGCGATGGAGAGCAATAGAACGACTGCACCAACGATAAGCCAAAGGTAGGATGTACCTGCCTCGTGCTCCATTTGCATATGATTCATATCCATTTTCTCTGCCTTTCTTAGTAAAATTGGATGAATATAACACTACATAGTGTAGTGTTTGTGGCAATAGTAAAGGTAATAGTCCGTGTGAGTATGGAGTGTTTCTTGCCTCCGATCCTTACGTAAAAAAGAACATACCTTTTACACTACACATTATAGTGTATAAAACACAACGAGTGCAATCTGCGACGGTGTAAACACAAAAAAGACCCTCCTTGTAAAAGCAGGGAGAGTCTTCGCCAAAGCTTTTTGAACTAGATACTACATACGACCGTATGGAGAAAACATCAGGCTAATCAATCCAATGATCGTACTGCCGAGCAAGCGAGAAAGCATATAAAACAATACAACATTGGCAATCAGCACGCTGTACATGCTGTCGATGGCTGCCTTGGTACGATTCAGCGGATACTGGAACAGCACCGCGTTAAGAGATACAAAGATAATTACATATGAAACAACAAGGAAGAAGATGGCGATGGAATACGAGATAACAATAAATAGGTTCGCCAGAACAAGCGACGCTATAGCAGGTACGAGTAATGTACCGAACTGGGCAACCAGTATTTTGGGACGAAACGTTATTTTTTCAATCTTCAATATGGCATAGATCAATGCGACAGCTACGACCAGAGAAATGGCGGTGAACAGCAACGGTCTGATAAACCCGCCAATGAACAATCCGTCCATTTCCATCCGGCTAAATGTGATCAAAAAGTATGTAGAGGATAGAACTGCGATCAGAGCCATCGTGATCCAACCATTAAGTGAATGCTGTTCTCCAACGGTTTTCATGGTTTGATAAGGACGGGTGAGAACGCTAAGGAAATAGGATAGATACTGTTTGCTTACTTCTTTGGCTTGCTGAACTTTCTCATTTTGTACGATGTTGTTCCACTGATTGGTGTTATTGTCTTCCGAAGACGTATGGCTGTCTGTGCTGGAAGAGTCAGATACGTGCTGTACATGTCTGGGAGGAGAAGGTGTGCTGGATGAAACGGGAGTATGGGACGGTGTCGCCTGTGTGCTGGACCAACGGGTATATTCAGGTTCGGCAGCAGCAGAATGTTGATCCTGAGCGGTATTTGTATTAGGGGAGGAAGGGGTTAGATTAGAGCCGCACCTCTCGCAAAAACTGGCATTTCCATTTTCATGATTACATACTGGGCATTTCATGACATGAGCCTCCAATTTCATTAATTAAGATCATAATAGACATTTTGTCTCATTTTAACGGTTGATGACGAAGTTTGTCTATGTTTCAAAGGAAATAGTATCCGGTATTTACCACATGAGTATGCGGCTAAACCGGTCCCTTATTTTCATATTGACATAAGTATACGCTGGAATTATGATGTCATTACCGAAATTGATAATCATTATCATAAAATGAACGTTAATCCAAGCTTTGTACTCATCGACATAATATGTGCGGTGTACGTACAGGCAAATCAGTTTAACCAATAGGGAGTGTATCGTGTTGAAAAAAATATTGGCATTGCCGGTCGTTGTGCTGGCAACTTCGGTTTTACTCGCTGCTTGCGGCAACAATGAAGCAGCTTCGGACAAGCAGGCAGAAGCGCCTGTTGCTCAAAGCGGAAATCAAACTTCCACAGAAACTGCAGTTGCAGCAGATCAGGAAGCGTCCGGGAACGATTATACAACCGCAGTGGATGGCTACCGCGCATTTGCAATCGAGCAGATTGATGAATTCGTGAAGCAAACGGAGAAGTTCACGGATGCAGTGAAAGCCGGTGATCTGGAGACTGCCAAATCATTATATGCACCAGCTCGTATGTATTATGAACGAATTGAACCGGTAGCCGAGGCGCTTGGGGATCTGGACCCGAATATCGATGCGCGTGACGGAGATGTGGAGGCAGCCGATTGGCGCGGATTCCACCGGATTGAGAAAGCACTTTGGGAAGATAAGACGACCGAAGGCATGACTGACTTTGCGGATAGCTTGTTGAGTGATGCGAAGCTGCTGCGTGCCAAAGTCGAGACGATGGACATTGATGCAAGCCTGATGGTAACGGGTGCGGTAGAACTGCTGAATGAGGTTTCCTCCAGCAAGGTAACCGGTGAAGAGGAACGTTATTCCCATACGGATCTGTATGATTTTGCAGCAAATGTAGAGGGAGCACGCGAGATTTATAACCTGCTCAAGGATGATCTGGCTGCCCAGGACAAAGATCTGAATCAACAGATTGCGGACCGATTCGATGCGCTCGAGAAAGAGCTTGCTCCATTCAAGGATGGAGACGGGTATGTTTCCTATGAGAAGCTGAAGGATGAGGACGTGAAAAAACTGAGCCAGAACCTGGATGCATTGGCCGAGCCACTGTCGAACATGGGACAGGTACTGGGAGTGTAGAACGATGACTGAGCAGAAAAAGGATTCGCTGAAAAAGCCGTTGTCACGGCGTGAAATGCTAAAGCTGACCGGCGTGGCCGGGCTGGGTCTGCTCTTGGGTGGAGGCGGTGCCAGCTGTCTGATGGCGCTGGGCCGCAAAAGCAGTCCGGCGACATTGGGTGTGGACGTGAACACGCCGGACAAGGCACTGCCCTTCTATGGCAAGCACCAGGCGGGCATTATTACCCCGGCTCAGGATTTCATCTGCTTTGCCGCCTTTGATGTAACGGCGGGAAGTGCGGATGATCTTCGCCGCCTGTTCAAGAACTGGACGGCGGCTGCCGCTGCCATGGCCGCCGGAGAGATGATCGGCGAACATAATACAACGCTGAATACGCCGCCCACCGATACGGGTGAAGCGGCAGGCCTGACACCGTCACGAACTACGTTGACGTTTGGTGTGGGGCCCTCTTTGTTTGACGGGCGCTTCGGGCTGCAGGGCCGGAAGCCCAAGGGCCTGCGCGATCTCCCGGCATTCACCGGAGATGCGCTGGACCCGCAGTGGTGTGGTGGCGACCTGTGCGTACAAGTCTGCGCAGACGATATGCAGGTCGCCTTCCATGCCATCCGCAATCTCGCGCGCATCGCTCGCGGGCATGCGGTATTGCGCTGGACGCAGGAAGGCTTCCAGCGCACGGGCCGAGCTGACCCTGCGGGTGGAACACCGCGCAACTTGCTCGGCTTCAAGGACGGCACCGGCAATCCGGATACAACGGATGCGGTGCTGATGGACCAGACCGTCTGGGCGCAGCCGGCTGACGGTCCGGGGTGGATGGCCGGCGGCAGCTACATGGCAGTCCGCCGGGTTCGCATGCGTGTGGAGGTGTGGGACCGCTCCACACTGAAAGATCAGGAGGCGACTTTTGGACGCCACCGGGACAGCGGAGCGCCGCTCGGCAGCCGCGGCGAGTTCGATCCGGTAGATCTGAAGGCCAAGTCCGCAGATGGACAGCCTGTCATTCCGGCAACGTCACATCTGCGTCTAGCGAAGGGTGACGGCAGCCAGCAGATTTTACGCCGCTCCTACTCGTATTCGAGTGGACTCGATGCCAAGACCGGACAGCTGGATGCAGGTTTGCTGTTCATTAGCTATCAACGGGATCTGGAGAAGCAGTTTATTCCGATTCAGGAACGACTGGCAAAGAACGATAAGCTGAACGAATATACCGTGCACACAGGGAGTGCTGTATTTGCCTGTTTCCCTGGGACTACCAATGGCGGATATATTGGGGACACCTTGATCTAATAAATAGCTATATAGATTGAACTAAACATTTACAC
>NZ_AWUK01000011.1 GCF_000499205.1 Paenibacillus sp. MAEPY2
TGTTCTGTCATCGGAGTGGCGAGTGTAAATATTCTTTAGTTCAATTTATATAGAAGAACAGTTTGAGAAAAATCGGAATGAAGACAAAAACGAATGAATACTCCATTTCATTTCTATATAGTTCGTAAATAACTGTGAACAATACGTTAATTCGTTGACAAGGAGTGTTGTTTTTATTAAAATTCGAAAGGGGCATCAGGTTAAAGCAGAATGAGTATCTTTTCATTGGTTTAGAATCTTAGCTTTTTAATCCTAATGACGAATATAGGAGCGGTAATATTACAATCCTATTACGATGATTAGGATTTTTTTGTTTTTGGCTTTGGAGAATAATTTGAAAGTTGGAGGCTGGCTTTATCATGGACAACTGGTTCAAACTAAAAGAAAGAGGCACGACCGTTTCAACTGAGATCATCGCAGGAATCACGACATTCTTCACGATGGTATACATAGTTATCGTAAACCCAGGAATACTCAGCAGCACGGGGATGGACTTTAACGGAGTATTCATTGCTACGGTGTTGGCGAGTATTGTGGCGACGCTGATTATGGGAATAGGGTCCAATTACCCGATTGTTATAGCGCCTGGTATGGGTTTGAATGCCTTTTTCGCCTATAGTGTAGTTGCCGGATATGGCGTGTCTTGGCAGGTGGCACTAGGTGCGGTATTTATAGCAGGGCTCTTGTTTATTATTTTATCGCTTACCTCATTTCGTTACATGCTGCTTGATGCCATTCCTGCGAGCCTTAAACACGCCATAACAGCAGGGATCGGATTGTTTATTACAACCGTAGGCCTGCAAAATTCAGGAATTATTGCTGATTCAGAATCAAATTTAATTACGATTGGTAACTTGGCAGAGCCAATGACTTACCTGACCATTATCGGATTGATTATCACTGTTGTGCTTATGGCGTACAATGTAAAAGGTTATCTGTTCATCGGAATGGTGGTCACAGCGATACTTGCCTGGATCATGGGACTGTTTCAAATGCCGGAATCGATTGTATCCATGCCGCAAGGCCTCACGACAACGGCTTTCCAACTGGATTTGGCGGGTGTGTTCTCTAATGGTTTGTATACCATCATATTTACCTTCCTGTTGATCACGCTGTTTGATACGACGGGGACGATGCTCGGAGTTGCTGAACAAGCAGGTTTGCTGAAGGAAGGTAAATTTCCGCGCTCACGCGGCGCCCTACTAGCTGATGCGGTAGGGACTACCACAGGCGCTTTGCTTGGAACGAGCCCAACATCGGCTTATATCGAGTCCAGCACAGGGGTGGCTGCAGGGGGAAGAACAGGACTGACGGCAGTAACAGTAAGTGTTCTGCTTGCTCTTACTTTGTTCTTTACACCTATCGTAAGTGTGATATCAGGTATCCCGGCGATTACTTCTCCGGCTCTGATTATTGTTGGCTATTTTATGATTAGTGTAATCAGTAAAATCAATTGGAAGGACCTCGAAGAAACATTTCCTGCTTTCCTGATTATCATTCTTACTCCATTGACGCACAGCATTGCGACAGGCATTGGCGTAGGCTTCATTTTCTATCCGGTACTCAAGCTGCTTCGCGGAAAGGGCAAGGATGTTCATCCGATATTCTACATTTTTGCCGTATTATTCTTCATTCAGCTTGTATTCCTGGATCACTAAGAAACGGTTAAGAAACTGTCTAGTCAATGGGGCTTTTGAGAGCCCCATTTCATATTAGCGTTTCGGCATTTTGCTCTCATCCATGTACAGCGAGCTAACCCTAGAGTTCAATTAAAAGGGACCGTTTCTGTACAATTACCGCTGGCTCTTGTTGGGATCACAATTACGATTGTACGCGGTACGCTGGCAACAGATCCGGTGAATTGATGTCAAAGGAAGAGAATATAACCCATTGAAAATCATCTTCTTTAGCGGCTTTTTTCGTATTAACAGGTCAGCCAGTGTTTAATGGTTGGCCTTTTTTGTGGTTGTTTACTATGAGGCGCGAGAGTTTTGTAGGTTCGGGAAACAAAGCATTAATGGAGTGACTGAATATGAATATAAATGATGATACTGGGATCATGGTCAACTCCTCTGGACTGGTCAGATCATGTTTATGGCGGAACGAATTGGTTAATGTAATTTTGAACATATCAGTCAATGCAGACAGGAGGTAATCAGGATGTATACGGATCTTCAAGGACAGACAGTTGTCATTACCGGAGCTGCTACTGGCCTGGGAGAAGCGATGGCACTGCGTTTTGGTAAGGAAAAAGCAAATGTTTTGATCAATTACTACAGTAGTAATCAGAACATACAGCCCCTCATTGAAGAAATCAAATCGTACGGTGGGCAGGCTATTGGTGTAAAGGGAGATGTCTCCAAAGAAGAGGACGTAAAGGAGCTAGTGCAGGCGGCGCATGAACATTTTGGCTCCCTGGATATTATGATCAACAATGCCGGCATTGAGAACGAGGTTCCGTCAGAGGAGCTGAGTTTGAAAGACTGGAAACGGGTCATTGATGTGAATCTAACCGGAGCTTTCCTCGGTTCAAAGGAGGCCGTGAATTACATGCTAAAGCATGATATCAAAGGCCGAATCATCAATATTTCCAGTGTACATGAAGTTATCCCATGGCCGCATTTCCTTCATTATGCCGCGAGCAAGGGCGGGGTCAAGATGATGACTGAGACGCTAGCTCTGGAGTTTGCGCCAAAGGGCATTCGTGTGAACAGCATCGCACCGGGTGCAATTAACACGCCCATTAACGCAGTTAAATTCGCCAATCCCAAACTGCGAACATCGGTTGAGGATCTGGTGCCGCTCGGTTATATCGGAAAGCCGGAAGAAATTGCAGCGGCTGCCGTATGGCTCTCTTCTTCGGAATCCAGCTATGTGACAGGTATTACCCTGTTCGTTGATGGAGGCATGACAAAATATCCTTCCTTTCAGGGCGGACGTGGGTAATCGACAGACTCAAATGAAGCATAGCAGACCGAGCAACGTTTGGAATGTTACAAACCAGCCTACTATGTATTTTTAATAGGGGCTGGTTTTTTGTTAGTTGCAGTAAATGGGTAAGCATTTGAGGAGAAGCAAGGGTCCCTTAAAATGTATCCCAGGTGCTATCCGAGGAGTTCTTTGGCTCCGTTCATCATTAAGGGCATTGTCTGTTTAACGAATGCTTCCGCACTTAATTGACACCCTTCATTGTTCCAAACGTAAGCGGCCCCATACATCCCCCAACTTAACATGATAGAAGATGTATTTATTAATAAGTATGCGTTTGGACTTGATAGCATCTTGTCTTTATCTATAAAGGATAGGAGAATCGATTGGATTTTTTCCTTTATTTGAATTTCGAATACAGATCCAAGCGATGTATACCTTCTTTTGCACATCGTGCTTAAACCCTCGTGAAAATCGCACACACCCAGAAAAACACTCTGAATGGTTTCTTCATTTAATACTTCGTGACCGTTTATTCTGCGATTTATGATTGTCATGAATGATTCCATTAATTTTGCTTCCAGAATCTCAAATTTATCGACAAAGTGCGCATAAAAAGTCGCTCTGTTAACCGTTGCACGCTCTGCAATATCCCTAACGGTTATCGATTCAAAATCTTTTTCTTGAGTTAATGAAGCAAAAGCGTCCTGAAGGAGTCGCCGTGTACGTTTCACACGAGGATCAGCATCATTTTTTTTAATTGTCATCGTTAAGATCTCCCCTAATAAAACGACATTATAGAAGTAGTGTTGTCTATCCAACGGTTTATGTTTATTGATGATTGCGTACCATTCGGTTGGTATTATACCATATAAATACAACAAGTGTTGTTCAAACTACTTATGTTGTATTGAAAGAAAATAAAGAATGCTGCTTTTCAAAAGGGAGGAAAGAAACATGCCGGTTTCACAACCATTTGTAACAATGGGGCACCAACTTTTTTTTGATGTTATTGGAGAACGCCGTTCGGTTCGTAGTTATAATGCCGAAGCCAAGATTTCGCGGGAGGAATTGACCGACATATTGCGACAAGCCACGTTGGCTCCTTCAGCCGCTAATCTGCAGCCATGGCGTTTTCTCGTTATCGATTCGCCGGAGCTGAAGCAGAAGCTGCTTCCAATCGCATTCAATCAACAGCAAGTCGTCGAGGCTTCGGCAGTCATTGCGGTACTCGGAGATTTGGAGTGTTATACATTGGCCGAGAAAATCTATGGAATGGCTGTCGAAGCGGGTTACATGCCTGCAGAAACAGCTAAATCGTTCGTGGAACGCTATACTGGGATGTATTCGAGCATGCCACCCGAGGCTATCCACGAAAAAGTGTATACCGACGGGGGGCTAGTATCGATGCAGCTCATGCTTGTCGCTCGTGCTAAAGGCTACGACACGGTATCGATGGGCGGCTACGACAAACAAAAGCTCAAGGAAGCTTTCCGCATATCAGAACGCTACATTCCGATTATGTTAATCGCCATTGGCAAGGCGGCGAAGCCCGGTCATCCGACGGTGAGGTTGGCAGTTGATGATGTAGCTTTCTTTAACGAAATGCCTAACGAATAACAATATGTAAAAGACCCTGGCGCCGCATAAACAACAGCAAACTATGGTCTTTTACAGTTCTAAGTCCTACTCATGGAATCATGAGCTTAGATGTTGCAATACAAAGATATGTCTGGCATGGGCAACATCATATTGCACAAATAAATCAACCGGAACGAGTTTACGACTTTATCGAAAATAAAAGAGTGATGCCACTCAAAATTGCCATATCGATTGCCGATTCCGTCGGTTTTTATATGGGAAATACCAAAAGATCTCTTCACTAGTGAAGAGATCTTTTGGTGTGCAACAACTTTTTAAGAAAATCACATTACATAATAATAACGGATGAGAGCTTGAATCCACTTGCAAGGCCTGTTTATGGTGTCTAATGTCCACCTGTATTGGAAGCCCAGACAGGATACCAGTCCAAGGCCGGATTTTCATTGTTGTACAGTACCAGATTGCCGTCAGTTTGCATGATCAACACATTACCTCTAAGATTGGCTGGCACATTGTCTGCTCCATACCATGCCTTAGCCCACGCCAAGTTATCCGATGTCCAATAAGGTGTGTTTTGCGGATCTGATATGACCAACTTACCGCTGAAATAATTAATCTGGAGTTTATGTATTCTCGTGTCTTTAGTCTTGGAGTTCCATATCATCGTGCGTGTCTTGACGTCCCAGATTTGCGCATCGCCCCAGTTATCAAATTGAAACGAAAATCTGTTATTGTTTGACACTAACCCTCCACCAGCGACATTATACATTGTGTCATAAATCAACCGATCTCCACTCGCAGCGGAAGTCACAGGGGAAAATGGAATCAAAAACATGAGTATGGCAAGACAAGATAAAAAGACTTTTTTCATATAACATCCTCTTTTCCCGAATCTGTTTTAGTTGCTTGTCAAATATATCATATATTTTTCATTTATGGATAAAAATTCAACAAGCACAAGGACTCATACTGGATCAAGAAAAACAGGAAGCCATATGTTCATTAAACTTGCATGGTAACACGCTTTGTTTGGTGGGGAAATCGGCTGAATCTGCTGGATCGGGAAGAAGAAGGGGATTGGTTCAATCCTTTAGAGAAGAATTCTTCTTCGTATTGAATACCTCAAATGCTTCTTTTAAAAAATCCATGGTATGCTTAGGCACTAACGACTCATAGGGTTTTACGTTTTTATAAAATTCTTCGTTATGCACCTCGTTATAGAAAATCAGATTATTTAATGGAGTATTTGCAACTATGTCTCGCAGCTGCTGCTGGATGCAGGGATGATCTGGTTTAAGATCGTTCACGATAGCTCGATGGACAAGCAATAACAAATTATATAGTTGTCCATCCAAGTACGTTTGCTTAGAGATATCCTCTGGAAACACCTGATCAATAATATCCATAGAGACATACTTTTGAAGCAGCTTTTTTTGAGCCTTCTCAACACGCATGGAATTCATAAGGAGCATGAGTATTTCTGAGTTTGATTCTAAGAGTTGATCTTGCTCGGTTAACAATTGTATTCGTTCAATTAATGCTAAAGAATAATCAATTGCTTCTCTTCTTTGTTGAAGTGATTGTTCTTGAACTCTAATTATTTCTTTGAAAGAATATTTCGGATTTTCCAAACAGACTTTAATTTCGTTCAAGGAAAGTCCTAAACTTTGTAATAATTGTATTTCGTGAAGCCTTTTAAAATCCTCGTTTACATAGATATAATGGTCATTTTCATTTTTTTGTGAGGGGACTAATATTCCAAGTTGTCGATAATGTCGTAATGTACGAACAGTAGTGTCAGCCAGCTTTGCAAATTTACTCACTGTTAATTTCATCTCATTCCTCTTTTCAAAAAAAATCAGTTCTTGTATTTTTTCGCCAGAATAATTCCAATAGAAGTATTATAAATCCCATGGGCAAGCATGGGTGGAATTAACGACCCGGTAAAATAAAAAAGTAGTGCAAAAATCAAACCATTTACAAACACACCTGTGAGGATGCCGACGGCTCCTTTATATTGGGGAACATGTATTACCCAAAATAGAAAAGTGCTTATTAAAATAACGAGCCAATCCACTATTAAAGAGTATCCAATAAATAAACCAATGAGCACGCCTCTAAAAAAGAATTCTTCAAAAAAACCACCGCCTATTGCAGATACAGCTATACCACTTGGTCTAATCATTATTTTTTTAACCATATCTGATCCCTCGGTTTGGGGTAGTTCTGTTCTTGTTTTAATGAATGTATATAGAACAATAGTCGTTATAAACAAACTGGAAATAAGACCAATGAGTATTGCGGATAAAATACTAATCTCATTTGGTATAAATAAGGAAGCTATAAATGGTAACATTTCTCCCCGTTTAACTATCCAAATAAGAACTAATCCAATAAAAAGAAATGTTGTTAGCGTTAGTGATACTCTCAACAGTATTTTGTACGGTTCCTTTGCCTTGGTTTCAGTCATAATGAAAGCTCCTTTTATCACATTTTTTTCATTATAGATTGTGACGTAACGTCCCAAGCAACATTTGCTTTTTGTTCAGAAAAAAGCTCTCGTCCCAAACAAAGGGCAAGAACTTTGTCTAATATCTGATAAGTTGGAAAAAATGATGAATATAATAATGGTTACAGGAAATTCTAACCTCTAGAAATTAATGAAGAAGAAGAGGAGAGGAGAGATAATTATGATCCATAAGCCAGCTTTATTGATTATAGATGTGCAAACCGGATCTTTTATGAATCCTCTCTTTATTCATAACAGTGAAAAATTATTAACCAATATCAAGCAGCTTATTACTTGGGCCCACATAAGTAAGATTCCAGTCATACTTACGCAACATAATGGGAAATTAGGGACAATTACCTCAAAAACGTCTTCAGGCTGGAGTCTTCACCCCGACTTACCCTTGTTAGCAGAAGATGTAAAAATTGAAAAGGACTTTCCGGATTCATTTCAAGGTACCAACCTTGAATCACATTTAAATCATTTAGGCGTTAATCGACTGATTGTCGCGGGAATTCAGACTGAGATATGTGTTGATGCGACATGTCGAAGAGCATTTAGCTTGGGATATGACGTTATTTTAGCAGAAGATGCCCACAGTACCGCGGAGTCTTCCTTATTAAGTGCAGAACAGATCATTTCACACCATAATATCGTTCTACAAAACTGGTTTGTTTCTTTAAGTGACACTCAGAATATCATAATGTCGGTTTCAAAATAAACAAGTATCCATCTACGTTTTGGTTGAGATTTAGCATCATTGTAAGGGAAGGGCCCCCAATTTTGGGGGCCCTTTATGTTTCAAGGTCGGGACAAGAGCATGATTGATTTTAATGGGGCAAGATGAAAGTGACGCTAAATTTACCAATAAGATTGAAGTGTTAGCGGATCAAAATGTGCAATAATTTAAAATATATTGCAAACGGAACAGCGTTCCGTATATAATAGGAACACTGTTCCGTTTAACTCATCTTTATGAGAGGCGGCGGTAACCACAAATCTTATATCTCTTAAAGAAGGGCAGGAACATTTATTATGGAAATTAAGAATAATACATCTTCTCCAATCGTTTCAGTGAAACAGATCGTGCTATCAGCCCCTTGGCGTGGGGAGGATCTGAGAGTGAGAGTATCCGCGCCGACGACTGGTGGAAACTTACCTATCATTGTTTTCTCACATGGCTCTGGCTCGTCATTGGAGGGTTACGGCCCGCTGGTTGATTTCTGGGCAGCACACGGTTTTGTGGTCATACAACCCACCCATCTCGACTCAAGAACAGTGAATCTCCCCAAGGACGATCCCCGCACACCACGGATCTGGCGTTCCAGAGTTGAAGACATGAAGCTCATCCTCGATCAGCTTGATTTTCTAGAAGCTGCTGTTCCTGGCCTGAGCGGGCGCCTCGACCGAAGCCGCATCGCCGCAGCCGGACACTCCTTCGGCGGCCAAACGGCGGGCAATCTTCTGGGTTTGCGAGTTTTCAACCCGGAGACTAAGCAGGAAGAGGACCTATCCGACTCGCGCATCAAAGCAGGCGTGCTGTTTGCCACCGCTGGGCAAGGTGGAGACAGCCTGACACCGTTTGCAGCCGAGAATATGCCGCATCTGAACGTGAGCTTCGCACACATGACTACACCCAGCCTTGTAATCGTTGGGGACCAGGACTACGTCCCGCAAAAGTATCAGTTGACTGTCCGCGGCCCAGAATGGATGGCCGATCCTTACTTCTTAAGCCCGGGAGCCGAGAGTCTGCTCACCCTCTTCGGTGCAGAACACTCACTTGGTGGAATCCCAGGTTATGAAGTCAGGGAAACAACAGATGAAAATCCAGAACAAGTCGCCTTGATTCAGCGAGTCACGTGGGCTTACCTTCGCCATGCACTCGATATTGATCATGACAGCTGGTCAGCAATACACAAGACTTTGGAAAGTGCCAGTCTAATTGGTCGACTTGAATCCAAGTGAAGCTCTAAGAAATGCAAAATGCGCTCCCTTCTCGGCATCAGCCGGTGAGGGAGCGCATTTCGATATTCTGATGGTCTTGCTGCGTAGATGAACTTTGAGCGCTTGGAGATGTTAGCGGTTCGCACGATAGCGCAACCCATCTACGAGCAGAGAAATGATATGTTGCACATGTACCGTATCTCCGTTGTCTACTGCCGTACAGAGGCTCGCGACGGCCCACAGCAATTCGTCTGGTTCGACATCGGCACGTATTTTACCAGCAGTAGTCGCCGTTTCAAGCAAGATTTTAAGAGCTGGACTTAGTTCCTCTACAAAACAGACTGGCAAAGTCTCGTATGCCGGATCCTTTGAATGTAGGGCCGACGCGAGTCCGCGTTTGGTCGCTATGAAGTCCAAATAGCGCAGCATCCATTGCTCTAATGCTTCAACTGGTTCATATTTAGCAGCTAAATCTTCAGCAGCATCTGCGCAAGCATCAATCTCCTGTCGGAAGACAGCCTCTATGAGATCCGAACGCTGTGGAAAATGGCGATATACCGTGCCGACGCCGACGCCAGCCTTCTCCGCAATCTCCCGAATTGGAGCGTCTACTCCTGAAGTTGCGAATACAGTCATCGCAGCCCGGAGCAAAGCATGAATGTTGCGCTTTGCGTCAGCTCGTACGGATCGAACCGTGCAGTCGTAAGACTCTGATTGATCACTGCGGTCTTCCGTTTTGTCGTTCATTAAGTAGCATCCTCCATAAGTAAATCCCCAATTTATAATAATAGAAATCCTCTATTACTGTATATCCGGATAATTGTACTATTAACACTAAAATAAATAAACATCCATTAGATAATCACAATGGAAAATCGAAATAAAAATACGGAAACCTATTGTTTTTTGACTATTGTCTTACGTTGAAAGATCGCGGCTACAAGGTTGTTGCTTATCCCGTGACGCCGCCACTGATCACGACGGAATCCGTTCGCGGCGGGATTGTGGAAATAAATGCAAAGTCAGCACACCCCGTTGAAAGCGTAAAGTTTTTGAATGTGCTTAACACGGACCCGGAGATCCGCAATCTGTTTAACTACGGCATAGAAGGTGTGCATTATACATTGGACAAGAACGGACAGGTGCTGCTGAAATCTTCTGGAGACAGCTACAACGATCCGGTGTCAGTAGTCGGCTATGAAGGTGTGCAGTATACGCAAGGGAACTGGTTCATTCTCAAAACGATCGGCGGAACATATCCCGATCCGTTGGATAAGTGGGATCAGTACCGAGCAGCAAACGCAGAATACGTCAAATCGAACTTGCTCGGATTCACGCCGAATTTAACCCGTATGTCCATTCAGGTCAACCTCATAAAAATGGTTTGGGAAAAGTACTATCCGAGCCTGATGACAGGCAGTGTAGATGTGGATAGGGTACTACCCAAATTCTACGAAGAGCTGAAGCAGGTCGGTCTGGACGAGGTGCGGGCGGAAATACAACGGCAGCTCGACGCTTGGCGTGTTGACCATCCATAGAGGAAGTTGATATCCGAAAGTTTCCCTAATTTCACTAATCCCTAATAACCGGTTGTGCCTTCCTTCTATACTGGATGGCACAGCCGGTTTGTTTATAGGTGGAATACGATACGGTTTTCCTCTATATTTCATTAAAAAAATGTAAGGCTTAAAAGGGCTTATACAATTCCTTTGTCCATCACTTTGCCGATCAGTGTAGCAAACAGACTGTTGGACCAGGCGAACCATTCACGTGAAAAGTCGAAGGGATCATCCGGGTGAAAGCCTTCGTGCATATATCCGGTATCCGCATCGGTCCGAACAAGCATATCAATTAATTCTTTGACCTCCTCATCGTTATCTGCTGTCAGCGCCTGCATGGACAATGCCATATGCCACACATAACCTCCAGGGGTATGCGGACTGCCGATGCCTCTGGCATGTTTACCCTCGAAATAGAACGGGTTATCGAAGCTGAGGGCAAA
This sequence comes from Paenibacillus sp. MAEPY2, assembly GCF_000499205.1. Classification (GTDB taxonomy): domain Bacteria; phylum Bacillota; class Bacilli; order Paenibacillales; family Paenibacillaceae; genus Paenibacillus; species Paenibacillus vandeheii. The sequence goes on from NZ_AWUK01000011.1 coordinate 10,986, forward strand.
GCGGCGAGTGTTCTGATAAATTTCATCCTCCACACCCACATAACCAATATAAGGAATAGATATCAGTCCTGGTGTGCCGGCATCGTCCATCAGAGAATAATTACCGTATCCATCCGTTTCGTAGGCGTAAATTCGGCCGTATTTTGGATGATTCACAATTCCGTAGGTACGAATGCCAAAGTCGATCTCCTTGCGCAGCTTCGCTGCCCGGGCCGCCAGTCTTTCGTCCTTATAGATTACGCTTGCCATCTCGCGAATATAGTCCAGAATCACTACAGCGAACATGTTGGAGGGAATATTGTAGCCGAACTCACAGCTGTCATCGCTCGGACGGAAGCCCGACCAGCTCATGCCGGTGTAATTGACAGGCATGCCACGTCCGTTATTGTGCAAAGTCTCCGTATCCTGAAGCGTCTCCCGGATGAAATGGTACGGTGATTTCTCCCCGTGGTACTGTTCCGTTTCGATAACGTTCACGATAGAGGTCAGTGCCTGGTAGCAGGCCGTATCAAAGATATCAGTCTGCTCCGCTTCCTTCCAGTACATATAAGCCAGCTGTACTACGAAGCAGAGGGAGTCCAGCTCGTATTTGCGCTCCCACATCCACGGGTTTAGATTACAGTCATCCGTAGCCCGATAATGTTTGTCATTTGCCGTTTCGTTGAAGGCATTGGTGTATGGATCAATATTGACATAGAACATCTGACGGGCAATCAAGCCGCGGAGAATCCGTTGCAGCGCAGGGTCATTTTTGGCAAAAGGGATATAATGGCGCACTTGCTCCGTAGAATCCCGCAGCCACATGGCCGGGATATCCCCGGTAAATACGAAGGTGGTGCCGTCTTCAAGCAGCTTGGTTGTTGTCTCCAGCGTATTCGGGAAGCAGTTGCGGAACAGTTGCTGCAATTTCGGGTGATGCGCAAGCCGTTCATCGGCTTCTGTAAGATAAGTAGTAATGGAAGCTGGCATGTTCATAGTCTAACTCCTCCTGTAAAGTTAAGATTAAGGTTGTACTTCCGCAGAACAATATTTTCATTTGGTTGGCATTCGTAGCAAATGTTTGCATACCTTCCCGATGATCACAATATGTGACTTATGAAGTGTGATAGTAGGTTCATAATTGACATATTTGCAGCCATGTTCCATCTGAAGATATTCACATCAAGACAAGCTGAAAAGTACTACAGTAACGCGGTTTTACACGCTCTTAACATGACAATGCAGAACCTACATATTTACGGTGTCAACTTTGTTTCACTACACTTCGAATTGTAAGCGTTCGCAGTAAGGGGATGAGCAAAAATGCGAAGCCGATACATTATTTTATGTAACGAAAACTACCATAGAGAGGAGTGGGAGAATGAAGGGGAGTCATGCAACAGTATCCTTAAATCCTTCATTGAAGAACAAATCCCTTGGCAAAAGAATCTGGAAAAATTGGGAGCTCTATCTGTTCATGCTTCCCGCGTTATTGTATTTCCTCGTTTTTCATTACGGTCCGATGTACGGTATTCAGATTGCTTTTAAGAATTTCGTACCTTCGAAAGGAATTACGGGCAGCGAATGGGTTGGCTTTGACCATTTTGAACGGTTCTTCAATTCCTATTTTTTCTGGGATCTGCTCTGGAACACGTTCAGCATCAGCTTCTATGAACTCGCTATCGGGTTTCCGCTTCCGATCATTCTGGCGCTGGCCTTCAATGAAGTTCGCAACGGTCCGTTCAAGAAATCAGTCCAGACGGTAACCTATGCGCCGCATTTCATTTCTGTCGTTGTTATGGCAGGGATGATCATTACCTTTTTGTCGCCGTCCAGCGGAATGATTGTCAGGTTCATCGAATTCCTGGGCTTTCAACCAGCGCAGTTTCTGACTGATCCAGCTTGGTTCAAAACGGTTTATGTCTTATCTGGCGTCTGGCAGAGCACGGGGTGGGGAACCATTATTTATCTCGCGGCTCTGTCAGGTGTAGATCCCCAGCTGCATGAAGCAGCCATTATGGATGGAGCAAGCCGGTTTAAACGGATGCTGCATATCAATCTGCCAACGATCGTGCCCACCATAACTATCATGCTAATCTTGAATATGGGTAATATACTGGGCCTTGGCTTCGAGAAGATTCTGCTGCTGCAGAATTCGCTCAATATGGAGGCTTCCGATGTAATTTCCACCTATGTATATCGCGCGGGCCTCGTGAACGCCCAGTATAGTTTCTCAACGGCTGTGGGATTGTTCAACTCGGTAGTCAACGTGATTTTGCTTGTTACTGTCAACCAGATCGCGAAACGCACCAGTGAGAATAGCCTCTGGTAGAAAGGAGTTGAAGACTTTGGTTACTGCGATGAAAGAATCCAGGGGGGACAAGCTGTTTCTGATCAGCACCTATATTTATTTGGGTCTTGCACTGGTGGTAGTTCTCTATCCACTCATCTATATTCTCAGCGCTTCAATCAGTTCACCCCAGGACGTCAATTCGGGAGCTATGTGGCTATTTCCGAAGAATGTGACATTGGACGGCTACAAGCTTGTTTTTGAGAACCCGAAGATATGGAATGGCTACTGGAACACGATTATTTACACTGTGGCGGGGACTCTGGTGAATCTCGCCGTTACTTTGCCGGCCTCGTATGCCCTAAGCAGATCTGATTTTGTCGGGCGCCAGTTGTTCATGGGCCTCATTCTATTCACGATGTTCTTCAGCGGCGGACTCGTGCCGACGTATCTGCTGGTCAAGAACCTTGGCCTCATTAACAGTATGTGGGCATTGATCCTGCCAGTGGCCGCTTCGGTTTGGAATATCGTCGTAGCCCGCACCTTTTTTCAGACGACCATCCCAAAAGAATTGCAGGAAGCAGCGCATATTGATGGTTGCACGAATCTAAAGCTGTTTATCCGCATTATTCTGCCGCTGTCGGCACCGATTGTAGCCGTTATGGCTCTGTTCTATGGAGTAAGCCATTGGAACAGCTACTTCCCGTCCCTGATCTATTTGAATGATGAAGCCAAATATCCGCTGCAGATGGTTCTGCGCCAGATCCTTGTCCTTCAGGAAATGTCGGCCGAAACCACAGGCGCTTCGATCAATGGCGAGGTTGCGACCGCTATGAATAATAAGGCAGAAACGGCATCGCTGATTAAATACGGAGTGATAGTTGTCTCCACACTGCCCATCGTTGCGGTCTATCCGTTCCTGCAGCGATACTTTGTACAGGGGGTTATGATTGGCTCTGTTAAAGGCTAAACGATTAGAAAGTTTATATAACAAGGGAGGAATTATTCATGCAGAACACACGCAAATCATGGAAGCTTCTGCTGTCTTCGGCTCTAGTTCTTACACTGCTGGCAGGCTGCAGTAATTCAAATGAAGGTGCAGCGAACAACAGCACTGGAGAAGTCACTGTGAATAATGAAGGTTTCCCGATTGTCAATGAACCCATTACTCTGACGCTTATGGCGCCTGATGTAGGAATTCAGAACTGGGAGAACATGGCGGTGCTCCAGCAGATGCAGGAGAAGACCGGCATTAACCTGGAATATAAGAATGCACCGAAGGACAGCTTCGAGACCAAAAAGAATCTGGTGCTGGCCAGCGGGGATTACCCAGATATACTCTATGCTGCTGGTCTGACGACTGCAGAGCAGATGAATTACGGAGAGCAGGGTATCCTCATTCCCCTGGAGGATCTAATTGAAGAATACGCTCCGAATTTTAAGAAACTGCTGGAGGAGAATCCCGATGTCCGTAAATCAATTACAGCACCGGACGGGCATATCTATTCCTTGCCGGTAATCGAACTTAGCCAGCACTGGTACCGCAATCCGATGTGGTATAACGGGGACTTCCTCAAGGCGCTGAATATTGACAAGCTTCCCGAAACGACAGAAGAGCTGTATACCTATCTGAAGCGTGTGAAAGAGGAAGATCCAAACGGCAATGGCAAAGCCGATGAAATTCCGATTTCCTCAGTGACCACACCCGCTGCAAACCTCCGCGATATCCGTACCTGGCTGCTTGGCGCCTTCGGTATCTATGAAGAAGAAATTTACGTGGATGATGCAGACAAGGTGCATTATACACCGCTTGAACAAGGCTATAAGGAATATTTGACTTATATGAACCGCCTGTGGTCCGAAGACCTGCTGGATCATGAGAGCTTCTCGCAGACGGCGGAGCAAAAGAAGGCCAAAGCTCAGAACAACCAGGTCGCTCTTTTCTCCGACTGGCATGCCTACATGTCCAAGGGCGGAGAGCCATCGACGGCAGATCCGATGTTTGCGCCTGTCCGCAGCGAATCGGTTGCTGCTCCGGCGATTGCGAAGAACAGAGGAATTACATCTGGCGCCTTTGCCATTACGCAGAGCAATTCCGCCCCGGAGGCCTCTATGCGCTGGGTAGATTATCTCTACTCCTATGAAGGTGCCATGTTTTTCAATAAAGGGCCGGAGGGTATTCTCTGGGAATACACTGACAAAGAGAACCGGGTCAAGAAGTACTTACCGGTACCAGACGGCAAGGAAATGGAAGATTACCGGGCAACTCTGACGCCCAACTACGGCATTCCCGCTCCAACCCTGTCCATGGATGATATTAGTAAGGGGCTGAAGACAGATTTTGACCTCTGGGTAGAGCAGGAAACCCAGGAAAAGCTTCTCGATAAAGGCGCACGAATTCCGTTCCCGACCTTGTTCTTCACCGTGGAAGAGCAGACCGAAATCAGCAGTCTTAATTCTGATTTGAGAACATATGTGAATCAGATGGAAGCGAAGTTCATCACCGGTGCCGAGCCGCTTAGTGGTTGGGACAATTATGTGGCGACCGTCAAGAAAATGGGCGGAGAGCGTGTAGCTGAAATCAACCAGGCTGCCTATGACCGATGGAAATCCAACTAATGCAGGAGGGATAGATATGCAAATCACAAGACATCCGGATAATCCTATTGTTGTACCGGGCGGCTATGAATGGCGAAAGGTTACGGTTTTCAATCCTGCAGTCATTATTAATAACGGCAAATTTTATATGATTGAGCGCACCGCAGGTTCCCTGACGCCTTGTAAGAATTACCTGGGGCTGCTTGAGAGCGAAGACGGCGTAAACTTTACCCATGTGAGGGATGAACCAATTGTGACGCCCGATATGCTGGGATTCCCATATGGCAGTGTACAGGACCCGCGGATTGTCAAAATCGAAGGCACATTCTATTTGAACTATGCCCTGCGCCCCTGTGCAATGAGCTATTATCCTACAGGAGCAGGCGTACCCTTGCGCTCTATTCCCGAATATCCGGATGGGTGGGGGGAAGAGGAGGGGCATTGGCTGACCCGGTCCTCTATTCTGAAGTCGGATAATCTGTTGGATTGGGAGTTTGTGGCAGACACGACACCACTTGATATCAATGACCGGGACAACATTCTGTTTCCCGAGAAGATAGGCGGCAAATTCGTGCTGCTGCGCCGCCCCGAGGAATATGTGGGAGAAGCCTACGGAACGGATAATGCGGCTATGTGGATAACCTACTCCGAGGATCTTGTGAACTGGGAAGAGCCGAAGCTGCTCGCCACCGCCGGAAGCCTGTCCTGGGAATCGCGGAAGATCGGAGGCTCTACGCCACCAGTACGCACGGACAAGGGCTGGCTGGTGCTCTATCACGGCGTCGATGAGGACATTGTCTACCGCGTGGGGGCGATGCTGCTGGATTTGGAGCAGCCGGAGAAAATCATTGCCCGGACAGCTAATTTTATTATGGAGCCAGAGACGTATTATGAGAAGTTTGGGTTCCAGATCCCGAATGTCATCTTCCCGACCGGGAATGTGGTCAAAGACGGACTGCTCTATATCTATTACGGGGTAACAGATACAGCGATTGCTCTCGCAACGGTTCCTTTGGATGAGCTGGTAGAGCATATCCTCCAGGAAGCGTAGTAGCAAAATAACCACAAAATGAAGCTTAGCTTCAAGCATAAGAATTTATATGCTTGGCGCTGTAATGTAAGCTTTCCAGAAAGGGCGGAAGATCCGCCAAGTTAAACCGGTCTTTTCGCGGTAGCCACCTTCAGGGCATGTTCCTTGCGGTACTGCCCCGGCGTCAGACCGGTTTCTTTTTTGAACTTGCGAATGAAATTCGGCGCATCCAAATAACCGACCTGCTCAATAATTTCTTTGAGCGGTGCACTAGTGCTCTGTAGCAGCCGTATGACCTCATCCACACGCCGCTGCCAGATATATTGTGAGAAATTGCTGCCGGTTTTATCTTTGAAGCTACGGCTTAAATAAGAGGTCGAAATGGCAAACTTAAGCGCCACATGCTCCAGGCTGAGGGTGTAGTCTGCGAACTGCCTGTCCACGTAAGCCAGAATGTCATCCATTAATGAAGGCTCGCTTGTCTCCGTATTTTGTTCGACCTGAGCACAAATAGCAGAAGCCAAAGAGAGCAGACGGTTCTCAAGCTCTTCGAGGGTTTCAAAGGAAGTCAATTCCGGCATGTTGGCGAACACTTCGTTCATGCCAAACTCGGAGGCTGTGCGCAGAAAAGCGTTCAGCAAATCGAAGCAAATGCAGCGCAGCAAATGAACCTGCAGCGGCTCGTCTTTGATTTTATCAATGGTATCAACAATCATCTGGGCGGCTACCGATTCATTGCCCTGCTTCAGACTCTGCTCCAGCTTCAGCATGGATTTACGCGGAATCCAGAAGCTCTGCGCAGCGGAAGGGACCAGCTCAGCGAGCTGCTCGAAGTAAGATACCTGCCCGCTGCGCCGGATCATCCGGTGCTCCAAAGCTGCAGCAGCTTCAATGAAGGATTGGTTAAGGAGAGCCAGATCCCGGTAGGCCATACCAACACCGATACTCAGAGACAGCTGCGAGTGTTTGCGGATTACTGCTAGAATAGCTTCAATAACCTGCTCCATCCGGCTGTGAACCGGTATATCCATATCGTCGGCAAGCGAAATAATCAGGGCAAACTGGTCCTTGACCGAGAATTCCACACCGAAGATCTGTGCATCGGGATCGGACAGACATACATTACTCAGAATTTCCTGCAACAGATGGCGTTCCTGCCAGGACTTGGCGCCTGGCAGAGTTTCATCCCAGGATAGGATTGCCGAGAAATAGAGGCCTTTTCCCTGAGGATGCTTGAAGCCTGCGCTGAGGATCATCTGCTCTATTTCAGGATCATCCGGCTTGCCGTGCTTGAGCAGCAGCAGCATGCACTGATTGCGGACGAAGGGTTCCTGAAGATCAATTCTGGCACTGTAATCGTGGAGAGTCTGCCGAATCCATTCCCATTCATTGCGGAGCTTGGGAGCATCAGGGCCACTTCCTCTCAGCTTCGCGAATTCCATTAGATCCCTAATTGGATGGTACTGCCGTTTGGCCAGCAGCATTGCGGCGGCTATGCCGGTAATGACTGTTATACAGAAGACAATCAGAATCAGGGTCTGGACATGGGCGACACGACTGAAGAACTGGAAGCTTGGCATCGTTGTCACATAGGTCCAGCCATTTTCTTCAGATTGTACGGAAACGACGGAGTATGGTTCCCGGTTCAGCTCCAGATTATGAATACCAGGTTTAAGTGTGGATAAAGTTTTAAGCTCGTCCTGGGGAAGGCTGACGCCATGGTTGTTCGCCGTTAGCACCTCTCCGGAGGGACCAAAAATATAGCTGCTGCCTGAGAAATCACTCAAAATCGAATCCATGACCCCGGTAAGATTGGATTCTTTCATTAAATAGAGAACGGTCCCGTATGGAAACGGGTCATTCGGTTTAATGGGTACGAGCATGACGAGCATCGGATCCTTGCGGGAATTGACCGTTACATTCTCAGCGGGACGTACCAAGGGCTGCCGGGTTTCATTCAAATCTCGTCGCAATTCTTCCGAGGTCCAGCGTTCGAACTGATAATAGGAATCAAAGGTGACATGAAGATTAGCCAGACCGCGGTGTGAATAGATGTTGGAATCGCCATGAAAATAGAGAAGAAGATCCTCTGCTATGTTGCTGCTGGCTTTGTAATTCGCCAACGTCTGAATCGCCTCCAGACTGTAGTAGGGATGCCGAACCATATAGGGGGTCAGATGCCTGTCATAGGCGATTCTCCCCGCTATTTCCTGAAGCTCTTTCATACGGGTATCGATGGTGCTCTTCACTTGATTGAGCTGATTGACATTGGATTGTTCAATTTCGACACGCAGGCCCTTGACAGCGTTCTCATAAACGAAAATGGTTACACCAGTTAGAGGGATAAGAAATATTAAGATGTAGGAAAATGCATATTTCAGCAGAAGCCTTGATTTGAAATGATTCCAGCTAAGCCGGAACCTTTTGAGCAAGGATGGCTTGAGTGCCGGATTTGCCATAAAACAGTCCCTCCAGAGTTGAATATTCGGATGATATATCTTGGGATTATAAATCACTGTTCTCTTCTAGATTACACCGTGCTAATATAAACATTATAACATTATAATCTTTAAAGTGGAGCAGCTCACCAAGTTTATTATTCAATTTAGGGATGTTTGCTTCCAAGGCACTAATCATTTTTTTTGAATTTTTTCTGTATACCGGGGTTGAAGAAGGAGATGGGATGAGTGGGCACAGAGAATGTGCTGCGCAATTTGCAGCTTGTGGATGGGCGAATAATGGATATAGCCATTCAGGATGGGATTATCACCGCCATTACACCGGCAGCCCAGGCGAAAGGAGAGAGCGGGCTAGACTGTACGGGGTTATATGTGTCCAGCGGATGGATTGATTTGCATGTGCACGCCGTGCCGGAGCTTGATCCCTATGGCGATGATATCGACGAAATTGGAGTGAAGCAGGGAGTAACGACGCTGGTGGATGCCGGAAGCTGTGGTGCAGATCGAATAGGAGCTTTGTATACAGCCAGTCTGAAGGCTGATACCCGAGTATTTGCTTTACTAAATATTTCAAGAATCGGGCTTGAACGGACAGATGAATTGTCTCAGCTGGAATGGATTGACCGGGACAAAGTTCTGGAGGCGGCAGCGACCTATCCTGAATTCATCGTCGGTCTGAAAGCCCGCATCAGCCAGAGTGTTGTCAAAGACAGCGGTATACAGCCGCTCAAGCTGGCACGCACACTGTCGGAAGAAACGAAGCTTCCGCTCATGGTGCATATTGGCTCCGCTCCGCCCGCGATATCCGAGGTGCTGGAGCTGCTGCAACCGGGTGATGTAATCACCCATTACCTTAACGGCAAGTCCAACAATCTGTTCCACGCGGACGGAAGACCCCTGCAAGGGTTGCTGGATGCAGCTGCCCGAGGAGTTCATCTGGATGTGGGGCATGGAACGGCGAGTTTCTCCTTCCAGATTGCAGAACAGGCCAAGGCGGCAGGCATTGCGCTGAATACCATCAGCACGGATATCTACCGGGGCAACCGTCTGAACGGACCGGTGTACAATATGTCAAATGTGCTGACAAAATTTTTGATTCTCGGCTATAGCCTGGAAGAGGTCATCCAAGCTGTAACAAGCAGCGCAGCGGAGTGGCTCGGCAAGCCGGAGCTCGGACAGATAAGGGTGGGACAGCAAGCCAACCTGACTTTGTTTGCACTGGAAGCAGGGGAGAAGCAGCTTAAGGACTCGGAAGGCGATGTTCGGGTCGCGCAGTACTATATTGAGGCTAAAGGAGTCTTTACGAATGGGGCATTCATTACAGGCTAGGTATGGATTGAAACGGGTTATTAATGCCAGTGGAAGAATGAGCATCCTTGGCGTTTCCGCACCAACAGATTCGGTCATGGAGGCGATGAAGCAGGGCGGACAGCAGTACGTGGAAATTGCGGATCTTGTGGACAAATCCGGAGAATATATTGCACGACTGCTTGGCTCGGAAGGGGCGGTTGTCGTGAACTCAGCATCCAGCGGCATTGCGCTGTCGGTGGCAGCCTTTGTGACTTCCGGAGATCCGCGAATCAGCCTTCGCCTGCATCAGGAGCCGGTATTGAAAAATGAGATTATTATGCTGAAGGGCCATAACGTGCAGTATGGAGCTCCGGTCGAAACCATGGTATTCCTTGGCGGAGGCAGAGTGGTGGAGGTTGGATATGCCAATGAAGGCCGCAAGGAGCATATTGAACAGGCGATTGGTGAACGCACCGCAGCCATTCTTTATGTCAAATCCCACCACGCCGTCCAGAAGAACATGATTTCTGTAGAGGAAGCGTGGGAGGTTGCAGCGCGCAGAGGGGTGCCACTGATCGTCGATGCGGCTGCGGAAGAGGATCTGCGCAAATATGTCCAGTATTCGGATCTGGCGATTTACAGCGGATCAAAAGCTATTGAAGGCCCTACCTCAGGCATTGTCGCCGGCAAAATGAAATATGTCGAGTGGTTAAAGGTACATTTGCACGGGATCGGCCGCAGCATGAAGGTAGGCAAAGAGACTACCTTTGGGCTGCTTCAGGCTTTGGATGAATACCAGGACAAAGCCGACAACAGCGAACGGGAGAGGCAGGCGCTGGAGGCTCTTCAGCCGCTTGAGGGGCTTCCGGGAGTTTCAATCCGCATCGTGCAGGATGAAGCGGGCAGAGCAATTTTCCGTGGGCGCATCCAGATTGATTCCTCTGTTGCAGGAGTGGATGCGAGGCATGTCAATGATCGGCTGCGTGAAGGCGTAATTGCCGTATATACCAGGGATTATGGGGTTAAGCAGGGGTATTTCGATATTGATCCAAGGTCGCTTCAAGGTGATGATCTTCAGGTCATCGTCAGCAGAATACATGAAATCGTAGGGGGAAACAAGAATGAGTAATATTCTGCAGCGTCTATATAAGAACAGAGCCGCACTTAATGTACTGGCGGGCAGTATCGAGAACGCGAAGGAAGTGTACGAGGCTGCGGAAGGATATGTTTTGGTAGGTGTGCTTTCCAAAAATTATGCTACGGCGGAGGAAGCGGCAGCCGCGATGACTCTATACGGTCAGACGATCGAGGACGCTGTATCCATCGGACTAGGTGCCGGAGATAACCGACAGGCGGCAGTTGTGGCGGAGATTGCCGCAAGTTACCCGGGGAGCCATATTAATCAGGTATTTCCAGCAGTGGGGGCGACCCGCGCCAATCTGGGAGCTAAAGACAGCTGGATTAACAGCTTGGTTTCTCCATGCGGGCAACCCGGCTATGTGAATATATCGACCGGCCCTGTCAGTGCAGGCACCACTCCGTATGCTATTGTTCCGGTTCAAGCCGCCATTGCGCTGGTTCGTGACATGGGCGGCAATGCGCTGAAATATTATCCCATGCAGGGCTTGAAATTGGAGCAGGAGTACCGCGCGGTTGCCAAGGCCTGCGGGGAAACCGGGTTTGCTCTGGAGCCTACGGGCGGAATCGACTTGGATAACTTCGGACCCATTTTGGAGATTGCACTTCAGGCCGGGGTGCCCCAGGTTATCCCGCATGTGTATTCATCTATTATTGATCAGCAGACGGGAAGCACGAACGTCCAGGATGTGGTCAGGCTGCTTGAAACGATGAAAACTCTGGTGGACCGGTATGCATAGGATTGCGGCTTTCGGTGAAGTAATGATGCGGCTGCAGGTCCCGGGCCATGAAACGCTGGTCCAGAGCAACAGGCTGGAATATTCTTTTTCTGGCAGCGGGGTTAATGTAACGGCAGCCCTGGCTGGGTACGGCCATAACGGTGCGCTTATTACCACCTTGCCGGAAACACCGGTAGGCGAAGCGGCAATTGCTTACTTGCGTAAACTTGGGGTGGATACCTCACTAATTAGCCGGGGAGGCAAGCAGCTGGGCATGTACTTTCTGGAGAATGGCTTTGGAGCACGACCCGGCAGAGTCACTTACACAGATAGACTGAGCAGCAGCTTCAATACCGCGGAGGCAGGCAATTACGATATGGTTGCTCTTGCCTCCCGAATCGACGTTCTTCATTTATGCGGGATTACGCTGGCTATGAATGATGGTGTGCGTAAACAAATGAAACGGCTTGCTGCAGAAGTGAAGAGTACCGGGGGCAAAGTTGTTTTTGACTGCAATTACCGTCCTGCGTTATGGGGAGCGGATAGCTATGCCAAGGCCCGCCCGCATTATGAGGAACTGCTGGAGCTGACGGACCTGGTGCTGATGAATGAGAAGGACGGACAGTTTATCCTTGGCTTTGGAACTGGAGAATATGATAGAATGACACAGTTGAAGCAGGCGATTCCCGAAGTGGTTGAGCGCTTCGGAATCGGAACGGCAGCGGGAACCCACCGTGAGATTAACGCTGACCATACGCATTCCCTGACAGGATATATCTATCATCAGGGTACGTTTCTGTTTTCTCGCAAGCTGACTTTCCCGGTGTATGACCGGATCGGTGCCGGTGATGCCTTTGCCAGCGCCATCATTCATGGGGAATTGCAGCAATATCCGCAGCAGCAGACGGTTAATATGGCAGCGGCAGCAGCGATGCTGGCTCATACCACTCAAGGTGATACAGCGCTTTTTACCGAGATCGAGGTGCTCCGAGCGCTGTCGGACCATACCTTAGATGTTGAAAGGTAGTGAACAACGAGTGTCTTTGAAACGCAAGCAAGGTCCTTTATATCAGCAAATCCAGAAAATTCTCAAAGACCGGATTTTGCATGGCGTATATCCTTTAGGGAGCATCATCCCCTCCGAACCGCAGCTGGAGAAGGAATTTGGTGTCAGTAAAATGACGGTCCGCGGCGCGGTTCAGGAGCTTTCCCAGGAAGGTTATGTGCAGAAGAAAAGCGGTATTGGAACGATTGTCATGCGCAATACCTCCCATCAGAAGCTCTCTAAGGGCAAAAGGTTTACAGAGCTGCTCGTAGAAGAGGGACACAAGCTGGAAAAGAAACAGCTGAATTCCCGGTTAATTTCGAATGATGCCGGTACGGAGGAATATGACCGCTACGGCCCGTATTGTCAGCGAATTGAACGGCTCTATATTTTGAATGGCCAGCCTTATATTCATCTGATACATTTCTTGGCCGCAGCTGCATTACCCGGTGGAGGTACGGCAGAAATGGTCACAAACATCCAGTCGCTGTATGACTCACTGGAGGAGAACGACATTGCGCTGGAAAACTTCAGAGATCGTTTCTTTGTAGAGAAGGCAACTCCTGAGGTGTGTCAGTTGCTGGAGATCCCACCAGGGACACATGTGCTCAAACGCCTGCGTAACTCTTTCGACGGGGAAGGCAGACTCATTGAGCACAGTATCGGCTGCTATAACACAGAGCTTCATCACTATCTGGTCAATTACGACACTTGAAGTCGGTTAAGCAGTAGCTGGATGGTTCGATAAGCAGCCGTGTGTCTTTGGGACATCTTGTGAGCAGGGCTTTGCAAACGGCTTAGGAGATTGGCTTTCCGGTAAAAAAGGGATGATTGAACATTGGAAGAATATCAACGGATCGAGTACCAGACGAAAGGTGTTAATACAAAACCCACCGTGGGCATTTAGCTTTAAACGGTGGGTTTTGTTTTTTTATCATTGATTATTATGTGATAAGCATCTCCATTGAAAAATAGATGCTCTAAATCCACAATTTACAAATTCAATAGAAACTTTTTCCTGAAACTAGCGTCTAATACTATGACTTTTTATGTGGGTAAACATTACTTGGGAGCAGAAGGAGCCAAAGACAAAGCATGAATCTGAAGAAGAAATTGTCCATTTTTACCGCTTTAGCCGTTTTTCAAGCATTTTCAGTCGGTTCTGTGAATGCGCAATCAACACCGCAAGATGACACAGCGTCAGTAAATACGGCAAAAGTAGAATCGGTTGAGGTCCTAAAGCAAGAGCAACCAATTGCAGAGCAAGAAGTGAAAACGGGTAGCAGTAACGGATCCAGCAGTACTCTGTCCACTAAAGTAAAAGAAACCACAACTTCAACAGGCACGGAGGCAACACCTAAAACAGATGTGGACAAATCCGCCATTGGCGGGGAGGAAACAACTACAAACGAAACTAAAACGGGATCTACGATCCAGGAAGGAACCACTGAGGGTGTTGAAACGCAAACTCCGCCTGCTCAAATAGAGCAGCCATCCATCGGGGGGGATTCTACCGTAGCATCAGGCGGGAATCTGACGTTGTACATGAATAGCAACAAAATGGAACAGGATGGCAAAACGTATCTTGCTGGCCAGCCGATGACTGTCAAAAACGGTGTATCCTATGTTGCGATCCGCGCACTCGTGGACCGTGTGGGATACGGGGTCAAATACGATAACACGACCAAGGAAACCATCATCATCAGTGGTGCTAATGAGCTCCGATTCAAAACCAACAGCACGGTCTATACCGTAAATGGAGAGTCCAGAACGATGAAGGGCCCTGCTTATCAGCAAAAAAATACGTTCATGGTGCCGTTAACTTCCATTACTCAAGCTCTGAACATCACCTATAAAGTGAATCAGTCCGCTAAAACGGTTGTGCTGAATCTAAATACTAAACCCGTTGCAAGCTTTTTGGTTTCCCAAAAGGAAATTTTTGCGGGCGATAAGGTGGACTATATAACTTCTTACGTTTCTCCAAATGGACTGAAGATCGTTGACGAACGCTGGACAGGTCGTCAGGAATCGTTTGATCAAGCGGGTACATATACGATTTCATATCAAGTTCAGGATTCAAGCGGCCAATGGAGTGATCCCTATACAGTTACGATTCAAGTTCTGAGTCCTAATCTTCCTCCTGTAGCCATGTTCACAACTGACAAGGAACAATATAAAATGGGCGAAAAAATAACGTATATCGACCAGAGTACAGATGATGAAAACAGCATTAAAAAAACGGTATGGGAGAACAATTCGCTGGCCTTCTTTGAACCTGGTCCCAAAACGGTGACACTCACGGTTACTGACAATCACGGCGCGACGAACACGTACTCCAAAGTTATAACTATAACCAATGAGACATTATATTCTTTTTCCGATTTCAATTTACTCTTCACGCCGGTAGGACAGAAATTTACCTTTAACGGTGGCGAAGTGACTTCTATGGAAAAAGTACCTTATACGTACACGGATGAGCCAAGTCTGCTGATCCGCAGCAACAGTCCGGAAACGGTGAATACGGAAGGCATCGTATATAAAGAATCGTCTTCGGGTCAGACACGTTTCATGATTCATCATGTCAACAATACAGGCAAAAGAGTAAAAATGTACGTTATTGTAACAAATAACAACCCAAATCCGGCAGTATTCGAGCAACAAAATATGGGCTTTGCAGGACCTACTCCTTATGCTACTGTAGCTGGAAAATTGTCTATTGATAAATGGTTCAAGTCGATCCAGACCGGAGCCGATAAAAAGAAAGAGGTTATTCAACCTGGAGAAAGTAAACTGATTTTGACTGAACTAAATAAAACTCCAATAAAAGAAGGACAAGTGATTTCACTCTATTCGGATGCTTATAGTGATTATTCCCTCGACTATAACGTTATCCTGGTCGAAGAAAATAAAGATCCGTTTGAGGCTTTACCTATGCTACCTGTTCTTGATCGTGACGGTGTGCACAACCGTGGAACATACCCTAATGCCACTCGTATCATAACGTATGATCAGCAAGTGGGAGCCAAACCAGCTCGCCTGCCGCTTGGTGATAACGCAAGTGATCCCAATCTGGTTGGAACAGATCCAATGGCATATACAGATGCGTCCAATGCGGGTAATTTCGGTGTATTATACAAAATCACGTTGAACAATGTCGCTCCGCGTACACTAATCTCATTTAACCCTCGTGGAGGGAAGTACTCAGGGGTAGCTCTAGTGAACAATCAGGTTGTATCCATTGCTGATGGTAACGTTGCTGTTAGCAATTCAAGTGAGCAAAGCGTTCTTTACCGCACAGGGGCATATGGAGAGAGCGTAACGATTCTTTTCTCTGCCGCGCCAGGAAGCAACCTGCCGGTCAATCTGCTCTTTACACCGCTCCCATCGGAGAAGTAATGCAGTTGTCTCTCATAAGCTAGGGCGGGAATGAATGATTTGGCTGACGTGTTAACATCCAAAGAAGAGACTCCATAAGGAGTCTTTTCTTGTAACTGGTCAATATGAGGACATACGGAATAGATGCCGTTTAAAAAGCCATATGAGATGCTTCATACAGTGTTTTAGGTCAACTTGGCGAATACGAGCTTATGATTTAAGTCATTTCTTACACTTATTTCTACTGAGGAGGAATCAAATTCCGATGAATGTAGTCGTCAAGTTGATACGTGAATTCAAAGACCGCGATACCCGGCGTTTGTTGAAAGACTATCGAGACAAAGTGGAACTTATCAGGAAACGGAATTTGGAAGCTTGGGACGATCAGCGGCTGCAGGCGGAATCCCTTCGGCTGCAAGAAGAAGCAAGATCAGGCAAGCCTTTGGATGAGCTGCTTGTTGATGCTTATGCGTTAGTCTGCGAGGCTGCGAAGAGAAAACTCGGATTACAGCCTTACGATGTCCAAATCATGGCTGCTATCGCTTTGCACGAGAGATATTTGATCGAACAGCATACCGGTGAAGGAAAAACACTCTCTGCTGTTATGCCTGCTTATCTAAACGCGTTGACTGGTGAAGGCGTTCATGTGCTCACTTTTAACGATTATTTGGCAAATCGAGATGCGGACTGGATGGGCCCGATCTACCGCTTCCTCGGGTTAACGGTAAGCTCGGTTCAAGCGGGCATGAGCCTGTTCGAGAAACGGGAAGCATACGCCAAGGACATAACCTATGTTACGGCAAAAGAAGCAGGGTTCGATTATTTGCGCGACACAATCGCATTAAATGAAGCTGATACCGTACACCGTCCTTTCCACTATGTCGTCGTCGACGAAGCGGACTCACTTCTTCTTGATGAAGCGCGGGTGCCGCTAGTCATTAGTGGCGATTCGAGTGCTTCCAAGAGTGACGGCGTTCTTTTCGCAGAAGTGGCCCGGCAGCTCCAGCCAGGAGAGCATTACGATTTTGACGAGTTCCAGCGGAACGTTTACTTGAATGATGCGGGTGCTGCGAAAGCGGAGTCGCTGCTGGGATGCGGCAATTTGTACGATAGCCATAATAGTCATTTGTTAACGTCATTGAATTGTGCGCTGCATGTGGAATCGTTATTAAAAAAAGACGTCGATTACATCGTCCGTGACGGTGAAATTGAGCTAATCGAAGAACATACCGGCCGTGTGGCCGAGAACAGGTATTTGCCGGACGGGCTGCAAGCTGCGCTTGTGGCGAAAGAAGGGTTGCAGTGGAAGGCCGGTGGTAGAATTCTCGGTACAATCACCATTCAACACTTCATTAGCCTGTATTCAGGAATTTGCGGAATGACGGCTACGGCGCACGCTTCAACAATGGAATTCGAGGATATCTATGCGCTGCAGGTCGTGCAAATTCCGCCGAATCAGCCAAACATACGGATCGACCACAAGCACCGAATTTACACCCATAAAGAAGCCAAATATAAGGCGCTTGTACAAGAAATCTCTTCCGTCCATAGGGTGGGACGCCCCATTCTTATTGGTACGTCAAGCGTCGAGGAGTCTGACGTGCTGGCGGAGGCACTTGCGGTTGCCGGCGTACCTTGCCAGGTTCTGAATGCAAAAAACGATGCCAAAGAAGCCGAAATCATCGCCAAAGCGGGAGAAATCGGGGCCGTAACGGTATCTACGAATATGGCAGGGCGCGGCGTCGACATTCGTCTCGGCGGCGGTAATCCCGCTCAGGCAGAACTGGTTGCCAAACTGGGCGGATTATACGTGATAGGTACACATGTGAACGAAAGCATGCGGATAGATAACCAGCTGCGCGGGCGTTCTGGCCGCCAAGGTGACCCGGGAGCTTCCGTATTCTATATAAGCCTGGAAGACGAGTTGATGCTTCGCTTCGGCATTCATAGACTGTTTCGCGCTCCCAAGCAGGACGAGGTTCTTGATGATCCGGCGCTCCGCAGCAAAATCGAGCATATTCAGCGCGTTATCATAGGTCAAAACTTCGATATTCAGCGGGAATTGAACGGTTATTCGGATATGGTGGAGGATCAGAGGCGAATCCTATACGAAGAACGGCTCGGAATATTGAAAGGCGAGAGATCGATGAGCCCATCGGAGCAGCGGGTACGGCTTTTTTATATCGACGAGTTCTGGGCTGACCATCTGGCATACGTTTCTTACATTCGCGAAAGCATCCATCTCGAGAGCATTACCAGTCGCAACCCGATCGACGAGTTTCATACGCAAATCACCCAAGCATTTGAGCAAATTCCGGCTAAAATAGATCATGAGTCGGCCAATATGCTTAGAAAACTTGGAGGTTCGAATGATCCGGCCAAATGGGAAGAGTTCGGTCTGAAGAGTCCTATTTCGACTCGGACTTATATGATCAACGATCAATACAGCCAAGATAAGCGCAGCTCATGGACCGGAACGACCGTATTTGCTTTTTGGGGACGCGAGATTTTGAGGTTTGTACTGTGGCCGGTACATCGGCTGTCAAAATATTGATGGGAGCGTGACGATCGATGAACAGTAGAGAACGGTTTACGAGCCGGGTCGATTCGTATTTAAAATACCGCCCGAGCTATCCAAAAGAGGCTATTGATCATTTGTACGACGTCGTCGGTTTTCGTGCGAACAGTAACATAGCAGACATCGGTTCAGGTACTGGGATCATCTCAAAGTTACTTCTGGAACGCGGAAGCGATGTAATCGCAGTCGAGCCAAACCAGGCAATGCGGGAAGCCGCCGAGCAAATGTTAGAAAGTAATCCGAAATTTCAGAGTATAGCAGGTTCTGCAGAATCTACTGGATTACCTGATCAGTCGGTTGAGTTTATTGTCTGCGCTCAGGCATTCCACTGGTTCGATCGCTCCGCAGCACAAATCGAGTTCCGCAGAATTCTACAGCCGGGTGGGAAAGTAATACTCATCTGGAATTCTCGTCTTACACACGGTACTCCATTTCGTGAAGAGTACAATCAACTGCTTCATACATACGGAACCGACTACGAAAAAGTTAATCATAAAAATATTTCTCAGACGATGCTGCTCTCTTTTTTCAAGGAAGGTTCAATGCATGAAATGCGATTCAGAATGAGTCAGGAGTTCGATTTCGAGGGTTTGAAAGGCCGGTTGCTATCATCTTCCTACAGCCCTGCACCCGGGCATGCAAATTACGATCCAATGATGACAGAACTGCAAAATTTATTTAATAGGAATAATCAAAATGGTATTGTTGAATTTGATTATAAAACTGAGATTTATTGGGGAGAAGTATAATTCCTCAAATTATGTTCCTCAAACTATACCCAGCTATATCCTCAAGCTATAGCTGGGTACGTTTGTGGAATTTACGTCCATAGAGCTTGTTCACAATTATACAGCTAGATGTTGATTTTAAGACGTAATTCGGCCATCATAGCCTCAGCTTTTGGTGGATCTTCATTCAGCAGCTTCCTGTATGTCAGCATCCAATTCAGCGTTACAAGCATATGATCGTATTCTTCCTTCTTGCGCTCGATCTCATTGATCTTCTGAAGAATCCATTCGATTACTTCTTGGTTGGTGCGTGCGTTCGTATCATGATCCTGCAAAATTGTCTTCAGCTCCGCTAACGAGCAGCCGATGCCTTGAAATTTCTTAATCAGCTTTAACCGATCAATGGCTTCGTCTGAGTAGTTGCGGTAATTATTCTTCTCTCGCTGAATATGCCTGCTATCAAGCAAGCCTTCCTTCTCATAAAATCGAATGGTGTGGGGGGTTAAACCCATCAAATCTGCTAATTCTTGAATTTTCATATGAAATCATACCTCCAAACGCTTGCCTTAGAGTTCACTTCATAGTTTAGACTGAAGTCATATCTTCGTCAAATGCTTAAGGAGGCGTTCAAATATTATGCGTATATTCGTTACTGGTGCAGCAGGTTATATTGGTACAGCCGTTGTTCGTGAACTCATCGGTGCTGGCCATCAGGTAGTTGGTCTGACCCGTTCAGAGAATGGTGCTCACGTATTGGAAAGCTTGGGAGCCGAGGTGGCTCGCGGTGTTTTAGAGGATCTGGATTTACTGCGCAGCTGTGCAGCCACTTCAGACGGCGTTATTCATCTGGCATTTAACCACGATTTCTCTAATTTCGCCGCATCATTGGCAACTGATCTAGGCGCCATCGAAGCAATGGGAGAGGCGCTTGTCGGCTCCGGTAAACCACTTGTTATTACAGCACATGCGAATGGTAAAACATCGGAGGATGCGGCACTTGCGTTTATAGAACAAGGCGTGAGAGCATCGATCGTCTCGCTTGCACCTTCCGTTCATGGAGAAGGAGATAAAGGCTTCG
The DNA here is from genome assembly GCF_000499205.1 of Paenibacillus sp. MAEPY2. Classification (GTDB taxonomy): domain Bacteria; phylum Bacillota; class Bacilli; order Paenibacillales; family Paenibacillaceae; genus Paenibacillus; species Paenibacillus vandeheii. The sequence goes on from NZ_AWUK01000011.1 coordinate 31,292, forward strand.
TCCCGGAATTAATCCGGATCGCTCAGGAAAGAGGTTCTTCGGCTTACATTGGAGACGGCTCTAACCGTTGGCCAGCGATTCATCGCTTGGATGCGGCAGTTTTGTTCCGCCTCGCTGTAGAATCTGCACCTGCAGGTTCACGACTGGATGGCGTGCATGATGAAGGCATTGCGTTCAGCGACATTGCCGCAGCTATTGGTCGTCATGTGGATGTGCCTGTAGTTAGCATCCCGCCTGAAGAAGCGCAAGCCATCTTCGGTTTTCTAGGCATGGTCGCGTCGCTTGACTTAGCAAGATCAAGTGAAGGGACGAAGGAGCTGCTCGGCTGGAAGCCTGTCCAGCATGGACTTCTCGCAGATCTGGAGCAAGGTCATTATTTCACAAAATAGTCTAACTGGAATGAATCAAACGCCTTGCTGTCGATGTTATATTTAACAAAAATCATCGTTGCCTAAGTACTAAACTAGGCAACGATGATTTTTTTGTTTTTTTAATTTTTTTTTCAACCTGAATCTAAACTATCCCAGAAGGTTAGTTTTTGCGGTACAAGTCCAAGACAGGCTATTTATCAACTGTTCGGCACTGATCACAATAGGGGACGGCACACTTACTTAATATCTTGTAAGAAATTCTTGAAATTTCAGAAATTTATCCGATAGGGGGGTGCTAATATACAAATACAAACAAAGACGAGGTGATGATATGCAAGCGAAATTGACAGCGGACGCCATTCCCCTCTCCAAAAAGCGGAAGTCATGGATAAGGACGATCCAAAAATATAAAGTGATGTATGCTCTCTTATTACCGGCCTTAATTTACTTTGCCGTATTCAAATACATTCCTATGGCGGGAATATTGATTGCTTTTAAAAACTACAACCTGGCTTTGGGAGTATGGGATAGCCCGTGGGTGGGATTCAAAAATTTCACGGATTTTATGAACGGCGTTTATTTCTGGGACATCATGAAAAATACGATTGCTATATCGCTTTATAAGCTGTTGTTCGGTTTCTCCGCTCCCATCCTACTTGCTTTACTGCTCAATGAAGTTCATACCCAATGGTTTAAGAAAATCGTACAAACAATTACGTATTTACCCCACTTTCTGTCTTGGGTCATTGTATATGGATTGATGGTAGCATTATTAGCCCCAGGCGATGGCCTTTTTAATATGATTTTGAAGGAAAGTGGTTTTCAGCCCATTTCATTTCTAACGGAGCCTGCTTGGGGAAGACTGCTGGTCATCGCATCTGAAATATGGAAGGACATTGGATGGGGAGCGATCCTGTACCTCGCCGCATTAGCAGGTATTGATCCAAGCTTATATGAAGCGGCTCGAATGGATGGAGCTTCCAAATGGAGACAGCTCTGGCATATCACTTTACCCGGTATTCGAGGAGTCATTATTCTGATGCTGATCCTTAAATTAAGCCATATTCTGGATGCTGGCTTTGACCAAATATTCATGTTTGCCAACACCTTTAACCAGGAGAAGATCGACATTATCGATACATGGGTATATCGTGAAGGGTTGGAGCGTCTTAAGATTGGCTTGGCTACTGCTGTAGGGTTGTTCAAAGCTGTCATTGGATTTGGTTTAGTTTTGGCAGCAAATAAGCTCGCCAAAAAATTCGATGGGCAAATCTGGTGAGGTGGTTAACAAAATGATCAATTTGACAATCGGGGAAAAAGTCTGGCAATCCGTCGTTTATGTTATTCTAATTTTTTTATCACTGCTTTGCTTACTACCCTTTCTATATGTGATTGCTGTCTCAGTGACGCCAGAATCGGAAGTGTTAAGAAGAGGGATCGTTATTATACCAGAATCTTTTACCTTTCTGGCCTATAAAGAAGTATTCATCTCTCATGGGATCTGGCAGGCGTATAAAATTACGTTGTTTCGAACGATTGTAGGGACTGCGTTAAATGTATTTTTTACAGTAATCGCGGCATACCCGTTATCCAAAAAATATTTGCCGGGACGCAGTCCATTTTTACTATTTATTGTGTTTACCATGATGTTCAGCGGAGGGTTAATTCCGACCTATCTACTAATTCGCTCTCTGGGGCTGCTAAACAGTCCGTGGGTGTTGATTATTCCAAATCTCATTAGTGCATTTAATCTGGTGATCATTAAAGGCTTTTTCGAGCAATTGCCTGGTGAAATCGAGGAATCAGCAAGAGTTGACGGTGCAAGTGAACTTCAGTCGTTATGGCGGATCATTTTACCACTGTCTTTGCCCGTCATTTCCACCATTTCTTTATTTTACGCAGTGGGGCATTGGAACAGTTATTTCGATGCCATTGTTTATATCAATGATTCCAACTTCATGCCGCTTCAAGTCGTCTTGCGCAACATCCTGCTTAACGTCGCAACACAAAGCGCTGAGTCGCTCGCCAATTCCGGAACTGTAAGTACGTTCGCTGTGCAGATGGCTACCGTTGTTGTGACTACGGTTCCGATTTTGATTGTTTACCCATTTTTACAAAAGCATTTTACCAAAGGTGTGCTCTTGGGATCAGTTAAAGGTTAATAAGTGATCCAACCTAACTTATTACGGGGAAACCGTGATAATATACATTCAAAGGAGAGGTCAATATGCAGCGTAAGAAGATTTCATATGCTATTCTGTCGGCAATCTTAGGACTGGGAACGCTACTGTCAGGATGTGGAGGAAACGAAGAGGTTACATCAACAGCTTCTAGTCATTCGCCAGGGCAGTCTGGTCAGTTTGAAACCAAAATGAAAATTTCGATGTTTAACCAAGGTACTTTCAATGCTGCTGCTCCAATCCCTCCACGGGATGAAGATATTCAACGCCAGATGTTGGAGAAAGAGATGAACATCGACTTGGATATGATGATCCCTCAAGCCGGGCAAGCAACAACCAAACTGAATACGCTCATTGCTGGTGGAGATATTCCAGATTTGATCTTCTTAAAGAGCCGGGCTGATCTCGCTCAATATTATGACCAAGGCGTTCTTGCGGATTTGACACCGTATCTGGATCAATTCCCTGAATTACAGAAACGATTTGGCGACGACTCCTGGGAGGCAATGTCCTATCAAGGAAAAACGATCGGAGTTCCAGGCTATGATAATGTTAACGGTATTAGCCGAAGCTTTTTCATCCGCAATGATTGGCTGAAAAAGCTGAATATGGAAGTGCCAACGACACCTGATGAGCTGTTCGAAGTTATGAAAGCCTTTACAGAGCAAGACCCAGACGGTAATGGCAAAAACGATACGTACGGATTTATCGGCGGTATGAATAAAGAAGGTAATCTGCAAACCTACGGCTTCGATAGCTTGATGTGGATGTTTGGCGTCAATCCTCCTTCGGCCGTTGAAATAAAAGATAATGAACCGATATTCCTGTTTATCGATCCCAAAATGAAAGAGGCGCTCGCTTACATTAACAAAATGATGGCAGCTAAAGTGGTAGACCCAGACTGGGTGACGATGAATTCGCCTGATCTGTTGGACCAAAAGATGTTTAAGGGTAAAGTTGGCTTCATGATCAGAGATGCCCGCAGGCTGGAGCCGGATTATCAGCAGAAAATGAAAGAAATTAGTGGCGAGGTGCCGGAATGGATTGTCATTCCTCCGATGAAAGGTCCTTACGGTGATCAAATTGTAGAGAGAAAATCGTTCCAAGGCAATTCATGGGCTATTTCTGCGAAAGCGGATAAGGACAAAATCATTCGAATCTTGTCCATGCTGAATTATCTCTTTACGGACGAAGAAGCCTATCCGAACTTTGCATACGGAATTAAAGGTATTCATTGGGATGTAGTGGACGGCAAGATCAAAAATAAAACCTCCGAGTTATCGAAGGAAATGAAAGAGAAGTACCTGTGGGTCGATCATTATAGAATGCCACGCCGTGGTGATGATGCGGAGTACTTCAGCTTCCAGAATCCTAAGACGGCGGAAGCTTTCAAGGACAATCAGCAATATGTGGGGCCAACGTTGCCCGGAAATTTATTGACCCCAGACCCAAGCGATACCTTGGATGCTGACCGCACACGTTTCATTAATGAAAGTTTAGTTAAATTTATGACAGGCAAAGAGCCTCTTTCCAACTGGGACAATTTCCTCCAAACGTTGGATACCAAGTTTGACATGCAGAAATATAAGGAAACAGCAATCAAACAATTTAAAGAAGCCGGCCTTATCAAGTAAAATAAATAAACGAAGAGAGTGGCTATTCGTAGCCCCTCTCTTTATTAGTATATGCTATTCTTAGTTTACTACAGAATTAAAAGGAAGATGATGGATGCGAAGAAGAATCAGCTTGCCTTTAAAATTATTTTTTATCGTGTTTGCATTTGTATTAGGGTGCATCATCTTGATAAGCCAATTGTCTTATCGCTATGTCCAAAAGGAAATTAGAACCAATGACATTTTTTACACCAACCAAATCCTTGACAAGGTAGACCAGTACTTCACTGTTAATTTTTCTTCCTTCCAGACGATTCTCTTCTCAGTCGAAACATCAGTGAAAGCCAATATTGACAATACGGAAGTGATTAAAAAGCAATTAAGAGAACTGTATGAACTCAATAGTAATTACGTCAGTAATATTTATTTGATCAAAAGCGATTTATCCATTCTAGGCGGAAGTACAGCTACTCGAATATTCGATGAACCTTTATCTGAAAGAGAACCTTTGTTTGATGCGGCTGACAAGAACAGAAGGACTACCTTTGTTAGTGAACCTTACAAATCGAAGTATTCCGGCTGGACCGTTACGATGGTTCGATATCTGAACGGTGCTCCGTTTCCTATGGCCATTGCGGTTGACTTGGATCTAAATGCCATTGAAGAAACCTTGTTCAAGATTAATAAACAAGAACAAATGAATCTGGCTCTGATCACAGCGTCAGGTAAAATCATTGCCGGATTTTCTGAAAATAAAGGACTACTGAATATTCAAGATCATACGTTTTCGATCGGGGAAACGTCAGCGGAACAAATACTGGATACGACAGAAACAAGTCTTCAACTGCATACCATGGATGGCATTCCGGTCTCCCTTCTGAAAAAACCAACGGAGAAATTCAACTGGACCATAATCTCAATCAATGATGAATCACGCTTGAAAGCCGCTTTATCCAGATTGGAAACCTATTATATTGAGCTTCTAGCTGCAGGTCTTCTCTTAAGTTTGCTCATTTCTTTTTTGGTTGCCAAATATATAAGGAAACCACTCTATATACTCAAAACAAAAATGAAGCAAGTGGAGCAAGGATTACTCACAACGACAATAACGATTAATCGAAACGATGAGTTTGGAGATCTTTCACGAGCGTTCGATCGTATGCTGCAGCAAATTGTGGAACTGATTCGGCGAGCGGAACTTCATAATGAACTTGAACGGAAGTTGGAAATTCAGGTGCTGCAGTCTCAAATTAACCCTCATTTTCTGTATAACACACTGGGTTCGATCAGCAACGTTATACGTCTCGGACAAATAGAGAAAGTAGATGTGGTGATCGGATCGCTCATTTCATTATTGGAATACGGGATAGACGATGCTTCAGAGAAGGTTTCCTTACGTCAGGAACTACGTAATGTAGCGGACTATATCGAGATCCAGAACATTCGGTATAACCGAAACTTCCACTTGATTGAACATATCGAAGCAGGGTTAATGGATTTCCCTGTTTTTCGAATGCTGCTGCAGCCGCTTGTGGAGAATAGCATCTTCCATGGTTATAACGGAGGGGGAATTGAGGGGCCTATTACGATTCATGCGTACAGGGAGGATGGTATCGTCATCATAGAAGTTGTTGATCAAGGCGAGGGATTTCCAGCTGATAAAATAAAGCATATTTTAATCTCAGAACCTAGTGAAATGGAAGTAAAAAGGAAAAGAATCGGGCTAAATAATATTCATGGCCGAATAAGACTTCACTACGGAGATCAATTCGGACTGCAAATCATTAGCATACCTAAGGAAATAACCCGTGTGCGCGCTTTATTCCCGGCAGAATTGCAAAAAGGAGATACATAATGGTGAGAGACTATACCTGTTTCATTGTTGACGATGAAGACCTGATCATTCAAAGATTGGAATTGTTTTTTAATGAACTCTCTCATAGGGATAAGCGATTTGTTCTCGTGGGCAAAGCGAATAATGGGCTGAATGGGATCGAGGAGATTTTAAGACTTAAGCCGGACATCGTCATATCCGATATCGTTATGCCGCGAATGGACGGAATCTCCATGATTGAGCAGCTCAAGGCGGAGCTCCCCCATACCCAATACATACTTTTGACCGCCTATTCATCCTTTGAATACGCCCAGCGAGCTATTCAAGCCAACGTATTGGAGTACATTGTAAAGGTTCCCCTTAGGGAAGCGGATTTGAATCGAGCTTTGGACAAGGCAGCCGGAATTTTAAATGAGTTTAAGAAAAAAGAAGCGGAATTTCAATCGTTAAACGTATCCGTGCTTGAAAATAAATATAGAGTGCGTAAGCAATTTTTTAACGAACTCATCAGAGGCGAAATTCCTTCTCATCGGGCATCGGATTTTGCTAATCGCATGCAGTTTCATTTCTTTCAAGCCAACTATTGCTGCTTCATCGTCGAAATGAATACGTATGAAAGCTTTCGAAACGAATACGCTGCCGCAGATCAAAACATCTTGAAATATGCGATTACGAATATCATCGAAGAAACGGTGATGAATGGTGGTAGTGGGGTAGCTGCGGATCTGTCCGATAATCGTTTTATTGGCTTTTTATCCTGGGAAAATAACCGCAGTGATATGGAAACGGAATATGCTTGCCTATCCTTGGGAGGGCAGATCGTCTCTCACTTGCATCAATATTTGAATCAAAGGGTATCTGTCGCTTTTGGTGGTCCACACCGAGGCTGGGAATCGATCAAACAGGCGTACACAGAAGCTAAAAATGTGAGTGAGGACTTCTATTATCATACCGAGAAAGTAGTAAAAACACCGATGCATCGGTTCCAATACCATAATGACAAAAAAGCAGACTTTCAGCAGAAGCTGGCTGATTTTCTTATACGGCTGAAAAGGAAGATTTCCAAGGAAGAGCTGGAGAATGCACTTGCCGATCTGAACCAATTTGTTACGGACCATAAAATCCACAAGTCTATCATGGCGCCAATGATTAGAGACTTGTACAGAGATATTACCGTGAAGTTTAAATCAGGGAATAAGATGGCCACGGAAGTTGCAGACTTCCCTATGGAATTTATGGCATTCCAGGAGCAGCTCGCCTATATTGGCGACTTCACATTCGAATACGTACACGCGGGGCAACTATTACATCGTGCAGAGATCATGAGTGCTATGCATTTTATAGAGAAAAACCTGAAACAACGCTTAACGTTGGAGGCAATTGCGGAGGAAGTGAATCTAGCGCCATCGTATTTTAGCAGCTTATTCAAAAAAACAATGAACGAAGGCGTGATCAGCTATATCAACCGTAAAAAAATCCATCTTGCTCTCGAGTTGTTAAACGTCCGGGATTATTCTTTATTGGAATTGTGCGAGGAAGTAGGCATCGTCAATGAAGGTTACTTTTGCAAACTGTTTAAAGAATATACGGGTGATACGCCTAAGCAATATCGGATAAAAATGACACGGTACGAATCCAAATAAGGATGCAAAAAATGTATGATTTTTTCGCGAAATCCTGTAAAAAAAAAGGGGCCAAAACCATTACCATGATAGAAGCATCTAATCATGGAGGTTATCAAAATGGAGCTTATGAAAGCAGATGTAACCGTCGTAGGTGGAGGTATTGCAGGGATATGCGCTGCCATTGCAGCTGCACGCCAAGGTCTGCAGGTTTCACTTATTAATGATCGGCCGGTGCTTGGGGGAAATGCGAGCAGCGAGGTCAGAGTTCATATCAACGGGTCGGCATATCTCGGAAACAGTCCATCCTATTATGCCCGTGAGGGCGGATTGGTAGAAGAACTCAAGCTGAAGATCTTTCATTATAATCCGTTATACAACAAGAAGCTTATGCTTTCGCTTTCGGATACGGTCTTGCTCGACATGGTTTATGATGAGCCTAACATTTCTCTATTTCTGAATACATGTGTACATGAAACGGGCATGGAGAACGGCAGAATTAAATGGGTGGAGGGCCTTCAATTGGCTTCCGAAAGAAAATTTCGTTTTGAAAGCCCAACCTATATTGATTGCTCCGGTGATGGAATTGTTGGATACCAAGCAGGTGCTCACTTCCGATGGGGAAGAGAGGCGAAGCATGAATACAAGGAGGAGCTCGCTCCAGAAGTGGCGGATCATTACACCATGGGCGATACGATTCTGTTTCAAGCCCGTGACGTAAACTATTCCGTTCCTTACAGAAGGCCTGGCTTTGCGTATGATATTACGAAGCTGGAGTTTTTCGATAGTATCAGAAAAGGCTTAAACCATCGGTCTTTTCCAAGGAAAATCAATGGGCTTGGCGGATTGTGGTGGCTGGAATACGGCGGACATATGGATATTATCAAGAATAATGAAGACATTGCATTGGAACTGCGAAAATTGGTTTATGGAATCTGGGATTATATCAAAAATAGCGGTGAGTTTGATGATGTGGACAATCTCATCTTGGATTATGTATGCCCGATTCCGGGAAAGCGGGAGTCGAGGCGGTTTATAGGGGAACACATGCTGTCTCAGAACGATCTTACAGTAAAGACTCATTTCGAAGATGCTGTATCCGTCGGAGGCTGGTATATGGATCTGCATGCGAATAAAGGCATCTACGATGAAGGGCCGGCTACAGCGTGGAATTTCGTGCCGGGATTGTATAATATCCCTTTCCGCAGCTTATTTTCACGCAATGTTCCCAATCTCATGTTCGCTGGCCGCAATATAAGCGCTACCCATGTGGCTTTCGGATCTACAAGGGTCATGGCTACCTGCGGTTGTATGGGGCAGGCGGTAGGAACGGCTGCTGCGTTATGCGTAAAATATGATTCAGACCCCGCAGACATAGTCAAAGAGCATATGGGTGAGCTTCAGACGCAGCTGCTTCGAGACGGGCAAACGATTGTAGGGCTTCAAGAGCAGCTGGATCCTTATTTTGCTGACGGATTAACGATTCGTGCCTCGTCTCAGCGCAGCTATGATAATCCTGAGCCAACTGAAGAGATCTCCTTGGAGAAAGCGTTATGTTTGGTCTTGCCGATTCAGACTTCGGTGGCTGAAAGCGTGCGAATCAAAATTAAAAACAGGTCCGAGCATTCGGAAACGTTGCATGTGAAGCTGTTTGGCGGGGAGCGGAAGGAAAACTATATTCCCACCAGCGAGCTAAAAGACTATCAATTGCTTATTTCAGCGGGTCACGATGACTGGATTACACTGGACCTCAGCTGCAAGAAGCCAGCTGATGACAAAATCTACATCGTATTGGAAGGTGCGGCGAGCCTTGGCGTATATGGCAATGAAGAAAAAATGACAGGAGCGGTGAGCTTCTATTATAGACCGGAAGAGCCGTCCAGACTGAAGAAATTCAACAGAAGCATTTGCTTCAAAGACCTTTTCCCATCTCAAAATATGTATCATCCTGAGAATGTCGTCAATGGCTTCTCCAGACCTTATGGTCTGCCGAACGGCTGGATTTCTGAACGTTCGGAAGGACAGGAATGGTTGGAATTTGCTTTTGCAAGCCCCAAGAATCTGGATGAAATCCATCTTGTTTTCAATTCGCAGCTGAATTTGGAGCATTTCGACGATCCGATCGAGCCGTTGATTCAAGATTATGATGTGACCTTAACCTTAGAAGACGGAACCGAGAGTGAAATTAATATCCGTGGTAATTATCTTTCGTTGAATAAACATCAGGTGCATGCAAAAGGTGTTACCCGAATCCGGTTTGATTTCTGTGCAACGTATGGTTCACCTTATTATGAAGTGTTTGCTGTAAAATTTTTTGCTCCTAAAAACGCTAAGTGAGGGCGGGTGAAGTCGTGATGAAGGAATTTTTCCCTCGAAGAGGGCTGCCTAATGTCATTCAGAAGTTGGAAAATGGGGAAACAGTAACAATCGTCTATTTTGGCGGCAGTAATACGCGTTCTGAAGGATACAGGGTCATGACGGCGGATTGGCTGCGAGGGCAATATCCCCATGCAGATATCCGTTCTGTGAATGCAGGCATTGATGGGACAGGATCGGACCTCGGCTGCGCCCGTTTGGAGACAGATGTACTAAGTCATCAGCCTGATCTCGTATTTGTTGAATTTGTTGGAAACGATGGGGGAGTCCCCGAATCCAAAGCGCGAATCGAAGGAATTGTCCGACAGATCCGCAAGCGGAGCCGTTTTACGGATATCCTGTTTGTATATACGGTTAAGGAGCGGGATTTGACCTCATTTCAATCAGGCGAATACCAGAAGGGAGCTCTTATGCAAGATGAAGTCGCCGACTATTATGGTATTCCTTCGATTCATCTGGGTATAGCGGTCAGTCAATTGGTTTCAGCTGGAAAGCTTATTTTTACTTCAAGGGAAGACGTGTCCATCCCCGGAGCCGTTATTTTTACACATGATTCTATCCATCCAACGATTCCAGATGGACATCAGATTTACACAGATACAATCACACGGTCGATTGAGAAAATGAGAGAACTTCGAGATCACGTGGGAAAGGTCGAACATCACATGCCGCAGGACCCTTTGGTCCCGGCCAATCCTTGGGAGTATGCAACCATGCTGCCACTGGATATTTTCACTCATTTTTCCGCAGGGTGGTCTTACATGACCCCTGATGATTTTCCTTTAGTGCGCGAGTACGATTGGTTGTTCCCCGGTCTATGGCGAGCAGTCGATCCCGGAGAGACGATCACAGTGGAGTTTGAGGGAACCCACATCGGATTATTCGATATCGGGGGGCCGGATTCCGGCAGATTGAAGGTGTCGGTGGATGGAGAGGAACCCTTTCTTATCGATCGATTCACTTCATATAACGATCATAATCGCAATCAGTATGTTTTCTTACCGGAGCTACCAAATGGGAAACATACAATTCGTTTCGAAGTTGATCACGAGAAGACAGATAAAGCGGCCGTGTTTGAGGCAAGTGGCAATGAAAGAAGTATGGAACATGTTCGGCAACATCCGGCTTGGTATGATCAAACGGTCATTCAGCTTGGGAAGTTGCTATTGGTGCAGCCGCCACCATTATAATTGATTAGTCCACTTGGAAGACCTATATTCTATCTGACTGCAATGAGCGCTCAATTAGGATGTAGGTTTCTTTTTTTACTTAAAATCTTATAAGAAATTGTTAAAATGAAAGAAATTTCACGGTGATGTGACATGCTAAGATAAAAAAGACAGAGCGGGATTAGACAGAAGGATAAGGTAAATTTCTTTTTTATGGTCATTCGAGCAAAGGGACATCTTTTTTTTGGAAGCGTTATCATTAATAGGAGAGGCTGTGAGTTGTATGGTCAAAAGGAAGCTGTTTTTTTTAATCGTTTTCATGTTGACGATAGTAGTTCCTTCCAGCCTGATCGGAATAAGGGCCGCTTATGCGGAGACCTTACCTTATCAGACCATTATCATCGATGACGGGAGCATCAAGATCAATGATGTTGTGACACCGGATCCAGATAACGAGAACAATGGATATTCGGCTCCAAATTGGACCACAAGCACAGGGGTAAAGGGGTATGACAATTCCAACTCCAAATATACGAGTACAGCAGGCAGAACGATAACATGGAATCCACGCTTGGAAGCAGGAACAGCGAAAATATCATTATACAAGCTTAACTGGGAGGACAAGGCAGATAGCAATGTGAAAATCGAAATCGTTCATAATGGAACGACGGATGTAGTCTTTATGGATCTGAGACCCTCATTTGGCGATCCTGCGGGTTGGGTTGATTTGGGAGAGTACTATTTTTCCGGGGTTGGTGAAGAATTCGTTAAATTGACCCGCTCTACCAGCACCTCGAACACGATCCTTACGCGCGCTGATGCGGTCAAGTTCGAAGGGAATATAAGGCAGAAAGAGCCACATAAGACGATCATCATTGATGATGGAAGCCTTACGATTGATAATGTCGTTACTGTTGATTCGGGCAATACCACTAACGGCTTCTCCGCTCCTTATTGGAACACAAGTACGGGAGTGAAGGGATACAATAATTCCAGTTCCAAATATACGGACGCCGTAGGCAGAAGCATCACATGGAACCCGCGTTTGGAAGCAGGGAAGGCGAGAATATCGTTCTATAAGCTGGATTGGGCGGATAAAGCAGATAGTAATGTAAAGATTGAGATTGTTCACAACGGGATTACGGATGTCATGTTTATGGATCTGAGACCTTCGTCGGGTCCATCCGTCGGATGGGTGGATTTGGGGGAGTATGAGTTTAGTGGTGATGATACCGAATTTGTCAGGCTGACTCGAACTCAACCTACGACGGGCAATATTATTACCCGCGCTGATGCGGTCAAGTTCGAAGGAAATATCCAGCAGCAAGCACCACCATTGCCTCCGCTGCGCAGCCGCACATTAGAGAATCTCAGTTACACAGAAAAAGGAAGCATCGAAAATGAAAACTATAAAGCGACCTTCTATGAGGCAGCATGGGATGGGGGCAAATCCATCGTTCGTGACATGTTCTACAAGAACACGGACACAGGAAACTGGATGCCTATAAATAGTGTGTCGGAACGACTTGAGGAGCAATGGGTTTTATTGGATGGGAATGCGGGGAGTCTAACCAATTACTACGATACGATGAACAAACGCTGGATTACATTCGACGGAATTCATTTTCCCGACAGCCACACAGCGGTATTGACCGATTCTTCGCATGGCAGTGATTACGATTTTGAAGTGAACTGGTCTATGGCAGGGGATAAACCTGATGTTTCCTTCGCCTTTACGCCTCGCCGCAATGGCAATTATGTGATTGGATATCAGTCCTTCACAACAGAGGTAGTCTCGGGCATCAATGAAGTGTTAAGTGGATTCAGGTCGCACGCAAAAATGGTAGGTACGGTGGAATCAACAAGCTTGAGGGAGTTGAGCGCTCCAATGAGTCTGGTTGAGAAGAATGACGGTGCGGGGAATCCATTGACGTATGGGGTTTTTGTACCATCAGATGAGCTTCCGGTTGAATTTGAACCGACGGGAGGTGTGACGAAGCAACGGCTGGGCATGAGCTTGGTCAATAACGAAGGCAGCGTGCAGCCGATCCTGTATGCCCCTCAACTGGGGACTTATTCGCAAATGACCGCAGAGAGCACCTACCAATTTCATATAGGGTTAATCGCTCAACACAGCAAAATTTATGAGTCCTACGCAGATATTCTTCGCAGTGAGTACGGATATTCGGCATACCGGGAAAATGTCTCGGAGCAGTCGCTTACTGACGCGATGTTCAATATGATTGATGTGCTTAAGATAGAGCCGCAAGGGGACGATTCTGTTGATTATGTCCCGTCACCCAGCGGGTGGTGGAGCCGAGCCAAGGGCTTTATTGATATCGAAAATGAGGATAGCGTTCGAACAAGCTCGAATGCGGTTCTTCTGGGAGCCTACTATTTGACCGGTGATGACCAGCTTTATGATACGAGAGCATTGCCATCCGTCCAGTATGGCGTTTCACGAAATGGCATCGGATGGTCGCCGACGAAGAAGAATGTATATGGCGTGCCTTCGTTATGGAAAATGGCTACTCTGCCGTTCGATGTTTCAAGCGTAGCCGCAGTGAATCAGATGATGGGCACTTCGGCAGGAATTGAGGCGATGGCACAGGAAGAGTACCTCGTGCGTGATCCTGACCAGAAAGACCGAGGTCCTGTCATTCAGCCCCTGATGATGTACCGTATGACGGGAGATGCACAGTATTTGCAAGCTGCCAAGGATGCAGCCGATAGCTATATCGTGCAACATATTGATACCCCTGCATCCGTGAATGTGAGTAAAAATGAGTTCATTTATTATTATAGCAAACTATGGATGGAGATCTTGGAGCTTTACGAGGAAACTCAGGATCCCAAATACTTGGATGCCGCTTATAAGGAAGCCAAACGGTATGCAACCATGTTCGTTGCTCGTCCAGTTCCTGAAGGTAACGTTACGATTCCGCAGCCTGAGACATATAATTACGCGGAGTCGTTCCATTGGCCGGAAAGTGGTAAATTTCAATATCCTAGGCTCAAGCTTCCAGAAGATATAGCTGGAGGCGTTCAAGCGGATCGTTGGCTTGTTTCACCGAGCGGATTGACGTTTGAAGCAGGAAGTACTACCGGCTATTATCGGATGAATGCTCAGGAAGCTCCATTCATGCTGAGATTGTCGCTCTATACAGGTGATAAACTGCTGCAGGATATTGCTCATAATGCGGTTATTGGTCGATATTCCAGTTATCCAGGTTATTACTATAAGGGCTTTGCCGTTAGCCAACTGGAACCCGATTTTCCGTTGGAAGGCCCAAGCGGGGCTACATCCATCTATTATCACCATATCCCGGGGCAGCTCGGGCAAACGATGGACTATTTGATCAGCGAACAAACGTTGAAATCGAACGGGAGTATCACATTTCCTTCTGTATTCGAAACGAATTTTTTATGGTTCAAATATCACCTCTATGGGAATAAACCAGGTCAATTTTATGGTAATTCGGATGTTTGGCTTTGGATGCCCAATGGGATTATTCGGACCAATCATCCTCAATTAAACTGGATAACGGGTGAGAGCGGGGATAAATTCTACATCGGACTAAGCAACGCATCGTCAGAAGAAGTTCAGACTCCAATCGAATTGAATGAACAGATCATTGGGTTCAACCCGGCACAAGATTATAACGTAACCATCATCCGCGACAATGGCACACCAGAACAAGCGGTTATGAGTGGTGGAATCATTCAAGCCACGGTTTCAAGCAAGGGAATCACCGCTATCATTGTAGAGGGACTCGATATTGATGTGCCGCTGCATCAGGTTAGAACGGCTGATCCATCGGATGCAAGCTATTTCTTCGATATCCATAGTCCAATCGATGCGGTTAAAGGCATGCTGATCGTCAAGCCTGACGAAACGGTTTATGATGCTTATGTGCAGGCCAAAACGACGAAACCAGCGACAATCCATTATTCCTTGGATGGCGGGGCTACATATACAACCATCCCAGATACGATATATCCGATGGAATGGTCGATACGGGTGGACGATTTATCCCAAACCTTCACGTATTATGTGGAATCGGAAGGGAAACAGACCCGTAAACGGACACTCTATCTGCCCGATCAGGTAACGGAAACTCCAGTCCAACCCGATGGTCCGGATGGTTCATCGATCATTGTGGATAATACGGAGGCGGAGACAGAAGGCGTTTGGATAAGGGATACGACGGCTAACGACTATTACTATGATAACTATGTATATGCCAAATCGACAGCTGGCACAGCGACTAGCAAAATGAAATGGCGGCCGGAGCTGCCCGAAAGTGTTACTTACAGTGTGTATTACAAGCTTCCGCAAATAACGGCTACGACTGAAAATTGGGCGACGAATGCTTCATTTACCGTTTATTATAGCGGGGGCTCCGAGACGGTTACCGTTGATGAGACAACGGGCAATGGTACTTGGGTACATCTAGGTGACTATCCTTTTGCGGCAGGCGATAGCGGCTACGTAGAACTAACCAATAAGGCCAACAAGTCAAGGGTCGTTGCCGATGCGATCATGTGGGTGGACCCCAACAAGATACCGCAATTGGAATCTGCGGTAATCGTATCCGATCGGAACGAGCTGCAGATGACTCAAAACGCACAACTAAGCGTAACCGGCTATTTGGATAACGGTTTGATCGGTGATCTGACACAGGCCAATGTGCAGTATTTCGTTGACCGTACGGATCTGGCTGAAGTGGATAGCAGCGGTAAGTTAACCCTTCTAAATCTCGATGAGGCAACGGATCACATAGAGGTATGGGCCACGGTAACGATTGACGGAGTGACCTTAACAACTCCTTCGTTGAGCATACCGATCAAGGACCTAACGGTTATCGTCGACAGTACAAATACAACAGGATTGTACACGACAGAAGGGTCTTGGAACCAAAGCAATTTAGCTGGATACAAAATTGGGGTTAAGTCTCGTTATACTACAGTTCAAGGATCATCAGCAACGTGGAAAGGCCAGTTTCCGGAGGGGAAATATACGGTCTCCATCTTCAAGCTCGTCCATACAACGGCAAACGATAATCATGTCAAAGTGGAGGTGAAGCATAAGACGGGTACCGAGGTGACGTATATCGATGCAACGGTCGGCTCATCGGGTTGGGTTAATCTAGGAACGTTCGACTTTACAGGAGACGGCAGCGAATATGTTCGTTTAACCAGAGAGACTCCAACAACGGTAGACCCGCCAACGCTTCCTGCCGATATGATCTATACGAGGGTTGATGCAGTTAAGTTCGAACGACATTCCGTGAGTCCAGAGCTTCTTGCAAATGAGGAGCCAGGTGAACCGATAATTTCTGAATAATAGCTGAGCAGTTGAGTCATTGAATTTTTGAGTTACAGAAGACAGCTATATGTAAAATACCAAAAGATCTCTTCACTAGTGAAGAGATCTTTTGGTGTACAACAACTTATTTAAATCGCTTAAAGTCGCTATTTTGCGGCTTTTGTTCCTACTCAGTTACGGATTTAGATAAATTTTTCCTATGCGCTGACCTGCATTAATGATTATGAAGGATGTACTTAGTGTCAGATGAGCCTGATCCTTCCGGTTCTTTCATATCGGCAACCTTCATCAAGGGGTATGTTTTAACTGCTTGATCCAAGGTCTTCTTTTCGATCAGTTTTCCGTCCAAGACAACCGCAGAGATGCTTGTTGTGTGTCGAATGTCCTCCAGAGGGTTCTTTTCAAGCAGCACAAGATCGGCGAGCTTTCCTTTTTCTACGGTACCCAGTTCCTGCTCTCTTTGCAAGTATCGTGCAGGATTCAGCGTTGCCGTCTGCAATGCTTGTAGCGGGGACAGGCCGCTTTTCACCAGCAATTCGAGTTCATCATGCAAGGAAACGCCGTATATAAAGTTGGTCATTTCGAAACTAGAATCGGTACCTGCAAGCATAGGCACGCCAGCATCATTCAGCTTTTTGACCATATCCGGCGTTGTAGAATTGATGGCCGCCATTAATTCCGTTTGTTCGGGAGGCGTGGAGCGAATCACTTCGGCCCATTGCTCCTGCACGGCAGTCGGTACATATGTGGACCGCGGATCGATTTCGGTTTTGGCCATATTCAAATAAGTAACCATGGTGGGTACAGGCCAGACTTCCTTTTCTTTGAATGTGTTAAACAGCTTGTTAGCCTTTACGGAATCATAGGCCTGGGAGGCCTCGATCTCTGCCAGCGAATAACCAAGCAAATCGCTCATGTCTGCATACTTGAAAAGATCATCTTCAATGCTCGAAGTGGCAATAAACAAACCGTGCAGATGTTCTATGCTCTTAAACCCCAATTGAACGGCTTCGCTGGCCCGTACCTCTACCGGCAAATGACCAACCACTGGCAAGCCGTACTTCCGGGCTTCATCCATGACCGCCAAAAACAGAGGACGCGGCAACCAAGAGTATACCTTGATATGATCCGCTCCTTTGACCGCATTGAGACGTACGGCTTTGCGTGCTTGTTCCTCTGTTTCCAAGTAGAACATGTGAGGGGCATCGTCAGCTGGACCTCCATTCAGGGTCGAACCCGCATAAACAAGACGTGGGGCCGTCATACCGGATCGAATGCTATTTTTCCATATATCGACGTTATTCAGAGCTGCCCCCATCTCCCTGACTCCGGTTACTCCGTTAGCCAGAAAAAGCGGGAAGGCGTCTTTATAGTTATCTTCCAAATGGACGTGCATATCCCACAAACCAGGAATGACGTATTGGCCCGTTGCATCACGTACTTGCGCGTAAATGGGAATCGCCGTTTGAGCGCTGTTTCCAATGTGACTAATTTTATTATCCGTAATGATAATCGTCTGATCGTTAGTTAACTTTCCCGACCTTACGTCCACGATTGTTGCATGCTGCAGTACCAATGTCTGTCTAGTCACAGGTTCGATGCTTGCATAACCGGTACCTGCTCCCGTTAATGCAATTAACAATGCGAAGATCCCTAACACCAACAGGGACTTCCTGAAGCTAGATACGTTTCTCTTCCTTGTTAAACTCATTGTTGTCCTCCTCGTAAAATTAAATCATATCAATCGATATAATTTAATTGTAGAGAACAAATCCTGAATTTTTATTAATTCATTCTTACAAAAAGCTTACATTTGAACGAGTGAAGGAAGACGGGCTGCGAGAAATGGCAAAAAACTCAACCGGGTAGGGGATAAGACCTAGCCCTTTCCGTTGAGTTTTTTCTAATAGATGCGATTTTTTTCCGTGAGTTGTGGTTCGTGGTCAAGGTAGCTGAGATTCAAAAAGACGCTAAGACCTTGTGTTTGTCCTTTCCGCCAGCTTCTTAATCAACTCAATATCCTGGTCTGTTAATTGTTCAAAAAAATGTTTGCGTATTGCTTTAGAGAGGTAAGGTCGGGCATCATCCAACTTCGATTTTCCAGCGGGAGTGATCATGACTTGAATTCCGCGATCTGTGTCTAGTGGTTTCCTCATCACTAGTCCTCGTTTTTCCATCCGCGTCAGATGATGGGATAATCGACTCTTATCCCAGTCCATAGAGTCGGCTAATTCCTGTTGGCGAAGGTTACCGTTACCAAAAAGGATTAATCGATCCAATACTCCAAAATCGCCTTCTGATAGTCCTGTCTGATCAGACATGTCTTTGACTACACGACCGAAGATGGTCTGAAAAGAACCTTTCCACATATGCCATATTTGCATTTCTTCTTCGTTTAGTTCGTTTTTATCCATAGAAGCATAATAACATGGTTGACGTGTCAACTTCAACGTGTTAAATTGAGTTCAGGTTGATACGTCAACTAAATAAAAACTTATCCATATTTGATTAAAAAGGAGAATATTACTATGCATGACAAACTCGTCGCCCTGGTCACTGGGGCAAACAAAGGTATCGGACTTCAAATTGCCAAGGATCTCGTGGAACACGGATACACCGTACTCGTCGGATCACGCAGCCTCCAGAATGGAGAAACTGCTGCCAATAGCATCGGTTCGGGTGCGTACGCTCTCCAACTCGACGTTACAGATCAGGACTCCATCAATGCTGCAGCAGAGCATATTCGGAACGAATTTGGTCGTCTCGATGTACTTGTAAACAATGCGGGTATCTCACATGCAGGTAAACCGGAGAACCCTTTTCCGAGTGGTGGTGCGACGAGCGGTCTATTGACCGTTGCTTCGCTCGAAGACATTCGTGCAGTTTATGAAACTAATGTTTTTGGTGTCATCGCTGTCACCCAGGCCATGTTGCCACTTTTGCGTGAGGCTCCGACAGCTCGCATCGTCAACCTGGGTAGCACCGGTGGCTCACTTAGTTGGAACTCCATTCCCGAAAATACACATCGTGCGATGTTTGGGGCCTATTCGGCATCAAAATCGGCTGTTCATGCAGTGACACTTGCCTTTGCTTTTGCGCTTGAATCGACAAATATCAAGGTCAATGCGGCATGTCCGGGCTTTACATCGACTGCGCTCAATAATTTTGCCGGTACTCGTAGTGTTGTACAAGGGGCTCGTGAAGCAGTCCGGCTTGCGATGATTGGAGCGGATGGTCCAACAGGAACGTTCTCAGATGAGGATGGACCCGTCGCGTGGTAATTATAGTTCATTAATAGTCAACAGCTAAAGGGGGATTTCATCTTGCGTGTTTTCGTAACAGGAGCAACAGGTTATATCGGTTCTGCTGTCGTCCGTGAACTCATTAATGCGGGTCATCAGGTTGTCGGTCTTGTGCGCTCAGACAATAGCGCTGCGAAACTAAAAGAGGCTGGTGCCGAAGTCCACCGCGGTGACATCGACAATCTCGACAGTCTTCGTAGGGGGGCGGATGCGGCGGATGGCGTCATTCATCTGGCTTTCAATCACGACTTCTCGAACTTCGCTGGATCACTCACAGCAGATCTGCACGCTGTCGAAGCGATGGGTGCGGCGCTCGAAGGGTCCGGTAAGCCGTTTGTGATTACCACGCACGCTAATGGATTGGCAGCAGAAAACGTAGTATTATCGCTGGCGGAGCGAGAGGTGCGGACATCCATTGTAGAGCTATGTCCTTCGGTACACGGTGAGGGTGATACCGGATTTGTGCCGAGACTGATCGATATCGCTAGAACAAAAGGCTTTGCAGCTTATGTGGGAGAGGGAACCAACCGCTGGCCAGCTGTGCACCGCCTTGATGCCGCACATCTATACCGCCTTGCGTTAGAAAAGGCACCCGCTGGTTCACGACTAGATGGGGTGGCAGATGAAGGAGTACCTTTTCGCGACATCGCAAGTGTTATTGGTAAATACCTCAACGTGCCTATAGTCAGTATTTCCCCTGAAGAAGCCGATACTCACTTCGGTTTCCTCAGTACACTTGCAGCGCTTGATATTCCAAGATCAAGCCTGGCTACTCAACAACTTCTGGGGTGGCTGCCTGTGCAACCTGCACTGATCCCCGACCTCGAACAGTCTCACTATTTTAACAATTAATTGGAATGCTCCCGTACAACCTAGCTCAAAATACGGGAGCACTTTAACGAGGCAGCCGACCCAAAAGGATCGGTTGCCTCGTTTTTTTATTTTGTATTAGAAAGGGGCAGTACGATGTAATTAACTGCTAGTGATTGTTTTCTTTTTTTTTTGGATGTCCATAATTGGAATATTTTGATATACGGTATAGGGGGAGAAGCCCGAATCAACCTTTATGCAGAGGGATAACCTAATTTTACATCCGTGTTCAATAAAGGAGGTGCAAGTCAAACGTGAAAGATATTTCACTCGCCCCGCATGAATCGCTAGATCTCCATGAAGTGCTGAATTTCAAGACGCTCTGTGCGGCAAAGTCCAAGCTGATGCAGGGGGTCGTTTTCGACCAGGAATTGAAGATGCTCATGCAAAAAGACGTAGAACAATCCACGGTGGATATCAGTGAGCTGACAGCGCTCTATCAAAGAGCGCCATTCCAGGCTCCGGTTCCCGAAAGCAAGCCTACTCCCATTCTAAATTAAAGGTGATGACCTGATGAACAGCGATTATTTAGATCCGATCAATTCGCTTAACATGCCTGAAATGGCCGACATGACATTCGCCATGGATTTTCTGCTTCGAGCCAAGGAAGGGGTACGGAACACCGCCGTTGCCCTGACCGAAACCGTATCGTCCGATGCAAGAGAACTGCTCAAAAAGCAGTTAAAACAGGGCATTGCCCTTCACCAGGAAATTACTGAGCTCATGATTCGAAAAAAATGGTTTCATCCATATGAGCTGAACGAACAATATCAGCTGGACCAGCTTTCCGCCAAAAATACGGCCATGATTGCCGGAATGAACCTGTTTCCGGGAGATACGTCGCGCAAAGGGATGTTTGACAGGACGCCGGATGAGCATAAGGGGGAAAGCCAGGCATGATGAAAGCAGTGACGTACCAAGGAGTCAAAAACGTTGTCGTCAAAGACGTCCCTGATCCGAAAATCCAAAAGCCGGACGACATGATCGTCAAGCTGACCAGCACCGCCATTTGCGGCTCCGATTTACACCTGATTCACGGCATGATTCCCAATCTGCAGGAGGATTACGTCATCGGGCATGAGCCGATGGGGATCGTAGAGGAAGTCGGACCCGGAGTCACTAAGCTGAAAAAAGGGGACCGTGTCATTATCCCGTTCAATATTGCTTGTGGTGAATGCTTTTACTGTAAAAATCAACTGGAGAGCCAGTGCGACAATTCTAATGATAACGGAGATATGGGAGCATATTTCGGTTACTCGGGAACGACCGGTGGGTTTCCTGGCGGGCAGGCCGAATACTTGCGGGTTCCGTTTGCCAATTTTACGCATTTTAAAATTCCTGAAAGCAATGAGCAGCCGGATGAAAGTCTTGCTTTGATCGCCGATGCGATGACAACCGCTTTTTGGAGCGTTGATAATGCGGGCGTGAAACAGGGCGATACGGTGATCGTGCTAGGCTGCGGTCCGGTTGGACTGCTTGCTCAGAAGTTTTGCTGGTTTAAAGGGGCGAAGAGGGTTATCGCTGTCGATTATGTAGATTACCGGCTGCAGCATGCCAAAAAGAATAATAACGTCGAAACCGTCAATTTTGAGCATCATGAAAATGTCGGTAGCTACCTGAAGGAAATTACAAAGGGTGGAGCTGACGTGGTCATCGATGCGGTGGGCATGGACGGAAAGATGAGCGATCTCGAATACCTGGCGAGCGGTCTGAAGCTGCAAGGCGGAACCATGAGCGCTCTAATTATTGCTTCCCAAGCGGTTCGCAAGGGCGGAACCATTCAAATTACCGGCGTATACGGCGGCCGTTACAACGGATTTCCGCTGGGCGATATCATGCAGCGCAATGTAGCCATTCGCTCCGGACAAGCACCGGTTATTCATTATATGCCCTACATGTATGAATTGGTGACAACAGGGAAGGTCAACGTGGCCGATATCATTACGCACGTGATTCCGCTGAGTGAGGCCAAACGCGGCTATGAAATGTTTGATACGAAGACAGATAACTGCATTAAAGTTATTTTAAAGCCGTAAAGAGCTTGATTAAACAAGGGAGTGAAGTTCTAGATGAACCCAACGTATGCAATGCATGAAGCCTTGGAGGTGCATGAGATTGCTGCCTTCAAGACGGTCTGCATGACGAAGTCCAAGACGATGCAGGCGCTGGTCACGGACCCCGAGCTGAAGCTTATTCTCCAGCAGGATGCCGCCATGTCGTCTGATCAGCTGGCCGAACTGGCCTCGATAATGACCAAAGGAATGGAGACACTGCAATGAATCCTGTACTGGAATACATGACTGGCATGAACAAAATGACAGATGATGTGATCGCCATGGACTTTCTGGCCACGGCCAAGAGCGGCGTCCGGAATTTGGCGATGGCCGTAACGGAATGCGTCACACCGGAAATCAAGGGTGTTCTGGAACGCCAATTGGAACAGGCAATCGATACGCATGAAAAGATCAGCAAATATGCGATTGCCAAGGGATTGTATCATCCCTTCAACGTGCAGGAACAGTTCCGCGTCGATCTACAGCAGATCGAAACGGCGCAAAGCATACCCTTACCATCACAATAGTATCGAGCACACTTACAAAATAACCGCA
Organism: Paenibacillus sp. MAEPY2; assembly: GCF_000499205.1. GTDB lineage: Bacteria > Bacillota > Bacilli > Paenibacillales > Paenibacillaceae > Paenibacillus > Paenibacillus vandeheii. The sequence continues at coordinate 54,567 of NZ_AWUK01000011.1, forward strand.
CCTGATTAGCAGAAAGCCGGCTGTAGCCATACAGCCGGCTTTTTTATGGTGATGTACCTACCTTTATAAGAATGTGATTTAATAAACTGCTTAAGTTCTTTAACCCACGAAATTTTTCCTTCCAAGCAACGATCTTGATTGGAATGACAGATATGAGAATACAGGGGATGTAAAAATAAGCCGGTCATCGGCGTTTTCATATTAGTGTTTCGGCATTTTGCTCTCATCCATGTACAGCAGGTTCCAGCGATGCCCGTCCAGGTCGGCAAATCCTGCGCCGTACATCCAGCCGTCCATTTCACTCGGCTTGCCAAAGATGTTTCCTCCGGCAGACTCTACTTTTTGAATAAAAGTGTCTACTTCTTCTCTGCTTTCAGCCCCAATGGAAAATATTACTTCTGCGCTTTGGGAAGTATCTGCGATTTTTGAACCTGTAAACTTCTCAAACGCCGCATCCGGGAACAGTAGAATCGCTGTTTGGCCTACGACAAGCTTGGCTCTCTCGTTACCAACGCTCACCGCATGGAATCCAATCTCATTGTAAAAGACAGTGGACCTCTCAACATCTTTGACTGGCAGGTTAATCCAGATCTCCTGGGACATGGCTGTAGCCTCCTGAAATATATTTTCAACAATTCAACTATACTCTACTTCTGGCAGTAAAAGCGATCCTTATAAATGAAACAGCAAGGTACGACATTCCTGCTTGACGATGCACTGAAAAATGAAGTACTGTATAATTAATTGATAGAAAAATCTATCAAATAATAAACGACAATTATATTTACTGATATAACAGGATTATATATTTAGTGACAGGAGTAGTGATTATATGACTAATATTTCTATTGTAAATGGAACCCCACATTCTCTTGTGGGATCTAAACTAAATCTAATGGCGCTTGGGGATATAGCAAATACGATTGCTGGTTCAACAAATCAAAGCATCGTAGGTGCTACCTTCCATAAACTCTGGCAGTCTAAGAACAATCGATTCAGTCATGAATATGCGTATGAAGCAAAAATGGGAGATAAAACGCTTGGAATGATTACGTGTTTGCCTGTTACCGTTATGGAGAGATTGGTCTCAGCTACGGCGAAACAACTCTTGTCATACAGAAAACTAGGCTTAATTACTTACAACCTATTGCACCCAAGAGCGTTATTTTCCAATATAACTCTGAAAGAAGGATTTGAAGGGGAGTTTCATATTGCAACACTTGCAGCAATGCCCGAAAGCAGAGGAATGGGCGTCGGCTCCAAACTCATTCGTTATGCGGAAGAGCAGGCCATTAAACAAGGCTATAACGTAAGTTCTCTGACAGTTAAAAAAGAAAATCATCAGGCGGGAAAATTGTATGCCAGACTCGGGTATGAAATTACATCGGAAGTGAATAAACCGACAATGTCGTTGTACAGAATGGTAAAAAAACTAAAGTTTTAATTAGAGTTCGTAGTTAAACTTTTCAAACATATTTCTTCGGACCTAATAAGGTGAGGTGTCGAGGGACACGAAGATAGTTCCATTACAAGTCGCTAAAATAGCGGCTTTTTTGTTATGGCTTTAGCCAGTTAAGTGCGTGAAACACCCAAATCAAAAATCAGCTAATGCTTGTCACCATTTTAGGTTGGATGGATGAGTTTCTTTACATAAGTAATGTCCTCCATTAAATACTTATCTGGATCGCATGTAATATTGTAAAGTTTCTGTAAATGCGGTTTTAGGCATCGTTTTATGTGTTACCATCTGTTTTAGATAATCAAAATTGAATGACGAAAAATTAAAGATTAAATAACAATCCTATAGAATGGAAGGAGAAAAGTAATTGGATGAAGCAATAATGAAAGAAAAAAGTTTAATGAAGTCATTACTCGAAATTTTAAGGGTATCGACTAGATTAGGTTTTACATCTTTTGGTGGGCCAATTGCCCATCTGGGATATTTTCATGACGAGTATATTCGTAGAAGGAAGTGGATGGACGAAAAAAGTTATGCTGACTTGGTCGCTTTATGTCAATTCTTACCGGGCCCTGCGAGTAGTCAAGTAGGGATTGGTATAGGTGTCATGCGTGCTGGAGTATTAGGAGGTATTGTTTCGTTTCTTGGTTTTACATTACCTTCTGTACTTGTCCTCACTATTTTTGCATTGATTCTCCAAGGACTAGATATAAGTGATGCAGGCTGGATACATGGCTTGAAACTTGTTGCTGTCGCCGTTGTTGCACATGCCGTCTTGGGAATGGCTCAAAAACTAACACCTGATTTAAAACGAAAAGCAATTGCCTTGTTAGCATTAGTGATTACATTATTGTGGCAAACAGCCTATAGTCAGGTAGGAGTTATCCTTATATCAGCAATTATTGGTTTCCTAATATATAGACACCAGAAAGACGAATCTGATGGGAAAGTTAGTTTTCCAGTAACCCGTGGATTTGCAATAGGTTGTTTAGTATTATTTTTTGGTTTATTAATTCTTCTTCCAATACTAAGAGAAGTGACTTCTGTTCACTGGATTGCAATGTTTGACAGTTTCTATCGTTCTGGTTCCCTTGTGTTTGGAGGAGGGCACGTCGTTTTACCTTTGCTTGAAAAAGAATTTGTACCCACCGGCTGGTTGAGTGAAGAAGAGTTTCTTGCCGGATATGGGGCAGCCCAAGCGGTTCCGGGACCCTTGTTTACCTTTGCAGCCTACCTAGGTACGGTGATGAATGGGTGGGTTGGGGGCTTATTAGCAACAGTTGCTATATTTTTACCTGCATTTTTATTGATTATAGGAACACTTCCTTTTTGGGATAGCCTACGTCGCAATCCAAAGGTCAAAGGTGCGTTAATGGGAGTAAATGCAGCAGTAGTTGGTATTTTAATTTCTGCTTTTTATCAGCCGATTTGGACTAGTTCTATCTTGGCACCCATTGACTTTGCTTTTGCAGCTATCCTGTTTAGTATGTTGGTTTATTGGAAGTTGCCACCTTGGATTACTGTTGTAACAGGTGCCATTGGAGGAACCCTGATATCACTCATTTAAAATGATTAATACAGTTTAATTATTCTTGGATCTTAAAAAGAAAACAAACGGAAAAGGTTTCTTTACTTCCGTTTGTTTTTTATTTGTTAATAGACTGGATTCGCGGTAAGAAGAAGGGGATCGAAAGCGGCCAAGTTGCTTCCCCCAGCTACTCCGTGTACCGGGTCACTATTTAAAGTGAAGTTAATTGGGACTTTTTAGCTCTACACCTGTGCCGTGGGACGGATGACGATTTCGTTAATATCCACATCGGACGGCTGCTCAATCGCATAAACGATCGCACTGACAACGGCTTCCGGCCGTAATCCTAGCCCGTCTCTAACCGAAGCTAGCTGATCCTTTATTTTCTGATTGGGTATCCCATCGATAAAGTTGGTCTGCACAACACCTGGCGAAATGGTCGTAACGCGTATGTGATCGCCGGCTTCCTGCCGGAGACCCTCAGAAATTGCGCGTACAGCAAACTTGGAACCGGAATAAACAACCTGATTTGCAACGGTCTTCAATCCAGCAGTAGAGGCGATGTTTATAAAGTGCCCCAGGCTTTGCTTGCGGAAAACAGGCAGCGCTGCGGCTATTCCGTACAGAACGCCCTTCGTATTAACGTCAATGGTCGCTTCCCAATCTTCGACGCGAAGATCATCTAATGGAGAGATCGGGCCTATACCTGCATTGTTGATGAGCACGTCCAGTTTACCATAGCGTTCGCAGGCCAGCTGTACCAAATTGGACAGATCTTCGCGGCTTGTTACATCCGTTTGTACATATACCGCTTCTCCGCCGAGGCTTTCGATTCGTTCCACGATGTCTTTAAGGCGATCCGTGCTCCGCGCCCCAATAACCAGCTTTGCTCCAAGCTCCGCGAGTCGGACGGCTGCTGCTTCGCCAATTCCACGGCTTGATCCTGTAATGGCAATAACTTTTCCTTTGATTCCTGACATCAATTCATCCTTCATTTTCATAACCGGATCCTTCTTTCATTTAATATTTTCCTTACCTGTCTCATGATAAGAAAAATCTAGTAAACCCAAGTAGACTATTCTTACGCAATCCTTGCCTATTCCTGTCTGGATCTTGGGTTATAATACTTTTACAAGGTTGAACGAAAAGGAGGTGAGAACCCGTCTTGAATCAATATGTTTCTGAATTAGCTCGTCAAATTGCACGGCTTGCGCCGAACGATGGTGTGCACGCAACAGCGATTCCTGAGCTCTGCTTCCGACGTGTGTCCAGGGAATCAGAACCCACGCATTCAATCAACAGGCCCTCGCTGTACGTGATTGTCCAAGGTTCCAAAACGGCGGCGTTAGCCGGAGAGAGCTTCCTGCTCGATCCGGGTATGTATATGGTGACATCTGTACATCTGCCAGTGATTGGGAAAATTATTGAGGCTACGAAGGAAAAGCCATATTTAAGTTTAGCCCTGACGCTCAATCCGGATGTCATTGTAGATATAAACAAGAAATATAACCCTTCTCCAAAGGAGAGAGGAGAGACATCGGGGCGAAGCATTCTGGTCAATTCGTCAACCCCTCCCTTGCTGGATGCGATGCTGCGCCTCGTCCAATTGTTAGAAACGCCTGAGGATATTGACATGCTGTCACCGCTCTTCATCCGGGAAATATTTTATCGAGTGCTGCAGGGAGAGCAGGGGGCGCTCATTAGGCAATTTTCCGTGTTAGGAAGTTATGCCCAGGGTATTTCAAGCGCCATCCATCTAATCAACAGAGATTACTCGGAGCCGCTAATAATCGAAGAGTTGGCAGCTCTTGTTAGCATGAGCCCTACAACTTTTCATAAGCAATTTAAACGGGTAACAGCTATGAGCCCACTGCAGTATCAGAAAACAATCCGGCTGCAAACGGCACGAAGGCTTCTGCTCACGGAGGGCCTGGATGCAGCAACGGCAGGATTTCGTGTTGGATACGAAAGTCCTTCTCAATTCAGCAGAGAATACGCACGATTATTCGGGCGGCCCCCCATGAGCGATGTTCAACACCTGCATGATTCGCTAAGTAAAGGGTAGGTGAATGAATCGCTTTGTGACATCAAAGCGCGTTGTAGAAAGGAATAAAGAACAGGACTAGAACGATTAGGTAAGAAATCTTCAAGAAAGGTGGAGAGTTTTGTGTTCATTCACAGGAAGGAGGTTTCTTCTTATGTATATACGTCCTATGGCTGTAGCAGCCATCGATGCACTTCAGGAAACAGCACGCCCTATGTGGATTCGTGATGTGTTCCACCAGGAATAACGTCAACTCGAATCTGTTTCTCCAGTATCCCGTTATAACTCTTAGGTAAATAAATCCAAACTCTACGCTCCGTCTGCAATTGTGGAATCGGGAATGACTCGTAAATCTTCACATTGCCCGTGATGGTGTGAGCGGCTTCGTCTGTAAAAACTTCTCGCCAAGGTACAGGACTGTTATTCATCATGAAGCCTCCTAAGTCTATGTATTAACTAAAATCTTAACCTCTGCTCCTATGAATGCAATGGACGTTCTATTCTCCATAACTGCAGAAGTTCTAGCAGAAAACAGGCACCGCTGACGGCTGTCAGCGGTTTTTTTAACGTCTGGACAGAAAAACCGATCGTCCGTCCGGTCTAAAAAAACGATACAGTATTTCTTTTCGCTTGCAAGACTTGCTCCGGTTACGTTTTGGGCCATGCTCGGAATTAATAAAATTGATAGAGTCGTACACCATGGGGTGGCACAGTGGCACGGAGCGAATTTTCTGTAAATTCAGCAGGCACTCTGCTCCAAAGTTCAGTACCTTTGGTAATGTCGGAAAGGCCGATTTCCGCAAAGTTCATTTCCAGTTGAAGCAGGTTTTCACTAATATTAAACACAGCGACATAAGAGGAACCTTCAGCGTTTTGAGCTGTCCATACAATAAGATCCTCTTTCCGCAACGCTTCTCTGGCTCCATAACTCTCTCGGTGCATACGAAGAACCTCACGGTTGGTCAGCAGTGACAGTGTCCAGTCGTCATTGTCCCGCAGTTCACCACCGAAGATGAGCGGAGAACGGAAAATACTCCACAGTGACATCATAGTCAACTGTTCATCATGCGTGAATCGGGTCCAACGATCTGCTCCACCGCCATCTACAGAACGAATCCCAATATGTCCCAGAGGAAGCATATCACAGTCCGGCCAGCATCCTGCCTGAGGGACGCCCTGCCATGTCCGGCAGCGGTCGAACATATCCAGCAACAGCGGCCAAAGATCCCAGAAGTCATCTGTAACTCGCCACATGTTGGCATGTTCAGCAAAAAATTCCGAGTGTTCTACCGGGGCTGGTCCTGGAGAAAGACTCAGTACCATAGGGCGCCCTGAGCGCTCGATCGCTTTGGAGATCATTTCAATCTCCGGTTGATGAGTTGCGTATAGTCTGGAAGCGGCAATGTCGTCCACCTTCACCAGGTCAACGCCCCATTGAGCGTAAAGTTCAAAGAGAGAATTGTAATAAGCCTGTGCTCCTTCTTTTGAAGAATCCACACCGTACATATCCGTATTCCATGGACAGATAGAGTTCGTATGAGCAATTTCGCGTGCAGTTGCTGTAGAGCCCAGGATTGGGGTAGCAGCGTGGACAGCTTGACGCGGAATGCCGCGCATGATATGAATGCCAAATTGAAGTCCTAGGCTATGTACGTAATCAGCTAATGGCTTAAACCCTTTTCCACCTGCAGCAGAAGGAAACCGGTTCTCCGCAGGCAAAAGACGGGAATATTCATCCATTATCAGCGGAACGAATGGACGGTATTGCGAAGAATTTGCATGGGGTTCGTACCATTGAATATCGACAGTAATGTAACTCCAGCCAAAATCTTTGAGATGTTCTGCCATATATTCCGCGTTGCCACGGATTTCCTCTTCGGTTACAGCCGCGCCATAGCAATCCCAACTGTTCCAGCCAAGGGGCGGTGTTGATGCCGCAAGTATATGCTTCATGGTAATACTCCTTTACTGAATAAATTATTGCTCTTACTATTTCATCATAGTATAGGAGTTTATTAATTATCCACAGTAATCTTAAAGGATCAATAGCACAATATTGCGGTTAGTCGAAGAACAGTTTACGATAAGCAAGACTTTCTCCGCCACTTCGGAATTCACCCGGTGTAAGACCGGTTAAGTTACGGAATGCTTTGATAAAATAGCTTCCGCTGGAGTATCCGACACGTTCGGCGATGGATTCAACACTAAGGGGCGTCCCGCGAAGCAGTTCCATAGCCTTTTCGATACGTATGCGAGTTAGATAAGCTCCTGGTGTCAAGCCCATGCTGGATGAGAAGCGACGTATAAAGTGATATTTGGATAGGGAAACGTGCTCAGAAAGTTGATCCATGCTGATCATCCTGGAATAGTTTTGCTCTATAAATTCGGCTGCACGTTGTATGTTCTCCGACCAGTTCTCCCTGTTCCGTAGGTTTGTTTTCTGTAATCTGACCAGTTCTGTCATGAACTGATAGACGCAAGATGAAGCGATCAGAGGATCTGTGATCCTGCCTGCTGCCGCATCAGCCACAATCATCCGCAGCAATTGGACTGGTGCACCATCAATGGGAAGATAGGGGACTTCTCCTGCTTCACGAAGGTACTTTTGCCAATGGGGCAGAATCAGATTGGGGCGAAATAGCAGGAACAGGAATTCCCACGGCTCTTTCGATTTCGAGTGATAATAATAGCGGTGCGGGCCTGGAATTTCGGCCAAAAAAGCTTGTCCTGTGGTGACACGGTGAATTTCACCTTTCGACTCAAATACACCTTCGCCAGAGGTCGTGTACTGGAATAACAGAAGTGGGCCATCCGTACGCTCCAATCCATCCCATAGATAAGAAGGATCGGTTATAGAATCACATCCGGCTGCAAACAAAACACACAGCTGGAGCTCTTTATCTTCGGCAAACCGAAACCCGTATGTACCTTTGGGAATGTTCATAAACGTCCTCCTGGCTGTAGTAAATATGAATAGTGGTCAAGTTATGTATAATCTAAACTTAAAATTAAAGGGTGTTCTTTGAAGCCGTTCTCTATTACTATTGTATAAAACTTAGGAATTAGTTTGATTATATGAAATATTAGCAGCTTGCTCAATGAATTGAGAGACCGAAACAAGCCAGATTTGTTTGGGTAACGTGGGAAAGATCAGAACAAGTATATGACTAACGAAATCGGGGGATTTCATGTACAAACTGATGATCGTAGATGATGAATTACTCATGCGAGTTGGAATTCGTTCCATGCTGAATTGGGAAGAGCACAATTTCTATGTTGTTGGTGAAGCAGGGAATGGAAAAGAGGCGTTGGAGCTTGCGCTTGAAGTGACTCCCGATCTAATCATTACGGATATCAAGATGCCGACTATGGATGGGCTGCAGCTTATACAAGAGTCCTCCAGGGTACTGAAAACCTGTAAGTATGTCATCCTAAGTAACTTTGACGAATTTGATTATGTGAAAACGGCACTAAAACTAGGCGCCACTGACTACTTGATCAAAAGCGAGATTACAGAAACCTCCCTTATCGAACTCTTGACTACCATTGAACAGAAACTGCAAAGCGAACATGTTAACCCGACAAACATCCCCACTATGGCACAAGATTATTCGAAGAGCCTGAGGCATCTAAAGGATAGCTTCTTTCAAGATGTTATAAGCGGATTCATAAGTGAAAAGGACATCGTCACCAAAGCTGAGGAGCTGCATTTTCGTATAAGATCGGATCAGCTGGTTGTCATCAAGTTCATAGTGAACTATTACGAGGATGCGAAGAGGAAGTATGTGGAGAAGGGGGAGAAACTACTCCGATTTTCTATACTCAATATTATGGAAGAAATCATTCCATCGAAATGGGAGAAAGAAATTTTCGTTGAGAATTCGTCTGAGTATTGGGTTATAGTCAATCTACTTCCTGAGAGTAAATCTGTGCATACGGACTTAAATAAACTATGTAATAAGCTTCTGTCTTCAATCAGGGATTTTATGAACCTGTCGCTTACAGCGGGTGTAAGTACAATCGTTTCCGGTTTTCAATGTATTAGAAAGGCATGCCAAGAAGCCGAGTCCGCCTTAAGACAGGGTTTCTTCACAGGCAGCAACCAGATCCTGTACTACGAGGATGTAATTCGAGCTCCAGCTCGGAAAGAAGTGAATGGGATACTGAACCCGGAGCAAGAACGAGATTTTCTGAAATTATGGATAAGTAAAGACAACAAAAAGGCGGCGGATTTCCTTGAAGGAATTCGTTCCCAACTGGAGACGGTACGAGCGGATGAGAACAGTATTCGCAGGCAGTACATCATGGTGTTGGAAACAATACACTCCCATGTGTCACGGGCTACAGATAGAACTAAGCCTTCCTTTACCGAGAAATCTCCTTACGAAATCGTTCTGAAGGGTGAGTATTGGGAGGATATTCATCAAGATATTCTGGCTCATATTGCGTACTACTTTAAAACAGATTCTCAGTTTATGCAGGAGCTTACCTACACAGACCTGGCCATTGAGTTAATCGATAAATATTATGCCGAGGATATTTCGTTGCAAAGCATTGCTAGCCAAATTAATGTCAATCCCTCGTATCTCAGCCGATTGTTCAAGCAGGATAAGGGAGAGAATTTTATCTCTTACTTGACACGAGTTCGAATTGAACATGCGAAGGCCTACCTAATGAGCAGGGAATTGAGAGTGTATGAAATTGCAGATAAAGTGGGGTATCATAACTACACCTATTTCAGCAAGATTTTCAAGAAAACGGTGGGCCACTCTCCAGAGGAATATCGAGAACGACTGCAGCAGGGATCCATGTAATCCATGAATAGAGGTGCATCCTATGAGGCATACCCAACTCTTTCGAATCCAGTACAAAATCATGGTGATATGTATAACGGTCATTATACTTCCGGTATTTGTAATGACGATCAATTCGTATTACTCCTCTGAACGGTTATTGGCACAGAATTATACGAAGCTGCTCAGCGATCTGGCCAAGCAGACAAACATTCGCATTGACGAGTTTCTAAAAGAGATTGAAAAAATCTCGCTGCTTGCCAGCAATGGACTGAGCAATAACCTGTCTGCAACACATGAGGGAAGCTTTCCGATCCAGGATTTCCTCCGCGATGGTGATGAACAGCATGAGATTGCTGCATACAATATTCTGATGAATTATATCATGATGAAAGATCGCGTATTCTCCATCTACCTCTACAATTTGAACGGGGGACAAGATCTGTTTGTCAGTCCTAACCAGCCTATTGACCCAAACTTTAGAGTAGCGAACGAATTATGGTTTAAAAAGTTCTTGCATGATGAAGATCGAACCATCACGCTGACAACCCGAATAGATGAGCAGTTGCAGAATAAAATTCTGGCAGTCTCGCACGCTCGGAAAATTCATGATGTGTCTAGCGGGAAGCTGCTTGGCGTGATCGTCGTCAGTATTGATATAAAATTTATTGAAATCGTCAATCGCAACTTACAGGAGGGGCTACGCTCCAGATTCATGATCATCGATGAGAATGACAAGATTGTATATAACGTGAATGACCGATTAATCGGCACACTGTTTCGGGACAACGTTCGTCCACCTGAATCATTGAATGTCGTGGTGACCAATCCCCTTAGTCAGCAAAAATGGACAACTTACTTATACATGCCTTTGGATGAGCTGACTGCCGACGGCAAAATATTGGGCCGTAATCTGGTGACGCTGGCTATTGTTATGATTCTATTTGCTGTCGTATTATCCATATTTCTATCTCATGTCATCACAACTCCCATTAAGAAGTTCCTTCGTAACATCGCTTTGGTCGAAAAGGGGCAGTTTGAACAAGTGCAACATATTCGCTCACGAGACGAAATAGGCCACTTATCGATTCGATTTAACAAGATGTCGCATGAATTGAAGCGGATGGTCGAACGTATGCAGCAGGAAGAAATAGAAAAAGCCAAAGCTGAGATGCGAGCTCTCCATGATCAGATCAAACCTCATTTTTTGTATAACACACTTGGATCGGTGAAATGGATTGCATCCATGCAACAGGCTGATAAAATCGTGGAAATGACAGATGCACTCATCTCGATGCTTCGCTATGCGACAAGATCCGATGGAACTCTCGTTACGATTCGTGAGGAGATCGATAATATAGCGAATTACATAACGATACAGAATGTCAGGTACTATGATTGTATTCAGATGAGATATGAGATTGAGGATAGCCTTATGGATTATCGTATGCCCAAAATGATCCTTCAGCCCCTTGTAGAGAACGCGATTTTTCATGGTCTGGCCGAACTCGAGGAAGGCGGAGTCATTACCATTCGGATTCAACCGAAGGGCAGTGATATTACGATCGAAGTCCGCGATAATGGGGTCGGTATGGATCATCATATGATCCTGAACTTGAGGGAAGATAAGCTTGAAGCAAGCACCGGAACCACAGGAATCGGTCTGCATAATGTGCAGCGGCGCATTCAGCTTCATTTTGGCAAGCCCTATGGAATAGAAGTAGATAGTCAGATTGGAAAAGGTACGGTCTTCACCATTCTGCTGCCTGTTATATCAGAAAACAAGTAGCATTGTGCTTGGGGTAATATGAGGTGAACACACGCAAAAGGCTTGCAGTTTGGACTGCAAGCCTTTTGCGTTATCCTTTAACGCTACCGAGGACCAAGCCCTTGGTGAAATATTTTTGCAGGAACGGATACACGAGCAAAATCGGAATGGCACCCAAGAACATTTGAGCGGCGCGACCAGTTCTGGCATTCATCATGGATAGTAGTTGAGTATAATCGGATCCAGATTTCAGCATGATTTGCTCAAAGCTCTGCAGGAGAGTCTGCAGGTAACTTTGTAATGGATAATTGGCTGGATTGTTCATATAGATGATACCATCGAACCATGAGTTCCAATGGCCGACGATACTGAACAAACCGACAGTAGCAAGAGCGGGCTTGAGGAGCGGGAGTAGAATACGAAGCAATACCTGTACTGGCCCGGCACCATCGATAATGGCTGATTCTTCAATTTCCTCTGGCAAGGCCCTAATGAAATTCATTAGAATAATCATACTAAATACGGGGAGAGCTCCAGGCAGGATCAGAGACCAGATCGAATCAATCAGCCCCATTTTGACTACTACGAGATAGGTTGGAATTAATCCTCCACTAAATAACATTGTGACTATGAAAAATCCCATATAGATATTGCGGCCCATCAATTTTTGTTTCGATTTGGAAAGTGGATAAGCCGTGAGCACGATTAAAACAAGATTGACCATTGTTCCGAGAACGGTCCTTTGAATGGCAACCCAGAGAGAAGAAAAAAATGACCCTCCAGTTAAGGCGAATTCATAGGCCTTGGTCGTGAACTCAACGGGCCAGAACGTTACACTACCAGCAGATACAGCCGCACTGCTGCTGAACGAAACAGCCAATAGATTGATAAACGGCAGGATACACAGTAGAGAGATTAGAAGCAATATCGTGTAGTTTAGGATATGGAACAATCGCCTGCTCATACTTTTATCATAGATCATAAAGATAGTTCCTCCTTAGAAGATGCGATAGCCGGCTACCCTGTAGGCCAGAACGTACGATACGGCAACCAGAACACTGGAAATGATGGATTTGAATAATCCGACAGCCGTACCAATCGAATACTGTGCCTGCTGAATTCCCAGACGGTATACATAGGTATCAATGATATCACCGGTTTGATAGACGACAGGGGAGTAAAGATTATAGATTTGGTCAAAACCAGCATTGAGCACGTTACCAAGCGACAACACAGTCATTAAGACAATCGTTGGCATGAGCAGAGGTAAGGTAATGTAAATGGTCTGCTTCCAGCGTTTGGCTCCGTCAATCACCGCGGCCTCATAAAGTCCAGGGTCAATGCTGGTCAGGGCTGCCAGGTAAACAACCGTGCCAAATCCGAAGCCCTTCCAGATATCACTGACGATCATGGTCCATGGGAATATGGATGGTGTGCCAAGAAACGATATAGGTGCAATCCCGAATACGCCCAGAAATGTGTTAATGATGCCATCGGAGCTAAGGATGTCCAGCATGATCCCAGCCATAATGACCCAAGATAGGAAATTCGGAATATATACCAGGGTTTGGAATGTACGTTTTACTCCGCTATTCAGTACTTCGTTAAGGAGTAATGCAAATATAACGGGCACGATAATGCCTCCGATAATCTTGAAGACGGACATGTATAAGGTGTTCCAGATCGTCCTTACGAAGTTCGGCTGACTAAATACGTGTGAAAAATTGTCCCATCCTACCCATGGTGAATTGAAGCCGAGACCCGGATTGTATTTCTGAAACGCAATAATAAGTCCATAAAAAGGGATGTAGCTGAAGATGAAGACCAATACCAGACTTGGGATCAACATTAAATGGTAGGGACTCTGCTGCTTCCACTTTTTCAGCATTCCTGTTCCTCCTCCGTTCTTGTTTTAATAGGCGTGTAACCGCTACCAAAAAGGGGAGAGAATAACTCATCCCCTCTTGACAACAGCATTCTTATTTTCCGTAGGCGTCATTGACTGCCTGGGTTGCTTCATCGCCCCCTGCTGCTCGCCAGTTCTGGACGACAACATCGAAATAATCGATACTTTCGCTACCCATAATGATCTTGGTGAAGCCCTCCGTCAGGATGTCATCCAAGGTTGTGCCATAGCTCGACAGTACCTCCGGTGTAACACCCCATAGGGCTGTCTTCGTGTAGTTCTGACTATCAAGCACTTTCTTAGCAAGACTATAGGCATTCTTTGGAGCTCCTTGCTGCAAATAATCACCGACTGCTCCTGGTGTTGCATTCTCCATAAATTCAACACTGTTATTGTATTTTTGCCACATTCCCGAAGTCGTAAGTCCACTGGTATCCTTGGATTGAAGGGCGGCTGACACAGCCTCAAATTGCTCGTAGTCGGAATTCGGATTAAGTACACGGAACGCTCCGACCACATGAGCAATATCATTGTCCAGCAGAGCGGATAACGTTTCTGTGGATTCCTTGCCATTGCCTTCATCTACGATATAAGCATAGTCGTTCAAAATTTTTATCACTTCTTGAGGACTTTTGAATCCTTTTTTCATGACGATATAATTGTTGTTGGCGAAAAAGATGGACTGCTTGGCTTCCTTTCCATCGATGGTAGGGATGATATAAGGGTAGAAGATGGCATCCTTACCCAGATTGGATACCGTATCGACTCCCGGATTATAACCCCACCACTGGTAATAAGGCTGTATACCAACCTTACCGGCTACGATATCGGCATTCATCGCATTAAAGTCTTTGATTGCGAATTCCGGATCAATGATGCCTCGCTTGTACCATTCTGACCACTCAGCCAGCGCATTTTTCATCTCAGGCTGCACTGAGCCGTACACCAGTTTTCCACTGGTATCCTCCATCCACAGATCTGGATGCGCATTCCACGCAATAGCGAGCAGATTGAGATAATCCAACGACTGGTCAACCGCAATACCATAGCCGCCATGCTTTTCCATGAATTTCAGTGCGACATTCTTGATGTCTTCCACAGATTTGGGATCCTGGAGCCCCAGTTCTTCTTTCCAATCGTTCCGAATCCAGATGAAGTCTGGTTGTTCAATTAATCCCCAGTGCATCTGTGGTATTCCGTACAGCTTACCGTCTTTCTTTCCTGACTCATAACTGTCCGCATCCGCTTCCATGTAACCCTTGAGACGATCAGAAGCGTTTTGCTCAAAGACATCGGTCAGATCCATCACCATATCCGCTTCGACCAACTGCCTTAATTGGGATGGATTCACCCTGAATACATCGGGAAGATCGTTCGATGCTATAGCCAAATTCAATTTGGTATCGTACTCATCGCTAACCCAGTCTGTTTTGACATCGATATTAAACTTGTCTTTATATCGCTTAATCCACACATTATTTGTGATATCGTCGCCCTTCGGATATTTCGCAGAAGTGTATTCTGACGTCACCGTGTGAATGGTAGTTGTTCCGCCCTCGTTGTCATTCGGGTCTGTATTGGTTGAACTTTGCTCGGTGCTGCTTCCATTTGTACAGGCTGCGAGTAATAAGGTCGACATGAATAATGACAACACTAAAGTTTTGGTTTTCTTGTTCATATTACTTCCCCCTTTTTCGCGATAGTTTAATATCAATAGCTTGAAAATAGTGTAAACGAGAAAGGGGACACGTGATATAAAAGTTATTGACCAGAACCAGTACGTTTTTTGACTTTTTGATTGATGAGGAGAGTTGGAAAAAGAGGAACGTGCACTTTTTTTACTTTCAATAAATCTTTTTTGACTACGTTTGTGCCTAGCGGAAGCTAATTCCGAAGAATACGAAAAAAAAGAAGTCGACCATTTGGGTGGTCGGCTTCTAATTCATTTTTATTGTTATAAGAAACTATTCTATTGCGCGGTCAGAATTTGTGGACCCTCAGCCGTGATGGCGATCGTATGCTCGTATTGGGCTGCGAGCTTGTTGTCCATCGTCCGTGCGGTCCAGCCGTCCGAATCGATTGTCATGAAGTAGGTGCCTTCGGTAATCATCGGCTCAATTGTGAACACCATACCTTCCTTGAGACGTACGCCCTTTCCGGGCTTGCCGACATGCATATACGTGGGCTCCTCGTGCAGGTCACGGCCGATGCCATGGGCGAGAAGGTCACGCACAACGCCAAAGCCGTGTGATTCTGCATGCCGCTGAATCGTGCTTGTCACGTCGCCGAGTCGATTGCCAGGCCGCGCCTGCTCTATACCCAGGTCAAGACATTCCTTCGTGACGCGCATCAACTTCTCGGCCGTGGGCGAGATCTGTCCGACCGCATAGCTCCAGGCCGAATCGCCGAGCCAGCCGTCGAGCTCCGCGACCGTGTCGATCGTCACGATATCACCTTCCACAAGTGGCTTATTGTTAGGAAAGCCATGCGCGATCACGTCGTTAACGGATGCGCAGGTCGCATAAGGATAGCCTCTGTAGCCCTTCTCGTATGGCTTGGCGCCGTGCTTCAAAATAATCTCCTCAAATATGCGCTCAATTTCGTTCGTTGTGATGCCCGGTTTGATGAGTGGGGCAATGGTACGATGGCATTCAGCCACCACTTGGCATGCCTTGCGGATGGATTCAATTTCATGCTTGCTTTTTAAGATGATCATGTTCGTATCAGGTCTCCTTCGTAATAGCTTGCATAGCGAGTCGGGCGATTCGATCGACGTCCAGGTTAGAATTGCCTGCATAGTAGTGCATCCCATAACAGCCGATTAGCACAGCAAGCATATGGTCGATGCTGTCGTCTTCGCACTGGGAACTCGATTGGAGTGGAACGTACAGCCGTTCCGTAAATCGTTTCTTGGCGTGGTGTCGATCCTTCTCAGGCAAGCCTGTAAAATGTTCCGATGCCATTTTGTAGACGAGATATGCGCGGGCGTCTAACTGCCACAGCTGCAGCAGCGCTTTACAATACGTTAATAACTGCCTGTCACCGATCTTTGCCCATTTCACAATAACCTGTTCGCATCGCTCGAAGCCGCTTCCCAACACATCTTCTATTAATAAATGCCGGTTGGGATAGTAATGGTACACTGTGCCGTAACCAAGCCCTGCCTCGCGCGCAACATCCCGAATATCAAAGCTGCCGCCCGTACGAAAGTAGGAGCGAGCGGCGACATCCAGGATCTGTTCTCTGCGTTGTATACGTATGAGTTCATTTTGTTCTTTGGTACGCGGGCACATGGTGTGAGAACCTCCTTGTTTAGACCTGCAAATATGTCGATAAAAAGATAATAACGCATGGGGAGGAGAAATGCAAAAGATCTGTTGGTGTTCGATGAAAGGCTTTACTGTATTCCGGAAGGACTCTAGTACTAATTTTTAGTGTAGAGCCAGATAGAGGTATGTTTCTTCTCTATAAATTTTTTCAACTTTTTTACATAGATTTGATATATTCTATGATTTTAATGTATTTACTTATGTTAAAATATCTCAGGAACGAAAATTCGAGAGGGGTTTTAAAACTCATGTCATGGAAGAAACAAGTAGGTAAAAGCACGATCCGTGTAGCCGCTGCTGCACTATTACTTTCCCAACTGTTAGGCGCAGTAGGTCCTGTCTCTGCTGCAAGCACAGATGTAGAAGTACACTTGATCGGAATCAACGACCTGCATGGTCAGTTAGATACGACTTCGGTGATTAGTGATAAAAAGGCGGGATCTGCTCCAATTCTTGCAACTTATCTAAAAGAAGCTCAAGCAAAATATGAACATTCCCTACTCTTCCATAATGGAGACTCTGTCGGTGCCTCTGCTCCAGTTTCATCTCTGGATCGTGACGAGCCTACGATGGAATGGATGAATATGATGGGCTTTGATGTAGCTTCACTGGGCAATCATGAATTCGACCAAGGTATCGCTGCATTAAAAGCACAAATCTTTGGTGGTCTTGATCCAAAAGAAGGCAAGGTTACTCATGCTGGTGCAAAATTTGATTATGTCAATGCAAACGTCATTGAAACCTCCACCGTCAAAACATTGATTAAGCCATACGTAATTAAAGAATTGGGCGGAGTCAAAATCGGATTTATCGGATTAGTGACGAAGGCTACACCTGCTAAAGTATCCCCATCGGGTACAGCAGGCGTGCGTTTCCTAAGCGCAGAAGAAGAAGTTGAAGCAGTGAATAAATATGCTAAAGAATTGCAAGATCAAGGTGTAGAAACGATCGTTGTCTTGGCGCATGATCCAGCAACAACCAAAGAAGGTGTAACAACTGGCGAAGCGGCTGACCTGGCAAAAGCTTTACCAGCAAATTCCCCTGTTGATGTTATCGTTGCAGGTGACAATCACGCTTTAGCTAACGGTGAAGTGAACGGAAAATTGATCGTTCAGGCTTATTCCTATGGTACAGCATTTGAAGATATCAAGCTGATGATTGACCCTGCTACCGGGGATGTCACTGAGAAATCAGCTACCATTACAACAACATTCCAAGAGGGTGTAAAAGAAGACCCTGAATCTTTAGCTATTATTAAAAAATCATTGGACAAGCATCCTGAACTGACGAAGCCAGTAGGTACAACAGATGGTTCTGTTACTCGTACCGATGCTTATAATAACGAAGCCGCTCTTGGCAACCTCATTGCAGATTCAATGCGTGAAGCAGACTTTGGTGATAAGGCAAGTGCTGCTGACTTTGCATTTATGAATCCAGGTGGTATTCGTGCGGATCTGCCAAAAGGCGATGTGACCTTTGCTGATCTTGCTAAAATCCAACCTTTTGGCAACACTCTGGTGAAATTGGAGTTGACTGGTGAACAAATTAAAACTTTGTTGCAGCAACAATGGGGTACCAATGCTGACGGTACACCAAACACTAAAACTCTACAGATCTCTGGCCTGAAATATACTGCAGACTTCAATAAGCCAGTTGCAGAACGTGTTACTAGTCTTAGTCTTGAAGATGGCACACCTATTGATCCTGCAAAAACATATACGGCTGTCGTTAACAACTTTATGGCCGCAGGTGGAGATAACTATAAAGTGCTAGTGGATGCCAAATCATCTTTAGCAGGTCCTATCGATCTGGATGTATTCTACCAGTACATTGTAGATACGTATAAAGGCGGCGCTATTCAAGCTAAAACAGAAGGACGGATCACGAATCTGGCTGCACCTACAGAGCAAACAGAAACACCTGCAACAACAGAATTCATTTCCCGTGCTGAATTTGTAAGTGCTCTAGTAGACCTGTTGAAACTTAACGAAGTAGCTACAGCACCTGCATTCAAGGATGTTGCTGCTAACGCTGCATATGCAGATGCAATCGCAGAAGCTACTCATGCTGGATTCATTCAAGGCTACGGTGGTAACTTCAATCCTGATCGTGAGATCACTCGTGAAGAGGCTGCTACTATTCTTGCTAAATTGTTGAACGATCAAGCTTCTGATAAAAATGCTGCTGCGATCATTGCAGGTTTTGAAGATGGAAAAACCGTTTCTACCTATGCGGTTAAATCTATGGCAAAACTGATTGACAAAGGTATTTTTAGTGCAACAGAGAAAAACCTGCTTCAACCTAAACAAGGTCTTTCTAATAACGATTCTAAAGCTTTGATTCAAAAAGCTGTTGCAGCAAAGGCTTCATAATTTAGAAATTATTCAAACCTTATACTAAGACACGAAAAACACATTCTTATTGGTGAATAAGCTTTCTCCTATGGATAAACCTCAACTCATGAAAGGTTTATCCAGGAGCATGCAATATACCAAATTAGAATGTGTTTTTTCATTTTCCATGAATATAGCTAATCTATGGTGAATGCTACTTTTATTTTGGACTGAGATTCAAAGGTATTACACGATACATATCCCGCACCTACTAATAGGCTTGATGCCTGAAAGTAGGTTTATTCTAGTTAAACGAATCTTAACAATTGGGCTGTAGAGTAGAAAGTAATTGTAAAAAAGGGGAGGGAAACATGATGCAAGAAGCTATCGTTTGGGGGCCGCTGTTAATTAAATACAATTGGATCGCGATGGCGTTCTCTGCACTTGCAGCTTATATAGCCATGAAATATTGGTTGAAGGGAAAAAGTGATTTAAGCAAGCCTATTTTAGAGGATATAACCAATGTTCTTTTATGGGCATTCTTGATTTGGAAGTTTAGTGTCATTATTTTTAATCCCGTCGCTGTTTTAAATAACCCGTCCTATATTCTTTATTTTACTGGGGGTGAGCGCGGGATCTTGTTATCAGTAATTGTAGTTCTTATCTTCGTATCTATTCAAAGTTATAAGCGCAGAATTACCTTTTGGATGTATGCGGCAGTATTGGGGGCAGGCTTATTATCTTATAAAACGTTCTATTCATTGTTCCAGCTCATCTTTAACGATCCGATACCATTATCATTTTTGTATGAACTCAGTCAAATTGTTTTAGCAAGCATACTATTGATTTGGATGTATATCAGAAAAGATAGCTTTGAAAAGCCGCAAGAGATCAATCAACTTATTCTTTGGTTCAGCATCGGACAGATTTTAAGTGGCTTTTTTAAAAGCTTTTCTGTAGTAGTGTTCTTAGGATTATCTAGTGAGCAGCTTGTTTATTTGGCTATTGCTTTATGTTGTTTGACTATTCACAACGTTAGAACAAAAGAGAGCTTTAATGAATCTTAACAATCCTGCGTTATGGTTGTTGGGAATACTTTGCTGGAGGAATTACAAATGGACAATATTTCAATTTTATTTGCTATAACGGCGGGGGCATTATCCTTTTTTTCACCCTGTATTTTTCCGCTTTTGCCTGCTTATCTTGCGAATCTTACAGGCTCTTATGGGAGTGGGGAGAAAACAAGTGTATCCAATAGAACTTTGATGATTCGTTCTACTCTCTTTATCCTCGGTTTTACTGTGGTTTTCCTACTTATGGGTGCTTCCGCAAGTATGATTGGACAAATTTTCGCTGCGAATCGAGGGTTGCTAGAAAAGCTTAGCGGACTACTCATTATTATATTCGGCTTACAGATTGCAGGGATTTTAAATCTTCGTTTTCTCATGTTTCAAAAGCAGCGAGAAACCAAAACTCCAAAGAACGGAAGCGGTTGGAATTCATTTGTCGTGGGAGTTGCTTTTGGAACGGGCTGGACTCCTTGCGTCGGTCTGGCTTTATCTTCAATTTTGTTGTTGGCTGGATCATCTGAAACGATGTTCAATGGAATCTTTTTATTATTGTTTTATTCATTGGGTTTAGGAGTTCCTTTTTTATTGATATCCATCTTGATTACGAAATCTAAGGGTATCATGAGAAAAATAAATAAATGGCTACCACGTTTGGCGCTGCTGAATGGCTGGATTTTAATCGCGATGGGCTTGCTGTTATTTACGGGCCAACTGCAAAAATTAAGTGCATGGCTTGCTTCCTTCGCGCCAATGTTCTAATACGAGAGGGTGATTGTTCCTATGAAAAAAAATATAGTCGTCGTTGTTATTCTGATCGGATTGGTTGCATGGGGGATATACGATACAATGAAGAAAAAGGATGAACGTCAAGCAAGCCTGGCTAACAGTGAACAAGTAGTAGAGGGAATGGATATGTCCACCCTAACCGTGGGTATTAATCAAGGCAACATTGCACCAGACTTTGAGTTAAATACACCGGATGGTGAGAAGTTAAAGCTTTCTGATTTTAGAGGACAAAAGGTGATTGTCAATATGTGGGCAACCTGGTGTCCACCCTGTAGAGTTGAAATGCCGGATATGCAAAAATTTTATGAGAAGTATAAAGATGAAAAGGCCACAATTATTGCTGTAAATATGACATCTTCAGAGAAGAGTTTAGACAGCATTCCTAATTTTTTAAAAGAATATGGGATTACATTCCCGGTTGTATTGGATGAGCAAAACAAAGTAGGGGAAATCTATCAGGTATATGCACTCCCTACAAGTATAATCATTGATTCGCAGGGCATTATTCAGCAAAAAGTTTCAGGTCCAATGAATTATGAAATGATGGAAAAGTTTGTTTCAGAGATTCGCTAAGTTACTATGGAGGGTTTGGGAATGGCTGTGAAGGGAACCGGAATTTTAGTTGTAGAAGATGATGTGAAAATCCGAAAGCTGATTGTCCTGTACCTGGAAAATGAGGGGTATGACGTATTTGAAGCGGGTGACGGTGAGGAAGCTCTAGATGCTTTTAAAAAATATGACCCTTGTCTTATTATTCTGGATTTAATGCTTCCGAAAATAAGTGGGGAAGAAGTCTGCAAGAGCATCCGTGCAGATTTGAAGGAAGAAATACCTATTATTATGTTAACAGCTAAAGTAGAGGAATATAGCCGGATTGGAGGATTGAAATCGGGAGCTGATGATTATGTAACGAAACCGTTTAGTCCGGGTGAATTGGTGGCTCGAGTAGAATCCATTTTGCGAAGGACGGGCCAGCGTTGTAGCAAACTTACGTACCGCGGAGTAACCATCAAACAGTTACGGGGTGAAGTGCATTATAAAGGGGAAACCATTCAACTGACACAGCATGAGTTCCGTCTTTTGTATTTTCTAATGGTGCACCCCAATCAAATTCTAACTAGGGAACAGATCATTGATGAACTGTATCCCAATAATGAAAAGGCTGTAACAGAAAGGTCGATCGATGTTCATATAGGTAGATTGAGAGAGAAACTGATGTGGGATGGAGATAATGAACTAATCGAAACGATCCGAGGAATGGGGTATCGCTTTGTCGCTTTTCAAAAATAATCCATTTCGAATCAACATCATGTGGAAATTCACACTGATTAATGTTGCGGTTATTGGTATTGCCATTTGGCTCGCAGGGGTTTCGGTAAAAGACTATGCATGTCTGTTGTTTGCTAATTCCCCGTCTGTGACTCCAGAAGAGAGCGCCATTTTCACTCAAACGATGCAGACCTTTTTAATCAAAGCAAGTCTGACAGCTGTGTTGATTGCAGCGTTCATCCACTACTTTTTAGTAAAAAAGTTGATTCTTCCGCTTAAGGAATTGGGTCATGCAACTCGGCAAATGGCTCAAGGGGAAATGCCAAACCCCTTATCCATTCGTGTTCACGATGAAATTGGTCTGTTAACGGCTGACTTTAATCAATTGAGTATGAAATTGAAACATGTGGAGGATTTAAGAAAAAAAATGCTGTCTGATATGGCACATGAGCTGCGGACCCCATTAACGAATATAAACGGATATTTGGAAGCTTTAAGTACGGGGGTAATTCGGGGCAATAAAGAGCTATTCGAATCCATTCACGAAGAATCCATACGCATTACCCGTTTAGTTGAGCAGTTACACCAATTGAATGTGTGGCAAGGAAAGAAGATTTCCAATGAGAATAAGATGAATGTACTCTCTATAGAAAAGCTGATTGAATCCTGTGTGGATCACTTTTCATTGGAGTTCATGAATAGAGGGGTCATTATTGATCTCAAGACTGAAGCAGCGAAAGTAGTAGGAGATGAAGACGGTCTTAAACAGGTACTGCATAATCTTCTGACCAATGTACTGCAATATGATCAGGGTGGATGGGTTGAGATTACAGGGAAGCGGAAAGAGTCAAACTATCAAATAACCGTCAAGAATTTAGGCCAACCGATACCTGTAGAACATGAATCTCTAATATTCGAGCGATTTTACCGGGTAGATTCATCCCGCAGCAGGGATTCAGGAGGTTCAGGATTAGGTTTATCTTTAGTGAAGGAAATTATAGAGCAGCAGGGTGGACAAGTAGGATTGCAGTCAAAAGGAAATGAGCATTCCTTTTGGTTTACTGTACCTTTAAAGTAAAAAAGATACCAAAACATCTATAGAGAAACTAAAATATGATCCTATTGAAAGCCGCTAAAATAGCGGCTTTTTTATCGGTGCAAGTTCGTGTTGCGAGCCGTGGAAAAGCACTTGTACCGATTGCCGAAATTGTAAGATACAGTCCACTGCAGTATCGATAATGAATATTACGAAGGATAGGTTTCCTTTATAAATTGGATAAAGTGTGCAGTAGCTGAACTGAAAATCTTATTTTTTTTCCAGGCGATGACATGAGTCGTTATTCGTTCAGGTTCAAAAGGAACAAAACAAGTGCTATTACTTTCCCGGATCGTATATGCTCCACTCACACAGATGGCATATCCAAGTTTCCTTTCCACCAACAGCATCGCATTCGTCAATAAATTATGGGATGCATAGATACAAAGGCTATCATTCTCAACACCAAGCCAGCTTGTAATTTCGTTTTGTACAATTGTACGTCGGGGTATAATCAAGGGCAAGGAAAGGATGTCTTGGATACGAACATATTTTTTCTGGGCAAGAGGATCATCACGTCTCATCAGAACTCCCCACTTTTCCTGATGAGGTAATCGAATATAGTCATATTTTGCTGTTTCAATCGGTTCCAGTAATATTCCGATATCTATATTTCCCCGGTCAAGTTTCTCCCGAATGTCATCTCCGTCTGCACTATATAATTCATATTGTACCCTGGGGTGTTGATTAGAAAATTCCTCTAACAGCTCTGGCAAAGCTCGGGATACAGTGGACTCTACACAACCCACAGAAACAATTCCACCAATCATATCTTTTTGTTCCACCAGATCCCTTTCTGTCTTATCCAAGAGGGAAACAATTTCTTTTACTCTTTGCTGAAACAAAAGTCCGCTATTTGTTAGTGTGATCTGTCTCTTGCCACGTATAAATAAACGAGTACCCAATTCTTCTTCAAGATCCATAAGCTGTCTGCTTAGAGTTGGCTGTGTAATATGAAGGATTTCTGCTGCTTTTGTAATGTTACCAACGTTAGCCACCGTTAAAAAATACTTAAACACACGAATATCCAATTCATATCATCCTTCCGTATTTCATCTGATGAATTGTTTACTTAGTATTATACGATACATATTAGGCATGATAAAACATTCACCATAAGCATTAGAAATTACTCACTTTGGAAATTACCATGAGAGTATATAAAACACACAAATTTACGATTTAAAAAAACGCTTAGGAAAGGAAACGATTATGAAGAAAAGAATTCTGGGAAACAACGGTTTGGAAACTTCTGAAGTTGGATTTGGATGTATGGGACTAAACTACCATCGGGGACCGGCAAAAGATCGTCGCGAAATGATTTCCGTTGTACACTCAGCTATTGATGCGGGCATCACAATGTTGGATACAGCGGAAGTTTATGGGCCTTACACAAATGAGGAGCTTGTTGGTGAGGCGCTTGTTGGGCAGCGGAGTAAGGTGCAGATTGCAACGAAAGGCGGCTTTAAGATCACTGGTTTAACGAATGAGCTTGACAGCCGACCAGAATCAATTCACCTTTCGGTTGAAGGTTCATTAAAAAGATTACAAACGGATTATATCGATTTATACTACATCCATCGCGTAGATCCCAAGGTTCCCATTGAGGAAGTGGCTTTGACCATGCAGCAGTTGAAAAAAGAAGGAAAGATCCTTCATTGGGGGTTGTCAGAGGCAAGCGCTGAAACGATTCGTCGTGCACATAGCGTTGAACCACTGACTGCAGTGGAGAATGAATACTCGATTTGGTGGCGAGAAATTGAAAGCGACATTTTCCCCGTACTCGAAGAATTGGGGATCGGCTTGGTAGCCTATAGTCCCCTTGGGCGTGGATTTCTTACCGGGAAATTAGACAAGAATGCTTCTTTCACAGAGAACGACAACAGGGGCGAGCTTCCGCGGTTTACTAAGGAAGCGATGGAAGCGAATCAGGTGATTGTTGATTATTTGAATAAACTGGCTGAGGTGAAAAACGTAACCACAGCGCAAGTTGCACTAGCATGGATTCTTGCTCAGAAACCCTATATTGTTCCTATTCCAGGGACAACAAATGTTAATAGAATCTCAGAAAATGTTGCAGCAAGAAATATCGTCTTCACCGAACAGGAGATGATGGTAATCAATAAAGAGATAGACAAGATTCAAATTGTAGGCCATCGCTATCCAGAAGCTGAGAAGAGGAGAACAGGCAAATAATGGAGGTCGTTGTATAGCGGTCATTACCGAAATTATATTGAGGAAAATGTAATCTAATATGTGTAATGAGCACATGGAAAACAAATGGAGGCAGTTTATTATGAAGATGAGAGAAATTGGAGATCTTAAGGTTTCAGAAATGGGTATGGGGTGTATGGGATTTAGCCACGGTTACGGTGCTGTGCCGGAAGAATCATACAGTATTTCGGCCATTCATCAAGCATATGATGTTGGCTGTACTTTCTTTGATACTGCGGAGGGTTATGGACGTCAGATGTTTGATCTGGGACACAATGAGAGATTGGTGGGAAAGGCTTTGGAGCCATTTCGTAAGGATGTTGTTCTAGCAACTAAGCTGCATATTGACACTAAAGAACCTGAAAAAGATGGGTCACTATATCATACCGTAAAACGTCATTTAGTAGCATCAATGGACAAACTCAGAACGGATTATATGGACCTGTATTATCTTCACAGAGTGAATCCGGATATTCCTGTTGAAGATGTAGCTGAATGCATGGGCAGGCTGATTAAAGAAGGATTGATTCGTGGATGGGGTGTTTCTCAGCTGTCTGCTACAACAATGATGCGAGCACATGCGGTTACACCGCTTACTGCTGTACAGAGTATTTATTCAATGATGGAGCGAAACTTTGAAAAAGATATCATTCCACTTTGTGAAGAGAATAAGATCGGATTTGTACCATTTTCCCCGATTGCTAGTGGATACCTATCTGGCAAGGTTAACGTAGATACAAAATTCGAGGGAGATGATGTCCGCAAGTGGGTACCACAGATGAAGAAGGAAAATATCATTGCAAATAAACCGCTGCTTGAAATAATCAGTGATGTAGCGTCTAGAAAGGGAGCAACGAATGCCCAAATTTCGCTGGCATGGATGCTTCACAAATATCCTCATGTCGTACCGATTCCCGGTTCGAAAAACAAGGAGCGCATTTTGGAAAATCTCGGAGCCTGCAATGTTTCTTTAACAGAGGTAGAGTTTAGGGACTTAGAGATGGCATTAAATCAGGTTACAGTTCATGGTCAAAGATTAGAAATAGAAGAACTGCTATGATTGATTCAAGGAAACACCCCGCTCATAATGAATATATGTCGAAGGAAAGAACTTGTTTTGATTACCGATTAGATTATCCCGGGCATTGAGGTTTGGCTAAAATAAACATTGTTATTTACAAAGCTTATTACTTATATTATAGTTATTGCAGATATATATTATCTGTAAAAGAGGAGCATAAAAAATGAAATCAAAACTAGAAAGTAAAATTAAGAACTTGGAGAATATTGAGAGGTTCCCAGCAGAGGAGTTATTAGAGTTTATACAGCTTAATAAAGAGGACGAACTATTAGATATTGGAGCTGGTACGGGTTATATAAGCTTTTCTTTTGCTAAATATGTGAAAAAGGTAGTTGCGTTTGATTACGATCATGAAATTTTACAGTATCTAGAGGCAAAAGCTAAGGAAAAAGGGTTAACCAATATTGAAACCACTGCCGCAAACATTAAAGAGATGCCATTAGAGAACGAGAGATTCGAAAAAGCTGTTGCTTCAATATCGTTACATGAGGTTCAACCACTTTCGGTGGCCTTGAGTGAAATCCACAGAGTTTTAAAAGACAAAGGGCTCTTTTTATGTATTGAATTAGAGAAGTCAGAGCTGGCTAAGGGTCCAAGGGATTCATCGAAGGAAATGGAGGAGAAAATCGTTCAGGCCGGTTTTTCTGTTATGGATACGATTCATTCACCAACGCAAGTGGCTAACCAACCTGTCTATATCATTATTGCACAGAAGAATAAATAAAAAAATTCAAAACACTTTCAAAGGGTTGATCCTTTTGGAGGTGTTTTTGCATTGAAGCA
This sequence comes from Paenibacillus sp. MAEPY2, assembly GCF_000499205.1. GTDB lineage: Bacteria > Bacillota > Bacilli > Paenibacillales > Paenibacillaceae > Paenibacillus > Paenibacillus vandeheii. Next base: position 82,026 of record NZ_AWUK01000011.1, read on the forward strand.
ACAAGAGGATGTCAGCCTGTTGATATCCTGTTGAAATAAAGAATAAAGCCATAGAAATGGAATTGGCTCAGGTAACCGTGAAAGAGGTAACATATATAATCAATTTTTGCACGCTAATTCATTAAGCTAACGGGTAAATTAGTGCAACTTTTCATCTGTTAAAAATGTTAATAAAGATGTATGAAATAACATGATGAGAAGTAGGTGGAAAAATTGAAAATTCGTTTATTCACGTTAATATTTTTTTTCACTACCGTATTTTTTTTATCAAATGGACAAGATGCTAAAGCTTTGTCCTGTGCCGAGCCAGGTAGCCCTCAAGAATCGTTAGAGAGATATAGTGGAGCTGTTTACGGTGAAGTAAAGCAAATAAAGGTCGACTTGAAGCAAGAGGGATTGACAGGGACAAAAGAGAAAATCAGATATATTTTAGTGGAAGTTGAGAGAAGTTGGAATACTGAGGTGGACTCTCAAATCATTGTCGCAACTGACTACACTTGGGGTTTTAATTTCAAGAAAGGCAACAAATACTTGATATACATTAGCAAAGGGGATGGCGAATTAAGCAGTAGTCCGTGCAGTTCGACAATCGAAATGAATAACCTTAACCAAGCAACTGAACTATTCGGCGAAGGATCTCAACCCAAACAACAAGTAAACTTAGAACACAAGATGTGGTTTATGTTTGAGCATGATATTGATTTGTATATCGTCGTTGCAATAGTAGTTGTGGCAATTTCCATCTTTGTCATGAGAGCAAGAAAGAAAAAGGGCTAAGTTTGGCTAAATAAAGGGCATCGAGTTTGAAGAGGCGTTAATTATACAGTTGTCGAGAGACAAGAAAATCATCCCATTAAAAGTCGCTATTATAGCGGCTTTTTTTGTTTTAAGGAACCAAGTTTTTGTCCAAAGCTGAGGACAAGAACTGTATCATTACCGTTTAGAGGGTGATCTAAATATGCATAGGCTGGTATGCATCAATTCCACCTTTTTACGTGTCCTCCATACCGCAAGGTAGAATTACAAAATTGTAAGGTTGATGTAAGTTGAATCGATAGCTTAGGGTAGTCTGGCAAGGATAATATTGGAACAAACGAAAATAGAAATTCTTTAAAGGAGAATTGACATGAGGCTGTTTGAACTGTTGCTTTTTTTGTCAAGCATCGGCTTGTTTGCTTTGACAATCCTGTTAAAAAAAGGACGACGTAGAATTCCAGTATTCGTTGCAAGCGGGATCGCCACATTTGTACTTGTCATTCATTGGACGATGGAAGGATACAGAGTTCAGCTATTTTTCCCATATTGCATAACCATCATTTTTGCAGCCATTTCAAGCTATAGCTATTTTAAAAAAAACGGCCCAACAAGAATCCCACGATTCATGTTGGGTTCAGCTTATACCGCTATAGCGATAATGCTGTTCGTAACAGCAGGTCTCATGTATGCTTTTCCTGTATTTAAACTGCCTGAACCGACAGGCGAATTTAAGGTAGGAACGCAAACTTTTCATTTCGTGGATACAAATAGGGAAGAGATTTTCGGCGAAACCAGAGGTGGTAAGAGAGAATTGATGGTTCAGGTATGGTATCCGGGTCAAGCTGGCACCGGCAAGTCCGCTCCCTTTATTCCCGATACCCAGATTCTACGTTATATGTCCGCGAACTATGGCCTTCCCGGGTTTACTTTACAACACCTGAAGTACGTATCCAGTCATGCTTATTCGGGGGCCGAAGTCTCTCCGGCACAAACTTCATACCCGCTGATCCTTGCGAATCCCGGCTTCGGCTCTTCCAGGTTCCTCCACACGTCGCAAGCCGAAAATCTTGCAAGTCACGGATATATCGTGGCAGTAATCGACCACACCTACAATACATTTGCAACCGAGTTTCCGGACGATCGAATCACGACCAGCACTACTAACGACTTATTCTCGCCTGACCACGATTACCGGACGGAAAGCAGAAATCGTGACAAGTTGGGAAAAGTTTTAACGGACGATGTTACATTTACGCTCGACCAATTCGAGCTCATCCAATCGGGACAGATTCCAAGTCATCTAAAAGGGAGGATAGATCTCGGTCATGTAGGGGTGTTCGGTCATTCCATTGGCGGAGCAACGGCCTATGACGCTGCTTACGATCCGCGAGTCGCGGTTGGAATAGACTTGGATGGAGCGCTCTATCGACTGCGTGACAGAGAGGGTCTGCGAAAGCCGTTTTTGTTCATGAACTCGGAAAGCGAATTCGAAAGATTAAAAATGGTGATGGATAACCACGCTTACACGGAGGCAGAGCTTAAACGTATGGGTAACACAAGAGAGTGGATGGATCAAGTAACGGAAGACAAAAAGGTAGAGCTTGAACGGATGCGTGAATCGGTCGACTCTGGGGGACAATTCCTCTATATCGCAAATTCGGAGCATTTAAATTTTACCGACGTACAGTTCATTTCTCCGATATTTAAAATGCTGGGCATTACAGGAAAGATTGCGCCAGAAAGAGCGAACGCCGTTATCAATGCCTATATGCTGGATTTCTTTGATATGAATCTGAAGAATCAAGGCGGAGTCTTGATGAAAGGGCCGGATAGCCGCTTTCCGGAGGTGAAGTTCGCAAGCCCCCTATTATAAATTACGGAACAGGCTACCGATTTTGATGTGCTATCACGTAAAATAGCTTCATCTCCATATACGACCAGAAGTTTTTCGATACCTATCTCATAACGCTACGCGGTTGGCTTTTACAGACACAAGAAATTGGCTTACAAGTCTGCAAGCAGAACAACATGCCTAAAGAAGCGGGTATAGAGGGACTTGAACCCCCACGTCTAATAGTCGGCTATTTTTTCTTTAAGCTAACGGGAAACGTTGGTCGAACAAAGCGAGATTAAAGAAAAGACCATCCGGCAAAAGGATGGCCTAAATAATTCCCGTTACTGATAACACGACATGTATATATCGATACCGGTCTGTACGAGGTCTTCATTATTATGAATCTGATTTAGGGACTTCGATCTGAAATTGATCGGAATATGTTTTGAGGTTCCCTGCAAGGCTGGCGAGCTGCCCGGAGATGTTCGACAGTTCGTTGGCCGACCGTTGCTGCTCCACAGCACTGGCCGTGACTTCTTCGGCCATGGCTGAAGTTTCCTCGGTTGCGGAAGCAATATAGCTCAAATGCTGCTCCACTTCCTGACGAATAGAGTGCATATCCACCGTCCGGCTTTCCAAACGTTGAGCCAGCTCCTGCACCTCGGTCGATAGGCGGCTAACCTGTCTGAACGTCTGGAGGCAATCAGCGATCTGTTCTTCTTGTTCCTTGACCGCCACCATATTCGCATCAAAATGACTGCCCATACGATGTATCTCTTGAACAAATGAACTGAGGATCTCATCAATCTCCTGGATCGAACGTTCGGATTGCTGAGCGAGCTGTCCCATTTCACCAGCAACGACCGCAAAGCCTCTACCCGCTTCGCCAGCGCGAGCTGCCTCGATTGAAGCATTCAGCGATAGAATTTGAGTTTGTTTTAAAATGTTGTGAATTTGTCCGCTGATGGAGGAAGCGAGTTCCGATTGAGTCGTCAGTGAACTGGAAATTTCCTGCTGATGCTCAACACGCTTCGCATTCTCTCGGCTCTTTTCAAGCAGAATCTCATGTTCACGTGTAACTTGTACTTGCACGGCAGATAACTGCTCTGAAGTATGGGTAAACTGTTGCACATATGAACCTACTTCATCCATTATTTTTCCGAGATTCTCTGAGTGCTGGACGGAGTGTTCTGTCTCTTCGGACTGTTTCACGGACCCTATAGCAATTTCTTCGATTGCTTTGGAAAGTTCTTCGGTCTGACGCTGGTTCGTTTGAGCCGTTTCCGCAATATTTTTCGAGGACTGCTGCAACGTATTGGATCCTTGCTGTATTCCCATCAAAATGTTCGTCAATTGGGAAACCATGACATTAATCAAATCACTGATATCACCGAGCTGATCATTTGTCATATGTGTAGATACGACTTTGAGATTCCCATCAGCAACCTGTTCGAGGCTTGACTTAATATCGCGTACTTGTCTGAGAATGCCTCTTACTACGAATAGCATCATGACCAAAGATAGAATCAGTACAATCACAAAAATCGGGATAATGGTCCGATAAGCATTATTCAGGGATGTCGCGGAGACTTGATTCACTGCACTAGCAGAAATATCAATGCCCAGATAGCCAATAACAGTACCTTGCGAATCCTTGATTGGTGTAAAGGAGGACAATAGCTGTCCCCAGGTCGGATCGTCTACAATGCCTGTTGTGACGACTTCACCGTTTAACAAGCGTTCCTGAGTCTGGGGGTTGAATTCCATTGCTGTCCCATAAGGGCTATATTCCGTATCGTCCCAGTTCGCCCCATCCACGGTGTAGATCCACCCGTCCGAAGTTTTGTTATACATATAAACATATAAGGCTCCCGATTGAAGCCTAACTTTAACGAGTTCGTCTCTAAGACTTTTGTATTCGTTGCTCTCCTCCGAAGCAGTAGAGTACAATGTCTTGATTAATTCCGATTCCTGGCCTAGTTGAGAGGCGGTATTCACTGTCAGCTGCTGATTGTTATACTGTATGGTCATTAATGATGCATTTTCACTGGAGTTGATGGTGGTCCACATGATTAGACCGCCCATGGCCAGTAGCGGAACCAGAATGATCAAATACAGTTTGAACCTTAAATCCATCTTTTTTTTGCGAGTCTTTGTCACGTTCTGTTCCCCCTAGGAAGTAGTTAAAAAATATGATTATTCGTATAACCCCATACTATTTATCGTAAAATTGAAGAGGGAAATGAAGACTAATCCTAGATTTATATATACAAATATGCTGATGGACACATTTTTTTATCGTGAAACATCCAATTCACTTGAAATTGAAAGAATCGTTGAACTTTTGCATAAGGAAATATTTCATAGTCAATCTTCTAAAGGAAAAGGCCGAAAAATCTCATTTAAGAAGGGTCATCTTAATATCTTAATCATGGATGAAGCACATCATCTGACAGAGTCACATTACCATTGGTTAATGGACATCAGCTGGATCGTTCAAAGATAAGCATGTCTCTAAAGCCAAAATAGAGTAGAGATGATGCTCTAGAAATGGAGCGAAGAATTTACAAGATCGAATAATTTTACCCGGGTGATATTGATATTTTATTTTTACCCGGATATAATAATTAAAAAAGGGCTGTAAATAAGGAGGAGTAGTATGCGGACTGAATCAACTCAAATAAGTTGTACTGCCTTTGTAGGGAGAAAAAACATTGCCAAAGGGACATTGCCGCACGTTGTTGCTATCGTAAAGGAGACTCTGAATGATAAGGAATTCGCCCAATTGCTTATCTTTGACGATTTTACTGGAAAACCAATTGATATTGATTTTCGTGGACAAACAGCTGAGGTACTTCAACGGTTGAGCAATCAGGCTGGCCATGCACCGGATGCGGAAGAAAGTGAACCACCAACAAGACGGGTCGGTCGTCCCAAGCTGGGGGTGGTATCCGGTGAGGTTACTTTGCTTCCACGACATTGGGACTGGCTTAAATCTCAACCCGGAGGAGCCTCTGTAACTTTGCGAAAACTGGTCGATGAAGCTCGTCGTTCTGGAGAAAATGAGAGTAAGATTCGCGCGGCACAAGAAGCAAGTTATTGCTTTATGACGGCAATGGCTGGCGATTTCCCTCAGCACGAAGAGGCCTTGAGAGCAATGTATGCTGGGAATCAGGATCGTTTTTACCAATTGATTGACGATTGGACACCAGATATCAGAGACCATATCAAAACATTAGCCGAGAATGCATTCTAAAGTCATTTAAATGAAGGAGAAAACAAAAATGAATATTTTGAAAGTAAACGGAATTGATCTCGCCTATGACAGCTATGGTAACGAAACGCACGAAGCCATTCTTCTAATTGCCGGGCTTGGAACCCAGATGATCCGTTGGGCAGTTCCATTTTGTGAGATGTTGGCGACGCGAGGATTTAGAGTCATTCGCTTTGACAATCGTGATACCGGTCTATCCACACACTTTAGCCATTACGCTACGTTGGATTTTGAAGCACTTGCCAAAACACTTATGTCGGGACAGCGCCCGGATATTCCATATACACTCGATGATATGTCTAACGATGCGATCGGACTGCTCGACGCCCTTGGGATCAAAAAGGCACATTTCGTTGGCCGCTCAATGGGCGCATGATTGCCCAGCTTGCAGCAAGCAAATACCCTGAACGGGTTCTGTCCCTTACTTCCATCATGTCGACAACAGGAAATCCCGAGCTTCCACCAACATCTCCGGAAGTCATGGCGTTGATGACTCGGCCTGCACCGAATCCGATGGAGGATGAGGAAGGATATTTAGCACATAGCCTGGCTTTTGCCAAACGTATTGCTGGCACCGGCTATCCGTTTGAAGAGAACGAGTATCGTTCACTCATTCGAGAGGAAGTTCAGCGAGCTTATGACCCGGGCAGTGTTGGGCGACAAATCGCAGCAATTGCCGTTTCTGGCGACCGTCGTCCGCTTCTCGCAAAAGTAGACGTTCCAGCCTTAATCATTCATGGAGCAGACGACCCGATGTTTGTCCCCGAATGTGGCAAAGATACGGCGCAAGCCATATCGGGTGCAGTGTTCATGTTGCTTGAAGGCATGGGACATGATCTGCCACCGCAACTGTTCCAAACGATTGTTGATGGCATCGAACGGACAGCTCGGCAGATTAAAAGTGACATCTCTTGAAGGAGCTGTAGGACAGATATAAAAAACCGCCCAGCCCATAAAGCATGTTTAATAAAAAGTAGTGATGGTCGGTGGACGTGCACAAAAAGATACGCCGACTCGTGTCGAGGGACAAGAACATATTCCCATTGGAGGTCGCTAATATAGCGGCTTCTTTTTTTATAAGTACAAGTTCTTGTCCCGATCCTCAAAATGACATGAACCACGTGCTTCAAGAAATTGATCCTAAACAAAAAATCACTCAATACACATAAACTGCAACAGGTGATTTGGAAACTATCCTGATGCAAAGCAAAAAAAGCTTAAGTCTCGGCGGTCGAAACACAAGCAAAAGGAGCATACATATTCCGGTTGAGATGGCGAAGACTTTAAGGTGGAGGTTGTGTATCGTTCATACTCACAATCCGAATACCGCCAAGAATTAGCCAAATTATTAATGAACAATCTTTATTGAGAAGTAGCGAACTGGCGGGAGGTATTACGGTATACGGTTGGAGTCAACCCTCTCTTAGCCGTAAATTGTTTGATGAAGTACGTGTCATACTCAAACCCGGTGGCACGTGCAATGTCGTTTAAGTTCATCCCTGTATGGGTGAGAAGATCCGCCGCAACTTTCAAGCGGTGCGACAGCAAGTATCCCATTGCTGTATATCCGCATCTTTCCTGAAACATCTTATTAAGTGATACTCGATTCAAGTGTGCGCATTTCGTTAAGTCTTCCAAGGTGATTTTATTGGAATAATTGGTGTGTATATATTCCAGTACTAAATCAACAGGGGATTGTTCATTTTTGAGGTTCAAATTCTCAAGCACACCCAATATCTGAATGAGATATTTTTTTATTCTACATACCCAGCTTGCATCGCTTTGCGCATAAACTTCTGTTCCAAGCACAAAAAACCACTCCAATAATTGTGGAAAGGCTTTTTCGGTAACAAAAGGTACGCCGGTGCGTGTTGGATTGTTTTGAAAAAGTGAAAGCCCTGTTTGTATTTTAGGATGGATTGGAAAGTAGTCTTCTGTTTCAGAAATTGGGACGCTATTAAGAACATCGGGATGATAACTGAAAGATTGCGCAGAGACATTATGCTTCTTAAGAATTTGTATCGTATCCTCTTCGGACAAACACAGAACGGCAGGTGCTGAAACTGCTATTGGTCGTTCGTTGAGTATACCGTTGATGCTACCGGATGTAACAAAGATTAATGTAAGTCGTTCGGGATAGGGAAGACACTCCAAATCCTCGGCGGCAACAAACTCAATATTTACCGTTCTGTCTTTGTGGCGGTCAATTTGCGGCATAGCGCTCTCCTAACAGATAGTATAGTCAATCTATTCACTTATAACAGTGTAACACAAAGATTCCAGGGATATAATATGACCTAAGATGAAGAAAGGTGGTTGTTATAGTGGGAATTAACATTGCAATAAATGGTTTCGGTAGAATTGGTAGGCTTGCCCTTCGGCAGCTTTTTGGTGAGGAAGGGTATCGGATTGCCGCCATTAATGACCTGACGAGTCCGAAGATGCTTGCGCATTTACTAAAGCACGACACAACGCAGGGGCGTTATAATGAGAAAATTGAGTACAACGATAACAGTATAATTGTAAACGGCGTGTCTATTCCGATTTATGCTGAAAGAGATCCCGGTAAACTCCCATGGAAAGAATTGAAAATTGATGTGGTACTGGAATGTACAGGCTTGTTTGCTTCAAAAAAAGCATCTACAGCTCATATTGAGGCGGGTGCAAAAAAAGTGGTCATCTCAACCGTAGCTGACAACGATGTTCCTACTATTGTATATGGTGTTAATGAACACACGTTAACTAAAGAGGATACTATTGTTTCGGCCGCATCTTGTACCACGAACTGTCTGGCTCCAATGGTCTATTACCTGAACGAACTGAAACCGATTAAAAAAGGTTTTATGACGACGATACATGCTTATACAAACGACCAGAATACCCTTGATGGCCCTCACGCCAAAGGCGACTTGCGCCGGGCGCGCTCTGCAGCCGGCAACATTATCCCTACGTCAACCGGGGCAGCAAAAGCTATAGGGCTTGTAATTCCATCCTTGGATGGAAAACTGGATGGTATATCTCAAAGAGTGCCGGTTATGGCTGGCTCCTTGACAGAATTAACAGCAGTCGTGGGTGGTTCCGTAACTGCGGAGCAGGTTAACAAGAAAATGGAGCAGTCCCAATCGGAGCAATACGGATATACAGAGGAAGAACTTGTTTCATCCGATATTATCGGCATGACTTATGGTAGCTTATTTGATGCTACACAAACAAAGGTAACGGAACTAGGGACAGATACCCTGGTGAAAATAGCTGCGTGGTACGATAACGAAAACTCCTTTACCAGCCAAATGATTCGCACCGCCAAATATCTAGCAGAATTGTAATGGAACTGCAAAATCTCATAAAAACAGCAGCGGAATCAATATATCTATACCGAGTAATCTTATTAAAAGAGCCAAACTGTACTTAACGGTTTGGCTCTTTTAATTATGTAAGTAGTGGAAGGAGTTGAGACAATCTATTTTTGCTCCACCATTCATGATTGGTAACCCGAACGAAGGAGATAATATGCCGAGGTACGAGTACATGCTCCCATTACCGATTAATCATGTAGCTAATCAATTTTCATCCGCTAATTCATTAAGCTAACGGGCAAAATAACGCAACGATCAGAAGTTGCCTGCGTCTAATAGCTGGTTGGAAAAATATGAAAGGAGTTGAATGAGTAAGATGACTGCATCGTTTTCACATAAGCCAGAAGGATACGAATGTCCATTTTGTCGTATTTGGGGTATCGAGCGACCTAACCAGGGAACCAAACAAAAGGATATCATCTATCAGAATGAAAAGGTAACGGCATTTATAGCAAGCAAATGGTGGCCAAACAATAAAGGACATGTTCTTGTTGTTTCCAATCAACATTTCGAGAACATCTTTGAACTTCCTGGGGATTACGCTGTTGAAATTCACCGCGCGGCTCAGCTTGCAGCATTTGCAATGAAAAATACATATGGATGTGATGGGATTTCTACGCGGCAACATAATGAACCTGCTGGCAATCAAGACGTGTGGCATTATCATCTCCATGTTTACCCCAGATATGTGGATGATCAACTTTATATGTCAAAGGGTTCTCAGTCCGATCCAGATGAACGCTCTTTCTATGCTGATAAGTTGCGTTCTTGGATAAAGGAAAACATTTAAGGTCAGTAGCATCAAATTGGAACGATGAAGGGACGCCGGACAGCATGCAGCGGTTGCTTGTTCAGTCTGTTTCCAAGAAGGAAGCCGAGGTGAAAGTATAGCGTATAGGAGCGAATAATATATTAACCTATCCAGCTGCAATAAAAAGACGTCTTTATCATCCTTCAAAATGATAAAAGACGTCTTTTAGGTTTATAGAAGCGCCGAAAGCCGGATGAGAAGTGTTGCAGCTTCAGCACGAGTGAGCTGTGCTTTTGGAGCAAAGCGGTTGCTGTCTGTTCCTGTCATGACACGATTCTCCTGAGCTATGGCTGCATACGGTTTAGCCCAATTCGGGATGCTGGCATTGTCAGTGTATGACAAGTCGAAATCCAAATCAGTCTGCCATTTCATGGCCCGCCCGAGCATTACGACACTCTCTGCGCGGCTAATGGGATTCGTTAGCCGAAGTGTTCCATCTTTGTATCCCGAAATGATGCCACTAGCCACAGCCTGAGCAACTGACTCCTTGGCCCAATACGCGATGCTATCACTGTCAACGAAGGTAGAACTATCATATTCAGGGGGAGAAAATTGAATGTCATTACCAATCGAAAGAGTCCGAATCAGCATCACGGTCCATTCAGCACGCGTAATCGTACGATCAGGATGAAAGTTTCCGTGCTGATCCCCCTTCACGATGCCGAGAGCCATAGCTTGCTCAATATTCTTGTTCGCCCAATGTCCCTTTATGTCCTTAAAGGTGAGGTCAGAAGTCTTAGCTTCGTAAGTAATGAATAGACTGTACGTAGAAACTGATCCATTTTCAGCTTGCACGACAAGGTCGATTTTGCTTTTGCCTTCATTTAATCTCAGAGAAAAGCTGCCGTCTGCCTCTGCATCCTTACCTTTGATAAAGATGCTAGCATTTGGTGAAGAGCTTGCAGCATTTATTTTCAGTTGTGGCTCAGTTGTCTTGACTTGGTACTCAAAAACATTCGGATCGAAGACTGGCGACAGACTGAGCGCTTTCGTTCCTGTGACTAACTCTAGCTTGTTCAGTCGGGTTTCCATTAACGAGACGACAGGCATTGTCGGTTTCGACGTGGCTACTGGTGAAGATGGTGTTGATGGCGTTGATGGCGTCGATTCGCCTAAGGTTTTCACGTTTACTGACAAGGCTGGACTTCTGTTTCCGGTAGTGTCTACAGCGAGGATAGCGAAGGTATAGGTCATGTCAGCGGTTAACCCACTGTCCTCATAGTTCACTTCTGTAACACCAACTTTTGCTATCGGAGCACCATTTCGCGTCAATTCATAATGGTCAATACCACGATCATCTGAAGCAGCCGGCCAGTGGAGTCTTACACTGTTTTTAGTAACACTGGAAGCAGTGAGCTTGGCATACACCGGCCATTCAGGTATTGTTACATCCGGTGCCAATCCATTAGTTAGCGTCACCGTCACGGCAGCTGAAGCAGAACGAGGCGACTCATTGTTAGTATCATCTGTTGCAGTTACGATAAACTTGTAATCACCGGGAGAGAGATCGCCAATATCAGTAGCAGTCACAGAACCGTCAGCTTTGCTCATCCCAAGTAAGATTGGGGGGGACAGCTCCTTCTCATCGACAACATCGTCGTTGTCCAAATCGTTCCAAGGGTATGCCCGGACAGTTGCACCAACTTCGTCGATTGCGCCTGCATAGCCAACGAGTTGATCCGGTGTGCCACTGTAGTTATCTATAGCGTAAAATTTTGTTGGATCAACGTGGGGAGCCGTCACATCAGGTGGGGATTTATCTTCATTAATCGTTACCGTTGCGATCGTTTGATTGCCAAGCGTTGCTTCATTTGTCGGATTGGAGAGAGTTACTGAAAAAGAACGATCTCCGGAATATGAGTTATTATCTAAAATCTGGATCTTATAAGACTTGGAGATCTCCCCAGCATTAAACTCGATCACGTCATCCACTGAAGTAAAATCAATGCCAGCAATCGCTGTGCCTTCAACGGTCCTGAGCCGTACTTTCGTCTGACCGTAACTACTCCCGCTACGACTCACCGTGACTGTAGCTTGACCTTTATGCTTATTCACGGAGTATGACGGATTATCAAAGCCAAGTTCGCCTTCTGCGCGACTGTTCAAGAAATGGATGGTATTCGTGCTGGCATATGCGATGTCATCTAAGCCGTCCCCGTTCCAATCCCCTGAATTTAAAAAACCATAAAACGGGAAGTCTTCCTTTGTGAAAAACGTACCATCACCGGCACCGTTCAAAATAGAGGTTGATATGGAGGGCATCTGGTTATAAACGGCCAGGTCAAGCGATCCATCTCCATCATAATCACCAGCAGTGATGTCAAACGGGAAGTTACCGGACGGATATATACAGGGAGGGGAGAAGTCGCCTCCTGCACCGCCGATTAAAACGAATACCCCATCCAGACCGTTGTCTGCAGCAGCGAGATCGATGACACCATCTCCATTAAAGTCTCTGGATATCAGCTTGGTCGGCATACTTCCTGGCAGACCATAGTCCTTCCTTATAAACGTACCATCTCCGCTATTAAGAAAAATACTAACATTCTCTGAGCCATTGTTAGCTACTGCCAGATCAGGTCGGCCATCAAGATTAAAGTCAGCAGAAAGGATATGATGAGGATGGTTTCCGGATGAAATGAGTGTTGAAGATTGGAAGGTCCCCTCTCCGTTGCCGAAAAAGAGTCTGATCTGATTTGAGTCGTTGTTAGCGATCGCCAGATCCATTTGACCATCACCGTTCAAATCCGCCGCAGTTAGACTCACTGGTCCGTTGCCCGTTGGGTACGATATGGGAGATTCGAAACTTCCGTCTCCACGACCGTTAAAGATAGTGACGGTATCGGAAGCATAATTGACTACCGCCAGATCAGGATGACCATCTAAATTAAAGTCCTCCACTACGATCCCTCTCGGGTTGTTGAGTCCATTTGTTAATTCATGAGTATCTCCGAATGTTCCGTCTCCATTGCCTAATAAGATGATAAGGCGATTTTGAGAAATATCCCCATAGACGGCATCTGTTTTACCGTCGCCATTCAAATCAGCAAAGGAGGAGTTAAACAGAACACTTCCCGGAAAAGTATACGAGGGGGAAACAGATTGAAACTTCGAACCTGCAGCCAAGGCTTGAAATGGAGCAATGGATATGGCCAAAGCAAAACTGGCGGCCGTTAATGCGAGTATCTTCTTTCTCATAAAAGGTTCCTCTCTAGTATATAAATTCTATAATCTATCATTCACTAAGTCAGTATGGTACAGAAGCAACAACAAGAGAGTAATCTGCTAGGTTTTCAAACATCAACACCTCGCTACAATTGAATGGGGAAGCCCATACGCAAGTTAACATTATATCAAGGTTTCGTTAAGCCTAGAATCTGTATTACAAAGAATGAGACAAACTTGATACACTTACGGGGTAATGGACAGAGTGATAAAGGAGGTGAGCCTAGTGATGGATACTTCATGATTTAGATGCTGAAAGGAATGAAAGATGAGAATGAGCAAGTGGTATGTTGCGTTTTATTCCGTTGTATTTGTATTTGTGCTTGTGATGTTGTGGAACGAACAATCTGTTTTTCTTATAGTGGGCACTGTGCTTGTCGCCACACTTATTGCGTTTACGATTCTCGTTATCTACCCCATGGCTTGGGAAACCCGGATGGACCGTGTGGAAGCTTTTTTGCGTAAAAATCATCATACACCCTATATTTATATTTATTATGTGACTGCCAACAGACTGGATGATGAAGTCGAGATCACGATGGAGAAACTTAGAAATCAGACAACAAAAAAATCGAGGCAAGCGATATATCAGGCAGCTTACGGCGTTTATTGCAAGGACATAACTGCCGTTCGGCAAGCGGTACTCAAAATGCGCAGATCCGATTACCTTACATATTACGAGACGTTTTTACTGTTGGAGGAAGAGAAGAGTGAACAAGCAAGGGAGCACCTGAAATCAATTAGAAGACAATGGATGCGATCCGCACTTCTTGCTGAAATAGAACGCCAATTGAATCGTCGCGATCAGGCTATCCAGCACGCTAAGGAAGCGTTGAATGCCTCCAAAGGTGTCGAGCGTTACATGCTGACTAAAGAATATGAAAGGTATTATACAAACGAGCAACAAGCACGATAATGGACACAGTCGCGGATTGTATTCTCGTTATAATGGAGTAACAGTATCTTCATCATGATCAATCAATATTTTATTAATGAATGATGGAGAAATTTGTGGATAGATTAGCTATGGAAAAGTGGTTTGGCTTGTCTATAGATCTGAGGGAATTCCGAAAAAGAGGTAGATATGATGAACACATTAAAATGGCTTCAGAACTGGTATCTTGAAAACTGTAATGGTGATTGGGAGCATTCATACGGTGTGAAAATTGATACTGTGGATAATCCCGGTTGGTCTGTCGAAATTGACTTGACAGATACTTATTTAGAAGATGTGCTGTTTGAATCAATTGAAGAAGAGAGAAATGAAGAAGATTGGTTCTATTGTATCGTGAGAGATGGAGTGTTTCACGGTGCAGGGGGAGCAACAAATTTAGAAGAGATACTAGATTCCTTTAAAACTTGGGCTTCGAGTTTGGAGAATTATGCAGTAACTGAAGAGGATGAGACCTTGAATGGCTAAATGCCTTTCAAGGTCTTTTTATTGGTAGGGAACAAGTTAACGGGCAGTTTTGTAGAATTTAAAGTAAGGATTTTTCTGGGTTCGTAAAATACTCCATGTGTTATTAGCAATCCATAAGAAACCACAAGCTGAAATGTTCTATAATGTAGTTAATGTAGTGACCCTATGAACAAAGGAGAACTGAAAATGAGGAAACTAGTTCTATTTTTGCACGCATCGCTTGACGGTTTTGTAGAAGGGCCAAACGGTGAAATGGACATTGGCTGGGTTTCCTACGATGCTGATTTGGAGAAACACGCGCAAGAAATTCTGAGTACTGCCGACACAGTCATTTGGGGACGCGGGACTTATCAGATGATGTACAGCTACTGGCCATCTGTGCCTTCGAACCCATCAGCTTCGCAGCATGAACTGAATCACTCCGAGTGGATTGAAAAGACAGCCAAAATCGTTTTTTCCACGACGCTGGAGAATGTCGAATGGAACAATTCCAGACTGGTGAAAGAAGATGTCGAGGTAGAGATCAAGAAGCTCAAACAGCAACCAGGCAAGGATATGGTCATCCTCGGCAGTCCTAGGCTCGCACACTACCTAATGCAGCTTGATTTAATAGATGAGTATAAAATTACGATTTCTCCCGTCCTGATCGGCAGCGGGTTGCCGTTATTCCAAGGTCTCAAAGAGAAGATCAATCTTAAACTTATCGAAAACAAGACATTTGATTCTGGAGCCATAGGCCTCGTTTACCAGACGGTTAGATGACCTGTCTTCAAAAGTAGATAACGCAAAAAATGTTGAATGATAAATACAAAGGTTAACATGTTACACAAATAAAAAGTGTAGCCTCCCTATTGCGGCAGGATACACTTTTTTTGTTCATTTTCCTGCATTTCCAGGAATGATTCGAACAGCATCATGATTTTGTTTGATGTATTTTCATGGGAGTGGATAAACGTCCAGGTTGCTTTTTCTCCCATCGTTTTTGATGGATCTTCATTGTCGTAAGCAATGGTTGATTCTGAAAATCGTCCAACAAGCCACCATTCGAAAAAAGTATTAGAATCTCGAAGGGAGGGTAAGGGCTAGAAATGGATTGTACTTGGGGGTAAACAGTGTTACTCTAAAAGTCTGTGTTCGACAAGACATTCAAAAATAGTCACCATTTTAGTTTTAAAGAAAGGTAACACTATGATAAAAGTTGATAACATATCCTTCTCATTTCCGCAAAAGGAACTATATAAAGACATCTCATTTACCCTTGAAGAGGGACAACATTGCGCTTTTATAGGAACAAGTGGCAGTGGGAAAAGTACACTGATCGATATATTGATGGATCCGGAAAGATATTTGTTCGAGGGCAAGTTAGAGATAGACCCGGATTGCAGAATCGGGTATGTCAGTCAGTTCTTGCAAGTTGACCAAACGAAAGAAATGACCGTCTTTGAATATATCGGAGAAGAATTTATTAAGATACAAGATGAAATTACATCGATTTATGCTGAAATGGAAACCACATCAGATATGGATTCGTTGCTGGAAAAGGTTCAATTCGCTTTAGACGCATTCGATTCGATGGATGGGGATAATTTCGAAAACACCATTAATAAGCAACTAAACTTGGCCAACCTCATGAAGCTCAAAGATCTTAGTATATCCGACGTGAGTGGTGGGGAATTTAAACTTATTCAAGTGATGAAGGAAATGCTTAATCGTCCAGACTTAATGATTATGGACGAACCCGATGTATTTTTGGACTTTGAGAACCTAAATGCGCTTAAAAAACTTATTAATTCCCACAAGGGAATGCTGCTAGTTGTTACGCACAACCGATATCTATTGAATCATTGTTTCAACAAAATTATACACCTTGAAAACACGGAGATCCAAGAGTTTGATGGGCGATATATTGATTATAACTTCTCGCTGCTTCAGACTAAGATCGAGCTGCAAGAAATCGCGGTTGCTGAAGCTGAAGAAATTGAGAGATACGATCACATCATCGACAATCTTAGAGAGATCGCCACGTATAATTCGGAAGCCTCCAGAGGCAGAGCGTTAAAAGCCAGAGTTAGGTTTCAAGAAAGATTGGAAGCCCGTAGAATCAAAGCGCCATTTGTTGATATTAAGCAGCCGGATATTACCTTTGGTATCGATCATGAAATGGAAGACACCGTTGTAGTAAATGTCCATGATTATAGTGTTTCCTTTGATGAGCTGCTTTTGGAAAATGTTAACTTTGAGATCAAATCTACAGATAAAGTAGCTATTATCGGCCCAAACGGTACCGGTAAAACGACTTTGCTTCGGGAAATCTTTAAAAATAATCATGATTCCATTGAAATCAATTCTGATGTTAAAGTGGCTTATTTGTCTCAGCTTCAAGGCGAAACGCTAGAGGATTCCAATACGATACTTGATGAATTTATCGATGCCGGGTTTAAAACGTATGATGAGATCAGATCGTATATTTCAAACTATGGCTTTGAAGGAGAAATCCTTGATCAAAAGATAGAATCTTTATCTGGTGGAGAAAAAAACCTGCTTCAATTGGCTAAAATTTCTGCCAGCAAAGCAAACGTATTGCTTCTTGATGAACCGACAAGCCATTTAGACACCTATACACAAATAGCACTGGAGAAAGCCATTGAGGACTATAAAGGTGCGATTCTCATGATTTCTCATGATTTCTATTCTGTTGTAAATGGTATGGATTATGTTTTAATCATTGACGATAAAACGATTAGAAAAATGAGTATGGAAGAATTTAGAGAGATGATTTATGCGAGTCACTTTAATAGAGACTATTTAGAAACGGAACAACAAAAAAAATCAGTTGAAATGAAAATAGAATTGGCTTTAAAAGATACTAATTTTGAATTAGCAAAAGTATTAGTGGATGAGCTAGAAGAGATAATTAAGTTGCTTTAAATTAGTTAGAGCGAAAAGGGCTAAAGTGAATTAGTTTGAGTCAACGATGAAACATGATGTTGATAGAAAAGTATCAATAAAAAGACACTGATGAATAATATATCAGTGTCTTTTTACTGCATTGATTTCTTGATAGCTCTTGCCAAAAGGGAAATATCAGTACCAACTTCGTGAAGAAAATACAGATACTAAGATCATCCATTCGTAAACGATTTTGATCGTCGTGTCTTATGTATTGGCCCTCGGAAGAACGATATGTATGTAAAGTATACAAAATGCGCTTAACAATGAAATAACATTTTAAAGGTACAATATTATTTGAGTACATAAAGTGGAGTTATTATGCGTACAGAGGAGAGGTTTAATTGGAACTCACAGCAAGTCGCTCTGAATTATTGGAGAGTATTTTCAAAGCTGCGCCGTTTTTTGCTGAGCTTTGCCAGAAAGAAGATATTGCGCTAGCTATCTCTGACAAAGAGAAATTAATATTTTATTCGCCAGACCGTAGCAATCCATTGGATGTAAAACCCGGTTCACTAATCTCCAAAGGTCAAGGTATTGAAATTGCGATGACAACCAGACAAATGGCCATCAAGTCTATTCCAAAAGAAGTGTTTGGCATCCCATCGCGCACAATTGCCATTCCTGTAATCAATGAGAACGATGAGGTGGTCGGCGCGATTGCGTTCGGAGTTAGCTTGGCTAGGCAGTCCAAGCTGTCTGACTTGGCAGAACTGCTCGTCTCGGCCAATACACAAATTACGGCAAGTATAAACAATTTGCTGGAAACGTCCAAAGAGCTTCGGGAAGCACAGGAATCGATGAGCAACTCAGCGGATCAAACGAAGAAAGAAGTTCTGGAGACAACGAAGATTACCGATGTGGTAAAAAGGATTGCCACGCAGACGAACATCATTGGGCTTAATGCTGGTATTGAAGCGTCACGTGCAGGCAACGCAGGTAGAACGTTCCAGGTTGTAGCCAATGAAGTGCGCAAGCTGGCCGGCGATAGTGTGAACGCGGTACAGCAAGCCGAAGAGCGTATCGGCCGCATGAGGGAGAAGGTAGAGACGATTCTCTCCAAGACCTCGACGGTCGATGCGACGGTGCTGCGTCAGTCTGTGGAATTCAAGGAAATTGAAGAGACACTAGCCAGTCTAAATGATTTGTCGAATCGCTTACTGGAAGCTTCGAGAAATTTTTAAGTATAATAGGACAGTTCCTGGTCAAATGTTGTATCTAGATGCAATTGTCCGTATCAGGATGAACGTATCAAAGAAGAAGTTCAATCCATGGTTTCTTTTACATCTCAGAAGATTACAATTTTTATTATGAGCACCCCAGATAAAGAGAATATACAGTTTCAAAGATCAGTTGATAAATATGTAAACAAATTGAGTTTTTAAAGCCCGTTGGACTAAATCAACGGGTTATTTTTTATTGTGTGTGGTGGTTAACAAACAAAGGTGATATAAGCCGCGCTGATTTTGTGGCTTTTCTTTGATATATAGATACACTCTTTTGTTGGAAGTTAGACAAGCATATACTTCGAGAAAAGCGATTCAATTTCTTTTTTATTTATCATGACTTGACCTTAGGTCTGACCTAAGGTATATGCTTAACTCATATTAAAGGAGATGGAGGATAAAATTCCCAGTAATTACTCACTTTGTGGTTGACAGTGTTATAGGCAGGTGTTATAACTAATTCAAAGTGAGTAACCACTCACTCACTAGCGATTCGACAGAATTATAGGGAAAGGAGGTAATACGTTGACTGACAATAATTTGTTTAAGGAATTCCAAACATTGCACAAAGGAGAGCAAACTCTTAAACAAAGAAGGATTGTAGAAGAAGCGATTCGATTATTCGCAGAGAAGGGTTATTCCAACACTTCCACCGCAGAAATCGCTAAAGCAGCAGAGGTGTCGGAAGCGAGTATTTTTAAAAATTACGGAACAAAAGATAAATTATTATTGTCTCTAATTGTTCCTAATTTGAAAGAAATATTCCCCTCCAAAATTGATAAAGTTGTTAGCCAATTCAGTGCCGAGATAACCTTTGAATCCTTCTTAAGAGCTTTCCTTAAGAATCGTAACGAATTCATTTCGGAAAATAAGGAAATTTTTCAAATTCTCGTTAAAGAGCTCTTTTATAATGAGGAATTAAAAAGTGATCTGCTTCCTTACATTTCAGAGGTTGTAACGCCTAGACTATCTTCGCTAATCGATTCGGCCAAACAACGGGGAGAACTAATTGATATCCCTACGGAACGGATCCGGATAACGTTCATGACGTATATCGGCGGGTTATTTGCATCTCATTTCGTATTATTGAATAAATCTTCCCTTAGTGAGAATGAAATCGAAGATGCTCTACGCATGATGATGGAAGGCTTTCGAAAGAATGCATCAGCAAACTAATATAAGGTAGTATGAAACCAAATGAAGGAGGTATGATCTGTGGGGAATGTTGAAAAAATAAACATCGGTTCGTCCGAGTCCTTCTCACTGCGAGCAATCATCCCGCAATTATTGGCCATTATTGCGGGTATGATCATGGTTATTCTAGATAGCACTGCCATGAATGTTGCCATCCCAAACCTCGTGAAGGATCTGAATACGGATTTACCCACGATAAAGTGGACGATCACAGGTTATACGCTCGCCATGTCTGCCGTTATTCCTCTTGCAGGATGGCTTTCGGATCGAATTGGAGCCAAACGAGTCTTTTTAATTAGCATCGTTCTATTTACAATAGGGTCTGCATTATGCGCAATCGCGCAAACTCCGTCCGAACTCATCTTATACCGCGTTCTCCAAGGTTTGGGAGGAGGAATGGTGGCTCCTGTAGGCATGGCAATGGTCTTTAGTCTGGCACCTCCGGAAAAACGTGGGTCGGTCATGGGATTTCTGGGGATTCCTATTCTGTTGGGGCCGGCTCTAGGACCGATCTTATCTGGTTACTTAGTGGAGTACCAAAGCTGGCACTGGATTTTCCTAATTAACCTCCCTGTCGGTATATTGGCCACTATTCTGATTGTGTTCCTCATACCGAAATCGAAACTGAATGAGAAATTGCCTCATCTGGATTGGATGGGCATGATTTTGGCACCGATTGCTTTTGCAATGCTCGCATACGGAATAAGTGAAAGTGGAAATAGCTGGACTTCTGTCTCTACGTTAACAGGCCTGATTGTTGGCGGCGTTGCCTTAATCCTGTTTATCATCTCCGCATTAGTGCAAAAGCAACCGCTGCTTGAATTACGTGTTTTTCGTTCTTCGGATTTCACTCGCGGCATCTTGCTCTTATGGGTGGTTATGTTCGCTATGTTCGGTGTCATGGTCTTGGTGCCACTCTATCTGCAAAACGTGAAAGGGTACACTCCACTCGAGACCGGGATCATGTTGCTACCGCAGGCATTGTTAGCAGGACTCAGTATGCCAATTAGCGGCAAACTATTCGATAAACTCGGCGCGAGGCCATTAGCGATGTTTGGGCTTGCTTCTATATCCGTAGCTATGTTTATCCTTTCTGGTGTCACGGTAGACACAGGTAAACCGGTGATTCTAACCGCTTTGGGACTCATGGGTTTGGGAATGGGCTTTAATATGATGCCATTGAATACTCACGTTATGAATGCAAGTCCGCGCGAATTGGTCAGTCGAGTAACCTCGCTTACGACCGCTGCGCAGCAAATTGTCGTTTCCTTTGCTGTTACGGTATTGACAACGTATTTGACGTCGCGAACCTCCGAGCACGCTAGTGCTGCGAGTAAAGGAACAAACCCTCTTAAAGCAGTAGTCGACGGCTTCGGTGATACATTCTTTTTAGTTGCTTGTATCGCGGTGGCTGGAATACTGTTAGCCTTGTTACTACGCAAACCTAAGCAAGCTTCAACGGAAGGAGACAACAAGACAGATCCCTCAGTTATGATGCATTAATGATTAAATACAAGGCAGAATTAGAAATAACGGATCAAGTGCTTTGGGTAATTTTATCTGGATTCTAATTTAGAAGGAGTGGAAGATATATGAGACTTTCGGGAAACACAATTCTTATTACTGGTGGGGGTTCTGGAATCGGGCTGGCTTTTGCAGAACGATTTATTAATCAGGGGAATCAAGTCATTATTTGCGGTCGGCGTGAGGAAGCTTTACAAAAAGCCAAAGAAAGCTTGCCAAACGTTATTACTCGAGCATGTGATTTGGCGAATGAATCCGAACGGTTAGATTTATACGAATGGATAACTACTAATCATCCTGAAGTCAATGTATTAGTGAACAATGCAGGAATTCAACAACGCTTTAGTATTTTAAAAGCAGACGCAAAGGACAATTGGTCTTATTTCAGTAAAGAAATTAGAACTAATATGGAAGCTACTATCCATCTTTCCATGTTGTTTGCACCATTGTTTGCTGAGAAAGAAAAAGCAACGATCATTAATGTAACATCGGGCTTGGCTTTTACGCCAGCGATGTTTGCTCCGGTTTACTCAGCTACCAAAGCAGCGATTCATTCCTTTACTATGAGTCTGAGACACCAGCTTACAGATTCATCTATAGAAGTGATTGAAGTGGTTCCTCCAGCAGTGAACACAGATCTGGGAGGGGCGGGCTTACACTCGCAGGGAGTACCGTTAGATGCTTTTGCTGACGGGATATTCAAAGGACTGGAAGAAGGTCAGAAAGAAATTGGTTACGGTACTTCTGCAAAGGCGATGCGCATGTCTAGAGATGAAATTGACGAGACGGGTACAAGAATGTACAATCTCATGAAAGACATGCTCGATAAATTGTAACATTGAGACATCCATAGATTATTCCTCATACAAAAGCAAGCAGCTGTCACTTGGCAACTGCTTGCTTTGTTTATTGACCCGCTGGTGTGTAATTCTCGTCTAGAAAAGATTGAACGGCTTGGAACGCCTGAACTCTATTTTTCTCGAGCAATACCATGTGAGTTCCTTCTCCGATTTCCACCCAACGGCGATATGCAGCTCCGGTTAAGGAAGTAAAGAAGTTTTGAGCCAAATCTAACGGTACATCAATATCCCACTCCGCATGAATGAGGAGTACAGGTACGGTGATATCTTTAGGTTCGTAGAAGGCTTTGCCAACCGTCCAATATTCACGTATGTCTAGAATGGGCCCGTTGGTAGCGCGGATATGCTCAGGATGTACGTTCTTGCTATTAGGATCGGAAGCCAGTGTTGCTACAACCCATTTCTCAAACCAACCGTCAGGGAGCAAGGTGTCACGTTTCCCTTCAGGAGCAGCACTTAACCAGCGTTCTTTAGTAGTCCTTGCTGGCACAAGGCGATAAGAGCCAAGCGAGCCGCCAGTATCAATAGGGATTGGTTTATTGCTTAGCCATTGAGGGGCAATAAGAGTTAACTTGTTCACTTTGTTGTTATTAAGGCTTGTATATGCTCCAGCCACTGTGCCGCCCCAAGACATCCCAAGTACATTGACCTTCGATAGATTGCGGTGCTTCAGGACGAAGTCCACAGCCGAGCCAAAGTCACGAACGCCGGTTTCTGTACGGACAAGCGGAGGATTCTGATCGGCAGGTTGATCCATTTCTGGCGGTCTTGTGGATCCACCATAGCCACGAACATCTACCCCATAGACGTCATAGCCGTGACTAGCGAGGTAATCAAGGAAGGTAAAACCGTCTAGCTCCACATCATATAAGCTACCAATTGGATAAGTAGCACCATGGACCATGACGATCGTCTTCTCATTAGAGAAGACAGTCATAGATGCAGGACGTTTATTAAGGACCGATAGCTCAATCCCCGGCGTATCGCTAGCAATGTTAAATATCTCAGAAACAATGGAGATAGATTTGTTGAATGTATGGTTAGACATCATATTTTCCCCTCACTTTCTTGTATTAGATAAAATGCCAGTTGAAGCTATCTTCGCTTCTAGTGACGTAACCGGCTGAACTCTCTGGGAAATGCGTACTGAAATAAATAATTGGACGATCGGCGATGTATTCCAAAGCCCAGAGGCGCGAGATTCGAGCCTGATCACCAAATTCACAGTACATAGAATTCCAATCTGGCCTCATGACTTGGAAGGGATGATGCATGATATCGGCCCCGAACAAGGCTTCCTCATCACCTGATGAAAGACGAATGGACATTTGACCAATACTGTGACCTGGAGTCGGAATGAATGTAAATATATCTAGAAATTTTCCGCCTTCTGGACCGATTGTTTCCGTCAGGCCTGCCTCAATGACAGGAAGTACACTCTCTTCGTAAACGTTGAAGTTCGCTTCATTTTCTTTGTTATGGCTCGCTTCGCTGGAGTAATATTCTTGTTCTTTAATAGGAAATACGTACGTTGCATTTGGGAATGTCGGTACCCATTTTCCGTTAACCAGCTTTGTATTCCAACCGACATGATCCACATGCAAATGAGTTAGTAACACATAATCGACTTCTTCTGGAGTAACATCTGCCTCTTGAAGTCGTTCGAGATAAGGTAGATGCAGATTAGCAAGATCCGGATTCAGTGGCAGGTTTTTATCATTACCTGTCGCTGTATCAATAAGAATTGTATGTTGGGGTGTTTTCACGACCCAGGTGCCAATACTAACGATAAGTTGAGAGTTTTCATCAATCAAGCCTTCTGAGAAGGATTCTTTGTTCGCTTCCAAAAAAGAGGGATCCCATGTACCTGGGAAATAAATTTCTGGTGGAACGCCACTGATTACCATTTCCGTGACTCGGGTAACAGTAGATTCACCTACGGTGTAAATCTTAGGAAGCTTAGTCATATGGTTCATCGCCTTCCTTTAAAATTTCGCTGGAAATGAAATGCTATATGGAAAAGAATAATGTGTAAATGTCCCGGGATGATAATTGCACATCTGCTTTGTTAAAAGCTTAGTTCAATAATGCTGGTAAATCAACGTTTTTACACCGAAATTAAACCTTTGTAAGAAAGCTTGCTATTACTCAATATTTTGATTATTATCAAATGTAAATTTCGCTGACAGCGAAAAAAATGAATATGTAGGAGAAATATAAGATGAATTCTATGGGCGAGGTCATTAGAAATACCCGCAAAAATCAGAAATTAACACTTAAAGAAGTGGCAAAGGCAGGCTCCATTTCATTATCTTTTCTCAGCGAAATTGAACGGGACAAAGCGAATCCGTCGATCAGTGTTCTAAAAAGGATTGCCAATGCGTTGAATGTTAATTTTACTGATCTATTTGGAGAGAAAGAGCAAAGCATCGTTGTGAGAAAAAACGAACGTAAACCATTGGTACATTCTGAAGGATCACGTATTACGTGGTATTCCCTTAGCGAGGGAAGTAGAAATAAGATGGGACCCATATGGGGGGTTCTTGAAGAGGGTGCCACTTCTGGTGATGTTGGTGTAGGACACAGCGAAGGAGAGGAATTTCTGTATGTCCAGTCGGGGTGCTTGGAGTTTATGCTTGGGAATGATAGATATACGCTAGAAGAGGGAGATAGTATTTATTACGATGCTAGGACGCCGCATAGCTATAAGAATGTATGGCGAGGAGAGACCCTGGTCATTGCCGTATCGACGCCTCCAACATTTTAAGTTCAAATTAAAGCGCTTAATTTAATTGTTTAAATCATGCAACCCCGAACTATGCTCATTAGGAATATCCGGCATATACGGAAGCGGAAATCCTTAACCAATGTTTGGTTACTCACAAGAATATAATGATTGGATTTGGTGAAACATAACTGGGTAACGACATCGTATTAGGAGGAGAATTGAAGATGGGCATTTTGAGTGGCAATCCCAAAAATGAACCACTGCATTATGGAGAAATTTTTAGTGTATGGCAATGCTCCATGGTTGCCAAAGGAGCCGTTTCCTGTTATCAAGCATTCTTGAATCATGCAGGTGACAAGGATCTTAAGAAACTTCTGGATGATCTGCTGGATCAAGCCAAACTTGAAATTAAAGAATGTGATACCCTGTTAACCGAAAATGGCATTGCACCTGCCCCAATGTTGCCAGAACGACCTCCGGTGAAATTGGATGATATTCCGGCTGGCGCTAGATTCACGGATCCTGAAATTGCAGCAAAACTGGCAGCCGATACTTCATTAGGGCTAGTTGCAGCGAGTCAAGTCATTGGGCAATCTATCCGAGAAGATATCGGTGCATTATTTGCCAAATATCATGTAACCAAGACGGCACTAGGCGTTAGAATACTGCAAATGAACAAAGAGAAAGGATGGCTAGTGCCTCCACCTCTTCAAATCAAAAGACCCGAATCTGACGAATCATAAGTAAATATGTTTTACTAAACGATTAGATTGTATTCAGAGACCAAGAATGGAGGGACCTCCATTCTTGGTCTTTTTGCTATAATCGCTTGTTTAAAATCATTTGAGAAGGTTAAATACATTTTGAAATTGATCAACTACTTAATGGAGGGATTCATATGTTTCGACACCAGAAAGAGTTACAATTTGAGGTAAAAGTAGATCGCCCGGATCCCGTATTTGCACGCCAAGTCCAAGAGGTGCTAGGTGGACAGTTCGGGGAAATGACCGTTATGATGCAGTATCTTTTTCAAGGGTTTAACTGTCGGGGCGAAGAAAAATATAAAGATATGCTCATGGATATCGGTACGGAAGAGATCGGCCATGTCGAAATGCTCTGTGCATTGATTAGCCAGTTGCTGGATGGGGCAACCCCTGCTGAGCAACAAAAAGCAGCTGAAGATCCCGTTACAGCAGCCATAATGGGTGGTATCAATCCCCAACACTTACTTGTAAGCGGTCTGGGTGGTTTACCTACTAACTCTAACGGAGTACCTTGGAACGGTTCATACATTGTGGCAAGTGGTAACCTTCTTGCAGATATGAGATCCAACCTGCATGCCGAAAGTCAGGGTCGACTTCAAGTGGCTAGACTCTATCATATGACTACCGATGAAGGGGTCCGTGCAACTTTCCGTAAAATGTTGGCACGTGACCGTTACCATCAATATCAATGGATGGCCGCGATCCAAGAACTGGAGGAGAAGAACGGAGTCGTTGTACCAGCTTCATTCCCACCTGAGGCAGAACAGGAATCCCAACCTGAAGCTTATGAGTTCTGGAATCTCTCTGAGGGAACTGAATCAGGTGAAGGTTTATGGGCCACAGGGAGTGCACCCGATGGAACCGGAGACTTCGTGTATATCTCCAAACCTGTTCCAAAAGGACAAATTTACGAGCCTGTCATCCCGGCGACAGAACTTCACCATGATTTGAATGGAAAAACTTCTGATAAATAATAGTGTAACAGCTTTAAAATAGAGTAATCTCACGCTGTACCAAATAACTAAAAGAGAAAAACCTTAGAGATATTGCACATGCAGTATTCTCTAAGGTTTTACTTTTTTATAAGTATACTTATGGTGTTTAGAAATATTCTGAACGGTCAGGGGCACTCTGGGAGTCGCGATTATTGTAATTGTATCCTAAGAGGAAGTTTAATTAACGTACTTTCCATAATCCGGGATGGCTATTTGATCAAATTCATTAACCAGTTTTTCCAGGCTTGCTGTCAGTAATTCACCGGATATCGGCAACCCGTGACCTGTTACAGCGCTGACTGGCTTTAATTCCTTGAGTTTAAGAACAGATTCCTTTGCAGCTCTCCAATCTGTTGTTAAATAGCGAGGGGGGCCACTGATCTCCAACTCCTGGGTGATTACTTTATACATATATTCTTGCTTCACAGTAGTGAACGCATCACCTGCAATTAATGCTCCGTCCCGCTTCCGGAAATACGAAACATGACCCGGAGAATGTCCTGGGGTATGAATCCATGTAAACCCTGGCATGTGAGGGACAGTTCCGTCAGAAGGTAACGCATGTATGCTGCTCCCAAGGTTTATCGGATCATTTGGGAATGAACCGGACATCTTTGCTACTAAACCACCTTCAACCGTAGGGTCTGGTTCAGGGTAGCTCTTTTTCCCCGTGAGGAATGGCATCTCCAGTGGATGTGCATAAACGGGAACTCCCCACTTCTTGACAAGTTCTATTAACCCGCCGACATGATCAAAGTGTCCGTGGGTCAAAATGACCGCTTGGGGTTTGCTATTTACACCAAAACGCGTCTCAATAACAGAGATAATTTCATCTGCTGACTTTGGCATTCCTGCATCAACTAAAACGAACTCGTTAGATTCAGGGTAACCCACTAAACAGATATTGACGATTTGAATAGTGCAGCAAAATAAATCGGGCAATACTTCAATCCCAACCCCATTTCCCATTGAAGTTAGAGGAACAGGTTTGTAATCTGTTCCGTAATTCATTTCTTGTTTCATTGGGTGCATCCTCCTCAACATGATTGAGTAACCTTGCGGTAGTTTTCCCAAAAAGGCTGATTTCCAACAAATAAGGGCATCAAAATAATGACTACAGATCCATAATCATTCATGGAATAATGTCTTGGTTTTAGGGAGAACTTAATCTCATCACAATCAAAGGAGGTTGGTCTTATGAAAAAACAATTAACAACTGCTGTAGTTTCAGTATTATTGATGGCTACTTTAGCTGTTCCCGCATCTGCTCACGATGTGAATGAAGCTGCTGTTGATGGAAGAGACAATAACACATACCATTACAACAGCAACAATTATAACCCAAATACCGTAAGAGCAAATTCAACAGATGACGGTAAACGTATGGACTGGGGATGGCTAGGTTTGCTTGGATTATTAGGTTTAGCTGGAATGCGTAAAAGAGTACCTGACCATTCAGACCGATAATTAGTAATTCACTTCAAGTACAATAAGTTTAAATTCCGTATGTAATATAATTGTTGAAAGTTGATTGATCTGTTTAACAAAAAGAGCCCCATCAGAAAACGGATGGGGCCTTTTTGGAGGATAGTGAATGAGTCGAGCCTTTCAAAATCTATAGTTCACTTTTAGACTAACTTTCATAAAATTGGCGAGGATCTAAAGTAACAAGTTTCATTAGGAATACACAAAAGACGGTTGAGTCTCGACCAGTTAAAAAGTGGGGTCCCGACGGCGTTAGACCTCGTTACATAGGAGATTACGATGGTACAAGTGTTGATTAATGAATCACATACCAGTAACGATACTGATGGTGGTTTCTGGAGCGTTATGGCCAAATTGTTGAGGGACAAGAACATATTCCCATTGAAGTCGCTATTTTAGCGGCTGTTTTATTTTATTAATACAAGTCTTGTCCCAAGCCAAGGTCACCAGCTGAATCGAAATGGATACAGCTACGGACTAAATAATCCTATTACATTTGTGGATGACGATGATAATAATTCATTTACACTATTTGTTATCGTCTTCGTTGTAAAGGAAGTCTTTAAAAAAGTAGTCAAAGCTGCTGCTAAAAAGGTTGCTGGAAAAGCAATAAAAAAAAGCAACTCATGGTAATAGTAAAGCAAGTAAAAAAACACACAAAGGGTACAGAAATCTAGCTGAAGAGCTAGGTTTTTGTACCCTTTATTTCACTCCACTATGTTGCCTGTTAGATTCTAATCAAAACAGGTCATTTATCGTCGCTGAACAGCCAGCTTAACGGCAAGTCCAGCGAGTACACCGGACATGATCCAGCGCTGTGCCTTAAGCCATGTCGGGCGCTTTCCGAACCAACTGGCGATCTTGCTTGCTGTAAGAACAATAAGGAGGTTCACTGTAAAACTGATTAGAATTTGCGTTAAGCCCAGAATTGCACCTTGTGCAAGTAACGAGCCTTTTTCAGGATTCTGAAACTGAGGTAAAAGTGAAATATACAATACCGCGATTTTGGGATTAAGCAAATTGGTGATGAAGCCCATCAGAAATAGTTTTTTGGGCTTCTCCATTGGGAGAGCAGTCGGTTCCAGTATAGTCGTAGAGCCAGGCTTAATCATCTTCCACGCGAGCCAAAACAAATATGCCGCTCCTGCCCACTTCATTGCCGTATAGATAATCGGAACGGTATTGAATATGGCGATTAGCCCCAGCATAGATGCAATGAGATAAACGCCAAATCCCAGCATAACCCCCAACAAAGATATAATGCCGGCCTTACGCCCTTGCGCAATGGAACGTGAGATCAGGTAAATCATATTAGGGCCGGGAGAACAGACCATCCCCAGTGATACAAATCCAAAAGCAATTAATGTTCCTAGACTAATCAATGTCGTGTGCCTCCCTATAGAAGCTATAATGTCTAAGGTAGGTTATCATAATTACAAGATGGATGTATAACATTTTAGTATTACACAACCGGAGGAAATTTAGCGGAGATATAGACTAAATAAAAGGAAAAAACGTTCCGGCTTCACTCACTTTGTGAATATAACGTTATCTGAACGATTCGCAATGATTATTTTTTGAAGGGATAATTAAATTGTCGAGGGACAAAATCATATTCCGATTGAAGTCGCTATTTTAGTGGCTTAAGCTAACGGACAGATTAGTCGAATGGGTGATAGAATAAAGGAGATTACAATTACAGGAGGACACCGATTTTTACCATTAATATAATACTTTTTATATGATGTAACAAAGGGTACCTGTACTTTAATTTATTTTGGAAGTGAGGCTGGATGTGATATGCATGAACCAATCAGAGTTTATAACACGGCAGTTGAAGCTCTTCTTGAAGTGATTGGAGGCAAGTGGAAGCCGGTTATTTTATTCCATCTTACCTTTGGTAAAAAACGTAATGGGGAATTGATGAAGCTGATACCTGCCATTACACAGAAGATGTTAACACAGCAACTAAATGAATTGATGGAGGCAGGGATCATCTTACGTATTTCCCATAACCAAGTTCCGCCAAAGGTGGAGTATGAGTTAACGGAATATGGGTGGAGTCTTAAAGAGATTCTTCATCTGATGTGCAGATGGGGGGATACACATGTAGAAAAGGTTTATGGGGATCGAGGGAAAATCCTGTTCAAACCACCGACTTCTAACCTTTGAAGAACATAATAAGCCAATTCCTGATTATTAGGAATTGGCTTATTATGCATTATAATTCTTTTAAGGGATGATCTTGCGCTCACGTAGGTCTTTAAATATATTCATAAACATACTTTCAGTTTCAACAAATTCGTAAAATCCGAAACGGCGAGCTTTGGAACCATCTGCGAAAAAGTCATAGTCCCAAGAGAAGACGAAGTCACCGAATGCCCAAGAAGAGACAGCTCCATAGGGAGTATTCATTAAACCATACTTTTCAATCATTGAATTCCAAAGTGGTTCTTTATCTGCCATCGTTGTTGCAAGTGAGAGGGGGAGTGGAGGTGCCGTTTCCAATTCAAAAAAAGCAGCGATTTTGGGCCAAAGTTCATTCCAGCGAAACAGATCACCGTTGGTAATATTGAACGCCTGGTTGGCACAGCGCGGATCGGTTGCCGCCCAGACTGTCGCACGAGCGAGTAATGATGCATCTGTCATTTCAAGAAGGGAATGAAAAGCTCCCGGCCTGCCCGGAAAGCGAAGCGCTAAACCAAGCTCCTTAGAGATAGAAGCATATATTCCAATTACCATAGCTAAGTTCATTGGATTACCGAGTGCAAATCCACATACAACAGACGGGCGCAGGGCTGACCAGGTCCAGTTGCTTTTGGGCTGTCGATTTTCGAGAAACTGCTGCTGATCGACATTGAATTCAGGAGGCATATGATGAGCATCGGT
The DNA here is from genome assembly GCF_000499205.1 of Paenibacillus sp. MAEPY2. Taxonomy (GTDB): domain Bacteria; phylum Bacillota; class Bacilli; order Paenibacillales; family Paenibacillaceae; genus Paenibacillus; species Paenibacillus vandeheii. The sequence goes on from NZ_AWUK01000011.1 coordinate 113,316, forward strand.
TTCTCTTGCGGGTGTTTTAAATGGACCCAGATGTGCACCGTAAACCTTATAGCCCTGCATTAGACTGATATGTTGAAGGTTTGGTGCGATCGGTTCGATGGTATTTACTACATTGACAAGCATCGCAAGGTTGGGCTGCACCAGTTCTGCCCAGGTTGGACGATCCTGATAAGCGGCATAAAAAATATGAGTAACCGACGTTAGATCAGACAGTTTCGCCTTGGTATCCGCTTCGCTTAGTAAATCGGCCGATATATAACGTAATCTAGGAGTATCTTTCCCTCCGCGACGCGATACACCAATGATATTCCATTCCGGGAGTGTCATGAGATAATCAATAAGATTTCCTCCAATAACACCTGCAGCACCTATGACAAGTGCAGTGTAATGGGGAACAGATTGTTCGGTTTTCAATGGACATTTCTCCTTTCTCTTCTGCTCATTATTGTGGCTGAGAATAAGAGAGATGAGAAGTACGCACCTCAAAGTGATATAGGAACTCAAAAGTAATATATGTGCAGGTAGTAGGTGCTGGAGCGTACCCATGAACATCCTACACGAGCTACATAATGTAAAATTCTTCGCTGCAATTTCATTAAGCTAACGGGAAACGCTAGTTTAATAAAATTAATAGGGCAGCCAACTGAATCGCTCCGTCACAAATATCTCATTCCGCCTTTGAGGGTAAAGTTACCGCCATCGATTTTTTGAGAGTTTGAAATGTGCTATAATTGTGTCAATCTTTTAGCAGATGAAATCACAAGAAAGGAGCGGAGTTTTCATGACTGAATTATCAGATCATCAGTTTACGTTAATTTCCCGTGCTCTTGCCGAGCCGAGACGTTACCAGATGCTTAAAGAAATCGGCGCTTCGAAAGCCCCCCTTGCCTGCAGTGTACTCCAAACCAACCATAACGTAAGCGCACCGACCATGTCTCACCATATTAAAGAGTTGGAGACGGCAGGGTTAATCCATGTCATACGCGAAGGCAAATTTAAAAATCTCGTTCTACAATCCGATACTCTTCGCACCTATCTGGATAGACTCTCGAAAATTGATGCGAATTGAACAAACATACCAATTGAATTCAATTTAAATATTCATCTGGACCCCCTCATGGAACATGAGGGTTTTTTGCGTTCGTTTGAGGACGTCTACAAGCGATATATTGTTAATCGAAATTAAGTTTGAGAGACAACTTGACAATAACAAATATCAATGAGATACTTTTACAAGTATCTAAGTGTTATGAGATTGTTGGACAAAATTTAAACTTCTCCGGCACGTTTCAAGGAGTACGGATGATGATTTCCAAAGGTTAATAGCAGGGTCGCGGGTGTTCAATATGGATAGGGTTCTCCGGATCTTGCAAGAATCCGTAATACCTAAGAAGGAAAAGATCTCAAAAAGGGAGGAATTAAAATGTCAGAGCAACAAATTAAGGCATCCGCTTCTGGCAGCATACAAATAGGAAAGGATCTTCAGGTCAATCGTTTAGGATATGGAACCATGCAATTGACAGGGCCTGGCGTATGGGGAGAACCCGCAGATCCGGAAAGTGCACTGCGCGTTCTGCGGCGAGCGGTTGAGCTTGGCGTCACATTTATCGATACCGCCGATTCCTATGGCCCTTTCGTTGCTGAACCATTAATTAAAAAGGCTCTTCATCCATATGAGGAGGATCTTGTAATTGCCACAAAAGCGGGTCTCACGCGTCCCGGACCGGACGAATGGCTTCCGGTCGGACGTCCCGAATACATACGACAACAGGTGGAACTAAGCCTGCGTCATCTTGGTATTGAGCGTATCGACCTTATGCAGCTGCATCGGATCGATCCCAAAGTACCCCTCGAAGAACAGGTTGGTGAGCTTGCAGTTTTAAAGGATGAAGGAAAAATACGGCATATTGGTCTCCGCGAAGTCACAGTGGACCAATTGAAAGCAGCGGAGAAAATCACGCCGATCGCTTCCGTGCAAAACTTGTATAACTTAGTGAAACGTGATTCGGAGCCGGTGCGACGAAGATTTCAATATTCTTTCACAAATAAAGTGAAGGATTTACAAAATAGAGGAGTGAGATTTTCATGCTATTACCTATTGAAGTAGAAACCGAAAAGGTCTTCGCCAAGCGAGATATCGCTGACGGCTCTCCTGCAGAGCTTCCTTTGTTCATCGTCAGACCTGTAGCAATTTCCACATCAAAACTCCCGGTCATTCTGTTAATTCAAGAGGCCTTTGGCGTGAACAGCCACATTCAGGATGTTTGCCGTCGTTTGGCCGCACAAGGCTATGTCGTCGTGTCACCCGATTTATACTATCGTACAGGGGTGTGGCAAAGTTTCGGCTATACGGAATATCCGGCAACCGCCAAGTCCCGAGTGCCTTTGACAGAGGATAGAACGATGGGGGATATTCAGGCTGTCCTCAACTATATCCTCGATATGGAAGGTGCAGACGAATCGAGAGTCGGTGTCATAGGTTACTGTATGGGAGGCATGCTGTCCTATCTTACGGCCAGTCATTTCTCCGACAGAATCAAAACGTCGGTCGTATACTACGGCGGTGGAATGACGGCCCAAACTCCTTCTTTTCCGGTTGCGCCCGTGAACAGAACGAACCGAATCAAGGTGCCTGTCCTCGGCTTTTTTGGAGGAATGGATCGTGGGATTCCCAAGGAAGTCGTCGATCAAATGGATCAAGCGTTGGAAGCAGCTGACATCGAGCACGCCATTTACTATTATCCGGAGGCCGATCACGGTTTCTTCTGCAATGAACGGCAAAGCTATCATCCCATAGCAGCCCAGGACGCGTGGCATCGCACATTAACCTGGTTTGCCGAAAAGCTGGATGCATCCGATTCGATTCTTTTAGAGAAGCAATAAGCAGTTTGAGCGGCCTTTCGTTTAAAAAACAGTACTAAGGAGGAAAAAAATGAACACAAATGCAAATGCCGCCAATCGTCTTCCATTAGCGGGACTACTCGCTTTGGCAATGACAGGTTTTCTCGCGTTGCTATCAGAAATACTGCCAGCCGGTTTGCTGCCTCAACTAAGCCAAGGGCTCGGTGTTTCACAAAGTATGGCTGGTCAACTGACCACTTTTTATGCAATCGGTTCGGTCGTGGGGGCCGTTCCTATCATCACAGCAACTCGAAATTGGGGGCGTCGGTCACTACTATTACTGACCGTTAGCACGTTCTTGATTTTTAACACGATCACGGCCATATCATCTATTTTCATATTAACTATGGTTGCCCGCTTTTTTGCAGGCGTAGCTGCAGGTGTAGTATGGGGAATGCTTACGGGATATGCCAGACGTATGGTACCAGAGAAACTGAAAGGCCGTGCCGTGTCTATCGCAATGATGGGTATCCCCATTGCATTGACCTTTGGTTTGCCTCTTGGAACATTTCTTAGTTCTTATATTGGTTGGCGCAGTTTGTTTGGAGTGGTGTCCTTGGTCGCTGCTGTTCTAATAGGGTGGATTTTATGGAAATTGCCTGATTTTCCAGGGCAGTCAGATAAAAGTTCAGTTTCGGTGTGGAGTGTTTTCAAAACACCTGGAGTACGTTCCGTATTATTTGTCGTTTTGGCTTGGATGACGGCTCACAATATACTCTATACTTATATTTCTCCATTGCTCGCTTCTGTTGGCTTCAACCAAATCGAATTCATATTGCTCATATATGGTATTGCTTCGATCGTGAGTACCTTTTTAATAGGTAGGTTAATCGATCGCTACTTACGACCCTTGGTACTTGGGAGTTTAGTAGCATTTATTCTAGTTACTCTTTTATTTGGATTTAACAGTAACTTACCAGTTGTTATCTATGTTGCTATCATTCTGTGGGGATTTGTATTCGGTGGTGCAGCATCCCTGTTACAGACTGCAATTGCTGAAGCAGTGGATGATCAGGCCGTAGATATCGCATTGTCGTTAAGCTCAACGACATGGAATTTTGCTATTGCTTGCGGTGGGGCCGTAGGTGGAATATTGTTAAATTCGGCAGGAGTGGTTTCATTTCCATGGGTAGGGTTTGTTTTGTTGATTTTTGCTCTGTTCGTCGCATGGAAAGCGAATCAATATGGATTTAAATCAAAAGTATGAAGGAGCATACCGTCGACTCCAGATATTCTGTACTCTAACTTAATTCTTGGGCTATTGCTGAAGATAAACAAGAGTACTAACAAACCATACAACATGTTGCAAGGTACGAGAATCGTGATTGAGAAGTGAAATAACACCTGGTGATTAATAGCCAGGTGTCTTTTTCATCTGTTGAAATACCATACAAGTCAAGGACAAGAACTTGTACCGATTCCCGGAATGGACAAGAACATAGTCCGATTGCCGACTTAGTTAACCAAGGAATTCTAATGTTTAGAGGGATACCGGTGCTTTACATCAGTTTTCTGTTAACTTAGCAGTTTAGATAATGCTAACGGGATAAGAGATAGATAGACAGATAGATAAATAAAATCAAGAAGGAGCTGAGGGTCGTAATCGGCTGCTTTTATTCAACTACCGGGCAGTTTAGCGCGTTCCTATAGAAATTAAAACAAGAACAATGGACATGCACTCTGAAAATTCAGTCTTTAGTATGAGGTCAACAATGAGGAAGTCCGTATAATTAGGAATTGAAAGGAGAGTCATATCTTACTCGAAATGGGAATATTTTTGGACAAATTGGAGGTTGAAAAGATTGGATAGGCACGAAAAAAACATGAATGTACCAAGCATGTTTCGCAATCGGTTCCTGCAGACGATTTTATTATCAAGCGTGCTCCTGCAGGTTGGCATTTGGGTACGTAATTTCGCGATTCTCCTGTACGTTGCGGATAGAACAAACAATGATCCATACGCCATTTCGCTAATCAGCGTAGCCGAATTCGCACCAATTTTTGTTTTTTCGTTCATCGGAGGTACATTTGCCGACCGCTGGCGGCCGAAGCGAACGATGATCTGGTGCGATTTATTATCCGCAGTATCGGTATTTGTAGTACTTCTGACCATACATTACGGTTCTTGGCACTCCGTTTACCTTGTCGCATTCATCTCGGCTATTCTTTCGCAGTTCTCTCAACCTTCAAGTATGCGTTTGTTTAAATATCATGTGCCCGAAGAACAGCTTCAGCAAGGGATGGCTCTATTCCAATCGCTGATGGCCATCTTCATGGTGCTTGGTCCTATGCTCGGAACCTTCGTTTACAGCACGTTTGGGCTTGAAATATCGATCGCTGTCATGGGCTTGGTTTTTCTGCTCTCTGCACTCGTTCTTATTCGTCTGCCAGAAGATCGTATGCAGGCTCAAACCGTCGCTGTAAAAGGGCAGTTCCGTAAAGAATTCATTGAAGGCTTCCGCTATGTTTGGCAAAGCCTAGTACTGCGGATGCTCGGACTTGCGTTTATTCTCGCGGGACTGGCTGTTGGCGTAGCCCAAGCGCTCAACCTGTTTATCGTAACGGAACGGCTGGGCAGAAGCGAGGAGTTCTTGCAATATCTGCTAATGGTGAATGGTGCAGCTATGCTGATTGGTGGCGGAATCGTAGCCGTCTTCGCCAAGCGGGTTCCACCGCAGGTTCTTCTTGCGATAGGTATGATCGCAGGCGGAGTCTGCACAGCTATTGTAGGGTATTCGACAAGCGTTCCGCTGACCCTGACCGTTCAATTTCTGAATGGACTTGTTTTCCCTTGTATTCATATTGGGATCAGCACAATGATTCTGAAATGGTCAGAGGCTTCGATTGTCGGCCGGGTGAATGGGGTTCTGAATCCGATGTTCGTTGGCATGATGGTCGTTTCCATGTCTTTCGCTGGCGCGTTAAAGGGTGCCTTTTCGCTGAGTACGATCTATGGTGGTGCAGGATTATTATTTCTTCTTGGCGCACTGGTCATGATTCCGATCATGAACCAAAAAGCGCCGAATAACGCACCTATTGCACAAGAGACATAAGTTGGCGATATCTATAAGGTTTTAATGAAGAAGAGCCGGCCATGAAAAAGTGGTCGGTTTTTCTTCATTTCCTGGTGGTTAACCCTCCATGGTCATAGCGGTAAAGTGGTTTGTTTTTCTTGAAATGGCCTTGGAGACGATAAAAGAGAGGCTCTTAGGTGTAATCGGGTACTGTTGTTCAACGACATTCGTTTTAGACTTGGGTTTACTTCGATAAGACTATACGAGCATACCAACCGGGACGCATTTTATCGACTTAACCGATTATTATCAATATCTTTCTTGCAAGCAAGGTGAGGGAGAATTTGATCCGCGTTTATAGTTATGCTCATTTCGGATGAGTCGACGGCGAGACAACCAAAATGAACATACATTACTGTTTTGCCGAGCTTTAGCTGAACAATTCTAAAAATGAAAAGGGAGATGAATGAGAGAATACATTAACATTGCGCCGCCAATAACACTCACTTAAAAAAATATGATTGATTCTTATCACAGTGCTGGGCGCTTTGTTTAAAGGCAGGAGTAACATAAATAACGTAGCATCTAAGAAGAATAAATTAGCAAATTTAAGTAAAACAGCGTGGTTTACCATATTGCTTCAATTCAAACGAAAGGAAGCTCTACTTGAAAGTAAGAATAGAACCTCCTAGGCCAGATTATTTAGTTGTGGTAGCGGCTGTTCATCCAAACATACCGATCATAAGAGTGACTTTTTTTAAGATTTGATGTCCATTCCAGAAATTGTAGATAAGAAGTTGGAATATTTGAGGGCAATTTTAGCTTTTGGGGATTTATCAAGGTTCCATCTTTTTATATAAAGGAGGGAGAGTCCTGAATATTGTCCGAAGGCTACCGATTGACGGGAATGGTCAGATAGGGTTACATGCAGGTTCTGTTACGGCCATTTCGTCGCGACCAGCCACCAATTACGTCCCGGCCAATGTTGTGGACGGCGTCGCTGCGCCGCAGTGGTTTGCGGACAGCGGAGACACCCCCGACTGGGAAAGACAGGCTGCCTCCTTGGTGTCTGCCGCGAGAATCATTGAGGTGCGGGTGCGGGACATTTCATGCCAGGTGATACAGCTACGTGGGCGGATGTGTTGACGGTACTGCTGAGAATATTGAATCTTAGGGAGTTGAATCGTATGAAAGCTTTAATTATTTCGGATATTCACAGCAACGTCAAAGCGCTGGAATCGATCCGTAAGGCAGAACCCGATTGTGACGTAATTTATTGCGCGGGAGATCTTGTAGACTACGGGCCTTTCCCGCGGGAAGTTATCGAATGGGTGCATAAGAATGATGCAATTTGCGTTCGCGGCAACCATGACGACATTATTATCGACCTGTACCGAAACGGAAATAGCGGCCATGATGTGGCGGAGGATGAGATCAAGTGGGCACATTACAACACAAGGCTGCTCGGCGAAGCGGAAATATCCTTCCTCGAAAGCATACCTGTCTACCGCACATTTGAGATGGACGGCTATAGCTATACAATGCAGCATCTGTACGAAAACTATTTGACGATTGATAGTTTGCCCAAGTACGATGCTTTCTGGGCGGAACGCAACGGCAGTACAATTGGGGCCGAAGAAGGTCGCCGTATTATTTTCGGACATACACATCGCAGATGCATTCATTATTTGAGTGACAACAGTTTGTGGCTGAATCCGGGAAGCGTGTCCTACCGCCGTCGCGACGATCCGTCGAAAGAAGCGCACTATTTCACGATTACCGATGGCAAAATAGCGATGAAAAGTCTTGTCTATGACCGTACGCCTTTGCTCGAAGCGGCACAAAAGTTGCTTTTGAAAGAAGAAGAGATGAAGGTTGCGTACTTCTTTTTCGGGTAAGCGGGTGGGAGAGCGGGCAACAACAATGGGGACGTATCCACGATTTTGATGTCGGGATACGTCCTTTCTCATTTATTGTACACCGGCAGGTTGCGATTTACAGCTTGCAAGGCGATATTCCCCGCTCATTTTCGACTCAGTTTACATTTTAATGATTGCTTCATTTTTTTACACTATGGCATGGGAAACGTATCTTTCATAATAGAGGTTGCGAAGTTGCGGATCATATCCGCCTATTCTATAGGAAGCAGGTGAGAAAATGACTACTATTTATTGGGTAGCGAGTAGCGACGAGTTGGCGGCAGCCATTGGCCGGGCAGAACCTGGTTCTTCGATCTTGTTGGCAGACGGCGTTTACGACCGGAATGAAGATTATATTATTGAAGGTAAAGTGGGATCGGACACCGCAATATTAAGCATTCGCGCTATAAATAAAGGAAAAGCGACGATAGCTGGAGAATCAAGTATACGCATCTTGAACTCTGCTTATGTAGAGGTATGGGGGCTACATTTCCAGGTCAAGCAGCGCGAATCTATCATTCTGGATGGTTCGCGGCATGTGAGGATTGCGCGGAATAGATTTGAGCCGAGACAGGTTGGGGCGGAGTATAGCCTGCTGTCTGTGATGGGAAGCGACAGCGGCTGGAACCGGATCGAACGCAACGAGTTCGGGCCAAAAGCAGACCTCGGACCGCTCGTTATTTTTGATGGCGACGGTGAACAAATCTCACAGCATGATGTCATTGAATATAATTATTTTCATCATATTGGCCCGCGTGTCGTGAATGGGCTTGAAGCGATTCGGCTCGGCCTGTCCGGCATCTCTCTCTCGAACGGCTATATTACAATTCAACACAACCTATTTGAAAATTGCGACGGAGAGCCCGAGATTATATCGGTAAAAAGCTGCTATAATACAGTTCGGTACAACACATTCCTTAACTCCGCCGGCCAAGTGACAGCGCGTCACGGACATGGTAATCGCTTTCATAATAATGTGTTTATCGGCGATGGCGTGAAGAAAGAAATGGGCGGATTTCGCATTTACGGCAACGACCATCACATTTTTGATAATTATATGGAAAATTTGACGTTGGATGCGCTGCTCATTGACGGCGGCAACTACGATGGTGGACCGGACGGCTATCCCGAGGCGCCGACGCAGGAGCAACTGAGGAAACATTGGCGCGTCTATCGCGCCAATGTAGTGAATAATACGATTGTCAATTGTCGACACGGCATTACGCTCGGCAAGCGGATTCCTTATGCGCCGGAACAATGTGTAATCGCTTACAATAAAATATGCGGCAAGGAGCAGCCGGCCATCTATGAATACCGGCCGTCTCCGGCGATTTGTATTAACAATCATAAAGCGGATGTCGCGAATATTCGTTGTCCGGCTATTCTGACAAGAATTGATGTCGGTCCCGACTCCGACTAAAGCTAACATGGAGGAGAACCTATGGCCCAAACTCGAAACCGGTGGACAATCTATCTTAAGCAGCTCCGGCATAAAAATCGCAGCGTATTCCTGACCTGGATGCTTTCCTACGTCTCGGTGCTGCTCGTGCCCATTCTGATCAGCGGCGTTATATACGGCGCGACGCTGAACGTTGTAAAGGCTGAAATTAACCGTGCCAACCAATCTATTCTTCTTCAGATGGAGCAAGCCATAGATGGCCAGTTCAAAGGAATCGAGAATCTAAGCCTCGAGGTGAGCCTCAACAGGCGAATCGGAGCATTTATTTCGGCCGATACCAATTTGTCTGATTCAGACCACTACGATATATACCAAATCGCTAATGATTTGCGCGTATACGAAATCGCTAACGATTTTCTTGAAGGCATTTATATTTACTACAAAAATAGCGATACGGTCATCGCCCGCAACAACCGTATGAACATCGAAGCGTTATACGACCATATTCGTCTTGAAGAGCATATGCCGTTCCAGTCGTTTCGAGAATATTTTGACCAATGGTACATTAAAGGCTATCATTCCGTTGTTGTGTCTGAAGAGAATGAGTGGCGGCCCACGGTCATGTATGCCCAAAATGTAAACTCAACAATCATGAATCAACCTGGAACTGTCTTACTGTTCATGATTGACCGCAGCAAGCTGTTGGAGCAAGCTTCGGCGCCTGAGAAAGGTACGATCTTTATTCTGGATGAAGACAACCGGATCATTGCGTCTACGGGCGAGTCGCTGTCGGAACCTGCTCTACTATACGGCGATATGCCGGAAGAATCGGGACAACTTGAGATGAAGACTGCCGGTCGCCGGCTTGTTGCATCCTACACAACCTCTTCCATTACGGGATGGAAATATGTGATGACGCTGCCGACGAACGTATATCACCAGAAGATGAACGTGGTAGAGCAATTGACGATCGCTAGCATCTTGCTTTGTCTTATTGTTGGCGGTGGTGTGACGTATTGGCTCCTCAAGCGGAACTACCTGCCGATCCATGCGCTGATCCAGAGCTTGTCGTTCAAGGCGGGTTTTACCTTTGATCGCGGCTCCAATGAATACTCGTTTCTGGAGCAGGCGCTGAGCAGTACCTTTCACGAGAAGGAGGAGCTTCATTACAAGCTGAATCAGCATAACAATACACTTAGATCGCACTTTTTGCAGCGGCTGCTCAAGGGGCAACTCGACAGCCATATCCCGTTGTACGAATCATTCTCAGCTTATGATCTGCGTTTCCCGCTGGGCGGATTTTCTGTTATTTTGCTGCGCATCGAGCATTTCGGCAAGTTCCATCGGAAGAATGAGGATCAGGTCCATAACAAGCGGTTGCTGCACTTTCTGATCGCCAACGTGGTCGAGGAGGTCGCGCGAAAGTCAGTGAACGCCTATGCGGTAGAGCTGGACCAAGAGTTGCTCGCCTGCATCGTCAACCATCAGCTTGCATCGCCGGCGGAGCAGCGTGGGGAGCTGAGGCACATCGCGGAAGAAACGATGTCGTTCATTTCCAATCATGCCCATGTCCAGTTGACCGCCGCTATCAGCGCACAACAGGAGGGCGAATATGGCATCTTCCAGGCGTTCCAGGAAGCGATCGAGGCGATGGAATATCGTATCATTGCAGGCAGCGGGGGCATTATTCATTATGGGGACCTGAGCGGCAACGACAATCCGGGGGCTGCTCTAGGTGGTTATTTTTATCCGCTCAAGGCCGAGCAGCAATTGATCGTTATGGTTCGCGAGGGGCAGCTCGATAAGGCAAAAGTGTTCGTCGGGGAGATCATTCAGAAAAATGTGACGACGGAGCCGTTTCCTTTTCATACAACCAAATGTCTCATGTTCGATCTAATGGCTACGCTGCAAAAAGTAATCGGCGAAATCCGCATCGCGGGCAAGCCGGATATGCCTGACGGAGTGCGCGCCATCGAACGCCTGATGCAATGCCAGACGGTAGGGGAGATGCGCAGCCAGCTTTACGATATGCTAGAGCTTCTGTGCGACTACGTTAATAATAACCGTGAATACTGCAGCAATCCGCTAATTGATAAGGTCATGAAATATGTCAACGAGTATTACCAGGACGAGAACCTGAACATATCGATGATCGGGGAAGCCTTCTCCATGACGCCGTCGTATGTTTCCAAACTGTTCAAGGATATTGCCGGCGAGTCTCTACTCGATTATATAAACAAGACGCGGCTGGTGCAGGCCAAATTGCTGCTTACCGACGGGGAATATACGGTCAGCGAAATATCGCTGAAGGTTGGTTACAACGATGTGAATACCTTCCACCGCATCTTCAAAAAGTTTGAAGGGATAACGCCCGGGCGCTACAGGGAAGTCAAGTAGCTTTCGGGCTTTTCTTTTCAAGAAAAAGTGGCAAACATGCGGTTTTGTTACCCTCATTTTTGAGGAAATGAAGTATATTTTAGGTTTTAACGATGGCTTGAGGCACCGGATTAACGTTATGTTGAAAGCGTATTCAAACCAACTTATTCGAGACGAAAAGAACGGAGGGGCTCAAGTGGCGAAAAATCGCAACGGCAAAACTCGTAAAAGGCTGCAGCTCACACTGGGGATCGTAATGGTACTTTCATTGTTGTTAAATGCATGCTCCAGTAATGGGGACTCCGGAAACAAGGATAAGACAGCGCCGACTCAAAGCGCCGTCAGCAAAGGCAACGAGGGATCGGATAAGCCGGTGTATCCGCTGGATACGAAAGATACTTTCTCGTACTGGGCTCCAATCAACGGCAATCTGATTACATTTACAACGAATTTGGCGGAAGCGCCGATCGGGAAGGCGATTGCAGAAGCTACCGGCGTGAAAGTGAACTACATCCACCCGACCGACGGTCAAGCTGAAGAGCAGTTTAATTTGTTGCTGGCTTCCAGCAAGCTGCCGGATGTGCTGGAGTACGACTGGAGTATTTATCCGGGTGGACCGGAAAAGGCGATTTCAGACGGGGTTATCGTACCGCTAAACGATTTGATCGACCAATATGCGCCTAATCTGAAGAAGATGCTGAATGCTAATCCCGAGCTGGATAAAATGGTGAAAACCGATAGTGGACAATATTACGTCTTCCCGATGGTGCGCAACGCGGAAGGATTAGTCTTCCGCGGACCCATGCTGCGCAAAGATTGGTTGGATGAGCTGGGGCTGCAATTGCCTGTAACGATAGACGATTGGCATAAGGTTCTGACAGCATTCAAAGAGAAAAAAGGCGCTGTAGCACCGCTGACGGCGCTATACGCGAACAAAATGAATTTGCAGGACGCGTTCTTCGGGGCATATAAAACGTCGCATGGCTTCTATATTGACGACCAAGGCAAGGTGAAATACGGCCCGTTAGATCCGCAATACAAGGATGTTATGACGTTGTTCCGCCAGTGGTATTCCGAAGGGCTGATTGATAAAGACTTCCCGATCGTCGAGCGAAACACGCTGGATAAGCGGATTCTGAACGGCGAGTCTGGTGCGACCGTTTTCCTGCTGGGCGGCGGCATGGGCAAATGGCTGGAGTCCGGCAAAGCCCAAAATCCGGCTTTTGATCTCGTAGCGGCTCCTTATCCGGTATTGAAAGCAGGCGAAAAACCGTTCACCGGACAGCTCGATTTCAAATATAACCCGAAAGCAAGCGCGGCTGTGACGACATCGGCGAAAGACCTGGAAACGATCGTAAAATGGCTGGACTTCGCATTTAGCAAGCAAGGGACCATGGTGTACAACTTCGGCGTTGAAGGCGAAAGTTACACGATGGACAACGGCGTTCCGAAATTTACCGATATGATCGTAAAAAACGATAAGTACACTTCACAGCAGATGTTGGCGCAATATACGGTTCCGAACGGTCCATTTCCTATGCATGAGCAAAAAACGACCAACACGTTCCCACAACAGGACGAGGCGGTCCAGATTTGGTCGGAGACCGATGCGGCGAAACATATTTTGCCCGCGTTCATTACGCCTACTGTAGATGAGAGCAAGAAGGTAGCGCAGACGATGACGGCAATCAACACGTATCTGGAAGAAATGTTCATCAAATTTGTAATGGGCAACGAACCGCTCGACAAGTTCGACAGCTTTGTGAAGCAGCTGGAAGATATGGGGATTCGCGATGTAATCGACATCTATCAAGGCGCCTTGGACCGCTACAACAACAGATAACTCCATGTATCGTCCCACGGTTGGCTGCAGGCTGCCGTGGGGGGAAGGGAATGGTGCAGCCATCCCCTTCCGATGATGCTGGATGTGGATAGGAGGAGTAGGAGATGGCTCAGTTGAAGCTGGGACGCAGCAAAGTCACGCATGTCGGTCGTCTGCCGCTTAATATCGCGAAAGACATGGTTAAGAACAAATATTTGTACATGATGCTTACTCCTGTTTTGTTATATTTCATTATTTTTCATTATATCCCGATGTACGGTTCAATTATTGCGTTCAAGGATTTTAACCCCCGGCTTGGAATTGGGGGCAGCGCGTGGGTAGGTCTGGAGCATTTCAAAGACTTTTTTGGCGGGATGTATTTTTGGCGGGTGTTTAAAAACACTCTGATGATTAGCTTGTACGATCTCATTTTCGGTTTTCCCGCTCCGCTTATTCTCGCCTTGTTGCTAAATGAGGTGAAAAATGCACTGTTCAAGCGTTCGGTTCAGACGATTACTTATTTGCCGCATTTTATTTCGCTTGTCATTATTTGCGGTATGATCAAGGATTTTACGAGCAGTGACGGCGTCATCAACGATATTATCGCATTTTTCGGCGGTGAGCGGGTTACGATGCTGCTGGAGCCTTCTTTTTTCAGGACAATCTTCGTTTCGTCGAATATATGGCAGCATATAGGCTGGGGTACAATTATTTATTTGGCCGCTCTGTCTGCGATCGATCTTGAGCAATATGAAGCTTGCAAGATCGACGGGGGTGGACGCTGGAAGCAGATGCTTCATGTTACTCTACCCGGTCTGCTCCCCGTTTTCTTTATATTGCTCATCCTGGACATTGGCCGAATTATGAGCGTTGGCTTCGAGAAAGTTATTCTGTTGTACAACCCGACCACTTATATTACAGCGGATGTCATTTCCTCGTATGTGTACCGGATCGGGCTTCAAGATTTTCAATTCAGTTTCAGTTCCGCTGTCGGATTGTTCAACTCCGTGATTAACTTCGGGCTTGTTATCGGCTCCAACTGGATAAGTCGGAAGTTGAACAATACGGGTTTGTGGTAGAGGAGGGTTCGCATGCGAGTAAGCTTGGGTGAACGTTTATTCCGGGTTTGCAATACGCTGTTTTTATCCGCGCTCATGATTGTAACAATGTACCCAATTCTATACGTGGCATTTGCTTCATTCAGCGAACCAGCGCTGATGATGGGACATAAGGGTATTCTTTGGAAGCCGCTGGGCTTCTCGCTTGAAACATATGGGGCGGTATTCAGCAATCCGATGATCCTGCTCGGCTACCGCAACACGTTATTTATTGTCATTGTAGGCGTGGCTCTCAATTTGCTGCTTACTTCCTTTGCCGCATACGCCTTGTCCAGAAAAACGCTGCAATATCGCAAGCAGCTTACGTTGTTTATCGTGTTTACCATGTTTTTCAGCGGTGGATTAATTCCGTTCTACTTGCTGGTCAGAGGGCTGGGCATTACAGACACACTGTGGGCGCTGATCCTACCTACCGCAATAAGCGCATTTAACCTCATTATCATGCGAACATCGTTCGAGGCAGTGCCGGATGCGCTGGAAGAGTCGGCCAAGATCGACGGCGCCAACGACTTTAGCATTCTGTTCCGCATCTTCCTGCCGCTATGCAAGCCCGTGCTTGCAGTGGTAGGCCTGTATTACGGAGTAAGCCACTGGAACTCCTGGTTTAATGCCATGATCTTCCTTCAGGATCGGTCGCTGTATCCATTGCAGTTGATCCTGCGAGAAATTTTGATTATTGGAGAGGCAAACTCCATGGCGGAAGGAGCCTCCCAAGATGAGATCATCATATTGGGCGAGACATTGAAATACGCCACGATTATGGTAGCGACCCTTCCGATTTTTCTGGTCTATCCGTTTTTGCAAAAATATTTCGTGAAAGGCGCCTTGATCGGTGCCATTAAAGGTTAGGAAAAGGGGTGGAATTCAGAGATGAGCAATGAAAATATGAAACTGAAACCATCCGAGCTGACGGCTTGGTGGGATAAAGTGAAGATTAAAGTTGATCATATGATCGAAGCGGGCTGGACAGAAGCGCCGCATGTTTCGGCGGCGGGCAAATATGATCAGATCAAGGTGGATCAGTGGATTTCGGGCTTCTGGCCGGGCATTCTATGGATTCTGTACGATATGACCGGCGAGCAACGTTATAGGGAGGAGGCGGAGCCTTGGGACGAACGCATGGAGCAATGTTACTTGCGGGACAACCATTTCCACCACGATGTCGGCTTTCAGTTCCTGCCGACATCGGTTATCCGCTACAAACTGACCGGCGACCCGGACGCTCGGCGGCGCGGGCTGTTCGCCGCCAACTATCTGGCGGGCAGGTACAACCCGGCAGGACAGTTCATTCGAGCCTGGCCCCGCAACCAGACGGGTTGGTCCATCATCGATTCGATGATGAATTTACCGCTTCTGTTCTGGGCGAGTGAAGAAAGCGATGATCCGCGCTTCAAGCATATTGCGGTTGCCCATGCAGATATGGTGCTTCGCTCATTCATCCGAGACGACGGCTCGGTGCATCATATCGTTATCTTCGATCCCGAGACGGGCGAAGTGGAGCGTTATGACGGCGGACAGGGCTTCGCGCCGCAATCGTCCTGGTCGCGGGGTCAAGCTTGGGCTCTCTACGGGATGAGCTGCGCTTACCGCTATACGGGAGAAGTGCGTTACATGAATGCGGCGAAGGGGGTGGCGCATTATTTCATCAGTGCGTTGGCGGAAGACAATGTGCCTCATTGGGATTTCCGTGCGGCGACCGACTTGACGGACGAGCCGCGCGACACCTCGGCGGCGAGCTGCGCAGCATCTGGCTTGATCGATATCGCGTCGCAGGTGGCTCCTGAGGAAGCTGCATTATATCAGCGCGCGGCCACGCGCATTCTTCGCTCGCTGTCGAACAACTACAGTGCGCTCGACAAGCCGGAGTATGAAGGCATCCTGCTCGGCGCAACCGGTCATAAGCCAGTCAATACCAACATCAACGTATCGCTGATTTACGGCGATTACTATTATATTGAAGCTTTGGCGAAGAGCAAAGGCTGGAGCCAGCATGTTTTTTAAGCGGGATCAAAGGCCGTAATCACGAAGCCGGGAGGACAGGAAGCTCCTCCCGGCTTCTGTGTTCTTGAGAGGAGGTGCCGGACGGAACGAAGGGAATGATTCAATAACCATCATTTCATAATGGAAAGGATGAAAAAGAATTATGGGAACCAAAAGTATGACGTTCATTATTTTGATCTGTATGCTGGTTGCGTTAATGCCAGGTACGGCGAGGGCGGCTGATACGAAGTTCACAATTGGCAGCTCCGACGTGACGGCGAGCGGAGATGACGGCAACGTTCCAGCCAACACGGTAGATGGCGATTTCTTAACACGTTGGTCGGCGAATGGCGACGTGCAATGGATCCAGTACGATTTGGGCGTAAATCGCAAAGTGTCTTACATCAAAATTGCATTTCTGAATGGGTCAAGCCGTACTTCTACTTTTGATATTTTGACGTCTACGGACGGTTCCACCTTTACGACCGTCAGCAGCGGAGTGGTGAGCAGCCTTGTGGAAGGTCTCCAAACGTTCGATTTCCCGGATGTCGATTCTACCCGCTATGTGAGGATCGTTGGGCACGGCAATTCCTCCAACCTGTGGAACAGCTATTCTGAAGTTGAACTCTACGGCACCGCGAGCGGAAATCCGCCAGGAGCAAGCAAGTTGGCGATTACCGTGCCACAACTTATGGCCAGCGGAGATGACGGCAATATCGTCGCGTATACAATCGACGGCGATCTTAACACGCGCTGGTCAGCGAGTGGCGAGGGGGAGTGGGTCCAATACGACCTTGGATCGAGCAAGCGCGTGGAATACGTGAAGATCGCCTTCACCAACGGGGCGGAGCGAACTTTCGCTTTTGATATCCAGACTTCATATGATGGCTACAACTTCAGTACAGTGCTTTCGGGAGCAGTCAGCAGTCTGAGCAACAGCTTGCAGACGTTTGATTTTGCCGATGCTGCTCCCGTCCGCTACGTTCGTATTGTTGGCCACGGCAACTCGGTGAACGCCTGGAACAGCTTTGCCGAGGTCGAAATTTACGGTAGCGATTCAAGCGGCATCGGTAGCGAAGGGACGGTCGTCGAAGTTAGCACTTCCACGCAATTGGCTGCCGAGCTTGCAACCGCTACGGCAGGGAAAACGATTGTGTTGGCAAACGGCACGTATTCACGTACAAGCCCGTTTGCTGTTCAGAACAAAAACGGCACTGCCAACTCGCCAATCGTCATTAAAGCAAAAAACCGCGGTTTGGCTATCATCTCGGGAGCGTCAGGCTTCCGGGTCGAGAACTCCTCGCATGTGGTGCTGGACGGATTAAAATTTACGAACACAAGCAATGGCGCAGTGGTGTTGGAAGGATCGCACCATGCGCGACTGACCCGTAATACGTTTGCGCTTCCAAGCTCGGGGAGCGGCCTGATGTGGCTGCAAGTGCGGGGCACGAACAGCCATCATAACCGCATCGACCGGAACGACTTCGGATTGAAGAGCGACACCGAACCGCTAATCGCTTACGAAGGACAGGACGGCTCAGGGCAAATTTCGCAATACGATATTATCGAATACAACTATTTCCATGATGTAGGCCCATGGGTAGCTAACGGCAAAGAGACAATTCGTCTCGGCTTGTCGGGTCTTACGCTCTCCAACGGCTATAATACGATCCAATACAATGTATTTCAGAATTGCGATGGAGAGCCCGAAATCATATCGGTCAAGAGCAGCAGCAATTCGGTGCGCTTCAATACATTCCGCACGTCCAAGGGCAGCCTGACGCTGCGGCATGGCCATAACAACAGCGTATATGGCAATTTCTTCCTCGGGGACGGCGTGGAGTCGGATCAGGAAGGCATCCGGATGTTCGGCAATGACCATAAGATTTATAACAACTACTTTGAGAATTTGACTGGCGAAGCAATCTACTTGCCTAACGGCGACTTCGACGGCGGTACTGGAGGCTCCCCTCCAAGTCCGACGGTCGAAGAATTGCGCAAACAATGGAAAGTTTACCGGGCGCTTATCGTTAACAATACGATTGTAAACAGCAAAACGGGTATCGTCATCGGCTCCGGCAAAGCGTATGCTCCGCAGGATTCCGTCGTGGCAAACAATATCGTATACAACAGCACCGGCACGCTTTATTACGAGGCGGCGACAACGAATACGCTGTTCCAAGGCAACATCGGGTTTGGCAGCACGGTTAACAACAGATCGCGCAGCTCGGAGCAGATCCGAAATATCAATCCGCTGCTGACTGCGGTGAGCGGCATTCAGAAACTGTCCGCGAACAGCCCGGCAATTGATGCAACTGTGGGGACATACGTGTTCGTAACGGCGGATATGGACAGTCAAATGCGGGTGACAGCAGATGTGGGGGCGGACGAATATTCCGGCGCGCCTCTACTGAATCGCCCGCTCGGGGCCGACGATGTGGGGCTGAATACGCCTTAGGATCGATATTTGTGCAAGCATGCCGGCGGTTGGTTCGCCGGCATGACTATGTCGATCTATTGATGTATGGAGCAGTCCTGTTATTCACTTCATTTGGAAGGATGGGAGACCATGTCTCACAGCAACTATGGAGCAGCGGGGAAAAACGAGGTGAATGGACATGCATACTAGCACAATGTTGCCGGCTCCGCGTGGCGGCGGCTTCCGTATGGAAGGTTATTGGGTATGGTGCGGTTCCGTCGTGCAGGGCGAGGACGGTAAATTCCACATGTTTGCCTCGCGCTGGCCGAAGACACTGCCGATGCATCCCGGCTGGATGACGGCTTCAGAGATTGTCAGGGCAGACTCGGATACCCCGGAGGGACCGTACCGATTCTGCGAGGTGGTGCTTCCGGCGAGGGGAGCGGAATATTGGGACGGTCGCTGCACGCACAACCCCCATATCGTCAAGCATAACAACAAATATTTGCTTTATTATACGGGTTCGACCCATCCGCTAAGCGATCCAGAGCCGCCGGGGAATTTCGGGTTAACTGATCCTCAATGCATCGTGGCGCGGGCGAACAAACGGGTAGGTCTGGCTATAGCGGATAGCGTTTTGGGCCCGTGGCGCAGAGCGGACGAACCGATATTGCCAACACGTCCCGGCCGATTCGATAGCTTTCTGACATCCAATCCGGCTCCGTGTGTCCGGGAGGACGGTTCCGTGCTGCTGATCTATAAAGCACGTCACTACGAAGGCAACCTGCATGGCGGCATGACGATTGGCGTTGCGTATGCGGATCACTACGAGGGGCTGTACCGGGTGCTGAGTGACGAGCCGGTGTTTCCTCCAGAGTCGTTCCATATCGAAGACCCTTTCATCTGGCAAACAAACGAAGGATACAATATGATCGCCAAAGATATGGAAGGGCATCTATGCGGAGAAAAATACGGCGGCATTTATGCCGAGTCGCCGGACGGGCTGAAATGGAGCTTGCATGGGCAGCCGCAAGGCTATTCCCGAACGGTGCGTTGGGATGACGGCACGGTGCAGACGCTGGGCAATCTGGAGCGGCCGTTCCTGTTGTTCCAGAACGGCAAGCCGACTCATTTGTTCGCGGCCGTCTCGGACGGCAGTGATGGTTTTAAGGACGCTTCCGATACGTGGAACATGGTTATACCATTAAAGCAATGATTTACGGGGGGACTTTACGATGATGAAGCTGCCAGAGATTTCACTGGGGCTGTGGCAAATTATGAACCGGCCTCATGGCGGCAGCAGGGGTGGCCAAATTATATTTGAGGCGAAACCTATACAATTCATTTAAGTGAAACATTCTTTCTATGCCTATCAGTTGCCTGATAATGGAGCACCTTTAGATTTTATCCAAGACGCCAAGCCTCTTTTGATCTAAAAATGGCCGGTTTCCTGGATGCTAAGGATACCGGCCTCTTATTACTTTTTACCAATCTCGATATATACGCGTACATTCTCGCTTGTTGAATGGATTATTACTTCGATGGTGTTTCAGTTTTGTGCTCAATAATTTGTAATACTTTTGGTTCAACAGCTTTTAACATTTCTTCATTTGAACGATTGCTTTTTGGAACAACGCCATTTTTTTCACCTTGAATCTGTCCGTCAGCCTGCGCTTTTGCAATGACGTCAATCACTTGTTGTTTTGAGACATTTCTAGATGCTGCAATCTCCACAACGGATTTACCCTTTGCTAATTCTTGTTTTAATTCTGTCGGGCTGATTTTAAGTAAAGCAAACAGTTTTTCATCGTTTAGATAGGCATCGGCAAAATAATCTGGTTTACCGTTTGTAGAGAAGAAACCTTCTACCTTCATGTTTGAAGGTGTAGTCTCACCTCCGATCAGAGAAACACTGATTGAATTGCCCTGAACAAATACCTGGTAGAACGGTGTTGTTGATCCTTTTGTGCTGTAATTCAATACAAACGTTTTTTGATTCGGGTTCTCCATTTGCTCCATAGTAAACTCGTACTTTTCGATGTTACCATACAATTTATCAATGAGAATATCTACCTTCGACATGATTTCCTGATCGGTTAATGCAGTGAGCGGCTTCTCCTTAGGCTCCCAATTCTCTTGAATCACGTGTTCAATCGCACCGGTAATACCGTTTGTATGAAGTGTAATCTTTTTGCCGGTTCCTCCCTTTTCCTGTAGGATGATGCTTGTTTGAACACCTTGAACGTTGCTTGCATCGATGATCTCAAACGCTTTTGTTTCGGGAAATGCGTTATACAGCTTCTCAAGTGCTGCTTTGGCAACCTCATCCGTCTTGACTTGATCAGCAGTCATTGGTGTTCTGGTAAGTATATCAATCAAGGTAGGTGCCGCAAATGCTGCGCTTGGAATCAAAATCGCAACAGCAACAATTCCACCAATCAATCGTTTTTTCATGGGTCTTCCGCTCCTTTTTCGTTGCAAATATTGAGAATAGGATTGTTCTATTCGATTGGAAATGGCCGGTGGGCACTCCACCGTTTCGGCTTCTTTGTGCAGATGTTCACGGATTTTGCGTTCAATAGTCATTGATCTTTTCCATCCTTTCTGAGGGGAGACTCCATATGTTTTTTCGAAGCGCCTGCAGGCCAGCATGATATCTCGACTTGACTGTACCCAATGGAATATCGAGCACTGTCGCGATTTCCTCAAGCGTATAGTCATGAAAAAAGCGGAGGATAATCACCGTTCGCTGTTTGTCGGTCAGTTTCTTAATGGCCTGCGATATCATGTCGTTGGTCCCATCCATCAACACCGCTGGTTGATCCCAATGAGGTTCTTCCCGAGAGAAGGAACGGATGCGTTCAAAAATTCGGAATCTCCGCCAGCTCTTGACCCGAAATCTCTGCACTTGACGGATCACCAAGCCGTGCAACCAGAAGTGGAAAGGTCTACTCGTATCGTAGTTGGCCAGTGAGGTCCACATTTGCATATAAATCTCATTCATGACATCTTCCCGATCCTGCTGATGATCCACCAGAAAGGTGACGGTCCGATAGACGTCCTGATAAGTGGCATCATACATCGTATGAAACGCCTGTTGATCACCATCCTTCATTTTTGTGAGTAATTGGTACATATATTCACTTTCCATTCAGAGGGCCCTCCAGAGTAAGCAGCTTACACACTATATTGTCTCTCTAATCGGAAAAAGGTTCGGTGTTCTTTTTATTTTTTGCATGCAAGCTTCGTCGGTCTATGCAACGACCATTCCATCTTCTCTAACATTGGGTAATCATGATGTAAAGAGTGAAGGGGAAGATGTATTTACCAAAGGGCGAACTTCCCGGAGAACGGGCCGGAATCCCAGATGCAATATGCGTACTCTTATATACTTTGGACTGCTTCCTCGCTTAACAAGGATACCCAACAAGACACGTCATAAATCGATATGTAGGCGCAGGGGACTAATTAATTCAGTCTCTTTTTTTGTTGATTTAGATTATCGTCGGTATAGAAAAAAATGAAACGACTTTTCATTGAAGTGACGGACAGAATAGTTCCATTATGTGGTATTATTTGGATTGAAGTTAAAGCTCTACGGAGGACGTACAAAATATGTAGGAAAGGGTGTAATTATGAAATTAAATCATCTGAACCTAACAGTTACTGATGTTCCAGCTGCTCGCGAGTTTTTAGAGACTTATTTTGGTATGAGATGTGAAGGTACGAGAGGAAACGCATTTGCAGTTATGTTTGATGATGAAGGCTTTATTCTGACTCTAATGAAGGGTAAAAATGTACTCTATCCAGTGACTTTTCATATCGGATTTCCCCAACCGACCGAACAAGAGGTTGACAGGATATATTGTCTATTGAAAGACAATGGCTTCGAAGTAGACGCACCTAAGCATGCACACGGCTATACTTTTTATGTTGAAGCCCCTGGTGGATTTACTGTTGAAGTCTTATGTTAATCTCTAAGTTTGAGTGACTTTCACCATCAAATACTAATCGTATGGAAAAGAATCTAGATTGACGATATACTAGCTATAACTGTTTTTTGTTGAGGTGAATTTCAAATGGATGAAGTCAATGAATCAAAACAATTTGTATTACAAATCGGCGGTGCCTTGAAAAGGTACAGAAAAGAAAAAAATATGAGCTTAGATGACTTAGCCGAATTAACGGGCGTAAGCAAACTTACTCTTGGGAATATCGAACGTGGCGAGACCAATCCAACTTTGGCGATTATATGGAAAATTTCAAAAGGTATATCTTTACCGCTACTGGCTTTGTTCAAATCAGAAGAACCTGTTAGTTTGTATCGAGCAGGCGAAGGACTGCGATTTTCTAATGATCAAAAAAATTGGACCATTGAACCTGTCTTTAAAAGCAACGATATTGAAATGTGCCGGGCTTACTTACAGCCAAATAGCTCGTATTACCCTGAAGGTCATCATGTGAATACAACTGAAATTGCGACAGTAATGACTGGTTCCATTGAAATTCAAGTCAATGAAGAGATTTACACATTGAATCAATATGATACGATCAGTTTTCGTGCAGATTCTCCTCACTCTTATACCAATCATACGAATAGCGAAACAGTGCTCCATATCTCCTTAAAGTATGGTTTCTAAAAATCGAAAATTCTACTTATGATACAACTCCGAATTCCATGACAGGAATTCAGAGTTGTATTTTTGCTTTTAGACGATTTTAATTATATTATAAAATACTTATTGTAAATAATAATATACTATAATATACTTTTGTTGTCCGCGCGGATGTTATTGCATCTTTTTTTCAATCAGCAGGAAACAAACAATACGTATAAATTCAGAAAGGAGCATTGAAGAATGCCGAACAAACAAAATAAAAAAACCGTACCATCTATAGGGTTTATCATTCTCGGCATTATTGTTATTGCAGCTAATTTACGTACTCCCTTAACCTCGGTCGGGCCTTTAGTGAGTCTCATAAGGGATGACGTTCAAATTTCAAATACATTAGCAGGCCTCATAACAACGCTACCCTTGCTAGCCTTTGCTTTATTATCGCCTCTAGTACCAACATTAGGACGAAAGTATGGGGTTGAACGCATCATTTTGATTGCACTAATATTTCTGACTGTTGGTATTGTAATACGTTCTTTATCTGGCGCAGCTAATCTGTATATAGGGACTGCAATTCTTGGATTCGCAATTGCCGTATGTAATGTATTATTGCCAAGTATAATCAAAAGAGATTTCCCAAATAAAATTGGTTCCATGACAGGTCTTTACTCCATTTCAATGAGTTTATGTGGAGCAATCGCATCAGGAATCAGTATACCGCTAGCCGTGAACGCAGGTCTAAAATGGGAGGGAGCATTGGGAATATGGGGGATTCTAAGCTTCGTATCGATCCTCTGTTGGTTACCCCAATTAAGAAATCAAACGAAGCAAACAGCCACGACGAGTCAACAGAATGCCAGCAACGATGTAAATGTTTGGCGATCCCCTCTTGCTTGGCAAGTAACCTTGTTTATGGGTATACAATCCATGGTTTTCTATGTGTTGATCGCATGGTTGCCCGAAATTTTAAAGCAGCAAGGAATTGACTCCAACCAATCAGGATGGTACCTCTCGCTCATGCAGTTAGCCATGCTTCCATTTACCTTCCTTGTCCCCGTTATTGCTGGGCGTATGTCTAGCCAACGTTTGTTAGTGGTCATCACAACCACTTTGCTTTTGACGGGAACGCTCGGACTTCTTTACGGAAGTTCCAATATCATATTGTTGTGGATCATCATACTCGGAATTGGCGGAGGCTTCGCCTTTAGTTTGTCCATGATGTTTTTTGGATTACGTACTGAAAATGCGCATCAAGCAGCCGAACTTTCTGGCATGGCGCAATCGATCGGATATCTTCTTGCCGCAGTCGGTCCTGCCCTTATAGGATATCTGCATGATGCGACAAATAGTTGGAAACTGCCACTTTTCATTCTGCTTGGCGCTTCCGTCTTACTCTTTTTAGTCGGTATAGGAGCAGCAAAAAACCGTTTTGTAGGTAGCCGAGATAGATACGAGCTGCACGGAAAGGACGATAAATATGTTTGAAAACATTATTGTAGCCATTGATCAAGCGGAAATAACGAACAAAATCCTCGATGCAACCGTTGAAATAGCCCGAAACAAACAAACTCAAGTTACCTTGATTAATGTCAGCCAGGAATATGTATCGAATGGCATGATATATGTACCAGAGAATTTCTTGGAAGAAATATTGAACGAAATAGAGAAAGCGAGTTTGAAGCAATTACAACAAGCCAAATCCAAATTAAAATCTGCGGGGATTAACCCGAAAACAGTTCATCTTAAGGGAAACCCTGCACATGAAATATTAAAATATGCAAGGGATACTGACCAGCAACTCATTATTATTGGAAGTCGTGGACTAAGTGGCATAAAAGAAATGATGCTTGGAAGTGTCAGCCACAAGGTTTCACAGCTATCAAACTGCCCAGTCCTCATCGTGCATTAAATCTTTCGGGAACTGCATAGATGATGGATGATTACACTAACGGGGAACACTAGTTGAATCAATAGTTTAAAACCTCCTACCTAAAGCAAAAGTATAATTATGCTCAAGTAGGGGGTTTTATTATGTCGAAGGACAAGAACATGGTCCGATCACGAATTAGACATATATCTAATTCGTTTCCACCCATAATGCATCAAGCGAACGGCGGCTAGTTTAATGACACTGGAGAAAAAGTCTGATAAATCTTGATATTATTATTCTAAACTAGATTGGCAGGGCTCGGCGGATGGACAAATTTTGATCAAGAACAAGGTTGAGTACTGGATCTATGATGTTACATTTGCCAAAAATATTGTAGAATTAGGTGCAGCTTTACGTGATAAGAGGTTGGAAGAACCCTATTACCCCGAAAATAATTTCTCACCAAGTGATGCGTCTGTAAGCCTGAACAGATTGTGGTCAGGCTAGCGTCTTTAGGCGGAGTTTGGCAACAGGGGGTTATACCATGATGGGGGAAGGTGATGCTGATATCACCACATAAATAATTTTACTTGTTTTGTTAACCATACAGGTGAAGAGGATCGCATTCCGAAAGACCAATTTTCCATACTTTCTTGAAGGGGGATGTCTGTTTTGGATGAGCAGTTTCTAGATTTATTGGCCGAGAAATATGATACGGAAGAAAAAGTCATAACAGAGATCATCAACCTTGAAGCGATCTCCAATCTTCCCAAGGGAACTGAGCATTATGTCAGTGATTTGCATGGGGAGTTTCATGCTTTTCAGCATGTACTAAGAAACGGTTCGGGTAATGTAAAGGAGAAAATCAAGGATTTATTCCGTGAGGTTTGGACAGATGATGAAATCAATGATTTTGCAGCTTTAGTTTATTATCCGGAAGAAAAAATACAGCTGGTTAAAGCAGACCTATGCAATAAACAAGCCTTGAACCGGTGGCATAGACAAACGATTGAACAAATGCTTAAGCTCGTTTCTTATGCCTCTTCCAAATATACGCGCTCGAAATTGCGCAAAGCTCTGCCGGAGCAGTTTATCTATGTTGTAGAAGAGCTTCTCTACAAAACAGATTCGACCAACAACAAGGATCCTTATTATGAGGAAATATACCGGCAAATTATCTCCTTGGGCCAGGCGGACAAGCTCATTATCGGTCTAGCTTATACAACCCAGCGCCTAGTGGTTGACCATCTTCATGTGGTTGGAGATATCTATGACCGGGGGCCGGACCCCGATAAAATTATGGACACGCTAATCAACTATCATTCTGTAGACATTCAGTGGGGGAACCATGATGTCCTGTGGATCGGCGCCTATGCGGGTTCCCTGGTCTGCCTTGCGAATATTATCCGGATCGGCGCCAGATACGACAATCTGGACATCATCGAAGACGTATACGGAATCAATCTTCGCCCACTGCTAAACTTGGCGGAGAAATACTATGATGACAATCCGGCCTTCAGACCCAAGCTGCAGTCCGACCATAACGGTTCGGAGCAGGAAATTCTGCAGATTACCAAAATTCATCAAGCTATTGCCATGATCCAGTTTAAGCTTGAAATCCCGATTATCAAGAGACGCCCATACTTTAATATGTCTGAAAGACTTCTGCTTGAGCAGATTGATTACGACAAAAATGAAATCAAAATCGGCGGAAAAACGTACCCGCTGGAAAACACCTGTTTCAGAGCCGTAAATCCGCAGCAGCCTGAACAATTGCTGGAGGAAGAACAGGATGTGATGGAAAAGCTGCTGTTTTCCGTGCAGCATTCCGAAAAGCTGGCCAAACATATGAATTTTCTTATGAAAAAGGGCAGTCTTTATTTAAAATACAACGGGAATTTGTTAATCCACGGCTGTATTCCTTTGGATGAAGAAGGAAACATGGAAGAAATGCAGATTGAAGACAAGACGTATTCGGGGCGTCAGCTGCTCGATGTTTTTGAATATTACTTACGTTACTCCTTTGCGCATCTGGAAGAGACAGATGATCTAGCGACGGATATGGTGTGGTACATCTGGACAGGGGAATGTTCCTCGCTCTTTGGAAAGAGAGAAATGACCACTTTTGAACGGTACTTTATCCAGGATAAAGAATCCCATAAGGAGAGAAAGAACCCTTACTACTATTTACGTGAAAATGAGGAGATCTGCCGGAAAATCCTGCAAGAGTTTGATTTGAATCCGGATCATGGACATGTCATTAACGGTCACACGCCAGTTAAAGAAACTCGTGGAGAGAACCCCATTAAAGCCAACGGGAAAATGGTTGTCATTGACGGCGGTTTTTCCAAGGCCTATCAATCCACAACGGGCATCGCCGGATATACTTTGTTGTTTAATTCCTTTGGCATGCAGCTCGTCGCCCATCAGAAATTTAATTCAAAAGAAGATGTGTTATGCAACGGAACGGACGTAATGTCTGTAAAAAGACTGGTGGATAAAGAACTGGAACGGAAGCTGGTAAGGGAAACCAATGTAGGGGAGAAGCTGCTGCAGAAAATTTCAAATTTGAAGGACCTCCTGGAATATCGCTACATGAAATAAAAAAATACTGAAAGTACAAAAAGCCCCCCACCCGAGGGAGGCTTTTAAGTTCTACTTAAAATAATGTCTGCAAATACGATTATTGTTCTGGATATCAGTTGCGCTTGTACGACAGGGCGAATAGGAGGCCGCCAAACGTCAGGATCATCGAACCTGTAATAAGCCAAGGCGCTCGATCCGTATAGAAGAGTACGATTAGAAAACCGACGATCCATCATGCATAGCCCGAACAACATCGCGGTGATATGGCCCCGGCAGTCAGCCAGCATCCCGTCGAGCATTCCGAACAAGATTACGCTCAATGTGCCCGGGAACAGAATGCGTTTACGATGAAGCCTGTCGGACTCTCATCAGATAAGGCACGATGGAGAAAAAACCGGCGACCGTACCGAGCAGACAGCTTTGTCTCATTCATACCGACTCCGTTATCATGCATGGTGAAAATGTTTCGAGCAGTGTAATCATGATCTGGATCGAATAGACTAATCGAAGTCACCGATAAAGGTGCCACATTATAATCCAATAGATAAGGCGGATTGGTCGTTCTGCAATCCGACTGTATTTCGGAAGGTGATCAACCTTGGACATTTTGACGAATTTGCTGGAACATTACGGGTATGGTCTTATTACTTTGTTTCTGTGCCTCGAAATGCTGGCATTGCCGCTTCCGGGGGAGATGCTGATGAGCTACATCGGCCTCTCTGTATATGAACAAAAGCTGAGCTGGCTCATCAGTATCGTGTCAGCCAGTTCAGGTGTCTTGACCGGAGTAACGCTTTCTTACTGGATCGGTTATCGTTTGGGAAGGCCGTACGTCGTGCGATATGGAAAACGCGTCCATCTTACAGAAGAACGCGTTGATAAGATGACTCTCTGGTTTGAGAAATATGGAGATAAGCTTCTTTTCGTAGCTTATTTCATCCCTGGAGTTCGACATATTACGGGGTATTTTTGCGGCGTTACACGCATGCCGTTCAAGCGTTACGCACTCTATGTCTATACCGGCGCGATTTTTTGGGTGAGCTTGTTCATCTCCTTGGGTAAAGTGCTTGGTCCCAAATGGGAGCAGTATCATTCAACGGCCAACCGGTACATGATTATCTTCGGTATCGCATCGGCACTTCTGACCGGCGTAATCTATGTGTATCGCAAGTATAAACGTCCGGTGGTGGAAGCACTGATGCAACTACTCATACATGCTGGGCGCCGCTTTAACTCGTTCGGTAGAGTTCGGTTTCTTTTGCTCGCTTCATTTGCCTTTTTCGTTTTGTTCTTCTCGCTGATGCTCGGTATAATCCAGGACTTTCTGGCTCAGGAATTTGGCCAGTTCGATGAGATCGTCTCCTATCTGGTTGCAGCCACATTTGGAACCGAATGGAGTGAATGGATGAATGCCTTTGCGAAGTTCGGTACCCTTTATTTCTATGGTCCCTTGCTTGGATTAACAGCGCTTTGGATCGCATTGCGCAGCAAAGAGCGTAGGTTAGACTTAGTCTTTCTTGTATGGGTAGTTGCTGCAGGGGAGTTAATTGACGAAATTTTGCGCATGGTTTTCCATCGTGGAGGGCCCATTACGGACGGCGTCCAGTTTATTAATACCTTCCCAAGCGAGGAAACGTTAGTTTCACTGACGGTATGCAGCTTTTCGGCTTTTCTATTGCTGAGATATTATAGCTTTCATTATATCCGTATGCCCATCATTATGTGCGTAATCCTGATTTGCCTTGGAGTAGGTATCAGCCAAATTTATTTCAAAGTGCAATATCCAAGCGATGTCTTTGCAGGATATGTATTCGGCGGAGTATGGGTCAGTCTTAATGTAATGCTTTTAGAGATTCTCCGAAAATTGCGAACCGTTAGGGGATGAATACATCATGTAAAGGAGATACATACCGAGATCACATTCTTCAGCGGTGACTTCATCAGCAACCGCATCGTTCTGTTATCCATTGTCATAGGAGTTGGAGTTTCCATCATTACATATAGAGCGGTGGTAATACCCATCGGAAGAGTGATAAAACTGAAAGATATCTCATAGTCTGTTTGGTCATTGAACTAACGGGAAGGTTAGTTCAATGACCAAACAGACTATTTTTATAATGAACAGTTTTACAAATTGATTTAACACTATAAAGTAATGGAATTACATCTTCATTCTTTATCATTACTAGTTAATGTAGTGACGTAGGCCCCCACAAAAATTCACTCTCCTGATTAAATCTTTCGTTTGTATCCTCTTAGTTACTTGACAAAAGGTAACTGGTTAGATATTTTAATACATAACCAGTTACCTTTTGTGGAGGTGAAAAAATGGAATTTCCAATCGAAAAAAAAATCACACCTAAAGCATATGTTTATGGATCAATTTTCACATTGTCTAACCGTTTGCAACTTTTAGGCGATAGAAGGTATAAGGATCTTTCACTAAAGCAAGCTTTTGTGTTGTGGAATATTTCTCTTTATGATGATTACTTTCTTAACCTAAAAGATATTGCTCAAATTGTCGGCACCTCGAGTCAGAATGTGAAAAAAATCATAAATATTCTTGAGAAAAAAGGTTTTGCAAAAGTAGGAAAAGATGAAACTGACAGAAGGAGTTTACGTGTTGCTTTAACATCTAAGGGTAAAGAGTATTACTTGGAAAGAGGTAAGGAGGAAGAACAGTATATAGAGGAGTTATTTACTGACTTCGATGATGAGACGCTTATGGGATTGTATCAAGGTCTATATAAACTTATGGAAAAAACAGCTCAAGAACATGGGGGGAAATAATATGGCAGTTTATCTGAATGAAGTATCGCGCACCTTTGGTGAGTATTTACTAATACCAGGTTACTCGTCTGTAGAGTGTATACCGGCAAATGTAAGTTTACAAACACCCTTAGTAAAATTTAAAAAAGGAAATCAACCTCCTATGTCTTTGAGAATTCCTATGACATCAGCAATTATGCAGTCTGTTTCTGATGATACAATGGCAATATCTTTAGCAAAAGAAGGTGGACTTTCTTTTATTTACGGATCACAATCTATTGAAAGTCAGGCACAAATGGTTGCTCGTGTTAAAAGTTATAGAGCTGGATTTGTTGTTAGTGATTCAAATATATCTCCAGAAGGTACTTTAGACGAACTGTTAATGTTAAAGAAGAAGACAAATCATTCGACTGTAGCCGTAACGATTGATGGAAGTTCTAGAGGTAAATTAGTAGGCATTGTAACTAGCAGAGATTATCGAGTAAGTCGGATGACTTTAGGTACTAAAGTTAAAGATTTTATGACACCATTCGAAGAATTAATCTGTGGTAATAAAGATACCACATTAAAAGAAGCGAATAATATTATATGGGAGCACAAATTAAATTGTCTTCCAATCATTGATGATGAACAAAGATTGATTTCTATGGTGTTTCGAAAAGATTACAATACGAATAAGAAAAATGAGTATGAGTTGATTGATGAATCAAAAAGATATATGGTTGGCGCAGGTATTAATACTAGAGATTATGCTGAACGAATTCCAGCATTACTTCAAGCTGGTGTAGATATTCTTTGTATTGACAGTTCCGAAGGATTTACAGAATGGCAAAAGATTGTTCTTGAATACGTCCGAAAGAATTATGGTGATACTGTAAAAATTGGGGCGGGAAATATAGTTGATAAAGAAGGTTTCCGTTTCCTTGCCGATGCTGGTGCCGATTTTGTAAAAGTAGGAATTGGTGGCGGTGCAATTTGTATTACACGAGAACAAAAAGGCATAGGGAGAGGTCAAGCTACCGCATTAATTGAGGTAGCGAAGGCTCGTGATGAATATTTTAATGAGACAGGAATCTATGTACCAATTTGTTCTGATGGAGGTACTGTACACGATTATCACATTACATTGGCACTAGCTATGGGAGCAGATTTTCTAATGTTAGGAAGATATTTTGCCCGATTTGACGAAAGCCCCACTAAAAAAGTGAATATAAACGGTAATTATATGAAGGAGTATTGGGGAGAGGGAAGTACGAGGGCAAAAAATTGGCAAAGATATGACTTAGGCGGTGACGAAAAACTTTCTTTTGAAGAAGGAGTTGATTCGTTTGTACCCTATGCAGGAAGTTTAGAAGATAATGTTGGACTTTCTTTAAGCATAGTACGTTCAACAATGTGTAATTGTGGTTACCTGACAATTTCTGAACTACAAAAAAATGCTAAGATAACCTTAGTTTCTTCCACAAGTATTGTTGAGGGTAGTGCGCACGATGTTATACTTAAAGATAGTCGTCAGATATTGTAACAAATCATGATTAGTGAATTGCAGCGCTCATCATAGTTACAGGCCCCCTTGTGGTACTTTTTAAGTCGCTATTTTAGCGGCTTTTTTTGATTTATTTAATTGAATCTGATAATGACACAAGAGCTGTTTGTGAAATAAACGGACGATCAAGGTGGGTTGCAACATTTTTCATAGATGATATACATGAGACTAACATCTGAGGGAGTTACAACTAGGACAATTAGCAATGAAGGATTTACGACAAGTTTTTTGTTTTTGAGGACATAGATGGAAACTTATTTGATGTATGGAAGCATAAAGATTAAACTTACGGAACAATTTAGTTCAACAAATAAAGGAAGGAGCAGTCTCGCCGGCGGCGACTGCTCCGTTTTTTATTACGCTAATAAGCTTTTGCTGATCTGTAGTGCTCTTCTTCGTCGAACGCTGCCTACCACATTGGCCTAAAGAGCCATTCCAGAGAACAACTTACCACCGTTTGCCGTGGTTTGCCCTCCAAGGCCCTATCGTTGAGCAGATGGTTCCTCGTAGCTTTGCAAGCCTGCGTCGCGCAAAGTTCTTCCGACATAGCCCAACTCTCGACGTGCAGCGGCATCGTTGACAGTGAACTCTCGCCCAATCATACGTATCATCGAACGTGAGATCGGCGGATCGCCGTCTTTCCGCGTAACGGCCCAGGTAGTGTCGAACAGACGGCCAATAACAGAGGCGAGCCAGTAGGGCATCGAACGCAGCTTATCGATGGACAGGCCCTGCAAGTTCGCAAGCGAGACGACGAACTCACGGAAAGTCTGTCCTTCCTGGTCTTTGATGAAGAAGGCATGGCCGCCTTCTCCGCGTTCAAGAGCGCATTGTATGGCTTCAACCACATTGTCCACATGGCAAGTTGAAAAAGCGTAATCACCGCGGTCGATGAACGCGAACTGTCCAGATCTGACTGCTTCGGGAAGCGCTCGGCTAAACGGATCACCAGGCCCCCAGATAGCGGGTGGGCGAAGCGCGATCGTGCGAAAGCCGGGTTTGTTGGCTGCCAGAACCAATGAATCGGCCTGTGCCTTGCTCGCCAGGTAGGAGGAGAAGTGGTTCAGGAAAATCGGCGCGCTTTCATCAGCATCGCGGATGAGCGTTCCGCGGTTATCCATGTGGATCCCCGCCGCGCTGATGTAGACGAATGTCTTCGCACAGGCGGACTCCGCTGCCTTCAACAAGGCTGCGGTGCCATCGACGTTGGTACGGAAAAAGGGTCCGCGAGGCCCTGAAAAGCGGAAAAGGGCGGCCGCATGCACAACCGCATCGATCACCGGTAATACGAATGGCGTGCTGCTTTCGAGATCGGCATCGACCGGCGTGGCACCCATGGCCTTGAGTTTGGCGTGAGATGATACAGAGCGTGTGAGGGCGAAAATCTGGTGACCATCCTCCACGAGCTTCGGGATCAGGCGGCCGCCGAGCAGGCCGGTGCCTCCCGTGACGAGAATTTTCATTGTGATCATCCTTTCGGTTCGGAATTCAGGATAGACCGCATGGCGCAACCGCGGATTTGCTCAAGAACCGCAGAAGTGGGTGGCTCCACCTTGCGTAGCCGAGCTGTGACGTGAAGCAGGGATGCAGCTTTCGCAGATGCCTACATGAGCGGCAGCCACTCGATCGTCGGCGCGAGCCGTCCCTCGGCGTCGATAGCTGCGAAGCGTTGTATTAGGAGCGCAAAGGCCTGCTCGGCGGCGGGAATTCCAGCACCGTCGAGAATGCGGCTCATCATCGCTACGTAGGGCCGTGGACGAGCTGCCGCGAAGCGCACGTAATCGTCCCAGCCTTCGCACAGCGCCATCACCGGATCGACGCATTGGGCCGCAGTCCTTTTGCTTTCGAGCAACAGCGCGAAGGCTTCCGCAATGGCGGCGCGCAGAAGCCCGTTGGCCCTTCCGAAGTGATGGTACAGCTTCAACCGACGCGCTCCCGTCAAAACCAGACTAATGCCGAACAATCGATCATTGTATTGTGGAGTGCATCCTTCATAGAATTTTCCTTCTATCCATCATTTATTGTTTATCTAGCAATCTTAGCGAAGTGCTCCAGCGTACGAACCAATTGGGCTGTATAAGACATTTCGTTATCGTACCAAGCTGCGGTTTTCACCAATTGCTGGTTACCGACTGTCAGAACTTTCGTCTGCGTGGCGTCGAAGAGCGAACCGAATGTGATGCCTTTGATATCGGAAGA
Organism: Paenibacillus sp. MAEPY2; assembly: GCF_000499205.1. Lineage (GTDB taxonomy): Bacteria > Bacillota > Bacilli > Paenibacillales > Paenibacillaceae > Paenibacillus > Paenibacillus vandeheii. The sequence goes on from NZ_AWUK01000011.1 coordinate 147,850, forward strand.
TACAATTTCGTCTTCCGTGTAGCCGAAAGTTTCTGGATCGGAAGCTTCTTTCATAGCAGCGTTAACTTGCTCAACCGTTACCATGGTATTCAAAACGGCAACGAGTTCTGTCACGGAACCTGTTGGCACAGGTACACGTTGAGATGCCCCATCCAGTTTGCCCTTCAGTTCCGGAAGAACTAGGCCAATGGCTTTTGCGGCACCGGTGGAGTAGGGAACGATGTTCTCCGCTGAGGCGCGCGCAGCTCGGAAATTGCCTTTTGGATCCGGAGCGTCAAGTGTGTTTTGGTTACCCGTGTAAGCGTGAACGGTCGTCATCAGCCCGGATTGGATACCAAACTTGTCGTGCAGAGCTTTAGCCATAGGGGCCAGGCAGTTGGTAGTGCAGGAAGCGCCGGAAATGACAGTTTCCGTTCCGTCCAGTGTGTCATGGTTCACGTTGTATACGATCGTTTTCATGTCGCCTGTAGCAGGGGCGGAAATGACAACTTTCCTCGCTCCGCCTTTCAGGTGAAGCTCGGCCTGTTCTTTTGTGGTGAAGAAGCCTGTACATTCGAGAACAATATCAACGCCAAGCTCTCCCCAAGGAAGCTCTTCAGGATTCCGCTTTGCCAAAACCTTAACCTCTTTGCCGTCTACTTTGAAGGTTCCGTCATGGACTTCAATGTCACCGTGAAAAGTGCCTTGAGTCGTATCATATTTGAGCAGATGAGCTAACATTTTAGCGTTTGTAAGGTCGTTAATCGCTACAACCTCAACACCTTCCACATCTTGAATTCGGCGAAAAGCTAATCGTCCGATCCGTCCAAAACCGTTTATACCTACTTTTATAGTCATTGAAAAATCCCCCTATAAGTTTTATTTATTCCAATAAGCGAATGCCAGTGATGAAATAAAAATGGGTCAGCGTCTATTTCATTCTAGAATGGCCTGTTGTATAATGTTAAAAGATACCGATCGGTATCTTTATATTAGCATGATATTAATGAATTGCAAGGCCGAATTGAATAATTCATTTAAAACAAATGAAATAAAAAAAGGTTCATACGGAGGAGCTCATGAAAAAAGGGGACAGAACACGGGAACATATCATTATGAAATCGGCTGAAATTTTTAACCAGAGAGGATATGCCGGTACATCGCTAAACGATATTATTGCCGACACAGGAATTAAGAAGGGGGGCATCTATCGACATTTTGCCAGTAAAGACGAGATAGCGCTTGAAGCCTACAATTATGCTGCCAGTATGGTCGCCAGAAAATTTTCTGAAGCGGTCGATCAAGAGCAGTCTGCGTCAGGAAAGTTGGTTGCTTTTTTTCGTGTCTATGAGAATGTCGTCAACGATCCACCATTTATTGGAGGGTGTCCCATGCAGAATACAGCTGTAGAAAGTGACGATACTCATCTAGAGCTTTGTGGTCAAGCAAGGCAAGGGATGCATACCTTCTTGGATATGATGAAAAGTATTATTCGTGACGGCATTCAAGCGGAGGAGTTTAGGGAGGATCTGGATGTAGATGCGCTAGCATCATTTGCATTTTCCTTGTTGGAGGGAGGGATTTTACTCAGCAAGTTGGATGGGGATAACAAGCACATGCTAATGAATATAAAAATCTTCTCGTCCTATTTGCAGCAATGCTGCTTAAAGACCAGTTAATCTGGTGTACTGGCGCATCGGAATGGAGCTGTGCATCATCAATGACAACTACATCCTTAATCATAAATTGAATGAGCTGATTGAATGTTGGAAGGAAGGGCAGTACAGATAGCATAGTTGTGCATCCGGAAACAAAAAGAGAACTTGAGCTTCTAACAAATCCTAAGGGAGAGAAAAAAAATTGAGCTCACGGGAAACGTTAGCTCAATAAAACAGCGGCAGTCTAGGACTTTATTTATCGTCCACGGTTACCGCTGTTTTTATAGATGTGGCTAGTCTAATACATGTCACGATATCTGACGATTTAATAATTCGAAAACCGCCTTATACCAATTCCGAAATGCTGTCTGAAAAAATGCCTACTATTGACATTAATCACCATTGCAACCCTGAACCGTTACGTTGAGAGCAGAGAACAACTGATGGTCCATCGGGGGATTCGATCCATAATGTTCATATATTGGACAGGGGTAAGTTACAGCCTATTTTCAAACAAGTTGATAATAATCTGTTACTTATTTTTACGTTTGATCCCTTGAGGAATTTTGTGAAACAATATTTCAATGGGGTTGTGGAGATGAATGAGGATAATTTAAATCAAATGATTCAAATCTCTTTCTTGTTTAGTTTAATGGAAGGACCTTTTAAAAACGGACATATGAAGCACCCGTCTTCACACTTTGGGGAGGGTCGGTGCTTTTGTTCATTTATATAAAAATTTATGTTTATCCTTTGTAACCATCCTCTTTCAAATAGGATGTAATATCAGTTATTGACTGCATGGTCAATAACTGATATATTACTCCCATGAGTAGACCAAGAGAATTTGATGTCGATCGTGTATTATACCAGTCTATGGAAGTGTTCTGGAATCAAGGCTTCAAAGCAACTTCTTATGAGGACCTTACGCGTACTACAGGAGTCAAAAAGCAAAGTTTGTACTGTGTTTTTAAAGACAAGAGATCGTTGTTCCTGAAGGCACTGGCACTTTACCGTGAACAGGTTATAGCAAAACTGAAGGAGATTGAAGCCCTGGATTCGTCTCCCGGTGATAAACTGGATGCCTTACGATATTCCCTTTTAGACGATGAAACTGGCTGCCAAGGGTGTCTAATTGTGAATGCATCACTCGAATTCGGAACAGATGACGAGCAGGTCACACGCGAAGCTGAGCTCATGGTAGAAGAGGTTCAACTGGTATTAGAGCAGATTATAAGTAGTGGCCAGAAACAACAGTTAATTTCCAACCGATATACGAGTATAGAGCTTGCATCTTATCTAAATAACACCATTCTTGGTGTGAGAGTTATGGAGAAATCAGGTTCATCCCGTGAACAGATCGAGACGGTTCTGCGTACTTCATTTGGCATGATCATGTCTTGATCTTTTTTTTGTGAAATTCTTGACTACGAAGTCAAAAACAATTGAAGGTTGATTAATACACCACGAAACCTTGAAGGAGGTGGGGCTTTTCGATAAAAATCGTGTATTGATTCATTTGGAAGTAACGTCTAGCTGTTAACCAGGCTAGTTGCTGTTTAACATCTTAGGTCAACTTATATAAAACAAAATATGTGGAGGTTATTATGAATTACTCTCAATCCGTAGAAGCATTGTTCCAACCTATAGAGTTAGGTCACTTGAAGTTATCCAATCGGATCGTGATGGCGCCGATGACGCGTCAATTTTCTCCGGACGGTATCCCGGGTTCGAATGTTGCTGGCTATTACCGCCGCAGAGCAGAGAACGCAGTGGGGCTTATTGTGACGGAAGGGACGATAATTAATCACCCGGATGCATCCAATCAAGACAATGTGCCGCACTTTTATGGGGAAGCTGCAATGAATGGTTGGGCACATGTTGTATCTGAAGTACATGAAGCTGGCGGACGAATTATTCCACAGATCTGGCATATGGGAGCCAAAGGTCATGTTAATGATTATTCGGAAGCTGAGATTGCTACAATCGTTCAGGAATTCGCACAAGCAGCCTCAGAAGCGAAACGTGTTGGGTTCGATGGTGTTGAAATCCATGGAGCACACGGCTATCTGATCGACCAATTCCTGTATGAGAAAACCAACTCTCGTACGGATCGTTACGGTGGAGATATGATGGCTCGTACACGTTTTGCAGTTGAAGTGATTGAAGCTTGCCGTGAAGTAGTTGGACCGGAATTCCCGATTGTACTGCGTTTATCTCAGTGGAAGTCAGATGATTATCAGGCTAAATTGGCTAAAACACCGGAATTACTGGAGCAGCTTCTCGCACCGTTGGTTCAAGCTGGAGTCGATATCTTCCACTGTTCCACACGCCGTTTCTGGGAGCCGGAATTCGAAGGGTCTGATCTGAATTTTGCTGGATGGACCAAAAAACTGACTGGCAAACCAACAATCACCGTTGGATCGATTGGTCTTGATGGTGACTTTACAAGTCTGTTCACAGAAGGTAAAGGCGCAAGTAACGTCGGTATCGATGGATTGGTACAACGACTTCAGAATGATGAGTTTGATATGGTTGCTGTAGGACGTGCTCTTCTGGTCGACCCTGAATGGGCTAAGAAAATTCAAGAAGGACGTACCGATGATCTGGTTCCATTTACAAGAGAGGCGATGACCGTACTTACTTAATTGCAGTTATACTCATTAGGAAATATGTATCTTATAAAGAAAAGCAGTGACAGACCAACGGAGCGGTTGGACTGACCCCATAACGTGAGACAAATAAAACACCTTCAAGAGAATGAAACCTTGTTGTAAGATAGGGAGTTCATCTTGGAGGTGTTTTTGTAATGGCAACCAGAGTGAGTTATACCGTGGAATTAAAGATGAAAGCCATAGAAATGAGATTGTAATGTCGGGGGACAAGAACATAGTCCGATTACCGATTAGGCATATCACTAATTGATTTTAGTCCGCCGCAAATTTGTTAAGCTAACGGCAGGTTGGTTTTGTACCCATCCAGGTATAAACCGGCTTTTATTAATCAATGAGGGGACACGAGAAGAGAATCCTGACTGGGCAACCTTAACTGAGCTAATCCTTATACAATTGGAAAGAGACTCAGTTCCAACCTCGAAGTTGGTATTTTGTTATAGTTGCCGAATGGATCGTTCCCGCATGATGCAAAATGACAATGTCCTGCTTCGTTTTGATGATTCTCAATCTACCTACCTCCTGAAAAAGAAAATAATCCCTCGAAAAAGGGGTCGTAGTTCTAGGTCACGAATATAATATATGTCCCAAAGTTCCCCTGAACCGGTTTTGAGCTATCGGGTATTTGTGCGGTGCACCTATTGTTACCATAAAAGTAAAGGGGGTGAGGTTATATGGATAAAAAGATTAAACTACTATACACACAAGATATATTGAGACAGTCCGCGCAATGTTTTGGAATATGTGAAGACTCAATTTTCGAATTAAATGGGTTTCAAAATTTTGTTTATTCCGGGGTAGTTGGAGATCGAGAAGTTATTTTAAGAATTACCCATGTCACACTTCGGGATGAATTATTAACAAGAGCGGAACTAGATTTTATCATGTTCCTGGCTGATCGCAGAATGAAAGTAGCGATGCCCATTCAGTCTTTATCAGGGGATCTTATTCATATCATTGACGAGTCCTTTGTTGTGACAGCTTTTGAGAAAGCGCCCGGCAGAAATGCAGTAATAGCCGAGGAGAGCAATACGTTTTATGAGAATATCGGTCAAATGGTCGGGAAAATACATAAGTTTTCACTTAATTATTCGTCCCAACATTCACGCTATGAATGGAATGATAATACCCTATTAGCCTCATTTAAGATGTATTGTCCGTTAGAATTACACGATAATTTTGATCGTTTAATTACTGAAGTTAGCGCTTTACCCAAGGAAATAGATACGTACGGTCTTATTCATGGGGATATCAGCCCTGGCAATTATCTTAATGATGGGGACAAAGCCTTTATTATTGACTATGATGATGCTGAATATAGCTGGTTTGTTTCTGATATTGCTACACCATTATTTTATGAAATCCCTATTCCGTGGGTTGTATCTGGAGATGTAAGGAAGGAGATTACAAAGCGTTACTATTGCAACTTCTTAAACGGCTATTGTAAGGAAAATACTGTGAGTCAAGGTTGGTTAAACAAAATCCCATTATTTATTAATTTAAGGCAAGCTAGAGTTTTAGCCGCGCTCTATAGAAGCAGAGATTTTAACGCTCCTGATTGGAGCGAATGGGATGAGCAAGCCCGACGATTTTATTATGAAAATTTGTTAAATAACACTCCCTATATTGATATGGACTTTTTGTGTTAACGGGTACGATACTATAACAAAGCCAGAAAAGGAAGGGATTTGTTATGATAAAAATCTGGAGGCGAATGAGATGCTGGAATTAGAGTTTGCTACTATAGAGGAGTGGGATGAAGCATTGTGGGCGCGGATGGAGCGGATTTATCATGAGGCTTTTCCAAGCGGCGCAAAGACAAAAGCGATTTTGCGCAATATGCTGAACCGAGGGATTGGTTACTTACACACCGGCATGCATCAAGGAGAAGTGGTTGCGATGGCTGTTACTGGACTGGAGGGGAGGGCAGCGAACCGCATCCTGATCATCGATTACCTCGCGGTTGAACAGAAGCTGCGCGGGTCAGGCATCGGGACTTGGATGCTGGAGCAACTCAGAGCCTGGGGGTTAAGGGAACACGCCATCAAAGGTATGATTATCGAGGCGGAGTCCGGGAAAACGGAGGCTCATCAGGAACGCATTCAGTTCTGGCAGCGCAACGGGTTCATTCTAACCTCCTATGTTCATCAGTATAGAATGGTGCCAGAGCCGTATCAGGCCATGATGCTGCCACTGGATGGAAGCACACATGTGCCTGATGATGGTGAAGCACTGTTTCGTTATATCAATGCTTTTCATAAGGTTGCTTACCGGAAGAGCTAGACCGACATTTATTCTGTCAACGATGCCTGAAATATGAGAGAGCACTAACCGTGTAATAGGGTTAGCGGCTTTGTGGTCTGTACGGCTAGCTCTTTAATATGCGTTTATCAGCAAATTTCTCATTTATGTCACTTGTTGCTGGTACTTCTTGATCAAGTCCACGCCATCGTATGCCAGACTTTCCACACTTGCCGCCTTCTGCAGGATGTAATGATCAAAAAAGTTCTTCGTATAGTCTGTAACAAGATTTCGCATCTCCATAGCATCCCGTTCGCCTCTGAGTTCCTCATTAACACTGGTAAACACGATGTCGCAGTAATCCAAATGCCCAACACGATTAACAGAGAAATAATAGGTTTCCATGCTATTGTTAGCGCCAATTATCGCATTCATGTTATAGTTGGGTTCACAAAACAGTAGCAAAAAGGGTTTCTTAAGGTCGCTATCGAGAAGGCCGAACGCACCGCTATCCAAGCCAATCCCGCAGGCGAACCGATCGTCGTCCCGGCAAACCATCGCCGTTGTAAGCCCTCCATAAGAATGTCCGACGATGCCCATGCCGATGTCAAAGAGCAATCTGCCCTTAAAGATGGAGTTCAGCTCTCCAGAGTCCAGTTTGTAAAGATAATCGGCTACATAACTTACATCTTCTGCCTGTAATTCGCTATACTTTGTTAACTGGGAAAGTATCGGCAGTGTAAGTACGTTATGGCACATCTCAATGGCAGTTTCATCGTCAGGCCGCATCTCCATCTTACCAGCCAACGCCAGCATCTCCGGATCTTCAGAAAACGCTGTAATGGCATCCGAAAAACCCTTTGATACATTAAACAGGCGCCCATCTTTACGCTTATACATCGTGCTATTCGGATGGCCGATGCTTACCACAACATATCCCATGCTTGCCAAGTCTGTACAGATCACTGTACCCCATTCCGGAGAACTGCCCCCGCCGCAAACATAGAATAACACCGGATAGTGCTTTTCCTTCCCGGAGAGAGCAAGGTCGTCGTAACACTGGGTCGTGATATCTATAGTGAAAACATCCTTCAACGCAGTGATAAGTGGCTGCTCATTCAACATCTCGTAGACTTCAGGAAACATGTACGTTGATGTCGTCTTGCCTTCATTACTATCGGAAGGATAGTACACAAACGCCGTCAGTTCTCTTTTGGAGTGATCTGATGCGGTGTACTCCAAATCCATCTGGGTTCGACCGACTGTATACCCGCCAATTGGTTCTGGAAATGCATCATAAGTTTCCATATTCTTGTTCCCCCTTCATTAATAAAAGTGGTGAATGTGAAATACATACATTGCGCTATAAGCCTTTTCAAAACAGTAAAACCATTACATTCTATCTTCAGTGAATCATATCTACTCATTGGCTTTCTTGAAATCTCTAACAATTTCAGAATATTTATGATCTTCAAGCAGCCCATGGCTCATAAAGTCAGTAAAGTACTTGCTAATCTTATTTTGCAGCGTAGAGTCCTTAATATTGAACTCCCTAAAAAACATGACTAAATTAAACTGCATTGACTCAAACATAAAAGAAATCAGGTCGTCGTCAATATCAGGTCGGAGATATCCATCCACTCTCATTCGGCGCAAAATGTCCTTGATCAAGGGGAAAGACTCGCCCTTTAGCACATTCAGATATACTTTAAGTAAAACGTTCTCAGGAATGTATAAAAATGTTTCAATGAGTTTGATTTCCAGCTCATTCAATGGCTCAGTCACAGTGCCATTAACGTTACCAAATAAGCCAGTAAGGAAAAACCGGTAAAGGGAATCTTCATTATTGTTATTAAAATACGCAGCTCTTTTCTGGGTCACATTACGTACTAAGAGACAATAAAGGTCATCTTTGTCTTCAAAATACCGATAAAATGTTCCGGGGTGCATGGACAAACGATCCAAAACCATCTTCATCGTTATATCCTCGTAAAGATGATCAACAAAAAGATGCATAGCGTTATTAGATATTTCCTCGCGCCTTGCTTCATCTAAACGAATGAAAGAATTTTTTGGCATAGAATACTCCTTAATATATAGTGTGAACTGATTCACACTATATCGATAATTTATTCACATGTCAAGTAGTATAGAAATATATCATTATAAAAAATTAAAACCATCGCAAAGAACATTATCCTTCCTAAGAAATAAGTTAAATAGAGTTAGTGAGGAGAGTTAAAAGAACCCTGCAGAAGTAAATAACATGAGAGAAAATGAGGTTTTAAGTGTTTTAGATCATTGAATTGATTCAGCCACAAGAAGATTCTTATTAACGGTGCAAGGGGGATTGGAAGACGAAATACATAAATAATAGAAGAGATTCGTCATACTGAAAACTTGAAGTCGATGATAAAAGCACAGGAGTATAGGACTTCGATTGAATAACGATTTTTTTGTATCCAATTGTGCCGTGCCGTAAAGCCTACATAGTGCGGAACGGAGCTCACGAATCGTTTGTTTCAACTGTTCTTGTTGTTCTGAAGTTAATCGAACAGGCGCACCGGGTGAATGATTCATTTGGAGACCAGAAAGCCCTACGGTTTGATACGCCATATGAGCAAATTGTTCGATTTCGGTTCCTTGTAGATACAAATACAGTGTCTGGTATCGTTCGTACTTCCGACGTTTTTTGGCTTGCTTCATCGCGGTTTCGATCTCTTGAAAGGATGCTTTATAGTGCATTAAATTCCTCTGGCTGTCTGAAATCATTGTCTATATTACTTCGACAAGTAGCCATGAAATCCTTACCATAGTTTTCTAATCTTTAGTTCAACTTATATAGCAAGAATCAAAACTTTACCTAAAGAAACAACGTTAGAACATCTAAATTGAATGCGAATTACATAATGATTTTAGAATAAATCATTTCAAGTTTTAAAGTTGATGAATCATATAAATGATGTATCTAGGATTATAATATTAACAATACTACACAATTCGTTTTCGTTACCTTGAGAACGGCTAAACGCGAACCAGAAGTGCTTGTTTCCAATTGAACGGTTTTACTATGTAGGAAGCTGAATTCTGGCGAGGAGATATTCAACAAAAGTATGTGAAAATTTAATTTTATTAGGACTTTTGTTAATGGAAAAATCATTGACTTAAGCCCTGATGGGAGAAGGGAAAGATGTTTGGTGAACAGCAAGGAAACCAACGGTGCTTCGTACGAAAGTGTGACAGATCAGCAGCTTCAGGATCAGTTGAAATATTATAAAGAACGAGCTCCAGAGTATGATGACTGGTGGTACCGTCGAGGCACATTTAATCAAGGAGACGAAGCCAACCAAATCTGGTTCGATGAGATCAGTACGATTAAGGATGCTTTTAAAGCTGAACATTTTCATGGTCACTTTCTTGAACTTGCGGCGGGGACTGGCACTTGGAGTAGTCTGTTCTTAAAAGAAGCCCTTATATTGACCATTGTAGACGGTTCCGAAGAAATGCTTTCGCATAATCCGGTAGTATCTGAACCCAATGTAAGAACGATCATTGCAGATCTTTTCAGTTGGTCTCCGGATCAGTTATACGATTCAGTTGCTTTTACTTTTTGGATATCTCATTTACCCAGAGAGAGACTGGTGAGCTTTTTCACCATGGTATCACGCTGTTTGAAGCCCGGAGGGAAAATGTTCTTTATCGATGATCGAGAAGTAGCAGGAACCCGTGAGTCTCATGTTGTGGGGACATCTGGGCAAACGATGGTTCGGAAGCTTAATAATGGTGATCATGCTACTATAGTGAAGAATTTCTTTGGCGATAAAGAGATTGAGCAAATTGCTGCTAGTGTGGGAATTGAATTGCATGTCCATTGCACCCCTAAGTACTTTCTGTATGGGATAGGGTCCAAAACTGTCTAAAGCAGCACAATATAGATAACACTAAATGTTCGGTGAAAATAAAGAATTAGACTGGAGTCGTTGATTTAACGCGGTTTTTGAATTAAAAGAATCGTCAGCTTTTTTAGGGGGGGAGGAACGATGTTTTCTTTAAAGTAGCGAACTTTTATGTCAATAATAAGTGCTGTGAACAGAACAATTTAATTTTGTACTTTGTGTCATTTGGGTAGGGAACTTTATTTTTATGTCAATTCAATGTACAAATGTCGAAGGACAAGAACATAGTCATATTGCCGATTTGATAGATGTTAAATCATACAGGAGTAGAGTGTGAGCACTGTAATGTGCTGGAAGAGGCCATATGACGGTGGCTTAGTCTACAACTTTATTTTCGCGCCTAATACTTTGTTTTATTTGAACACAATGAAAAAATCCTTTTACAATCATTGTCAGTACATTATAATACAATCACCAGGTGGATTACCTAACAATAAAAGTGAAATATTGTAATTACCTTTTCACAGTCATGTAGTCACCCTCGGTTCGTCATAGTCTTGAGTTGCCTATTACATAATAGATATCGGAGGTATGGTTATGGTCAAGAAGAAAATTTCCACAGCCCTCAGCGCCGCTTTAATCGTTTCTATGCTGGCTACTGGCGTGATAGTCGCTATCCAAGGTAAAACAACGTTAGAGGTAGCGAAGTCAGCAGGGGATAAAAAGGTTGAAGTTATTAAATGAAGAAGCTAGGTGCGACTCTAGTAGTCTCAATTAGGGGGTATTCGAAGCACCTGATGCGAAAGTCAGCGGAATCAAAAGACACCACAGTGGTAGCAGCTAAAGATAGAAAGTGAACAAAAATAGTAAATTTATTAACCTCAGCTCGGTTAACCCAGCTGAGGTTTTTATCATTGTGGAGTGGAACAGAGTACGAAGGGAAGGACAAGAACATGTTCCAATTATCCATTAGTCATGTTTTGCTCACTAATTCATAAAGCTAACGGGGGTAAGCGTCAAATCCCGCACACCTAGTAAAGCGACGGGATTCATGCGATCATTTGCGTAGCTGAAAGTTACGCGCGCACGTAAGTTGATGCGAGTTATTTTTCGACCGCGGCCACTAAACTAACGGGCAGAATTTCAGGTGCCTTTACATAGCCCAATCAAAGTGCTATGATGCAAACATGACGTTAACGTTATATTCTATCTTGGAAGGAGTGATTGATCATGGACCGCATGCGTATCGGCGTGTTGACAGAACGGGCCGGGGTTACCCAACGCACGGTGCGCTACTACGAGAGCATCGGACTGCTTCCTTCAGGCGAGCGCGAGGGCAACGGTCATAACTACTACACGGAAGAAACGATCGCCCGTCTGCGGAAGATCGATCAGTTGAAAAAGCTGGGCTTAAGCCTCGAAGAGATTCGGGACGTTATCGAGCTCTACTTCACGGACCCAAGCGGAGTGCAGCCGAAGCGGAAGGTTCTCGGCCTGCTGCGCCGGCATATGTCCGACACAGACGAGAAGCTCGAAGCGCTTGGGCAGTTCCACGCCGAACTACAGTCTCATATCGAACGCTTCGAGCGGTGGCTCGAGGCCAATGATCGTGACTAATTTTTTTTGCTAAAAACATAACGTAAACGTCATGTTTAAAAATTCGAAGGAGGTTATATTCATGAGAGAAAACATTGGTTTTATCGGACTCGGCCAGCTCGGGCTACCCATCGCTGCCAATCTGCTCCAAGCCGGTTATGCGCTGACCGTATACAACCGCACCGCGGACAAAGCGGAGCCGGTCGTTGCTCAAGGCGCGTTGCAGGCGGGAAGTCCCGCTGACGCCGTGACGGCCGGGGGCATTGTCGTCACCTTGGTGTGGGACGATGAAGCATTGGAAGACGTCGTCAGGAGCGAGGGTTTCCTGGAGAGACTGGGGCCGGGCGGTATTCATGTGTCGATGAGTACGGTGTCGCCGGATAAGGGCAGGAAGCTGGCGGACTTGCACGCGCGGCACGGCTCCGTATATGTTGAGGCGCCCATCTTTGGGCGGCCTGAGGCAGCAACTGCCAGGCAGTTGTGGATTCCCGTTGCGGGTCCGCAGGAAGCGAAAGAGCGGGTGTGGCCGGTGCTGGAGGCTATGGGAGCCAAAGGGATCTTTGACTTCGGCGAAGGAGCCGGTACCGCCGTGCTAGTCAAGCTGATCGGTAACTTCCTTATCGTCTCTGCCGCACGCTCGCTGGAGGAAGCACTAGGAATGGCCGAGCGCGGTGGGGTCGATCCCAAAGCGGCGGTCAACATGCTTACGAGCACTCTGTTTACCGCCCCAATCTATCAAAGCTATGGCAAAATGATTGCAGAGAAGTCAACAACCATCTCCCAAAGCAAAATTCCGCAGAAGGATGTCGGCCTCTTCCTGTCGGCGGCGCAAAACGTGCAATTCCCTGCTCCGCTCGCCGGTTTGCTGCTCGATATGCTGGAGGACGGGGATCGGAGCAGACAATAGACAAAGCAGATTAGCAAAATTAGAAGGGGCTGTCCCAAGGTTGAACGAAAGTGATCACAGGGACAGCCCCGTTTTTATCTTTCATCTTTCTACCGTATGGGGAGCATATCACCGTAGAGGGATGCTCCTTAAACTTGCTGTTAGAGACAGCGCGGTGAATTGTATCGCAGTAAAACATTACGCAACGGATACGATAGTTCAATGTCCGCCGAGGGCAATCCCCAAAAAGAGTTCCATTTAAACGATTTTATTATCAAGAAACACGAGTATTGAAGGAACACCGAATAACCCCGTATTGGATGGAACGGAGCTGAACGATGCTTATTTGGAATAGACGCGGCATACAAGCGGCAATGAAGCTGACCAGGGAACAAGCTTGCTCAGTGCTTCAGGATCTGCTGGATTGGGAAGCTGTGGCAGCCGCTCAAACAGATGCTGCAAGTACAGATGTGGCTTGAGACCGTTAGCTTTAGCCGTCTCCACGATGCTGTAAATGATCGCGCTGGCCTTGGCTCCGCGCGGCGTATTGCTGAACAGGAAATTTTTTCGACCGATAACCACGGGCTTAATCGAGCGTTCGCTGCGGTTATTATCGATTTCCAGCCGTCCGTCCTGCAAGAATACGTTCAGCTTCTCCCACTGGTTCGTACAGTAAGTGATCGCCGTACCTAACAAACTTTTGGGCAGTACACGCGACCGCTGAGCTTCTAACCAAGCAGAGAATGCGTCCAAGATCGGTCGACTCTCCGCAAGTCGGGCTTCATAACGCTGCTCGGGCGTCGCATCTTTCCACTTACGTTCCACCTCAAAGAGAGCGTTACACAGGGCCAGTCCTTCCGCAGCCACTGTGTTGGAACGCTGACCTGCAGGTAACGCTTGAAGGGCCTCGTGATATTTCCGCCTTGCATGAGCCCAACAACCCAACTGCGTGACACCTTCCACTTGATTGTAGCCGCTGTATCCATCCGTCTGCAGATAACCGGTAAATCCCTTGAGGAATTTGCCCGGATATTCGCCGCCTCGTCCCGTCTGGTAGTCGTACAGAATGATGTCCGGAACAACCCGGCCGGTGTGATACAACCACAGGTACGACTTCGTTTGCGCTGCACGCCCCGGCTCCTTGAGCACTTGAAGGGTTGTTTCATCCGCATGCGCAATGTCTCGTCTCAACAGTTCCTTATGCATGTAGTCATACAGCGGCGTCAGCCAGCGTTCTGGGCCCGCGATCATCCAGTTCGCTAGCGTTTGGCGTGACAGTTCAACGCCCAAACGCAGGAACTGCTGCTCCTGCCGGTACAGCGGCAGGCTGTCCACGTACTTCTGGCTCATAACATACGCCATCATCGATGGCGATACTAGACTGCCCGGTACCACCGGTGTGGGCATCGGTGAGGTCACGATTGGCGTGGAAATCGCTTCTTGTTCGCAACGACGGCAACCGTACACATAGCGTATATGCTCCACTACGTTCACTTGAGGAGGGATGAGCTTTAACTCCCGCCATACTTCCGTACTCATTTCGTGCAGCTTTCCCGCGCAACACGAACAAACCTGCTCATCTTCGCTCAGCCGGTATTCAATCGTCTCGACTGGCAGCGATGCGAGTTTCGCTTCTCGACCGCCGACCGTTTTCTTACGCTTGTAAGTGATCGTTTCCATCGTCGGCTCCGGGGCCGCTGGATTCGCTTCGGCCTCCTCTTCATTGAAAAGTGTGAGTTGATCGGGATGGGTTTGTTCACTTGACGCGCCGAAACGCCGATGCTGCGCCAGACGGAACTGCTCCTCGTACCACTTCAGCTTAGCCGACAATTCCGCAATTTGCTGTTCCTGCCTTGCCGTCTTTTGTTTCAGTTCTTCGATTGTAGGTGAGATTTCCGCACTTTTTTCCTTACCGTTTCATTTCGTTTGTTCTTGGCTTGATTCCTGCATGCTTATATGACGAAATGGCGAATCTAAATCACGGTTTCCACCATGACTCTTGCATGGGCTTGCCGCTGGCTAAGGGGAAGCCCGTCAAGCAGCCAGCGAAGCTCGCGAGAGGTGACCGTCACAACTTGTTCATTGCCGGTCGGCCACTGAAACGTGCCATGTTCCAGACGACGGTAAAAAAGCCAGAAGCCGTTGACCTCCCAAAAGAGGAGCTTGAGCTTGTTACGCTCGCGATTGCAAAACACGAACAAGCTCGGAGAGAATGGATTCAGGCCATAACCTTCTTGGACGAGAGCAGCGAGTCCATCGATTGATTTACGCATGTCCGTGGACCCGACAGCCAGATAGACAGGGTGTGCGTTTGAAAACGTCAGCATGATGACGTTAAGGTTTCTACCGCTTCACGAAGCAACTGCCGGTCAAATCCTTTTTGAAGGGTGATGCAGGCAGGCCCGACATGAATAACAAGCGAAGAAGTGGCAAGAGGAGCGTTGAGCTCCGTGACGGTAACCGGAATAAAGCGTGCCGAAGAAACGATGTCTGACGAGGCGATTTTTTTGAGCTTCCGTGTCCAATATTTCAATTGTTCCACATTGACTTGATTGGCACTGCACCATGCCACCATCGTTAGTCCGCTGGCCTTATAAGCTTCAAGTTTCGCCCACTCATTTTGACGTTGATCTCTTTTTGTCATGAGGCAACCTCCTCATTTAGGATGCCTTCATTTTCTCATGAGCTTGAGGCTCTTGAAAGGTGGGGAGTATTTTACGTTTACTAACGGGGAACGTTAGCTCAATAAAACTAAGAAGGCATCAAAGTGATCAGCTGCTGTTTTCAGGATATAGATGATCAGGAGAACCCGCAGGTGACGCGGATTCCCGTCTCGATCGTGCTTTCTTCCGAGCTGGTATCGTGGCAGGAGGTGTTGACATAGAATAGATGAAACTATTGTTCCTTTTCCATTGTTACCTCAAAATGATGAAACGTTGTATAAATTTTTGTAATAAGGGGGATTGTATAAGAAAAAAAAGGTGGAAGAGAGATGTACCGATTATTCATTTTCGTACCCTGTTTTTTTCTGTTGCTTGGAACAACTTATAGTGCCTGGGGAGCAGAGATTACCGGATCTTCTCTCATAAAAGATCTTCAAAAAGGCGGATACATCCTTTATATCCGACATGGAGACGCAACTGTAGGGGAAGATCAACAAAATTTTAGTCTAACAGATTGCACTACGCAGAGGAATTTAAGTGTTATGGGAAAGGAACAGGCTGAAAAGTATGGCGATGCTATCCGTAAACTAAACATTCCCGTCCATATACCTATAGAAGCAAGCCCTTTATGTAGAACCCTCCAAACGGCTCAAACTGCTTTTGGTACACAACATGTAAAAGTAAATGAATTCTGGTTAAACATATATAATCTCAGTCAAAACCCGAGCACTGAAAAAATAAATAGTACATTGCAAGCATTTACAAACGAAATTGAACAAACACCTCCAACTCACTTTAACAGAGTAATTGTAGCTCACTCCTTTCCTCCCGGGGTGGGCCTAGGAGAACTCGCGAGTATGGAGACAGTTATTCTAAAACCGCTGGGAGATCAACAAGGGTATAAGATTATTGGGAAATTGACATTAGAAGATATTTTACAGCTAGCCGGAATGTCAAATTAAATTGAAGATTGTATTTTAAGAGGAAAAGGTAAAAAAATGGGCAGCTCTTGGTGACAAAAGCTGCTCCTCTTTTATTTCCTCTTGGATTTATCTTATTTCTTCATCTTTATGATTTGTTGATGAAATTTATCTGGATAAGTTATAAGTTATCAAATTGTTGTATTTATCAGCATGTTTTTGTTCGTCAAGAATGATTCCCCAAAGGGTATCCTTGTAGATTCCATAAGGAAGTCCAAACCAAATCCTTCTGTACTTTTCAATAGCTGCTAATTCACCCTCGAAAGCCCTTTGTAGTCCACTTATATAAGAGTTAATTGGACTATATTGTTCGTCACTCTCACCTGAGATATCTTGGCCCGTGAGATCTTTATACATTTGTCTAAACATCATATTGTGTCCTCGTTCATCATCTCTAATTCCTGTAATAATTGCAGCTTGAGTGGAATTTGGAGCAAGTTTGATTAGAGCATCGTAAAATAACTCATCATTTCTTTCACCTTGAACTGCTTCCTTGATTAAGTGAATGGCCTCAACCGATGAGGTTGACCATATAGGTGCAAATGTGGATCTAAAGTAAAAAGGATGTGTGTTATACATGTAAATCCCTCCGTGATTCATAATGTTCACTATATGCTCAAAAGCCTATATAGGTTCATGGTTTAATGTGATTCATAAATTAAGCTGCAATAGAAGAACAAGAAACACAACGGGTAAAGTTGAATTTATTTTATCTTTAGTGATCAGTATAAGACTTGTCGTCATATAGCGATCCATAGTTATGTTTTGGTGGTAGTATGCCTTAACAAAGGAATCCAGCGACAACGGTAGGTTGAATCTCTCTACTTCAATAATGTTTGTGAGCATAATTTGGGTTTAAAAAGAGCCTTAGAATATTCTAAGGCTCTAATCAAATATAGAGTGATTGTCATAATACCAAATTAGAGAACAGTCATGAAAGTAAAAAATATGTTACTGCCGCAAAAATGATTACATTGGAAGGCATGACATAGAGGGCCATTCTTTTGACTTTTAGTTTTATTTCATAACAAGCTTTATTGAAGAGATATTCTGCGTAAGAATGAAATTACCGAATTATCAATCCCTCGACTGTCAGATGTTCTGTCATCCCCCACACATCCGGGCTGGAAGACAAGAGCATATATTCATAGACTGCAAAATAAGCGTTTTTGAAATGATCACTTACCTTATGAATTCTCAATTCAAAAAATACCAAACTACCACCGTTCCTGCTGAAATAGCGGGAGCGGTTGTTCAAATTTCACCCGAAGGCATGGGAAGCAAGCAGGATGGCGCAATAAAAACAAGCTGCAAAATCAGGCGGAATGGCAGACCGGTACAGGCTTTCCATTAAACTTCATTTTTTCACGTGCTGCATTCATATATGCTTAAATGTAATGCTCCCATGTCAAGAAACACTCTACCAATCTATTTCAAATCGAGTGTTATCTTCTTGAGCGAGATCCTTACCAAGTTGAACCTCCATCAGCTCAAGATGAGTAACAGCCTTTATTCCGTGCTTAATGCCAGCCGGAAATTGTAAAACATCACCCGCCCGCAGCTTATATAGTCTATCTTCCATTAGAATCTCCGCGTTGCCGGTCACAATTGTCACGATTTCTTGCCTTTCGAGATGCCGGTGATAACTCGTATATTTTCCTTGGGTGAGCTGCACTTTCTTGATCATGGCTTCCATTCCCGATTCATCTTTCCAATAATTCAGGACTTGATAGGAGCCCCATCTTTTCTCTTCATACATTGGAATCTGCGGCACTTGAGCGAGTATTTCCTTGATTTGATTGGCTTTATCCTTATTCGCGATCAGAATGCCATCGGAACTTGCCGCAGCGATGATATCCGGGACGCCAATGATTTCAATGGGGTAGGGCAGTTCGTTAATGAGATGGGTATTCGGGGAATCGTCCGATATTCGCCCAGGTCCGATCACTTGATCCTCCAAATAACCGCTTAGCGCCATCCAACTCCCCAAATCATTCCAATATCCATCATAACCCATGACAACAGCAGGCATGGTACGCTCAACGACTTCCCGGTCGAAACTGGCATTGGCAAGTTGTTCGTAGTGAGCCAGCCAATGCTCAACTTGAACAGGATGCCCCATGTCCTGCATATACTTGAGCATGAATCTTAAGGGGAATGCAAATACACCGCAGTTCCACATCGCGTGACGCTTGATTAAGCGACTGGCCGTCTGCTCATTAGGCTTTTCTATGAACTGATGGATGAAAGAATATTCGCTATTCTCCTTGGTCAGGACGGGAACGATATAACCGAACTGATCGGAAGAATGAGTAGGCTTTGTTCCGAGGAGAGCGAGATTTGCCTTAGAATGCAACAGGATATCGGGAAAACGATGGAGCAGCCGAAAAAATGCGGTATCGACGTAAGTGTCCGCGGGAAGAACACAAATCGTTTCATCCGAATCGACTTGCAGCTTCTCATGAAGGTAACTTACAGCATAAGCGATGGCTGTGAAAGTCCCTCTTTTATAGGGTTCCCCTAGGATAGGGATGTGCTCACCAACATAGCTGCGCGTAATTTCCACTTGACTCTGATGCGTGACGATACACGTGGAATGAAGCAGCCCCACCTCATCCAGTTGTCTACATATCCGTTCAATCATCGATTCCTTGATCCCGTCTTCGGATGTCAAAAGCTTAAGAAATAACTTGGAGCGAATCTCGTTGGATAAAGGCCATAGCCTTTTTCCCGATCCCCCGCACAATAGTACAATACGCAAGCTCATTCCTCCTTCCTGAGGGAACATCACCTAGATCCTTATGGCTTGGATTGAATGACCTCTTCAATTGCATTTTTCATTAACTTCCCCGCCCGATCCCAGGATAGCTGAAGCATATCCCTTCGCCCTAGGCGTCCTTTCCGTTTACAAAGATCGGGATTCTCGTACGCTTTCCGCATGAGCTTTTTGAGGCTGTTCAGATCTGGTTCGGCCCAGCGTTGTCCCTTTTGTGCAAACAAGCTGCTGAATTTTCTGGATATGGCTCTGTTCATGCTGCTTGAAGGGCTCCTCAGCTTATACGGAACCAGGAATGAGTTGCTGTACGTAAGGAAATCCATTTGCCCACCCCAGCCTGTAGCAATGACCGGTACGCCGCTCGCCAGCGATTCTAAAAAAGGCAGTCCGACGCCCTCGCCACGGGTGGGGAGGACGAATGCATTTCCGAGCGTATACAAGCCTTTGAGACTGCTTTCACTGAGCTGACGTCCGATAATGACAACAGGGGCTGTATCTTTTTGAATCCCCAATCTCATTTTGTATTGCATGACTTTCTGCTGAATCCATTTCTCGTTCTCATTCGCCGTATATCCGTTCGTTTTGATCACCAGAATCACGTTATCTTTTGAGGAAAATTCCTCCCAGTATGCCCTTAGCAGGCCCTCCGGATTTTTGCGATGCTGGAAGCCGAAGACAGACACGAACGTAAACTTCCCTGCCGCAGCTGGCAAATACATCTTCTTATTGTTCGGATGAAACTCCTTAGTGTCTACCCCATGAGGAACTACAAAAATCGGGACTTTCACCCCGCTGTGCGTTAGAGCACTCTTGTTATGCAGGGAGGGAACACACACCGCATCGAATTTGTTCATATGCGAAAGCCAGCCTTTGGGGGTCTTGCTTGTTTCCCACACGGTATTCAAAATCATCGAATCATACACGCTATGCTCTTTTTTCCATTGCATGTGACTGGGAATATGGTGATAAATGAGAACCTTTTTGCCCTGGATTCCGTTATTACGATGGCTTGGCGCACCTAATCTAACGGTTACACCCTGCCGCTTCAGTGATCTTGCATAGGCTCTGCTGGCACGGCCAAGACCGCTTGTTTTGTGTATCGGTCCTTTCCAAACCACCTCATAGGGCTTCATTTAGCAACAGCCTTGGAAGATTTAAGATACCCTTTACGTTTGTGAAAAGAAATGGACCGGTATGTTTGGGTCAGGGAAGACATCTTGGAAGGAGAGATTTGAGGGAAACTCAAATGTAAGCTCTTATTTTTTGCCTGCTTCAAAATCATATTCCCGGGCTCAGACGAGTAAAGGAAATTGCCATATGTTTCAAATTCGGAGAAAGCAAATTGCTTAGATTTATTCATACTTCTCATAATGGCCGAGTTCCAGCTCGTGTTATGTCTGGACTCAATCGCTTGTTTTAACTGCTTCACTTTTGCTTTCTCGAACAGCATGTAATGGGTAACGAAGGATCGTTTGGAAGAATGGCTTCTACCCATCAGTTTCTTATACGTACGGAAGTATTCAGGCTGACTCCAGTTTCGACAGTAAAATACCGTCTTGTTGCCGACCTTAAAGACATGGGGACGAATAAGTACGGTGTCGGCATCCATCACCAAATAGTATTTGGATGAGCACAACTTATCGCCGCCCAGCTTAAGCAGCTGCTGATAAAGCCAGCCTGATCGATCCCACGATTTGGATTGATAGTGAATGTTTTTCTTCGTTATGGGCAGAACCGTATCTTCATGAACGAATCGACACCCCATTTTCGTACACAGATCCAGAATTCTTTGCTTCCGCGGAGCTACGATGATGATTTCATGAATAGGGTGCTTCACATATTTTCTTACGGCATCAATAACATGGGGGAGTGTCGCCAGATCCTTCTCAATCGCTGGGATTAACACATCAATTGGTGTTGTCATTTGCTCATCTCCATATATCAAATATATGGGATTATCCTATGCCCCGAAGAATGAAAGGGGATGGGTGTATGGAGGTTGCAAAACACACAAAATTAAGGATTCGGCCTAAAACTAAGAAAACATCACATCATAAATTACTTCGCAGCCGCCTTTTTATACCTCATTACCTTTCGGTACATCGACTTATCTGTTAACTTGTTAAATATATATGGATCTGGGTTTGTGTTGACTTCAATAATCCACGGTGTCCAAGTTTTGTCGAATCCAATATCTAGACCAATTTGACGAAATCCTGGATAACTCTTGTGCAGATATTTTGCC
Source organism: Paenibacillus sp. MAEPY2 (assembly GCF_000499205.1). Lineage (GTDB taxonomy): Bacteria > Bacillota > Bacilli > Paenibacillales > Paenibacillaceae > Paenibacillus > Paenibacillus vandeheii. Next base: position 169,442 of record NZ_AWUK01000011.1, read on the forward strand.
GTGGTCACACCCAGTTCGTTCAGGGAGTGAATAATTTTTTTGATTTCGCTATTTGAGAGGTGAGCAGCAAGGAGACGATTAACATCCATCGGTTTGCCACCGCTGTGGTAATTCGTCACGATTTTTTTCGGGTGTGCCACTCTTCCAATGAGGCCGGTAGTTTCCCATTTTCCTGTTGGACTTAATTGTACCATCACCCGTATATCAAACCGCCGCTTATTATACTTCACCAGATGAATGCCCTTTTGAATGAGATACCTTTTCTTACTGATAATAGCTCTTAAAGATTCATGAAATGATTCATAATCCCAAAAGGAATGCACGGTTGTTCCAGTTTGATACATGTACTCTTCAGGTCCTAGTTTTTTCGCGCGAATAACTCCGTTACCAAAGGTTCCAATCTCAGGCTTAACATAGACCATGGTGTATTTCTTCAGCATTTCCTTCAGGGTAGATTTGCTGAATTTACGGGTATCTGGAATAAGCGGTCGGACTTTATTGCTCCCCAGAAGCACCTTTGTTTTTGTCCATTTACTCATTAACACTCTTCGGGGTTTATCGCTCATCCTAGCGATCCCTCCTAATCAAAATTGATAAACCGTGCCGTTTACCTTTTGTATTCTATGCATCAATTATTGTTCACGATTGGGGTATTAGTACGTAGTTACCATCAATTAGACTGTAGATCTCTATCTACCCCCACAATGGGTATATAGGAGCAGCCGGGCTTCTGAGGGGCTGTCCCTTTTCAGCTCAATCATTGCGGCACGTAGCTGGTTTGCTTCATACGGCGGAGATGCCCGCCTTACTAGCCAGATGATTTTAGGAAACTGAAACCTCATTAACGGGTTGAATTTCATAACTTCATTATTGAGATTCAATACCATGTTTTCCACGGTTTCAAGTAATCGTAGATTTGCGTGAAGAAGCGATACAGTGCGCAGCTGAAGGAACAAATGTGGAATGGGTGAAGGTAACTCTTAGCGATGCAGCAAGCACGCAACAAGTTGACTTGCTCAAGGATGCAATTACAGCGATTACAAAGGCATATAAAAAGGCAAAATAGTCGCGTTCCATTGTGGAGTGGTTTCCCATCAGAAAAATTCCCCGAATTAACCTGGGCAGTTTGGGATGTGATCTGCTTATATAATGTTTAATCCGAGGATGCCAACATGGTAAAAGATCGACTGGACACCTTAATTGGTTGCTTGAGCGATTTTTCAAAACACTGGAGGAAACCGATTTCATCGTTTACCAAATACCACGGGAAAGCAGCGTATGAGTATCGAAGAAAAAATGGGACAAATTGTCGGTTATATACAACGCCCCATGTAACTTGATCTTCTGCAAAAGTTATTGACACAGAGCCCAATATGTATATAATCAATCGTAAGGGTCAGATACGGCCTTTATATTTTTATTTAATTATTAAATAACATTAATTAATTATCTTGAATAAAACGAAAGGAGTGACAGGATGAAGTCGTTTTTGCCCAATGACATTAAGGATGAGAATAGAAAAATCATCTTTGATATTGTGATGCAGAATCCCGAATTGGCGAAGGTCGAAATCGCTGAGAAGACGGCGATGAGCTTTGTAACCGTAAGTAAGATCATCAATTTTTTTGAAGAGATCGGATTGTTGAACGCTACTGGAGAAAGCCGGGAAGGCTCTGGTGGCTTGGGAAGAAAAAGAACGGTATACCGATTTAATGAGAACAGCTATGTAACCGTCGGCATTCAAATCATAGGGAACAGAATCACTGCTCTGCTGATCAATCTATACAGTAAAATTATCGATTCATACTCCATCGAGACGGATATTCCGTTTTATAGCGAACAGTTTATCTCGATTTTTGAAGACATGATTTCGGGGATGAAGAATGTAGCAAAGAAAACGAATAGCGTCGTCCTAGGCATCGGGATCGGGGTCGATGGGGCGATAAACACCAGGAAGAAAACGATCAGAATGCGGGTTCAGGACAACAAGGAGCAGGATTACAATTATGAGCTGATCATCGAGAATCTGATTAACCGGGTTGAATTGCCTATTTTCCTTGAAAACGATGTAAACGCTTCTACAGTAGCTGAATTCCGAAATCTGGAGCACTCCGGGGAAATGCTGTCTGATCTGGTCCATATCGCAGTAGGGGACGGGATCGGCGGCGGTCTGATTATCAATAAAGAGCTGCATCGAGGATTTAATGCAAGCGCGGGTGAGCTGGAGTATATGTGCTTTGACCCGGAGTACAGAAGATCACCGTCCTCCGTCGGTTGGCTGGAGAGCAAGCTGGGGATTCAGCATTTGTTGAGCAACTATGATCTTAGCTCTGAATCAGACATTGAAGCGTGCGCAGATTATGTAGGCAAGCATCTGGCCCTGGCGATGGTTAATATCATCAGCGTGCTTGACATCGAGCAGATTATTATTAGTGGCAAGACGGTAGCACTGTTCCCTGAACGGATTCTTGAGAGAACAAGATATTATGTCGGGCAGTATGTGGAATGGACTCCAACAATAACCTACAGTGATTCGCATCATTCGACGGCTGTCGGAGCTGCCGTACTTTCGCTTCAGCATGAGATGATAAAAGTAATTTCCGGATAGGAAGTGAACGTAGTGATTAAAATTTTTGAGACTGAAGAGGAAGTTGCAGATGCCATTGCCAGAGAGATGAAAGAGCATCTGTCGCATGAGCATCCAGTGTTCTGCTTGGCATCAGGCAGCACACCACAGAAGAGCTACATGAAATTTGCTGGGAACGCCGAGATTCATGAAAGGATTCAGCAGCTTAAAATTGTCAGCCTGGACGAGTGGGTCGGAATAAGCAGAGAGTCTGAGGGAAGCTGCTATCAAATGCTGAATCAGGATTTATTCTCGCTTGTCCATTTGGACGCCGGACAGATCGAATTCTTTGATGGCACTGCGCCGGATTTGGAGCAGGAATGTCAGAGAATCGACCACTTTATTAATCAGCATCCCATAACGTTCAGTTTGATGGGGGTTGGAATGAATGGACATATTGGCTTGAATGAGCCAGGCTGTCCGTTGCTGGATCACAGCAGTGTCGTAGATTTGTCGGAGACGACCAGGTCCGTGGCCCAGAAGTATTTCCATCAGCCTACAGCATTGGACAGAGGAATAACCTTGGGTCTAAGTCAGGTGGCGGGCAGCAAGAGGGTGATTGTAGCGGTGACCGGTGAACGCAAAGCTGGGATCGTCAAAGAAATATTTACAAATCCAGAAGCGAAGCTGCCTGCTCAGGAGCTGCTCGGTTATGAACATATTGATTTCTTCCTGGATTCGGAGGCAGCGAAATATATTAAGCAGCGATAAAAACTGAGGAGTACAAATTATGAGTAACAGCGTCATTGGAGTGGATATTGGAGGAACGAATATACGAGTCGGATTAGTGAATGAGCAGTTGGAATTGGTTCGAAAAGAGACGGCATTAACTAGCGAGTTCCTAAGTGCTGATGAAGTTTTTAACTATATCAAGCAAGTGATCGAGAAAGTGGATCATCACAAGACAGCTGACAAGATAGGGATTGCCATGCCTGTTCCTTGGAAAGAGCGGACCGAGATTATATATGATGCAACCAACATTCCCTGCCTGGAAGGGGTTCATACCGATTTTATAAAGCGCTTTTTTCCCGGTTATGAAGTTCATTTCGAGAATGATGTGAATGTCGTGACCCTGCTGGAATCAAAGCATGGCGCGTCCCGGGCGTATGATCAATCGATCTATATTACGGTCAGTACGGGGATCGGCAGCGGAATCGTTCTGAACAACGAGTTGCTCCACGGAGCGCATGGTTATGCCGGAGAGATTGGCAGCATGGTTATATCAGATAACGGCAAGAGCCATTCGCCATTACATCCCGGCACGCTCGAAGCTCTGTGCAGCGGCAGAGCCCTGGAGAAAGAGAGCCAACATCTCTACGGTAGCAAGGCTACGGTGAATTTATTATTCGAGAAATACAGGCAACATGACGAGAAGGCGGCAGGTGTCGTGAATACCTGGGTCGAGTACTTCTCTAATGCGGTTGCTTCATTAATGCAGACGATCGATCCGGATATATTTGTCATTGGAGGAGCGGTCATTCATAACAACCAATGGTTGATCGATAAAATTATTGAAAGCGCTAAAACCAAAGTGTTTGAACATTTAAGCGACAAAGTCAAGGTAGTTTTGCCTAAATTCGGCCCGGATGCAGGAGTGATTGGGGCAGGGTATATGGCGTTAAAAAACAATAAAGGAGCATGAACAATATGAAGAAAATGAAAGTTGCGTTAATTGGAGCCGGCAGTGTGTCCTTTGCTTTGGGGGCACTTCAGGATATGGTGCTGTCCGAGCGCTTGAAAACTCAAGCACAGCTGGAGATCGCACTGATGGACATTGAAGAAGAGAATGTGGCAAGAACCTATAAATATGCGACAGATATGTTTACCGCCTTCTCGCATCCGGCGAACATTTGGCAGACGACCAACCTGGAAGCAGCTCTACAGGAGGCTGATTTCGTCATCGTGGCAATTGAGGTAAATCGGTACTTTTATTGGTCGCAGGATTTCCATATTCCTCGCCGCTTCGGCAGCAAGCAAATTTACGGTGAGAACGGCGGTCCTGGCTCGATGTTCCATACACTGCGAAACCTGGGTCCGATGCTGGAAATCGCTCGGACGATGGAACGCGTCTGCCCAGACGCCTGGTTCATTAATTATACGAATCCTGAAGCGAAATTGGTTGAGGCTATCTCGAAACTTACCTCGATCAAAGTCGTCGGTCTATGCCATGGACTGGATATGGGGATCGAGCAGCTGTCCCAATTCCTGGAGATGGATATCGCAGATATCGGAATGGAAGGCGGTGGCTTGAACCATTTCGGTTTCTTCACCAAGATCTGGAACAAGAAGACGGATGAGGATCTGTATCCGTTATTTGATGAGAAGGAGCGGAAGGCCAACCGTCTGGCGCAATTCGAACATGTCGCGCTATCCAGAACGATGTACCGCACTTATGGATATTATCCTTATCCAGGCACCAACCATGTGGGTGAATATATCTCTTATGCAGACGATTTCTATGCGGGTTTGTCCTTGCAATACCGCTACGATCCAATTCGCGAGAAGCTGTGGGAGAAGGATTCCAGAACCCCTGAATTCGTATACAGTGCAAGCGGCAACAATCTGGATCAAGGCTTGTTCTCGAAGATTCAGACGCAGGAGCTTTGGGTGGAAGAGGCCTATATTTTTGATAAGGAGAAGGTAAGCCGCAGCAATGAATATGCGATTCCGATCATTGAGTCTATTTTCTTCGATGATGAGATTGAATTGAACGCGGTCAATTTACCGAACCACGGTGCAATCAAGGGACTTCCTGACGATATGGTTGTTGAGACCCAGGCGATCGTTAACGGCAGAGGAATTACGCTTAAGCCGATGACGGTAGAACTGCCGACGGCGATTATCGGAACGATTCATATCCAGGGATCGATCCATAAATTGTTGCTCGAGGCTTTTGTGGAGCAATCCAAGACGAAGCTGCTGCAGGCGATCCTATTGGATCCTCAGGCTCCGACTTATTACCAGGCCTGTGCAATGATCGACGAAATGTGCGAATTGCAGCAAGATATTTTACCTAAGCTGGAATGGAAATAAAGGGGTCTATATGGACAATAAAAAAATGATCGAACTGCTTCAGGAGATGACGCTCGTCGAGAAGATCGGACAGCTCTCTCAGACGACCGGGGAACACTACGTCGGCATAATCGATAGCGAAATGGTTGAGACCGGTCCAGACTTCCCGGATCATATGCTTGAGGGAGATACGCTGTATACGATGGGAAGTATTATCGGCGTGTCGAGCGCCAAGATCACGAACCTGATTCAAAGTGAATATTTGCAGAAATCAAGGCTAAAGATCCCGTTGCTGTTCATGCACGATGCGATACATGGATACAGAACGATTTTTCCGATACCACTAGGGCTTTCCTGTACCTGGGATGAGGGCATCGTGCAGCAGGCAGCGGCGGATACCGCTTCGGAATTGCGCGCTGCGGGTATACATGTGAATTTCTCGCCGATGGTCGACCTTGTGCGCGACTCCAGATGGGGAAGAGTAATGGAATCCTTCGGCGAGGACCCTCTGCTGTCCGGCAATCTTGGCCGGGCGATGATCAGAGGTTATCAGAAAGGCGAGAACGGAGAGATTGCCGAATCGGGAGTAGCGGCCTGTCTAAAGCATTTTGCCGCTTATGGAGCTGGCATTGGAGGCAAAGACTACAACGCTGTCGATATGTCCTGGAGAGAATTCTACGCCTATTATGGCAAGCCTTATGAAATAGCGCTTCAAGAGAAGCCAAAATTTGTGATGAGCTCATTCAACACCTTCAACGGGGTTCCTGTAAGCGCGAGTGAGCAGATGATGAAGGAAATCTTAAGAGGGGCCTATCAATTTGACGATATTGTAATCTCAGATTGGGGGGCAGTCGCCGAACTGCAGAATCACCGCGTTGCCGGCAATGGCAAGGAAGCTGCCGAATTGGCTTTAAAAGCGGGCATTGAAATTGAAATGGTCTCGACTTTGTATCTAGAGCATTTTGAACAGATTCTAGAAGAAAATCCGGGGCTGCTCCAGGATATAGATACGGCCGTTCTGAAAATTTTGCAGCTTAAAAATGAAATGGGCTTATTTGAAAATCCTTATGTGGACGAAGCTCGTGAGGATGAAGTCATTCTGAATCCTTGCTTTCTGGAGCATACTAAGGACGCTGCCAAGCGTAGCTGTGTACTGCTGAAAAATGAACAAATGCTGCCTATACGCAAAGAATACAAAAAGATCATCATCGTCGGCCCTTTTGCCGGCAGCAATCAATTGCTGGGCAATTGGCCGTGCAAAGGAAGCTTTGATGACGTAGTTACCTTGGCGGAAGGGCTGAAGCAGATGGATGATTCATTCGATCTGCAAGTCTATGAATCCCTGAAGGACTGCCCTCAAGCTGAGTTGGAGCAATGCGATTATATTGTTGTAGCGGTTGGGGAGGACTGGAAATTAAGCGGTGAAGGGCATAGCAGTGTGAATATCGAACTGGAGGCCAGCCAGCAGCAGCTTATCCGTGAAGTCAAGAAGACGAACAAACCGTATGCATGCGTCTTTTTCTCGGGCCGGCCACTCGCGCTTCAGAACATTATTGATGATATCCCTGCGCTCTTATGGTGCTGGTATCCGGGTACACAGGCCGGCAGTGCGATTGCTGAGCTGATTACAGGCCAAGCTACTCCGTCGGGCAAACTGACGATGTCGTTCCTGCGCCATTCGGCGCAAGCGCCGATCTATTACAATGAATACAGCACGGGTCGTCCGGCAAATGAATCAAGCTACAGCAGCAGATATCAGGACTGTGAGATCGGGCCTCTGTTCCCGTTCGGGCACGGGCTGACCTATAGCGGTGCGCAGTATTCTGACTTTACAATTTCGCGTGATCATGTGACAGCCGATCAGGAATTGACGATCTCTTTCCAGGTGAGCAATCCAAGCGGGTATAACTATTCTGAAATCGCTATCCTGTACATTGAGGATCTTGTCTCCAAGGCGGTACGTCCTGTGCGCGAGATGAAGAAGTATCAAGTCGTGGACCTGCCAGAGCATCAGACCGTTACCGTACAGATGACGCTGGCCTTGGATGATCTTCTATACTTGGATACCCGCCTGCAGCAAACGATTGAACCGGGAAAATTCAATATTTATATCAATGATCTTGACTCTCCCGTGTTTACGATAGAATATCGATAAAATCTCGTGAATCCCATTTATCCGAAATGATCACTAGGCCCGCTCAATTATTTAATTAAATTAATTAATTGTGTAAAATTTATCCACCCACAAGTTCAGAATTTTTGAGTGGGCCTAGCAGATTTTGGAATACGCTTACATGATTCAGAAAGAACTGACAATGCTGTACCTGAAGAGTAAGGAGGTATACGGATGAAATCCAAATTTAAACAACAATTTCTATCCCAGTGGGAGCTTCAAGTGATGGTCTGGCCGAGCATTATATTGATGATTGTTTTCTCTTTTGTCCCGATGCTCGGATTGATCATCGCCTTTCAGGATTATTCTCCGTTATCCGGTTTTACGGGCTCGGAATTTGTAGGATTGGATAATTTCAAAGCCTTTTTGGGGGACAAAGATTTCTACAATGTGCTGACGAACACGCTAGGCATCAGCCTGATGAAGTTGTTGATCGGTTTTCCGCTGGAGATCGTCCTGGCTATATTGATCAATGAACTCCGATTAGTATTCTTCAAGAAGTTTACGCAGACCATATCTTATTTACCGCACTTCCTGTCGTGGGTTATTCTTGGCGGCATGATTACATCCTGGCTTGGCTCGTCGGGACTGGTGAACAGCTTCCTGCTGTCGATACATCTCATATCTGAACCGATCTCCTTCCTGTCAAATTCGAATGCTTATTGGTGGATCGCGACGTTGTCGGATATTTGGAAAGAGGTTGGCTGGGGAACGATTCTCTATCTCGCTGCCATAACAGGAATTGATCCATCGTTGTATGAGGCGGCGAAGGTCGACGGGGCGAAAATCTTGAAAAGAATTTGGTATATCACGATTCCCAGCATCAAAAATATTATCGTGCTGATGTTTTTGCTGCGTGTAGGCTCTATTCTGGGAGCGAATCTGGACCAGACTCTCGTCCTGCAAAATTCTTCGAACATGCTACGCAGTGAAGTCATCGATTCTTATGTTTATCATTTGGGTCTGGCGCAAGGGGACTTCTCATTCGCGACTGCGGTCGGAATATTCTCGTCCGTCGTATCGGTCACACTGTTGCTGGTAGCCAATTTCTTAACCAAGAAGCTTAGCGATAGTTCAATTTTTTAGAAGGGAGGGAGCTATATGGGGCTGGATAGAGGCGAGAAAATATTTAACGTTTTTAACGTGTTATTCATGCTGTTTTTTATTGCCATCATCGTATTACCCTTGATCAATATCATCGCCCTCTCGTTCAATGACGGGTATGACGCGATGAAAGGGGGCATTTATCTATTCCCGAGAGAATTTACGCTGGTAAACTATGAGACCATATTGAAGGATACGACCATTTACAGAGCGTTTGGAGTTACGATAGCCAAAACTGTAATCGGTGTCATCGGGCACTTGGTCATTACAGGGGCGGCAGCCTATGCTCTGAGCAAGTCTTATTTACTGGGAAGAAAGATATTCATCCGTATGGGCGTCATCACGATGTTCTTCAACGGCGGAATGATTCCGTCATTTCTGGTGGCCAAGTCGCTCGGTCTGACGAACAGCTTCTGGGTGTACATTATCCCCGTGCTATTCAGCTTTTACGACATGATCATATTAATGAACTTCTTCCGAAGCTTGCCGGACTCGATTGAAGAATCAGCCAAGATTGACGGGGCCAGTGTATTACAGGTGTTCTTCAAAATTATTGTCCCGCTTTCTTTCCCGGTGCTGGCGACGATCGCCTTGTTTCACGGGGTATACCAGTGGAATGATTTCTTCGTGGCTAAGCTGTATGTAACGGATAAGTCACTGTATCCGATTCAATATTATTTGTATCAGCTGTTAACGAGCGCAGGCGCTGCGAACTCTGCCAAAGCAGGAGTGTATATTTCCAAGGCTTTTACGACTCAATCTTTACAGCAGGCTACGATGATCGTTACGACCCTACCTATTATGCTAATTTACCCTTTCCTTCAGAAATACTTTATTAGCGGCATGCTGGTCGGAGGAGTTAAAGAATAATGATAAAAGCGAGGGAGAATGTTATGAAGAAATCGATCATCCTTCTGACTTTGGTTGCATTAGCAGTGTCGTTGACTGCCTGCGGCGGTAAGAAGACAAGTGAAAATTTGCCGGACTCGAAGATTGAAGTGGCCAAAGATACGCCGAGCTGGAAGAACGACAAGGCAAAGGCTGACCTTGACTGGTACATTAATTTCGATTGGTTCGCTCAAGTCTGGGGCAATGATGTGTCTTCCAAATATATTACGGAGGATACCGGAGTAAACATCACTTACTTGGGCGGCAGCGACGACAAGCTAAACACGATGATGGCCTCTGGAGATCTGCCGGACATTATTACTATGGATGGAAGCAACCCGTTTGTTAAGGAAGCCGATAAATTTGCGATTCCATTGGATGTTTTAGCCGAGAAGTATGACCCCTATTTTATGGAAAAAGCGGCCAAGCCGGAAACGCTCAAGTACTTCACACGGGATGACGGCCATATTTATGGATATCCTAACTTCTCAAACACGAGTTCGGATTATGAGAAAGGCGGAGTTTATGGCAACCAGGCATTTCTGGTGCGGAAGGATATGTATGAACAGCTCGGCAAGCCAGATATGACCACGCCGGAAGGATTTACTTCGGCATTGGAAGCCGCGCAGAAGCTGGCAATGAAAGATGAACTTGGAAAAACGATCATTCCGATCGGGGTGACTCCTTTTACGGGAGATAGCTCTGAGAAGAACGGGGTATTCAATAGAACGATGGCCGATTTGACGGAAGACAGCAAATATTATGACCGTTATACAGATGCTGATTTTCAGAAATGGCTTAAAGTGTTCGTCGATGCCCGGCAGAAGGGGCTGGCAGACCGGGACATGACTACGATGACCAAAGATGACAAGGATGCACGACTAACGAATGGCAGCTACTTCGCCTATTTCGCTGCGGACCTGAACAGTGAGACGGATACGATGACCGTGTGGGCGAATGAGCACCCGGGCAAGGAGTACATTGCTGTTAACGGGCCAACTTCTACGATAGGCAAGAAAACCGCATTGCCGGGCACTTCCATTGAAGGCTGGACACAGACCTTTATTACCAAGGATGCCAAGGATCCGCAAAAGGCGATGGAGCTCCTGACTTATCTGGTTAGTGAGGAAGGCAACAATGTCATGAACTTTGGCCGCGAGGGCGAAACCTACACCATCAAGGACGGAAGTCCTGTCTTGAATGCAGATCTGCTGGAGTTCAAGCAGACCGATCCTGCCGGCTTCGAGAAGAAGGTCGGCTTGACCACTCATTTGTGGCTGCAGGATAGTGCTCTTCTCTCCCGGCAAATGGGAATTTCTCAGTTCCCGAAGGCTTTGCAGCAGGCTAAGCAATGGACTCAGGATTTCGTGGTGCCGCAATTCGAATTAGCGAGTCTGGATGTATATTTATCTAAAGAATCTTCCAGAAATAAAGAGAAGATTGATCAGAACTGGTCGCAGACGATCGCCAAGATCTTGGATGCCAAATCGGAGAGCGAAGTCGATCAGGCGATGGCCGAGTTCATCCAATATCGAATGGATAATGGGTTCGATGAGCTGGTAAAGGAGCGAAATAGCCAAATTGAAGCGAATGTAAAAAAACTAAAGTAAGTGTAGGATATAGTTAAAAGGGCTCTCGGATAGAAGGGGCCCTATTAACTATTTTCCGGCATTGGTTTCGTCCATGCTGAGCTCTTCGGCCAAATTAAAAGCAATCAACAAGGCGACAGATAAATGCACATCCATACGCGGTGAAATGTCGAAGGATCTGTTCAGGTGGCATCCAACTTGCCATCATAATAAGGTGATGGAGTACGCTTCTCAATTTGTTGCGTTAGAGGAAAGGCCCAGCCACATGGCATTGCTTTATGTCTGGGGCCATAGCTATGAATTTGAAGATGAGGGAAACTTGGATCTGCTAGACCGGCTGGGAGAAACCATTGCGGTAAAGCAGAGTATTTGGTATGCAACGAACGCCGAAATTGTTTCGTATGTACAAGCTTTAAAAAGGCTTCGATTCTCTGCGGATTGTCGCATAACACGGACATAATAGTTCGCCCTAAGTAATGCGCTAGCACCTTAAGGGGTTTGTAGCTATGGAACAATAGTGGTCAGGAGAGCCTAACCTCGGCAAGCGCTTCCGTACTAAGTCATCTCATTGCGTTTGCCGCGGAAGAATCCCGTTTGAACCGGGGTAAATCGATTGATTTAAAGGAATAAGCAAAAGAAATAATGGCTGCACAAGAAGTTACCGAGCAGCAAAAGATATAAGCAAAGATTTAGTAGCGATTGCTTCCGGGAATGGGGGAAGGAATCGCTATGTTTTTTTGCGGATATTTTTATTTTTTGTCCGCCACATGTGTACAAAAAATAAAAAAGATGATACATTGAAATTAGTTTAATTCCTTTATTTAACAGGCTTTTTTGGAGAAATACTATGTCTCCTGTACGAGGACATACGTATATCGAGGAGGGAATGGAATGTCAAGTCAAGCATTGGACCAATTTTTAAGTTCGAACATCGAAGATCTAAAGACTAAAGGTCTATATAACGTCATCGATACGCTGCAGGGTGCAAATGGTCCTGTTATTCGTATCGACGGAAAGTCCCTAATCAATTTGTCTTCCAATAACTATTTGGGACTGGCAACAGATTACCGCCTGATTGATGCTTCAGTTAAGGCGTCGCAGACATACGGGGCAGGCGCAGGGGCTGTGAGAACAATCAATGGTACGATGGATCTTCATATTGAGCTTGAAGAAAAACTGGCCCGTTTCAAAAAAACGGAAGCCGTTATCGTGTATCAATCGGGATTTAACTGCAATATGGCTGCTATATCCGCGGTAATGGACCAGCATGATGCGATTTTATCAGATGAGCTGAACCACGCTTCGATTATTGATGGCTGCCGCCTGTCGAGAGCTAAGGTGATTCGCTTTAAGCATTCGGATATGAATGATTTAAGACAGCAGGCGAAAGATGCCAAGGAATCCGGTCAGTACCATAAAATTATGGTCATCACCGACGGGGTTTTCTCCATGGATGGTGATATAGCAAAGCTGCCCGAAATCGTGAAAATAGCAGAAGAATTCGATCTGATTACTTATGTGGATGATGCCCACGGTTCGGGCGTTCTCGGAGCAGGTGCGGGAACCGTGAAGCATTTTGGATTGTCCGACCGCATTGACTTTCAAATTGGTACTCTTTCCAAGGCGATCGGCGTTGTCGGCGGTTATGTGGCGGGTAAAAAACAACTGATCGAATGGTTGAAGCTGAGAAGCCGTCCGTTTCTGTTCTCGACATCGCTACCTCCGGCTGCAATCGCTTCTTGCATCGCTTCTGTCGACATTTTGATGAATGACAAAGAGCTGATCGAGAAACTTTGGGAGAACGGTAATGATTTAAAAAATGGCTTGAGCCGGCTTGGATATGATGTAGGCCAAAGCGAAACGCCGATCACACCTTGTATCATTGGCGATGAAGTAACCACCCAACAGTTCAGCAAACGGCTCTATGAAGAAGGTGTTTACGCCAAGGCAATCGTGTTTCCGACGGTTCCCAAAGGAACTGGAAGAATACGCAACATGCCGACAGCTGCCCATACCAAGGAGATGCTCGACCAGGTGATCTCCGTTTATGAGAAAGTTGGCAAGGAAATGAAGCTGATTTAGCTGCATTCGCGGGAGTATATTTCGGGAGGAATGTCTTATGAACAAGATTTTGGTGACCGGAGCACTGGGCCAAATCGGTTCTGAGTTAGTTGTTAAATTACGTGAAATTTATGGTGCGGATCACGTCGTTGCTACGGATCTCAGGTCATCAGCCCACGAAATTACCCGATCCGGGCCATTCGAGCTGCTGGACGTGACGAATGATAAGGCGATGTTCGAAATCGCCAAGCGGTACGAAGTGGATACCGTCATCCATTTGGCTGCGCTGCTGTCGGCTACCGCAGAGGAGAAACCGCTGCTTGCCTGGAATTTGAATATGGGCGGATTGATGAATGCACTTGAAGTATCCAGGGAGCTCGGCTGCCAATTTTTCACTCCAAGCTCCATTGGATCTTTTGGTCCTTCGACTCCGAAAGACAATACCCCGCAGGATACGATCCAGAGGCCCAATACGATGTACGGCGTGAACAAAGTGTCCGGCGAACTGCTTTGTGATTATTATTTTCATAAATACGGCCTGGATACCAGGGGGCTGCGATTCCCGGGTTTGATATCTTATATGACGCCTCCCGGCGGAGGAACGACGGATTACGCGGTGGAAATTTATTATGCAGCCGTGACGGCTGGCCGGTATACATCTTATATCGCCAAGGACTCAAACATGGACATGATGTATATGCCGGATGCCCTGAACGCTATCATCGAATTGATGGAAGCGGATTCTTCCCGGTTGATGCACCGAAATTCATTTAATGTCACCGCAATGAGCGTGGATCCGGAGGCGATCGCTGCAGCGATTCGGGATGAGTTTCCCGGCTTTATCCTCGATTATGACGTTGATCCGAAGAGACAGGCGATTGCCGATAGCTGGCCGCATTCCATTGATGCGACGGCAGCGAAGACAGAATGGGGATTTCATGCCCGCTACGACCTGAAGGCTATGACGAAGGATATGCTTTCACAGCTAAGCGAGAGACAAATGCTTCGCAAGGCTTAAAGTTATTATGAATTCGCTGTGCAAAGCAAGTAGAAATACAAAAGAAAGCTGCATCAAGAGGTTTGGCGTTGCCCGGACCTTTTGTTGCAGCTTCTTTTTTCATCCTCCAGCCCAGACATTTCCGTGGTCTGTGGCTTATCAGATCAAGAACACGGCATAAAGCTTCGTCTGTCATTTGAGCGAAATCCGTACCTTTAGGAAAGAATTCTCGCAAAAGACCATTTGCACTCTCATTTGAGCCTGTTGCCAGGAGGAATAGTGGTTCCCACGGTCGAATGGAAATGTGACGAATGAGAGAGCTTATAAAGCGGGAAAAAATCAGAGCAACTATATTCAGCATTTTTTTTGATATTCTGGATTACTTGGGACTACGTTACCAGAGCATGGATCCTTTCATCCGGCCACTTGATACCGAATCGGTAGTGGTAGAACAGGCTAAGACCTTACAAGTGTCAGATGTGACCCGCATTCCCAATAATTTGTCGCGGGACAAGAAAAATGTTTCATCAAATTCGCTAATATAGCGACTTTTTTGTTTTAAGGAACCAAGTTCTTGTCCCAAGGTGAGGACAAGAACATTGTACCTTTTCAGATTAGATAGTTATCTAAATAGTTGCATAATGGGAATCATGTCGCGTTAAAAGAGCACATTACCAAAAATAGTTGCTAAAATAGGGGGTTTTGTGTTTAGTGAACAAAGTCCTTTTCCTGAGCTGAGGAGAAGAACATTGTACCATCGATCATACAAATAACTAACGGTAACTTGATTTCTGCTTCATCAAGCTAACGGCAGGATAGTTTCAATTTGTACGACAATAAAAAAGGAAAATATGTGCGCTAATTGAATAAGTTAATATATCTCATTGTTAGGAGCTGAAATCATGGAATGGCCGTCAATTAGAGATTTTCTAGGTATTCCATCACATCTCACAGGAAAAATATCGCTATTGCGGTGGTTGATGGATACTTCCCACCGCTGCCGTTTTCTCAACTCGGACAGGATAGCAATCGAGAAGAAATCACATCAACTATACTACGGCAAAGAAGATTTGAAAATTCTCAATAGTCGTAGACTAATATTTTCATAAATAAATCCTTAAAAAGAAAGGGAATGAGCACTATGCCAAATATCGAGCACTTACAGACTGTGAATGTTCCAGCTTCAACCGTATATGAAGCTTTAACCACTGAAAAAGGACTTTCAGAAATATGGACAAATGAACTAATAGTCAGTGATCAGATCGGTTGTATAAATGAGTTCCGATTCGGCGGCAAAGGCTTAACAAAGATGCGCGTTGATGAGCTTGTTATGGATAAAAAGATTTTGTGGCAGTGTGTTGATTCAGATCCAGAATGGATAGGTACGACTATTTCTTTTGATATTGAGGAAAAAAACGGGAAAACTTCAATCATATTTCGTCAGATGAATTGGAGGGAATTGACCGCATTTTATCGTTTATGTAATTATAACTGGGCTATTTTTTTGTACAGTCTTAAACAGTATTGCGAAGAAGGTGAGGGTCTTCCATATCATAAACGAAAGTTTTAGAACCCTTGAAAAAACGGATGGGTCGACTAAAGACATGATCCCGAAAACTGGTTCGGAGGTATTGGGTAAGTACGACCATCTAGGTCAGCCAAATAAAACTAAGAAAGCAGCTGACCAATGTGATCAGCTGCTTTTTGTTCAACAAACGGGCAGACGGGCAGGATAGGGGTGTTAAGCTAATGGTGTCAAGGGACAAGAACATTGTTCCATTGCTGAAAAGGACAAGAACAATGTGTCATTCCCGATTAGGATGTTATCTAAATAGTTGCATGATAGGAATCATGTCGCTTGAAAAGAGCATATTACCATGAAAAGTCCCTGAAATAGGGGTCGTGTGAGCTAAGAACAGATCCCCCCAAAAAAACTATTGTAACGTAATATCCTTTTTTTTAGCTAACGAGCAGGTTAGTTCAATGCCATCTAACGAATTAGAGATGTAACTTTTATTGACATATAGCGTTATTAATAACGAGTAACTTCTTATAGGTTTTAGAATTAACTAATAAAAGAATACGAGGGATAAAGTATTGAAGAAAAAGGGACTTTTATTTACTGTTTTATCGTTAGCTTTAACAACAGCGACCGTAACTGCCTGTGATTCAACAAGTCCAACTCAAGAGAATTTGTCCACTTCAAAGTCTGGTGTATTATCAAGCGAGTCCGAAAGTACAACCTTTACTAATTCTTTAAGCGAACAAGAGAACAAACCCTCGCACTATATTGCTTTTGGAGGCGCAACG
Organism: Paenibacillus sp. MAEPY2; assembly: GCF_000499205.1. Lineage (GTDB taxonomy): Bacteria > Bacillota > Bacilli > Paenibacillales > Paenibacillaceae > Paenibacillus > Paenibacillus vandeheii. The sequence goes on from NZ_AWUK01000011.1 coordinate 186,202, forward strand.
GTACAGCAACCCTTTTCCGTAAATCCGGAATTTGTACATATAAAACTTCTAATGAAGAACAATAGTAGCCATGAAGTCAATGTTAGTTTAACGCACTTAGATACTAGTAAAGTGTATTTCGCTAGAACGATTGCTGCCGGGGAATCATTTGATTGGATAAATATTAAAGAAGGTTTCACCCAAGGTATGAATACTGGAGGTTACTTGCTCCAATGGAGTGGTGGCAGTTATAGCGTTAATGGGGAAGTATGGGGATCAGCTGGTTCTGAACCAGACGATACTTCTCAACTATCTTATTGAACTAACGGGCAGTTTAGCTTCAGAAGAATAGAGGTCTTGATAAGCTTAATGTCGAAAAGAATGTATAACCGCATAAAACAGAAGGAGAGGTACTTTGAAAAAAATTAGGGGAGCAACAAAAGAGGAAATGATAGAAATTTATAAGATGGGCTATGATGTTTGGGGAGATAATCTGCCATATGAAGAATATATAACTATGTGCCAGGCTTCCAATAAGTATAAAAAGGGTAAGTGGTACGTTCTTGAAGCAACAGATACAAAGCAAATATTAAGCTCGCTCATCGTATATGAACTAAATCATTCTGAAGACCAAATTGTAAAAGGAATTGGTTCAATCGCTACCCCTTTATATTTAAGAAAAAAAGGATATGCTTCTTTATTGGTCAAAGAAACGATAAATAAACTTGAACAGGAAGAAAAGTGTAACAACTTTTTCCTTTATAGTGATATTGAGGTAGTATTTTACAAAGGATTAGGTTTTATTGTACTACCTAACAATAGTCAAAAATATAAAGACAGTGTTTGTATGTATTACTCAAAAGAAAATGATATCGACTCCATATCACTTGATATCCCCGATTACTTTTAAAGCACATCCTTATTGAACTAACGGGAAACATTAGCTTAATAAAACTTAAGAAGGCATCAAATTGATCAGCTGCTGATTTCAACTAGCGGGCTGACAACAGGGATCGTTGCAGAAATGCTGACGATCCTTTTTTGTATATGTTTACGTATGAGTATTTAAATCACGAAAAAGGGCTCCTCCGTGGACCAGGACGCCCCAAGTACGGGTCAGCGATCACGTACCTGGATATAAAGGGAAAACAGTGGGTGTTGCCCGGCAAGGTGACGTTTTTATTTTTCGCAGTCCGATCGGTAATTTAGGTGATGCTGAGTATCTTACATGCTGTAAGCTTTGTAGAAGTGACTTTGTAGAACCATTCAAACGCTCTACACCGAGCGACAATGGAGCGAACGATTATACTTCAACTTACTTGCAGAACGGTTTATGCCCATTATATAAGCCTATTGGCAAAAGGATGGGGGGGATGTATAACTATATTGGACTGTTATGGAAAAACAAGGTATAGAAAGCCACTGAGCGGATCTGATGCTCTTTAATCAGTATTTATGGCGTAAAGCCAGGGAGCTTGAAGAAAATGAACCGGAGAATGTTAGGCGAATCGATCAGATTTATGAGATGATCAAGGACATTAGTAAGATATTTGAGATTAGAGCCGGACACAGAACAAACTCTATATATTTTAAAACAGAAGATTCTGTTTTCTGGCATGGGTGCTTGTAGGAGAGAATGCATGTTGGAGGAGATATATTTCTTTATTTTCTGAAGATAAGCAGAAAAAAGGCATTTCCTGAAGGAGATGCCTTTTTTCTTGAGTAGAAACATTGTTAGGATTGCTACTCGGTATCATTCGTCCTAAATCGAGGAAGTATAAATATATTACTCTCTTTTTTCATTATCTAATCGCCGACGAAATACCAAAGCCGAAACAGCAAATATAATAAAAGATAATGTTGAAGCAGCAGTAACCATCTTCAACACATTTCCTATTGGGGGGTTAAACAACAGAGCAATTGAGATGATTAAAACGGCACCTGTTAAACCCATTCCCAAAATCGAGATCGCTAAAATCTTGTTCATCAAATCACCTCACAGGTAATTGAAACAAGCTACTGCTCCAGCGATACCACCAGCACCAAGAACTGCATATGCACCAATACATGCAGCACATATCGGAGCAGTCACTGGTGTCGGTACTGCACACGAACCACCGCACGCAACCGCAATAATATAAGCCGCAGTACCACCAATGCCAAGCACTGCTCCAAGGCAACCTGCCACTGCGCCTACACTCTGCGGTTGAATTCCAGAGTTAACTGGCTCTTCTGCAAGCATTTCTTCATCTGTGATATAAGGTCTGTCAGTGTCCACGGATTTAACAACTGATCCATTCAAATACGTCTCAACTCGGAAGTTTCCTGCCTCATTCTTGGTCACCAACATTTCATTTGTCTGCAATACGGTATTATCCTCATCGAAGAATACTGTTACGTTACTAGGAAGGCTATAATCCCCATGCAAAGGAACTGTAACAACCGTAACTCCACCGCCAACCGTGTACACACTCGATTTTTCCAAATCAAAAGTAGACACAGGGGCGATATTCTGAATTTCACCTTCTTCTACTCCATGTAGCGTTGCATCGATCAATTCCTTGGCTTCATTACCTATAACTACAACAATATCTTGGCTGTTATCCGCTTGTGCTCTAACACTCAAATTTGGAGATAAACTTAAACAGAAAATAGACAAAATCATTAATACTGGCAAAAAGATCTTTTTCGCCTTTAACATTTTAAAACCTCCTATTTTTTAATATTTCGTCATAACATTTCCTCTTTAATAATGATAACGTCTGTACGCAATTGCTTAGATACCAGTTCGATAGCATCTGCATGTTCAATGAGGGCTTTTTCTCTCTCGTTGTCCGGCGTACCTGGGAGTGTATTATAGAACTGAAAGCTGCTAGGCCTGAATTTGGATTTCTTTTCCTGCCACGCTCCTTATAACAAGTTTTGAGGATTTCCCTCACATATATAGACACCCAAAAAGGAAAATAGTTACTTTTTTATTGATTATTTTGTCACAGAATCCAAAAAAAGTTATAATAACCCCCTATATGGACGACACACCTTAGGAACAAATTCCACATATAAGTACGAAAACCCGTCTCTAAAGGTATATGATTACTTCCAGGCTTATAAGGATCAATATCCAGAAGTCCGCATAACTGCTGGATCATGACGATTTTATCGCTGTTCAAGCACTAAATGGAATTATTGTCTTCCCGAAGAAGTGGGTGATGGAGGTTATAAAAGGATGCAATATTTTTGGAGCAGCTGAGTGTTTGATCTTCCATGCCTTTTCAGGCTTGAAAGAATGGATAAAGTCAGTACAAAAAAAGGACCGTAAGTGTTCATCTTCCATCGATGAATGCTTTCGGTCCTTTTATGTTTATCCTGTACCTTTATTCCCTGGCAGCATCTTTATAAAAATATCTAATGAACGACGGTATCGGTCTCCGCCTCTCTTTGTTAACGTCTTCGGAAGGCTCCGCCGCGTGCCAGAGCGAAGAAGATAAGCAGGGCAATAATCGAGCCAACGATGGCTGGGATAATATGAAATCCGCCAATCACCGGCCCCCTTGGTCCCAGCAATTCCGTTCCTAACCAGGAACCGATAAAACCCGCAATAATGTTCCCAAGTACACCGCCCGGTACGTCCCGCCCAATCAAGTTTCCGCTTAACCAGCCAATAAGTCCACCAACAATGAGTACCCAGAGCAGATCCATGGATAAGTTCTCCTTTCTTCGGGGTTATTAAAAGTTATGTTGGGCTCAGTGGAATATACCTCATCTTCCAGTTGGTGGAGCAATCTAAAGTGTCTATGCTAAGATGGGGGTAACTTATGATTCAAGCTGGGGAACAAGGCTAGAAGGGGTGCACATTGAAGAAAATACTTGTCATTGATGATGAAGTCGCAATCAGGGATTTAATTGAGCTCGTACTCAGAAGAGAAAACTACGTCGTTCAAACGGCTGAAAACGGTAAAATAGCCCTGCAGCTCATGGATGCTTTTCAACCGGATCTGGTGGTACTTGATCTGATGCTGCCAGACTGCTCCGGATATGACTTGTGTAAGGAAATTACCGGAAAGCGTGCCATTCCTGTGATCATGCTCTCTGCCAAAAATGAGGTAATCGACAAGGTGCTTGGACTAGAACTAGGCGCGGAAGATTATATGACCAAACCCTTTGACAATCGTGAATTGCTCGCTCGGATCAAGGTGATTCTGAGAAGAAACGAGAGCAAGGAGGAATCAAGTGAAGGAACAGACGTGACATCTACACGCATCATTCATGAAGAGCTGACATTTGATCTGGAAAGCCGAAGGGTGCTGAAAAATGGTGTACCCGTGTCTTTAACGGCCAAAGAGTTTAAAATTTTGGAAACGTTACTCAAAAGGCCAGAAAAAATCTTTACCCGGGATGAGCTGCTGCAGATCGGATGGGGATATGACTTTATGGGAGACAGTCGCAGTGTGGATATGACCATCATGCGATTACGGAAGAAGTTGGAGGATAACGCGGACGAACCGAAGTATGTCAGGACGATCTATGGATTTGGCTATCAACTTGGAGGTGGCGAGGCCTGAAGTATGCAACCCGGTTACTGCTGAATTATTTATTTTTCTCCGTGCTGTCTTTTGGTATCATCATTTTTGCGGTAAATAAAGCTATCGATTACTACAGCTTCGTTACCATTGAGAAACAGATGATGGAGAAGGCAGATCTGTCGGAGTTGTCCTTCCGTGAGGTGTTATCACAGCATAGGTCATCGTCAGGAGAGCCCCAGACGAAGGAAATTGTCAGACTTGCTCTGGAGAAGCTGAAAGCTTCAGGCAAGGAAGTACGTATCTATGACAGCTCCAAGCAGTTGCTGGGCCTGGCTGTGGATGGCATCATCATTAATGATGGCAAACCGCTTATTTTTGACAAAAATATTGAGAAAGCACTGAGCGGCAGCTATGCCTACACCGTCACGGAGGATCATCTGCTTTATTTTGCGACGCCCATTCAGGATCAATTCTACGAAAACGCTTATGTGTATGAATTCGTGGAGGACATTTCCTACTTTTATGCGATCATGGATCAAATCCGTTATATCCTGTTTGCGGGTGCAGGCGGATTTATTGTGCTGATTACGTTATCCAGCCTGTGGATTGCTCGCAACACAACCAAGCCGATTAAGCTGTTGCTTGACGCAGCGCAAAGTTTCTCTAGACAGGAGTTTCGGAGAGTTCATCTTAAACGGAAGGATGAGCTGGGCATGCTGGCGGATGGGCTGGACTCCATGGGACGGCAGCTTCATGATTACATTCAATACCAGAAACAATTTGTCTCCAACGTATCTCACGAGTTAAAAACACCCTTGGCAGCTATTCGTGGTTTCTCTCAATACTTGGTTGAAGGGGAGACTGAGAACAAGGAGCTGCAAAAAATCTATGCTCATCTGCTGCACGAATCGGATCGGCTCACCCGCTTGATTAATGAACTGTTATTACTATCTCGATTCGATAAGGCTGGTTCTAACGATTTGGAAGTCGAGAAGACGGAAATGAACGAACTGATTCAGCAAGTCGCAATGAATATGGGAGCCAAGGCTAAGGATAAAGGGATAGAGATTATGTTCAGGGAGGCGGAACCGGAGGATAAGCTTTTGACGAGAGTCCACGCCAACGTGAATCCAATGCTGATGTCCCATGCGATCGCCAATCTTGTGGACAATGCCATCAAATATTCAGGCAGTCCATCGCTGATCGAATTGAAGTTGGAACATACGCCAAGCGAGGTAGTTATACGGATACGTGATCAAGGCATTGGCATCGCGGGCGATGAGCTGGAGCGAGTGCAGGAACGCTTTTACCGGGCGAAAAATGCAAGTACAGCAAATGGTTCAGGTCTTGGACTTTCCATTTGCAAAGAGATTGTAGAGCGATTTAATGGATATATCGACATCGAAAGTCAACTGGGAAAAGGGACGACCTTTACAATTGTTTTACCTCGTGCGTAGCCCTGCAACTAAACCCAGGCCTAAATAGGTAACGTTACAAGATTGGTACATTTCTGTTATGAGACTAACAAATGTTTTTTTTATAATCACTTCATAAGAACAAATCACACATTTATGGAGGGATCATGATGAAGTTGACAAAGAAAGCTGCAGGTTTTATCGTACTAATTGCTTTACTAACGGTGGCATTAACGGGCTGTCAGTCCAGTGATGCCACGTCCCCAGCAACCGGACAGAACACAGCAAATGAACAGAACAAAGGAGAAGGTGCAACAAATGCTAATGCGCCTGCTTCCGAAAGTTCTGAAGAAAAGGGTGCTGAAGCTATTAAAGAAGGTTCGATGGAGAAGGAAGGCAATGTGGTGCTGAAGGAGCTTGCTTTTGTCTATAATGAGCATACCATTGCGATTTCGGATACAGCGAATGAAGATCAGATGGAACAGATGCTGGGCAAACCGGATAACCTGAAATCGCATACGTACAGTGCCGACGATGGAACAAACATGGATACTTTAATCGGTTTTACAGAAAAAGTGTACACGTATCCTGGTCTTGAAATTAAAACAATCAGTATACCGGAGGGCAAACAAGACTCCATCTTTCATATTGAAATGACAGATCCTAAGTACGCGACAGTGCGAAACATTAAAGCAGGAGATAGCCTGGATACACTCAAAAACGCCTACCCTGAGGGGAAACTGCTTGGTGATGGAGCCCCTGATGAGGAGGATGACTTCCGTTACGAGCCATCCAATTATGTGGATGTGATGTCGTTTCATATCAAGGATGCCAAGGTGGAGAGCATTCAGATCTACAGTCTTCTGGACTAATATTTTGCCATACACAACTTTTTTCCAAGTGATGAACATAAGGTGTCGCGGGACAAGAACATTGTTCCATTCCAAGTCGCTATTAAGCGGCTTTTTTTGTTTTAAGGAACCAAGTTCTTGTCTTAGCTGAGGACAAGAACAATGTACCATTGCCGAAATGGACAAGAACAATGTGTCATTTCGGATTAGAGTGTTATCTAATTATATTATGACAGAAATTATGTGGCGAGATAAAAGCACAATTCGCTTTCTGAAGGCAAGAACTCAGTTCCATTGCTGAAAAGATTGGGAGCATGGTATCAATGTCGATTTAAAAATTATATCTATTACATTAAGCTAACGGGCAGGTTAGTTGAACTATCTCAAGAATATCAGTTTATACTTTATGTATTATTCAGGTTCATCGTTGAACTTGTCCGGGATCATCCGAACGAAGTGAGAGGTAATTCATAAATCAATTATCAATTGCTTTGAGTCTAGTTGACTAAACCATTCCTTATATGTTGAACTAGTAAAAATGCTATAGAAAGTGGGAACAAAATTTATGATTCCATTAGTATATGACCAAATTAACCATTGGGGAAAAGACGACGAATTTTTCCTCGCATTGCTAAAAAAATTAAAAGTAGAGTCTATCGTTGACTTAGGCTGCGGAACAGGAAGATGGACTACTCATCTTGTTCAGTACGGTTATAAAATTACAGCTATTGATCCCCATGAAGAAGCGATTGAAGTTGCGAGAATTAAAGATAATTCAGGCAATGTGAATTGGATTGTAGGAGATAGCTCAAATTTACAAACCAATACCTATGACGCGGTTATTATGACTGCCAATGTTGCACAGGTATTTCTTACAGATGATAGTTGGAAGAAAGTAATCTCAGACGTATTCCTATCCCTAAAAGTTGGCGGTCACTTTATTTTCGATATTAGAAACCCTTTGGTAAAAGTGTGGGAAGAGTGGGAGAAGGACAGGACTCCTGACTTAGCTAAAGATATGCTAAGTGGAGATCCTCTTGAAATCTATACAGAATATGAAGGGTTTGAGGGAGATATCTATACTTTTTATGAAACTGTGAAAAATACAAAAACAGACGAAGTCCTAGTTCATGAAAAAATGCAGATCAGATTTCGAAATCAAGGAGAATTGGATGAGTCGCTGAAACAAACAGGGTTTTCGGAAATTGAAACATATGGCGATTGGGATTTTAAACACGCAAATTCTAAAAATCGATCCTTTATTTTTCATTGTGTAAAATAGAGTCATTGAAATGCAATATAATAGTGCTCCTTAAATAATGATAAGGAGAAAAGCAGCCTGACCTTTAATTTAATTCTATCTAGTGATTAAACTAAGGAGTAACGATAGCTCATTAAATGTCAGAAAGCAGCTGATTCATGTGATCGGCTGCTTTTGTTCAAATAAAGGGCAGGTTAATCCAACATAATAGTGCGAAACTTAGGGTAGCAAATTTGATGTAACTATCTTATATAAACAAAATCAACAGAGCCAAGCACTTCTTTTACTAAGAGGGGCTTGGCTTGTTATCATTTAGAGGTAAGTAACAATATTTTGGGGAGAAGTCCACCATTTAGGGTGGACATTGGAAAATCCAGGTTTAACCTATGAAATTTTCTCGTCAGGTATATAAAAGCCAGCAATAATGAAGCCGAGTTGAAGAAGCAGTTTATTGAGGAGAATGACGAGCGGAGTGTTACAATACTCCAGAGTGCCGGCACACTCAGCGTAGCAATCATTCTCATTAGTCTAAGCATTGCCTCCATGATCGCCGGTTTCTTTAATCCCTTGATATTCTACACCTCATTAACTTGCTTTTTATTTGTTTTAATCGTATTTTTGGCACTATGGATGTATTATGCCGAGAAAAATCTAAGGGTATAGTCTTTCGTTTTTCTAAAGGTAATGAAAATATAAAACGCATGAAGTTTGATCATTCAACTAACGGGAAACGAGAGCTCAAATACAACCTGTAGAGGAGACTGGCATGAACTTTTCGAAGCGTTATGTATGGATCGAAGCTGAAATATGGCCCGTAGGCTCATGGGATTGTAAGGATGATAATAGCGATGTTATTGTTGTCTTTCCGGATCGCTCCAAATGGATTGCTAGCTTCTTTACTTACCAGAATATCGAGACGATGAGGCAAAAGAATATAGAAACCGGTGAATGCATGAACGGCGCATATTTTTGGTCCAGCGACTTGGTATTGATTGATATTATAAGCAGAGAAAGAATTGAGCAACTAATCGACTATTTGATTAAACACGATAATTTCCACGCAGTCTTTAATCAATGCCCTGATGTAGCTGCAGAAGAAGACGAGAACTATCCTGCAGGATTTTTTATAACCAAAGAATCGTTGAGCTAACGGAAAACGATAACACAATAATACCAAGAAAGCAGCTAATCAATGTGATCACTTGCTTTTTGTTATGGCTTTAGCCAGTTGAGTGCGTGAAACGTCCGAAACAAAAAACCACCCGCTATGCGGGTGGAGGGATCGAGGGTTTGACCACCAAGACCATTCCAATAAAATTGAGATGTTCAGGCTAAAAGAAAGGAATGGTCATCGATGGCAAACAAGAGCTACAGCCTAGCCCACACAAAGTGGATGTGTAAATACCACATGGTGTTTACCCCGAAGTATAGACGGAAAGAAATCTATAATCCAGTGAGAAAAGATTTAATTGAAATCTTCAAACGTTTGTGTAAGTACAAAGGAGTAGAGATTATAGAAGGTCACATGATGCCCGATCATGTCCACATGTTGGTAACGATTCCACCGAAAATTGCAGTCTCAACGTTCATGGGATATCTAAAGGGAAAAAGTTCGCTAATGATATTCGAAAAACATGCCCAGTTGAAGTATAAATACGGAAATCGAAAGTTTTGGGCAGAAGTACTATGTGAGCACCGTGGGTCTAAACGAAGCAACAGTAAGAAAGTGAGCAAGAAGCACATGATCAGGCGGTAGATAAGCTGAGTGTAAAAGAATACGAAGATCCATTCAGTAGTAATAGGAGCAAAAAGAAGTAAAACCAGTTTAACTGGTAAATGAAAGTGACAAATAACACTGAGCCTGAACAGATTTGCTGTCAGGCTAGCGTCTTTAGGCGCAGTTTGGCAACAGGGGGTTATACCCCAAGAGCAAACCCCCGTTGGACTGGTGGTCATGATTTTATCGTTACAAGTTTTGCAACGATTGCAGAGGTAGTAGAACGGATTAAAACAAACTTTGACAAACCTCTGCGCATTAATGAATTAGCGCAGATCGCCAATATGAGTTCTTCTTCGCTTTATCGGCTCAAACAAGTCACTGCGATGCCCCCCCGTTCAATATCAGAAACAGCTTCGATTACAAGAAGGGCGACGACTTTTAATGACTGAAAAAATACAACATCGCAGATGTTGCATTTCATGTCGGCTACGAAAGTCCTTCGCAATTCAGTCGCGAATATGCCCGATTATTTGGGTGTCCTCCGACTACCGATTTTTTCGAATACAATCCACAACTAATTTGCCTACTATATAAGTTGAACGAAAGAACTTGGCAGTTAGAATAGCCCTGTTCCATTCTAAGGAAGTGAAACGGGCCTCGTTTATTTTTGCTTACCTGTATTGGCAGTAGAGACACGCAGCCAGGTATTTTTCTATTTCATGTGCATGACGATAATCAGAGTGAGCGCTGCTGCGACGATGAGGCTTACGGTGATAAAACCAGGAGCATAAGAGCTTTTTGCATTTTTATCGCTTGACTTGGTGTAAACACCAGGTTGTAGCATGAAGATGCTCAGATCAAACTGACAGACAGGAGAGATTAGATAATGAAACATCATCATAATAAAGTTGCTCTTATAACGGGTTCCAATTCTGGCGTAGGATTCGAGCTGGCCAAGAAAATGTTGTCCGAAGGCTGGCAGGTCATCGCACTGAACCGTTCCAATTTTCCAACTGACGAAGTGATTCAAACGGCTCAAAAGTCGAAGCAACTGAGAATTTATAAAGGGGATCTAGCTGATTTTTCAAGTCTCAGGAGAGCTTTGGATCAGATTAAGCAGAGCGAGGACCATATTGATCTGCTCTTCAATAATGCCGGCGTGTCATTCGGAGAATTCCAGTACTCGATACAAGGGCGCGAGACGCATTTTGAGGTCAATACAGTGGTACCCTACATTATTTTCATGGAGCTCAGAGAGCTTTTGTTAAAGGGGGAACTGAAAACCGTTATCAACACTTCATCCAACGCCTTGCTGATGGTCAAACAGTTCGATTACAATACATTAGACAAGCCTGTCGGATTCAAAAAACTTCTGGGTCCTTACGCCGCTACCAAATTGGCCCTTTCGCTATGGACCCAGCAAATTGCCCCTGCACAATTGACGGAGGAAATCCGGATTCGCAGCGTTTGTCCCGGCCCTAGCAAGACAAAGATGTCCAAGGGCGCAGGGATGCCAGGCTTCATGATTCCGATTGCCAACCTGTTCTTCTCCCATCCGAGTGCAGGAGCGGCCCGTTTATATGACGCTGCATTGGGTCACCATAAGGACGCTACGGGCATTTTTCTTAATAAAGGCAAAGCGACACCCTTCAAGTTCAATGACCAGAGCGCGAATGTTCTGGATAAAGTAGACAGAATCTATAAGCAGGAATTTGCATGTGCAAATATGCAATGAGTGTTAATTTAACCGCCAAGGCTGGTGATATAACATGGACCAAGGTCTCTCGATCAAACAGGCCGCTGAACGAACTGGATTAACGGAGGATGCCATTCGACATTATGAAAAAATTGGACTGATCTCCCCTCCATCCAGAAAACCAAACGGGCACCGGGTGTATTATTCGGAGGATATGGAGAGGATAGAATTAATCCAGTGCCTGAAGCAAACGAATATGTCGTTGGAGGAGATGAAGGTCTATCTTTCTTTTCCCTTCAAGGAAGCGATTAAATCCGTTCCGGAATTGAATGCCGAGCTTCAGGAATACCGGAAGAAAATCACCGATCAGATAGCCGATTTGGAACGCATTTTGAACTTTATCGACCATAAGGTGGTTCATAATCAATCCTTGCTGCGGGATAAAAGCGGTGATGAAGCATAGGCGCTTGACCACCAATTCATAAACGATTCCCGCTACAAAAACAATCGCCTTACCCCTGTAAAGGGTAGGGCGATTGTTTTATTTAACGCTGGTAAGAGCCCGTTTCAAGTTCAAATGTACGTCGATAGACGGTTTTTTATAACATTAGCGCTGGTGTCTAAGGAAACTGCCTTGCCTGTGCGGGCAGTGGAGACGTTCAGAGGCACAGTTTGGCAACAGGGGGTTATACCCCAAGAGCAAACCACCCGTTGGACGGGTGGTCATGATTTGATTAAATTAATAGCGCAGGTGACGATCGGTTATTTCGCACTACGCTATCGCTCCATATTTGTTTAATATTTCCATATAAAGAGCCCTGAATCAATCCCAATCACAATAAAAGCTGCTTTATTTCTCGGCGTCATCCGTGAGATTGACTAATACGTCGTTTACGTGAGCCGTGTCGTGATGCTCGTGGTAGACGGCGATTTTATCGCCCCGGATCTCAAAGAGAAAATGATAATGGTTCTGATAGCGACGTCCACTCTTCAACTTCATTGTTGAGTAGGCTTCCACTGTGACACGGTCCCCTTGGATGGTCCAACCGGTAGGGACGATCTGAAGTGGCCCGTCAGTAATGTTGTCCAGCGGGGCCAGCATCAATCGGAATTCATCCTTAGAGACGAAACCGGGGTGTGGAAGTCCGCTCATCCACCACTCGACATCATCAGTGAGCATGTCGAGAAGTGCGTTCAACGGCTCCGTATTCTGAGGGTCACCCCATCGACCTTGCCCATAAAGGCTAAGGAAGTGTTCAATTATCTTCTTCTTGGCTGTGTCGTTCATTTTTTTAATCTCCTTTGTAGAGTTCGGGTTCGTAGATTTCCATCCTATGACACCTTGATAGATAAGGGTCGAACAAACCAACAGACGTACTCTGTTTCCATATTCATCAGTACGCTCATTGTTGCAGTAAGGAACTAATCTAGTGAAATTGATTGTAGAGCAGATGGAGCTATAGTTCCTTGTACAAAACGCATCCTATGAGAAAGGGCTCCTGTATGGTCAAATATTTTTCGCACCTTCCAGATGGACAGTTTCCACATCCTTTTTCCATGAATGTGCTTGTAGTTAACTATTCCTGGTTGGTTAAAATAGCATTGGGTATATAACGCATTAGTGACGAGTGAATGTGAAGAATAATATGAAATCATTTGTTCAGTCGCAAGACCTTCAGAAGTTGCGCCCGTGCGTGTCATTGGTGCAACTCCTACTCGAGTCTAATGTTTACACCCCTATAATATTTGTGTTAATCATGATCACATCCTCCGATGAACTTAGGTTGAATATTATCTGCAGATAGTTATATTATAAATTAGAGTTTATGTGCAGTAAAATTGATATATTAGAATTAAACGTTCATTAATAATGAACTGTAGTGTTGTACATGTAATAAATTTAAACACAAAGGTGTGAAACCGTGGAGCTTCGTCATCTCATAACCCTGAAGACTATTGTTGAAAAAGGTGGATTTAAAAAAGCTGCTGAGCATCTAGGTTACGCTCAGTCCTCCGTCACTGCACATATCAAGGAGTTGGAAGCTGAGGTCGGAAAACCTATTTTTGATCGTTTGGGTAAAAAAGTCGTGCTAACCCACTACGGAGAGCAGTTTCTTCCTTACGCTTTAAAAATCATTGAATTATATGATCAAGCTTTAACGACAGACAACGAACCTGCTGGTGACCTTACGCTAGGTGTATCGGAATCACTTATGATTCATCGCGTCCCATCTCTTCTTGTCGAGTATAAAAAAGAATATAGGAATGTGAATTTATCCCTCAAGTCAATTGATTTCCACGACATTATGGCCAATCTTCAAACAGGAGAAATCGATATTGCATTGGTATTAGAAAGTGATGGATGGAAAATGCCTGAACTCCACTGTGAACAGCTGGTGAGAGAAAAAATGGTGATCATCAGCCCGCCTCTTGAAAAGAATCTGGAACTGGGGGCTGTACTTTATACCGAACGTAGTTGCAGTTATAAGGCTGTTTTTAATGATTATCTCCATTACAAGAAGATGAAAGTTAAAGAAAGTCTGGAGTTTCAGAGCATCGAAGCGATTAAACAATGTGTCAGGAGTGGTTTAGGAATTTCTATGGTCCCTTATTTTTCGGTACAAGAGGAATTGAAGAGCCATAAATTAATCGGGGAAGAGGTCGAATATGATCTTACTGCAGTTTCTACGTACCTGGCGTACCATAAAGATAAATGGCTTTCACCATCAATGAAAAGCATGATTTCATTAATTAAAAAACATGCTAAGAAGTGGATGTGAATGGTCCATCGAGGGTATACCGCAATCGCGATTTATGGGCATCGTGCTGGAGACCATTTCTCTGTATGTAATGGATAGGGTTAATGCCTTAATGATTAAAGGAATTAGCTATTCTGCGGAAAGCTTAATGAGATCGAGGTATTTAAGATACGTTGGAATTATCTCATTGGAGGGATTCCTTGCATTCAGGTGTTATGTTGACCCGTTAAAAGTCGTGCGGGAATAGAGGTGGAGGTGGCATCACATAATGAATTCCATATATTGCACGTATTCTCCAACGTGCCCTAACGATAGCTCAAACGTACTAGGGAGAAGCTTGTCACCCGCGGTTGATCCATTTTTCATTAAGTGAAGGGCAGGATAGTTCGAGATCATTTTCAGTGAACCGTATCATCTTTACTTAAAAACAAAGGGAGAAGCGCGCGAAGCCGTACGTCTTAATCCGGAGAAAGGCGTAAGTCATATCAAGGTATACTCCTGGTCGCCGCATTCTCTATTTCTGGCGGTCATGGACGAAGCCAAAAAGTTTGGTTTACCGGTAGGCGGTACCGGAGCACAGTATTCAAAGAAAAAGCAATTCGGATTTAATCCGAATTGCTTTTTTACTGCAAGAAAGGGGAACTTACTTATAAAAAATGTCGAGGGACAAGAACATATTCCCATTGAAGTCGCCATTTTAGCGGCTTCTTTATTTTATCGGTACAAGTTCTTGTCCTTGGTTCGAGACAAGAACTTGTACCGATTACCGTATTGGACAAGAAATGTTCCTATTGCCGATTAGGGGTATATCAATCGTTATTTTTGCCCGTTAATTCATTAAACTAACGGGCAGGATTGTTACAATTCATGGTAAACTACCTTAATTGGAGTCTATGATTGTAGTGACAGGAATCCGGAAAATGTTGTTTATCTACAGGACGATATGTTCCGTTACATGCAGGATGCTGGGATGGTCTCCCTTTCTTTGAACTTTATTAAGTAGGTAAATGAAAGAGGTAATTTTTGCATGAGTGATTTGAAATATTCGAAAATCAAACCGTATCAAGGACTCCGATCTGATACCCGAAATGTTCTGCGAGCATCTCGTCTACCCGTTTTTATATGGGTTATTTTTATTTATTTAACTGTATTGTTCACCCAGATCCCTGTGATTCCTAGATTGTTAGATTATATTTTTTTTACAGTTCTCATGTTTATCCACATCTTGCTGCATTGGTATGCCGGATCTATCGTTTATAGAAGTCACTGGATATATTTTGTAGTACAAGGTCTTGTTGTTTGGGGTTGTGCATTACTCATGCCTGAGGTTTATTCTGTTATCTTTGTCAGTTTATTGACGGTCGTGATTGGGCAGAGTATTGGGGTATATTCCCGGAGACTCAAGGTACTCTGGGTCTGTACGCTTTATAGTGCTATTTTTGCTTTTTCATTGGTTTGGTTGGAGACAACTGAGGATTTGTCATCAACATTAACATCGCTCTTCTTCATGATGTTTTTTGTAATCAGCTATGCTACTTTGTTCTATAAACAAGTTCATATTAAATTGCGGACACAGTCATTTTTACGTGAATTGGAACGAGCGCACAGAAAAGTGGAGGATCTGACAATCGCCAACGAACGACAAAGGATGGCCCGTGATTTACATGATACCTTGGCACAAGGGTTGGCAGGTCTCATCATGCAGCTTGACGCCGTGGATGCCCATTTAGAGAACGATAATAACCAACGTGCCCACGAGATTGTTCAGCTGTCGAAAGCCCAAGCAAAACGCACCCTTTCGGAGGCGAGAAGCGCAATTGACGACTTGCGATTGTATTCGGTAGAAACCATAGATATCTCTAAAGCGGTGCAGGATGAGGCTGAACATTTTTCACATAGGACAGGCATTCGAATTTCCACAAGTTTATCGTTACACCATCCTGTGGTACCTAAGTTGATCTTAGAACATAGCTTGCATATCATTCGAGAATGCTTGGCAAATATAGCTAAACATGCTAATTCTACAAATGTAGAAGTCGTGGTTGCATCAAATGAAAACGTAATCGAGCTAAGAATTACGGATGATGGAATAGGGTTCGAAACCAAGCTGATCGAGAAACAATCCGGTGGCTATGGATTGATTGGTTTATATGAACGAGCTAGAATTATTGGCGGGAAGATAAAAATTGATAGCGGAAAAAAAGGAACCAACGTTTTTGTCCGCATTCCATTACAACAGGAGGACGCCAACTTATGAAAATTAAGATTCTAATAGTGGATGACCACCTAGTCGTACGTGAGGGACTTAAGCTGATCATTGAAACCAATCAAAAGTACGAGGTAATCGCAGAAGCTTCCGACGGTGTGGAAGCGGTTCGACTGGTAGAGACTCACAAGCCCGATATTATCTTATTGGATTTGAATATGCCAGAGATGGGCGGATTAGATACCATGACAGTGCTCAAAGCTAAAGGACTTGAAATACCAGTCATTATTTTGACTACCTATAACGAGGATGAAATGATGATACGAGGACTGACGTTAGGTGCCAAAGGATATTTGCTCAAGGATACGGGAAGGGAGATGATTTTTCGCTCCATTGATGCAGCGATAAGGAGGGAGACGTTGCTTCTTCCTGAAATCACCGAGAAAGTTTTCGGTAACAATACGCCAGTAAAGTCAAAGAAGTCATTCTCGGGGAAGACATCTCTTACAGGCAAAGAAATGACCGTGCTTCAAGCGATTGCCCGTGGCTCTCGAAGTAAAGAGATCGGCTTCGATATGCGAATATCCGAACGGACAGTTAAGGCACATTTAACTAATATATATATTAAATTAGGAGTTGAGTCGAGAGCGCAAGCGGTCGCAGTAGCGATGGAGCTTGGCATTTTAGATTTATAACTAAAAATTCATAGATTGCCCGATCGTACAATAGGGAACTGCCCTTTTGTACGATTTTTTTATTTTTCTCTTCCATTTATGATGAGTGTAGGAATAAAAGAGGAGTGTTAACACTATTCCATAACCTATATTGGAGGAATAATTATGAGGAAACTACTGACAGCGATTTTGGCAACTGTTCTCACACTGACCATGCTCTCCGCCAACGGCTCCAAAATCTTCATTTCCGCACAAGGGCAATTTTCGGAACAGGGGAATAACGTCATTACTGCAAATGATCAATTTCCGAAACCGGTCGGAAATTACACGGTCGGGCGGACACAGATGGACTTTACGTACAGAGCATCAGACAATTTAGCAAGGGATCTGACCGCAATAATTTTCTATCCGTCCGACAGCAGTAAAGGCAAGCCAACGGCAGAATATGCATTTTCGGAGTTTCAGTCGCTAAGGGATGAGCTTGTGGTCAAATTGGGGGGGACAGCGGGTGGAGAACAACTTTTTGCCCCTAATTTTAAAACATGGTCCTACGACGATCTGGCCTTGTCTAAAAAGGAAAAACAATATCCGGTTTTATTCTTTTCTCATGGAGCAGGCGCTTACCCGCAGCAAGGCACCTTGTTCTCTCAAGACCTGGCAAGCGCCGGCTATATTGTGGTATCAATCGGGCATCCGGGGAGCGGTGTGTCCAAACTGAAGGATGGACGAATAAAGGGTATGACAACTGAATTTTTGGACGACATCGTAAAGTATACCATGGAATTTGCCGGCTTAATCACGCCCCAAATATCGATCCTGACAGAGAAGCTTGGGGAAGAACAAGCAATCGAGGTTTCTCGGCAGTTGACTTCCGCGCCTGAAGCCGTCAATTTTGCGAAATATGCCGTTTTACAGAGCGAGGATATTAGCTATGTCGCAGATCGTTTATACGAAATGAATTCAGGTGACATTGATTCCATATTTAAAGGTAGATTGCAGCTTGAAATCGGTATGGGTGTGTTTGGGCATTCTTTCGGAGGAACGACAGCGGCACTCGTTAGCCGTGACGATGACCGATTTGTCGGAGCTGTAAATCTTGACGGCAATATGTTAGGCGCGCTGGATAGCGACTTTAAGAAACCTTTCATGCAGCTAGGTACCGTACTTGCCTATAATACGAATGCTTTCCTTCTTGAATCGAACAGTAAGGAAACGTACTTTGCCATTATTGATAATGTGGTTCATAGTGACTTCTCCGACTCGTTGTATACTGGGGGAGAGGCTCCCAGAGGAACCCGGGACGCTATGGAACAACGCACCATTATTTCCTCTTATACAAAGGCGTTTTTTGATAGATATTTGTTAAAAAAGGAAGCGGAAATTGAAAACCTGACCTTTGACGGCGTAGAAATGATTAAGAAGTCTCAAACATTTGTGGACATCCAAAATTATGGTTGGGCGCGGGAGGCTATAGAGACAAATTGAAGCTTTTAGCATCATCGTCCCGGGCGGAAGCAGCGGTGATGATGTACAGAGTCATTCACTAACTCGCTGCAGTCCTATTGTTATCAGAAAAGCCGAGAGTCCTTGATTAATAAGGTTTCTCGGTTTTTTTGTCACTCCTAGAAGTTCTACGAGTAAACTGCCTTAGGGTCTTAAGTTAACGTTAGAATTTATCATGCAACAGATCCCGAATTACGAAAATCGGGTAATGAAGCTGTCGTAGAAGCAAGTGTACCTCAATGGAACGAAATTGAACAAATGAGAGATAACAGTTACCCAAACATAGCAATAAAATATATTAAATGCGAAAATGCTTCATCAAAAAAGGTCTATATGAACTACTTCGCAATGGTCTCAATAACATTAGCAATACCAAACTGGATACTAAGCTTCTTTTTGCTGCACTCAATCCTGAAAAGAAGGAACATTCTTAACTAATTTTCTAATTAATTTCTACAACGTAAATTCAGAAGTGTCGCGGGACAAGAACATTGTTCCATTCAAAGTTGCTATTTTAGCGGCTTTTCGTATTAACAAACCAAAGTATATTTTAGAAAAAATAAACAACCGTTCCCCGGCTGAATACCGAGAAGCGGTCTGCTTAAACATCTTTTAGTCCTATCTTCTTGGCAGGGGTATGACCAATTTTCAGGCTTTTTGTAATTACAATTTCGAAGTACTTCTAAACAGGTATTCTTTAACTGTCGGTCTCTGGCTGATTAGTGTTCTTCTTCAGCTTACCAAAACGAATCCGGTCCACCAGATAATATAAGACTGGGGTCACTCCTGTAAAAAGAAGAAATGCCGTCTCACTCCGATTGGTGATATCCTCCAAGTGGGCTGTAGATTTGAACATATTAATCGACATGACCACCATGGCAACAGACATAATGTAAGAAAACGGTTTATGATCATTCATTCCAACTAAGTGAGCAAATCCCTTTACGGATATAAGCAGGAAGAGAGATATCTTCAGAAATATACTAAACAGCCAAAAGACAATCAGCAGCGGATCCAAATTTTCCAGGAAAACCCCCGCATGAATATAACGAATCAATTCTAATGTCGGATAGGTTAGATTTGCTGTTAGTTCTGAACCAAATAACAATAAGCATACTAGAAGGACAGCAAGTATAACCACAACAGCTGTAGCCATAGCACCTATTAGTGATTTCATTAACTTGTCAGTACCAACAAAATACGGAAATAGATACACGATAAAAGCCATTTCGCTGAATAGGGCCACGACGATCATTGTACCATTCCATATTCCAGCTGGCTGCCCAGCTGTAACCAATGCAACGGCCATGTCTATATTTATCTCTTTCGAGGCGAATAGGGGGAATGCCAGGACTGAGATTATGCTTAAGAAGAACACGCCTTGAGCGCTTTGAAATAACGTAACTGGGCCTGAACGAACCCCTCGGGCTACACAAAAACCGAATAAAATTGCTACAGGCCAGTCAGGTGTCCCAGGTAAGTATATTTGTACGACAAAATCAATAAACTGGCGCATGATAAATGCAGCTGAGAACAGATTGACAAAGATGACGATCAGAAACAGCGGATAATGGATCCATCTGCCCAAGATGTCCTTACCATACTGTCCTAGAAAATGTGTAGGTCTGCGAAGACATAACCTATAAGTTAGATAAGCTATGAGAAGCCCGATTAGACTTCCGAGTAATACCGACACCCAAGACAAATATCCGGCATTTTTAACCAAGGGACCGATAAAGAACCCGATCGTACTTGAGAAAAGGAATTGAGTAAAGAACATGTACACCTGAAGCGATGTTATTTTTCCCATGGGGCCTCCTTCAATCTCCGATGAATAAGAACCTCTGTAGGGGCTCAAAAATAAACGAGATAATCAGCCCAAGGGACCACCGATCCTTTAAGGCATAAGTAACTTCCATCCCGATGAACATGACTAGCCATAAACACGACAGAATTATGACACCGCGCATAGAACGTTTATTTTTCCTTAGATATCTCCATTCTAAAATACCTACTGCACCATAAATAATGGCTATCAGAATCATTTGTCTTCCTCCGCATCCGGCAGGATTCTGTTCCACTGAGGTCTCTGTGACGTACCGAACCATTTAACAGAAATATTAACCTTAGGATCTACTCTCACCTGGTCAGCGTAACGCTCTCCCCACTCGGGCCTAAGGTCCTTCCACCTTCCCGGATATCTCCATTTAATATAATCTGCGAACTGAAACACATCTGATTTCAATTTCTTAGATACGGCCACAGCTCGGCGGATGCGGTCTTTGATTTTCTCATTTAGCAGCAGTTCAAGCTTTCGAAGCTCAGTCGGTTCAGTGACATCTATAGCTGATTCTGTTCCCAGAATGCCCGCCATTGCTTTACATTCAATTTGAATTGAAATGTCGTCACCATGAACTTGTGCCTTTAAGTGAGTCCTAGCATTCCGGATTAAAAAGTTGACCGGCTTGTTATCCGTAGGAGAATTAACATCATACAAAGAATAGTTTAACTGCTTGAGAACCCATAGAGCGCCTTGAGTTTCCTCGTCAGTTAATTTGCCTATCATTTTACCGTTCCTGATAACTCCCGCCCCATCCGTACCCATCCAGTTCTCTTTATTTTCTTCAGATTCAACGCCTTTTCTACCAAAAACAAGCATGGGAATAACAAGATCACCGCGATTAAAGGCAGACATCAGCATATCCTTCACTGTGACCATTATTGTCTGACGCTCCTTGGCAAATTGCGTGAGAATGTCTGTCGGGAATTCTTCGAACGTAACAGGAATGGAGGTTATACTTTTCGCTTTATCCTCGCTAATGAACAGGTAAGCATTAATATGGATCGCGAATTCACGTGCAGCGAAATCGACTACAGGCTTTATCCCCGACTGGGCAAATTCCTTGCCCATTACAATATGTCTCAGTTGACCGAAGGTAACTCTGCGGGACAAATCGGCTTGTATTTTCTGAAAAGCTTCTCCAACATCTCTCCCTGTTTTTGTTACAAAAGTAAACGGTTTAGACGAAGACCCTCCGCCCCCGGCTTTAGAAGTGCTTGACAGTCTGTTCGGCAACGGAAATCCCAATGTCATTTCTATACCCTCGTTGGTTCTATCAAGCAACATAACCCTGGCGAATGCTCTGTCATTTATTTCAATCTTGGACCAACAACCGCATAAAATAAATACAGGGATACATGCCAAAAAAAGTTTCAGGAGCTTTAACATATACATATCTATTTTCACTCCTCCTCTTCTCTTGCATGCCCCCAATTTCGGGTCTTCAAACGCTTACTTCGACCTTTCCCGTCGAAGAAAGAAGGTCTATTCTTCATCCCCCACCATGGGGCTCTTACAATTGTATCCTTAAGATCATTCGTATGAAGTGGTGCTATTGGGGATAAATAGGGCAGGTCAAAAGAGCGAAGTTCGAGCAAATGAATATAGATTAGAATCATTCCGCAGGCGATGCCAATCAATCCAAATGTGCCAGCCAGAATCATGATCGGAAACCGGAGGAGTCGGAAGGCAAGCCCCAAGTCAAAATGGGGAATGATAAAAGAAGCGATACCGGTTAATGCCACAATAATCACCATTGCAGCTGAAACAATACCCGCTTCAACAGCAGCATTGCCGATGATCAAGGCTCCAATAATGGACACGGACTGACCGATTGATTTAGGAATTCGTACCGTTGCTTCTCGCAGAGCTTCGAAAGACAGCTCCATTAGAAAGGCTTCGATCAGTGCGGGAAAGGGTACAATTTCCCTTGAAGAAGCTACCGTAATTAACAGCCTTTCTGGTATTATAACCGGGTGAAATGTCGTTATAGCTACGTATACAGATGGCATTAACAGCGAAATGAACAGAAAGAGCAGTCGAATAGCCCTAATCCAGTTCGCTGCAACAAACCGCTGGTAATAATCTTCTGCTGACTGCAGCATCATGAAGATAGTGACTGGTGCAATAAGAGCAATAGGCGTACCGTCCACAATGATTGCTACTCTTCCTTCCAACAGCGCGGCACTGACCACATCCGGCCGCTCAGTAGACTGCAATTGGGGAAAGGGGGAGAAAGGATAATCTTCTATAAATTCCTCCAGGTAGCTGGAGCCGAGAACGGAGTCAATCTCGATTGCAGATAGCCTCTTTTTCACTTCGTCAACTAAATCCTGCTTGCACTTCCCCTGTAGATACACGATGGCTACGGAGGTCTGAGTCTCCGTGCCAATATGCATCAGATCCATCTTGAACGATGGGGTTTTGAGCCTTCGGCGGATCATGGTTAGATTGGTATCCATACTTTCTATAAAAGCTTCACGTGGCCCTCGAATTACTGCTTCGTTAGGAGCTTCCTGAATAGATCTCTTTTCAAAGGCAGTCACGGAGAGCGCAAGCATGCGGGACTCTCCGTCCATAAGCAGTAATGCTCCTCCCTCCAACAAGCTTAGGTAGGCTTCCTGCATACTGAAGTGAACACTTTGATGAGCGATTGGGAGCCGCTTGTACACAAAGATATGCATGCTGATATCCTCAGCTGTCCAGGATGGGTCGAACTCTCCCACCGTATTCAGTACGTGCTGTTCGATGGCTTTTAGATCGATCATTCCTTTGATATATAGTAGGGCACATTTCAACCCCGCTCCGGCGACAAAGGTATGAATGGCAAGATCTGAAGAATTCGAGAGATGCTCGCTGAGCCAGTCTAATCTTAGATCAAGATCGACTGTACGCGGCTCCGTTCTCTGCTGAGTTGTTACAGGTGTGTCGGAGTTTGGAAGGATGATCTCCCAGTTTTTCAATTTCTTCTTAAGCCATTTAAATTGCATTATAGTAACCTCGGTAATCAATTTTCACTTATTTTCCCTCGATACCATTTTTTTTATACACCTTACTGGGGGAAGAATCTCTGATAATATTTAGGACCCAAGCAAAGAACATCACATTGGGGATAAGCGAGAGCGCCTGTTCAAATAAATTCTGCTCAGGATTAACTTCAGTCTCATCAACATGGATTCGGGGTTTTACGGTTATGTGTTGCGAATGGTCGCGGGTCTCGTGGTCGGTTTTGTCCTGACCTATATGTGGGGATACCAAACCCGTATGAAATCCGAGGAGTTAACAACACAAGGTACAAAGGATTCCGCAGCTCTTTCCGGTATTGAAGAACTTTGGTAAAAACTCAAATCCATCCGTTTCGAAAGCAGGGATGACTGTGTATAGCCCTGTATCCGGAGAGGTCCTTGATCTTGCATGTGTTGCAGATGAAGCGTTCTCCAGTGGAGATACTGATTCATGTTGGTCTGGATATGGTCAAGATGAAAGGAGAGGGGTTCTCTCTCAAAGTACAGGAAGGCGATTCGGTGAAGGTTGGTGATATCCTGATGGAAGTGGACTTGGCCAAAATCAAAGAAAGAGGTTTTGAATTGATTACTCCGTTGATCATCACGAACTCTGACAATTATGTATCAGTAAGTGGGGTCGCGGCACAAAATATTTCTGCGGGTAGTCCAGTAATTACAATAAAAGTGTAGAGGCAACTCCTTATGTTCCTTAACTTAATGAAGATGATAACAGTGTTTATTATTGAAGATATGATCAAATTGATAATTCAATTAAAATCAATTCTTACGACTGCAGCAGAGGAAGCCCGATTTGGAACATGATTATCAGCATTTGATTGCTTTCTTTGAATATCCTGATAACTTCAGTGGATCATTATGATGCCTCTTACTTAATCTGTTGTAGTATAAGCTCCAGAGAGCTATATTTTTCTTAGTAAAGGAATTGATATAATCAATCATCTACTGTAATTTTTCTGATTAGGTTTTTTTATATTCACCTTTCGTGCTATACTGTTCACAAAACTTACATATATACGAGAGATTTTGGGGCAAACCGGTTGAAAAGCCGGGACGCAAAGGCATGGGTCGTCGATTTCAACCGGGAAATAACGATTGCCAGTCTGCATTCATTCAGACTAAATGCTTATTTTTAGTGCATTCAACCCCAAACTTCCTTACTTTAAGGAAGTTTTTTTGTCTATCGCATTAAGAGGGACGAAGAGAGGAAAGAACACATGAGGAGATCGATTAAGCATCTATTGCTTCAAACGGCTGTAACTTTGGCAATGGTCAGTTTCCCCGTACAGGGCGCCCTTGCAGACAATCAGCAGCAGCAGCAAGCCCCATTTAAGGACTTGAAGTCCCACTGGTCAGCTGACAGTGTTGCCTGGGCGGTTAGCAAAAATATCGTCAGCGGTTATGACGACGGCACATTTAAACCTAATAACGCGGTGACAGAGGCTGAGTTACTTTCCATGCTCATTCGTAACTTTAGGCCGGATGTCCGGAAAGGTATTATAAGTTGGTCAGAACCCTACTATGAGCTCGCTTTGTCCTTGAATTATCCTGTCGATCTGTCGGACACGGAAGAGCATAACAGCCCGATCAGCCGTCTTCGCGTTGCGGAGCTGATCGCTTCGACGCAAGGTGTGCACTATGATGGGGACGATTCCATTCGTTATATGTACAGTAAGGGCCTCGCTAAAGGGACGGACGACCATCCGACAATTGCCGGATTTAACGGTTCGAAAACACTTTCACGGGCTGAGGCCGTGCAATTTATCAAGAACCTGTCTGATTTCGGGGCAGAGGAATCGTTGCTTCCAAGGCCAACACTGAGTTCCAATGCCAGTGAGCTGCCAGACATCCCTTTATCTAACCTTACTTATAAGGTTAGTCATAACGCATCTAATGATGCACCGGTTATTAAGCTTGATAACAAGCCCATTCATTTCGAAACACAACCAGTTAAGATGAACAACATTTACTATTATCCGATTCAGGAGATCTGCTCAGCATTTGGAATCATCTACAAGGAAAATAGTGATGGCACCGTAACTACAATAAATATGGAGGAAACGAACACATTTAGAGCTGGAGATCAAGAGGGCTTTACGCATTATAATCCGGCTAGCTCGAGTTTTGCCGAAGAAGAAATCCCCTTCGATGGACTAAAGCCGATGGAGAAAATCAACGGGGTTTTTATGATGCCCTCAGAATCTATAGATGAACTTTGGTTTGCAGTAAACCAAGCGTCTAAAAAGTTTGCAAACGTGCTGGTTGTAACGAATGGACAAGAGGACAACAGAGAACTCATTTTTTACAGCTATAAACAGTATGTGTTGTCAGACAGCGAAGATATGGATGGAGGAAACAAGTCGCCGGGTGGTGAAGGGGAATTTGAGGGGAACGGCAGAGTCTACAGAAGAGTTTGGGTTAGGGAATATAAGCTTCCAAGCATCGACACAACCGTGTACGCTACCTTGAGATGGAGTTATAAAGATAGCCTTGTTTATAAGTCAAAAGAATTCCAGTTTAACGGTAAAATCCTTAACGGTGTGGCAACAGGAACTTTAAGCTTTAAAGGTGATATGACCTATTTCCAAGAAAACGACCGGGAAGAGCAACTCGGTAATAAGACTATTTACGACGTTAAGCTGCCGTTCAGTAATGGCAACATTCAAATGACCTGGAAAGAAGCCGTGGGGATATTTTCAAAACATAAAATTACTCTTCCTTAATATAGAGCTTTAAGAAAAGGTTGAAGTAATTAGCTTGAAACAGCAGGAATCTAACATCAGGAGGGTAATATGAGAAGAAGTAGATTAATTGCAGGGATTCTTTGTCTGACATTGGTGTTGTCGGTGCTGGGGTTTAATACTAAGGCTATGGCGCTTGAGGAATACAAGGAGATTGACTCCATCACACTTCAAGAATCCCCACATTCAATCGGCGACGGATGGACAGAAGACTTTACTTTCAGCTCCAATGCCCCTTATGCATTAACCCAGGGCAAAAATAATGAGTACTTAGCAGTAGGCCCTTACGGAACCGTAATAAAGTCTAAAGACGGAGTAAGCTGGAGAGCATTATCCAAGTTCGGTAATTACCATCTGACCGCAATCGCATGGGATGGAAAAAGGTATGTCATGTTTGGTACAAATACAACGTATGATATGGACATTTACAAACAGCCATCCGAAGCATTTATCTCTCAGGACGGTCTTTCTTGGACTAAGGTTGACTTTGCCCCGGGTGAAACAATAGAACAATTGAAGTGGGGGGGGAACGGTTTTGTTGCTTTAGGCACCAAGCATGTCTTTACTTCTAAAGATGGCACCAACTGGGCCACTTCGTACACCTTAAAAAGTCAAAGGGGATCGAACGGGCTGCACGCGGTCAATAATACTTTCTTTGTAAGCAGCTATGATAACAAATATGTGCTTGTTTCCAAGGATGGTGTTACATGGTCCGCCAAAACCTATAATGCTTCCGCGGCGATTCGAGATTTTATCTGGTCCGGCAAGCAGTATATCGGAGTTGGCAACGGGATATACACCTCTACAGACGGAGTAAACTGGAAGAAGCAGAGTAAATCGCCCAACGGCGTTCAACTCAAGACGGTCCTATACGGCAATAACACTTACATTGTGACCGGTTCATCGAACTTGGATGGGGGGGCGAACTCCAATATCGCCTATTCATCGAAAGACGGGGTTACTTGGAAGAAGATAAACCTGTCTTATCTTCAAACGAATATTTATACCATGTATCCGGTTAAGGACGGATTTGCCGGTATCGGTTCTAATGATAAGCAGAATTCCCCGGATGGAACTTACTCGATATATACAAAAGACGGTTCAACCTGGAGTTACCGATTGATCGGAACGGCGACAAGCGGTGATTTTAATGCCCTTGCCACAAATGGAAAGAGAACAGTAGCTGTAGGCAAGTACGGAAGTGTCGTTTATACGGATGACGGGAAAACCTGGAGAACCAGCAATCCTTTTTCTTATAGAGAGAAGTTTGGTAGAGCCAGCCTGTTTGATGTAGCTTGGGGTGCAAATAAATTCGTAGCCGTCGGCAACGGCGGGGTCTATTATTCCACGGATGGTTCAAGCTGGAAACAGGCCAAAGTATCTTTCAAAGATCAGCTTGGGGATTTAACGAACATTATTTGGGCTGGGTCGTTCTTTGTAGCTTCTGATCAGGTCTACGGAACGTATACATCCAAAGATGGAGTGAATTGGACGCGTATCGCCAGTGTAAGCAAAGATTGGCTGACTTCAATGGTATGGGATGGAAAAAAACTGCTAGCGTCCTTCCGTGTTCATAACTTTAATACCGGAATTGGTACGACGAAGCTTATGCAGACAACGGATGGCGTTCATTGGAACCTGGTGAAGATCCTGGATTTGAATGAGTCTTATCTGGCTTGGTCAGGTACCGCTTATGTGGCAATTGACCCTTATGTAGCTGGAAAGGTGTGGGTATCGAAAGATGGCCTGAATTGGATGAAGAAAACTACAAACTTAATAGATCATACTTCTGGTTTTAATTTTCTGACCTCATTCGACGGATCCTTCTTCGCCATGAATCACACCTATAGCGAAACCGGCGGGGAATATGTTTCTTCTGATCAGTATTTTGTATCTAAGGATGGCATCCAGTGGAAGAAGGTCGCAATGCCGGAAAAACATCCTGGGGTGCAGGTATTCGGTACCGAGATGATGAAGGACGGTATTAAGATGTACGGGAAATTTATCTTTGTTGGAACCTATGGGGAAATCATGTACCGATAAGCTTAAGCTGTAGGAACCTTTCTCACCGAAAGAGAATGGTCATACTCATGCGGTTAAACTTGTGGATGTGCTGGCGAATAAGGAGCAATAGAGCCGTTAATCTGTGATATGATGATTAACGGCTTTTTTGTTTTATCGGTACAAGTTCTTGTCCCGAGCCAAGGACAAGAACTTGTACCGATTGCCGATGGACAAAAACATAGTCCGATTACCGATTATCTTACACACCACAAAAAGTTGCGATGCTTATCATGAACAATCCCATGTAATAAGCATAAGATGCTCCAAAAAAACAGTCGAGACATATGTAAAAAATTTAATTCTTGAATCCGTTAATCTGAAAAGATCAACGGTTTTTTTGTTGTATAAAGGCAAGCAGGATAAATTGAGAATGAAAAGGGGAAATTGCCGAGGGACAAGAACTTGTACCGATTACCTTATTGAGCAAGATAATACCGGTTATACATGTATCTAATTGATCTTACCCGTTAATTCATTAAGCTAACGGGCAGAAGAGATATATTTTTTGAGAAAAAATTTAATTTTGATATAATCCGTTGCATTCAATATATGTATGCGATATATTGCATATAGGAAAACGAAAAAAGTAAGGATGATAACAATGCCAATACCTAAAAATTTTGCCTCGCCTGCGCGAATGTCCGCAAAAGAAAGAACCTTCTCCCAGATTCAAAGATGGATTATCGATGGTACGCTGCAGCCAGGTGAAAAGCTTATCGACGCTGAATTGGCGGATTCGCTGGGAGTTAGCCGGACACCTATTCGGGAAGCATTTCAGTTACTCGAAGTACAAGGTCTCGTTTCCACGCATCCTGGAAAAGAAACAAAAGTAACGGAAATCGAGAAAGACGATATTTTTAAAATGTATTCAACTATGGCTGCTCTTCAAGCATTAGCAGCTGAGGTTACCGCAAAGATTATTGTTCCAGAGCAGATTGAGCAACTGAGATTAATTAATCTAGAATTTGCAAGTGCCATTAAGAGTGGTCAAGCTTACCAGGCAATGGAGACGGATGAACAATTTCATAACCTTATCGTGGAGTATTCAGATAATCCTTATGTGACTTCATTCAGCGCATCGCTTCAGATTCACATTCGGCGATTTAAATACGTGTTCTTAAAGCAGCCTATTACTGCTACACAAGCTTCTGTCGATGAGCATGCTTCGATTATTAAAGCTTTCGAGAGGAAGGATAGTGATTGTGCTCAGGCATTGATGAAACAAAATTTCATCCGTCCGATGCAGGAGCTGCAAGGAATACTTTAAACTGAGAGGGGCAAGGGAAAATGGCGAATGGAAAAGATCTCCGTATTCGAAGCAAGGTAATCAGTGAAGGCGCAAACCGGGTACCGAACAGGGCGATGCTGCGTGCAGTTGGTTTTACTGATGATGATTTCAAAAAGCCAATGATTGGCGTAGCAAGTACTTGGAGTGAGGTAACCCCGTGCAATATGCACATAAATGAACTAGCTATTCAAGCCAAGCAAGGGGTACGTAACCATGGCGGCGCTCCACTAATTTTTAATACGATTACAGTTTCAGACGGCATTTCGATGGGTCATGGAGGCATGTTGTTCTCGCTGCCAAGCAGGGAAGCCATTGCTGATTCTATTGAAATTGTAGCTGGGGCCGAGCGTTTTGATGGTATTGTAGCGATAGGTGGGTGTGATAAGAATACCCCTGCATGTTTGATGGCTATCGGACGGTTGAATATTCCTTCCGTTTACGTATATGGCGGAACGATTCAACCTGGCAATCTCGACGGCAAAAATGTTGATATCGTTTCGGCTTTCGAAGCAGTCGGCCAATATCATGATGGAAAAATGACGGATGAACAACTTCATAAAGTAGAATGCAGCGTCTGCCCGGGTCCGGGGTCTTGTGGTGGTATGTATACCGCCAATACTATGGCCGCAGCGGCAGAAGCAATGGGCATGTGCTTACCCGGTTCCTCTTCTACGCCAGCCATTTCAACTGATAAAGCAGCTGAATGTGCAGCAGCAGGTAAACAGGTCATTTCACTACTTGAACAGGAAATCTACCCAAGAGACATTATGACGAAGAAGGCTTTTGAGAATGCGATTACGGTTGTAATGGCTTTGGGTGGTTCAACAAACGCGTTTCTTCATTTGCTGGCCATTGCCCATTCGGTAGAAGTTGATTTAACATTAGACGATTTTGAGCGAATCCGCTTGCGTGTTCCTCATTTGGCAGATCTTAAGCCAAGCGGCCAATATGTCATGCAGGATTTGAATGAAATTGGCGGCATTCCGGGGGTTATGAAGTTATTGCTCGCTGAGGGACTTCTTCATGGTGATTGTCTTACAGTCACCGGAAAAACCTTGGCAGAGAACCTAGCCAAAGCAACTCCGCTTCAAAATGGCCAAGAGATTATTCGCCCATTGGATAAGCCACTAAAGCCGAATGGACCATTGGTTGTGCTTAGAGGTAACCTCGCTCCTGAAGGCGCCGTTGCCAAAATGTCAGGTATGAAGAAGCAGCAGTTTTCCGGTCCGGCAAAGGTGTATGACAGCGAAGAGGACGCGACAAAAGCTATTATGAAAAATGAAATTCAACAAGGAGATGTATTGGTCATACGCTATTGCGGCCCAAAGGGCGGACCGGGTATGCCGGAGATGCTATCCGTTACCGCATTAATTGTAGGTAAGGGTCTTGGCGGGGAAGTTGCCCTTATAACGGATGGTAGGTTCTCGGGTGGCTCGCATGGATTCGTAGTCGGCCATGTGTCACCCGAAGCACAGGTAGGTGGACCGATCTCACTGCTGAGGAATGGGGATATAATCACCATTGACAGCGAAAAACAGGAGATAATGTTTCAAGTGACAGAAGAGGAGTTGGCTGGTCGGGCGCAAGCATGGGTACAACCTCCTCTCAAAGTAAGTTCGGGCGTATTAGCCAAATATGCAAGACTAGTTTCCTCTGCATCGAGGGGTGCAGTAACAGATATTTTTGAATAAAATATAAACCGTTTGTCAGAATTATGGTTAAGCTAACGGGAAACGATAGCTTTATAAACCAAGGAGCAGCCGACCAACGCGATCGGCTGCCTTTGTTTAACTAACGGGCAGAATAGCGTCCCTCGCTAATTTTATTCCTCGACGGGGATGCCGGATGTCGAGGGACAAGAACATATTCCCATTGAAGTCGCTATTTAAGCGGCTTTTTTTATTTTATCGGTACAAGTTCGTGTCCCGAGCCAAGGACAAGAACTTGTACCGATTGCCGGAATTGACAAGAACATGTTCCTATTACCGAATAGATGTATATCTAAATTATAAAATTAAAACCTTGGTAAGTACGGTAATAAGCTTCAGGATGGCAGTATTACACATGGGTCTAAGGCGGTAGAGACAAGGAGATGGTACGAGGCGATCCAACTCATGGCATCTGACTATTATCTGCTGATTGAGCAACTGGTTAACAACCCTTGGTTGATCCGTTGTGCTCTGAAGAACAGGGTGGCCTGTGAGGATGGAATTCGGTGGTCAAAGCAAGAATTACACTAGAGTCGCATCATGCGGGTATGGAAAGTCTCGAGAATGTTTGGGGAATAGTAATTCATTATGAACAGAAATGGAGCTTAGAGGAATGAAAGTATTATCTATGATTCAACCATGGGCGACTCTGCTTGTCCAAGGCGAGACTCTCTATGAAACAAGATCCTGGAAGACCCGGTATCGCGGTCCGTTGGCCATTCATGCAAGCCAGAAAGTCGATAAGCAGGCCTGCAAATATGAACCCATACGTTCTTTACTCACCAAGAATGGCTATACGGAACAAAACCTCCCTACGGGGGTTATCCTTGCAACTTGCGAGCTTTCAAATTGTTATCAAGTCATCGACGCTAATCATACGTCAGCCATTCTGGATTGCGGGAAGGTTGTGTCGGGTGAGGACTTCCTGTTAGGCGATTACAGTCCAGGTTATTTTGCGTGGGAAATAGCGGGTTTCCGTCTGCTGAAGCCCTATATTCCAGTGAAGGGAAAACTGGGACTATGGGAATATCCGATAGACGAAGAGTTGATGATATGATCTATGTAAACATTTAATTAATGGGGGTTCTGACATTATTAACATGAAAAAAATGTCGAGGGACAAGAACATGGTCCCATTGAAGTCGCTATTTAGCGGCTTTTTTATTTAATCGGTACAAGTTTTTGTCCCTAGCCAAGGACAAGAACTTGTACCCATTTCCGATTAGAAAAATATCTAAGTGTGGATAGTGGGTCTTTTTTGAGCGACCAACAGGCTAAAGTCTGGATTATGAGCAAGAGAACAGATCAACGCTCGGAAGTACTTCCACTGGACTTTAATCCCATTTGAAAAGAGTAGGTTTATCTGGACAGCTTCTCCTTTGCATCAGCAACTCTTCGGGGTGTGGGGCCTGATGCTGAGTATGTCGTTAAGCATATCCAAAACAATTTAGAAAAGCAGAATAATTTAAAATAGTTGCAATATACAAATATTATGATTATATTAGGTAGCAAGAGGTGATCATCTTGCCGGATAACGAAAACCCAAGAGAGTTATTACAGATCATGGTACGTCGCTTCGGCTTGCTGGATAAAAATTGTTGCACGGTTGGAGAGCAGGAAATATCTTTAATCCAAAGTCATATCCTATATGAAATTGACCATCAACATGAGCCATCCATGCAACAAATTGCCGAAACGCTAGCCATGGATATTACAACCTTTAGTCGTCAAATACAGACGTTGATTAAGAAAAACCTGGTCTTAAAAACACCTCATCCTGAAGATCGGAGAGTATACATTCTGAGATTGACGGTAGAGGGGAAGTTTGTAGCGACAGCTATAGATCATCGGATGAATACACATCTGGAAGAGGTTTTTTCTTTCATGAC
>NZ_AWUK01000012.1 GCF_000499205.1 Paenibacillus sp. MAEPY2
TACCTCAGCATCCATAGTTCAAGCCAAAAACCGCAGGTCTCCGATGAAGAGACTGCGGTTTTTTTATCGTTTCAATATATAAATTGAACTAAAGAATATTTACCCTTGCCACTCCGATGACAGAACAACCTTCCGATCACTGTTATCACCAGATTTTTTGGGGTACATAGGGTATTGGGTTGCCAGTGAAATTCAGCGCTCAGGCTTGACTTTACGAGGACGGGAGCGCGCCCGTCGCAGGAACAGCGATAGAAACAGACCAATGATCGAAATCCAGGTTGCTACAATGAAAGCATCATTAATGCCTTCAATCGTTGACGTCTGAACAGCAATACCATAGAGCTGCTGTAATGCGAGACTGGCACCTTGCTCAGGAGGCATTCCAGCCGCAGTAGCCATCTGCGTACCGAGCATGCCGACTTGTTCGGTCAATGCTACATTGGTTGTGGTGACCGTGTTGCTGTAATCCGCCAAATGAATGCCTGCACGTGTCGCCATCACGGTGATAAGCAAAGCCGTCCCGATTGAGCCTGCCACCTGCCTGACCGTATTGGACATGGCCGTCCCATGACTTGTGAGATGAGGCGGTAATTGGTTTAACCCCTCTGTCTGGACAGACATCATAAGCATGGACATCCCGAAACTACGGAATGTGTATAGCATCATAATGTGACCGTAGGGTGTCTCCCCCGTCAACTTGCTAAACTCAAAGGTAGAGATGGCGGTAATGATCAAACCGACAATGGCGAGGGGGCGAGAGCCGATCCGGTCAAACAGGGCGCCTGAGATAGGAGACATGACGCCCATTAGCAATGCGCCTGGCAGGAGCAACAAACCGGATTGCAGGGGAGAGAATCCCCTTATATTTTGCAGATAGATCGGTAACAGCAGCATTCCGCCAAAGAGTGCCATGTTAATCGTTGCACTGACCAGCGTCGAGATGGTGAAGATATCGTATTTGAATACACGAAATTCCAGCAAAGGGTTCTTCATGGCCGTCTCTCTGAGGACAAAGAAAACGATGAAGAGCACACCGATAATCAAAGTCAACAGCACTGTTGCGCTGGTCCAGCCTTTATCTCCGGCAGAGCTGAATCCATAGAGAAGAAAGCCGAAACCAATCGTGGAGAATAACGCGCCAAACCCGTCAAATTTCGGTGAAGTAAGCTTGGACACATTTTTTAGCCAGATGAAGGCAAACAAAATATCAAGCAAGGCGAGCGGAATGACCATATAGAACAGAATCCGCCATGTATAATGTTCCACGATCCATCCAGATAAGGTTGGACCAATGGCTGGAGCAAACATCATGGCAATACCCATCGTGCCCATGGCCGTTCCCCGTTTCTCTGGAGGGAAAACAGTCAGAAACACATTCATAACCAAAGGCATAATAATCCCGGCCCCACTGGCTTGTACGATACGACCGATGAGCATGACCGTAAATCCAGGACTGATGGCACAGATCAACGAACCCAGCGTAAATAACAGCATCGCGGTCACGAATAATTTGCGGGTGCCGAACGACTCGATCAAGTAGGCGGTAATCGGAATGAGTACCCCGTTCACCAGTAAGTAGGCTGTAGACAGCCACTGCACGGTCGTTGCCGAGACGTTAAAGTCATTCATCAGATGGGGGATGGCTACATTGAGCAAAGTCTGATTCAGAATGGCGATAAATGCGCCGAGCAGCAGGACAGCGATGGTTTTCCCAAGTGGCACTTGATTTTCCATCAGCAGCCTTAGATATGAACGCGCACGGTAGCGCTCATGCCGGGAACCACACCCAGTCCTTTATATCCTTCGATCGTAACGATGATCGGGATGACTTGTGTTACTTTGGTGTAATTTGCATTCGTATTGGACGAAGGCAATAGCGAAAAGGAGGATGCAGTGGCAAGTCCGATCTGGTCTACTTTGCCCGTCAAAGTGGTGTCCGGAAAAGCGTCGACATACACATCTACGATCTGACCTGTTTTAATCTTATCAATCGCGGTCTCGTCGACATTGGCTGTCACGTACAAATTATTGAAATCATAGGCCCGTGCGAGGGGCGTACCTGCAGATACGAGCGAATTTTCGACAGCGGTTTGTTGTACAATGGTGCCATCAACAGGCATCGTCACGGATGTTGATTTGCCCGCAGCGGAGACAGTGGCGACGGTATCGCCTGCATTAAATGTTGTACCTACCTTGCCTTTCCAGGATCGAAGCTCACCACTTACTGCGGAAGCCACGGAGATAGGCTGCCCGGTTACTAGCGCATTATCGGTTTTAACATAACTTGTGGATTGGTTGTAATAGTAGATCCCGGCCGCCCCGGCTCCCAAAATCACCAATATAACGATGATATTGATCAAAATGGCACGTGAATTCATGCTGATCATTCCTCCTCAATTCGGTTTTCTTTGAATCTTCTCTTTAATCGGTTCTGAAAGTCTTCTGTTGACAATCCTGTTTGGAGCATTCCCGCTACTTTGTCGCTCTATACGAAACAAGGTGAAATATTATTCGCAGAATAGGGCACCAATATATTGATTAAGGTTGCCTACAGGCGGATGATAAGGGAGGATGCACACATGTTGATCATTTTGGCGGTAATCGTTGTTATTGGGGTTGTGTTTCTGATGATTTATAACTCCAGATCGTCCCGCAAGGCTGCAGAAGCACGAGCTTCCAAAATAGCAGAGGTGGAAGAAGGGCCTGTCCTGCTCCATGAAGAAGATCATGCCCGGAAGGAAGATCGAATTAGCGAACAGGCCGAGCATACAGAGGTTTTAGAACATGCGGAGCGCAGACAAACGGAGATTCACCAGATGGATTCCACGTTGGAGGTGCCTCCTTCACCTCATATAAGAGAGACGCAGACGACAGACGGTGATCAAGCTTACCGCCAAGCATTGCTTCATTTCCGGAAACCTGCTGAAGTAGATGAGAAAGCGGTGTTAACGGATACGAATAAAGCTGAAGAGAGTGCAGATGAAGTGTATCGATTAGCTCTGAAGAGGATGAAAAGCAAATCCTCTGATCCCTCTTCAAAGCGAGAATGACCACTTAGTTCAGTTTTTGAACGTTGGACATGGCTTTCGTTTTCAATCCAAAACGTCTACAATAGATGAAGCTTTGTGAATTATGGCTGCATGACATGGAATACGTTGAAGAAGAGAGGGAAACCCATGAACGGACAACAACGAGTAAATATCAAACCGGGTCTTGAAGTGGATATTGTGCTCAAGCAAGATCAGCCTACAGGCAAGCTGACACGTGGGATCGTGAAGGATTTATTAACCAAATCGCCCACACATCCGCATGGAATTAAAGTGCGTTTGACTAATGGACAGGTGGGCCGTGTGAAACAAGTCTTTACGGGAGCGTCGGAATGAGCCGGTGCCCGAGGTTGTAACATGATTACAACTGCGGATGTTATGGCACATCTGGCCTCGGGTAACGAGCGTCAGCAGGATGCTTATGAGGTGCTGCAATCTAGCGGATTATTAAGCATATTGGGTGCTTACCAGCCTTACCCGGCTGGAACAGTGCCGATTGATATTGATATCCCCGGAAGTGATCTTGATCTATTATGTGAGGCAGCGGATTTGGGAGCGTTTGAAGCCCTATTGCACCGTCAACTGGGGGGAATGCAAGGTTTCCGATGTGATCGGGGGGACGGCCGTGCAGGCCAGCGTCCTTATGTGACCTGTTGTGTGGATATTGGAAACTGGCCTATAGAGATTTTCGCTCAGTCGGTATCTGTACGCAGTCAGAATGCCTATCTTCACATGCAGGTAGAGTGGGAATTGTTGCAACTTTGGGGCGCAGCAGGACATCGGGAGATTCGCAAACTTAAGCTGGGAGGCTTGAAGACGGAGCCTGCATTCGCTGCAGTACTGGGACTTCAGGGAGACCCCTATGAGGAGATGCTACATCTGGCCGGAATGAGTAAGGATGAGCTTTGGTCCTGGGCTCGCCTGCGTACGTCCTTTCAGTTCGAATAGCATGGTTTCCGCGATCAGATCAGAAAGATAGCCACAATTGTAGTCACTGTTAATCCCAGCAATACTGGTTTCAGATTGCGGCGTGCCAGTTCAAATGGACTGACCCCGCAGATGGCAGCAGCTGGAATCAAGGCCCATGGAATCAAGGTCCCACCGCCTACCCATATGGCGGCGACCTGACCCAGTGCCGTCAGTACAGGTGCGGAATCTGCCGAACCTGCAAACATAGACGCAATGGAGCCGACCAGGGATATCCCTGAGAACCCTGAACCATCCATTCCCGTGACCGCTCCGGTCACCGTCATCGTAATAGCGCCTACCGTATTATTCAGTGGCACTAGACTCGCAAGAGCTACCCCCAAATCATTAACAATACCGTGTGAACCAGCAGGCAGCGGGTTGTTGAACAACTCTGTGATCGCTGCATCCCCAAGATAAAAGAAAGCGGCAATCGGTATGACTGGACCAAACACCTTAAATCCGAACTGGAATCCTTCAATTAAATAGTTTGTTGTTTCTTCCGGACCTGTATGACGATGCGCGGCAAGGGAGACGGCGATCAGAATGAGCACAGCTGTTCCACCAATTAATGCTGTGGCATCCCCGCCTTGAAGTTGAAGTAAAAACATCAGAATGACATCCGCAGCGAATAACAACGGGATGATCAGAGCGAATGTCTTTTGCAGACGGCGCGGCATGGGTTGATGTTGAACGGAAGGCCCCCCGGAAATGGGCGCAGAATCTAATGAAGGTGGAAGGGCAGCTGCTGCTTCACCCAAGACTGGATCACTAAGTTTAAAGGTAGAGCCTGACTTCATCTCCTTGCGCAGCATCCAGAATGCCGTTACGGTAGACACCGTTCCCATCACTATGACAAGCGGGATACTTGCAGTCATGACGGAGGTAACTGGAAGTCCTGCTGCATCAGCCGTCAGTTTGGGTGCACCTTGAATAATGTAATCCCCTGATAAGGCGATTCCATGCCCAAATAGATTCATGGCAATGGCGGCGCCGATAGGTGGAAGTCCGACTCGTACCGCTACTGGAAGAAGTACAGCCCCAACCAGAGCAACGGCAGGTGAAGGCCAGAAGAACAGCGATACAATCATCATAATGAATCCGATTCCCCAGTACGCGATCTGTGGAGAATGGATGAACCGGGTGAGCGGCTTCACCATAACTTCATTGATTCCCGTCCTGATTAACACTCGGCTCATCGCAACAATGATTGAAATGATAAAAATAGTGCCGAGCAGCTCCTTGGCTGCGTAGATAAAACTGCTGAAGATTCCGGATACCGATCCGCTTAATGTTTCAGTCGCCAGAAATCCAATGGTCATAATACCCGCGACACAAATAATCGTTGTATCTCTACGACGAACCATGACGGCGATAATCAAGACGATAAAAGCCAGATATACATAATGCAATGGGACGAGTTGAATATTCATCGGACATGCCTCCTTTCATCCTTGGTGTCAACCTAAGGAGTGATATATCGTATGCATGTCATCACCGGGCGTTCGTGGAGTAGGGAGCAGGATTTTTTTTACAGATGGAGAACTTATTAGAGCATGGAGCCTTGTACACGTACTGTAAGCCAAGTGCAAGTCACCAGAAGTGATATTGACAGGTCACGGAACTACATAGACAGACGCAACCAAGTATGACTACAATAAACATGCCATTATAAGGAAGAAGATGGAAGAGATGCAGAAGTAGATAGCAGAAAACAGCAGTTTTTTTGAACTTAATAGCGTTTACAAAAAAATGTGTAAAAGAACATTAAATCAGATTAGACAAAAGGGCGGGAATTCATGAATTTTATCCGTTCACTGCGCTTTAAGTTTATTGTGGGTCTGACATTGATCATGCTGCCACTATTCATGCTGCTTTATTACAACAACGTATACGCCATGAAAGTGGTACGTGATCAAGTGTCTCTCACCAATATGAATCATCTGGCGAAGAGTGTGGAGCAGAACGAGCGCGTGCTGCAGGAGACCAATCGTTATTTATACAGTCTGGGCGAACGAGACCCGGATATTATTTCCCTGTTTTTTCTCAAATACGGCAGTGGCGATTATATTATTGCGAAGCAGCGCATTATGAACAAATTCATGACCGATATCGGATTTTATAATCTGATCGATTCATTTTTTCTGTACGATGCCGTAAATGATGATCTGCTGCTCGCTACCTCAGGCAATTATGATGTCAAAATGTCGATTGTGCAGGAGAGTATGCCGGTTCAGATGCAGCAACTGGAGGGGGAAATCCAGAAGCCGGAGTGGAGCATCGTTCGGGGTGGCACATGGAATGCCTTGGTCAAAACAGTACGGATCAACGCTCAATTCTATGCAGGAGCGCTTGTAGACATGAATGCACTGAATCATCCCGAGCAATTTACGGAATCCGGTAACCGGGGAGGAGCCGTCATCGTAGGAGCGGATGGTGGGGCCTTGTCTGATTCAGCCCTGAACTCGGCACAAATCAAGCTGGCCGCTGCCCATATCACTGGGTTAAATAATCCCTACCAGGTGATATCTGAAGTGACATCCACTGGCAGTGCACGTCAGTACCTGATGCTTGGAATTCCCTCAGCCATGTCCGAGATGAATTATATTGTCCTGCTGCCCGAGGAGGACATGATGCGAAACCTGCCATTTTTTCAGCAGATCATTCGCCTGCTTCCGATTGGTGCAGCGGTCATCCTGATTACAGCGATGATTTTTCTCAGGCAGCTTTTGTTCCGTCCAATGAATGTGCTCATACGCGGAATGAGAAGGGTTAGCCGAGGGGAGCTTGATGTTAGGCTGGAGACGCCGGCTTCATCTGAACTGGAGTTTGTCACGCACAGCTTCAATCAGATGACAAGTGAGATCCAGCATCTGAAGATTGATGTGTATGAGGAGCAATTGCGGACGAGGGAAGCAGAGTTCAAACAATTGCAGATGCAGATCAATCCTCACTTTTATCTGAATTCCTTGAATATCATTCATAGCCTGGCTTCGTTGCAAAAGCATGAGCTTGTACAGCAGATGGCTGGTCACCTAGCGGATTATTTCCGGTTCAGCCTGCGTGCAGGCAAACGTGTCATTCGATTGGATGAAGAACTGGAACATATCAGTCATTATTTGGAGATCCAGAAGCTGCGGTTTCCAAACAAGCTAGAGTTTGCTCTGGATGTTGGCCCGGACCTCGGGCATTATGTGCTGCCGCCCTTAACGATTCAGCCTTTTGTGGAGAATGCCATCATTCATGGCTTTCAGCGGCGCACAGAGCCTTTTGTTATACGCATAACTGCCCGGAAAACGAAAACGTTATCTGGGTCTGATTCACATATCGAAAATGAAATTGATTCGGTACTTCAACTTTCCATTACGGATAACGGTGTTGGCTTTGAACAAGAAATACTGGAGCGACTGCAGCAGGGGCAATATGTTGAAGCTCCGGGTGGGCAGCACATTGGCATCTGGAACGTTATCCATCGGCTGTTAGTGAAATACGGCGAACATGCCGGATTGCAATTCAGGAATCAGACTGAAGGAGGGGCAGCAGTCGTTATTCATATGCCCGCCCAGACGGAAGAGGAAGAAGGGAGAGCCTATGCGGAACCTGTTGATCGTGGATGATGAAGTGTATGCCCTGCAAGCGATGGTGGAAGGGGTGGACTGGAGCCTGGCCGGAATTGACCAGGTGTTCAGTGCTGGGGATGCCGAAGAAGCGAGATTGCTGATAAAAACCCATCCTATCGATATTATGATCTGTGATATTGAGATGCCGGGTGAGACGGGACTGGATCTGCAGAGTTGGGTGTTAAAGCATGATCCCGGGCTGTTAACTATTTTTCTTACGGGGCACGCCCTGTTCGATTATGCCCAAACCGCAATCAAGCTGAACAGCTTCGATTATGTGCTGAAGCCTGCTCCCGCAGACCAGATGCTCAAGGTTGTGAACCAGGCCATGGACAAAATTAAGGACGGGGAGCTGCGTTCCCGCACCAATGAAGTATATGAGACCGTGTACAAACGCTGGCAAACTCATAAACCGCTGTTGACCGAGCGTTTCTGGAAAGATGCCCTCTCACAACGGGTAACCTTAACTCATCAGAAGCTTCAGGAACTGTCCGAGGTGTACGGAGCCGAGATTGATCCGCAAGCTCGTGTGCTGCCGATTGTCATATCCGTCGAAGAATGGGTGCGAGACTTCGACCTACGTGATGAGGAGGTGCTGGAATATGCGCTCCGCAATGCTGCCAAGGAAATGCTGCTTGGTGACAAACCCGGCGAAGTGTTTCAGGACCACAGTGGACTGAATATTATGCTTGCATACGAACAGGACGGCATTGTACCAACGGCGAGTGAATTGGCGCAAGGATGTCAGAGCTATATTCAGGAGTGCGGTAATTATTTTTATTGCCGATTATCCTGTTATGTTGGAGTTCCGGTGGCTGTTACGGATCTTCAAGGTATGCTGAATGAGCTGATGGACATGGAGCGTCGCAATATTAACGAGCTTGAAGGGGTCTTCATCTATGACGAGGTGGGACGAGATACGGAGGATCGCTTTCTGCCCATACCGTGGTTTTCCGAGCTGTCCATCCTGTTCGAAACGGGAAAGTTTGATGACCTGCGCGAGCGTGTCGATGAAATCTTTGAATTACTGGCTGCCCAGGAGCGGCTGTCACCAGAAATTCTCCACTTGTATTATCATGCAATGCTGCATGTGATCTACCCGCTGCTCCATCAGAAAAATGTATCCATACGCAGCCTGTACCCTGGCGAACGCGAGCCGGAAGAAAGCGTTGTGACACGTTCATTGCCCCAGCTGAAGCAGTGGACTTCAGACCTGATCAGTCGTGCTATCCCGGTATTGTACCCGGACGATCACAGTCCAATGACTATTGTGGACCAGTTGTGCATCTACATTGAAAATCATATTGGTGAAGAGCTGATGCGAGAGGAACTTGCGTCCTTTGCCGGATTTAATCCAGCCTATCTGTCCCGCTTGTTTCGTAAAGAAAAGGGCATGTCGCTCTCCGAATTCATTCTCCAGCGCAGAGTAGCCAAAGCGAAGACCTTGTTGTCCCAATCTACCGTGAAGGTGACGGATATCGCAGGCAAGGTGGGGTACTACAACTACTCTCATTTTACGAAGATGTTTAAAAAGTGCACGGGTATTACACCCCAGGAGTTTCGCAAACAGTCCCGAACGGTACAGATTTGACGCAGCATGCTGCGTCTTTTGTTTTTTGGTGCCTTAAAGTCATAATTTGATAAGTGAACAGGTCACCACAGCAGATAGTGGACGTGAACGCCCCGCCGTTATACTTGAACCACAGGAGACACAGCGGTGTTTCATCCTGAGGATGAAATTCAAGAGGAGTGAGGGAGAACAAGTTATGAAGACACAACCCCAGGTGGGTAAGGGAGCACGTCTATCGGATGGAAGGGACATACCGGATATACCGGTTCGAAAACGAAAATCTGTCCTGTACAATCTAGGTAAATTCAAGGTTTTGTATCTCATGTTTTTGCCAGGCATTCTGTTTCTGCTGGTGAACAACTATATGCCGATGTTCGGCGTTCTGATTGCCTTCAAAAATGTAAACTATGCCGACGGTATTTGG
Organism: Paenibacillus sp. MAEPY2; assembly: GCF_000499205.1. Lineage (GTDB taxonomy): Bacteria > Bacillota > Bacilli > Paenibacillales > Paenibacillaceae > Paenibacillus > Paenibacillus vandeheii. The sequence continues at coordinate 9,628 of NZ_AWUK01000012.1, forward strand.
GGCAGCCCGTGGAGCGGCTGGGATAATTTCAAGTTTTTGTTTTCTACCAGCGATGCTTGGGAGATCACACGTAATACGCTCGCATATAACACCGTATTTATTGCGCTGAATTTATTTGTAGGTGTAGGGCTTGCCATTTTGCTGAATGAAGTGAAGAACAAGGCGATGTCCAAATTGTATCAGTCACTCATGCTGCTTCCTTATTTTCTGTCGATGATCGTAGTCAGTTATCTCGTGCTCGCCTTTCTCGGCAAGGATTCGGGCTTCATGAACTCGACGATTCTACAGCTCTTTGGCGGACAACCAATTGATTGGTATTCAGAGCCCAAGTACTGGCCGTACATTTTGCCGCTGGTGAATACGTGGAAGAATATCGGTTATTACGCCGTCATTTATCTGGCAGCCGTCGTAGGTATTGATGAGGAATATTATGAAGCGGCCGTACTGGATGGCGCGAGCAAGTGGCATCAGATTCGCTTCATTACCGTTCCGTTTCTCGTCCCGCTGATTGTCATTATGACATTGCTGCAGATTGGTCGTATTTTCTACGCGGATTTCAGTCTGTTCTATCAGGTTCCACTGGAATCGGGCGCATTGTTCCCTGTAACGAATGTTCTGGATACGTATGTATATCGAACCTTCCTCATCGGGGGAGATATCGGGATGTCCTCGGCAGCCGGGCTGTATCAGGCTGTTGTCGGATTTGTACTTGTGCTTGTATCCAATACCATCGTAAGGAGAATGGACAAAGATAATGCATTATTTTGAGAGGAGGCAAGCCAGCTGTGAAATCACGTGATCCATTAGCTGTGTCGCGGCGTTCCGCGTCTATCATACACGGTATGTTTATCTTCTATGCCATTGCCTGCATCGTGCCGATCCTGCTTGTCTTCGCGATCTCATTTTCGGACGAGACGACGGTTATTGCGAACGGATATAAGCTGATTCCGGAGAAATTTAGCCTGACTGCTTATGAGTTTCTGTTCAAAGACATGGATCAGATCATCCACTCCTATGGCATTTCAATTATCGTAACCGTGATAGGTACGATAACGAGTGTAGCGTTGACTGCATTGTACGCGTACCCGCTTTCCCGGAGGGATTTGCCGTATCGCGGGTGGTTCGCCTTTTTCATCTTTTTCACCATGCTGTTTAATGGCGGGCTGGTTCCTTGGTATCTCGTTTATGTGAACGTACTGGATTTGAAAAACTCGATTCTGGCATTGATCATGCCGCTGCTGCTGTCACCGTTCTTCGTACTGGTCATGCGGACCTTCTTCGCCAATTCCATTCCGGTATCGATTCTTGAGTCGGCACGGATTGATGGAGCAGGTGAACTGAGAACGTTTACACGTATCGTGCTTCCGCTCTCCCTTCCGGTGATGGCGACCGTTGCGCTGTTCAGCACATTGAATTACTGGAACGACTGGTATCTTAGCATGATTTTTATATCCGATAACCGAACGATCAGCCTTCAGTACCTCATGTACCGGACGCTGCTCGATATTCAATATTTAACATCCAACTCCAATGTCTCTTCACAGATTTCGTCACAGGGCGGATTGCTGAATCTGCCGAATAAAACACTGCAAATGGCGATGGCTGTTGTCGGTATTGGTCCAATTGTACTGGCATATCCATTCTTCCAGCGTTATTTCATCAAAGGCCTTACGGTGGGCGCAGTGAAGGGGTAACTCCGGCCGGTTAGCGGAGAGGGCAATGGATATATAGCGAAGATAACGAAGATGGACCTGAGAGGGCATATACAAAAATCAGCGAGTACAGACACGCCGGAGGACCGGCAAAGGGACGGACTTTGGCAGATTGGAAACATGGCGAATTGGGGCAATCGGTTGCAAGGTCCAACATAAGACGGGAGGGGTTCATTTGGTTAGAACGTTTAAGGTATGGCCGCGTATCGCGGCAGCAGTTATGGCGCTGAGCCTAGTGCTGGCAGGGTGCTCATCGGACAAAGGCGGAACAACACCGGCAGCAGAGGGTGGCGGTGCAGCGGAGAGTGGGGGCAAGCCTTATGAAGTGACGTTGTATTATCCGGGAACGCCACAGAAAGATGTGGCTCTGGTCGAGGCCGAGATCAACAAAAAGATGGAGCCCAAGATCGGGGCAACACTCAAGATCAATGCAATCGACTGGGGTCAGTGGGATAACAAGCTGAATCTGATGATCTCTTCCGGCGAAAAATCAGATATTATTTTCACGGCGGCTTGGCAAAATTATACCGTTAATGTGGCAAAAGGTGCTTTCCTGCCGCTTAATGAGCTGCTTGATAAGTATGGGCAGGATATCAAGAAAAATCTGGATCCCGCCTTTCTGGAAGGCTCCCAGGTGGATGGCGTAAACTATGGTGTTCCTACCAACAAGGAATTGGCAGCAACACGTGGTGTACTTGTACGCAAAGATCTGGCTGACAAATACAAACTGGATCTGACCGCAGTGAAAACGTGGGCTGATCTGGAGCCACTGCTCAAAACCATTAAGGAAAACGAACCGGGTATTACTCCGTTTTATATGTCCAATACCAATGGTAACGGCCTGCTGGAGAACCTGGACTGGGATTATCTCGGTGATGCATCCGTTCCGGGTGTAATCTCCAAAACAGCGGGTACAACGACGGTACTGAATGAAGTGGAGACCCCTGAATTCAAGGAGGCCGCTGAGCTTGCACGCAAGTGGTATCAGGCTGGATACATCAACAGTGATGCGGCGACCTCCAATGTGTTCCCGAAAGATCAGGCGAAGGCAGGCAAGGCTTTCCTTTGGACCGATGGGATGAAGCCGGGCAAGGATAAGGAAGAAGAAGGGTACGTTGGATATCCACTGACCCAGATTGAGATGACACAGCCTACGATTACAACCGGGGATGCTTCTGGTGCCATGCTGGCGATCTCCCGTTCCTCTGAGCAGCCGGAAAAGGCGATGCAAGTCATTAATCTGCTGCATTCCGACAAAGAGATTAACAATCTGCTCAATTTCGGAATCGAAGGCACACATTATGTGAAAAAAGACGGTCAGGACAACATTATTACCCTCCCGCAAGGGGTAGATGCCAACAGTCGAACATACAATCCGGGCGCACAATGGCAGCTGGGCAACCAGTTCCTGAACTACCTCTGGGATAATGAAGATCCGCAGAAATGGGAAAAATTCAAGGAGTTTAATGCCAAAGGCGTCAAGTCACCTGCACTGGGCTTTACCTTCAACAGTCAATCGGTCAAAAATGAAATTGCTGCGGTCAACAACGTGAACAAACAGTTCAAACCGGGCATGACCTCGGGTGCAGTAGATCCGAATGAAATGATCCCGAAATATCTGGAGAAGCTGAAAGCTGCAGGTATTGATAAAATCATTGCAGCCAAACAAGAGCAGCTCGATGCATTCCTGTCCAAGAAGTAGATTTGAGTTGCAAAATCAAAGACGTTTTCGGTTAAAAACCGAAGCGTCTTTTTTTATTTGGGTCACAAACCATAATAAGGAAAAATATGATATAATCAGGTGGTTGATTAGGGGGTGTTCGTGTGTCGAGAACCAGACTTGTGTTCTCTGCGATGTTATTGCTGTTTGGCATCATCTTTACGTTTAAGCATCACCTCGGTTTTTCTGTGGGGGACACGATGTTGTCTGCTATAGGAATGTCGCCTTACACCACTGCCTACGTAAGTGGTGTGCATATCACGTTATTTTTTGGAATGGGTATATTAGTGTGCAGCTACTATCTTACACGCAAAGAAATCATGCCCTTATATCCGGTTTTGGCCAAACGGCTCTGGCTGATCGTTCTTGCGATCGTGCTCAGTTATTCCTACATGACAGATAAATTGATGTATGTAGCCAAATGGGGAGCTTCCGGTATCCATGGTGTTTCTTATGTCCAAAATGATAGCTCCTGTACCTTTGATGTACTGGATAATGGGATCACACGGGTAAATTGTGACCTGACACTCAAAAATTACACCAGAGAGCCTGTCGCAGCTGTGCTCTTGCCTGACCTGGCCCGCAGTTACAAACACCAGGATGATCCGCTCTATGAATCCCTGCAATCGGTTCAGCTAAAACCTGTGCATATAGAGATTGAGCCGCATGGAACATTTAAGGGTCGACTGGCGTTTTCCGGATTGGCTGACTCCCCGCTGCAAGTGAAAGGAAAGTTAACCGATATTGTCCTAGATGTCGCCGTGGATGGAGAGAACACCGTGTTTGATTACGATATTCCATAAGAATATTGCGTTAGCAAGATAGAATGAATACATAAGAAGAGCTTTCAAGTTAGAAGAAATTAATCAATATGCTGCATTAGAAAGGAGCTGACGGTTGTCGGCTCTTTTTTTGCGTGGAAGTTGCAATTAGTGCAGAAAAGTTGGCTTTGTCACCTTTATGCATGGATATGATAACGCTTACGATATATAGAGAGTCGATTGTTATGGGAGTAGGTTTGGAATAACGGATAAGCTGTGAAGGGGATTGGCCGAGAAAAAGAGTTTATGTTTAACGCTTGCATCGTTAAAATTAGATTCACTGACTAATGAAGGCAAGGTGAGGTAAGAAGATGTCATACCGGACGAATCTATTTTCCAAAATGGTCATTTTAATTCTAATTATGCTGGTTCCAGTCGTACTGCTGTACTGGTATTCCAACCATAAAACAACAGCAGTTCTGCGGGATGAACTCAATCGTTCCAACAGCAACCAGCTTGAATTTTTTCAAAATCAAGTGAATACCCACATCGAATTGTTATCCTCGTGGCCGAATCTGCTCATCCATGACCCCGATATTGCGAGCTTCCGGCGGATCTACGCCGATAGTAAATATTTCGATCTGGATACAATCAATCTGGTTAAACGTATTCAGAACAAGCTGAGTATCCAGGAAAGTTCATCGAACTGGACAACAAAATTATATCTGTATTCGCCGACGCTGGGCAGGGTCATCTCTGAAAGAGATGCTGGCTATTATGATCAGGAAACACTGCGAGGCAACATGTCATCTGGATGGAATGTTCGAAAGATTCAGGAGGGGGAAGATGAAAAATTCATCTTTAGCTGGATCACCGTATCTCCATACGGCATTAGCGACCCGGCAGCTAATGCGCAGACCGTGATTAAGCTTGAATTCGACAGTGACAACATTCGCGATATGCTGGATAAATTTAAGGACGATGGCCGCCATGATCCGTTTTATTACCGGGAAGAGTCGGGGGTTATCTATAACCGAACTTCAGATCGTGCACTGACAGGTCAGCTGATGGACAAGCTGGCTATTGCTAAGCTTAAGGATGTAGATAACCGGACAGTCGTCATTGACGGCGAGCCGTACATGGTGAATACGGTAAAGTCCAGCACGACAGGCTGGTATCTGGTCGATTACATGCCACTATCGGCGATTCTGAAGCCGATTCATCAATCCAACATACTGTTTTATTCGGCCATGATCTGTCTGCTCTTGATGAGCTTTGCTGTGGCCTATCTGTTATACGTCCAGGTTCAGGTCCCCGTCAAACAGTTGATTCGTGGATTCCAACGATTGAAGCAGGAGGATTATTCAGTTCGAATCACGCCGAAAGGACGAAATGAGTTCAGCTTTTTGTCGGAACGATTCAACTCGATGGTGGCGCAGATTCAGCAGCTGTTTGAACACGTGTATCTGGAGCAGATTCATGTGCGCGAAGCCCGGCTGAAACAGCTGCAATCGCAGATTAATCCACACTTTTTCTATAATTGTTTCTCGTTTATTACGAGCATGGCAAAGTTGAAGCGTGTGGATGCAGTAGTTGCGATGTCGCATAATCTGTCCCGATACTATCGGTATACGACGAGGCAGGAGCGTGATGTCGTGCCGCTTACGGAGGAAATTGAATTCGTCACCTGTTATCTGGAAATTCAGCAAATGCGTATGGACCGAATACGTTTCAAAATTAACTTGCCGGAAGATATCCTGAGGCAGGAGGTGCCTCCGCTAATCGTACAACCTCTGGTGGAGAATGCGGTTATTCATGGAATTGAAGCCGATGCCGAAGCTGGAGAAATACGGGTTTCGGGGGAACAGAGAGATGGCATGATGATTCTTACCGTGGATGACGACGGGCAAGGCATGGATGAACTGGGTAGGCAGATGCTTCTGCATAAACTCACAGGTGGTATGGATCAAGAGATGGGATGTGGACTATGGAACGTCAACCAGCGTCTTCAGCTCAGGTATGGAGAGCAGGCGGGATTAAGTGTAACGGAATCAACGCTTGGTGGGCTGCGTGTTACCTTGTTCTGGCCTGTTGACGAGGAACATCTTCTTCAATAGAAGGATAGAAATAGAGACGCCATATGACTATAGCATGATAACGATGGAATGCCTTGCATAATTAAGTAGATAGGGAGTGAGTGTCTTGATAGATATCTTACTGGTGGATGATGAAACATATGTGACTGAAAGTCTGGAATTAACCATTCCCTGGGGAGAGCTCGGGGTTACAACGGTTTTCCGTGCGGCATCTGGCAAGGAAGCGCTTCAGATTTTGGAAGAGAATGCCGTGGATCTTGTGGTGACCGATATTCGAATGCCAGGCATGTCTGGACTGGAGCTGATTGAGGAGGTAAGCAGTCGATGGGCACATATCCGCTGCATCCTGCTGACCGGGCACAGTGATTTTCAATATGCCAAGAAAGCGATTCAGCTGCAGGCTGCCGATTATATTCTCAAGCCGGTGAACGATGAGGAATTCATGGCTTCGGTCTCCGCTGCCATCACGTCCCTTCGGGATGATTGGGATGAATTTGATAAATACCATCGGTTGTTATACAGCCGGAAGTCAGATTATAAAATTTTAAGGGAAAATCTGATGCACGATCTGTTGCTGGGCCGCGAAATTACAGCACGAGCACTCGGTGAACAGCTGGAGAAGTATGAGATTGTACTTCAGCCGGATCAACCGGCGGTCATGATGCTCATTCGCCTTACAGGTCGGTTCTCGTCAATGGATCAGCAATCACTGGATCTGATGGAGTTTGCGGTGGGCAATATCGCCGAGGAAGTATTCGGTCCCCATTTCAATGTGTGGTTTGGGCGAGGTCCTCATGAGTGTCTGGTTATGATTATACAAAGTCAGGGATGGACGGAGCTTGTTCAGACGAACGTGGATGAACTGAAGCAGCCAGCTGGGACTTTCCGCGAGCATGTCATTCGTTATCTGCAAGGAAATCTGTCGATGGTGGTTACCGCACCGTTTCCATTTGCCGATCTAACGACCGCTTATCGTAAAGGTCTGGGATCACTTGTATTGTCGGGTCCAGAGGAAAATACGGTCATTTATATGGATAAAGAGCTGTCCAAACGCCCGGAGAACGATGCGGCGCAAGCGCTTGAAGAGCTCTATAAGCCACCCGTGCTGCCTCAGCTGCTTGAAACCAAACAGTGGGAGGCTGCGGCGCGCAAACTGAATGCTGTATTTGATGCAGCGGAACGCGTATGTCTCTCCAGAGAGCATGTATATGAGATGTATTTGTCTGTAACGAATGCTTTTATGTATATCGCGCATAAGCAGGGGCATCTCGTGCATGAGATTGATCATGCGGGATTTGACCTGCTGCTCGCACACCAACTGATTCAATCGCCTGACAAGCTTCGCCGCTGGGCGATGGAGATGCTTGCCAAGCTGCAGGAGGAGCTATCGGATCAGGAAGGTGTACAGAGTCGAAGACACGTCATCAAGCAGGTTCAGGAAATGGTAACAAGAGATGCAGGACAGGATCTGTCCGTGAAGATGATCGCAGACAAGGTATATTTGCATCCCGTGTATTTGTCCAAGATCTACAAAGCCGAGACAGGTGAAGGGCTGGGCGATTATATGATTCGCATGCGGATGGAGCGTGCATTGTATTTGCTCAAAAATACTAATAAAAAGATATACGAGATTACCAGTGAGTTAGGGTACCAGAATCCGCAATATTTCAGCAAAATGTTCAAAAAGCATTACGGAATGACACCGAATGAATATCGGGATCAGGCATAATTTCAACATCATTCCAACATATAGGTTGCCAAAGGTGCAGAAATCTTGTTTTCGTGACATAGGCTGAAAGACCCGGCAGGCCTATAATGAAAGGGTAACCAAAATGATTGAAGGGGGAACAACATTGAGAGCGAAATCCACGAAAAAGAGAGTACTGTCGCTTCTCGCTACGACGCTGTGTCTTACTGTCGTTCTTGCAGGCTGTTCAGGAGGCAATGGAGGCGGAGATAGTGCATCATCAAGCACACCTGCTGTTGAAAACGAATACAAAGAAAAATATGATCCGGCAGTAACCCTTACAACGGCATGGGGAATTGACCCTGAGCTGAAATTCAAAAATGGCGAATCGATGGAAAATAACGTAGCAACCAAGTGGGCCAAAGAGCAATTTGGTATCGACATCAAATCATTGTGGTCTGTAACGGATACAAACGGAGCATTTGCAACGAAGCTTCGTCTTGCAATGTCTTCCGGTCAGGAAATGCCTGATATTGTAACGGTTGGGGATAACCTGCTTGCTCAGGATCTGATTGATTCCGGCATGTATCAGGAAGTGGGTCCGCTGTTCGACAAATATGCTTCTGACACATGGAAAAAAGCGATGGATCAGGACCCCAATGTATGGAACCAGTACAGCCGTGATGGCAAAAGAATGGGTATTCCCGTACTGGACTATGCATACAACAATGATTACCTGCTGTGGATTCGCCAGGACTGGCTGGACAAGCTGAATCTGGAGGCACCAAAAACGATCGATGAACTGGAAACAGTCATGGATGCGTTCAAAAACCAAAATCCGGATGGATTGGCTCCGGACAAGGTTACTCCACTAAGCATCGGTTTCAAAACATCCATGAACACATGGATGGGAGATCCATCCTGGATCTTCGGTGCATACGGAACACTGCCATTCCAATGGAATGTGGCTGAAGATGGCAAGCTGGAGTATGGGTCCATCAATCCTGGCATGAAGCAAGGTCTGACCAAATTGAGCGAATGGCTCAAAAAAGGATATATCCCGCAGGAAGCAGCATTATGGGATGAAAACAAAACAGCAGAGCCAGCAGTGGCAGGTACAGCCGGTATTATCCCAGGTCCGTACTGGATGAGCGGATGGCCGCTTCTGGATACAGTGAAAAATGTGCCAAGCGCGGTCTGGAAACCGATTGAGATCCCGTCCGGTCCAGAAGGCAAAGCGATGCGTCACGGTACACAGTTTGTCAACGGCGTTATTTTGATTAAGAAAGACATGGAACATCCTGAGGCGTTCTTCACGTATGAGAATTACCTGTTCGACAATTATGCAGACCCGGAACCAGGCAGCCCGTATGACAACGGACTGTTTGCAGGCTATGACTACCAATTGGATGCCAATGGTAAACAAATGCCGATTGATCAAATCGAAGGCGGATATGTGAACGTTGTACGTTATTTGCTCGTTCGTGATGGCGCTCGTATTCCGGATGCTCAGATGAAAGCCCTGCTGAATCTGGCAGACGGCAAAGAGCCTGAAACGAAGCTTGAGAAGGATGTTGCCGTTAACTATGGTAAAGAGACCCCTGCTGCTGCGAAAGTGCTGCTCAGTCAGGAAGAAATCTCTTACAAAAACATGTTTACTGGTCCTACAACAGCAACGATGAAATCGAAGCTTGATTACCTGAACAAAATTGAGAATCAGGCATTCAATGAAATTATTTATGGCAAAAACCCGGTAGATTCGTTTGATACATTCGTACAAACATGGAAATCGGGTGGCGGTGACCAAATCACACAAGAGGTTAACGAATGGTATGACAGTGTGAAAAAATAAGTTACAGGGGCGCGCAGACTATATTAGTCTGTGCGCTTTTTTTGTCGTTGTGAGAGCGTGATTTGCTTGGGAGAGGTGCAAGTTAGCAGAGGAAGAATGACTGGAATGACAGCGAGTCCAAACTGGTTGCTTTTGTGCCATTTATATTGCTTTTATGTGCTGTTTGACCTATGCAAACGGTTGATATAATCGCAGTATAAGCCACTCAGGGAGTACTTGAGTAGGAAGAATTACAGGGGGAGCAATCATGAGAACTTTAAAACGAACTTGGCCATTCCACGTAATGCTGCTGCCAGCCATCATCTTTCTGATCATATTCAGTTACATTCCCATGGGCGGCATTGTCATGGCATTTCAAAACTATAAGCCATGGCTGGGCATTAGCGGCTCCGAATGGGTCGGGCTGGATAACTTCCGATTTTTATTTGAGCGTCAAGACAGCTTGCAGGTGATCTGGAATACACTGATCATTGCTGTGCTTAAACTGATATTTAATTTATTTGTTCCTTTTGTTTTCGCCATTCTGTTGAATGAAGTCCGCAAGATGGCTATACAGAGAACCATTCAGACCCTTGTCTACTTGCCTCACTTCTTGTCCTGGGTCATCCTGGGCGGAATTTTGATCGATTTGCTGTCCACCGGAGGTTTGGTTAACCGGGTTCTGGGAACCTTCGGACTTGGGCCCTACTTTTTCCTCGGGGATAACAGCTGGTTCCGGTCTACGGTCATTCTGACGGATGTGTGGAAGGAATTTGGCTATAACATGATTGTTTTCCTGGCTGCCCTTGCCGGAATTAACCCGGCGTTGTACGAAGCGGCAGAAATTGACGGAGCTGGGCGCTGGAAACAAACGCTGCACATTACGATTCCTTCACTTGTGCCAATGCTGATGGTTGTGGGAACGCTAGCGCTCGGAAATGTGCTGAATGCCGGGTTTGACCAAATCTTCAATCTTTACAATCCGCTCGTTTATCAAACGGGTGACATCATTGATACGTTCGTATACCGTTCTGCGATGCAAAATGGTGAGATGGGCTTTGCCACCGCCATCGGATTATTCAAATCGGTAATCAGCATGATTTTGATTCTTGTGTCTTACAGTCTGGCTAAGAAATACGCCGGTTATCGCATATTCTAATCGAATGAACATAAGAAAGAAGGGACCACGATGTACCACAAATCATTGCCTTATCGCGTGTTTAATATAATTAATACCTGCTTTCTGATTTTGGTCGCCATTATGTGTATTATACCGATGATTCATGTTCTGGCAGTCTCCTTCAGCACGAAGGCTGCAGCCGATGCCAATCTGGTCAATCTTTGGCCCGTGGGCTTCTCGCTTGAGGCTTACAAAAAAACGATGAACAATCCGATTTTCCTGAACTCGCTCTGGATCTCCCTCCTGCGTACGGTCATCGGCACAGCAATTACGTTGCTCATTACCTTTTTGGCGGCGTACCCGTTGTCGAAAGAAAATAGTGAATTTAAAGGCAGAACCATATATTCATGGATATTTGTTTTTAGTATGATCTTTAATGGCGGACTGGTTCCCTTCTACATGGTTATCCAGAAGATTGGTCTGATGGATTCCTTCTGGGTGCTGGTCCTCCCGGGGGCGGTCAATACCTTCCTGGTCATTCTGATGCTGAACTTCTTCCGCGGCATTCCAAAAGAACTGGAGGAAGCGGCTCTGATGGACGGAGCCAACCATTTCAGAACGTTGTTCACGATCTTCCTGCCGATTTCCATGCCATCCATCGCAACAATTGCCTTATTCAGCATGGTGTTTCATTGGAACTCTTGGTTTGACGGACTGTTATACATGAACAATGCCAAGGATTATCCACTGGCTACGTTTATGCAAACCGTCATTATCGGTCGGGATATGAGCAGCATGAGCATGAACCCCAAAGAAATGGAAGCTCTTTCTCAAACCACGGTAAGAGCGGCACAAATCTTCATCGGAAGCGCACCAATTCTGATCGTGTATCCATTCCTGCAGCGCTTCTTTGTCAAAGGTATGACCTTGGGTTCGGTTAAAGGCTGAGCCTGCATCTAAATTAAACGGAGGTTGATAAAGTGAGCCATTTAAAGGAAGAGGCATTCATTCTCGGAATGGATGTGTCGTTTATGGATGAAATTGAGCAGCATGGTGGGAGCTATCGTGATGAGCATGGGCAGCAGGCAGATTTGCTGACCCTTCTCAAGCTGGGTGATGCCAATGCAATCCGATTGCGAATCTGGAATGATCCTGTAGGCGGATTCTGTAATCTGGAGCGGACGGTAGCGGTTGCCAAACGAATCAAGGAAAAAGGCCTGCAATTCTTGCTGGATTTTCATTATTCCGATCGCTGGGCTGATCCAGCCAATCAATGGAAGCCGAAGGCGTGGGAGAAGCTGTCCTATGAGGAGCTGCAGCGTGAGGTATGTACCTATACGGCAGATGTACTGAGAACACTCAAGGAGCATGATGCATTGCCGGACATGGTGCAGGTGGGGAATGAAATTACACCGGGCATGTTATGGGATGAAGGGCGTGTCGGCGGAGAAGAACATGATACCGATGAACAGTGGGAGCGTTTTGCCGGACTTGTGAAGTATGGTATCGCTGCTGTTAAATCGGTTGATTCGGAAATCAAGATTATGATTCATATTGACCGCGGTGGTGACAATGCGGAGAGCCGCAAGTTCTATGATCGATTTGAAGCGCTTGGTGTGGAGTTCGATATCATTGGGCTCTCATATTATCCTTGGTGGCATGGAACACTGGATGCACTCCGGGATAATCTGCATGATCTGGCTAAACGATACGGCAAACCAATCAACGTTGTTGAAACCGCTTATCCTTGGACATTGGAGCAGCCTGAGGGTCACGAGTGGATTCTGAATCAGGAAGAACTGCTGCTGCCCGGGTATCCGGCTAGTGTGGAAGGACAGACACGTTATCTGAAGGATCTGCTGCAGATTATTCGTGAAGTTCCCGGCGGTCTCGGAGCGGGATTCTATTACTGGGAGCCTGCCTGGATTCCTAGCAAGGAAGAGTGGTCTGTTGGACATCCGAATAACTGGGGCAACCTGACGATGTTTGATTTTAAGGGACAGAAGTTGCAATCGTTTTCAGCGCTGAAGGCTGGAGAGGGAAATGACACTACATTAGATGAGCAGCCGAGTGCTGTATTGATCAAATAGATGCTTCTAAAATGAAATGAATGAAGGAGTTGTCAGCATGACATACACATATCCACCCGTAAGTTCCAAAGCACCTCATATGTTACATGGTGCAGATTATAACCCGGAGCAATGGCTCCGCTATCCTGAAGTACTTGAAGAAGATATCCGCTTGATGAAGCTTGCTAAATGTAACGTGATGTCCGTCGGCATTTTCTCATGGGTATCCCTTGAACCGGAGGAAGGCGTGTACACGTTTGAATGGCTTGATCAGGTACTGGATCGTTTTGCTGCCAATGGAATCTATGCATTCCTGGCTACCCCAAGCGGAGCAAGACCTGCCTGGATGTCAGCCAAGTATCCCGAAGTGCTGCGTGTTGGGGCCAACCGTGTTCGCAATCTGCACGGCTTCCGTCACAATCACTGTTATACGTCCCCTGTATACCGGGAGAAGGTGACGGCGATCAATACGAAACTAGCAGAACGTTATTCGGATCATCCGGCAGTCATTGGCTGGCACATTTCGAATGAATTCGGTGGGGACTGTCACTGTGATTATTGCCAGGAGGCTTTCCGCGGTTGGGTCAAAAACAAATACGGCACTCTGGATGAGTTAAATCATTCCTGGTGGACGACATTCTGGAGCCATACCGTGACAGACTGGAGTCAAGTGGAGTCTCCTGCCCCACACGGAGAGACACAGGTTCATGCGATGAATCTGGACTGGCGCAGGTTTGTTACAGATCAGACCGCTGATTTTATCGTGCACGAAACGAAGCCGCTCAAGGCCAAAAATTCGGATCTGCCGGTAACGACAAATTTGATGGAATTTTATGAAGGATTGAACTACTGGAAGTTCGCCGATATTCTGGATTTCCTGTCCTGGGACAGTTACCCGACATGGCATGACGCGGACGAAGAAGATACGCTCGCATCGAGAATTGCTATGATGCATGATATTGTTCGTTCCATCAAAGGAGGACAGCCGTTTCTGTTGATGGAGAGCACACCAAGCTCAACCAACTGGCAAGAAACCAGCAAATTGAAACGTCCGGGTATGCATTTGCTGGCATCACTGCAGGCTGTAGCGCACGGCTCGGACAGTGTGCAGTACTTCCAGTGGAGAAAGAGCCGGGGTTCCAGTGAGAAGCTTCATGGGGCGGTTGTGGATCATGTAGGACATGAACATACCCGTGTATTCCAGGACGTGACTGAAGTAGGTACGGCACTCGAAGGAATGCAGGCGGTGGTTGGAACGTCCGTTCCGGCAGAGGTTGCTATCATTTTCGACTGGGAAAACCGCTGGGCGGTAAAGGATTCCCAAGGACCGCGTAACATCGGAGTGAAGTACGAGCAGACGGTAGAATGGCATTATGATGCCTTCTGGAAAAAGGGTGTGCCTGTAGACGTCATCGACATGGATGCTGATCTCTCCAAGTACAAACTGCTCATCGCACCTATGCTCTATCTGGTGCGTGAAGGCGTGGGCGAACGCATTGAGCGATTCGTGGAAAATGGCGGTACATTTGTAGCTACGTATTGGTCAGGTATCGTAAATGAGAATGATTTGTGCTTCCTAGGAGGCTTCCCTGGACCGCTTCGCAAGACGCTGGGAATCTGGTCGGAAGAGATCGATGGCTTGCATGACCGTGATCTGAATGGAGTTGTGCCTGTGAAGGACAACGAGCTTCAACTGAATGCCGAATATGACGCTTTCGAATTATGCGATCTGATTCATCTGGAAGGTGCAGAAGCGCTGGCGACGTATCGCTCCGACTTCTATGCCGGACGGCCTGCTTTGACTGTGAATCGTCTTGGTTCTGGTAAAGCCTATTATATGGCTACGCGTTTCAAAGCTCCATTTTACGACGATTTCTATGGCAGCTTAATCGCTGATCTGGGGATTGAGCGTGCCCTTGAAACTCAGCTTCCTACTGGAGTTACGGCACATATCCGTACAGATGGCACGGCGGATTATGTGTTTGTACAGAACTACACACCGGAGACGAAACAGGTGAAGCTGGACGAGCAGTCCTACACTGATTTGCTGAGTGGTGATGCTTTAGAGGGCAACCTTGATTTGCAGCCATATGACATCCGGGTACTGCGCAGAGCAGCTGAGCGTAAATAATAGAATATTACTCATTTGGCTGAAAAATCTGTTGATAAGCAGCGATCGGAAAGATTGTTCTGTCATCGGAGTGGCAAGTGTAAATATGCTTTAGTTCAACTTATATAGCTTGCAGAAGGGTCACCCTTAATGTCTCGATTAGACGGAGAGGGTGGTCCTTTTTGTCGTATTAGATCACGACAAATACTTTTTCTGGACAATATAAAGGAAAAACGTGTCCGCGCAGCGAAGACAATCAGGTAACATTGCAACTCAAGACTTGCAGTCTGGGAGGAATTGGAATGAATCAAAGGAATCTTGACGGTAACAGTTTTATTATTCGGCTGGAAATGACAACAAAGGATATCAAATTTGGCGAAGTGGCTTCGGCCATCTCGGAAGCTGGCGGGGATATCATTGCCATCGACGTGATTTCGACCAATCAGGATGTAAGTGTGCGCGACTTAACTGTCGCGGTAACAGATGCACAGGATAACAGCAAAATTATAGAAGGGGTGCGCCAGCTCAAAGGAGCATCCATTATTAACGTATCGGATCGAACGTTTCTGCTGCACTTGGGCGGCAAGATCGAAGTTACACCAAAGGTCCCCATTCATAACCGGGAAGACCTGTCCCGCGTATATACACCGGATGTGGCCCGGGTATGTTCGGCCATTTCAGAAGAGCCTGGAAAGGCATTCTCGCTGACCATCAAGCGGAATACGGTTGCCGTGGTGTCGGATGGCAGTGCCGTGCTTGGACTCGGCAACATCGGACCGCGTGCCGCGATGCCGGTGATGGAAGGTAAGGCAATGTTGTTCAAACAGTTTGCAGGGGTTGACGCTTTCCCAATCTGCCTGGATACACAGGATACCGAGGAAATCATTCGAACTGTGAAAGCGATCTCACCAGCATTTGGCGGGATTAATCTGGAGGATATTTCTTCACCACGTTGCTTCGAAATTGAGCGTCGTCTGAATGAGGAGCTGGACATTCCCGTATTTCATGATGACCAGCATGGTACGGCAGTTGTGTTGTATGCAGGTCTGATCAATGCGCTCAAGCTGGTTGGCAAGTCCATCACGGATGTGAAAATTGTCGTCTGCGGAATCGGGGCAGCAGGTGTGGCATGCAGTAATATTCTGCTGTCCGCTGGAGCGAGCAGGGTTGTCGGGGTAGATCGTGAAGGTGCGCTGGTACGGACGAATACCTATGAAAATGAAGTGTGGAGCGATTATGCGGCTCGTACCAACCCCGAACTGGAGACAGGTTCACTTCGTGAAGTGATTCGCGGAGCAGATGTCTTCATCGGTTTGTCCCGTGGCAATCTGTTAACGCGGGAAGATGTGCAAACGATGGCAGCAGACCCGATCGTTTTCGCGATGGCGAATCCGGTACCGGAGATTATGCCGTCCGTAGTGGAGGACATTGTGGCTGTTATGGCGACAGGTCGCTCCGATTATCCGAATCAGATTAATAACGTATTGTGCTTCCCCGGTATGTTCAGAGCGGTTCTGGATTGCCGCGCCAGTGAGATAAACGAGGAGATGAAGCTCGCTGCAGCTCAGGCGATTGCTTCGGCCATTTCGGATGAAGAGCGTACTCGTTATTATATTATTCCGAGTGTGTTTAACGATAAAATCGTTAAATCAATGCGTACTCGCGTGATTGAGGCAGCGGTCAAGACGGGTGTGGCAAGACGTATACCGCGTGAACAAGCTCGTGAAGGCGGGGAAGTGTAAGATGCAAGAGAAATCCCTTCAACATCCGAACCCAAGCGCGCAGCAATCGGGGCAAGAGGATCATGTTGATGGAACGTTAACAGGAGAGGCCATTCTTCGAGCGGCTCGAGCTTTTGTTCAAGGAGACGCTGCCGCACATACGGATGGTCATGACTGGCCTCATATTGAACGGGTCACTACACTTGCAGTTGAACTGGCACACCGTATGGGCGCCGATCCTTTCATCTGTGAACTGGCTGCATTACTGCATGATGTGCCGGATGAGAAACTGAACGGAAGTCTGGAAGTGGGGATGGAGAAGCTGAATGTATGGCTGGATACCCAGCCGCTGGAAGCGGGTACGCGGGAAGCCGTAGTAAACATCATTTGTTCCATTTCCTATGCAGGAGGACAGCGCCCTGCCGTCACATCGCTGGAAGCTCAGGTGGTGCAGGATGCGGACCGCCTGGATGCGCTGGGCGCTATCGGTATTGCGCGTACGTTTGCTTTTGCCGGCGCGAGAGGTCGGGAGATGTATGATCCCTCCCTTCCGCCACGAGAGCAGATGACGCGGGAGGAATACCGGAATGGGCGCAGTACAACGATCAATCACTTCTACGAAAAGCTGTTCAAGCTAAAAGATCTGATGAACACGTCCTATGGCAAGGAACTGGCAGAGCAGCGTCATGACTTTATGATGCAGTTTGTGGAGCAGTTCAAGCGTGAATGGGAAGGAAGGTTTTCATAACTTTCTCTAATTGAGTTAAACATACAATACCCCCTACTTCCGAGAGTGGAGTGGGGGGTATTGTTGTGTACACGGAGAAGCGGTGATGAATAATACTTCATCAACAGGATACAGGGCATGGTAACCCAATGGCTTCCATGATACAATAAATCGTTCTCCTGAATTGATTCGGGCAAAAAAAGAAATATGGGGTAATAATGATAATGATCATCAAACGAATGAAATCAGTTTTGAAAAAGAGGAGGGGTCACCATGTCATTTGGTGCACGTGTACTTAAGACAGGGATTGCGGTTACACTGGCCCTGTACCTTAGCAGCATGTTCCTGAACCCGCAATCTCCCGTTCCCGCCGCGATCGCGGCCATCTTTGCTATGCAGCCATCCATTTATCGTTCCTGGAAGTACTTCCTGGATCAGCTGCAGACCACTACACTTGGGGCGATTGTGGCCCTGGTGGGAGGCATGGTGCTATCCAATGAGCCCATCGCCGTCGGGCTCATTATTGTGCTGGTTATTATGATTTGTCTTAAATTGAATATGGGCGAAACGGTTGGCCTGACGCTGGTAACCGTTGTATCGATTATGGAAGCGTCGGGTGACTGGCATTTTGCATTGAACCGTTTTCTGCTGACACTTGTCGGTATTGTATCTGCGTTTCTCATTAATATTACGGTATTCCCACCCAAGCCGAAGATCCAGTTCGTGAAGCAGATTCAGAGTGTGTTCAGTGGCATGTCACTGCTGCTGCGTACATCCATCTCGGATGAGATCAAGGAAGTGGTGTTCCGGGATGAGAAAAATAATCTGGGCGGCTCCATCAAATCATTGTCGGATAAGTATAACTTGTTTGAAGAAGAACAGAAGAAGATGAAACGGTCCAAATTCAGTGAGACCCGGCAGATGGTCGTATACAAACAGATGCTGTTAAGTCTGCAAAAAGGATTCGATGTGCTGGATTCGGTAGAACGCCACTATTTCCAGGCACAGCGAACACCGGAAATGGATCAGTTCTTTGATACACATCTGGAGCTTGTTATCAAATTCCATGAACATGCGCTGCTCAAGTTCGAGGATAAGCTGAAACCGAATGGTGAGGAGGCGGCACAGTTCATTTTGGATAATGATCGTTTCATGGAGCAGGCCATCTCCCAGTTTGATATCGATCAGGAAGGGATGCTGAGACTTTCCATCGTGGCTGCTGCGATCTACGATTACGGCTATCAGCTGGAGCGGCTGAATCGGCTAGCCGAACATGTGCACAGTGCAAGTGAAGACAAGGATTCACAGGATAAAATTCTGAATTGGCTTAAATGGCCGTAAACATGGTAGTACGGTTTGCGGTGATGTGGTTTCATCATATACAATGGAACCACAACTAGCCCGGACAGCGTGTCCGGGTTGTTTTGCATACATAGCTCAGACCTTGCGCAACCAACTCAATCGAACCGAGGTAGATATATATGAATCTAACACAGCTTGGACCTGAATGGATGGAGTGGTTCAATGGAGAGAATCTGGAGAAGAAGCAGCATGAGGCGATGCAATTGCTGACCGTATCCGAAGATGGCTGGCCGCATCAAGCGATGATCAGTATGGGAGAAGTCATTGCCGTCACGCCCAACCTGCTGAGACTGGCTTTATGGCCGGGAACACAGACAAGTATGAATATGAGTCGAACAGGCAAGGCTACCTTGATTGCGGTTCATCAGCAAAGCTTGTTATCAATTCGTCTGGATGTGACTTCACTGCTGGAATTAAGGGAAGCAGTTCATCCTAGAGATCGTTTCGAGGCTCAGGTGATTAACGTTCGTGTAGATCATGCGCCGTATGCGGAGATTACTTCAGGGATCACATTTCAATTAAAAGACGAATCTGGGGCTATTACACGCTGGAGAGAGACCATTGAAGAATTACGACAATAAAACGGGGCGCGTTCTATATTCATCCCATTCGAGGGTAATAATAGAATAAAAACAACAAAAAACGCCTCCGCTTGCATCGGGACGTTGTCACTGGTACAATAAAAAATGGTTTTCAGAAAATTAGAACTAATTAACATAAAATAAAAATGTTTACTTTCTTATTAATTATACCATAGCCTTTTCGGGCTTGTCAAATGGGCTTTTGAGGACACAATCCGGGGAAAGAGGGGCGTATTAACATATGAGTACAGAACAGCAATGGAGCGAGGAGCAACAGCGGGTCAACAAGGTAACGGAACAGATTGATCGGAAAATCGACATTCTGGAAAAAGAGGTAGGTTCCTTCCGGGATGAAGTTGTGGGAATGAGAAAAGATTTCTGGGACGAAGTCACCATGAACTTCAGCGAAGCGGATGATGTAGGGGAAACCTCCACCAGTATGCGGCAGCAATCACAGGTCCTGTCTGATCGGGAGCGCAGCCATCTGAATACGGCAGCAGCGCTGGATAAAATGAAACGGCTGCACCATTCACCGTATTTTGGTCGGATTGATTTCAAGGAAAACGGCTATCCCAATGCCGAACGAATCTATCTGGGGATCGCATCCCTGCTGGATGAGAAGGAGGAATCCTTCCTTGTCTATGACTGGCGTGCACCCATATCGAACCTGTATTATGATGGAGCGCCAGGTCCAGTCACATATCATACACCGAGCGGTGAGATTAGTGGCGATATTGAGATGAAGCGGCAGTTTGTCATTCGGGATGGACGTATCCGCTTTATGTTCGACACCGGAGTTACGATTGGGGATGAGCTGTTGCAGGCGGTCCTCAGTCGAACCTCAGATGCACAGATGAAAAGCATTGTGGCGACAATCCAGAAAGAGCAGAACCGGATTATTCGTAATGACCGGACTCGCATGCTGATCGTTCAGGGAGCTGCAGGCAGTGGTAAAACATCCGCTGCGCTCCAGCGTGTAGCGTATCTGCTCTATAAATACCGTGAGCATCTGCAAGCGGATCAGATGGTCCTTTTTTCGCCAAACCCGATGTTCAACAGTTATGTTTCCACCGTACTGCCTGAGCTTGGAGAAGAAAATATGCTGCAGACGACCTTCCAGGAGTATCTGGAACGCCGTCTGGGCCGTGAATATCAGCTGGAAGATCCATTCATTCAGCTTGAATACGTACTTACGGGAACTGAGGACCCTCAATACGAAGCACGTATGTCCGGCATTCGATTCAAATCGTCTGAGTCCTTCCTTAAGGTTATTACACGATACAAGGACAGCATGATGTCCGAAGGTATGAAATTCAAACCGGTTCGTTTCCAGGGGCGGGCTGTTGTTACGGCTGAGGCTATGGCGGAGAAATTCTATAGCTTCGAACCATCCGTCAAGCTGGTGAATCGACTGGAAATACTACGAGACTGGATGCTGAAAGAGTTGTCGGCCTTTGGCAAAGGCGAATTGGAAGCCCCTTGGGTAGATCAACAGCTGGATATAATGGAGCCAGAGGATCTGCAGCGGGCCTATCAGCGCCTGAAGCGAAAGCAAAAAGGGAAGTCGGACACGTTTGATGATTTCCAGCAGGAACGAGAGATACTTGCCCGGATGGTGGTCAGTGATCGGCTCAAGCCTTTGCGCAAATGGATTAAATCCTTGCGTTTTGTCGATGTACGTCAACTGTACGCCCACCTATTCAAAGACCGGGCACAGATGGTTCGCCTGTTGGGAGAGGAATCGTTACCTTCACACTGGGAAGAAATTGGTGATATGACACTTCGCAGATTGAAAGTACAGGAGCTGGCCTATGAGGATATCACACCCTATTTGTATTTGCGTGAGTTGCTGCTCGGCTTCCATATTAACTCCAATATCCGCCATGTGATCATTGACGAGGCACAGGATTACTCTGCCTTCCAGCTGGCCTTTATGAAAAGATTGTTCCCGAGATCAAAAATCACCGCACTTGGAGATTTTAATCAAGCCATCTATGCGCACTCATCGGTACTGAGTGGTACAGGGCCGCTGACTAACCTGTATGGACCGGAAAATACGGAAGTGATTGAGCTGACGAGAAGTTATCGTTCAACGCAGGAGATCGTGGAGTTTACACGGGGCATGGTTCCGGGTGGAGAAGAGATTGTTCCATTTAACCGCGGTGGGGAGAAGCCGAAAGTAATCGTTTCCGTCAATGAACAGGAGCATCTGGATGTCATTACAGCCGATCTCAAACATCTGATTCAGGAAGGATATGAATCGGTTGCGGTCATCTGCAAGACGGCGGAAGAGAGCAAGGACATCCATGAAGCATTAAGTAAAATACTGCCTGTGGCACCGAAGTTGATCAAAAAAACAACACTGGCCTTTGAACGGGGGGTGCATGTCATCCCGGCGTATCTGGCCAAGGGTGTGGAGTTTGATGCGGTTCTGATCTATGATGGATCTGCATCGCAATATGCGCAGGAACATGAACGTAAGCTGTTCTATACGGCATGTACCCGTGCCATGCATTTACTGCATGTTTATTGCATGGGTAAACCTAGCCCGTTCATTACATCCCAGTCCGAAGAGTTGTATGATATGGGCAAGGTGTCTGCTGCTCAAGCCGAATGACTGCGTCTTTCAAATTCATGAAGAAGGCTTCCGTTCGATGGGACGGGAGTCTTTCTATGTATTTCAGAATACGATGAGGGGTATGGTGGAGATCATTGAATTAGATATCTCTTCTGACATGATATTAGATGGATTAGGTTTTATGGATAAAAAATAATCCATCATTTGTGTTCACGCACAATAGGTGTGAATTTTCTTTACACATGACGGTGAGACTCATATAATCGTAACAATCTATTTTTTTTGGATCGTTTATTTCATGAAGGAGGCAGCAACATGAACACACCATCTTTTGAACGCCCATTAATGGCGGATTGCGTACCGGATCTGGTGGCAACGGCACGGGGAGACTTACCTGCAACCTTGGTCATTCGGGGCGGAACGCTGGTTAATGTAATTTCGGGTGAAATTTTGCCGGGCATGTCTGTAGCGGTACAGGGAGCCCGGATTGCATATGTTGGCAAAGATGTAAGCCATACGATCGGAGAGCATACACGTATTATTGAGGCGGAAGGCAAATACATTGCTCCCGGATTGCTGGATGGACACTGTCACATTGAAAGCACACAAATGAAAGTGACAGAGTTTGCAAGAGCCGTTCTGCCTTCCGGTACAACGGGAGGGTTCTTTGACCCGCATGAAATCTCCAATGTGCTTGGACTCAAAGGTTTGCGATTGATGCTGGATGAAGCTCGGACGACGCCCATGGCTGCTTATATGCAGGTGGCTTCCTGTGTTCCTTCCACACATCCTGGACTGGAGACAACAGGCGCTTATATTGGACCGGAAGAAGTAGCAGAAGCCTTATCCTGGGGGCCGGATATGATTGGTCTCGGTGAAGTGATGAACTTCCCTGGAGTTGTATACGGGGACGAGACGATGATTGGTGAGATTCAGGCGACGCTGAGAGCAGGCAAGGTGGCAGACGGTCACTTCACCTGGGCAGCGGATGACTGGCGTCTGCCAGCCTACGCAGCAAGCGGTGTGACGGGGGATCATGAATGTGTTACGAAGGAAGATGTAGTGGAACGCCTTCGGCTGGGCATGTACGCCAAAATGCGTCAGGGCTCTGCATGGCATGACGTTGCAGAAACGATCAAAGCCTGCACAGAGCTTGGCCTGGATACACGCCGCATGATGCTGGTGACCGATGACCGGAGTTCTGAATCGCTGCTCAAAGAAGGTCATATGGACTTTGTTGTTCGTTTGGCTATTTCTCAAGGGGTGAAGCCGGTCACTGCATTCCAGATGGCCACCATTAATACGGCTGAACGTTTCGGTGTAGCACGCGACATTGGTGCGGTTATTCCAGGGAATATCGCCGACATTATTTTGCTGGATGGACGCTTGGCTGATGTCCGTGTAGGCATGACGATTGCAGCAGGGCATGTCGTAGCAGAGAACGGCAAAATGACAGCGGTCTGGGACAGTTTCACGTATCCGGAAGAGGCGCTGAACACCGTGAAGCTGGAGGCCAATATCCAGCCGAAGCATATGGAGCTGTCTGCGCCGATTACCGAAGGTACGATTGGAGCGAAAGTCATTCATGTGACGGAGAATCATGTGGATACCAAGGAGAAGCATGTTAATGTCACGGTGGAAGATGGCAATGTAGTCATCTCAACGGCAGGTGAAATCTGCAAAATTGCGGTGCTGGAGCGTCATAAACAAACGGGAAATCGTGCGGTGGCACTTGTTGGGGGGATTGGCTTCACAGGCCCTGCGGCCATTGCGATGACCGTTGCGCATGATAGCCACAATCTGCTCATTATCGGTAATGATGACGTAATGATGGCTGAGGCGGGCAATCGTGTCATCGGAATGCAGGGTGGTGTAGCCGTTGTGACTGCCTCTGGTGTGACCGAATTCCCGCTGCGCATTGCAGGCTTGATGTCCACGGAATCATTCGAAGTGGTGGCAGCTCAATCTGCAGCTGTCAGTGAAGCGCTGCAGTCTGCTGGCTGTACGTTAAATAACGCATTTATGACGCTGTCCTTGCTGGCACTGGTCGTTATTCCGGAATTGCGCTTGTCCGATAAGGGCCTGGTACGCATTTCGGCAGAAGGCATTGAGCTGGTATCCCTGTTTGATGAGATGGTGGAGAATACACCGGCTGCTCCAGCCGGGAACTAACGAATATTAGGTATCCATTCTTCCTAGAAATGGGGAGAGAAGTATAGGCCGCCCTAGGGCGACCTTTTTTTGTGATGAATAGAAAACGCTTACTAGGTCTTGAGTCGTCTGTTGTACATATGCAAAAAATGACCCATATTTAGTCGGAATGCAGACAAAATTAAAAGTTTTTTCATAAATGAGTCTTTAGAACTATAAATACAGAAGTGTGAATACCCGAAATAATGTTATATGATTCTTTCGTCGTAAGTCTAAGAGATGATGTTGCATATAAAAGCAATGTAAATAGTCGTGCTTTGAAATAGTGCTTAGGGAATGAATATAAAACGACAGAATGTCATCCGGGTTTGCACGTTAGAGCTGCATAACATTATAGGGAGTGTATAAATATGAAAAGAAAAAGAGGTTACCAATTCGTTTTGTTAATTAGTTGTTTCATGCTGTTTACAGGGAATGCGTATGTTTGCAAGGCTACTGCACTTGGTTCAGTCGACAGTTATGAAACCATCCATGGAACGGTACAAGGCTCCGTAAGAGCAACCTGGGTTTGGGACACCACGCAGATCCAAAGTAACCCTCAGCTAGTACTGAAGTTTGCCACAACGAACGACATCAATACGATTTACCTACAAATGAATCGGGATGTAAAGCTTCCGTACTATACGGATTTCATTCGTAAGGCCAGAGAGAAAAATATTGCCGTTGACGTCATGGATGGCAGACCTTCCTGGGGATTGACCGAGAGCCGGCAGCAAATTGCCGATTTTCTGGACTGGGTTGAAGCCTATCAAAATCAAGTAGAGCCCAATGAGAAATTTGCCGGTATTCATCTGGACATTGAACCTCATGTACATCCAGAGTGGAAAACGAATCAGGCCAGTGTGATTACGCAATGGCAGGGGAACGTTCAATATATTGTCGATCGGGCCGAACGGATGAAGATGCCTGTAGGCGCAGACCTTCCTTTCTGGCTGGACGGTTACAAGATTCCGGGTTCCACGATGAATGTAAGCAGCTGGATGATCCGCAAGTATGACTCCATTACCATTATGGCTTACCGGGATACGGCTGCGGCCATCTATAAGGTTGCAAAAGATGAGCTTGAGGAAGCTTCACTTTTGGGCAAAACGGTATCGATTGCCGTGGAGACCAAGCAGAGCAAGGAAGGCGACTTTATCACTTTCTATGAAGAAGGTACAGCGTATATGGAATCACAGCTCCAATTGGTTGAGGAAATGGCGAGTTCACATTCGTCGTTTAACGGTTTTTCGGTCCATGAGTACAGCTCATGGGAGACATTGAAGAAGTAAAATGAAACTCCATTCATCAGGATGATAAAGAAGGTGCTTACAGCAGAACGGGCTGTAGCACCTTCTTTGCATCTGCTATCTGATATAAAAGGGAGAACATTGAACGATCATCAGTTCGGAGTGCCGAGTGCCGCTCCTGATAGAGTTTAACCTTAGACCAGTGCAGGTTCCACCGCCACTTTCTCATAAAACATTTTGCGATATTGGGACGGGGTAATATTCCTGTGTTTCTTGAACGTTGTGATGAAGTAGCTCAAATGCTCAAACCCGACGTCCATGGCAATATCCACAATTTTGTGATCGGTATTCTCAAGCTGATAACAGGCCTGCTGGATGCGATAATAGTTGATATAGTCGACCGGACTTTTCTGCACCATTTGTTTGAAAAAGCGGCAAAAGTGTCCTTCGCTCATATTGGCTTCATCTGCCAGTTCTTTTAACTTGAGTGGTTCAGGGTAACGCTTGTGAATATAACTTAACACTGATTTTAGGCGCTCCACTTTATCGTGACTGCCTGATGATACGGTCCCTTTGAGTGCAGCGGGTCTCATATGTTCAAACATTTGTGCAAATATTAGATAGAGATAAGCTTTTGTTGTCATCTCGCAGGTTGGTGTGCCGGCGGCATGATCGGCGAAAATTCGTTTCAAATGAAAAATGATTTCTTGACCCCACGCTTCATCGGTTTGGATATGGTAAGGGGGGATTGCCGTTTTGTGTACAAGCGGGCCAACGAACTTCTCCTGCACAGCATCGAATGTCCGGCTGCCTAACAGCTCCGGGTTAAATACAATGGATGAAAAAACACAGGGGACATCGCCTTTCAGATAACCTGCGTGAATTTCCCCCCGATTGATAAAAATGGCTTCTCCTGCCTGAACCTCTACCGTATTCATGTCAATTTGAAAAACAGCACTGCCCTGAGTCACCATGGTGAACTCCATCTCGTCATGCCAGTGGCAATCGAGAATGCTGTCGCCATTCAGCTGCTGAATATCCGGGTACACACTGACAGGATACATGGCATTGCCGTGAATCCGGTCTTCCCGTAATCGTTCACGTTCCATAGTAGTTCTCCTTTTGCATCATTATTAATGTAAACGTTCCCATAGATTGGTGGTGTTTATAAAGAATCGGATAAGAAATATCAAAATCGTGATATATTTGGTCAAAATATGAGAAGAAATTCGTTATTAATGTCAATATTATTATAGTATAACCGAAGGGGGAAAGAAAACATGAAATTTACTGATGGATTCTGGATGACTCGTGAAGGGTACCACATTCAAAACCCGACTGACATTCGTGATATTGTGCAAAAAGAGGATTCTTTGACCGTATATGCGGCAACTAAATATATTCGCACCAAAGGCGACACGTTGAACGGGACATTGCTTAAAGCAACGTACAGCTCCCCTATGCCTAACGTTATTCGTGTAACCTTGAATCATCATAAGGGCGGAGTGAAAAAGGGGCCTGAATTTGAGCTTAAACATCAAGATGTGAACGTTGACATTTCGAAGAATGAACAAGGCGCTGTTTTGAAAAGCGGCAATCTGGAAGTCCAAATCGACAAAACGAATGGTTGGGACGTCAGCTTCCTGTATGAAGGAAAACGAATTACAGGTAGCGGCCAAAGAGCGGCTGGTTATATTACAGGTCCGAGTAAGGAAGCGTACTTCCGCGAGCAGCTCGATCTCGGCATTGGTGAATACGTTTACGGACTCGGTGAGCGCTTCACGCCGTTTGTTAAGAATGGCCAAGTGGTTGACACCTGGAATGAGGACGGCGGTACAAGCAGCGAGCAGTCCTATAAGAACATTCCTTTCTATTTGTCCAATAAAGGATATGGCGTATTTGTAAACCATCCTGAACGCGTATCGTATGAGATTGCATCTGAGAATGTATCTAAAGTGCAATTCAGCGTAGAAGGAGAGACGTTGGAGTACTTTATTATCGGCGGTGACAATCCAAAGGATGTGCTTGATAATTATACCCAATTAACTGGTAAACCAGCGCTTCCACCGGCATGGACATTTGGTCTGTGGCTGACAACATCATTCACAACGGATTATGATGAAGCAACGGTTAACCATTTTGTAGATGGCATGGCTGAACGTGATCTTCCGCTTTCTGTATTCCATTTTGACTGCTTCTGGATGAAGGAATACCAATGGTCTGATTTCGTATGGGATGAAGCGATGTTCCCAGATCCGGAAGGCATGCTTGCACGTCTGAAAGAAAAGGGTCTTAAAATATGTGCTTGGATCAATCCTTATATTGCTGAAAAATCCTACTTGTTCGATGAAGGTATGGAGAACGGTTATCTGGTCAAAACAGCGGATGGCAGCGTATGGCAATGGGATATGTGGCAAGCAGGCATGGCTCTGGTTGATTTCACGAATCCGGATGCTGTGAATTGGTATAAGAGTAAGTTGGAAGTCCTGCTTGATCAAGGTGTGGATTCATTCAAGACAGACTTCGGTGAAAGAATTCCGACAGATGTCGTGTACTTTGATGGCTCTGATCCGGTTAAAATGCACAACTATTATACACAGCTCTATAACAAAGCTGTCTTTGAATTGCTCGAAGACAAGATTGGCAAAAACGAAGCGGCCCTGTTTGCACGCTCTGCAACAGCAGGTGGTCAACAGTTCCCGGTTCACTGGGGCGGAGACTGCTCTTCAACTTATGAATCCATGGCTGAATCACTTCGAGGCGGACTCTCACTTGGACTTTCTGGTTTCGGATTCTGGAGCCATGATATCAGCGGTTTTGAGAGTACAGCGACCCCTGACGTATACAAACGCTGGGTACAATTCGGACTTTTGTCTTCTCATAGCCGTCTACACGGAAGTACTTCGTATCGTGTGCCTTGGCTGTTTGACGAGGAATCTGTGGACGTTGTTCGCGACTTTACCAAACTCAAAATCAGCCTGATGCCGTACCTTTACAATTCAGCGGTGGAGTCGACTGTAAGAGGTATTCCGATGATGCGCGCTATGCTGCTGGATTTCCCAGAGGATCCAACAACTTATAGCCTGGATACACAATACATGTTCGGCGATTCCATTCTGGTTGCGCCAATCTTCAATAAGGAAGGCGATGTGCGTTATTACCTGCCTGAAGGAACTTGGACAAACTATCTGACTGGAGCTAAAGTACAAGGTGGACGCTGGATCAGTGAAAACCATGATTTTAAAACACTGCCAATGATGATCAAGCCAAACAGCCTGATCGCGGTTGGTGCTGTGGATAACAAACCGGATTATGACTTTGCAAATGATGTAAGCCTTCATTTGTTCGAACTGGCTGACGGCAACTCCGCTCAAGCGGTTGTTGTGAACCAAAATGCTGAGCAGGAGCTGGTTGTTAACGTATCCCGTAACGGTTCTGTTCTGGAGGTTCGTGCTGAAGGTGCGGGCAAACCATGGAATATCGTGCTGCGTGGCATTGATCGAGCATCCGGCGTAGAGGGTGGTTCCCAAGCGTCTGGTGCAAATGGTGTTGTCGTTACGGCTGCAGCAGGTGCAAGCTCGCTTACCATTCAACTGTAATGTTTATTGCATAAACAAAAGGGCGGTACCGCAAGGTGCCGTCTGTTTGTTTACTGTCATTCATGCCATTGAAAATATGGTTCTAGTAAGGTTGTTCTGTCATCGAAGTAGCAAAAGTAAATATTCTTTAGTTCATTTTATAAAGCGACAGATATAGATAGGGGTTATATCAAATGATTACAACGAAGTCAGGTTTACATCAAACCATTACAGCAGAGATGCTGCATCAGTTAGTAGAGAATACTTTTGGAACCGCTACCATTGTGAATGATTTTGTACTTTTGCAGGGTGGTCTTTTTAATACAACGTATCGTATTCAGCTAGAACATGCATCGCATACGGATGTGATTTTGCGTTTAGCACCAGAGCGGGGAGATATGCCATCCGGTTCAGCAAGTGATCGGCTATTCTCGTTTGAGCGCTCGATGATGTCTGCTGAACCTGTTGTTTATGAATATTACCGTAAGGCAGGCATTCCTGCTCCAAATATTATCGTCTGTGATGACAGCGGATCGGTCATTCCTAGAACCTACATGTTTATGGAGTTTATCCCTAGTAAGCAGCTGGACCACCCATCGATTTCGGTGTCCGACAAAGAACGATTGTATCATCAACTCGGCGTTTATACCGCTGCCATACATCGGATTGAGGGTGCAGCGTTTGGCTGGCCGCAAGGCGATGGTACGATTAAAGGCTCGGATCACTGGTCCGAGGTGCTGCACTCTTTTGCTCAGGAAACGTCTCTTAAAGCCGCCCAAGTCGGGTATATGCCAGGTGTGGGGGAAGAGATCGCAGATATGTTCATTAAGAATAAGGATTTATTTGATCAGGTAACTGTTCCGGTTCTTGTTCATAACGATCTGTGGGAAGCCAACGTGCTTGTTCATGAGAAAAATGGTGAGTTAACCATTGCTGCCATCATTGATGGGGATCGTTCCATGTTTGCGGACAGGGCGTTTGAAGCTATTTTATCGACTGAATCATCCACTGCTTTTCATAAAGGTTATGGTCAACCACAGGATATGTCCGATGAGGGACAGGCACGCCTTCTTGCCTACCGAATACTGTCATCCTACTTTAACGCATATGTCCATGAACATCAGGTTAATCAGCCGGAAGCAGGGCATAAGTATCGTGAACGTACATTGGATCTATTGGAACAATGGAAGCAACTCAAAATGAACAAATAAGTAGGAGGGTTAAGTATGAATGAATATCATCAATATCCGATGTGGGACGCAACATTACCCTTGGAGGAACGATTAAATGACTTGATTGCGCGTCTGACAACGGAGGAGAAAATTCGATTAATTCCTACCCGTGAAGCAGCAGTGCCCCGATTGGGAATCCCCGGCTACAATGTGGGAGGTGAAGCAGCTCACGGGGTTGCCTGGATTGGGGAGGCTACCGTTTTCCCGCAACCGCTTGGTTTGTCGAGCACCTGGAATACCAAGCTCATGCGTGAAATTGGGTCTGTCATCGGAGATGAAGCCAGAGCATACCATCATCGTGCACCTGAGCGTCACGGCTTGACCTTATGGGCGCCTACCGTCGATCTGGAACGGGACCCGCGTTGGGGAAGAACCGAAGAAGGCTACGGTGAAGACCCTGTATTGACGGGAGAAATGTCGGCAGCTCTTGTGAAAGGCATGCAGGGTCATCATTCATTCTATTTAAAAATGGTAGCGACGCTGAAGCACTTTTTTGCCAACAATAATGAGAAGGATCGGTTGAATTGTTCATCCAGCATCGATCCGCGGAACTTGCGTGAATATTATTTAAAAGCATTCGAGACACCTTTCGTAGAAGGCGGAGCCTTATCGATGATGACAGCGTACAACTCTATCAACGGCACACCAGCTATTGAAAGTCCCTATGTGAATGATGTAGTCAAGGGTGAATGGGCCATGCCAGGTTTTATCGTGTGTGATGGGGGTGACTTGTCCCAGACGGTCAATTATCACGGTTATCATGCCTCGCATGCGGAATCAGCTGCAGGGGCCTTAAAAGCAGGCGTGGACTGTCTGACGGACGAGGTCGACTTGGTCGTATCTGCCTTGGAAGAGGCACTTGAGCGGAACTTGCTGGAGGTTGAGGATCTTGACCGGGCCATTCGCAATATTTTTGGCGTACGTATGCGACTGGGACAGCTGGATCAGACGGGTCTTAATCCGTATGCTTCAATATCGGAATCTGTATTGTGTGCGCCTGAACATGCCAAATTAAGCTATAGAGCGGCAGCGGAGTCAATCGTATTGCTCAAAAATGATGGACTGCTTCCGCTCCAACCGGAAAGATTGCAGAAGGTTAGCGTAATCGGACCCCTTGCGGATGTGGTCTATACCGATTGGTATAGTGGCACACTGCCTTATCGTGTTACCGTTCTGAAAGGATTGCGCAAGCAGCTTGCCGGTGCAGAAGTATCCTTTACAGACGGAAATGATCACATCAGCCTCAAGACGGTCGATGGAAAGATAGTAACACTCGATGCTGAAGGAAAGCTTGTGGCCGTGCCAGAGGGAAGTGCAGAGACAGCCGAGTTCACCCATCAAGACTGGGGCTGGGGAAGTCACACACTGCGCAGTGTGAAGAATAATCGATATGTTACGTTAACCGAACAGGGGATTTATCAGGCGAGTGCACCGGAGATTGGTGGCTGGTTTGTCAAGGAAGTGGTGCAGATTGATTCACAAGCGGATGGAAGCAGTACGTTGCGTACGTGGAACGGATTGCCGCTTGGGCTGAATGAGCATCAGGACCAGTGGGTTCTGTCTCCAACGCCGGAACAAACAGAAGAATTGAGTTCATCTGGTCATCCGGAAGCCATAGTGGAGACGCAGGAACCTGCTTTATTCAAGATGGACGTTGTTGTTAAAGGGATAGAGCAGGCGAAAGAAGCTGCGCAGAATAGTGATGTTTCTGTTGTTGTAGTCGGCAATAGTCCATATATTAACGGCAAAGAGGAAATTGATCGTCCAAGTCTGCTGCTTCCGCCGGATCAGGTTCGGCTGGTGAAGGAAGTCTGCCAGGTGAACCAAAATACGGTCGTCGTCATTGTGGGCAGTTATCCATTTGCACTGCAAGATTTGAAAGATGTGGCTCCGGCAATTGTATATTTAACACATGCTGGTCAGGAATTGGGAAATGCGGTTGCCGATGTTTTACTTGGAAATTATGCTCCTGCTGGCAGACTGAACATGACATGGTATGAGGATGAATCGCAGCTTCCTGACATCATGGATTATGACATTATTCATAACCGTACAACTTATATGTATCATGAAGGTCCAGTTTTGTATCCCTTTGGTCATGGATTGACCTATTCGGAATTTGAGTATAGAGCCATTCGAGTACAGCGAGCGCAGGGATCTTCTGGAGACGATGTACTGAAGATTGAAATACAGGTGGAGAACAAAGGGGAACGAGACAGCGATGAGGTGGTGCAGCTGTACGGGCATGCCCAAACTTCACGGGTGAAGCGCCCGCAAAGTCAGTTGATCGGCTTCCGGCGGATTCATCTTGCCTCAGGCGCAGTGGAAGATCTTTCGTTTGAAATTCCTGTTCAGAAATTGGCTTTCTGGGATGTCACTCGTGACAGATATTGTCTTGAAACGGCAACTTGGTTGATCATGGCTGGACGTTCCTCGGCAAATATTCGTCAAACGGCAGAGATCCACATCGAGGGTGAAACCATTCCTGCACGCGCGCTCAATCTGCCTACGTTTGCGGAAAATTACGATGCATATGCAGGCGTGCTATTGGATGAATGTCTGGAAGGACGATCAGCCGTTCGTGCCATTGCTTCAGGCGAACCGCTGTATCGTGAAGGAGGCCCATCCTGGATTTCATTCCACGATAATGCTTTCCGGCAAGCTAACGGATTTGAGGGTCGGGTGGCTGCCTTCGGAGAAGGTGGCGAATTGGAGATTCGAGCGGAAGGTCCGAAAGGCCCGCTGCTCGGCACTTGTGTCGTTCCAGGTTCCGTTGGGACTGTAAACGGGAAGAATCTTCAATGGAGCACCGTCCGTTGTGCACTTCAGACAGAGCGTGAGCTAGAACAGCTCTGCATCGTTTTCAAGGGCGGTGCAGCCCTTCAGCAATTTGTGCTGATTTAGCCTTTCATTTATAAACCTTCATGATTTATAGCCAAAAAGGCTGTCATGTCACTGATTTCAGTGAGACAGCTTTTTTTGCGTTGTTATCCAAAGTGATCATTTTTACATAAGCCGTATATTCAACTGCAGAACAACCCACAATAACGTTGTTGTTTTCTGATTCTGTAAAGGTGGTTGAGGTATGAACGATAAAAAGTGGGATCTCGTCGCACTCGCTTCCATCCCGGTCATTATGACACTGGGCAACTCCATGCTGATCCCCATCCTTCCGCAGATTGAGCGTGAATTGAAAGTGTCCTCATTCAAGGTCAGCATGTTAATTACGGTTTATGCGGTCGTCGCGATCCTGCTCATTCCACTTGCAGGATATCTGTCGGATCGTTTCGGCAGGAAAGCCGTCATTATACCCAGTCTTATCATTGCAGCCGCAGGAGGTGCGGTAGCAGGAGGAGCAGCCTGGATGCTGAATGGAAATGCGGCATACTGGACCATTCTCGGTGGCAGACTTTTGCAAGGGATAGGGGCAGCAGGGGCTTTCCCGATTGTCATTCCATTGGTTGGAGATATGTTCGATGATGAAAACGAAGTGAGTAAAAGCCTTGGGATTATTGAAACCTCGAATACCTTCGGCAAGGTACTAAGTCCGATTTTGGGTGCAGCTCTCGCTGTCTGGATTTGGTATTTGCCTTTTATGGCTATTCCGGTACTCTGTTTGCTTTCATTGGTCTTGGTTATTTTCCTGGTGAAAACACCCAAGAGGAAGGAAGAACCACAGAGCTTTCACGAATTTGTTGCTTCCATCCGCAGTGTGCTGAAAGAAAAGGGGCGCTGGCTGTATGCGATTTTTGCCATCGGCGGAATTTGCATGTTTGTTCTCTTTGGCGTGCTTTTTTATCTGTCGGAGACATTGGAATCGGAGTTCAAATTAAAAGGTGTTGTTAAAGGGCTTGTACTTGCCATACCGCTGGCAGCCTTGTGTCTGGCATCTTTCTTTGCTGGAAAGTGGATTGGGAAGGACAAGACACGGATGAAATGGCTCGGGTTTATCGGACTTGCTGTTTTAACGGTATCTCTTGGCGTAATCGGGCTTTTTGACAACATTTATGTCGTTGTCGGTTTGTTTACCCTTGGCGGAGCAGGAATAGGTGCTACACTGCCATGTCTGGATGCTATGGTTACTGAAGGGGTGGACAAGGAACAGCGCGGTACCATCACGGCGTTGTTCAGCAGTATGCGTTTTATCGGTGTGTCACTCGGACCTCCTATTGTGTCACTGTTAATCGGGTCCCACCATTTTATTCTGTTTGGTATTCTCGCCGCGTCCGGGGCGGTGGGAGGCTTGCTTACGTTATTGGCAGTCAAGCCGGATAAGGGAAATCAGCCTACATCAGGCGGTGGCCAAAATCATCGTGAACCTGATTATGATGATGTGAAACAGCCAAATGGGTATGTGCCAGGACGTAGAAAGAAAAGTCCACTCTGATTAATTACTATAAAAAAACGCGTTTACTCTGGGGGAAGTATGGTTCCCTTACAGAGTAGACGCGTTCTAATGAATTGAAGTACAGCAGCGTAATTGCATCAGTTATTTTTTTCGTTGAGTAGGTGTGTCATTTTCACTTGCAGTTTCAGTATGCTTAGGTCGTTCGGAGTCCTGCCCAGCAATATGTGTATGACTCAATAGCGGATGGACAGGAACTGCAAAACCTCCACTTCGTTTTCCTTGAATCAGGTAGATCAGGAGAAATAGGATCATGAATATAACGGAATAACGATACATATCGGTATAACTGGTTATGGAAGCAATAGCGCCCAGCAGAAGTGCTCCCATAGCAATCCCTAAATCCAGCGTATTCAGAAACATGCCGTTAGCCATACCGCGCTGTGATGGAGAGACAATCTGGATCATCCAGGTCTGCATGGAGGACTGGATGGAACCATATCCGATCCCGTATAAAAATGCAGCAACAAACAAGATAGGCATAGAAGAAGCATATGAGAGAGTAATCAGTCCAGCAGCAATGAATATCGCTCCGGGAATCAGTAACGCTTTCGGACCTTTACTGTCATAGATCCGTCCTGCAAATGGTCTGACCAGCAGGACAGCGAGAGCATTAAACAAAAAGAACAGTGCAGGGTTAGCCAGGTTGGCTTCCTTTCCGTACAACACGATGAATCCAACAAGTCCGCCATATGTGATGGACAGCAAACAATTCAGTACACTTGGCAGAATCAGTTTGCGGTTGAAGGGCGTCTTTACCTTGGTGCCAGATATTGCAGCTGTTCCAGCCGGTGGAGTCGGTACCACCTCGTCATTGACCCTCCTAGCTTTTTTGCGAGTCAGTGAATAACTGAGTGGATAGATGACCACTATAACCCCCGCCGTACACAACATGAGTGTCACGAACCCAGCGCCCTGCAGCACGGTGACCCCAATAATGGGACCCATGGACATGGCTAAACTTGTGGACAGTCCGAAATAGCCCATACCTTCACCCATCCGTTTCACAGGCACAATATCAGATGCCATCGTCGGGAAAGCCGTGCTACCCATGCCAAATCCGATACCGAACACCATACGCAGCAATAACAGGACAGCAATCCCGGCAGCAAAATAATATCCGAGTGTAGCGAGTAAGGCAACCGTCAGGCCAATATAGATCATGGCATTACGAAGACCCTTCTCCAATGCTTTGGCTGAATAGAGCCGAGCAGCAATGGCGCTAAGGGCAAAAAGACAGGTAAAGAGGCTGACTTCAAAGGCATTGGCGTGAAAACGGTCCTGCACATAAGAAGGAAGTGGGGATACAATCATGTGAAGTTGCAGAAAGAGTAGAAAGTTACATAACATGAGCAGGATAAAATCGGTGGTCCATAGTTTGACTTGTGCTGATTGTGATTTCATTTTTTGTTCATTCCCCCTGGTGTAAAGTTCGTTACAAGTTGCTGTTCATGAGGGAAAGAGTATGTCTAAATGCTTCCATCTGGTCTTCGGGAATACCTTCAATCAGATTTTTATTCATTTCTCTTTCGAGCGGAACAAGCTGGTCAAGTAATTTTTTTCCTTCTTCGGTCAAGTAGAGCAAGTAGGCTCTGCGATCCTGTTCGCTGGTCCGCCGATCGACCCAGCCTTTCTTTTCCAACAGATCAATAATGCGGGCAGTTGTGGGCTGATCCTTGTAGACGCGAGTGGCGACTTCCTTCTGATTCACGCCTTCGCCTCTACCGATGTTGAACAGAACTGAAAATTGCTCTGTTGTTATATCATAGGGTTTGAAACGTATGGCTAGTAAAGCTGACGCCTTGCGATGTGTCATGCCCAGCATGAATCCAATGGATTGATCGAGCGAATAGTCGTTCCCCATATAATCCTCTCTTTCTTTAAGCAAAATAGCCTCAATTCATTTACTTGTTATAACAACTATATGCTAAACAATTAATTTTGTCAAAACGGATTTATGAATATCAGCGCCGTTATAAGATCGTCCATATGTGAATTCACAGTGGAATAATCGTTATGCGCACATTGAAATATGCAAACGTTGGAAAATACTGATAAAATGGAAGTGCCGCTGTATTGCGGTAATTGGACTACATGATGGTGAGGTTACGAAGACGAATCTGCTCCAGCTACCTATGGAGCTGACTGAGGAGAGCTGAGTATGCTGAAGAACATTCCCGCAATAATACCTCCGGAACTGCTGAAGATCATGTCTGAAATGGGTCATGGAGACGAACTGGTACTGGCTGATGGTAACTTCCCCGCAGCGAGTCATGCCCAGCGGCTGGTTCGCTGTGATGCGCTGGGTACGGTCGAATTACTGGATGCCATTTTAAGTTTGTATCCGCTGGATACGTACGCTGAGCGGCCGGCAGCCGTAATGCAGGTCGTCAAGGGGGATCAGGTGGTGCCTATGATATGGGAAGATTATCGCAGGCTGATCCTGGACCATGAGGGCATCACGGATGCCTTTGATCATGAAGAGCGTTTCGCGTTTTATGAAAGGGCTTCCCGCGCCTATGTTATCATTGCAACCGGTGAACGTGCGCAGTATGCCAATTTGATTTTGAAAAAAGGGGTCATTTTTCCAGATACTGATCTTTTTCCGCAATCAAAAAAAGTGGAATTAAACTGAACTTAGAGTTCAAGGCGACGAAGAGGCGGAGGCCTCGCTCGCCTTTTTGTTTTTCCCAGAACGCAGCCAGTAAACAATAACATATAGTATAGGCATACACTCGATAAGTACGGCATAGGTAGCGATGGCGTAAGAACGAATGGCTAATTCATAGGAAGCCGCGTCTTTTGCATATTGAAGCACATAAGTAGCAGCAGTTCCCGCGAGCAGATAGACTACCGTTCTATCCTTTCGAACTCCGGTAAGTTTGGCAAGACAAACCGAGGCTGCGTATAACAGAAACGAGCTGCGAGTAAACATGGTCGTAGACCAAATGGCAATCAGGAATGGGTCCAGGTTATCCAGAAAATCGCCGTAACGGGCAAAACGTATCATTTCCAGCAAAGGGTAGCGAAGACTGCTGGCTTCGTAAGGTCCAAAATTCATTAAAGTAAACATCCAGAATACGATAATGAATAATGCAAGTGTAGAGCCTGCAAACAACATACTTCGTAGAAGCGGCCGCCTGAAAGCGATGGCAGGGGCAAGGAACAGGAACATCATCCATTCGGAAAACCAGGGCATGGTTGAAATCGAGCCCATGAAAATTTCTTTCAGATCATGATGAGTGAGCATGGCGAGCAGTACATCCGGATTCCCCCCGCCTGTTACAGCAGGCATGAGAAAAGTAGATGTAAAGATTTGCACCAAAAATATCCCTTCTGATAAATAGACAATGGTTATCAAACCTGAGCGCGCGGAGAGGCTGATACATAAAATGGTTACGGTTGCTGTCAGCCATATAGGTGTCTCGGGTAAGTACATAGATTGCAGAAAAACGATGAAATTCTCTACGTCAACGGATATCAAATACAGGCACAGTAACACAATGAGACCAAGGAACAGCTTGTGAACGACCTTGCCCACAATTTCGTCACCAAAATCAACCCAGGGTCGATCCGGGTGAACCGCTCCCAATCTGTATGTGAAGAAGAGAAGAATCAGACTGATCCCAAACCCGCCAAGGATGGATATCCACCCTTGATAACCACTCATTTTAAACAAGCGCTGCAGGAGGAAAGCTATGGGTTCGGAATACAGGTAGACAAACATAAAACGGTACGCTTGTCCGGCAGACAATTTGATCATGGCGTACTCCTTTCTTAGCCAAATAAGCGGTCTGCCCAGCCAAAGACCAGCCTGATGACATCATTGGGATTAGGCCAGCCCGGTACAGAGACAGCCAGGGTATTCAACAGTAGAAATAGGCCCAGCAGAACGAAATAGGCCCTTTTTACTCCTTTTTTGCTGGACTTGATCATAGGCCACTCGAGTATGTACAGTACGGCAAACAGAACAACAGCAATCATTGGTTTACCTCCTAAAGTGGCCTGACACTTTCAACTGTCCTATCAGTAGCTGGATTCCGATCCTACGAACTGGATGTTGATTTTGGCATGCACGTTAAACTGCAAATCGTTTTTGACATAATCATTCCAAACGGGACGCAACTGTTCCCAGATGCGAGGATAGGCCCATTCCAGACGATAACCAAGCATCAGAATATCAGCTTTTTTTCGTTGACCGGCCTTTATTGCGTTTGTTAAATAGGCACTCGCCTTTTCATTGGCCTTTTGCTGTATTTGTTTAACGCCCACCACATCCTTGACCTTTAGAACGGGGATCACGGAATTCAGTTCTGCCGCACCCTTTAAAGTGATGTCAAAAAAAGGTTGTCCATTTACAAGTTTGACCTTGATTTTGGAATTCATATTATAGACGGTCATACTCGCTTTCTCGTCATCGGTTTCCACGGAGACGGACAAAGTATCCAATCTGCGATTGGCCCAGGCTACCGTTCTTGTTTCTTCGGGTGAGATCGAATCAACCATCTTCATCTGTTTGAAAAGAGCACCGCCCACCTGACTGGTCCATTGCTTCCGTTTGTTCTCCTCACTTGCCATTGTGGTTGCTTTCGATTCCAGTAAGGGGGCGGCAAAGCCCTGATTCATTTTGTCAGCCATAAGTACACTGAGCATTTGTGTCTTTAACATATTTTCTTCAGTTGCAAATTCTCTTAACACATCACTGGGTGTTTCTTCGAAAACCGGGGTCAGATCAGCTACGTCTCGGGCTCTGCCCTTCGCAACCATGATGTAACTGCTAAGGTGGAACAAAGGTTCACGTGAAATCCATTCCATCGTATCTTGAATTCCTTCTCTGGCGTATGCCTCACCAAATACCACTACCCGTGTGTGCCCCCAGGAAAGCTTTCGTGTGAGATCTGTTTGGATTTTCTCCATCGCATCAGCGATGGTGGATGCGGAAGCCGAAACGAGAGCATATGGATTTTTACCGGGTCCTCCCGTTCCTTCCGGAGTGAGACGGTTCGGCAGCGGCATACTTAGTGAAATATCGATTTCACCTGGTTTTTCTCCTTTATCCACATACATGGTCGTAATAAACGTACGTTCATTTATCTCCACTTTGGACCAGCAGCCACTGCAAAGTAAAACGCATATCAAAACGACACTCAGTTTGGTTGTAATGATTAACGTTTTCATGTTTTTTGCCTTTTTTTATTCGCATCTTCGTAAGCTGTTGGACGCTGCTTCATCAGGAACCAGGGCACACGAACGATAGTATCCTTGAAATCACGAAGTACGAGAGGAGCAAAGGGCTGCATGTATGGAACGCCAAATGAGCGAAGACTGACCATATACCAATAGATCAGATAGATCGAGATCACGATGCCGAACAGACCCAGCGTTCCGCCCATAAACAGCACTGGAAAACGAAGCAGCCGGAAGGCCAGTCCGAGCTCAAAGTGCGGGATGATAAAGGCAGCAATACCTGTGATGGATACGACGATAACCAATGGTG
Organism: Paenibacillus sp. MAEPY2; assembly: GCF_000499205.1. Classification (GTDB taxonomy): domain Bacteria; phylum Bacillota; class Bacilli; order Paenibacillales; family Paenibacillaceae; genus Paenibacillus; species Paenibacillus vandeheii. Next base: position 49,855 of record NZ_AWUK01000012.1, read on the forward strand.
CTGAGACAATTCCAGCCTGTACGGCCGCCTGACCAATAACAATCCCACCGATAATGGATACCGTCTGGCCCAGCGGCTTCGGTATACGAATTCCCGCTTCGCGCAAACCTTCAAAGGTCACTTCCATAATGAGCGCTTCAATCAGGGCGGGGAAGGGAATGTTTTCTCTGGCAGAAGCAATTGTAATCAGCAGGTTGGTCGGAATGATTTCCGGGTGAAAAGTAGTGACGGCGACATAAAAGGATGGCAGCAGGAAGGCTATAAAGGCAAACAACAGACGAATAAGCCGGATAAAGGAAGCAGAATAAAATCGTTGATAATAGTCTTCCGAAGACTGCATTAAAGAAAAAAAGGTTACGGGAATGAGCAGGGAAAACGGTGTTCCGTCCTGCATGACCCCGATCCGCCCTTCAACCAGTGCGGCCGCCACCGTGTCCGGCCGTTCGGTATATTGATATTGCGGAAAAGGAGAGAGCGGATGATCCTCCAGAAATTCAGATAAATAACTCACGCCCAAGCTGCTGTCCATATCAATGTTACCGAGGCTATCCAGCACGTTCTCCAAAATGTCCGGTTTGCATAACCCTTGAATATACACAACGAATACCTCGGTTTTGGTGTATTTTCCAATGGTGAATTTGATCATTTTCAAATCAGGGTGTTTGATTTTGTGCCGAAGCAGAGACATATTCACATGAATATCTTCGATGAAGGCTTCCTGAGGCCCAACAATGACAACTTCGTTGCTTGATTCCGTTACGGAACGTCTTTGATAATTTTGAAGAGCGAAATGGATCATGCCCGAAATACCCTCGATATATAATGCTGCATTACCTGAAACGATATCATCCACAATTGTTGCTGCTGAATTTGAGTGGTGGCTGTTAAGGGTGAAAAATGAACCGGTCACGACACGGGTAATGAATTGATGATCTATTTCCTTTCGTGAGGCTTCTTCAAGCAGTGGTTTGACGATGGCTTCCCGCATGGTAGGGGTATCCACAATGGACTGAATATAGATGAGTTCACAATGGAAAGGTCCGATTTGAAAAGGCTGATAGATTATGTCGGCAACACCCAACAGATTAGCCCTAACCTGTTCATAGATATTGTCTTTTTCCATTTCAGTTTCGCCTCCCTATGCTGTAATCCTGAGTCTCTAATCTGACTATAGTGTGCGACGCTTCCAATGAAATATACTTTTAAGTTTGGATTATCGAAATATATTACAAACTTTGATGCAGATGATGAATGGGGAGAGCATCAAATTTGGCTTAAAATAAGAGGGTGGCATGAAGCGGGTAGACGTTTTATATAAGGGGTTGAAGGAAGATGACGTATCGTATTAGACGTGCTGAGCTTGGGGATGTTAATGGCGTTGCACAGCTGTTCAATGAGTATAGGATGTTTTACGATCAGCTTACAGATCTGAACGGAGCGAATGAATATATAAGAGAACGTATAGAACGCAATGAATCGGTTATTCTGATCGCAGAGTTGGAAGTGAATACAGACAAGAGATCGGAGAGCAGCTTGACGGATAAGCCCTTATCGAGCGAGTTGGGTGGATTTGTACAGCTTTATCCAAGCTTTAGCTCAGTGTCCATGAGACCGATCTGGGTGCTTAATGACCTGTACGTACATGCGGATCATCGCCAGAGGGGAATTGCGCGTAAGCTCCTGCAAGCTGCACGACGAATGGGAGATGAGAGTGGAGCTGTGCGAATCGTGCTCTCCACAGCGATAAGCAACAAGAAGGCTCAGGCATTATATGAGTCAGAAGGCTATACGTTGGATACCGAGTTCATGTATTATGAACTTCAAGTATAAGCAATTCATGGAGACCCCTGAACTTCAGGGCAAGGGAGGGATTAGCTCAAAATGATGCAATGGATAGCGATGATTACGATGTTGATTGATCATATAGGAGCCGTCTTTTATCCGGAGGTAACCGAGCTGCGAATTATTGGTCGGATTGCTTTTCCAATCTATGCTTTTGCCGTGTATATCGGTTATAAACATACGCGCAACGTACAAAAATACATATGGCGCTTGTTCTGGATTGCTGTTCTTTCGCAATTGCCGTTTATGGCGGCTTTTAATCATTTTTCGCTGAATGTGGTATGGACATTGTGGTCAGCCCTGCTTGTGTTGCTCGTACTCGATAAACTTCCGAACCGTATGCTGGGAATTCCGATTGTGCTCGGGGTAGGCTTGGTCATGGAGATGACCCATATGGATTACGGCATGTATGGCTTGCTGCTTGTAATGCTGTTCCGTTACTTCCAGGGACCCATTCTGGTCATGGCTCATGTGCTCTTGAATGTTCTGTATATTTTGCTGTACAGCAGCTCCGTTCAGATGTACAGCGTAATCGCTACCGTTGGAATCGCAGTGGCCCAGTATTATAACGCAGGGTTCCGTCTGAAAGGTCCACGTTGGATTTGGCGTTATTTTTATCCTGCACATTTGGCGGTCATTGCCTTGATTCGCTGGATTTAAGAAGCTTTCTTGAAGAAAGAGCCTTCATGAAGAAAGAAGCCACCTCAACGTCATCACTGACGTTGGGGGGCTTCTTTAAATTTTTTCAGTGGAAGCACTACACTACATGCATTCACAGTATTGAATTTACTCCTTCGTTGAAGAAGTGCCAAAATGCGGTCGTACGGCCTTAGGAAAATAACCAATCTCAATGGCATGCTCTAGCATGTTTGAGATGAAACGATCATCCGTTTTGGCACAAGTAATTCCGGCTGGTTCCACATAGGCGGTTGTTACAGGAGAAGCATACACGTATGCAGAATCCTTGGCACCGTCTCCTTCAAGCTGCGCGATTGCCAGTTGAAGCGCCTCAGGGTCCTTGCTGACACTGCCATCGAACAACCAGTTGGTGTACTCTGCAAAGGGCAGAGTCTCCACGTCATAGCCGGCCCGATTCACAGAACGAATCAGATCATCGTAGCTGATCGGCTCCGGATTACAGATATGGAATACTCGTCCTGCTGTGTCTTGGCGCAATGCCAGATGTACAATTGCCTGACTTGCATAGTCAATCGGCGTAAAATCAACCATCCAGTCGGCTGCTGGAGCCTTGCCCAGCAATAACATCGCTTTAATCATACGATAAAAGGCATTGCTATCGATGTTGGACTGGAAGCGTCCCGTTTCAGAATGACAGGTCAGATTACCAGCACGATAGATGCTCACAGGCACACCCTCTTCGGCAGCAATCATAAGCACTTTCTCAGCTTCAAGCTTGCTGTCCGAGTACAGGTTGTCCACGTGCAAATCTGCAGGGAAGCGGTCATATTGTAATGAGGTTTCCCACTGTCCACTGAGTGCAAGATCTTCCGGAATCCCCATCGTGGATACATGGTGGAAGGAAGCACCCGGCTTGCTGCGAATAAGATGAAGCAGTGCGATGGTTCCATCCACGTTGGTTTTGGCGAATTGTGCTGCATCACCGAAATGTCGTACATCAGCAGCACAGTGTATCACACGGTCAATTCGTTCTTGCACATAAGTCGTCTGCTCGGCAGAAAGACCAAGATTCGGCTGCTCCAGATCACCTTCGATAATCTCGACACGGGATGCGAGGAGAGGCAATAATTCTGGCCCGAAGTAACCCTTCATGACGTTGCTCAGTCTATCCATCGCGGAGCTTCCATCTGCAGGGCGGCGAACAAGAGTATAGATGCGTGTATTCGAAGTTAGAATCAACTGCTGCAGCACATGGGAACCAAGATATCCGGTAGCCCCGGTCAAGAGCACATGCTCGGGATTTAGAATATCCGGGTAACCAATCTGGGATCTCAGCTCTACAGGATGTTCTGACAATTGGGTGATTAAGCCCTCACGCACTGAGGAATGGGCAGTAACTTCTGTTATTTGAGCCAGCGTCTCCACATGCTGTGCCAAAGCACGAATCGTCTTTTCGGCAAAAAAGTCAGCAATTTTCAGCTGCGGATAATGCGGCTTCAGAAGGACCAGCACATGGATGACCCGAAGGGAATCGCCGCCAATGGCGAAGAAGCTGTCCTCCACACCAAAGTCATCGTGCTGAAGAATTTCTTTCCATGCTTCCATAATAATGGCTTCATTTTCCGTCTCCGGCAGTACCCGATCAGGACGATCTTCATGACGCTCGACGTGAGGCAGAGATACCATCGCTTTTCGATTGATTTTTCCTGTCGGTGCGATCGGCATTTCGTCGAGCTGACATATCCATTTCGGTACAAAATAGGAAGGGAGCTTAACGGTAAGCTCGGCTTTGATATCCGCAACGGAAAGTGTATTGCCATCTTTGGACGTAAAGTATCCTACGAGCATGTTTTGACCATCCGATTCCTTCTTGGGAATCACGGCGACATCCTGGACCTGATCCAGACGGGCAAAATGATCCTCAATCTCCCCGATTTCAATCCGGTGACCCCGAATCTTCAATTGTGAGTCGCTGCGTCCGACATATTCCAGTAATCCGCTATCGAGCAGTTTGGCTATATCACCAGACTTATAGATTTTCTCATCAATGGCAAAAGGATTATCAATGAATGCCTGCGCTGTGCGCTCCGGCTGGTTCAGATACCCTTGAGCCAGGGCAGGTGTCGCGATATATACCTCGCCAGGGACGCCTACCGGGCAGAGTTGCTGTTCTTCGTTGACGATATACACTTTATAGTTATGAATCGGTCTTCCGATTGGAATATTAACGACACCTTCCGGAACTTGCTCACTAATGCGATGGGTCGTTGTAGCTACTGTACATTCCGTGGGTCCATATACATTGACAATATCAATCTGGTTGCCAAATTTGCGTTGGAAGGCACGAACCTGCTCACCGTAGAGAGCTTCTCCGGCCACGGTAATGATTTTGACTTTAGCCAGCTTGTGGAAGCCTTCATCTGACAGGAAGGAAGCCAGCTGGTTGAAAAAGATGGTTGGCAGTATCGTAATAATCGTTGTGCCTGTGCGCTCAATTGCACTCGCAAACTCTTCAACGGATACACGTTCCTCCGCCGATAACAGGTACAATTCTGCTCCGTAGAACAAGGCGCCAATCGTATCCCACACTGATGCGTCGAAGCTGTATGTAGCAAACTGGGTTAATACGTCACCTGGTTTAATATCGCAATCCCGCTGCACAACACTACCGAGATTGGCGACACCCCGATGGGCAATAAGTGCACCTTTGGGCTTGCCGGTAGATCCTGAAGTATAGATGATATACGCCAGATCATCTGGTTGAATATCCAGATTGGGGTTGCTTGCTGCAAATCCGGCAAGGCGTCCGTCCACGGCCAGGATTTGGCGAACCGTAGTAATACCTGAAAATAACCGTGAAGCTTCAAGTAAAGAGGACTCTTTGGTCAGGACAAATGATGAAGCTGTATCTTCGACAATATAACTGTTGCGTTCTTGTGGATGCTCAGGGTCGACAGGAACGTATACTCCGCCAGCTTTGAGAATACCGAGCAAAGAAATAATCGTTTCCAGGCTCCGCTCCATAAAGATGCTGACAAATTCTCCTTTTTGCAATCCGTTGGATAACAGCACACGCGCAACCTGATTCGCACGTTCGTTCAGTTCTCTATACGTGTAACGGCCGGTTGGAGACGTAATTGCCGGTGATTCAGGATATTGGGCTGCTGTCGCTTCGAACCAGCCATGAATCGTCTGATGCTCCGGTTCGAGCACGGTTGTGTCATTCATTTCTCTATATAACAACCGGTCTGAAGCGGACAAAATGTCCACTGTACCGATTGCTTTGTCTTGATTTCGCAACATGGCGCGAAGCAGGGTCTGATAATACTCTGCATATCTTGTGACCGTAGATTCATTCAGAAGTGAACTGTCGTAGAACAGATCCAGAATGAGCATATCCTGATCATCACGAATATTCCAATTTAACAATTGAGGAGCCTGTGGCAACTGGACTCGATTAAACATGAACAGGGTTTCTGGGTTTCCTCCAGTTTGGAGCGTATGATGGTGCTGAAGTTGATCTGAAATTTGACGTACCAGCTCACTGAAGGTTAACTTGCCTTGAATCTGCAATAACACATGGGAAGCTGCCTGGTCTGGAGCCAACGTGCCAATGGCAAGTTCCGGTTCCCCTGACAAACGGAATAATAATGCTGCATACGCAGTCAGTAATGCTGGATAGACGTTTTCTGAGTTGAACTTCTGTTGGAGTTCCCGCCCCAGAGACTTTTCTAGTGGTATATGAGCAGACTCATAAGAGAAGATTTGTTGACGGCGCCCATAATCCAGTGGAATCTGAAGAACCGGCAGGCCAGATTCCGCTGTGTGGGAAGACGATGATTGATTTTTGACCACTTCAGTTTTTCCTCCTTGGTTCAAACCGTTCAATTGTGGATTGAATTATAATTTGCTTACATTAAAATGAGAAATCAGTTCTTGCAGTTCCTCAGACATCGTGTTCAAACGGGTAGAAGAATCAACAAGTGTAATTAGAGATGCTTTTTGTTCATCAACAGAAGAAGAGATGCGTTCACTGTTATCAGCTGTCTTACTCACGCTGGAAGACAAATCATCCGCAGTTGCTGTCATTTCTTCTGTACCTGCAGAGATTTCTTCAGTAGCGCTGGATACTTCCTGAATCTGATTCGATACTTTTTTGGCTGCTTCCAGAATTTCTTCGAACAATTGACCGGTTTGATCAGCTACACTGAGGCCCGTATCCACTTCGGAAGTACCCTGTTCCATCGCACGAACGGCTTGTCTGATTTCAGCTTGAATCTCCTGGATCAGTACAGCAACCTGGCTCGTGGATTGTTCGGATTGCTCAGCAAGCTTGCGTACTTCACCCGCTACAACTGCGAATCCTCTGCCTTCCTCACCAACACGTGCTGCTTCGATGGATGCATTCAACGCAAGCAGGTTCGTTTGGCTGGATATACCTGAGATGATATTCAGAATATCGCCAATTTCCTGAGAGCGGCTCTCCAGAACCTGAATGGCAGAAGCGGTATTTTTAACAGATTCCGTAATCAGATTCATCTGTTCGGACACCTGACGAACAACACTGTTTCCTAGTTGTGAACGGCGTTCCATTTCATAGGCTTCGTCTGCTACACTCGCTGAGCTGCTGGCAATAGTCTGAATGACGACTGCCATCTCGGACATTGCACGGGCACTATCCCGGGTGGCCTGTTCCTGTGCACGAATGTTGGACGTAATTTGAGAAACGTTGTTATTGATGGAATCCGCATTCTCGCTGTTTCTCTCAGAGACTTCATACAATTCCTTGGCAGACTCATTGACTTCTTGTGAAGTAATTTGCACTTTGACGATAGTATCGTTAATCTTGCGAACCATGGTATTGAACTTTTCATTCACAATTCCAAGATCGTCTTTACCAGTTGGAATCTTGACATTCAAATTACCCCGACTTACGTCATCAATCCCTTTGATCAAGTGACGAATAGGGGAAAGCGTGTTTTTGACAACAAGATATTGGATAATCAGGAACAGCAGCAGGAAAGCTACCAGGATGATAATTCCGTTTTTAAGCAATTTGTTCAGTCCGGCCGGTACCGCTGATGCGTCCGCATCAACTGCAAAGTAGGAATAAATCTTGCCGTTACTATCCTTGATCGGATAAGCAATGGTTGTCCAAGTTCCGAAATCATCGGAATAAAATGTGGTGAATGTTGGACGATCAGTATTCAACATTTCTTTGAGTGCATTTGCCACAACGACAGGCTGTTCGTACATATCGCCGATATTTACATTTTCACTCTGAAAGGCTTCCTTTAGATTGGTTGGCATGGCGACAAGGGAAGTTAACCGCTTGTTATCTCCACCGAGCTCAACGCCAAAGATATAGGCTTGTGCAATGTTGGGATAATATTGCTGCATTTCATCGAAATAGGCGCGCAATTTTGTTTGTGTTTTTCCATCATAACTGCCTTCTGTGATAGCAGCCTGTACATCAGTGGAATCAATACCTTCTGCCCATTTTTTGGTAATTTGTTCTACTTGACCATGTAACTGATCTACAAGAATCGTTTTTTGAAAATAGTAGCTGCTGGCAATAAGCGCCACGCCGATAATGATAATGTTCGTAAATGAAAGTAACAGATTTTTTGAGAAAAACGACATGCTTTTCCAACTTAATGATTTCACTAAAGTCCACTCCTGATCTTCTTTGAATTAAAAACATATATTTTGCTTGCTTTTATGACGCCAATTACATCATTTCTTAATCCCCTCCAAAGGCATAATGTGCGACCATGGTCTTGGGTTTGTAGTCGCTATGTAGAGAAATTTTTACCTAGATACCTATAGGTGTCTAATTATTAAAACACATCTATACTTAATATGTCGTATAAAATGTCGTCAGATTGAATAGTTTTGTTAAAACTTTTTTAATATTTTACGTATTTATGGACATATGAAAGCAAGATGTAGGTATTTAGAACTGTTTATTTAAAATAATTCCCATTTTTTAGTTTCATTCTGTATTCTATAACATGGTGGGTTAAAAAACATCCTTAAACTTTGAAGAAAATAAGGCAAATGACAGAGAAATGATCCTATCATCTGCCTTTCCAATCGTGCACCAAGGAGGAGAATGTAAAGGAAATGATGTTTGGATTTGGCATTTAATCTAACCAAGAACATACATAAGCATGATCAATGATGCATGTGAAGCAGAGAAACAGGCCAAGTTTCCCAGTGGAATACCTCATTGCACAGATATACATCGGAAGCGGTTTTATCTATAATAACTACAGTATGCATTTCTTAAATCATGAGCAGCGGGGGTTTATAGATGAATCTTAAACAGATAGCAGCTGAGCGCGCGGCAGAATATGTTCAAGATGGAATGAAGGTTGGGTTGGGTACAGGTTCAACGGCGTATTACGCTATTTGTCGAATTGGTGAGCGGGTACGAGAAGGGTTAAACATTCAGGCGGTAGCTACCTCGGAAGCATCGGACAAGCTCGCCAAGGAGTGGGGGATTCCGATCGTTCCATTTGATCAGATTGGACGTCTGGATCTGACCATTGACGGTGCAGATGAAGTTGACCCTGAGTTTAACCTGATCAAGGGTGGCGGCGGTGCGCTTTTACGTGAGAAAATTGTAGCTGCAAACAGCGACAAGCTGATTATTGTGGCCGACGGCAGCAAAGCAGTACCAAAGCTGGGGAAATTTCCATTGCCGGTTGAGGTGGTTCCTTTTGCGTCAGAGTGGACTTTCGAGGCGCTGGAGAAGCTTGGGTGTAACCCAGAATGGCGTATGGATGGGGATCAACGGTATCTTACGGATAATAGAAACCTCATTGCGGATTGCCGTATGGAAGCCATAGAACAAGCTGCGGAGCTTAACGTTCAGTTAAATATGCTGCCAGGTGTTGTCGATAATGGACTGTTTATTAATATGGCGGACACCGTCATTCTTGCGAAGAGTGATGGCAGCATCGATGAGCGTCATCGTTCCTGAACTGAAAGCGAGGTCATTGCATAGATGAGGGAGAACCCGTTAGTGGATGGAGAAATTTCTCTTCGATGTGTGGAAAAAGAGGATCTGACTGAACTCTATGAATTAATCTACAGTGAAGACGTACCGGAATGGAAACAATGGGATGCGCCATATTTTGCCCTTGAACACGAGAGCTACGAAGACTTCGAACGGAGCATGCTGAGACGACTTGAAGCGACTAAGCACAATTCTGACCCGGACTCCATTCGAATTGTTGAGTTGAATGGCCGAATTGTCGGCACAATCAGCTATTATTGGGAGCATCGTCCATCCATGTGGCTGGAAATGGGAATCGTGCTATATCGTTCAGCCCAATGGGGACGCGGGATCGGCACGCGAGTACTTCAGATGTGGTCCAGCCACTTATTCGAGCAATTGCCACTGGTCCGGGTTGGATTAACAACATGGTCAGGCAATGAACGAATGATGCGTTCGGCTTCGAAGGCGGGGCTTCAGGTGGAAGGACGTATGCGTAAATGCCGCATCGTGGATGGCCAGCATTATGATTCAATTCGTATGGGAATGCTGCGCGAAGAATGGGAGCAGATACGGTCCCAGACGCAGGTCGAAATGTAAACAACTGATGGAGGATTATAGAAATGCCGAACAACGAGGACAATCGGGAACTGTCTTTACAATTATTTGTGGTTCTCGCTCGCGCATACAATTCCGTTACATCCAGGTCCAATCGGGATATCCAGAGTCATGGACTGAATACGACAGAATTTGGCGTGCTTGATTTGTTATACCATAAAGGGCCGCAGGCGTTGCAAAAGATCGGTGAGAAAGTGTTAATGTCCAGCGGTAATATCACGTATGTTGTGGACAAGCTTCAGAACAAAAATCTGCTGATTCGTCGAGCATCCAAGGAAGATCGGCGTGTTATATATGCTGAATTGACGGAGGAAGGAAGACATCTGTTTACACAAATCTTTCCTCAGCACCACCAGGTGATCATTGATGCAGTGGATGGTCTGGAACCCTCGGAAAAGGCGGATGCAATTCGTTTGTTAAAAAAGCTTGGACTCGCTGCAGAGGGGAAAACTGACTTGCGTTAATCACGCAGGTCAGTTTTTTTATATCTGAAGAACAGAGATAACACGTTAGATCACTTACAGGACAATTTCAAATTATAGAAAATTAGTTCAGATTAATGATGGGCTGAACGCCTGCCCATTCATCAATCATGTATAATGATAGATGGGTTGTTTTTGGGCGGGAACGGTCCAGGCGGTTGAAGCTGGTGAAAAAGGTAGGATGAGTGAAGCCTTCCTATACGCAGTATGGCATAATTCGCGATTAGGAGAGTGATCATGTGATGTCTAATGAACATGGCGAGATGAAATTATTGCACAGAACGATTGAACCGTTATCCAATCAGATGAATAGCAGTAAGGAAAATCAGGAGCAGGTGCATACATTCTTACCGATATCGCTCTTGCTCGCTGACGATAACGTCATTAATCGGCAGGTTGTGCTGATGCAGCTCAAAAAGCTGGGCATAACCAGGGTGGATACCGTCTCCAATGGGGAAGAGGCTATCATGGCATTTCTCAGCAAAGATTATAGTTTGATCCTGATGGATAACATGATGCCTGTAATGGACGGACTGGAGGCGACACGCAAAATCAGGGCCATAGAAGAGAATGTGCCGCGGCACTCCATACCAATTATTGCGATGACCGGAAATGTTATGGATGGAGAGAAAGAGAAATGTTTTGAAGCCGGGATGAATGATTTTATCGGCAAACCCTTCACACTTGAAGTTCTTAGCAACTTGATCCAGAAGTGGCAACAATCATCCGTGTCTGGAAAGGTTGCCAAACGATAGATAGTATACATATATGTTTCACGTGGAAGATCGTCTGAAAGAGAGGGAATGTTCATGTTATTATACGGCCTTGCTGTTCTGGTGCTAATCCTTCTTGCTCTATTATGGTTTGGTGGGCTTTACTTCTTCAAAACTGCCATTCGTCGTGCTCCAAAATCATTTCTGGTTGATAATCCGAATCTGATGCCCGAGCCGGATAATGAAATTATCAGCAGTGCGTCTGACGTGGCGTGGCTTAATTCGCAACCAACCGAAGATATAGATATGGAATCCCATGATGGATTAAAGCTGCATGGGACGTGGCTTCCTTCTCGAAGCGGCTCGCAACATCGAACGGTTATTCTGGCGCATGGTTATTCGGGAAAAGGCAGGGAAATGGCGGGCTTTGCTCGCTTTTATGCGGAAAAACATGGCTATAACGTGCTGATGCCGGATGATCGGGGTCATGGCCAAAGCGAAGGTAACATCATCGGATTTGGCTGGCTGGACCGCCAGGATTATGTTCAGTGGGTCCATTGGGTTCTCGACAAGGTCGGCATAGAAACGGAGATCATCTTGCACGGAATTTCGATGGGAGGCGCTACCGTACTGATGACAGGCGGTGAAGCCCTTCCCAAGCAGGTGAAGGCCATCGTGTCGGATTGTGCGTATACCTCAGTGAAGGAGGAGCTGACCTTCCAGCTCAAGCAGCTCTACAAGCTGCCCGCATTTCCGTTTATTCCTGTGACCAGTCTCATCTCCAGGTGGAAAGCGGGCTATTTCTTTGGGGAGGCGTCCGCATTAAATCAACTCGCCAAAGTTCAAGTCCCGGTTCTTTTCATTCATGGTGAGGCGGATACGTTCGTGCCGACGGAAATGGTTTATAGATTGTATGAAGCTTGTCCGACAGAAAAGGAACTGCTGACTGTTCCCCGTGCGGGTCATGGGACAGCGTTCCAAGTGGATCGTACCCGATATGAGGAGGTACTTGAATCCTTTTTGACGAAGAGCCTGTCACATTCATCTGATTCCATTTAAGCATCCAGGGTATTAAGTAGAAGATGTACTTAAAGGGGAGGTGTGAGATGCCACGTACACCTAGAGTTTGTTCGTATTGTCATGAAGAAATGGCAGAGGATGAGTTCAAATGCAAATCCTGCGGCAATCTCGTTGTGACCAAAACAGCTTTGCCTGACCAACCATACATGACGGAATATGAAGAATCCGTGTTGGATCAATATTCAATGGTGCTGCTTGTTCTGATGACATTATTTCTTCCTCCGGTAGCCATGGTCATTGGCGGCGTGATGTTATTTAATGACAGTATGTATAAGCGGGACACCGGTAAACTGCTCGTCACCGGGGCATTTATAGTTATGGTCATTCTAACCATTATTCTATTCGCAGGTTCGGGGACTTTGACGATTAACTTCTAAGCCATGGAGGTGCTCTTATGGAAAATAAACAGTTTGAGGCTGCAAGAAAAGCAGAGGCAGGTTACCATTCCAACTTCTATCAGAATAATGAATTATTTGCGTCCGGTACCTGGATGTCAAGGCCTATGCCAATGGTTATGGACATGCTGGAGCGTCTGCTTGCTCATAAGACGGAGCTGCGTGTTCTGGATTTGGGATGCGGTGTAGGCAGACATACGATACCGATTGCACAGCGTCTCGGGCAAACGAACAGTGAAGTTATCGGTGTGGATTTGCTGGATGAGGCTGTAGATGGACTTCGCAAATATGCGAAAGAATATCAGGTTGATCATATTGTACAAGTAGAGAAAGCGGATGTTGAGCATTACCCTATCGAGCCGGATTATTTTGATTATATTGCTGCTTGCTCTTGCCTGGAACATGTTTCCAATAAACAAGCCTTGATAGAAGCTATAGAACGACTACAAGTGGGAACACGCAGAGGCGGCATCCATTGTATTACGATGAGTACAAGTGTGGAGGAAATGGAAATCAACACCGACCGAACAATTGAACCGTTGATTGAATTGAATCTACCTACAGCAGAGGCTGTCGCATTACTGGAGAATGCTTATGCTGACTGGAATATTCTGCTCCAGGAACATGTAACACAGACGATCGAAGAGGAAAAATATGATGAACCGACACAGTTCCGTTGTGAACTGCTTCGTTTCGCTGCACAGAAGCAATAACAGCTCTGCCGGGATCGAGTAGTTTGGCCCCGGCAGACGTATTACTCGATAGCAATAGGAACATCGCGAGAAGCATCATGGGACATGGAAAATCATCACACCAGAACATGGGGGATAAGAATGAGTACATATGTGATTGGGATGGATGGCGGGGGAAGCCATATACGTGTAGCATTGGCCGATGAGCACGGAAGGGTACTGTCATACGTGCAAAAGGGTGGTTGCAACCGTTATCATGATGCCAATGCAGAGCAGCATGTATTGGACGGCATCGCTGAAGCCATTGCCGGAGCCGGGTTAGAAGTAGGACAGATTGCTTCCATTCAGGCGGGGATGGCAGGGCTGGATCGGCCTGAAGATACGGTCTGGGCTGAAGCATTGCTCGCCCAAACCGGTATCCTGGGCATAATCAGCGCGGTAAATGACACGCAAATTGCACATACGGCAGCCTTTGGTGGTGAGCTGGGCATTGTAGCTATTGGAGGCACGGGCTCTCTGATCCTGGGTAAAACGGAACAGGGGACCTGGCTTCGCAATGATCAGTTTGGCCACTATGCGCCAACAGCAGCACGCTTTTTGGCTTATGACGCGGTGCATTCGATCCTTGCTGGTCGTTATGGGCGCCAGGATCAGCCCTTAATTGAGCAGATATTAACCTATTGGAATGTAACTTCAATACCGGAGCTTGCTGCGCTGGGCGTTTCAGGTTTTGCTGAAAATAAACAGGCCATGAATCGGAAATTTGGTCAAATGGCTCCCTTGGTGACTAAAGCCGCCGCCCAAAATATCCCCCTTGCGGTCAGAGTATGTGACTCAGCAGCAGATACGGCTGTTGTAGGTATTCTCTTACTTGCATCGTGTTTTAAAGATCAGCAGGTATCCATGACGATTACAGGAAGTTGTCTGAGCACACCGTACATGGTGGAGGCCGTCCGAAAGGGGCTGAATGCAGCCTATAAACCGGGAGGACAACAGATTCATTACATTACCAGCAATGTGTTGGCAGTTGGAGGTGCGCTGCTGGATGCATATCATTTGGCAGGAATCCAGGTGCCGGAAGGCATGACGAATGTCATTCAATCGGAGCTGGAACGCTACACGACTTGAACTTTTAAAGGCTAACGACTACAATACGATAACGGAATCAAGCAAGCTATAGGAGGAATCAGGGTGTTAATTCATTTGAAATCACGCATACAGGAGCCGGAAGTGCAGGAACTGCTGTCTTACTCGGTCTTTCCCGATCCGGATCATCTGAATCGTGCGTTACAACAATATGTTAACAAGGACGAGCTGCATTTGGAGGGTTATGAAGACGAAGGCCAGCTGATAGGCCTGATTGGATATGAGAAAACAGGAGCTAGTGAGGTCACCATTCATCATATCGCAGTCCTGCCAGAGAACCGTTTTAAAAATTATGGTCGCGGCATGATTTCACAGGTGCTGGCCCAATATAATCCTGACAGATTGATCGCGGAGACCGACGTGGAAGCTGTAGAGTTTTATCGAAATACGGGATTCGTGGTGTATAGCCTGGGTGAATTATATCCGGGTGTGGAGCGTTTCCGTTGTGTATTAGAGAAGGACGAGGAGCAAGACGAAGACTAGTATCGGTCTACTACTGTGTAACATAAAGAGAGCATATCATAACAGGATGTTGGATTTGGCGAAGCAGCTGAGTCGGACGTCCTGTTTTTTTTGTCGTTTACTTAAAAAAATAGGAAAAACGTATTGCTTTGCAATATAGTTTCATTATAGAATAGTTTCATTGATGAATAGTTCGATGGATGAACTATATTTGGGAGGAAGGAGAATCAAGGATGAACACACCGGATGCCAAAAGTTTGGTTAACCGCTATTTGGATGCTTCTTTCCTGGTAACCAAACAGTTTGATACCCAGATACGTGAACGCCTGGGTCAAACCATTACCACAGATCAGTTCTGCGCACTTCGTATGATTAAAGAGAAACCGCTTTGTACGCCCTCCGATCTGGCAGAGCTTCTGTGTGTGGGAAAAAGCAGTATCACCGCACTGGTCAACAAGCTGGTGGATCGGGATCTGGTCCATCGGGCGGGGGATGAGCGCGACCGCAGAGTTGTGTATTTAACCCTGACGGATAACGGACGGGAAGTATACAAGGAAACGGAACAGGAAATACAGCAGCTTTTGGAGCCGTATCTGGTTCACTTTAAACCGGAAGAGGTCCAAAATTTCATTGAATCTTTTGAGAAGCTTGCCGCTTTGCTATCGCATGAAGGAGGACAGGAGAACGAATGAGAACGATTTTGAAAGCGCGATGGTGGTTGATGGGTCTATGGGTCGTTGTAGCTGCCGTATTGATGTTCACCGCCCCTAACATGAGTGAATTGATTCGGGAAAAGGGACAGTTCTCGGTTCCTGAAGGGCACTCGTCCACCCAAGCAGCAGCGATTCTGGACGAAGCCGCGGCACAAAAGGGAGAGCAGCAGGGCAGCCAGCTGGCTCTTGTGTTTTATAATCCGAATGGTTTGGGTGCCGATGGTAAAGAAGAGGCAGAACAGGCTGTTAAGAAACTGGAGGCCGAAAAAGAGAAACTGGGCATTCTGTCCATACTGGAGCCATTCTCTCAGCCTGAATTATCTGACAAAATGATTTCTGCCGATGGCAAGACGATCTTAACATCGCTTTCCATTGATCAGGGAGATCGTACAGTCAAGGAAATGCGCGAAGACCTCAATGAAGCATTGTCATCGGTCAATGTGGAGCATTACATAACCGGTAAAGGCTTAATTGATGAGGATACGGTGGAGAGTTCCCAAGAGGGGCTCAAGAAATCGGAATACATTACGGTTGTATTTATTTTGCTCATTCTGTTCCTCGTATTCCGCTCATTCGTAGCTCCATTTGTTCCGCTGCTTACGGTGGGGATCAGCTACATTGTTTCACAGCAGATTGTCGCGTTCCTTGTGGACGGACTAGACTTCCCGATTTCGACGTTTACGCAGATCTTTATGGTGGCGGTCATGTTCGGGATTGGTACGGACTATTGCATCCTGTTGATTAGCCGGTTCAAGGAAGAATTGGCTCATCATGAAAATACGTGGGATGCCATCATCGCTACTTATCGCACAGCAGGCAAAACGGTATTCTTCTCCGCACTCGCCGTGCTGGTTGGATTCATTGCCATTGGTTTTGCACAGTTTATGCTGTATCGTTCCGCGGTAGCGGTCGCTGTCGGTATTGCCGTGATGATGCTGGCATTAGTCACGATTGTTCCATTTTTTATGGCGGTGCTGGGCAAAAGATTGTTCTGGCCTTCCAAGGGTTCACTGGAGCATGCCGAGAGCCGGATTTATGGTGCAGCCGGTCGTTTCTCCCTGAAACGTCCATGGGCAGCCCTGCTCATCGTTGCAGCGGTATGTGTGCCATTACTGGCGACTTACGACGGCAAACTGTCGTTTAACAGTCTCGATGAAATTGGTGACAAATATGATTCGGTCAAAGCATTCAATATCATTTCGGACAGCTTCGGTCCGGGTGAATCCTTGCCGGGTCAGGTCGTTATCCAGAATGATGAAGCAATGGACAACGCCAAATATATGGCGCTCGCCGAGAAGATCAGCCGGGAAGTGGAGAAGGTGCCAGGTATCTCTGGTGTCCGCAGCATGACACGTCCAACCGGTGATGAGATCAAGGATTTTGAAGTAACACAGCAAGTGGGGACATTATCGGATGGACTGGGTGAAGGAAAGACGGGTCTGGATAAAATCCGTGATGGTCTGAGCGAGGCCAGCAGTCAGTTAAGCAAAAATGAACCACAACTCAAAGAAGCTGCTGACGGAGCAGGAGAACTGTCGAAGGGTACTTCCCAGCTGCAATCGGGTATTACACAGTTAGCTGAAGGACTTCAGCAGATTGAAAAAGGAATCCGTGACGGCTCTTCAGGTGCCGGCGAACTGAAAGCCGGACTTCAGAAAGCCAAAACGAGTGCTGATCAACTTGCACAAGCGAACAATCAATTGCTTCAAGCCTATCGTCAGGCAGGAGCAGGTGTCGCTGCCCTGGGTGATGGCGTAGGTGAACTGCAACAACAGCTCACAGGTGTATCCACAGCGTTGACCAGCTTGAACGAATCGTTCACAGCACTTGAGGAGCGCTATCCTGATTTGCTGCAAGACGCCGATTATCAGCGTATCAAAGGAACCCTTGGTGAGACGGGTACCGGAACGGCACAGCTCGCTCAAGGATTGGGTCAAATTCAATCCAAGCTGGGCGAAGCCGCAGCTGGAATCAATCAGGCTAACGAAGGCTTTGCCTCCGCAGCTTCCGGACAGAAGGCACTTGCCGATGGTCTGGGTCAGATTGTGACGGGAATCAGTCAGTTGCAATCCGGTCTCAAACAGGCCGCTGACGGTCAAGGTAAAGTCATAAGTGAAATTCCTTCCATCCAGAACGGACTTGGTCAGCTTCAGGGTGGTCAGGAGAAAATTCAGCAAGGCTTCTCGGATCTGAGTGGTCAACTGACGCAATTGACGGATGGTCTTAATCAGAGTGTAGATGGAATTGAACAGGTTTCAGGTGGACTCGATTCAGCACAGGACTACCTGACACAATTGCAAAACTCTCCTGATTCCGATCTGGCAGGCTGGTATGTTCCTGAAGAAGCACTGAACAGTAAAGATTTCACGCAGGTATTCGATACGTATCTGTCCAAAGATCGGAAAACGATGACGATTGACGTTATTTTTGCAGAGAATCCATATGGAACAGAAGCGATTGATCGTGTTCCGGATATCGAAGCTGCTGTACATCGTGCTGTACAGGGAAGTGCACTAGAAAAAGCGGATATTGCCATTGGCGGAGTAACCAGTACGTTCGCAGATCTGCAGGAAGTCTCCAACAACGACTACACACGCACGGTTATGCTGATGCTTGCAGGAACGTTTATCATTTTGGTCCTGCTGCTCCGTTCGGTTATTATGCCGCTATATCTCATCATCTCGTTGTTGCTGGCGTATTTCACATCCATGGCCCTGACGGAAGCCATCTTTGTGAATATACTTGGATTCTCGGGCATCAGCTGGGTTACACCGTTCTTCGGCTTTGTCATGCTGATTGCACTCGGGGTGGATTACAGCATCTTCCTGATGGATCGTTTCAATGAGAACAAAGGCATGAAAGTACAGGATGCCATGCTGTATGCCATGAAAAACATGGGTACGGTCATCCTATCTGCAGCCGTCATTCTGAGCGGTACCTTTGCCGCGATGTATCCATCGGGAGTTCTTTCGATGATGCAGATTGCGACGGTTGTACTCAGCGGACTAATCTTGTACTCTCTTCTATTCCTGCCATTCTTCGTTCCTGTAATGGTGAAAATGTTTGGCCGTGCCAACTGGTGGCCATTCCCGAACAAGGAACAGGCAGATTCCGTTGAATCGGATCGTAATATAGGCATGTAATAAAATGATTAATGAACAGCTCCGCTGGCATTGCCGGCGGGGCTTTCTGTATTGTTTTATGCAAGAAAACCGTGAAACGACAAATAAATGTGTATGCCTACGGACACCATCCCGCGCCTTGTCTGCGTTCCTCTCATACGATATATAGGAATTGTATATGGAGTAGTTATAACATGGCAGAGAGGGGCGGCGGGATGGTATATCGATATGTGGCTATAGGAGATTCATTAACGGTAGGTACAGGAGCGCTGCTGGGCACCGGCTTTGTTCCTTTATATCGGAGAATGGCAGAAACGAATGTACGTACGTTTGTATCGATGGATAACTTGGGCGTGAATGGACTTACGTCAGGGGAAATGCTGCAGATGATATCCAACAATCCAAGAGTACGGCAATCACTGCGTGAAGCAGATATTATTACGTTATCGATTGGTGGAAACGATCTGATTCGTACGTTCAAAGCGAGTGGCGGGATCCCGAACGCAAGTAAAATGACACAGGTGCTTGGCGAAACGCGTAGTAACGTGTCCCAGATTATGAGGCACATCCGGCAGTTAAAAGGCAACAGTGTATATATGGTTCGTACGATTGGGTTGTACAACCCGTATCCGCAAGCAGCCGAAGCATCATATTGGGTGCGGCAATATAATTCCTTTCTGAATGGTGTGGGATCGGGAAACTATGCCTGTGCCCAGATCTATGACCGGTTTGAAGGGCGTGAACGTGAACTGTTATTTTGGGACAGGGTTCATCCAAATGCAAAAGGCTATCGCGTAATTGCAGAACAGCTAAATCGTACAGGATACTATCCTTTTGCCTGATCAGCAGGGGTTAAAGTTTAGAATGACGATTACCTCGGAGAGCTGACTAGACCGAAAGAAATACTTCCGTTAAGATGAGGACATATAGAGGTTGTATTACGTGAGATAAAGGAGTTATTTTTGGTGCACATCATCGATTCAGATTCCCTAAACGATTCAGAACAGCAGCTCATATCTACCGTTTTATCCTCATATGGCTTCACGTCCAACTGGAACGCTCAGCGCGGAAGGGGAGGCATGAACAACTCTACCTTCATGGTAGAGATAAACCAGGAATGTTACGTGCTTAGGCAGTATGAAACGCATAACGATCAAGAGAAAATTGCTTTTGAACACGAAGTGTTGTCTGCATTATTGCGTTCAGATTTGGAGCTTCATGTGCCTGAACCCGTTAGCCTTCCTGATGATAAAGATGCGACATTTCTTACTGTACAGGATCGTCTAACAGGCCATACCAAAATCGTAACCTTGTTCCATTATCGTGAAGGCCACAATCCGGTCTGGATAACACCCGATCAACTGATCGGACTGGGCAGGGCGGCGGGGATGTTATCTTCTGTTATGGCGAGCCTTCCCATATCTCTGGCTCCCGTTTACCCGCCCTATTATCAAATTCAGGAGGCTTACCCGCTCTGTTCACCGGAGAAACTGTTACAACTATGCACTTCACCCCCGGATATGCTCGTGGCATGTGCGGATGACCTGCAAAAGCTGAAGATGGTGTTGCCAGACTTGTTCGATACGCTGCGAGGTATGGAGGTTTTGCCGCATCAACTGGTACATGGGGATTTGAATGCATCCAATGTATTGGCAGACTCTCAGGAAGGCATATGTGCCATATTGGATTTTGAATTTGCCACATGGGATCTGCGGGTGATGGAGCTTGCTGTTCCCATGTCTGACCTTCTGACGATGGACAAGGATGAAGCATGGATTTGGGCGGCTTTGGAGGGATTAATCCAGGGATTCAGACAACAGGTCAGCCTGGAACCAAAGGAGCTGAGTGTAATCCCAGAGCTTGTTTTGCTTCGAAGTCTGGATGTGGTCATGCACTTTATCAGTCGGTTGTTCGAAGGTACAGATGAGCCTGAAGTGGCTGTGCAGCAAATCAGAACGCTGAGAGAACGGGTAGACTGGATGAAAGGTAATGAGGAACGGCTGCGTGAGCTGCTGATGTAGCTTGATACGTATACGTTGTGATGGTTATCTTCGAAACCATCACAATCCTCCTCATAAGTTGGAATGGATAACCATTGGAAGAATTTCAATTGCAAAAAAGTGCACTGGACTTGCCACGAGGCAGGAACCAGTGCACTTTTATTTGATGAGATCGTATATCATGAGGGGGTGTATACACTCATTCACATAATATCTAGCTGCTAAATCAAAGCAATTCAGCAGCCTACAGTCCGCGCTTGCGGAACCAGCTGCGAACAGCCCAGCGACGCTCCTGGCGTTTCTTATATTTTGGCAGGGAGCGATATACGTTCAGGGATTGCTCGTAGGCTTGCTTTGCATCATCAGTACGCCCAAGGGAACGGTACACCGAGCCAAGCAGATAATACGCTTCACTGGATGAGGAATGAATCTCCTGGAACTGCTGAACGTATGCCAAAGCTTTGTCCCGGTGAGTATCCTTAAACGCACTTGCAAGTGTCAGATAAGGACGTCCATATTTTACTCTTGGATTAATATCCAGTGCCTGCAAAATATGACGCTCACCTTGTTCCGTTTGGCCCAGATGAAGTTCAGTTGTACCCAGCGCCTCCCAGTATTCGGCTGATTGCTCGTAAGGACGTTCCAGTTCCAGCAGTAAGGCATGAGCTTCACTATACCGTTTGCGTTCAATCAACAGACGGGCCAGATCCAGCTTGGAAGAGACTTCATTTGGACTCATGGCAAGCTGCTGCCGGAGCCGTGAGATGTTACGCATACGCTTAAGTGGCTTCATGAAGCTTGGCATCACCCCAACATAGCGACGATCCAGGAAATACAGAATGATGAGGAAAATAAGAACTGCCAAGAATGGATTGCCTACAATCCGCCACAGCAGGCCAAAGATTAGAAATTTAATCAGCACAACAAAGTCAACTCCAATTATGATGTAATCGCATTTCGAACACTTAAAATATATTTGGATTGGTCCAGCGGGTTAACGCCTCTGCGTTTACGCGTGTGTGTCACATCCGAAGGACAATCCTGATACCCGGCAAAAGAAGTGGTCAGCACTCCACGTCCGCTCGTCTCTGAACGCAGCTTCACCGGATAATCCATGGAGCTTGCCAGAGGCATACGTCCTTCGACGATGCACCTCCCGCCTCCGATGATCGGTGCTTCAAAGGTTGCCCGCATATGTACGAGATCACTGAGCGCCTTGCCTCCGTACTCCTCCGGGACTGTTAACCGGAAATTCAGAATAGGTTCCAGCAAAGTTGTACCAGTGCTTGCCAGTCCGTCCATAATCCCCATCGGCGTGGCTACTACAAAATCCAGTGGATGGGTATGCCAGACATGGTGCTCTCCCTCAATTAGCGTGATGCGCAGATCGGTAACTTCCCATCCTAGTAAGCCCTGAGATAACGCTTCGGGAATACGTCGCTCCACTTCATTCTGATAACGAAGCAGGAGATGATCCGTTCGGACGGTGGATGAATAGACCAGGCCGCTGCCACGGGGCAAAGGCTCCATGCTGAATCGAAGAATGGCCCAGCACGGCTTGGGCATCGTATACGCGATGAATCCCTCCCCGGAAGAACGAGGAGTTTCCTTATAGATGACGGAAGGTGGGTCGAATACGACATCCAGTCCGAAACGACTCATCAGCAGGCTGGACAGAATTTCAAGCTGAATGGTTCCCATGACTTTAAGATGCAGTTCCCGTTCTTCAGGCAACCATTGCAGATCAAGCAGGGGATCTTCGTCTGTTAACTCCTGCAATGCCGCTACAAGGTCAGGATAACGTGCCGTGTCTTTACCGTGGACCTGCACGGTCAACAAGGGAACAGCCATCTGTGGTACAGGCGGCACACCTTCAGGGCTGCCAATAATGTCACCAACATGGGTTTCACTTAGTCCGTACAGTGCGGCGATTTGTCCGGCATGAACAGCACCCGTGTCAGCCCATTTCCGCCCATCCATCCGGCGAATCTGGGTCACTTTCTCTTCCAGCTCCCGAGTGGAGTTATAGATCGTATCCCGATTATGCACGCTGCCACCATACATGCGAACATAGGCTGTACGGCCCATCGTTTTATCCCGTTCAATTTTGAATACTACCCCGGATACCGAAGCATCTTGAGGCTGTGCAGGGGCAGGAAGAAATTCAATGATGGCATCCAGCAATTCAGTTACACCGATCCCTTTGCCCGAAGCACCATAACAAATCGGGAATACTACGCCCTGATGTACCTGTTTGCGAAATGCTTCATCCAGCAAGTGAGCAGGCAGCGTTTCACCATTAATGTAGGCTTCCATCAGATCTTCGTCCAGTTCGGCAAGTAATTCAAAAAGGCCGGGTATGGATGAAGGGGAGCCCATCACCTCTGTTTGAATCGCGTTCCAGAGGGTGTCAATACCGTCGAAGACGTCGTCATTCATACGATAGGATTGAATTCCGCATATGAAGGGAGAGAGACTGGAGCGGATCTGATCGATAACCGTCTCAGCAGAGGCGCCAATCCGATCCATCTTGTTAATATAGATTAGGGTAGGAATTCCAAGCGAGCGGAGAGCATGCCAGATGGTCTCGCTCTGGGATTGAACCCCTTCTACGGCGGACACAATCAGAATGGCCCCATCCATAACACGCAGGGATCGCTCTACTTCAGAGCTGAAATCAATATGTCCTGGTGTATCAATCAGATCAATAATTGTATCTTTCCAGATCAAAGAGGTCATAGCCGCCTGAACGGAAATGCCTCGTTCCTTTTCAATATCCAGAGAGTCTGTTGCTGTTGTTCCGTCATCTACGCGACCTGGACTACGTACGACACCGCTTTGGAATAACATATGTTCCGTCGTTGTTGTTTTCCCTGCATCGACGTGTGCGAAGATGCCGATATTTCTGCGATTCAATTCGTTTAACATGGGATGTAAGGCTCCTCTGGCAGCAGAAACACATCGTTTCCGACATTGTAATTCAGTATTATATCATACCACATGGAGTGTATGGAAGAATATGTTACACTCAGACAATTCTCTACATTTCAGGATGGCATGACAATCACATTTGATCCTGACTCTTCATGGTTTTACGGTAGGCAGCTGGTGTGGTGCCCGTCTGCTTCTTGAATTGTCGATAAAAATGGGGCAGACTCTCAAAGCCGCAGGCATCGGCAACAACGGCCATCGTGTCATCACTTCGAAGCAGATGCTCTTTCGCCATAATGACCCGGCGAGCCAAGGCATAGTCCGTTAACGTCATGCCAGTATACCTTTTGAATGCACGACTGAAGTGAGCCGGAGATACGGCTGCCTGCCGTGCCAGTTCCGGCAAGGAAAGACCACTGCGGAGCTCTTCGTCCATATGGGCCAGTGTAGAGGCTAACCAGCCTGGTCCAGGAACGCTTTTGACAGGACTTGCCGGACCGGCTGCCTCCAATCGCTCCAAATCAATAAGTAAGAGCTGCAACCGCAGCAGTGCTGCGTGAGCACTCAAGTGATGGTCCAACTGAAATTCTGCATGAATGTCGTCAATGAGCGCAGCAACCTGGGTTTGTTCCTTGGCATCCAGATGCCTTTTGTATACCCTGCGCTTACGACAGCGTTCAAATAGAGAGAGCATGGCTGATGCACTGCCTCCCGCTGTGGATGCTAGTAATCCTGGACTGAAGAATAAGGCCGACGAAGTCACCGGATTCCCGGCATCCGGCAATGCACGATGTACCGTGCTGCCTGGAATGATGAACAAATCGCCCTCCTGCATATCTTCAAGACCGGTATCAATGAAAATGGTGCCCTTACCCCGATATACATAAATAATTTCATGCCAGTCATGAAGATGATCCGGCAGCTCGTTCTGGGGGGACTTGGTATCTGCATACACCAGACGAAAGGGTATCCCCGATTCCGCCTGAATGGTCTTACGAACGGGCGAACGTTCCATTCTATCTCCTTTCGAAACATTGATCACAGAAATGATAGTACACCTGGTCATGAAAGAGTACATTTACCGCAATATAAGCAATTAAATTTCCTTTTATTGATGATACAATGAATTTAAAGCGTTTTCAATGGAAGTATAGGAGGCTGTATGGCGTGCAGCGGGACATCTAAATATGACAATAAAACGATGAGGTGAGTGTTCATGTCGGCGAGCACGAAAAGACCAGGGCTAAAGCTGAATCTGCTCGGAAGTGATAGCCAGCGCAAGTGCAAAGAAGTGATGGAACGTCCCGTAAAGGTACTGCAGATTGGGGAAGGCAACTTTTTGCGTGGGTTTGCAGACTGGATGCTTCATGAGAGTGCGAGACAAGGTAAATTCCATGGCAGTGTTGCTGTGACCCAGCCTCGGCCTGGGGGAAAGGCTAAGCTGGAACAAATTCGTAATCAGGACGGATTGTATACGATGATTACCCGAGGTCTTTCACAGGGAAAAGCGGTGGAACGCACGGAAATGATCTCGATTTTTTCACAGTGTATTAACCCTTACGAAGAATGGCAGGATTTTCTGAGGCTTGCGGAATTGCCTTCCCTGGAGTTTGTCATCTCCAATACAACCGAGTCGGGATTGAAGTATACGTACTCGGAGTACTTGCAGGGTGAACCAGTACAATCGTTTCCGGGTAAATTGACGGTCTTTCTGCATCACCGTTATCTGCGGTTTGATGGGGACCCATCCAGAGGATTGATTCACCTGCCGTGTGAGCTGCTTGAAGGCAATGGGGATGTACTGCGCAGTTGTGTACTGCGGCATAGTGAGGATTTTAGTTATTCTGAGGGCTTTCGTTCATGGATTGAAAATCATAACTTGTTTTTGAACAATCTGGTTGACCGGATTGTCACGGGTGCACCGACCAAGGAAGAAGCCGATTCCCTGACCAATCGTTGGGGGTATGAGGATCAACTGATCAATACGGCAGAGCCGTATCATTTCTGGGCCATTCAGGCAGATGAAGCACTGGACAAAAAACTGCCCTTGAAACAGGCGGGACTCAACGTACACTGGGTGAAGGATCTGAAACCTTTTCAGCTGCGCAAGGTTCGTATTCTTAATGGTGCTCATACACTCATGTCATCGCTCGGCATTCTGCAAGGCAAGGACCATGTAAGAGAGACAATGGAAGACCCGGAGTTTGGCTCATGGGTCAGAGAAGCGGTACATCAGGAGATTGTGCCTGCACTGGATATGCCGGATCATAACTTGGATGAGTACGCATCAGAAGTGTTTGAACGATTTCTCAATCCGTATATTAATCACAAGCTGCAGGATATTGCATTAAATACAGTAGGAAAATTCAAGGTTCGTGTGCTGCCTACACTGATGGCTTATAAGCAAAAACAGGGAAACTGGCCTCTTCGGCTTGTGAAAGGTTTTGCGGGATTGTTGTGTCTTTATCGCCCGATGAACACGCCAGACGGTTATATGGGACAACGACTGAACGGTGAGTCCGTCCTGCTTCGGGATGATGTCGATGTATTGGCTGCACTCGCCGAGCATTGGGACAGTTATGAGCCACTGAAGAAGGATAAGCAGCAATTAGACCGCCGTGTAGCTGCCGTATTGTCTGATGTATCGATTTGGGGAGAAAATCTGGATGATCGAGAGGGACTTCGCGAAGCACTCGTTCACGAAATAGGTCTGTTGGAAGGTGAGAGTTGATGAACACAACCCATACAATTAATGACTGGATTGCAATTCAGCCGCAGGATGATGTCATTATAGCCATTCGAGATTATGTAAAAGGGGAAAGCATCACGCTGCCAGACAGCTCTACTTTTACACTAAGGGATGATGTGCCTAAAGGCCATAAAATTGCTGTGCATACCCTCGCACCGGGCGAGTATGTGATGAAATATGGATTTTCCATCGGGATAGCCAAAGAACAGATTGAGCAGGGAAGCTGGATTCATAGCCACAATCTGAAAACAGGACTTCACGGATTGCTGGAATATCAGTATCAGCCAGCACCACCTGTTCAGACGGACATGCCTCCGGAACATTTACGGTCCTTCGATGGATATTTGCGACCTAACGGTGAAGCAGGTATCCGTAATGAAATCTGGATTGTCAATACGGTTGGCTGCATTAATAAAGTATGTGAAGCACTGGCTCGTATGGGGCAGTCCCAGTTCGGCAGCAGGGTGGATGGAGTTTACCACTTCCCGCATCCGTTCGGCTGCTCGCAGCTGGGAGATGACCTGAAATATACGCAGCAGGTGTTGGCTTCCTTGGTCGAGCACCCGAATGCTGGCGGTGTGCTGGTTATTGGGTTGGGATGCGAAAACAATCAGGTAGATCAGTTCCGCGAATGTATTGCACCGGAATACCAAGGGAAAGTGCGGTTTCTCAAAGCGCAGGAAACGGATGACGAGCTTGAAGAAGGACTGCGTCTAATGGAAGAGCTAGTGGAGCTTGTTGAACATGAAGAGCGTCAGCCGCTGCCTCTGAGCAAGCTCAAAATTGGATTGAAGTGCGGTGGCTCGGACGGTTTATCAGGGATTACGGCAAATCCACTAGTGGGCTCCGTTTCAGATATGCTGGTTGCTGCAGGAGGCACAGCCATATTGACCGAAGTTCCCGAGATGTTTGGTGCGGAGACTATTCTGATGAATCGGGCGGCCAGTGAGCAGGTATTTGATGATTTGGTAGACTTGGTGAATGGCTTCAAGCAATACTTTGTGAACCACGGTCAGAATATATATGAAAATCCTTCACCAGGGAACAAAGCAGGGGGCATTACCACGCTGGAAGAAAAGTCTTTGGGATGTACGCAAAAGGGAGGGCGCTCTGCCGTAGTTGATGTGCTTCGTTATGGTAAACGTGTCACTCAAACCGGCCTGAATATTGTGGAAGCCCCGGGCAATGACCTCGTGTCTGTTACGGCACTGTCTGCTGCGGGTGCACATATTGTCCTCTTCACAACAGGTCGCGGAACGCCGTTTGGAGGCCCGGTGCCTACGGTCAAGATTGCCACCCAATCGGATCTCGCGAATCGAAAAAAACACTGGATCGATTTTAACGCGGGTCAACTGCTGGAAGGAAAGACGATGGAAGATGTGAAAGTACAGCTGTTCAGCCAACTGATCGATATTGCTTCAGGACGGGCGCATACGCTCAGCGAGCAGCATGGATTTCGGGAAATTGCGATTTTCAAGGATGGGGTCATTCTGTAATCCGGATTCGGTCCGTTGCCATGCAATTAGACTCATCCATCATCAACATATACCGCAAATCCCGGCGGCTTCTTCTTCGGCTTCCGGGATTTGTCGTATACACATATTTCAATCAATCAATTCATGGCAAAGGCTTTTTTGATTTTGGTCAGTGCAGCCGCAGAAGCATGTTTCTCCAATTGATTCAGCAGGAGTTTGCTCGCGTCTGCAACGCTTCCCTCAAACGGTTTAATTCCTTGACGCTTCATCCAATAGCCCGAGGTCTCATAAGCAGAGCTGTTCCAGGCGACCTTGCCTTCAGCTAGGCCTTCTTTTTCCTTGGTGCCACAGATGACAATGGCGCCAGCACTCTGGAGGTCCAGCAGTCCCTGGTCAAATGCTTTTTTGTCCTCTTTGGCTCCAAAACCTGCCTGTGAACGTAATTTACGACCATCCATACCTTCGTGCTCCTCAATTTGTTCATACAGTTTGAATGCTTCACGAGAGATCAAACCCGCATCATACTGTTCTTCCATGACTCTGGAGTCCGCTAGCAGGCGATGCACCCAAGGGAAATATTCGCGTGAGACCAGGATAGCTTTCTTTTTGACAAATTTTCCATAGGCAGCGATCCCTTCCTCGGCCAGACGTGAACGCCACAACCAGGGATCAAGATCGTTATCCTTGTGCCAGTTTTCTTTAGGAGTAATGGAGGACAGTGACGGGTATTCAGGGAATAAAGGTGCGAGCGGGAGCAGTCCCACAGCTTCTATTCGCTGAATAGCTTCTTCGTAAGTTACGATGGATTCATTCTCATTCATTGAATTCGGCAACCTCCTTTTTAGCTTGTGCTGAAACGATTATGGTTGGAAGCGAGATACATCTGGCTTACTTCCTCGGCATGTTGGCGAATCTCGGAGCGAAGGTTTTCGGGTTCAAGTACTTCTGCCTCACGTCCAAGTCGATAAAAGAATCTTACGGCCCATGCCCACTCACCTGGAGGGCACAAAAAGGAAAGTTCCCAGACATCGGGAGCAATTTCGGTCATCTGTTCGCCAATATGCTTGTCCTGTTCTGCCTCAATCATTCCGCTGTAACTCAAACGTGCCGTAACGCGCGTTGGAGAACGTTCGGGAGATTTCGTTTTGCTGCGCTGCCGTTCAGCCTCTTCAGCCAGCTTTTGTGATTCGATCAGCTCAACCGGCTTAACGTCCAGAATGCGGTCTGCCCTGAACAGGCGCTGTTCACCATGCTCCTCCGAATACGCTTCACAATACCAGAAACCGGCAGAAGCATAGATTCGAATAGGGCAGACCGTTAGCCAGCGTTGACGAGAAGCAGATCGGTATAACATACGCAGCCACCCTTGTTCCGGGATACAAGCCAAAAGCGGTTCCAGATGATGAAGGATGTAGTTCCGCTCCGGAACGTCATGTTTCAGTTGTTTGAGCATGGGATCCATTCTTGCCTTGACATCATCCGGGATAATACTTTTGATCTTGTCCATTAATGTCCAGCGTTTCTCTTGAAAAGGGGTATCTGCGTAATGGCTTAGGCCTTCGAGAGCAAAGATGAGAGTAGCTGCTTCAACCGGGTCCAATTGCAGTGGGGGCAGTACATACCCCTCCATAAGTCTGAAGCCGCCTCCGGGACCGGAGATAGCAATGATCGGGACATGCATCTCGGA
Source organism: Paenibacillus sp. MAEPY2 (assembly GCF_000499205.1). Classification (GTDB taxonomy): domain Bacteria; phylum Bacillota; class Bacilli; order Paenibacillales; family Paenibacillaceae; genus Paenibacillus; species Paenibacillus vandeheii. The sequence goes on from NZ_AWUK01000012.1 coordinate 79,604, forward strand.
GAGTGATTGGATATCCCGCAGGATGGTACGACGGGAAACTTCAAACTTTTCCGCAAGTGAATGTGCCGTTTCGTGACCGTTCTGCAATGCCATAACGATGGCGGCAAGCCGATTTGTTCTATTCATGTCAGCCACTCCGTTTCGAGGGTTGCGCCGCTGGAAAGGATGCTGGAGTGTTCCTCTCATTGTAGCAGTGTATAAGTGACATTATGGTTGTCACCAATAATTTCGCAGCATGATATTAATTATTCCATATACAGTGCAGCGCCTGCTTTCAGAGGGTCGCTTCCTTTTCCCGGCGGGGCGTCGTTAAAATGTGTGTCTCGTCCAATTCGCTTCGCTTCTCGGTATTTCCTTCTAACCGAGAACCTCACAAATAATGACAAAAACCCGTATCCGGTCTAAACGGATACGGGAAGTAGCAGATTGAAACAGGTTCAATCCTATAATACTTCAAATTTTAACAATTGACACTCATTTAAGCTACAAATATGAATCAACGCGATTTGCGTGTAACATGTTGTATCATCGGTTTTCCAAAATTATTTCATTTCAAGCAGCTGCACACCGCGGCCTTCAATCTCAATCGTACCTGAAAGGGACCGATCTGTAAGCAAATCATGAGCCTTAGCCTTGCCGAGATCATAAGATTGGGCAGCAGCATTGTGATTCATGACAAACAGGTACTGCTGTCCATCCTTGGTACGTGCAGTCACTTCAACACCTTCCGGAGTATTCAGAAGGGAATCAATATTTTTGACTGCAGCCAGTTGTCCCAGTAAATCGTCCAGGAATCGGTCTTCCGGATCGGAAGCTACATACCAGGCTTCACCTTGACCGAATGTGTTACGTGTCACGACAGGCATACCTTTATAGAAATCGTCTCCATACTCGGCGATGACTTCAGCGCCTTCACTGTGCAGCAGGTCACACAGCATGCCACAACCATATTCTCCTTGAAGATCACCATAAGCCTCTTTCAGGACAATACTGTTTTTTTGCTCAGGCAGCAGGGCATCAATTTCTTCGACCCAGATCCCGAGCAGTTTGCGAAGTTCACCCGGGTAACCACCAGTTGTTACGATGTCACTTTCATTAACGATACCACTGAAGAAGGTTGTCAGGATTGTACCGCCTGCTTCAACGAATTTCTCCAGTTTGGCTGCAAAGCCGGGTTTCACCATGTAGAGTACTGGAGCGAGAACGATGTCGTATTTGCTGATATCCGTATCCACACTAACGATGTCCACCTGAATGTTGCGGCGGAAGAAGGCGGCGTAGTATTTGTGAATTTGGTCTACATAGTTCAGTGCAACGGTAGGTCCGCTTGATTTCTCAATTGCCCACCAGTTTTCCCAGTCGAACACAATTGCCACTTTCGCATCAACGGTGGCATCCAGCGTCTTGTTACCGAGCAGCTGCAATTCCTTGCCCAGCTCTGAGACTTCACGGAACACGCGCGTATTCTCATGGCCTACGTGTTCAATTACAGCGCCGTGGTACTTCTCGCAGGCGCCGATGGAACGGCGAAGCTGGAAGAACATGATCGTATCCGCGCCGTGAGCCACGGACTGGTAACTCCACAGACGCATGACACCGGGACGTTTCAGTGAGTTATAAGGCTGCCAGTTCTGCTGGCTGGGTGTCTGCTCCATCAGCATGAACGGTTGACCGTCCTTCAGTCCACGCATCAAATCATGGGCCATAGCGGTGTAACTGACCGGCGTTGCCAGGCCGGGATAACTGTCCCAAGAAATGATATCCATATGCTTAGCCCATTTGAAGTAGTCCAGCGGTTTGTAGAAGCCCATCAGATTAGTTGTAACAACTGAATCGGGAATATGTTTTTTGATGGCATCATACTCCAGACGATAGCAGGCAAGGCTGCTGTCCGAGTTAAAACGAGAGTAATCGAGCGAAATCCCCTGAAATGTAGAACTGTTGTTGCCCGAATGCTCGCTAAGGTTACTTGGCAGTACGATCTCGTCCCAATCGTAGAACGTATGACCCCAGAAATTGGTGTTCCAAGCCTTGTTGACCTGATCCAACGTCTGGTAACGTTCTTTCAGCCACACGCGGAAAGCTTTCTCGCAGTTGTCGCAGTAACAATCGTCACTGTATTCATTGGAGACATGCCAGACAAGAACTGCGGGATGATCTTTGTACCGCTCTGCGAGTTTGTCTGCAATTTTCTCCGAATATTTGCGATAGGTTGGACTGTTTGGACAGGAATTGTGACGTCCTCCAAATTTACGCTTGCGTCCATTGGTATCTACACGGAGCACATCCGGATATTTTTTCGCCATCCATGCCGGATGCGCCGCCGTACTTGTTGCGAGGCAGGTATAGATACCGCTTTCATAAAGATTATTAATATATTGGTCAAGTTCTTCAAAATGGTAAGTGACTTCATCCGGCTGAATCAGTGCCCAGGAAAATACGTTAATGGTCGCAATATCAATACCTGCCAATTTGAACATGCGCAAGTCTTCAAGATGGGTCTCATGATCCCATTGTTCAGGGTTGTAATCGCCGCCGTAGAACATTTTGGGTAATTTGCTGCTAATCAAATGTGTTCACCTCTTGTATAATAATAATTCTATATTATAGGATTCATAGGACTTTTAAAATATAATAAAAGTAATGAGATATATAAGAATATGGAACTGGAATTGTGGATTTTGTTCAAAGGAGGAATCCCTATGCTTATCTCACCCGACCATCGGCGCTATTTAATGACTTCGCGGGATCAGCCACTTCCGATCTATATCGAGAGCATCGGATATAACGGAAATCAGGAGAGTGTCTCCAGACCAGCAGGCTATCCCTGCTATCACTGGCTTCAGACGGTAAAGGGGGCCGGAGAGTTCAGATTTGCAGGTTCAACTGTACTGCTGGGAGAGACGTCCGGCATTTTGCTGCCGCCGAATGAGCCGCATGAGTATGTACCCTCGCAGGGAGAGTGGCAGACACTTTACATTACATTTGGAGGTGCCCAGTGTCCGGCCATCACAGAATCTCTTGGTTTGGGGGAGGCTGCCCTTCATCAATGGGATTCGGAGAGCCCGCTTGAATACTATGGCAGGGAAGTGCTGGGCTCCATCAGCAGTGATCAGGATTTATCCGGCTTGGAAGCGTCAGCGGACATGTACCGATTTCTGATTTTGCTCAAAAAGCATGGCATGACGGGCAGTCGTTCTTCGATCTCGCATGCCGTGGAACGGCTGGCTCCGTTAATTTCATTTATGAATGAACACTACGCCGATCCCGATATTGGCCTTGAACAGATGGCCGCCATACCAGGCATTACGCCAAGGCATTTGAATACCCTTTTCAAACAATCCTTTGGCATGACCGCCTACAGTTATTTCATACTCCTTCGCATCCGCAAATCGAAAGAATGGATGACAGGAAACAGCAAACTGACCGTCAAGGAAACGGCAGCGAAGGTTGGTTTTCGGGATGCGAGCCACTTTGTGGCTACATTTCGGCGGATTGAGGGCGTAACTCCGGAACAGTATCGAACGTTATACTAATCATTGAGAGGTAATCGATGTGCTATAAAACACTGTTCAAGTAGGAACATTCGGTGTAACCTGTTACAAATTGAATAAAAAGTGATGCCAGGAAGGTATTGATGCGTATGGGTGCTTCCCGTTATGATGGTATCGATTCCTTAGATTGGAAAACGATTATACGGATCAACGTATCCGTTGAATTTAGAGAGGATGATAGAAGTGACGTCAACTATACCACTATGGGACCATGCAGCACCTTATGCGGCCAAGGGCCATGAGGATGAAATGCCCCATCTGATTCCATTTATTCAGCCAGGTTCCGAGAGCGCTGTCATTATATGTCCGGGTGGGGGCTATGGATTTTTGGCCGACCACGAAGGAGCTCCAATCGCTGAATTGCTGAACCGTGCGGGAATTAGTGCATTTGTGCTGAAGTACCGCGTGGCGCCTCACCAGCACCCGGCACCAATGACAGATGGTCAGCGTGCGATTCGATATGTACGCGCTCATGCCGAGCAATTTGGCATTCAGCCTTCCAAAATTGCGGTGCTTGGTTTCTCGGCGGGGGGGCATCTTACAGCCACGTTGGGAACTTTGTATGACGAGGGTCAACCAGATCATGAAGATCCTATTGAACGAGAGAGTTCACGCCCGGATCGGGTAATTCTTTGTTATCCGGTAATTACGATGGAATCCTATGGACATGCCGGTTCTCGTGAAAATTTGCTTGGGTCAGATGCGACTGCCGAACAGATCAAGGCCTTCAGTGCAGAGCAGCAGGTGAAAGCCGACGCCCCTGAAGCATTTATTTGGCATACGAGTGATGATCAGGCGGTCCCGGTGGAAAACAGTTTGCGTTATGCGCTTGCCCTGGGTGCGCATGGCATTCCCTATGATTTGCATGTTTTCGAAAAAGGTTCACATGGTCTGGGATTGGCAGAGGATAACCATGCCGTTCGTGCCTGGTCTGACCTGTGCCTGACCTGGCTTAAAAATCAAGGGTGGTAATCTTGCAGCTGGCTGAGCTCTGTCTTTCCTGATTATGAAATATGAATAAAAGTGATCTCACCTATTTTAACGCTTATGAGAGCGAAGGAGAAAACGACAATGAAATTGCAAAAGAATGATAAGCTGCTTTTTATCGGAGATTCGATCACAGATTGTGGCCGTGAACATCCTGTAGGTGAGGGCAGTTCTGGATTGGGGCATGGCTATGTGGCACAAGTGTATGCCCTGCTGCGTTCCATCTACCCGGAATTGATGTTGCGGATTCAAAATGTGGGTAATAGTGGGAATACGATCCGTGATTTGAAGCAGCGCTGGGACCGTGATGTGCTTGATCTCAAACCGGACTGGCTAACCATCATGATCGGGATTAATGATGTATGGCGTCAATTTGACAATCCACTATCTACAGATTCGCATGTTTTCCTGGAGGAGTATGAATCTACACTGCGTGAACTGGTTGCTTCTGTTCGTCCGGGGTTGAAAGGACTTGTTCTAATGTCTCCTTATTATTTGGAAGCCAACCCGGAAGATCCGATGCGGGCTACGATGGACATATACGGGGAAGCTGTTCGCAGAGTAGCCGCTGAATATGATGCCATTTTCGTGGATACACAGGCTGCATTTACACCGTTTTGGGATCATTTCTATACGTCCGTGCTGACGTATGATCGGGTTCATCCCGATGCAACAGGCCATATGGTTCTTTCCAAAGCATTCCTGGATGCCATTGATTTCGAATGGTCAGGCGGCGTCAAATCATAAAAAGGATGTGATGGCATGAGCAACTTGAACATTGCAGTACATACCCCGGCCTTGCTGGGCGAAGGTCCAAGCTGGGATGCAGAACACAATCGGTTATTATGGGTGGATATTGAAGGGTATAAGGTACACGTATATGATCCTACTACAGGTGAAGATCAGGCCTATGATGTTGGCGAGCATGTAGGTGCGGTTGTTCCATTCCATGGTGATGAGGTTGTCGTCGCTTTGCGCAGTGGCTTCCACACCTATAACCTGCTCACGGGAGAGCTGCAGCCGATTGAGGATCCTGAAACAGGCAAGGACAATAACCGTTTCAATGACGGGAAGTGTGACTCGCTTGGACGCTTCTGGGCAGGGACGATGAGCTTGAAGAACGAAAGCAAGACGGGGGCATTTTATTGTCTGGAGGAAGGAAAGCCTGTTCGAACGATGTTCAGGGATGTGTCCACGTCCAATGGATTGGGCTGGAGTCCGGATCAGCAAACGATGTATTACATTGATACGCCGACACGTTCTGTTGATCGATTTGATTTTGATCTTGCTGCTGGAGAACTTACGAACCGGACAAGTGCTATTGCTATCCCGGAGGAATTTGGCTTTCCGGATGGAATGACTGTAGATGGTGAGGGAATGCTGTGGATTGCCCATTGGGGCGGAGGAAGAGTTACACGCTGGAATCCGCATACGGCAGAGCTGCTGCAACAGATTGAGATACCTGCGGATCAGGTGACATCCTGTTGTTTCGGAGGACCGGATTTGGAGGATTTGTATATTACGACTGCCCGGATTGGTATTAGTGAAGAGCGGCTGCTAGAGACGCCGAATGCAGGATCTCTATTTGTAGTCAGACCGGGTGTGAAAGGGCAGAAAACCTACGCGTTTGGCAATGTAATACAGTCGGATAGCAAATAAATGAAGGAACGAACGTGTTACTGGGAGTGTGTTTTTCTTATATACAATGGTATGTCAATGGAGAAGGGTGCTGGATCAAACAGCAGCCTTCTTTGTGTTTGTGAAAGCGATATACTGAAAAAAATTAAAAAAAATAGAATTAAAGCAGAAGGGGTTTTTTAATGGTCATCGAATGTTATGTATTGAAAGTCTAATCAATCTAAACTTAGACGGATAAGAAGTCTTGGTTCGCCAAAAAAGATTCACGGCGGGCCAAGGCTTCTTATTTTGTCGAAATATAGTGTACACTAAAGAGAGTTTCCATTGATAAAACGTTCGTTTTGAGATATAAAAAGAAGTACAAAACTTTAAGATAAATGTAACCGCTAACACGGGAAGGCTATTCTATCCGATATATGATGGTATAACCTGTAGACATAGAAGAAAGATTAGACGAGGGGGTCAAGGGTCATGAACCGGTTGTGCAAGGTGCTGATTGTTGACGATGAGTTTCTTGTAAGGCAAGGCATAAAGCACCATATGAACTGGGAAGCTGAAGGTTTTCAGATTGTAGGTGAAGCTTCCAATGGAGAAGAAGGACTTGAGCAGGTACAGTCATTACAGCCGGATATTGTCATTACGGACATCGTAATGCCTGTGATGGATGGGGAAACCTTTGTCCGGACGTTAAAAGCCAGCCATCCGCAGATTGAGGTTATTGTACTTAGCAGCTTCAGTGAGTTCGAATATGTACGTTCAACGCTCCAGAATGGAGCAGCAGACTATATATTGAAACCGAAACTGGATACCAATGAATTATTACAAGTGCTTCAACGTACCGCTGGCAAAATTCCGGAATTGCAATTTGAGCCTTCTCATGATGGGTGGAGGCTCGGGCAACTGATGGAAAAGATGCTGTCCGGTTTTACATTGGATGAGAGTAACGAGATGGATATCATTAGCGAGACGTTTCCTCACCGATGCTTTCGTTTACTCGTATATAAGCCGCAGGATACACAGGTACATGTGCACAAGCTGGATAACGAGCAGTTGGAGAACAGGTTACGGGATTTGCTCCCTGACGTAGAGTGTGCAATCGTTCCGGCCGAAGGCATGTCACCGGTGGTGCTCCTTAATGTAGACCCTTCGAAGGATGAATGGATGGTGCAGCAGATTAAGGAGTTGGCGAGCAAGAACAAGGAAGCCCAGGACGGATCTTGCTGGGTGCTGAGCGACAGCTTTTCTTCATTTGAAGAGATGGGAAACGTGTATCGAACGCGTCTGATCAAACTAATGGAGTATCGCTTTTATTATGAGGATCGCTCTATTCTGGTGTATGGCGAACTTCCGCCTCTCCACCCTGCGGGGTACCAGTTCAACGTGAACATGTTTTTGCAGCATGTGAAGCGAAATCGAACAGAAGCAGCAAGAGAATATTTGCAGGAGCATGCCCTTACGTTGGGAAGGGATTATATTGCAGATGTGTTCGAAATCAAGTCCTTCTTGGGCAACCTGATCTTTAACGTGTCCATCACCCTGGCAGATATGGATGTTCAGTCTGCTGCGCTGGAAGAGGGCAAATACGCCTATTTCAAACATGTGGATGGAGCTTCTAGTCTCAGGGAAGCCATGAATGTGCTGGATCAATTCATGACTGAGGTACAGGAATGTACTAGTGGAGAGGGCGGACGACGAAGTGATCCAAATATGAAAATGCTGCTGGAATATATGCATGAGCACTTTGATCAGCCGCTCGGGCTTGCCGAAGTAGCGAAGCATTTTCATTTTAATCCTTCGTACCTGTCCAGTTATTTCTCTTCACACAAAAAAGAAGGCTTTAACGAATATTTGAACAAAATTCGAATCGAAAAGGCAGAGGAACTTCTCCGGTCGGATGACGTCACCATTTCCGAAATTAGCAGTATGGTAGGGTATTCTGACCACAGCTACTTTTGCAAGGTGTTCAAAAAATTTACCGGACTGTCACCCAGCCGATACCGGCGAAAATTCTGGGCATAACGTCAGAAGGAAGAAATAAATGAAGAAATGGATGAACGCATTTTCCCGCCTCGGGCTTTTTCCGAAACTGTTCCTTGTTATGGTGGTCAGCATCATTCTTGTTTCCGTACTCATTCTATGGACATCGATTCATATGTCGACCAAGCTGTTTACCGAGACGTTCAGTATTACGAACTCCAAGGTACTTAGCCAGATCAAAACGAACTTTGAATCCTTTAACGATGCGATCGCAGCTGTATCCAATAATGTTAGCCAAAGCGGGGCAATCCGTGGTTATTTGTCTGAGGGGGAGGGTGACTCCCTCACGATGGCAAAATCCTATTATAATATGAGGGAAACGATGGACCGGATTCAGTCGATCACAGAGTCCTATGAAGTCGGTATTACGATTAGCGGTATTAATGGGCGTACGTATTCCACCGATCGGTCTCATCTTCGTTTATCAGCGGATGAATTGAAAGAACAGCCGATAACGCTGGAAGCAGCGGCAAGTCCGAATCGGATCATTTTTGACGACTATCAGACGAATGATGAGACTGCCGGGCAGATGATTTCAGCGACCAAGGCCTTGACGGATCGTGCCGAAAATCGACTCTACGGTACATTGTATGTGACTATGAGAGAGAACGCATTTCGTCAGTTCTATAGCAGTTTCACGAGCCGAGGCAACGATGTGGTTATCCTGAATGATGCAGGTGAGATTGTATCGTCCAATCGGGAAGAGTGGATCGGTACCACACAACTTGAAATGCTGACCTATGCCAGAGAAATGAATAATAACGAAACTGCAAAAGGGTTAAATGCGCGAGTCATGGATCAGGACAGTGTAGTATTGTCCGAGTACTTGCCATTTTACCGTTTTTATATCATAAACGTCGTCGACAAGGATCTCGCAATGGGGCAGCTGATTGATATGAAGACGGTTGCTCTGATTTGCGCTGGCATTGTGGCTGCTGCCCTCATACTGGTATTTCTAATTACGAATCAAATCACCAAATCACTGCGCAGACTCGTGAAGCAAATGTCCAATATTACTAAAAGTGATCTGGACAACTATATTCCGGTCAGCGGAAGTTATGAGAGCCGACAGCTAGGTCATGCCTATAACTACATGCTGGATGAGCTGCATGACTATGTGGATCAACTGGTACTTACACAGCGAGAGCAGCGAAACGCTGAGCTGGCGGCGCTGCAAAGCCAGATTAATCCTCATTTTTTATACAACACTCTGGCTTCCGTTAAAGTTCTAGTGCAGCAGGGGAACAAGGACAGGGCAGCCGAAACCATTAATGCGCTAATCTCTTTATTACAAAATACGATTAGTAACGTGAGTGAGACAATAACGGTAGAGCAAGAAGTCGAAAATCTGAAAAACTATGTATTCATTAATCACGTCCGATACGGAGGACGCATTAAAGCGGCCTTTTACGTAGCTCCGGACTGTACGCATTATCATGTGCCCAAGCTGGTGATTCAGCCCTTTATTGAGAATGCCTTCTTCCATGGATTCATTTCCAAGGAAACAGGCACCATTCATGTAATGGTCTCCAGAGCCGGAGAGTCATTAATATGCGAGATTATGGATAACGGTGACGGAATCGAAGGATTCTCCATGGGTGAGTCGCTGCCCAATCCGAAGAATAATCGGCAGTTGTTCAGCGGTATCGGTATACGGAATGTACATGACCGCATAGAGCTGTTGTACGGGGCACCTTATGGTGTAACGATAATGAGCAAACCGGGAGAGGGGACAAGGGTTACCGTTACACTCCCGTTGATTACGAGCTAAACAATAGGGCTTAAGTGAAAGCAAGGACGTTATTTAAGTGAAAGCAGCTTCAATAGGAGGCCTTCCTGTTTTGTCAATGACAACACGGGAGGGTCTTTTTGGTGCGAAGCCTGACTTGGAAAATATTTGGATCAAAAAAGTACAAAATCAAAAGAAATTACAATAAAACAAATTTAATGCAAGCGGTTTCTGTAAAGGTTTTCATTGTGGCAATAAGATGACAAATCCACACAAAATTATTACTAACGAATGAAGATTTGGGAATGATAAGATGATTATATCGAAAGCAAACGCTTTCAGAGAACGTAAACAATTTACAAACAAAGAGGTTAAGGGGAGTTGAATGGTTTGAAAAAAATGTGGGTATTGATGCTCGTAACTGTTCTGTTATTGTCTGCATGTTCTTCCGGTGGTGGAGGAAATACAGCAAGTGAAGGTGAAAAAACCGCCAATGAAATTACGATTTGGGCTTGGGACAAGGCGTTTAACGTAGCTGCAATGGAAGCAGCAAAAGAAGCATATCAGAAGGAAAATCCTGATCTGAAAATTAACATCGTTGAGTATGCTCAAGATGCTATTATTCAGAAGCTGAACACCGGCCTGAATTCTGGAACAAGCAGTGGTCTTCCTAACATTGTTCTGATTGAGGACTATCGGTCACAAAGCTTTTTGAGTGCATATCCTGATGCGTTTAAAGATATGTCCTCTACAATTAAAGCTTCCGATTTCGCAGAGTACAAACTGGGACCTACGGCTTTTGATGGTAAACAGTACGGTGTTCCGTTTGACTCCGGTGTAACAGGTCTCTACTACAGAACTGATCTGCTGGAGCAAGCAGGCTACAAAGCAGCTGACCTTCAGGACATCACATGGGATGATTACATCAAAATCGGTAAAGATGTAAAAGCCAAAACAGGCAAAGATCTCATCACACTTGATCCCAACGATTTGGGTCTGATCCGCATGATGATCCAATCCGCAGGTTCATGGTATTCCAAGGAAGATGGAAAAACACCTGATCTGGCTGGCAATGCAGCCCTGAAAGAAGCTTTTGTAACCTACAAAGCAATGATGGATGCAAACATCGTTAAGCTGAACTCAGACTGGAGCCAATTCGTGGCAGCATTCAACAACGGTGATGTAGCTACAATTCCTACAGGAAACTGGATTACACCATCTGTTCGTCAAGAAGCATCCCAATCCGGCAAATGGGCGGTAGCACCGCTTCCTAAAATGGCTGGACAATCGAATTCTGTACATGCTTCCAACTTGGGTGGTAGCTCATGGTACGTCATGAACAATGTTGCTGGTGCAGACCAAGCTGCTGATTTCATGGGTAAAACATTCGGTTCTGACAAACAATTGTATCAAGATTTGCTGAACAACATTGGTGCGATCGGTACGTACAAACCGGCAGCAGAAGGCGAAGCATTTGATAAAGCCGATGAGTTCTTCGGCGGACAAAAAGTATTTGCTGATTTTGCAAAATGGACACAAGAAATTCCTAGCGTAAACTACGGTATCAACACATATGCCATCGAGGACATTCTGGTTGTTGAAATGCAGAACTTCCTGAACGGTAAAGCGATTGATGACGTTCTAGCTGATGCACAGAAACAAGCTGAAACACAATTACACTAAGATGATCCACGGTAACTTATAGAACCCAAGGAAGCATCGGAGCCGTTCCACTGTCTGGCGCAAGCAATAGCCGACCCGGACATGGTGGAAGGCTCCCTGGGTTCTATCTATGTTGCACGGGAGAGAGAGGAGCCATACTGTGAAAGCCATGAATACAGGAGACAGTCTCCAAAAGAAAAATAATTTGACTGGATGGGCTTTTATTTCGCTCGCTGTTATCGGGATCGTTGCATTTTACTTCTATCCGATGCTGCAAGCGCTGCTCTTATCGTTCAAGTCTGGTGTAGGAGCCAATCTTGAATTTACGGGCCTTGATAATTATAAACGATTATTTAGTGACACCACGTTCCGCACTGCTGTTTCCAATACATTTCTGTACTTGATCATTCAAGTGCCTGTCATGATTATTCTCGGTTTGTTTATTTCCGTTTTGTTGAATGACAGTACGTTGCGCTTCCGCAGCTTTTTCCGTACTGCCATCTTTCTGCCGTGTGTAACCTCGCTGGTTGCTTACTCGGTTGTATTCAAATATCTGTTCTCTTCTGACGGAATGGTGAACCAATTCCTGATGAATCTGCACGTGATTGCTGAACCGATTCAATGGATCACTGACCCGTTCTGGGCTAAAATTACGATTATAATCGCTGTTACTTGGCGTTGGACCGGATATAACATGATTTTCTATCTGTCATCCCTTCAGAACATTGATCAGTCGATCTATGAAGCTGCACGGATTGATGGCGCGAATGCTTTCACGCAATTTTTCAAAATTACCGTTCCATTGCTCAAACCGATTATCCTGTTCACCTCCATTACATCGACGATTGGTACATTGCAAATTTTCGATGAAATTATGAACATCACCAAAGGTGGCCCGGGTAACGCGACGATGTCCATCTCCCAGTACATCTATAACCTTTCGTTCAAATATTCACCGGACTTCGGATATGCGGCAACCGTTTCGTATTCCATCGTGCTGATGATTATCGTATTGTCCATTATCCAGTTCAAAGTGGCAGGTGAGAGAAATGGCTAAAGCAAAAGCGAAACGTATATTCACGTATGTCTTCTTGTCCATCGTTGCATTTGTGTCCATCTTCCCGTTCTTCTGGATGCTCGTCAGTTCGACAAACGCTTCTGTAGATGTCACCAAAGGCAGATTGCTTCCCGGCTCATTTTTCCTTGATAACTTCAACAAATTGCTGGAGCAGACGAACCTGGTACAGGCTCTGGGGAATTCGGCGATCGTTTCAGTCATTTCCACACTCTTGGCACTGTTGATCGGTTCTCTTGCTGGTTATGGATTCGAAGTGTACCGGACGAAATCACGGGATATCGTATTTAACATTCTGTTGCTGTCCATGATGATTCCGTTCGCAGCGCTGATGGTTCCTTTATACCGAATGTTTGCTACGATTTCCGGATTTGCACCGTTTATTGGAATCAATACGATGGCTGCCGTTATTCTGCCAACCATCACAACAGCGTTCCTGATCTTCTTCTTCCGTCAGAACACCAAAATGTTCCCGAAAGAGATGCTTGAAGCAGGCCGGATTGATGGTTTGAGCGAAATTGGAATCTTCCTGAAGATCTACATGCCAACGATGAAAACAACATATGCAGCCGCTGCGATCATCACATTCATGAGCAGCTGGAATAACTACCTGTGGCCTCTCGTGGTGCTGCAAACGCCAGACCAACAGACGATTCCGCTGTTAATCTCGAACCTCGGTTCCAGTTATTCACCGGATTATGGTGTTATCATGACCGCCATCGTCATCGCGACATTACCGACAGCGCTTGTATTCTTCATTATGCAAAAACACTTTGTCGCGGGTATGGTAGGTTCCGTCAAGTAATTTCAAGTAATGCATCTTTTTAAAAGCGTCTGAATGGACGTCAATGCAGAAAAGAGAGGAGAGGACGCTTGAAATGGCGTGCCTCTGTCTTTCTGTTTGTTTCTGTTTGTTTCGTAAAAGGAAAATAAGGATTTGCACTGAATAAGTAATAAATATATTTGTTTCAAGAGGAGAGGGAGCCGAATGAAAGCAACACATGCAGATATCAACTGGCTGGGCGATGTGAGCGTATTTGAAGTAAACCGCCTCAACGCATACTCGGATCATCGTTATTACCGCACGATGGAAGAAGCGAAAGCATCCGGTGCAATGGCTATGCGCTACGACCTTAACGGAACATGGAAATTTAATTACGCCATCCGTCCGGATTGCCGTCCCGAAGCTTTTTACAAGCAGGACTTCTCCAGTGACGGTTGGGATGATATTGAAGTGCCGGGGCATATTCAGCTCCAAGGGTACGGTCAGATTCAATATGTAAATACGCAATACCCTTGGGATGGGTTAAACGATCTGCGTCCACCTGCATTACCTCAGGACCAGAATCCGGTAGGTAGTTATATTCGCACATTCCATTTACCTACAGACTGGCAGAACAGTCCGGTATACATTTCGTTTCAGGGTGTGGAATCTGCATTCTATGTATGGCTCAACGGACAATTTGTCGGGTATGGAGAAGACAGCTTCACGCCATCCGATTTTGATCTGACCCCCTTCCTTCAGGACGGAGAGAATAAACTGGCTGTGGAAGTGTATCAACGCAGCACAGGCAGCTGGCTGGAAGATCAGGACTTCTGGCGGTTCTCCGGCATTTTCAGAGATGTGTATCTGTATACTGTACCGGCTGCGCATATTCGGGATGTGCGGGTTGTAACGGATCTGGACAAGTCTTATACCAATGGTACGCTAAACGTTGATCTTAAGCTTGAAGGGAAAGCCGCTGCGGGGGCAAAAGTGGAGGCTGAACTACGGGATGCTGAAGGCAACACGGTGAAAACGTTTGGTGGTATTGAAGTTACCAATGGTCTAGCGAGTCTTCGTGAGGAGATTGGCAAAGTAAATCTGTGGAGCGCGGAACTTCCTTATTTATATCGATTGTACATTCGTGTATATGATGCAGCTGGTGAGTTGGTGGAGGTTGTGCCTCAGTCCGTTGGTTTCCGGACATTTGAAATGATTGATAAAGTGATGCACATCAATGGTAAACGTATTGTTTTCAAAGGGGTAAACCGTCATGAGTTCAATCCGCGCCGTGGACGCGCTGTAACCAAAGAAGACATGTTATGGGATGTTCGTACAATCAAACAAAATAATATGAACGCTGTTCGTACATCTCACTATCCAAACCAAAGCCTGTGGTATGAACTGTGTGACGAATACGGATTGTATGTAATAGATGAAATGAACCTGGAGACACATGGTTCGTGGCAGAAGCTCGGTGCAGTTGAGCCTTCATGGGTTATTCCTGGTGATAAACCGGAATGGCATGACATCGTTATGGATCGTGCAGTGTCGATGGTAGAGCGGGATAAAAATCATCCGTCCATTCTCATCTGGTCTTGTGGTAACGAGTCCCATGGTGGTGAAGTCATTTATAAAGTGTCTCAATACTTTAAAACAGCAGATCCGACTCGTCTCGTTCACTATGAAGGAGTCTTCCACGACCGTCGCTTTAACGAGACGAGTGACATGGAATCGCGCATGTATGCCAAACCGGCGGACATTGAGGAATTCCTTAACGCTAATCCGGAAAAACCTTATATCAGCTGTGAGTATATGCATGCCATGGGTAACTCCATTGGCGGTATGCATAAGTATACGGAACTGGAAGATAAATATCCGATGTACCAAGGCGGCTTCATTTGGGATTACATTGATCAGGCTATCTACAAAAAAGATCGTTACGGCAAGGAATTCCTAGCTTATGGTGGAGATTTCGGCGATCGTCCTTCGGACTATTCGTTCTGTGGCGACGGGATTGTGTACGCAGACCGTAAAGTGTCTGCCAAGATGCAGGAAGTGAAATTCCTGTACCAAAACATCAAGCTGTTCACCGATCGGGAAGGTGTGAAAATCGTTAACGGTAATTTGTTTGCGGACACGTCTGAATTCGAACTGGTATACAGTCTGGAGCATGAAGGTCACAAAGTGCTGCACGGAAAACTGGACGTTAACGTAGGCCCACAAAGCGAAACTATTGTGAAGCTTCCACTTAATCTGGAATCTCTTGCTGGTGGGGAATATGCAGTGAATGTCGCGTTTGTCTTAAAAGCGGCTACGCTGTGGGCGGAAAAAGGCGAAGAAGTTGCCTTTGGACAGTTTATATTTACTCAGGGCAAGTCGGAAACTGCGGTGTCGGATCTGAATCTGACAAATGAAATTCAGGTAGTAGAAGGGGACGTTAATATCGGGGTAAGGGTTGGGCAAACCCATGTCCTGTTCTCCAAAGCTTTCGGTACAATGGTATCTCTGAAGCTGTCAGGCCGCGAGACGATTGCTCAGCCTCCAGTGCCGTTGTTCTGGCGTGCGACCACCGATAATGATAAGGGTACTGCCATGGGCTTCGAGCTTGGGGCTTGGTATGCTGCAAGTCTGCTGCCTAGATGTGTGAATTGGAAAGCAGAACAAAACCCGAGTCACTATCGGATCGAATTCGCGTACAAGCTTAATATTTCCACAGATGTACAAGTAAAAGTGGCGTATACGGTGCTTACAGATGGTAGTGTACATGTGCATAATACGTATAAAGGAACGGCAGGTTTGCCAGATCTTCCGATTCACGCCCTTTCCTTCAAGACTTCGCCGGACTATGAAAACGTAGAATGGCTGGCGATGGGACCGGAAGAAAACTATGTGGACCGTGCATTTGGCGCACGACTGGGTATCCATAACAGCAAGGTAGCTGATACCGTCGCGCCATATCTTGTACCACAGGAGTCGGGCAACCGCACGGGTGTACGTTGGGCGAAATTGACCGACAACGCGGGACGTGGCTTCAAAATTGAATCTTCTGCAGCTCCAGTTGAGCTGAATGTGTCTCCATATACGGCATTTGAGCTTGAGAATGCACAACATTCGTATGAGCTACCTCCGGTGCATTATACGGTTGTAACGGTAGCCGGCAAACAAATGGGCGTAGGGGGCGACGATAGCTGGGGTGCACCGGTTCATCCGGAATACCGCATCGCTTCGGACAGCGAGCTGCAATTTGAATTTGTCATTCGTGCGCTGTAATAGGGCTATATAAGATGTAGCTAAAGGACAGAGGTCTCTGCAAGTTGGGGGCCTCTTTTTATTTCTTATGAGCTGATGGACAATGAAACCGCTACCTTACTTGTCTCGTACTGTACTGGACATGGATAGAAGGAGGGGCTTATTTTGAGTAGAAAAGCAAAGACAGGTGTATGGGTAACGATACTCGTCATATTAGGCATCATCGTGGGATGCTTCATCTGGTATTTCAACACGGCTTCAGGTGAACGTGCGCTGAAAACGATGCGGTCCAATAACTCCGGCGGTCTGGAACGCGTGGTTAAAGTCTACAGTGACTCGGGAGAGTTGATTCATACGTATGAAGGTAAGATTGATTTGCAGGATACAGAGTATGGGAATAAGGTACTTTTTGATCTGGATGGCAAGCGGATTGTGATCTATAACGCGACCGTGATAAGTGAAGAAAAGTAAATGGGGGGCGGTGTGGAGAGTTTAGACACGAGTATTCCGATGACACTCTTTCGCTCATCTGGTAAAATTAAGGAAATGAAGTTGAGTGAAGGAGGAGCAGATCTTGGGCAATGCTGCTTTGATCGTTTTCTTTGGCATTATAGGAATGGTGGTTTTTTATAGTTTGGTTGCCTATTTCTTAATACGGATCATTTCTAAAAAGGCATTCAAGCGTAATCTGGACAGATTTCAGATTATACAGATCATAAGCCTGTTGGCGATTGTCTTTATTGTTATTCAATCTGTCAGATACCAGTCATGGAATATGGCCTTTCCTGCATTGGGATTAATGATTCCACTGTTAAGTTTGAATTTATCCATTCGTAACAAAAAGAGAAGCAACTAAGTTGGGCTGAGTGGTAAAAGTAGCAGTTTTAGGATTTTTCACTCCTGTTAGATTGCATTGAAACACAAAAAGAAGCCCTCTTCTGAGAGTTTCTTTTTTTACGGGAGAGGAAAAAAGGTTAATCTTTGGTCATTTTCTCAGTTATAAAATGTAAGTTAGGCCCTGCGTAAAATAATAGGTCAGTGGGAAGATATGGATAAATATGATGTGAAAATGTATGATACTACTATTATTAATTTACCTCAGCCGATAACTGCTCAAGGTTGGAGACTGATGGCAAATTCAAACGTAATATTTGAATGGGCAGTCATTGAGGTAGATCTTGGAATTCAAGATAGTACAACACCTATAGAACCTGAGCAGCCTTCACAACCTGGACAACCAGCTGGAAAGCACGCTTTTCTTGTTGTGACGATGACAACTGGCTTGGTAAAAGAATACGATCTTCCAATGAGTGATGTGAATGCGTTCCTAAATTGGTACGATGCTCGTGATGCAGGAACTGGCCCAGCTAGATTCGCCATCAATAAATGTAGCAATTACAAAGGACCATTTAGTAAGCATACAGATTACGTGAAATTCGATAAGATTTTAACGTTTGAAGTAAGTGAGTATACAACCAATACGCACAAGCAATCAACAAAAACACTCCACCAATCAGACTTCCATTCAATACGGCCGACCAGTTGTAACGTTCTCCTTCTCCTCGTGACCCTTCAACTAATCCTATGGCAACAAAAGCGACTCCGAGTATTATTCCTACCCATGCGAGCATGCCAATAACGCCTTCCATCATACAAAAACCTCCTGACACCCAATCCGGTCCGAACAATTCACTCAGACAGGTTTAAAATCTAAGCCCACCTCTCCCATAACCTTAGAACATGCACCGTGTTCGCTGGTTGGTCCGCCCTAGTCAATGATGTGTTCCCGATCCTCTAAAACGTGCAACACCGCTACCCTTTCTTGTAAATCAAAATCATCCTTCAGTACCCTGTATGTATAATTCTCGATAGTATTTCTACGGTAGTTATTTCGAATAAAAAACTCCTGCTACTTAAGCAGGAGCGTCAATATCCTCAGTAGCTTTTCCGGGCTTTCTAGGGTAATCGCTAATTCGGATCAGATTTTCATCTCGACTCTCCCTTTTCAAAGGCGGACTCTTAAGTACCTTAGAGCATTCTCGGGCAACCTCACAGAACAGTGAGTTGGTGGTGAGATGAGTATATCACAGCTTTTTGAACAGGTATATTTTTGAAAGGGGAAAATTTCCTTATTATCAAGTGATGATGTTATGGGGGCAACAAAAGACTTGGATAATAATTGGCGCGATGAATTAACATCATACATTGAAGATTTTTTATACCTTCTAAAATGCTAAATTTGAATCATGGTGTGAATAAACCTGGAAGAAGCATCGTGTGAAATTATAGAAGTTTTCTTTTTATTGGGTGCATCAATTTTTGATGAAGAAAAATTATAGCCAGCAACACTTACAAAAAGTGTAATGAGTCATGGAGGGCTTACGAATAATGAATGAGCGGGCGACAAAGAGAATAAGACGAATACAACTCTAAAGTGAACGAGAATTCTTAATGTCATTTTCAATTAAGGTTATTACTATGAAAGTTAGTTCTGAGTTGAAAAAAATTGACGAGTTATTGGATACCTGCGCACAGGAGTTGAAGATTGCGGGATTAGAGCCGTCTACTGAGATAAATGTCTACCTTCATGCTAATCATTTCGTATGCTGGTGTAATGGGGACTTTGTTCTTAGGGCTACTCTAAGAGGCGGTAGCGAAAAACATTTATCATATTGTTTTAACAATATAAGGTCCAAATAGGCGCTTCTTGCCTATTTGAGTCAAGACCTTGCTGTATCAAGGTTTAAACAACAAAAAGAAGCCCTCTTTCGAGAGCTTCTTTTTCATGGGAGAGGAGAAACCGGACGAAGAGCTTATGGGGAAACGTAAGTCTTCTCCGCGGTTGTCTACGACACTTGTGATGTCGATAATTACAGGATGGCCTGGAAGTTTCCTTTTTATACATCTTCGTCAACAATTTGGTCAACAATTTTCTTGAGCGAAAGCAGACGGACTATTTTTCAAACTGAACCCGATTGTGGTACGATAGCTTTATCAATAAACTTACATAGAGAGAAAAGGTGACTCATCAGTGAGAGTGGTATCTGGGAGTGCGAAAGGCAGACCGCTGAAGGCTGTTCCTGGCACAGGAACGCGGCCGACCACCGACAAGGTGAAGGAAGCGTTGTTTAGTATGATTGGCCCTTATTTTGAGGGAGGTACAGCATTGGATCTGTTTGCAGGCAGTGGTGGTCTCGGTATTGAGGCGCTGAGCCGCGGCATGGACAAGGCTGTTTTTGTTGACTTGGAATCGAAGAGTATTGAAGTAATCCGTGCGAATCTGAAGGCAACCAAGCTGGAAGATCAGGCGGCTATATACCGGAATGATGCCAGTCGGGCATTGAAGGCGCTCGCCAAGCGAAGCACTCAATTTGATCTCGTATTTCTGGATCCGCCCTACCGTATGAAAAATGGGGATGAGTTAATGCTTACGATGCACGAGCTGGATCTGCTTGAACCGGAAGCGACCATCGTGCTTGAATATGAATCCAAATATAATTACCCTGAGCAATTCGGCCCGTTTGAACAAACGCGCAAGGCATTGTATGGGGAGACAGCTGTATCCATCTATCATTATGCACCTGCTCCAGCAACAGAAGATGGAGAACCTAGCACAGCGGAAGAGGAGGCTCCTCATGAGTGAAATGATACATCGTCAGGAACGAATTGCCGTATATCCAGGGAGTTTTGATCCCGTAACCATGGGCCATCTGGACATTATCGCCCGGGCGTCGAAGCAGTTTGATCGCGTCGTTGTGGCTGTATTGAATAATATGAGCAAAAATCCATTGTTTACGGTGGAAGAACGCAAGAGTCTCATTACGGAAGTCACGAGTCATCTGCCGAATGTGGAAGTGGACAGCTTCCGTGATCTGACGGCGAATTATGTACGGCAAAAAGATGCTCAGGTCATTGTCCGCGGCATTCGCTCGGTGACGGATTTTGAATATGAGCTGCAGTTGGCTTCCACCAACAGCAAGCTGAATCCGGATGCGGAAACCATCTTTATGATGACCAATCCAAAGTATTCTTATCTGAGCTCCAGCATCGTCAAGGAAATTGCCCACTACCACGGAGATGTCACCGATTTGGTCTCACCTGAAGTGGAAGCTGCGCTGCGTCAAAAAATTAGCGAGAAAAACGGCGGTTGAACCAGAAGGTCAGCCCGGACAGGCTGATCATGACGGTAAGCAGTAATGCCAAACCGACACAGGCAGCAGGAAAGCCGCGCCAGACAGCCTCGATGATGTCTGAGGTGTTCATGCCAACCAGGGATTGCTTGTTCAGAAATGGTGCCAAACGGTTGCCTGAAGTGGGCTGGAAAGTGGTCCAGACCTCGGAGCTGTAACGGCTGAATGGCAACCACAGCAGCAAACTGATGGAAAATGCAACCAACGCATGAAGCAGGCGGACTCCGGCAAAATACAACATGGACGTTGTGGCAAGTCCGGCAGATTTCAGCACAGCGGAGACTTGCAAAAGGGAGCACAGACCTCCCCAGCCAAGAACGGCTGCAAGCAAAGATATCAGGAGAACCGGTGTCAGTGGACTTTGACTCAAGTGATAGGTTCCAAGATGGAGCTCCAGCAGTGAGGGCCAAAAAGTAACGGAAGTATCCGGGGTGATATAGAGAGTGAGCAGCCGAACAAATACGGCAAACACAATCATATATCCTCCGGTCATCATTAACGTTTGTACAGCTTGGGAGACCGTGTCACCAAGCAATTTGCCGAACCCGCGCCCGTCACGTTCCTGGGCGTCGCGGGCTGCAAGCATCATCTGGGACCACAGACTACGCTTTGTGAGTGAAGCAGTGTGGCTCGCAGATGTGAGTTTTTTTGGATCGGAAGCAACCTTATTGCTTTCCA
Source organism: Paenibacillus sp. MAEPY2 (assembly GCF_000499205.1). Lineage (GTDB taxonomy): Bacteria > Bacillota > Bacilli > Paenibacillales > Paenibacillaceae > Paenibacillus > Paenibacillus vandeheii. The sequence continues at coordinate 101,169 of NZ_AWUK01000012.1, forward strand.
AATCAGCAGATGAAATGGCGATACGGGTACTTTTTGATTTCACAGGCAGAAGACGTACTCCGATCATGGTAGCGATCCAGCCGCTAACCCAGTGAACGATCAGAAGGAAATATCCGGCCGCAGGCTGGTGGAGAAAAGCTGCACCAATGACAAGTATAATCATCAGTGGATTGGCGAAATGAGCTGCTGCTGCAACAATACCCGCCTGTTTGGCGGTAATTTGTTGATCCTGCGCTAATCGGGATGCGGTATCCGCACCTGCTGGAAAGCCGCCGCACATGCCGACAGCAATAGCCAGTCCGGCTTTGCCTGGCAGGCGGAACCAGCGCTGCATCAAAGGTCCTAGCAAGACGCCAAGCGCGTGGGTGAAGCCGAAGGCAGTCAGCATTTGGGATAACATCAGGAATGGAAGCATGGCAGGAAAGATGATTTTCCACCAAATATCCAAACCTTGGATAGAGGCATCAAATGCATCCTTCGGAGATACGACTACTGCAACTACCAGCAATAAAGCGCCGGTACTCAGAAGTACTGTTCGTAACGGTCCAGAGCCCGTAACTTCGCTCTGCATTGTCATTGTTTCACCTCATATGGATAGTGCCGCATACACTCGGCCAGGATTGGTTGTGGACGGCCGAATGACGCCCGTGGGCGCTTCGGCCTTGACCGGATAGGCTACTGTAAACAGCGGCCTATCCGGCCTGTACCATTGTATGCAAAAGCATGAGAGTGTTAGACTTATAATTATTGAAAGATACGCAAAGAACGGGGGCTCATGCAATGAATCGGATTCGGAAATCTGGCGGATTCAGAGCTTCGATCTTTGTGATCGTGGTCGCTCTAGTCGTCTATGTTGCGGTATATATGCCAACGCCATATATCATTTATATGCCAGGCAGTGCCGATGAAGTAAAACCGTTGGTTACCGTGAAAGAGGGGGATAAGGAAGAACGCGGTGTGTTTATGATGACGACAGTGTCGGCAACATATGCCAATGTGTTTTTGCTAGGAACCTCTTTGTTTAATCGAAATGCACAAGTGGATAAAAAAGAAGATCGACTGCGCGGCAAAAGCGAGGCGGAATATTCTGCCGAACAGGTCTGGTTCATGAGTGATTCACAATCCTCGGCAATGGAGGCAGCTTATGAGCAGGCGGGAGTGAAATACTCGATCGTTCCTGAGCATATTTTTGTATTTGGACTGTCTGAAGATCCAAAACCTAAGGGAGATATTGAGCCCGGAGATATTATTTTGGGTGTAGACGGAACGGCAACTCCAGACAATACGGTGCTCTCTGAGCTGTTGAAAAACAAAAAGGTCGGAGATACGGTTGAGATGCAATTGGAGCGAGGTGGGGAGACCATCAGCCGTGATGTTCAACTGATTGAAGTGAAAGACAGCAAAACGGGTGAAACTCGACCTGCATTGGGTGTCATGATCGGTGCGGTACAGAAGGTCAAAGCAGAAGATCCGGATAAACAGATATCTTTCACGGATACTCAGGTAGGTGGCCCATCTGCCGGACTGATGTTCACCCTGGAGATTTACAATCAGTTGACCCCTGGAGATTTGACGAAAGGTCACCGGATTGCTGGCACAGGCACGATAAACAAAGAAGGTGTGGTTGGCGCAATTGGTGGCGTTGTACACAAAATTGTTGCGGCAGACCGGAAAGAAGCAGAAATTTTCTTTGTGCCGAAGGACAATTATAAGGAAGCTGAAGCCAAGGCTGAGCAGATTGGTACCAAAATGAAACTTGTCCCTGTTAGCACGGTGGATGACGCACTGGCTTATCTGAAAACCTTGTCCGTCAAATCATAAAACGATCATTATTCGTGAACCAGGATGGCTGAAAGAATACTTGAATAATGTGAAAACCCCCTATTGCAACGATGCTGAATCGGTGTGCAACAGGGGGTTTTTGGTTGAATAATCGATATCATATAACGAATCATTAACAGAGTGTGATCACTTTTATATCGGTACATCGGGATTGCATTAATTCAGTTGGAAATTGGAAAAATCTAGTGAGTTGATCCAATTGAACAATGATGTTGAGGGCTTCGAATGGTTATGTTCATTCCGCTATGGATATGAATGATTGTAAAGCTAGAGCCTCACAGGTGGTTCATAGTAGTCGCTGTACATGATGCGCGTATCGACGTGTTCGCAGGCGAGTGTGTATGCTGCCTGAGCTTGTACATCCAGCTCCAGCTGGTTATGGACAAAGGTCGATGGTTTCAGCAGCACAGGCAGAGAAGCTGTCTTTTTCATGTGTTTCAAGAGGCTCTGTCCTTGTGCATTAAACCCTAGCACCCGCAGATATCCTGGGCCTTCAGCCAGTTTCTCAGGTGAACACTTGGCCTTAGTATGGTTCAGCAGCAAATGGGTCAGCATGCGCTGCAGCTTTGTGCGTGTGTACCGTTTCGTCTTGAGCGCGTTCAGCAACGCTTCGACTGAAGGCTCCGGCAGCTGAGCAAGAGTCCGGCTCAGCCGGTGTTCGAGCCCTTCCGTGACCTCCGCGATCTGCTCCAGCTCGAAGGCACGGCGGGTGGCCGCGATGTGCAGCAGCGGCTGTGCAAAGCGCTCCCAGTGCACGGGAGCGCGCCCTTCCTGCCATTCGCGCCGCAGAATGGCAAGGGTTGCCGCCGGCACGTATGGCGCGGCGGCTTCGGGCCCGTCCGCCATCAGCAGGCGGCGGACGGCGGTTGCACTGGCGATCGCCCCCGGTCCGGGCGTCGCCTCGTGATACGCGGCACCGGTACGCGCCGCCGTAAAGGGCTTGATCGCGCTGCCTAGCCGTTCCAGCGCGATAAGGTAATGCAGCCCAAGCGAATTGTTGGGCTGCCCCAGCAGTGCAGCGGCGTCGTCCGCATCGACGCCGCCAGGCGCCAGTGCTGCCGCCGCACCTGCGTACGCGGCGGGGTAGCTGGCGCCTTCCCGCAGACGGCGCGCGATATCCTCGCGCAGCCCTGCGGGCTCCACAGCCAGCACGCGCGCAATGCGCTGCAGGCTGTCCAGGTCGCCGGACTCGCTGCCGAAGCAGAGCGAGTCCACAGCGCCGGTGCGGTGCAGCAGCGACACCGCACCAAAGGCGAACCACTCCGCCGGTTGTACAGCATAGGCAACCGGCAGTTCAATCACAAGATCGGCGCCAGCATGCAGCGCCATCTCGGTGCGTGCCCTTTTGCCCACGATGGCGGGTTCGCCGCGCTGGAGAAAAGGGCCGCTCATCACGGCCACAATAACGTCTGCTCCACTGAGCCGTCTTGCTTCACTCAGATGGTAGACATGTCCATTATGTAAAGGATTATATTCAACAATGACGCCAACGGCTTTCATATGGGAACGCGCTCCTTTCGGTAATAATACAATCGGAAAGAAATTTTTCACTTCCTGGCCCGATAACATACGAGCTCATCTTGTTCCATAATAGGGCATGGATATCCCTTTGTTCAAATCATGAAGCAATATAATAAAACGAAATAGACACGAATTCTTCTCATGGATAGAGCTCAAACCTGCTCACAAAATGCATGACTTGTAGTTTAGCCTATAGTAAGCCTATAATGTACCAGGGATTGAATGCGGTTCGGGATCTTCATTTTCTAAAGGGTGTAAAGTTAAAAGTGTTGACAAACGTCTTGAAAAATCGGTATAATGATTTTTGTTTGTTAAGTCAATTTCATAATACTTTTAACGATGATTCGTCAGAATACATACAGTCAGGAATATGATGTGTTGCAAGAGTCAGGCTTGACCTGTATAACTGTCGTAAGGCGTTTAACTTTAATTATGAGATTGGTTTCGTTTGGAGTGATGGGAAATGTTAATGCCATTTCGCAAAGTGGCTACCAGTGACCGACCCCTGCAGTTCAATGAACAGTGGGATATCAAGGAACTGGTTTCTAACCGACAGGATATCACAGCCGTTACCCCGCTGACTGCGGATTTATCTGCAGAGTACAGAGAGGGCGACGTTGTGGATGTTCATGGCAAACTGACAGCAGGAGTGGACATGTTATGCTCCCGATGTCTCAAGCCGATTAATGAACATTTTCATATTGATTTTCATGAGCAATTCAAGCAGGGGAAACAGCCAGAGGAATTGCCCGAAGATGACGATACTTTCTACGTGGATGGAGAGAGCGTTGATCTGAAAGGTTATGCCGAGGAAGCTTTTCTGCTGGATCTTCCGTTTATACCGCTATGCAGCGATACATGCAAAGGGTTATGCCCCAAGTGTGGCCATGAGCTGAACGAAGGTGACTGCGGTTGTGATAACCAAGTTATCGATCCGCGGCTTGCAGGGCTCAAGGATTTTTTTAAATGAGCATGAGTGAAAATCGAACATTGTAACAACTACCTGCAAAGGTTGATTTTGATAAGGAGGTGGGAATAATGGCAGTACCTCAACGGAGAACGTCCAAGACGCGTCGCGACAAACGTCGCACTCACTTTAAATTGGCTGTACCGGGCATGGTGAAATGTGAACAATGTGGCGAACTTAAACTTAGTCACCACGTGTGCAAAGTGTGCGGAACGTACAAAGCAAGAGAGATCATCTCTCAATAATAGCTAGACATCAAGTAGCACTTCATTTCGATGAGGTGCTACTTTTTTTAGACCATAACATCGCAAGATGGACCACTTCTACCTGTATTCTATCTCCTTGAATTGAATTCAAAAAAACGATTTTCATATTTTAGTAATGCACTGTACTGGCTGTGTTCGGGAGGGTGAAGCCAAGCTCCGCAAGGCAGGATTGTTTTTGTTCAGCCAGCCTTTCTTTTTGACACGGGATGAGATATACTATAGTTTAGTACCAGGTTCTAAGATTTGACGTTACATAAACATGAACCATGATTCGTGTGAGAACGACCCTGCTGAACAGGGATGCAACTATAGAAGCACGTGGAAGAATGTTGAACTGACCGGATGGGGCGGTTCCTTAAACGATACAGCGGGGGGTGTCAGGCATCGAACGTGTACCGAAGAGACAGAGGCAGCAGCAGTTGACCAAAATGATCGAAGACAACCCGTTTGTGACGGATCAGGAACTTACACGCCAATTGAAGGTGAGTATTCAGACGATTCGTCTCGACAGGCTTGAGCTTGGGATTCCCGAGCTGCGAGAGCGGATGAAGCTGATGGCCGAGCGTTCCTACGATCAGGTGCGCTCCTTGCCCCTGCATGAGATTATCGGTGATATTGTGGACCTGCAGCTGGACAAGAGCGGGATTTCATTGTTTGAAATAAAGGAAGAACATGTATTTTCAAGAACGGGCATCGCTCGGGGGCACTATGTCTTTGCACAGGCCAACTCCCTGGCAGTAGCCGTTATCAATGATGAGATCGCTTTGACGGCTTCAGCAGACATTCGTTTTGTCCGTTCGGTTCATTTGGGAGAGAAATGTATTGCGAAGGCATATGTGAGATCGATCCCGGGTCAAAAGGGTAAAGCGAAAGTCGAAGTTTTTACTTACGTGGGTGAAGAAATGGTGTTTCAAGGCAACTTTGTAATCTACCATTCAGGTGGAGAAGACAGCGTAGAAGGAGGTCATATGGAATGAAAATCGTCATTGATGCCATGGGAGGCGACAACGCACCTGCGGCAACAGTAGAAGGTGCGATCGCCGCAGCTACGGAATGGGCGGATACACAGATCGTTCTGGTCGGCGATGAAGCCAAGCTGGAACCTCTTCTGAGTAAGTCAGGCGCTAAACCTGCCAATCTGACGGTTCGGCATGCTTCCGAAGTGATTGGTTCGGATGATGAGCCAGTGAAGGCTGTCCGGCGCAAAAAGGATGCCTCCATGGTAGTCGCAGGTCGGATGTTGAAGGAAGGCGAAGCGGATGCCATGATCTCCGCGGGCAATACCGGAGCACTGATGACAGCCGGATTGCTTGTGGTCGGTCGTATGGAAGGCATTGAGCGCCCGGCACTTGCGCCCATGATTCCTACGATTGATGATGTGGGTGTACTAGCACTTGATCTCGGAGCGAATATGGATGCGAAACCGGAACACCTTGCACAATATGGTCTGATGGGCAGCTTGTATCGGCAAAAAGTGCAGGGAATTGCCTCGCCAAGAGTTGGCCTGCTCAATGTGGGAACGGAACCGGGTAAAGGGAATGAGTTGACCAAACATGCATATCCTTTGCTGGAGCAACTTCCGATTCGTTTTGTTGGTAACGTAGAGGCTCGTGACGTGCTAACAGGTGCGTGTGATGTGCTTGTGTGTGATGGGTTTGCCGGAAATATATTGCTGAAATCGCTTGAAGGCACAGCAGGTGCCATTTTCGCTCTGCTTAAGGAACAATTCTCATCATCTCTCAAAAGCAAACTGGCTGCTGCTGTGCTTATGCCTGAGCTACGTGGTTTGAAACGGAAACTGGATTATACCGAGCATGGTGGTGCACCGCTCCTCGGTTTGAGCAGACTTGTGGTGAAAAGCCATGGATCGGCTGACGGCAATGCCATCAAAAATGCTGTGCGCCAAGCACGGATTGCAGTACAGAACCAGCTGGTGGAGAGCATATCTAAGGAAATTAGCGGGAAGTGAGTGACGACATGAATAATTTGCGCCCGGTAGGGGTTATCGGTACAGGCAAATATGTACCTGAGAAAATTTTGACAAACAGCGATTTGGAGAAAATGGTCGATACGAATGATGAGTGGATCGTCAGTCGTACAGGAATCAAGGAGCGTCACATCGCTGCACCGGATCAGGCAACCTCGGATCTGGCATACGAGGCGGCTATCAAAGCACTTGAATCTGCTGGTATGACTGGTAGCGATCTCGATCTGATTATTGTGGCAACCATTACACCGGACTCTTCGTTCCCATCTACTGCTTGTATTCTGCAAGATAAGCTTGGTGCCAAGGGCGCTGCGGCATTTGACTTGTCCGCTGCTTGCTCGGGATTTGTATATGGTCTGGCGACTGCAACCAGCTTCATCAAAAGTGGCATGTACAATAATGCACTTGTTATTGGTGCAGATTGTTTGTCTCGTATTACCGACTATACCGACCGTAACACCTGTGTGCTGTTTGGCGATGGTGCAGGCGCGGTTATCGTGGGTGAAGTACCGGAAGGCCGTGGATTCAAATCATTCGATCTCGGAGCTGAAGGTGCGGGCGGAAGCCTGCTTCAAATGGAAGGCGGCGGTTCACGTCTGCCTGCATCCGTAGAAACGGTTGAGAACAAAAAACATTACATTTACATGAATGGCCGTGAAGTGTTTAAATTTGCAGTACGGGTGATGGGTACAGCGACAGTCGAAGTGCTGCGCAAGGCTGGTCTGGAACGTACGGACGTGGATTTGTTTGTTCCTCACCAAGCCAATATCCGGATTATCCAATCTGCAATGCAGCGACTAGAACTTCCAGAAGAGAAAGTTGTGGTCAACGTGGATAAATACGCCAACACATCTGCAGCTTCCATCCCGCTTGCTTTGGTTGAAGCCGCTGAAGAAGGTCGCATGAAAGCCGGAGATACTGTCCTGATGGTAGGTTTCGGTGGCGGACTGACGTGGGGCGCATCCGTACTTGTTTGGTAAACTAGACAGCTGGGAGAGTTGAATGGCATGGGTAAAATAGCATTTGTATTTCCCGGACAGGGATCGCAGGCTGTAGGCATGGCTAAGGACGCGTATGAGTCCGTGCCTGCGGCAACAGAAATTTTTCGTACAGCGGACGAAACGTTGGGTTTCTCGCTGAGTAACCTGGTATTCGAAGGACCAGAGACCGAGTTGAAACAAACATCGAATACGCAACCGGCTCTGCTGACAGCCAGTATCGCATTGCTTGAGGCTTTTAGAGAAAAAGGAGTTCAGCCTGATTTTACAGCTGGACACAGCCTTGGTGAATACAGTGCACTGGTAGCAGCGGGCGTTCTTTCGTTCGCGGATGCGGTAAGTATTGTGCGTGCACGCGGTCAATATATGGAACAGGCTGTTCCGGGTGGACAGGGAGCGATGGCTGCTGTATTGGGTGCGGATCGGGAAGCGCTGGGGGTGCTTTGCCGGGACGTATCCGAAAGTGGTCATGCAGTTGAACTAGCGAATATAAATTGTCCGGGACAAATCGTGATCTCCGGTGTGAAGGAAGGGGTAGCTGCTGTCGCTGAACGGGTCAAGGAAGCGGGCGGCAAACGTGCCATCACACTTGAAGTAAGCGGTCCGTTCCACTCTTCCTTAATGAAGGATGCAGCAGAGAAGCTGGCTGAGAAACTGAAAACTGTTTCGTTCTCACCCGGGACGGTCCCTGTAGTCGCAAATGTGACTGCAAGACCTGTGGAGGACGGGAAGGTACAGGATTTGTTGACAGCACAGGTCTATTCTCCGGTTTTATGGGAAGACAGTGTGACATGGCTTATTGATCAAGGTGTGGATACCTTTATCGAGATTGGTTCTGGCAGTGTGTTAACAGGTTTGATTAAAAAAACAGATAAAACCGTTAAACTGTACAATGTAAACAGTCTTGAGACGCTCGAAGCAACGGCAACTGCACTAATTTGATTAACCATGATTAGATTTGGGGAAAGGAGGAATGATTATGTCTAAACCATTACAAGGCAAAAATTCGCTCGTTACTGGTGCATCTCGTGGCATTGGGCGCAGTATTGCACTCGCTTTGGCCGAGGCAGGCGCCAACGTGGCCGTGAATTATGCGGGCAGTCAAGCGGCAGCTGAGGAAGTAGCGGAAGCAATTCGTGCCAAAGGTGTCGAGGCTATAACGATACAAGCGAATGTAGGCCAGATGGACGAAGCCGAGCAAATGGTCAAAGCTACGATTGAAGCGTGGGGCAACGTTGATATTCTTGTTAACAATGCTGGAATTACCCGTGATAATCTGATCATGCGCATGAAAGAAGAGGAATTCGATCAGGTGATCGAAACCAATCTCAAAGGGGTGTTTAACTGCCTTAAGGCAGTTACGCGTCCAATGATGAAGCAACGGTCTGGAAGAATTATTAACATCTCCTCGGTTGTAGGTGTGCTCGGAAATGCTGGACAAGCGAACTATGTTGCTGCCAAGGCAGGGGTCATCGGTTTGACAAAGGCATCTGCACGTGAGCTTGCCTCCCGCGGCATCACAGTGAACTGCGTTGCGCCAGGATTTATTGAGACCGATATGACGAAGGAATTGTCCCAGGAGATCGTGGACAATATGTTGAACGGTATTCCGTTGTCCCGTCTGGGCCAGCCGGATGAAATTGCCGGTGTTGTCACGTTCCTGGCTTCAGAAGCTTCATCTTATATGACAGGGCAGACACTGCATGTTGATGGTGGCATGTACATGTAATTCTTCCCGGACTTGAACAATAGTCGGGGAACAGGCGCTGGACGATCCGAAATGCCGGAAAAAGGCCGGGTTCCCCGGCCGGGAGCCGCATATGTCTTCTATGGCATTTTGCCTGCGATTCTCGTATAATACCAAGGAGGAGGTGAACCGGATGTCCGATGTATTGGAGCGTGTAAAACGCATCGTCGTCGACCGCTTGGGCGCAGACGAAGCTGAAGTTACACTTGAAGCATCTTTCAAAGAAGATTTGGGTGCTGATTCTTTGGATGTAGTGGAATTGGTCATGGAATTGGAAGATGAATTCGATTTGGAAATCTCTGATGAAGATGCAGAAAAAATCACGACCGTAGGTGAAGTTGTAAACTACATACAATCTCATACCTAAAGTCAATTCAGTCCCGCTCCTGTTTTCGAACAGGCGGGACTTCTCATCATTCATTGGTTTTTCTCATTCCGCAAGCGGCGCTGGTCAAACGGATCTTCGGATCATGCTTGGCTAGACGTCTGCTTGCGGATATTCCCACAAAATACTTGCGTAATGCAGTCGATATAGAGGTGAGCTGGTTTGAAACAAAGAGTTGTAATTACCGGAATGGGCGTAATGACATCGCTCGGAAAAGATTTGGAAACGTTCTGGGGAAGTTTAATGGCAGGCAAGTCCGGAATCTCTCAGATTGAGGCGTTTGATGTAAGTGAATATACCACTCAAATTGCAGCCGAGATCAAGGATTTCAACCCGGAAGAGTACATGGATCGCAAAGATGCACGTAAAATGGACCGTTTTGTTCAATTCGCTGTAGCAGCTGGCTTCAAAGCCGTTGAAGACAGTGGTCTGAAAATTGACGAGAACATTGATGCAGAGCGCTTCGGTGTGTCCATCGGATCGGGTATCGGTGGATTGGGTACTTGGGAAGACCAACATAATGCATTGTTGCAAAAGGGTCCTAAACGCGTAAGCCCATTTTTCATTCCAATGATGATCTCCAACATGGCTTCTGGCCAAATGTCGATTTCTCTCGGGGCAAAAGGTCCTAACATCAACGTGGTAACAGCCTGTGCAACAGGAACACACTCCATTGGAGATTCCTTCAAGCTGATTGCAAACGGAGATGCGGACGCGATGATCTGCGGTGGTGCGGAAGCGACGATCAGACCAACCGGTCTGGCTGGGTTCTGTGCAATGCGTGCCATGTCTACACGTAATGATGATCCTGCCAAATCAAGCCGTCCTTTTGACACCGAACGTGACGGATTTGTTATGGGTGAAGGTGCGGGTGTTCTGATCCTTGAATCCCTTGAGCATGCTCAAAAACGTGGTGCCCGTATTTATGGTGAAGTTATTGGTTACGGTCTCACCGGTGATGCTCATCACATGACGGAGCCTGATCCGGATGGCGCAGCTCGTTGCATGAAGATGGCTCTGCGTAATGCTGGAATTGAACCGGAAGAAGTGGACTACATCAATGCACACGGAACATCAACGCCTGTAGGTGACAGATCCGAAACGCTTGCGATCAAAAAAGCGTTTGGCGATCATGCGTACAAGCTTGCGGTGAGTTCAACCAAATCGATGACAGGTCATATGCTTGGTGCTGCTGGTGGCGTTGAAGCCGTAATCTGCGGATTGTCGCTGACACATCAGACGCTTGCTCCAACAATCAACCTGGAAAATCAGGACCCGGAATGTGATTTGGACTACGTTCCAAACGTTCCACGTCAAACTAAAGTCAATATTGCCATGTCCAATTCATTTGGGTTCGGCGGTCACAATGCCACCATTATTCTCAAAAAATTTGAAGCATAAGGGGCTAGTTCGTTTGAGTGAAGATCTGAAGCAGTTACAACACAAACTTCAAATCAAATTTGACAACAGGCAGCTTTTAAAACAAGCGTTTACCCATGCTTCTTATGTAAACGAACACCGGTTCAGTCAGCATCAGGATAACGAACGTCTGGAGTTTCTGGGCGATGCGGTACTGGAACTGACTGTGTCGGAATACTTGTATCACTTGTTTCCTAACCGGCCGGAGGGTGAATTAACTAAGCTGCGGGCATCGATTGTCTGTGAGCCTTCCCTCGTCAAATTTGCTGAAGCGTTGGGTTTTGGGCAGTATGTACTTCTTGGTAAAGGTGAGGAGCTGACGGGAGGACGAACAAGACCGGCTTTATTAGCGGATGTGTTTGAATCTTTCATCGGTGCATTATATCTGGATCAGGGGTTGGCGCCTGTCCGGACATTTCTGGATCAGCATGTATTTCCGTTAATCGTTCTGGGTAGCAAGCTTCAAATGAGCGATTACAAAACGGAATTGCAGGAACTCACTCAGCATCACAATATGGGAGCTCTTGAATACCGTATCGTTGAGGAACGGGGCCCTGCCCATGAACGGGAGTTTGTCTCCGAGGTCCATATGGGTCAAGAACGGCTTGGCAGAGGTACAGGACGTTCCAAAAAGGAAGCCGAGCAACAGGCTGCATCCGCAGCACTGGATCGACTGAAGCTTCCGGAAGCCTGAGCTTTACCGTAAGCGCATAGACAAACGAAGAGCAAAGAGCAGCCCGCGGGTCCGCCTGGCGGAATTTATCGGCCGGACTGCTTTTTGCTCTTTTTTTTGTAAGGAGGATCAGGATTTGCTTTTTCTTGATCAATAACTAGGCGCTGAATGCAACACTTGAAATTTGCAAGAGGAGGTGACGGGAAACCCTATGTTTTTAAAACGGATTGAACTGGGTGGATTCAAGTCATTCGCCGACAAAACGGAAATGGAATTCGTTCGTGGTATAACCGCTGTTGTAGGCCCGAACGGAAGTGGGAAAAGTAACATTTCAGACGGCATACGCTGGGTTCTTGGGGAACAAAGCGCCAAATCACTGCGTGGTGGCAAGATGGAGGATATCATTTTTGCCGGCAGTGATGCACGGAAGGCTGTTAATTATGGTGAAGTTTCGTTGACGCTGGATAACGAAGATCATGCACTTGCTTTGGATTTTGGTGAAGTGACGGTAACACGTCGTGTACATCGCAGCGGAGACAGTGAATATTTTATCAACAAGCAGTCCTGTCGTTTGAAGGATATTACGGAATTGTTTATGGATACCGGGATCGGCAAGGAAGCCTACTCGATTATTGGACAGGGACGAATCGAAGAGATTCTGAGTACCCGTTCAGAGGATCGCAGGGGGATCTTTGAAGAGGCATCAGGTATTGTTAAATATAAATCACGCAAACGGGATGCTACTCGCAAACTGGATGAGACGGAACAGAATTTATTGCGGATTCATGATCTGGTCACCGAGCTGGAAGACCAGATTGGTCCGTTAAAGGAACAATCGGAAAAAGCGATCCATTACAAGGAATTGCGTGGACAGCTGAAATCCCAGGAAATTTCCATGTACGTGTATCAGATCGAACAAATTCATGCTTCCTGGAGTAAAGCAAATCAACGACTCGAATCGTTGAAACAGGAAGAAGTCGGGTTGGCTGCCATCGTCTCTACTCATGATGCCAAGCTGGAAAGTGATCGGACTGCACTGCGCACGCTGGAAACGGAGACAGAACAGCTGCAATCCGCCTTACTGCAATTCAGTGAAGCAACGGAGAAAAGCGAAGGTCTCGGGGAACTGCTCAAGGAGCGTTCACGTCATTTGCAGACAAACCAGGAACAGCTTAAAGTGACGCTTGCTGCTAGTGAAGAGAGACATCGGGAGCGTGAAGCCGAGTTACTTGCATTACGCGAAAAGTTTGCCAAACTTGAGCTTGAACTGAATGACGTGAGAAACCGTCTTTCCGAGGAAGAGGCCAAACTCATCGGTGTGACTGGCGGTATTAGCCAACAGCAGGAGGAAAGCCTCAAGGGCAACTTGCTGGAACTGATGAATCAGATGGCCCAGACACGAAACGAAATTCGTTACGCGGATCAACAGAAAGAGACGCTGGAACGGCGAATGAATCGCGCGACGGAGGAATCCGGCAAGTGGGAAGGCCAGAAGGAAACGCTGGAAGCCCGCAAAACGGAGATTGAGAAAAAAGTCGTTCGCTTGGGCAAGGAAATCAGTGATCTGCGTGGTGGATATATTACGGAAAGTGAACGTCTTCAGTCGTTGCAGAAGCTGCTCGAAGAAAGCCGGGGAACGGTCCGTAAGTGGGAGCAAAAACGTGAAGCTCAGGTCTCCCGTCGCGATACAATGAAAGAAATGCAGGATGATTTTGACGGTTTCATGCTGGGTGTCAAAGAAGTACTTAAGGCATCACGCAAGGGTACATTGAGCGGGGTTCATGGGGCTGTTGCAGAGCTCGTTAAAGTACCTGAGAAGATCGAACTTGCGGTAGAGACAGCGATGGGTGCTTCCCTGCAGCATGTCGTCATGGAGAATGAATCAGTATCCAGACAGGCAATTGCATTTCTGAAACAACGTCAATTGGGCAGAGCTACGTTCCTCCCGCTGGATGTTATTCGTCCACGTACCATTGGTGCGGGTGAACGTTCAATGATCGAAGGCATGGATGGATTTGTGGGCATTGGTGCGGATCTCGTACAATACGAATCCCGATATGCTTCGATCATTGGAAGCTTGCTCGGAAATGTCATTATTGCGGAAAAGCTGGAGGATGCTAACAAAATCGCGGCTCGCTGCCAATATCGTTTCCGGGTCGTAACTCTGGAAGGCGATGTGGTTAACGCTGGGGGTTCGATGACTGGTGGTAGCCAGCATAAGAAAAATGTAAGTCTGCTCAGTCGAAAACGGCAGCTGGACCAACTGGATCAGGATATTGTGGACACCGAAAATCAAATAGTAAAACTGCATCGCAGTGTGGATGATGTAAAAACTCAACTGGAGCAGTGTCAGGATAAGCTGGACGAGCTGCGCCAGTCAGGAGATGACACCCGAAATGCAGAGCAGCAGGCTTCAATGGAAATGAAGCAGGTTGAGCATGAGTTGCGTCACGTACTGGAACAGGTTGCGGTAGCCGGGCAGGAAAAGAGCGGGTTTACCGAGGAAATCAAAGAGATGGATACAGCCCGCGATGTCGCTGTGAAGAAGCTGGAGCAGCTTGAGGAAGAAGAGAAGGCGACCCATCGTGCCATTCATGCCGCAGAATTCGCGCGTAAAGCGAATGAATCCGCGAAGGAGGAATTGCAGACCCAGCTCACCGAACTGAAAGTTCGAGAAGGTAAACTGGATCAGGAGCGATTCTCCAATGAGGAGCAATTGCGGCGTCTGGAGCGTGAAGTGGAATCACTGGTGAAGGATCTTCGTCAAAATCGCACGCTGCTGGCCTCCATGGAAGCCGATCTGAAGAAAACAGAGACTGAGAGTGTTAAACAGATTGAAGATCTTAACCAATACAAGCTGAAAAAAGCGGAATCTGCACAGGAGCTGGATTTCAAGCGTGCTGCCCGAAGCGAGCTGTCGAAGAAGCTTGAGCTTGCAGAGAGCGAAACGAAGGAACAGCGGACACAGCTGAAAGCTGTGGAAGAACAGATGCGCCAAACGGAGATTTCCGTGAACAGACTTGATGTTGAACTGGAAAACATTTTACGCAAATTAATGGATGAGTATGAGCTCGGCTATGAGCTTGCCAAAGAGCGTTATCCAGTGCCGGAAGATGTGGAGAGCACACAAGCTGAGGTACAGAAACTGAAGCGCAGTATAACAGCTCTTGGTGATGTCAATCTGGGAGCGATCGAGGAATTCCAGCGGGTTAATGAGCGGTATGAGTTCCTCAGCACGCAGAAGGACGATCTTGTTGAAGCGAAAACAACGTTGTATCAGGTCATTCGCGAAATGGAAGACGAGATGGCCAAGCGATTCAAAATGACATTTGATGCGATTCGCCGGGAATTCGGCACGGTCTTCACCAAGCTGTTTGGCGGAGGGCGCGCGGATCTGGTCTTGATGGACCCTGAGCGTTTGCTGGACACGGGTATTGACATCGTCGCTCAGCCGCCTGGCAAAAAGCTGCAAAACCTGCAGCTATTATCCGGTGGAGAACGAGCGCTGACTGCGATGGCGTTGTTGTTTGCTATTCTGCATGTTAAGCCTGTACCGTTCTGCGTACTGGATGAAGTCGAAGCCGCGCTGGACGAAGCTAACGTGGTACGTTTTGCCCAGTATTTGCGTGAGTTCTCGGAACAGACACAGTTCATTGTTGTTACACATCGCAAAGGCACAATGGAAGAAGCGGATGTGCTGTATGGCGTTACGATGGAAGAGGGCGGAGTATCCAAGCTCGTTTCGGTTAAACTGGAAGATGAGGAAGCTGTCATTGCCTGATCTTTGAGTGATTGTCACACATGAACTCATCTAATATCATTTAAACCAAGAAATGTACACGATGGAGGGGCTTTATGAGTTTTTTTAAAAAGCTGAGAGACAGCATTGCAAGCAAAACGGAGTCAGTCACCAAACAGTTCAAGGACGGATTGGAAAAGACACGTAAAGGCCTTGTGGAGAAAGTATCGGACCTCGTCATCCGTCGCAAAAAAATCGACGAAGAATTCTATGAAGAATTGGAAGAAATTCTGATTGGGGCCGACGTAGGTGTCAATACGGTCATGAAATTGATCGAAGATCTGCGTGACGAAGTCAAAAAACGCAAAATTGAAGATGCGGCTGAACTACAGCCTGTATTGTCCGAAAAACTGACGGATTTACTTCGTGGTGAGCAGAATAATGAACTGAAAATGAATCCGGATGGGATCACGGTCATTTTGTTTGTTGGTGTTAATGGTGTTGGTAAAACAACAACGATTGGCAAGCTGGCCCATCGCTTCAAACAGCAGGGTAAAAAGGTCATCATGGCAGCAGGCGATACATTCCGCGCCGGAGCGATTGAGCAACTCGAAGTATGGGGGCAACGTGCTGGTGTGGAAGTCATCAAGCAACAATCAGGTTCTGACCCTGCCGCTGTAATGTATGATGCGGTACAGGCTGCAAAACAACGGGGTGCTGATGTGTTGCTCTGTGATACAGCGGGCCGTCTGCAAAATAAATCGAATCTGATGGACGAACTCAACAAAATCTATCGTGTTATTCAACGTGAGATTCCGGAAGCACCTCATGAAGTATTAATGGTGCTGGATGCAACTACAGGTCAAAATGCACTGAATCAGGCCAAACTCTTCGGAGAGAAGAGCGGGGTAACCGGATTAGTGTTGACGAAGCTGGATGGTACCGCCAAAGGTGGTATTGTTGTTGCGATTCGTCAGGAGCTGGACTTGCCAGTGAAGCTGGTCGGACTCGGTGAGAAGATCGATGATCTGCAGCCATTTGATTCAGAGCAATTCGTGCATGCGTTGTTCTCGGGATTGATCCAGGAACAGCCAGAGCAAAGCACAGAAGAAGAGGAATCCAATTCGTAGTCGTTAAATAAATCAATGTTTTTGACCGTATTGCCACTGATATACGTGATAAGTGTCACGTGTTATATCAGTGGCAATACGTGTATAATAAAATAAAACAGGCAATTCCTCAGGATTAGAAAGGACGGTTGAAATGGCCAATACCTATACCTATTCCCGCCGTGAAGAAGTCGCCAATGCGGTGACACATGGTATCGGCGCTGCGCTCAGTGTAGCTGCACTGGTGCTATTGATTGTAGTTTCCAGTATGAAAGGCACAGCCTGGCATGTGGTCAGTTTCACGATCTACGGGATCACGATGCTGCTGCTTTATACAAGCTCAACACTCGTGCATGCATGGAAAGATGGCAAAGTAAAAGATTTGTTTGAAATTTTTGACCATTCTTCAATTTATTTGTTTATTGCGGGATCATACACTCCGCTTTTGTTTATTGCTGTTCGCGGCACGCTTGGCTGGAGCTTGTTCGGTGTGATCTGGGCAATTGCATTATTCGGCGTGATCTTTAAGGCGTTTTTTACGAAAAAGTTTCTATTCATGTCCACGATTTTCTATATTGCGATGGGCTGGCTCATCATTATTGCTTGGCAACCGCTTGTGGCTGCCATTCCTACAGGCGGAATTGTGCTGCTGGTTGCTGGAGGACTGATGTATACGCTAGGTACACTTTTTTATGTGTGGCGTGGTTTTCCGTACCACCATGCGATCTGGCATCTGTTTGTGCTGGCAGGCAGTATTCTTCATTTCTTTATGGTATTAATATACCTGACTCCTCTTCGCTAAGGGGGGTACGCCATGTGAAACGAATCGGCTCCACCTGGGGGAGACGCATTCGTTTTTTGTTCTATATTAAGGACAAAGCAGGCTGTAATTTACAGTAGATGAATGGCTGAGATCAACCGTGTAGGCACGAAATATGAGCTCCTGATGCACGTTTTTATTGTGACAAGTATTTTTGCTTGACAACCTGATTTGTTTTAGGTATTATTAGGAACGTTGCAAGAGTGTAAAGTGTTTTTCCTTGACGAAGGGAGTGCCCCGTTATGAGTCAAGAAAATCGGCTTGAGAAGACAAACCGGATTAACTTGCTGTTTGCTTTCTATGAAAGCTTACTTACCGAGAAACAGCAGACTTTTCTAAAGTATTACTTTCATGATGATTTTTCGCTGGGCGAGATTGCAGCCGAGTTTGAGATCAGCCGCCAGGCGGTATACGAGCATATCAAGCGTGCCGAACAAATGCTGGAAAATTACGAAAGCAAGCTTGGCTTGCTGGAGAAGCACGAACGGCGCAACCGTAATCTTGAAGATTTGCAAAATGCATTGGAGCGCGCAGGCGTTTCCATTGATAACAACCAACAAATAAACGATATTGTTCATCAGCTCAGAGAATAGTTCGTAAGAGTTGAACGAAACGTATCAGTTCTGAAAACAGTATTACAGCTTAAGGAGGTGGGATCATGGCATTTGAAGGATTAACGACCCGATTGCAGAATGTGTTCAGCAAGCTGCGCGGCAAAGGCAAGGTGTCTGACGAAGATGTTGCCGAAGCTATGCGCGAGGTACGTCTGGCATTGCTCGAAGCGGATGTAAACTTCAAAGTGGTCAAGGAATTCATCGCCAAGGTGAAAGAGAAGGCTGTTGGCAAAGAAGTGATGGAGAGCTTCACGCCCGGAATGGTCATTATCGACATTGTAAACAAGGAACTGACGGATTTGATGGGTGGAAGCCAGTCGAAGCTGGCCAAAGCCAACAAACCGCCTACGGTACTGATGATGGTTGGTTTGCAGGGTGCGGGTAAAACGACGACATCCGGTAAACTGGCCAAGATGCTGCAAAAGCAAAACAGCAGACCGTTACTTGTTGCAGGAGATATTTATCGTCCAGCAGCGATCAAGCAGTTGCAAGTGCTCGGCGAGCAGATCAAAGCGCCAGTATTTACACTGGGAGATCAGACAAGCCCTGTAGAGATCGCACGTCAGGGTTTGCAGCATGCCAAGGATAACGGTAATGATTATGTCATTATCGATACAGCTGGACGTCTGCATGTCGATGAAGAATTGATGGAAGAACTTCGTCAGATTCACAGCGTAGTGAATCCGGATGAAGTATTGCTTGTCGTGGACAGCATGACAGGTCAGGATGCAGTTAATGTGGCAGAACACTTTAACCAGCAGCTTGATCTGACAGGTGTGGTTCTGACTAAGCTTGATGGAGATACTCGTGGTGGTGCCGCGCTTTCTGTTAAAGCCGTCACTGGTTGTCCGATCAAGTTTGCCTCCCTTGGAGAGAAACTGGACGCACTTGAGCCTTTCCATCCAGAGCGTATGGCTTCCCGTATTCTTGGTATGGGTGACATGCTCTCTCTGATCGAGAAGGCACAGTCCAACATTGATACCGAAAAAGCCAAGGAAATGGAACGGAAGATGCGTAATGCAGAATTCACGTTCGAAGATTTCCTGGAGCAAATGGATCAAGTGAAAAAGCTGGGACCAATCGATCAGATTATGGATATGATTCCTGGCATGGGCAAGATGAAACAAGCCAAGGACCTGAAGGTTGATGATAAACAGATGGGCCGGATCGAAGCGATCGTGTACTCCATGACGACCGAAGAGAAGCGTAACCCGGATATGATCAATCATAGCCGCCGGAAGCGGATTGCTACAGGTAGTGGAACATCCCTGGCCGAAGTAAACCGTCTGATCAAGCAGTTTGATGAGATGCGCCGCATGATGAAACAGTTCTCGGATATGATGGGACCTAAAGGCGGCAAAAATAAAGCGATGAAGCAGCTTAAGGGTCTGGGTAAAGGAATGAAGTTTCCTTTCCGTTGATTTCAATTGCAGCTGAACGATATACAGATTTCATTGAAGGAGGTGAATTTTCAAATGGCAGTTCGTATTCGTCTGAAACGTATGGGTGCTCACAAAGCTCCTTTCTACCGCGTAGTGGTATCGGATTCCCGTTCCCCACGTGACGGTCGTTTTATCGAGGAGATCGGTTACTACAACCCGGTTGAACAACCGGCTGTTGTTAAGATCGATGAAGATAAAGCATTGCAATGGCTTCAAAACGGTGCGCAAGCATCCGACACTGTCCGCAACTTGCTGAGCAAAGCGGGCGTGATGAAGAAGTTCCACGAGTCTAAATTGACTAAATAAGGTGCTGATTCGGAGGGTCATCTATGGAAGAATTAGTAAGCATAATTGCTAAGGCTTTGGTCGATCATCCGGAAGATGTGGCGGTTCGGACGGTTGAGAAAGATCGGCTTGTCGTATATGAGTTAACCGTTCATCCTGACGATGTTGGGAAAGTGATTGGTAAACAGGGACGAATCGCAAAGTCTCTTCGTACGGTCGTCACATCAGCAGCAGTTAAGATGGATAAACGGGTAACCGTCGATATCATATCTTAAAGATATACGAAAGGGGGTTAGGATGCATGTCCTAGCCCCTTTTCGTGCATGCTGAAACTTAAATAATAGGATTGAAATAGCTCGTCAAGTAAATTATCTGCGGAAGTAGTGAAGGGTACGGAATCGATTCTAAAGAAGCGTTAGTGTTCGTCTCAGAGCTTTCTATGAGAGCTGCTTCGTAAGCTTAAGCTATCACCGGATTTTCACCTTTAAAATAATTAAAAAAATCAGGGGATAACAGCGATCTTTGAACGATCCATAACCGGAACGGTCGCAGGGAGATCATCACATATGAGTACCAATATGAATGGATTGTAGGAGGAACTTATGGCAGAATTTATGAATGTAGGGAAGATCGTCAATACGCACGGCATTCGCGGTGAGTTGAGAATCATGCCTTTAACCGATTTTCCGGAAGTACGGTTCGCTAAAGATGCGGAACTGTTTCTTTTTACACCGGATAATCATCCTGTATTAGTTAATGTGGAATCTGCGCGTTTGCATAAAAATATGTACATTCTTCGTTTGAAAGAATACGGAAATATCAATGAAGTCGAAAAGTTCAAGGGTGGCATGGCCAAAGTTTTGAAAGAAAACTTGGCTGAGTTGGAAGAGAACGAATACTACTTCCACCAAATTGTTGGGTGTTCGGTTATTACAGATGAAGGCGAAACACTTGGAACGATCACTGAGATTTTGACTCCTGGAGCGAATGATGTATGGGTTGTCAAAACACCAGCAGGCAAAGAAATTCTGCTTCCGGTCATTGATGATGTTGTTCTTGATGTGGACGTTGATCAGCAGCAGGTCAAGATTCACCTGATGGAAGGGCTGCTGTAACATGAAAGTGGATGTATTAACCCTATTCCCGGAAATGTTTGAAGGCGTGTTTGGGACGAGCATTCTGGGCAAAGCCCAAACCAAGGGACTTGTATCCCTGGGAGCAACAAACTTTCGGAATTATGCCACCAACAAACATAACACAGTCGACGATGCACCTTATGGTGGAGGTGGGGGTATGGTATTAAAACCAGATCCAATCTTTGCTGCCGTTGAGGATGTGTTAGAGCAACGGGGCGAAGCTGCGGCAACGATGAAACCGCCACGTATTATTCTAATGTGTCCGCAAGGTGAGACGTTCACACAGACAAAAGCAGAGGAACTTGTACAGGAAGATCATCTGATTTTTATTTGCGGACATTATGAGGGCTATGATGAGCGTATCCGTGAATTTCTCGTGACGGACGAATTGTCGATTGGTGACTATGTGTTGACGGGTGGCGAGCTGCCTGCGATGGTGGCGATTGACAGTATTGTGCGCCTTATTCCGGGTGTGCTGGGTAATGAGACAAGTGCTGTAACGGATTCATTCAGTACCGGATTGCTCGAATACCCGCACTACACACGTCCTCCCGAATTTAGAGGCATGAAGGTGCCGGATATGCTGTTATCCGGACATCATCTAAATATTGAGGCGTGGCGCAGGGAGCAGTCCTTGCTTCGTACGTTGGAACGCAGACCGGATCTGTTGGAAACGGCGGATTTGACGGACAAAGAAAGAATTTGGCTAAACAAGCTACGTTCCGAACATGAAAAGAGTGCAGAGTAATTTGATATTTGAGTACGTAATATAATCTCATTCAAAAGATTGAAAGACCAACCATGTGATATAAAGGTTGGTCTTTTTTCTGTATAGAACACTTTTGCCGGGATTGAACTTTTTTGCATGTTCCGAAATAGGGTTGTATAAACTGAAGAATTTCTTTATGGTGATCTCAGCTAGAAGCGTATGAAGACGATATGCTGAGGAGGAAGAAAATATGGATCATCAGCCTTATGAAATTGGTAGAGTGAATATTAGCGAAGCAGGAGTGCGCTGCAAGATGCTTCTGGGGGATCTGAATGGAGATGGCAGGCTTGAGATGCTGTTGGTGCAGGGTGATGGAGGCATAGACGATCGTTACGTTCCGCATCAGGTATGCTGTTTGTCGGCATATGATCTGGATGGAACATTAATTTGGCAGGTCGGAACACCGGATCCGGATGCAGGGGGGCCAGGGTCAGACTATCCTGCTCAGATTGCAGATTGGGATGGGGACGGAAATAATGAAGTGCTGTGTGTAATGAACAAGCAATTTCTTATTCTGGACGGAAGAACGGGAGAGATAAAGAAACGTCATGATCTGCCTGGAGAACAAGCGCATGACTGTATTATTCTTGCCAACCTCACTGGAGACCAACACAGAATGGATATCCTGCTGAAGGATCGTTATAAGAGGTTATGGGCTTTAGACCATGATTTCAATTTGTTGTGGAAGCACGAAGGCAATATAGGTCATTTTCCGTGGGTATACGATATCGATGGGGATGGCAAGGATGAAGTGATGGCCGGGTATGATATGCTGGATCATGATGGAACATTATTATGGTCCTGTCAGAATCTTGATGATCACGCAGACTGTATATGGTTTGGCGATGTGGATGAGGATGGGGAGGTTGAAATTGTTATCGGTGGCAGTGTCACGGTGATGATGGATCGGTACGGTCATGAGATATGGCGTTATGAGGATTCGATTGAATCACAGCATATCGCATTGGGAAAATTTTGTGAAGACAGACAAGGTTTACAGATTGCAGGTTTGGATCGGATTATTCGTGGAGACGAAAGTGGCAAGGATGGTATGTTTATGCTGGATAGTGAAGGAAAAGAACTATGGAAAGAAGATCGTAAAACTCGTGGATGGTTAACGATTATCGAGCCTGTACAGAACTGGGATGACAGCGGGTTTGACTACATCTTGGCTTACCGTCGAGGTGGTGGCGTCTTGCCATCTTTGGTCAATGGTCACATGCAAACGGTTGCAGTATTTGAAAAAGAGGGCTATGCCGTACATGCTGACTTGTGTCAGAGCGGCAGGGAACAGATTATCATCTATGATGCACATGAGGCAGTAATCTATTCCAGCTCAGTGATGGATCTAACCACTCCAACCGCTTTGGACATAAAAAGAGCCCAGCTTCAGCCGAAAAGACTGTATAGCTCGACTCTTTATCCAGGCGGGGAAGTTTCAATCTAGCCTAATGACTGATCTCTACGACAGGAAGGATTTCCTGTTGGTTTGATTCAGGGTGGAGCAATGCAGCCAAATCGGTTCCTGTCGTAACCGTTAATCGTGGGAGCTTCATGGGGTTATCCCCGGGTCGAACAAAACCTGAACGTACGGAAAAGGCCATGCGATACCCATTTTTCTGCAGTTGATAGATCATCTGCGTGCTGGTATAGCCGAAAGGATAGGCCATATACGGCGCGTCTATACCGGTTTCCTTCATTAGTTTGACGTCATCATTCAGCAGACTTGTGTCGAGTCCGACGGGTACGTTGTCACCGCAACGCATATATCCCTTGTGATGCAGATCATAGGTATGGCTATTAAATTCAAAAACGTCCTTAGCGGCCTGCATCTCTTGTTTGGAGATAAACGTTTTTTTGTCTGGATCAAAAGCCGAAGGATGATCCTGAATTTTGCTGCCGATGACAAACAGGGAAGCATGGAAATTATATTTTTTGAGCACCGGGTAGGCTAAAGTATAATTGTTCTGATAGCCATCATCAAAGGTGATGACAATAGACTTTTGGGGCAGGGAGATCTGTCCATTCACGTATTGCTCGAGCTGCTCCAGTGTTATTGTGTTGTAACCTTCTTCATGCAGATATTTCATGTTTTCTTCGAAGTCTTCCAGATTAATGATCGATTTGTTGTTTTTTTCATGATTGTTGATTTTGGGCTGTATGTAATGATACATCAGTACAGGTACTTCAGTAGCCGAACCTTGTGCGATGTGAAAGGTAGCCTGATCAAGTACAGGTTTGCTGGAATAATCGGAGTGAGACATTAGAAATGCCTTACGTTTTACCATATCCCAGGACGTGCATGCTTTGTGGGACATTGCATTGGTAGGATGAGTTACCGCATACGCATACATTGTAATGGAACAAGTAAGTAGAGCGAGTGCAGCAAGAGCGATTTTTTTGAAGAGTTTCATAAGTCAACAGGTTCTCCTTTTACCATTTCATTTCTTCATGGAATTACATTTTAGATGCATTAGCACGTAATCCAACAAGCTATATCATAGACGATCTTTCTTGACAGAAAGTTACAGTATTTTTTCCGTCTAATGCTTGACTTATTCCAGAATACTAATCATGACGATCCATCGCGGTGGAACTTCTAATTTGTTTATTTTTCCTTGTGTTTTGTTATGGTGCGTGATACAATAAGTCTGTTATGTGGAATACGGCGGTCCTCTATGGATAATGAAGGAGACAAGGTGTTCTCTGGAAGAAGTATGAACGCCTGTACGGAAGGAGGGAGTCATAGATGAATATCGTTCAAGCGATTACACAAGAACAACTTCGTAAGGATATTCCGAGTTTTCGTCCTGGTGACACTTTGAAAGTGCACGTTAAGGTAATCGAGGGAACTCGTGAGCGTATCCAATTGTTCGAAGGTGTTGTGATTAAACGCCGTGGTGGTGGAATCAGTGAGACTTTTACAGTTCGTAAAATTTCTTACGGTGTAGGTGTGGAAAGAGCTTTCCCGCTTCATTCCCCTAAAATCGATAGAATCGAAGTGGCTCGCCGTGGTAAAGTGCGTCGTGCGAAGCTTTATTATCTTCGTGAACTACGCGGTAAAGCAGCGAGAATTAAAGAAATTCGTTAATATAACGGATACCGGGGAGGGCTTGGAGACAAGCCCTTTTCGTTTTTGTCCGGGAAAAGTTGAACCGGAGGTGCACTTCCGAGTAAAATGGTATGGCGGCACATGCGCGAATAGTCCGGGAGGCTTGTGAAATCAGTTATTGAAGAACATTTGAATTGTGGATTAAATGTACTGGTAATGCTTGCGTGTAAGATTACATAACTGATGATGTGTACAAACTGCTATAACATGTACTGTGAAGAGAGGAAGATCATTAATGGAACAGGAAGTTCAACAGGACCAGGGCAATGCTGCCGAAGAGAAAGGCAGTCGATCCAAAAAAGCCAAAAATGAAATTTTCGAATGGCTCAAAGCCATCGTGATTGCACTAGTACTTGTCATTTTAATTCGGTGGTTGCTGTTCAAACCGTTTGTTGTGGACGGGCCTTCCATGCAGCCGAATTTTCATACAGGTGAACGTGTGATCGTCAATGAAATCTTATATGATATCAGGGAACCACAGCGCGGAGAAGTTATCGTATTCCACGTTCCATCTGAAGGCCGTGATTTCATTAAACGTGTCATTGCTGTTGCTGGTGATACCGTTGAGGTTCAGGACGATACGGTTCTCGTCAATGGTAAAAAAGTCGATGAGACTTACATTCAGGGAGCAATCGATGCTGCTGAAGCGAACGGTGGAACCTACAACGTGAAGGACTTCCCTAATGAGCAATTCCCGGATGGGAAAGTACCTGAAGGTCATGTTTTTGTAATGGGGGATAACCGCCCGAACAGTACGGATAGCCGGATGATCGGTTATGTATCACTGACGGATATTGTAGGTCGTGCAGATGTGATTTTCTGGCCGATCGGCGATATCAAGTGGATTAACCATTAATATGAATGCAGGATATACAAGCAAATTATAAAATATATACTAAAACGTAGAGAGCAGAGATAATCTGGGGATAATAATGACCGGAAGATTATTTTGTCAGCGAAATGATGCGGTGTGGATATTATAGTTAAAGCTTGTATATCAACAAATAATGAGGTGAAGACAAGGTGACGATTCAATGGTTTCCAGGTCATATGACCCGAGCCAGACGCCAGATTCAGGATAAGTTAAAGCTGATTGACGTGGTCATCGAACTGCTGGATGCCCGTCTGCCTGTCTCCAGCCGCAACCCGATGATTGACGAGATTTTACAGGGCAAACCCCGGATGATTTTGTTGAATAAGGCCGACTTGGCGGATCCAAAAGTGACGCAAGAATGGATTGAATATTTCAAAAAAGAGGGAATCACGGCTTTTCCTGTAGATGCTTCAACAGGTACCAACGTGAAAGACATCCCAACACAAGCGAAGCTTCTCCTTAAAGAAAAAATTGACCGTCAAATAGCTAAAGGGATTAACCCTCGAGCGGTTCGTGGACTGATTGTTGGTATTCCAAACGTGGGTAAATCCACGCTAATTAACCGACTGGCTGGACGGAACATTGCGGCAACGGGAGATCGTCCTGGTGTAACAAAGGGACAACAGTGGATCAAAGTGGGTAAAGAAATGGAACTGCTGGATACCCCGGGTATTCTTTGGCCGAAATTTGAAGATCAAAACGTGGGTTATCGTCTTGCGGTAACGGGTGCAATCAAGGAAGAGATTCTGAATGCTGAAGACATCGCCTTTTTTGGCATTAGTTACCTGATGCGTTATTACTGGGATTCTCTTGAAGAACGATATGGACTTCAGGAGTTCTCTAAGGATGCGGATGATTCAGACAGTGTCGTTGCGATCATGGAACAGGTTGGCCGTATACGTGGTTGTGTTGTGAGTGGTGGGCGTATCGATTTGGAAAAGGCATCGCGAGCATTTCTGCGTGAACTGCGTGCGGGCAAAATGGGACGATTCTCTATGGAAGCTCCTTATTAAATACGAAACAACTGCCGAAAGAAGCGGCCGTTACCGGATTACCGGGAGCGGTCGCTTTTTGTCATACTGGAATTTAAAATAAAGGAACTTTGCTTGAGCTGGAAGGTGATTCTAGTAAATTGCACTTTATGGTATTGTTTTGTACGTATATCTGAGGATTGTAAATCATGCTATGATGAGTGGTAAAGATTTAGCCTGCTCAATGCTGAATATCTTCAATTTAAGCCATCAGATACCGATAAAATAATAACTCATCATCGTATTATCTATAGGCTTCACGGAAATATATGTCTTGTTTAATTGGATTTGATAGAACAAAAATCGGGAATCTACGTCTATATAATAAATGATATAAAAGTGATGCATTGAAGCAAGAGTGGGCAGAGGAGATGACACTGTAATGAATGATATGAATGAGATAACTGATTTGACACAGTTGGATGCCCTGGTTGAACCGAAAAAGAAGAAAAAGGAATGGGTCGAGCCCAAAGATCTGCTAATCTATGAGCGTGAATATTGGGAAAGCGGATTTGAACGGATTGCCGGAATTGATGAGGTGGGACGTGGTTGTTTATTTGGAGATGTCGTAGCCGCAGCCGTTATTTTGCCTCGGGATCTGATTCTGGAAGGGGTTAATGATTCCAAGAAATTAACGGAGAAAAAGCGAGATGCATTATATGACATCATTATGGAAAAGGCGTTGTCAGTTGGGATCGGATATGCGGATGCGGAAACGATTGATCAACTGAATATTAAACAGGCTGCAAGGCTTGCTATGAAACGTGCGGTAGAAGCGCTTGAGGGTGTGCCGGACTATCTGCTGGTAGATGCTGAAAAGGTAGATGTGCATATACCGCAGTTGTCCATTATTAAAGGCGATGCAAACAGTCAATCCATTGCGGCAGCATCCATTATTGCGAAGGTTACCCGGGACAGGCTTTGCAAAGAGGACTGGGATACGTTATATCCGGAATATGGCTTATCAATACATAAGGGATATGCAACGAAATTTCATCGTGAACAAATTATGGCTCTGGGTGCTACACCCATGCACCGTCGCAGTTTTCTCGGCAATTTGCTCGGAGAGCAGCACACTTTATTTTAATTAGACCACACACGGAGGGAGGGTGAAGGGTTTGAATATAGGTTCCGTGATTCGTGGTTTGCTGGGGGATAGTAAACCGGGAAATGCCAAGCCGCTGGAGTTAAAGGAAGGTCAGGTTGTACGAGGGTCCGTAGTTAGTGTATCCGATGATGGAGCAGATGCGGTTCTTCAAATTCAGGGTGTACAGGTACGAGCAAAACTGGAAACCCCGCTTCGACCAGGTGAAACAACACTGCTTCAGGTCCAGCCTCCAGGTGAGAATGGCGTAACGGTCATGAAGCCGCTCACGGGCACATTGGCAGAACTTCCACAAGCTTCTTTGAACAATTTGCTTCAGGAGGTAGGTTTGCCGGATACCAAAGGTAATCGTGAACTATTGTTATCCATGCAGCGAAGCGGGTTACCCTTAACCAAGGATAATGTAGCTATGGTTCAAAATATGATGACAGCTAAACCTGCACAGGTGCCTGTCGAAGAATGGGTGCAGGCGACAGGTATTGCATTTCAGCGTGGTCTACCGATTACAGCGGAAACGGTAAAGGGCTTGCATCAGGCTGTATTTGGTCCGCCACTACATCAGTTGTTAAAGGGTTTGGCTGAACAGCTGGAATCCATGCTGACCCAAACAGCGGGCAAACCGGCAGGTAGTGGAGAACAGGCAGCCACGATGAGAACGTCCGTTATGGGAGGAATGCCTGTACCGTTAAGCGGAGAGCAGATGGTAGAAACGTCAGGTCCGTCAGGCGGTGCGCGAGTGACAGGAGGAACGTCTGGCTTGACAGGTCAACTCGTGCCCGGGGCACCTGCAGGTGCTGCTCCAGTGGCTGTTGGATCAGAGGAAGCTGCTGGTAATGCGGTGAAAGGCAATGGGCAGACAGGTGCAGGTACGGTAAATGCGGAAGCTACTGGAATGAAGTCAGGGGCCAGCAATATTGAAACTGCTGGCAAGATGGGTGCAGGTATTCCGGCGGGAACCGGAATACCTGGTGAGAGCCCGCGTACAGCTGATGCGGGCGTTGCGGGGAGCCGCCCGGGCACACCGGGGGCGGCTGTGGATACTGCGGCTGGCCGTGTGATTACGGTCCAGCCTGAGGGGAACGCGGCCGGTCGAGTGGACGGCCGCGGTGAAACGCCTGCTGCTGCGGGGCTTTCTGCCGCAGTAGGGCAGGCGGCGCCAGCAGCTCCATCGGCAGCGCAGCTGGCGCCCAAGCTGCTGGCGCTGCTGGACGCGCTGCGCAGCGCGTCCACAGCCGCACCGGCACAGCCCGGTGCGGCGACACAGGCCGCCCCTGCATCGCAGGGCGGCCAAGCGGCTGCGGCTGCCGGAGGCGTGCCGCAGCCTTTGCCAGCCGGCGCGGATGCGCTGCCGGCTGGCGGTAGTGCCGCAGCACCTGCGGGAGCTGCGGCGGCGCCTGTCACCCACGAGGGGGACCCGTGGGTGGGGCGCGTGTTGAAGCTGCTCGGTGCGGAGCACGAGCAGCAGGCAGTGCACGGCGCGGCTGCGCAGGCGCGAGTGGGGGATGTGGCGAGTCCGGGAACCGCAGACTCGCTAAAGGGCTTGCTGCTGCAGCTTGCCAGCAGCGATGGTGCACCGGCGGCGCTCAAGGATGCCGCCGGACAGGCCGTGCAATTTCTGACAGGTCAGCAGTTATTGCTGACAACGGATCGCAGTGCTGCTTTTGCCCAGATGCACTGGTTTATTCCGATTACGGGACCCGACGGAGAAGAGACAGCTTCCGTCCAGATTCAATCACGCCGGGGACAACGCGGTGAATTGGATGCATCCAACTGCCGCCTGTGGTTTGATCTGGATATGAAGAGTCTTGGCCCAACGCTGGTGGATGTGCATGTTGTTAATAATATCGTCAGTCTGCGTGTACTTAATGACGGTGAAGGAATGGGACCGCTCCTGGAAAGTGGGCGTGAAGAGATCCACCGGGCGTTGGACAAGCTGGGCTATCAGTTGCTGACCTTCAAGGCAGAACCATGGCCTGTGGGCCAGGAACCGGGTGCTGAACGGAAAATGACTGCCTCGGACTACAGTCCTGAACGATACAAAGGGGTGGACATGCGGGTATGAAAGAGGATTCGCAACCGGACCTGATCTCCAAAAAGGCCGTTGCATTAAAATATGTACCTGGTGAGAGTGAAGCGCCAGTCGTGGTGGCCAAAGGCCGTGGCAAAGTGGCAGAAGCCATTTTGGATAAAGCCAAGGAAAATGGTGTCCCTGTTCAGGAGGATGCTGCACTTGTCGAAGTGTTATCCAAGCTGGATTTGGATGAACAGATCCCGTCAGAGCTATATCAACTGGTGGCCGAAGTGTTAACCTATATTTATCGAGCTGATCGTCTGGCTTCTGGACGAGAGGAAGAAGATTCATGGTAGAGCGCAGATCAGATCAGGGTCCAGCTTCAAAACTGACACGTCAGCAAAAGGGACTATTGGGTGAAGAGGCTGCTTGTAACTGGCTTAGAGAGCATCATTATCGGATTCTCCGTCAAAATTGGCGTTGCCGAAGCGGAGAGATTGATATCGTTGCTGCCCATGAAGGCATGATCATTTTTATTGAAGTCCGCAGTAGAAGCGGAACTGGAAAGTATGGTACACCCCAGGAGTCGGTAGATATCCGTAAAATGCAGCAGGTACGTGCAACCGCATCTGTATATTTGCAAATGACGGGAGAGACCAATCATCAAATCCGTTTTGATGTGATCGCAGTAATGCTGGATAAAGCGGGCGAAACCGTGTCGGTTGATCATATTATTAATGCATTTTGAGCTGCTACTATATTCGCGATTTATTAGCTGTGTTAACCCACGAGAAAGACACTAGAAAAAGTGTCTCTCTCGTGGGTTATTTTTATTTGGAACCGGTTAGAGGTAAAAAAGAACTTAAGAGCAGCAATACAATACAATACAATACAATACATTACATTTCACAATACAGATACATTTTGTATCAATTTGTTGGTAAAATTATTTATTTATCACCGTTGTTTTTACTCCCTTTTCTGATTGTAAACAGCTATATCTAATAAATAATTTTCTAAATAAAAGCTCAAACGATGTGTTTCAATCCAGTCTATGATACTAAGTTCCTGTTATAAAGTGCCCTCTTTCTCCTTACCATGTATATGTCCTTTTCAAAGTTCGTTTTAATTCAATAAACAATAAAGCTTCGCTATGTATCTAACTTGTTTCTAGACGACGAAAAGAGATTAAAGTTCTTAAAATAATTAGATACAAAATGTATCATTTATAATAAAATGAAAAAAGAAAATCAAAAAAGAGGTGTGAACTATGAGAGAAATTCAATCTGCTGCGGCAAAGAAAGAGAAACAGGTGTGGGAGACCCCTCGAATGGAAGTGCTGGATATTAGCGAAACCATGAACGGCGGTGAAGGAATTTGGCAATATGTATGGGGCGGGGAGTTTTGGAAGCTCGAAATGCTAGTTAGTTAGATAGATAAAACGAGTTCATAGGGTCACCGGACTTACTACTATATATGGATGAGGTGAACGATTGTCATGAGTATTCAATGGAAATGGATGATTCGTTTAAGTGTGTTTTTATTATTTTTAGGGGTGTGTGGTCTGTTGCTTTCTGGGACGACATATGCTGCTTCCAAAGATGCTTTAGCGGAGGGGCAAGTTAATCAACTTGCTCAAAGTTCAAGAATTTTTGGGAAAATTACCGATATGGATGGTTTTCCGGTGAAAGATGTAAATGTAAATATCAAGATGTACACAATCGAAAACATCGAAATAGCAACCAAAACGATTAAAACTAATTCCAAGGGAGAGTACAATTTTGAAACAACGTTAAGTGAAGGCATACGCATCAATATTAGTACGGTTGCCAAGGGGTACTTGCAAACCGACAATAATTATATTAGCTATTATTTGATTCCGGGAGAAACAAGGGCATTTAATTTTTCCCTCTATGAACCAGCAACAGTTGTAGGCAAAGTTACTGATCAATCAGGAAAACCAGTTGTGGGTGCTGTCATTAAAGTAACAACTGTCAGCCAGTCTGTAAAGACGGACAAGGATGGCAACTACGCAATTACAGGTATTAATCCTTATTCCGCCCCTGATATTATGGTTTCGGTTGATGCAGATGGATATGTTCCTTACACAAAATATCTTTTTCTATACACCGGTGTTACAGAGAAGTTGAACATAACACTTCAAGAGGCCGCCAAGGTGAGTGGCTTGGTGCAAGATGAACAGGGGAGGCCAGTGGCTGGGGCCACGGTATCTATTAATAATCTTAAGATGATAACAGACAAACAAGGCAAGTATTCCATGGATCGACTGTCTCCGGGAACAAGCATAATCTCTGTCGAAGCGGATGGTTATATCAACCAAACGATTAGGGTAACTTTGGTCAAAGGACCTAACAATACATTTGATTTTTTCCTTAAAAGTAATGTGGACAAAACCCCGCCTGTAACCAAATATGCTTTAGTTCCTTTGACAGAAATATCCAACGGAAAACAATATATTAATGGATTTAATTTTAAGTTAAAGGCAACGGACGAAGTTAAGGGATCAGGTTTGAAAATGACCCAGTACAGAATCAATGGGGGTGAATGGATCACGTTTACCGGACCAATAAAAATTTATGCTCCTGATGTCAAAACAGTGGAGTATTTCAGTACAGATGTCGCCGGCAACCAAGAGAAAATAAACAAAATGGATTTTGTGAACGGGAAGTTTGAAGGAGCAGGTTCATACCCCTATTGATTAAATAACTACTTATAATGAAGAAAGGCGACGTCACTTGAATCCCTTCGCGGGGTAAGAGTCGAAGTCGTCTTTTTAGATCTAAAATAACTGAACGAAATAATGTTGTAAGCATTCCTTTGAATCCAATGAACCGATCAGTGTATAATCAAGAGGGTAATCCAGTTTGCTGCACTATTTGTTTTTTTATAAATGAGTCGATTCACATCGCAGGTTTGAACTGCGGTCACGGATAATTTTTATAATCTGGGAGGCATGGTCATGAGTAAATCTACCCAAACGGGTAACGCCGTAAGAGAAGCCATTGAAAACCGTCGCACCGTCAAAAAATTTAAAAAAGAAGCTGTTCCTACACAGCAGATTATTGATCTGTTGGACACAGCCGTATGGGCACCTAATCATAAATTGCGTGAGCCGTGGCGCTTTTTGCTATTTAGCGGAGATGGACTGAACAAGCTGGCAGAAGCCATAGATGCAGAGATGGGTGAGGATAACAAGTTCTCTGCGAATATCAAGCAGGTCCCAGCCGTTATGCTTGTAGTCATGGAAGAAGATCCGCGCCAGAATGTCTGGGATGAAGATTTTGCAGCAGTGAGTGCGTTGGTACAGAACTTCCTACTCGCAGCATGGAGTGAAGACATTGGTACCTTCTGGGTAACCAAGCCTTTCCTGTACGGACCCAAATTCCGCAAGTCCCTTGGTATTCAGGCTGGGGAAAAAATTATCGGCATGGTTTACATGGGGTATCCAGAGGTTGTTCCTTCTGCCAAAGAACGTACACCAGCTAAGGACAAGCTGACTATATTTGAATAATTAATATGTTTTTCGCTACACATTCGAACATAATTCTCTATGCAAATACCCCTGCACGTTCTCTCTACGGAGTAGAAATACTTGCAGGGGTATTTGTTTGTTTTAATTTATGAAACATTAGATTTAAAATCTACTGAAATCGCGCTTGAACCCGATCATGGTGCTGAATGGTGAGGACATATATTCCCCTTAAAGCTTTTATTGCTGGAGTGATCTCTCTTAAAATAAATTCAAATCCAACTGACGATATTGTATCGCTTCAGCCACATGAGCAGTCAAAATTACGCCATTATGGTCCAGGTCGGCGATCGTCTGGGCCATCTTAATAATTCGATCATGTGCACGCATGCTCAGGTTCAATGCTTGCAGTGTCTGCTGGAGCAGATAGTCTGCTTCATCAGGCAGACGAATCGTTCGACGCAGAAGGGTTCCTGATAGCTGGCTATTCCAGCGAACTGAACTGTTCGCATATCGGGCAGCCTGAATATGATGAGCGTGAATGACTTTGGCCTGCATTTCCGCAGATGAAGGAGAAGCGCCAGCCTTGCGCCACTCACCTGGGGGAGGCACTTCAACCTGAAGGTCGATTCGGTCCAGCAGGGGACCGGAAATTTTGGCACGGTACG
The DNA here is from genome assembly GCF_000499205.1 of Paenibacillus sp. MAEPY2. Lineage (GTDB taxonomy): Bacteria > Bacillota > Bacilli > Paenibacillales > Paenibacillaceae > Paenibacillus > Paenibacillus vandeheii. Next base: position 135,179 of record NZ_AWUK01000012.1, read on the forward strand.
CGGCCACGCGTGCAGGACTGCATATACATCGTTGTTCCTCAGACTGGGCAGAGAGATATCCACAAGGACAGGGATTCATAGAGCAGGCGAGCATAAATTGTGCTGGAAATGTGAACGCGGCTCGCGCGCGGCTTATGGTGACTTTGCGATCCTCCAATGGCTGTCTCAACACTTCAAGGACTTGCCGCTGAAACTCGGGCAGCTCATCCAGAAACAATATACCCCGATGGGCAAGGCTAACTTCGCCCGGCTTGGGAATTCCGCCGCCTCCAATTAGCCCTGATGTGGAGATCGTATGATGTGGTGAACGAAAAGGTCTGTCTGCAACCAGTCCGCGAGAGGTTTCCTTAAGTTTGCCTGCGGCACTTAGCACTTTGGTTACTTCCAGCGCTTCGTCTTCGGACAATGGGGGAAGAATCGTAGGCAGCCGTTTAATTAACATGGTTTTCCCTGTTCCTGGCGGGCCAACTAGCAAAATATTGTGCATCCCTGCTGCGGCAATCATGAGTGCTCGTTTCACATGATGCTGTCCTAACACATCACTATAATCATCCTCCAGGAATGAAGTGTGTTTCGAGCGCTCGTGGTTATTCAAATTTTCGTGATCTGGAATTCGAACAGAAAGGTGAGCGTAGTCTTTTATAACAACAGGCCCCTTATTTGGTATCGTTTCTTTCGTGCTCTTTGCAGCGGTTACGCTCTCTGGTACGATATCTTGCAAATGACGAACCCCATATACCTGAATACCCCGAATTAGCGAAGCCTCTTCCAAATTATCGGCGGGCAGAAGAACAGAGGTAAAGCCTTGCCGTTTTGCCAAATCTACCATGGATAAAATGCCAGGAACAGATCTCACTGAACCGTCCAATGCCAGTTCACCCACTACTAATGTCCGTTCTTGTACAGGAAGTACCAGTTGGCCACTTGTCATAAGTAAACCAACAGCAATGGCAAGATCAAAGGAAGCTCCTTCCTTGCGCAGATCCGCAGGGGCCAGATTAATCGTAATCCGTTGTAACGGATACTGATAGCCACAGTTTTTTATAGCCGCACGAACGCGTTCAACCGCTTCACGTATAGCCGAATCCGGCAATCCGATAATAGACGTTTGGGGTAAACCATTCGACAAATCTGTTTCCACTTCAATTAATACTCCGTCAATTCCATATAAACAGGCACTATGCAGTTTTCCATACATAATACAAGAAACACCTCACTTCGTCCTTGGCGCGCATAGTACGGGCCAGTCTACGAATTAAGGTGCTTCCTCAGCTTCTACAAGCATTTTATATAAAAGAAATCAGGGCGTCAACCCGTCTCGTCATAGTACGGTTTATCTATCCCTTACTTTGGATTGTATATAGATTTCCGCATGAAGTTTCCCGCAGAATAAAAATTATTCACTTCCGATTCAATATCGCGCTGTTGTGGAGGTGTAAGTAGAAGATGGGTGAGCTGTTCAATGTATCAAGAATTTTTTGTTATGTGGTTATATATTTTGATTATCATCTATACCTGTTATTAATTTTAGGCAATTAAATTTATAGCTATTAAATAGATTGATGAAATCATTTGTGCTCAATTATTCTGTTTTTTTTCTAATTTATGATAAGATAGATTGAGGTTCCTTATATTCGCAAATTCTTGCGGTTATAACAGGGGGCAACCTCTATTATAAGGAATATAGAATGCTCAATAGCACAATAGGTAGGTGAGACAGATATATGCAGAATGAAAGTTTGAAGCTGGATAATCAATTATGCTTTGCCATATACGCTTGTTCACGTGAAATTACGAAGATGTACCAGCCCTATCTTGAGGTACTGGGTGTAACCTATTCTCAATACCTGGTCTTGATGGTGTTGTGGGAACGTGAAGAATGTACGGTTAAGGAAATCGGAGAGGCGCTTTACCTCGATTCGGGGACATTGACACCACTTCTGAAACGTTTACAGTCAGCAGGACTTATTCATCGCGAACGTTCAGTCCAGGATGAACGAAAAGTATTGATTACACTTACAGACGCCGGGCGGGAACTTCGCCATAAAGCTTTGTCTATACCTGAAGCGATCCAGGAAGATGCATGTCTGAACAGTTCAGAGTTTGAATCTTTACTGGGACAGTTCAAGGGCCTTCTGGAGAAAGTCCATCAGACGAACACCAAAGAAGCCAGAAAATAAAGTGCATCGTCGTAATATTATCAAGAAACCTTGGCTTATTAGCTAAGGTTTTTTCCATTAATATCCAAGCATTCACAATATGGGATCATACTCATATCAAAATACTGTCTATTAACCATTACATTTTTAAGGAAAGCGTTTTAAAAACATGTTACAATGAATTGGGTTTAAGTGAAAATAGTCAACATTTGTCTTTTGTTAGTCTACCAACCCGCCTTGTTGCAGTCATGTTGATAGGAGGATTCGAGAATGAATATCCATGAATATCAAGGAAAAGAAGTACTGAAACAGTATGGAGTCACCGTTCCAAACGGAAAGGTTGCTTATACAGTCGATGAAGCGGTTGCGGCCGCAGAGGCACTGGGCAGTCCGGTGACTGTAGTCAAAGCGCAAATTCATGCAGGTGGCCGGGGGAAAGCCGGCGGCGTGAAAGTAGCGAAAAGTATCGACGAAGTTCGTGCTTATGCATCCGAAATTTTGGGAAAAGTATTGGTAACACATCAGACTGGACCTGAAGGTAAAGAAGTGAAGCGTCTTCTGATTGAAGAAGGATGCGATATCCGCAAAGAGTATTATGTGGGTGTTGTTGTGGACCGTGCCACAGGCCGCGTCGTGATGATGGCTTCCGAAGAAGGCGGTACAGAGATCGAAGAAGTAGCTGAAGCTACACCTGAGAAAATTTTCAAAGAAATTATTGACCCTGCAATTGGATTGCAAGTGTTCCAGGCACGTAAACTAGCGTACAGTATTCGTATTCCGAATGAGTTGGTGAACAAAGCGGTTAAATTTATGCTTGCGTTGTACACAGCATTTGTCGAAAAAGATTGCTCCATTGCCGAAATTAATCCACTCGTTGTTACCGGAGATGGAAACGTTATCGCGCTGGATGCAAAATTGAATTTTGATTCCAACGCCTTGTTCCGTCACAAAGATATTCTGGAACTGCGCGACCTGGATGAAGAAGACGAAAAAGAAATCGAAGCTTCCAAATACGACCTGAGCTACATAGCACTTGATGGCAACATCGGCTGTATGGTTAATGGTGCGGGACTTGCGATGGCGACGATGGATATCATCAAATACTATGGCGGCGACCCGGCCAACTTCCTGGATGTTGGGGGCGGTGCGACAACAGAGAAAGTGACCGAAGCTTTCAAAATCATTTTGTCTGACGCCAAAGTGGCGGGTATCTTCGTTAACATTTTTGGCGGCATTATGCGTTGTGATGTCATTGCCAACGGTGTTGTTGAAGCCGCGAAGCAGCTTGGCCTGACTAAACCGCTGGTTGTTCGTCTTGAAGGAACTAACGTGGAACTTGGTAAACGTATCTTGGGTGAATCCGGCCTGAATATCGTTCCTGCTGATTCCATGGCCGATGGTGCACAGAAAATTGTTGCCCTCGTAAAATAAGTTCATTCCTGGGCAAATTGCTGCCTTAGTTCCGGAGCTGTCCGGCACTTGAAAAATAACCGTAAGGATGTGAAGCAACGTGAGTATTTTGATTGATAAAAATACAAAAGTCATTACGCAAGGCATTACGGGTTCAACGGGAATGTTCCACACGAAGGGCGCATTGGACTACGGAACCCAGATGGTAGGCGGCGTTACACCGGGTAAAGGCGGAACCAATGTTGATATCACGCTGGAAGATGGCAAAGTAGTCAGTCTCCCGGTGTTTAATACAGTACAGGAAGCGAAGGAAGCTACTGGCGCAACAGCGAGCGTCATCTACGTTCCTCCGGCATTTGCAGCCGATTCCATCATGGAAGCTGTGGACGCAGAGCTGGATCTCGTGATCTGTATTACCGAAGGTATCCCGGTACTTGATATGGTCAAGGTTGACCGTTTCATGGAAGGCAAAGATACCGTTCTGATCGGACCAAACTGTCCAGGCGTTATTACACCAGGCGAATGCAAAATCGGCATCATGCCAGGTTATATTCATATGCCTGGCCATGTTGGCGTGGTCTCCCGTAGTGGAACACTCACGTATGAAGCTGTTCATCAATTGTCTGCACGTGGAATCGGACAATCTTCTGCTGTGGGAATCGGGGGCGACCCGGTTAAAGGCTCCGAGTTCATTGATATCCTGAAACGGTTCAATGAAGATCCGCAGACACATGCGGTCATCATGATCGGTGAAATCGGCGGTACGGCTGAAGAAGATGCGGCGGAATGGGTACGCGATAACATGACCAAACCGGTAGTTGGTTTCATTGGTGGCGTTACTGCGCCTCCAGGGAAACGGATGGGTCATGCAGGTGCTATCATCTCTGGTGGTAAAGGTACTGCCAAAGAAAAAATTGCGAAACTGGAATCTTGCGGAATCAAAGTTGCTCCAACGCCAGCTGAAATGGGCTCGACTCTTGTGAGCGTACTTGAAGAACGCGGTATTCTGAATTTGTGCACGACACATTAATTCTTTTCCGTTATAATAGAAGAAACGGCTCAGGAATATAATTTTCTGGTGAACCGACTATTAATAATGCGGAAAAGGTAAGCAACCTTTTGTCCTGAACAGGGCGAAGGGTTGCTTTTTTGCGTTTTTTATCGGGTGAAAAAGAGAGTGATTGTTTGCCTGCGAGAGTAAACGCTTGCATTCCGTTGTCACATAACACACAATATGAGGGAAGATTTTCTTCCCGATATGGGAGGTTTTTGATATGGAAGAAAGATGGATTTTGATTGGATTGCATGAAACGGACGGTATAGGTAAGAAAACAATCTCCAAACTGCTCTCAGGACAAGATCAACTGATGGATTTGTTGGACTATAAAGAGGGAGATTGGATTGCTGCGGGATTACGCAAGGATCAGGCTGCCCGTCTAACCAAACAATTCAATATAGACTGGATTGAGCAGAGACAAGAGAGTGTTTATAAACTTGGAATTGAGGTCGTTACCTATCTGGATCAGGATTACCCCATATTAATGAAGGAAACCGTTCAGCCACCCTGGGTCATGTACGGGCGTGGAGATATGAAACTGCTGCACACGCAATCCATTGCAATGGTAGGAACCCGCATGCCCACAGTATACGGACGCAAAATTGGTGAGAAGCTGGCGGAGCAATTATGCAAGGCGGGTCTGACCATTGTAAGTGGGTTAGCCAGAGGAATAGATAGTGTTTGTCACGATGCGGCTCTTCGTGCACATGGTAAGACCATTGCGGTATTTGGGACAGGAATTGACAACATTTATCCTCCCGAAAACACCAGTCTTGCCGAACGAATTGCCGAAACAGGGCTGCTCTTGTCAGAATATCCTCCGGGTACGCGAGCACGTCAGGGATTGTTTCCGGAACGTAATCGGATCATTGCAGGTTTAACTTTGGGTACGTTGGTCGTTGAGGCTGATATCCGAAGTGGATCACTTATTACTGCAGATGCTGCGCTTGAAGCTGGGAGAGACGTGTTTGCCGTTCCAGGCCCCATAACATCTCCCAAAAGTCGAGGTGCGCATAATCTGATTCGTCAGGGCGCAAAATTGGTGACATGTGCCACTGATTTATTGGAAGAGTTTCAATTGGACTTGCCAAATACGGAACAACTTCCTTACAATAGAGGACGTTCAACGGAAAGCAGTGAAACTTCCAATCAAGGAATATTCCCTGTCGTAAAACTATCTTTAGATGAACAACGTGTTATTTATTTGCTAGAGCAGGAAGAGCAATCCCTGGATCAACTTGTTGAACAGCTCAACTGGGATTTTGGACATTTGCATTCAGTTCTGTTATCTTTAATCATAAAAAAGCAGATTAGCCAATTACCTGGAACCAAATACGCAAGGGTATGACGATGCTGCAATTAAGGCAGCATGTGAAAATAGATTATTAGCGGAAGTTAGTCATGCTGCTGAAGTAAGAATCATAAAAACAAGCAGCAGTTTCATGACTGAGAGGAGGATGAACCTATGGCGGATGCACTCGTAATCGTTGAGTCGCCCTCAAAGGCGAAGACGATCGGCAAATATTTAGGCAGCAAGTTCATCGTAAAAGCTTCGATGGGACATATACGCGATTTGCCAAAGAGTCAGATCGGCGTTGAGGTAGAGAATGATTTTAATCCGAAATATATTACGATCCGCGGCAAAGGTTCAATTTTGAAAGAACTGAAGGATGCCCGTAAGAAAGTGAAAAAAGTGTATCTCGCAGCTGACCCGGATCGCGAAGGTGAGGCTATTGCATGGCATCTGGCCCATGCACTTGAACTGGACGAAACCGCGGATTGCCGAGTCGTATTTAATGAAATTACGAAACAGGCTGTCAAAGATGCGTTCAAAACGCCGCGCAAAATTAATATGGATCTGGTTAACGCGCAGCAGGCAAGACGTATTCTGGATCGGCTTGTAGGATATAAAATTAGTCCTTTATTATGGAAGAAAGTCAAAAAAGGATTGTCCGCTGGCCGCGTACAGTCCGTGGCCGTCAAAATCATTTTGGATCGTGAAAATGAAATTAATGATTTTGAACCGGAAGAGTACTGGAGCATTACTGCCAAACTTACAGCGGACGGAAATCCGTTTGAAGCCAAGTTCCATCAGTTGAACGGTACCAAAACCGAACTTGGCAGTGAAGCAGAAGTACAGGCCATCTTAAAACAAATCGAGGGCGCTTCTTTTACAGTCAAAGAAGTTAAAGAAAAAGAACGCAGCCGTAATCCTTCTGCTCCGTTTACAACGAGTTCCTTGCAGCAGGAAGCCGCACGTAAATTGAATTTCAGAGCTTCCAAGACGATGTCGGTTGCCCAACAGCTGTATGAAGGGGTAGACCTCGGAAAAGAAGGCACAGTCGGTCTCATTACGTATATGCGTACAGACTCTACCCGAATTGCAGCATCGGCTCAGGAAGAAGCCAAGGAATACATTGTTGGCAAGTACGGTGAGCCATTTGCACCAGAGACGCCTAGAAACTATTCCAAAAAAGCAGCCAATGCTCAAGACGCGCATGAAGCGATTCGTCCAACGTCGATTTTGCGTGATCCGGATTCCATTAAATCGTTTATGAGCCGTGATCAATTCCGGTTGTACAAACTGGTTTGGGAACGTTTTATAGCAAGCCAGATGTCATCTGCCGTTTTGGATACACTATCCGTGGACATTGCTGCGGGTGATACGATTTTCCGGGCAGCAGGTTCCAAGGTTCGTTTCCAGGGATTCATGAAGGTGTATGTAGAAGGTAATGATGACGGTACAACGGAAGAAGATCGTCTGCTGCCTCCGCTGAAAAATGGAGATGTGCTAGAGAATCGGGAGATTGAGCCGAAACAGCACTTCACACAGCCGCCACCACGTTATACGGAAGCAAGGCTGGTTAAAACGCTTGAGGAACTGGGCATAGGGCGTCCGAGTACATATGCGCCAACGCTGGAGACCATTCAGAAGCGCGGATATGTTGCAATTGAAGAGAAGAAATTCATGCCAACTGAACTGGGCGAACTGGTCATCGAACAGATGGAGGAGTTTTTCCCGGAGATCCTGAATGTGGAGTTCACTGCGAACATGGAAGGTGATCTTGACCATGTGGAAGAAGGGTCGGAGGATTGGGTTAAGGTACTCGCAGAATTCTACGAATCTTTTGAGAAACGTTTAGAGTTTGCAGAAGAAGAAATGAAGGAAATCGAGATTGAAGATGAAGTATCGGATGAAATATGTGAGAAATGCGGCAAACCGCTCGTTTATAAGCTGGGTCGTTTCGGCAAGTTTCTTGCATGTTCCGGGTTCCCGGATTGCCGTAATACCAAACCGATTATCAAGGATATTGGTGTAACTTGTCCGAAGTGTAAGGAAGGGCATGTTGTTGAACGCCGCAGTAAAAAGGGACGTATTTTCTATGGCTGCGACAAGTATCCTGAATGTGATTTTGTATCATGGGATAAACCATCGGCGAAACCATGTCCAAGTTGTGGATCGCTAATGATTGAGAAACGGAACAAACAGGGAACACGATTGCAGTGTACTTCATGTGATCATCAAGAGCCGGTAGAGGAACCGGAAGAAGAATGAGCGGATTAGCATAATGGGGGTAAATGATTTTGAATAATGAACAACAAGTAACCGTTATTGGTGCCGGGTTGGCAGGAACAGAAGCAGCTTGGCAGATCGCAAGTCGTGGTGTACGCGTAAAACTATACGAGATGAGACCGGTTGTGAAAACGCCGGCTCACCATACAGATAAATTTGCAGAACTGGTATGCAGCAACTCGCTTCGTGCCAATGGCTTGACCAATGCAGTTGGTGTGTTGAAGGAAGAAATGAGAATGCTTAATTCTCTAGTCTTGGGTGCAGCAGACCGTCATGCCGTTCCAGCAGGTGGGGCACTTGCTGTGGACCGGGACGGATTCTCAGGCGAAATCACATCTACGCTTCATCAGCATCCGCTCATCGAGGTTGTCAATGAAGAGCTGACTTCTTTGCCAGAAGACGGAATCGTTGTTGTTGCAACTGGACCTTTGACTTCGCCAGCATTGTCAGAGCAAATCAAGTCCCTTATGGGTGAGGAATACTTCTACTTCTATGATGCGGCTGCGCCGATTATCGAAAAAGATTCCATTGATATGAATAAGGTCTATCTAGCTTCACGTTATGATAAAGGCGAAGCAGCATACTTGAACTGTCCAATGACAGAAGAGGAATTCGATGTGTTTTATGAAGCATTGATCACAGCGGAAGTTGCTCAACTAAAAGAGTTTGAGAAAGAAATTTACTTCGAAGGCTGTATGCCGATTGAAGTGATGATGAAGCGTGGTAAGCAAACGGCTTTGTTTGGTCCGATGAAACCTGTAGGACTCGTCAATCCGCATACTGGAGAACTGCCACACGCTGTTGTTCAGCTTAGACAGGACAATGCAGCAGGAACGCTGTATAATCTGGTGGGATTCCAGACGCATCTGAAATGGGGAGAGCAAAAACGTGTCTTTTCTTTGATCCCTGGACTTGAAAATGCGGAATTCGTCCGTTATGGCGTAATGCACCGTAATACATTTATTAATTCTCCCAAACTGCTTCGTCCAACGTATCAGTTCAAAGAGCGTCCAAACCTGTTCTTTGCAGGTCAGATGACAGGAGTAGAAGGTTATGTAGAGTCTGCAGCATCCGGTTTAATCGCGGGTATGAATGCAGCCAAAGCAGCCCTCGGACAGGAAATGGTCGTATTGCCGGTGGAGACAACACTGGGCAGTATGGCACAGTATATTACAACAGCTGATTTCAAACACTTCCAGCCAATGAATGCAAACTTCGGATTACTGCCGAAGCTGGAAACCAAAATACGTAACAAAAAGGAAAAAAATGAAGCACTTGCACAGCGTGCACTGGATGGCATTGCTCGTTTTGCAGCAGAAGAAGGTCTAATCGTTCCGGAACGCGTGTAAATTAATCGTGGGAGGAGGCTGATATCATGGATATGTCATTTCATGCTACAACGATCTGTGCGGTTCGTCATAATGGCAAAGCAGCGATTGCCGGTGATGGTCAGGTGACCATGGGGCAAAGTGTTGTAATGAAAAATACAGCCAAAAAGGTAAGACGTTTGTATCGCGGTCAGGTTGTGGCGGGTTTTGCCGGTTCCGTAGCGGATGCCATTACTTTGTTTGAGAAATTCGAAGGCAAGCTTGAGGAGCACCATGGTAACTTGCAGCGTGCGGCGGTAGAGCTTGCCAAGGATTGGCGCCAGGATCGGATTTTGCGCAAACTGGAGGCACTCCTGATTGTTATGGATAAAACGGGTATGCTGCTGATTTCTGGCGGGGGCGAAATTATCGAGCCGGATGATGATGTTATTGCCATCGGCTCGGGAGGAAACTTTGCCTTATCTGCTGCGCGTGCGTTAAAACGTCATGCGGTGGATTTGGAAGCAAAAGACATTGCTCGTGAATCACTCCAGATTGCTTCAGAGTTATGTGTATATACCAACAATAATATTATTGTTGAAGAGTTGTAAGGAAAAGCAATCTCCCGTGATGGAGCATGATGATTAAATCGGCTTCAGTTACTTCGTGGAGATTCTTTGTCCTTATAGGTCATTTTATAAAGTCATCTCATATACAAGGTTCGCATACTGATAGGAGGGAAGCTATATGCATACACAAGCGTTAACACCCAGACAAATCGTTGCAGAGCTTGATAAGTACATTGTAGGTCAAAAACAGGCTAAAAAATCGGTAGCGGTCGCCCTTCGCAATCGTTATCGTCGCAGCCTCTTGCCTGAGCATACCCAGGATGATATTGTGCCTAAAAATATCCTGATGATTGGACCTACCGGTGTTGGTAAAACGGAGATTGCACGCCGACTGGCTAAGCTGGTAGGAGCTCCATTCGTAAAAGTGGAAGCAACGAAGTTCACGGAAGTGGGTTATGTTGGCCGTGATGTGGAATCGATGGTACGTGATCTGATTGAAACATCCTTGCGGATGGTCAAGCTGGAACGTACAGAGAAAGTGAAGGATAAAGCTGAAGAAGCTGCCAATGAGCGAATTGTACATATTTTGGCACCTTCGCAATCCAAATCCAAAAATCAGCGCAACCCGTTCGAAATGATATTTGGCAACAATGGCAATAACACGCCAGAAGCTGATGAACAAGAACCGGATACGGGAGTAGCCGAGCGGCGCCGTAAAATCAAATTCGATTTGTTATCTGGGAAACTGGAAGAAGACGTTATCGAAATTGATGTGGAAGATACCGCACCTAACATGATGGACATGTTCGCTGGTCAAGGAAATGATCAGATGGGGATGAACATGCAGGAGATGTTTGGCAGTTTATTGCCTCGTCGTACCAAAAAACGTAAACTGGCGATTAAAGAAGCTCGCAAAGTGTTGATCCAGGAAGAAGCGGGCAAGTTGATCGATATGGATGATGTTACTCAGGAGTCCATCCGGCGGGCGGAACAGACAGGTATCATATTTATTGACGAAATTGATAAAGTGGCCAGTCAAGGGCGCGGTAGCGGCCCCGATGTATCCCGTGAAGGTGTGCAGCGTGATATTCTGCCTATCGTGGAAGGATCTACGGTAATGACCAAATACGGCCCTGTCAAAACGGATTATATCCTGTTTATGGCAGCCGGTGCATTTCATGTGGCAAAACCCTCGGATCTCATTCCAGAGCTTCAGGGGCGTTTCCCAATCCGTGTAGAACTGAACAGTCTGACACTTGATGAATTTGTATCGATCCTCACGGAACCTAAAAATGCGTTAACCAAGCAATATGTGGATTTGCTGCGTACGGAGAATATTGAAATTGAGTTCTCGGATGATGCCATTCGTGAGATTGCCAAGCTAGCTGAGTCCGTGAATCAAAATACCGAAAACATTGGTGCAAGACGTCTGCATACTATTTTGGAGAAACTTCTTGAGGATCTGTCTTTTGAAGCACCAGAACTTACGCTGGAGCGTATGGTAATCACTCCGGAATATGTACGTGAAAAATTGAATGACATTGCACTGGATCGTGATTTAAGCCAATATATCTTATAACATAGGTGTATTGCTCTGTTGAGAGCGTGATTAAAGTATAAATAACGGTATACTATGGATGATTAAAGAGTAAGCGACCACACGGAAACAGGATATTCGGTCCTGGTCCTGATTATCGTAGACTTTATTCAATCCATCTGTATGCCGTTTATTTTTGTTTTAGCCTAATATAATGCAGTATTGTAACCGATAATAGAGTTGGAGTTCTATAAGACGAAAGAAAATCTAGGACTTGTGCCGCAGAGATAATGTATTTAAACCCTAAAGACGTGTTTGCAGCTCATATTCAATAATGCTATAAATTCCAATAAAAGGATTTATTTTTTCCAAGTCTGGTGATCGGTTTAATTAAAGCTGTTAGAAAAATTTGCATAAATGCGCAAAAAGAGAATTTAATTGTATTGCAGATGTGACAAAATTTTATCGGTTCATTAAAATCTGCATACCAGGGGTAAATGTTAAAAAAGTGTTGTGGAAATTCAGTGAAATCAGATAATCTACTATGGATATTTTGTCAATTATCTATTTCATTGAAGATCAAAGAGAATCGTTGATTTGATAAGAAAGCTTATTATATCGGTAAATATTTCTAACTGAAAACAGATTAAAGCCTCTCCATGGAATTCAGGTTTGTGATAATATGAGGTGCTCAATCGTACAGAAGCATAGTATAAATTTTAAGAATGTTTAAGAGCTCATATAGAGTGCTTAAGCTTATTTTTGTTTTGGGCCCCGACATTTACGAAAAAATTCATAATTTGCAGAAAATACACAAAAAGCTCTGTCTTTCAGAAAAGATAGGGCTTTTTTCTTATTGTAATATATCCCAATCTCGAAGAAACTTATGTTATACGACAACATCAGAGTTAATTCTACTTAAGTCCTAGAAAACCGTGTAAAAGCGAATGTTTTTTGTCGAAAAAACATAAGTGTCCTGACGGAAAAAGATTGAATCTATTTCCATAATTTCTAAAGAGAGGAGGGCGATTATGAATCTTTTGAATGATATTAGTTTTCAAAGGTTACAAGGTGCACTCGATGCCTCCAACATTAGACAACGAACAATTGCTGACAACATTGCGAATGCGGACACCCCGTATTTCAAGCGTTCCGACGTTGCTTTTGAAGAAATGCTGCAGGAACAAATGAATGGAGATATGCCTGTACTTAAAGGAAAAGTAACGGATTCAAGGCATTTTGTCATAGGTCCTTCCTCTTCCGTACCTACACCAGTAGTTAATATGGACCAGTCAACTTCAATGAATAACAACCAGAACAACGTCGATGTAGACAAAGAAATGAGTCTTCTGGCGGAGAACCAGTTACGTTACAACGCTTATATTCAGCAAGTGAATGAACAAATCAAAATGATGCGTGTTGGAGTCGAAGGGAGATAACTTAGGTGAACATCAGTAACAGTTTTAGTATCAGTGCATCGGCTCTGACGGCTCAGCGTTTGCGGATGGACGTTATATCTTCCAACATCGCCAATGCGGAGACGACGCGCGCGAGTGTAACTAACGGTGAGGCGGTCCCTTACAAGCGTAAGATGGTTGTGCTTGAGCCCAATAAAACTTCCTTCAATAGTTTGCTTCAAAATCAGATGAGAAGTAGTGGGTCTGGAGAGGGAGTTCGAGTATCAGAGATTCGTGAAGATCAGTCGCCCCTGAAGCCGGTTTATGACCCTTCACATCCGGATGCCAACGCTGAGGGGTATGTGTACATGCCTAACGTGGATATCGCGAAAGAAATGGTGGACATGATCTCGGCTTCGCGCTCATATGAAGCAAACGTCACAGCTTTGAACTCAACCAAAGCAATGATATCCAAGGCATTGGAGATCGGAAGATCTTAATTAACGGCTTAAAGGTGGAAATATTCCTAAAACCAAAGAACAGATACGAAACGGAGGGACATTAATGATTCAGAACAACATGTTCAGTACACAGGGGATTCAACCGCTTCAGATGCAAAGTACGGCACAAAGCAAACCATCTACACCAGCCGAAACGATTCAGAGCTTCGGTACATACCTACAGGATGCGCTAGGGTCTGTAGCTGCACAGGAGACCCAAGCACATGAAATGTCAAACCAATTCCTGGTTGGAAAAGTGAATGTTGATCAGGTGATGATCGCTTCCGAACAGGCCCTGTTGAGTCTGCAACTTACGACTCAAGTCCGAAACAAAGTAGTCGAAGCTTATCAGGAGATTATGCGTACGCAATTGTAAATTGGCTTACATGCGCTTCGACAACAGCGCTGATTATTACAACAAGCAGCTGCGATGCTGCTCCTGATCGTTAATCTTTAGAATCGATAGAGATGACGGAAGGACAGACCAGCAAAGTTTCGGATGGGGTGACAGAGTGAATGAGAGAATTGCCCAGTACAGGGAAAAGGCATCCCAGTATTGGAATAGTTTTAGCAAAAAGCAAAAAGTATTATTTATTTCCACCTTCCTGTTTTTAATTTTGGCTGCAGTTGTACTAACAATGCAATTGTCAAAGACGGAATATGAAGTTGCTTTCACAGATTTGAATGCAAGCGACTCGGCAGGTGTCATTAGTTATCTTGATTCATCCAGTATTCCTTACAAATTAAGTGCAGACGGAAAAACCATATCTGTACCGAGCACGGATGTTGCTATTGCAAAAGTAAATATCGGATCACAAGGAATTATTCAGAATGGTTCATTAGGATATAAGTCATTCGAGGAGTCATCATCTCCAATCGGGATGACGGATAAAGAGTTTGATGTAAAGTACAACAATGCATTGAACGGAGAAGTAGAGCAGTTGCTTCAACGAATGCAAGGCATACAGGATGCTAAAGTGCTTGTCAATATGCCAAAAGATAATATCTTTGCTGGCCTAGAAGAACAGGATAAAGCATCCGCATCGGTGGCCCTGCAATTTAAACCGGGTTATCACCCTAATCAGGCTGCGGTAGATGGATATTTTAATTTGGTTAAGACAGCTATTCCTAATCTACCTATTGAAAACATAACGATTACCAACACGGATGAAGCGGAACTGATTCCAACAGCACGTGGTGGCAGTGGTGGATTATCTACTGAAGTACAGGAAAACATGGCTTTGCAGAAAAAATTTGAAAATGATGTTCGGAATAACGTGAAACAATTTCTTTCCCAGATTGTAGGCGAGGATAAAGTCAACGTTCTTGTGGCTTCCAAGCTGAACTTTGATAAAGAAACTCGGAAAGAAAATCTGGTTACACCGGTCGATGTAGACAATATGAAAGGCATCGAAATCAGTGTACAGGAGATTCAAAAGAGTTACACGGGGGCCAGTAATCCAACAGGCGGTGTTGCGGGTACCGGCCAACAGGATGTTCCGGGTTATCCATCCTCGGATACATCAGGCAATGCGAACTCGGAAGAATCATCAAGCACCATCAATTATGAGGTTAATCGAATCGCTAAGGATATTATATCCAGTCCATATACTGTAAAAGACTTAACCATTAATGTCGCGGTTGAACCACCTGAAGGACAAACCGAATTGGCACAACCGGTCAAGGATGCTATTGAGAATATACTGGTTAATATCGTTCGGGCTTCGTTGGCCGACTCTGGCACTGTAATAAGTGACGCTGATTTGACCAAAAAAGTTTCTGTATTATCACAGGGCTTCCAGACTGCTGCGACAGCAAATACAGGTTTCCAGCTTTCCACCGGAATGATGTGGGGCATAGGAGCACTGGTGGCAGCATTGATTGCAGCGGTTGTGATTTTGTTAGTACGCCGTCGTCGCAAACAAAACGAAATAGAAGAAGAGGAAATTCCTCTTCCGGTAGCAACAGAGTTTCCGTCCATTACGTTGGACAGTGTAACGAACGAAAGTCAAGTGCGCAAACAATTGGAGAGTTTGGCCAAGAAAAAGCCAGACGAATTCGTCAATCTGCTGCGTACGTGGCTGGCTGACGAATAGAGGTGAACGCATTGGCGAAGGCAAGCAGTCAAGGTCTGACTGGAAGACAGAAAGCAGCAATTTTGTTGATTACATTAGGTCCGGAAGTATCCGCTCAAATCTTCAAACATTTGCGTGATGAGGAGATCGAACAACTGACGTTGGAAATTGCCAATGTTCGCAAAGTGGATGCTTCCGAAAAAGATATGATTATGTCTGAGTTTCACCAGATCTGTCTCGCACAGGAATATATCTCTCAAGGCGGTATTACATACGCGAGAGAAATTCTGGAGAAAGCACTCGGATCGCAAAAAGCACTTGAAGTTATTAACCGTTTGACGGCTACGCTGCAAGTTAGACCATTTGACTTTGCACGTAAGGCGGATCCGAATCAAATATTGAACTTTATTCAGAACGAAAGCCCGCAAACGATTGCTCTGGTATTATCATATCTGCAATTTGAGCAGGCAGCAGCGATCTTGTCCTCGTTACCACAAGAGAAGCAGGCCGATGTAGCCCGCAGAGTTGCTGTTATGGACAGTACTTCTCCAGAGGTCATTTCTCAAGTGGAGCGGGTGCTCGAACAGAAATTATCTTCTACTGTTACGCAGGATTATACAAATGCAGGTGGTATCGAGTCCATCGTTCAGATCTTGAATGGCGTCGACCGTGGTACGGAACGTACCATTCTCGATTCGTTGGAAATTCAAGATCCGGAACTTGCAGAAGAAATCAAAAAACGCATGTTTGTATTCGAAGATATCGTCAATGTGGACGATCGATCGATTCAGCGTATTATCCGGGATATCGACAACGGAGATTTACAGCTGGCACTCAAAGTGGCAAGCGAAGAAGTACGGGATGCTGTTTTCCGGAATATGTCGAAACGGATGTCCGAGACATTCAAGGAAGAAATGGAATTCATGGGGCCCGTCCGGCTGCGTGATGTTGAGGAAGCACAAACTCGTATCGTAGGAACGATCCGTAGATTGGAAGAAGCTGGTGAGATCATTATCGCTCGCGGTGGAGGAGATGATATCATTGTCTAATTTGATTAAATCTTTCCAGTATGTACCGGTAGATGACCGCAAACGACTCGAAAATCATCATCATTATGGTGGATCAGAGTCTGAATCGGAATTAAACGGTGAACGTGCTGAAGGTTCCGAAGCTGAGATGCTGCAGGCACGCGTGGACGAAGAAACACAACGTCTTACCGCGGAGATGCTGGAGGATGCCAAGGAGTTTGCAGAAAAGCAGGTACGTGAAGCTTCAGAGGAAGCGGAGCGATTGCTTCAAGAAGCCCGTGAACAGATTGATAGCTGGTGGCAGGAGCAGCGTCAGCAGGATGAACATCTGACTGAAGCACTTCGTTCACAAGGTTTTCAGCAGGGTTTTGAAGAAGGCAAAGTGCAGGCTGAACTGGATCTCCAGGTGCAGATCGAAGAGATGATGAAGGAAGCCCGTGGGGTGCTTGAAGAAGCATACGTTGCCAAAGATCAGATCATTCAGGAAGCAGAGCCTTTCCTTGTGGATCTCGCCTGTGGTATCGCTGAGAAGGTCATTGACAAGCAACTCTCGGTTGAACCAGAACACACGCTTGAGCTGATTCGTCAGAATTTGTCTCGCAAACGTGAACAGGGGATGATCACCTTATGTGTGGCACCTGATCAATTTTCTTTTGTGCAAGCCGCACGTGAAGAATTGGCTCTGGCCATTGACTCCCAGGCAGAACTGCAGATTTTGCCTGATGCGACGGTAAAAGACAAGGGATGTGTTATACGATCATCGTTTGGCAGCGTAGATGCCAGAATAGATACCCAGCTCTCTGAAATTAAAAAAGAACTGATCCGCATAGCACTTGAGGATGAGGGGCGAAAAAATCAACATGAAGATTCTTAGCTCACAGCGATACATGGATCATCTTAAGCAATTTGATCCTGTTCGCATTAACGGTAAGGTCACTCAAGTCATTGGTCTTATGGTTGAGTCTGAAGGTCCGGATGCTAGCATCGGAGATGTATGTTACATCTACCCGGGGAAATCTGCCAAGCCTCTTCAGGCGGAGGTAGTCGGGTTTCGGGATAACAAAGTGCTGCTCATGCCACTCGGTGAGCTTCAATCCATTGGTCCTGGATGTGATGTGGTCGGAACGGGTAAACCACTTGGGGTTCAGGTTGGATCAGAGTTGCTCGGTAAGGTGTTAGATGGATTGGGACAACCTTTAGACGGATCATTACTACCTTCCAGAATGCCGATGTACTCCACATCCAATACGCCAGTGAACCCGATGGATCGTCCACGGGTGCTCGAAACGATGAGTGTTGGTGTGAGAGCGATTGATGGGCTGCTGACGGTTGGCAAAGGGCAGAGGGTCGGCATATTTGCCGGGTCAGGTGTTGGTAAAAGTACGTTGATGGGCATGATCGCACGCAATACAGCAGCAGACGTCAATGTCATTGCTTTGGTCGGGGAGCGGGGCCGGGAGGTACGTGACTTTATTGAACGGGATTTGGGCCCGGAAGGACTGGAAAGATCCGTCGTTATTGTCGCTACCTCCGATCAACCTGCTCTGATTCGAATCAAAGGTGCGGTCATCGCAACTACGATTGCGGAGTATTTCAGAGACAGGGGCATGAATGTCATGTTGATGATGGACTCCGTCACACGTTATGCCATGGCACAGAGGGAAGTGGGACTTGCCGTGGGAGAACCTCCTGCGATGAGAGGATATACTCCTTCTGTTTTTGCGAGTTTACCCAAGTTGCTTGAGCGAGCGGGGACTGGGCCTACAGGTTCAATTACAGCTTTTTACACCGTCCTTGTCGACGGGGATGATATGAATGAACCGATTGCGGATGCGGTGAGAGGTATATTGGATGGTCATATTGTACTGAATCGGTCTATCGCTAATAAAGGTCATTTCCCTGCCATTGATGTTCTTGCGAGTATTAGCCGTGTTATGAAGGATATTGCTCCTGAAGAACAGCTGGAAGCCGTTAATAATATGAAGAGACTCATGGCGGTATACAAAGAATCAGAGGATTTAATCAACATTGGTGCTTATCAAAGAGGTTCTAATGCAGCCATCGATGAATCGATAGATCAGATTGATAGCATCTGGAATTTTACAAGGCAGAAAGTCGATGAAAAAGTAACGCTGAGTGAAGTACAGGAACGTTTGATTCTTGAATTTGCAAGGAGATGAATGGGTAAACGATGAAATTTCGATATCATTTCCAGAAGGTTGTTGACCTGAAAAGCAATGAAAAAACGCAAGCGGAGTGGATGTTATCCACAGCGATCGGGAAACTCCAGACAGAGGAAGAGCATCTTTTACAACTAATGAATGATAAAAGGGAAATGATTGATGTCATTCAATCCGCTACGGAAAGTTCGGCTTCCGTATCCAGCCTGCAGGAAATGCAGCGGTATGTCCATCACCTTGACGAGTGCATTTCACGTAAAAGTAGTGATGTCAGACATGCTCAGGTCAATGTGCAACGGAATCAGACGTTTCTGAACGGCAGAATGATGGACGAAAAAGTATGGCTTGGGGCGAGAGACAAGGCCAA
This sequence comes from Paenibacillus sp. MAEPY2, assembly GCF_000499205.1. Classification (GTDB taxonomy): domain Bacteria; phylum Bacillota; class Bacilli; order Paenibacillales; family Paenibacillaceae; genus Paenibacillus; species Paenibacillus vandeheii. The sequence continues at coordinate 154,339 of NZ_AWUK01000012.1, forward strand.
AATCAAATTTCAGCAGGAGATGCTCCTCCGGGAACAGAACGATCTGGACGAGATGGCTACTGTACGCTTCGCTGCCAAAGCCGGACGCGCGAATTGATGTGGGCCGGACGCGAAGTTGTCTCGTGAAGGAGGAATGAACAATGGCTGTTAAAGACACGGATATGGAAAAAGAGTCGAGCGGCGGTTGGGAAAAGTTTCTGATGATTTCAATCCCAATTGTGTTCACTGTGGTTTTGTTGGGTGTTTTGCTCACTCTATTTAATGTAGATATTCGCAACAACCTGCTTGAAGTAGCTAACAAAATTCCTGTCGTGAAAGACTGGGTACCTGATCCTGTGCTAGATCCGGAGAAAAAGAAACTGGAGAAGAGCGAGCAGCAGGTCGAAAGTGCAGAAGCCACAATAGAAAAGCTGAAGGCACAGGTAAATGCAAAAGAAACTGAGCTCAAGGCAGCACAGGAAGCCACGACGACTGAGGCCAAAAAAGCAACTGATTTGCAAAAGAAATTGGATGATGCGGAAAAAGCGGCTGAAACCGCTGCGACAACAACTCCGGAGACGGAGTCCGATTATCAGAAACAGATCAAAGATTTAGCTAAGATGTATGCGGACATGAGTCCAAGTAAAGCCGCGCCGATTTTGCAAAATATGACGAATGAAGAGATGGTCTTGCTTCTGAGTGCGATGCAATCGGCTGCACGGACCAAGGTACTGGAGAAAATGGACCCCAAAACAGCGGCTGATGTCACGATGATGATGAAGGATGCGAAACCATCCGGTGATCTGGCACTGGATGCACTGCAATCCCGCTTAAAGAAAGAGACTGCAACGACATCTACGGCGTCTACGACTAACTCCAAAAATTTGGATAAAAATCAGCTTAGTCAAACGTTTGCTTCGATGTCGGCCTCTAGTGGAGCGAAGCTATTGCTCGAAACATACAAGCTGAGCCCGGATAAAACCTTGACCATTTTGAATTCTGTTGACGATGCAACGCGTTCTCAATTACTTGAAAATATGTCGACTGAAAACTCGGTTGAAACTGCAAAAATATTAAATAAATTAATGGGTAACAAGTAAGATTAATAGCGTCTGTTTACTACGGAGAGGAGGTGAAAACAAATGTCGATTGTATATCAAATGACATCCACATCATCCGCCAAGACAACAGGAGCAGCTCAGACTGCCGGAACTGCATCCAAAGGTGCAACTGCTGGAAGCGGTGATTTTCTGCAAACTCTTGCCCAATCATTAAGCGGTGGGGCAACAGCGGAGAACAGTTCAGCAGTAGCAGGGAGTTTAACAGCGAATCCGCTAATGTTTACCTTTGCAACTAGCGAGGACGAAGAACCGACATCGATTACAGATATCTTGAGTTCATTATTTGCAGATTTGGATTCGTTAGATGAAGCTTTGGAAAATGATCCGTCGCTACTAGGGGATTTACAAAGTTTGATTCAGCAGATGTATGCTCAATTAAACGCTGCTTCAGGCACTCAAGCTGAAGGTTCTGACGAGCCCGCAACTGAAGCGGGAAGTGCAGCATCAGCAATTGATTTGGCCGAGCATCCCGCAGCAGTGCGCTTTGTATTACAGGATGTGCTTACACAGCTGATTTCTGGAATGACTGAGCCGGATAGTACAGTTGCCAAGAATGCTCCAGAATTCAAGCACCTGCTTCAATCTCTTCAAAGTCAGCTGCAAGATGCTGGCGTTGACACTAGACTTAACAAAGGGTGGACTGAACTTAAATCCATTCTGGATACATTAGTGGTCGCTAAGGATCAGGCGGTGCAAGTGGCTCCAACCAATCCCGTTCAAACGTCCAAGCAAGATTCTGTAGTACCGCAAGTTCTTGTTGCGGCAGTTTCAAATGCTGGAACTAAAGTTACAGTTGAAACGGATTCAACACCTACTACAAATGAAGTTGGAGAAGTGGATCATTCCAGTATCATCACCGCAGGAGAGTTGTCCTTACGTTCATCAGGTACATCAGCAGGTAAACCGGCTGAGCCTGTCATGCAAGCATCCCAGTTTGCAAAAGAGATGACACAGTTTGTTGTGAATAAGTTGGATATTGTGCAGCAAAAGGGATTCTCGGAGGCGACGATCTCACTCCGTCCAGAGCATCTGGGTAAGCTGGATGTACAGATTACTTTGCAAAATGGACAATTGGTTGCACGTTTTATGACCGAGCATACGATGGCCAAAGACATGCTGGAACAGCAAATGATGCAGCTGCGCAGCTCGCTTCAAGCTCAAGGTATTCAAGTGGAACGACTTGAGGTTACTCAGAACAGCTCACTTGGTTCACAGATGTATCAGGATGGTGGTCGCCAGCCAGGAAGCAATTCTCAGCAGCAACGCCGCTCACGTGAACGTGAAGAACAATCGGATGATGCTGTAACTACAGCAACTCTCCAGGAAGAATTACGCAACTGGCGCAGTGAGCATGAAGAAGGTAATGACCAGCGAAGAGACACGTTTACAGCAGAGGCTTAATCAGAAATGAGGTGAAAAGATGGCTAATGAAGCGATTTCTACCAATAATACCTGGCCTAACTATTCGGCAGCGAATAAAGCTACAACAAGCGCTGCAACAAAGGAATTAGGTAAGGATCAGTTTCTCAAAATTTTGATTACCCAGCTGCAGAATCAGGATCCGATGCAGCCGATGGAGGATAAGGAGTTTATTGCTCAGATGGCTCAGTTCAGTTCGGTAGAACAACTGGTGAATATCTCATCTCAGCTCAAGACTTTAAATCAGTCTCTTGGGACAGTGTCTGGCATGATTGGCCGCGAGATCAGTTGGCTTTCTTCTAATAAAGAGGATAACGGAACCCTGCGTCAAGGCATTGTGGATTCCATCATCGTACGAGATGGTGTTCAGTACGCAAAAGTAGGCAATGACGAAATCAAGCTGGATGAAATTATTCAGGTAACCAATCCAACACAGGCTGAGGAAAATGAAACTCCGGTTCAGAACGCTGCAGATTCTGCTGAAACGACCGAAAGTAAGGAACCAGAAGCATCAGCGCAGCCTGAAGACAATGGAAACACGTTATGAGTGAACGGATAACAGTAGGTCAACTGTACACAGGCCCAATTACACCTAATTTGCTTAATCGCTCTAAAGCGGGAGAAGCGTCCAATGTACCTGAACGGCCTTTTGCACAGGTCTTGGAAGACAATCTTCTGAAATTGAGTAATCATGCTGCCAAAAGGTTGGAACAGCGTGGTATTGAGCTCAAGACTGAGCAGATGCAACAGATTGGCACTGCCCTGGATAAGGCTGCTGCCAAAGGAGCCAAGGAATCCTTGATTCTGATGAATGATATGGCTTTTATCGTTAATGTCAAAAATCGCACTGTCGTTACAGCCATGGATAGTGAAAGTATGAAGGATAATGTATTCACCCAGATTGACAGTGCTGTAATTATTTCTTGACCGGCTGGCCCTTCTCGGGAGCCGGAATGCCGCTGACCGACTGACGCGGTAACCAAATTAAGGCTGGGAGGATTTTTAAAAATGTTGAAATCAATGTACTCAGGCGTTTCCGGGATGCGGGGTTTTCAAACGAAATTGGATGTAATTGGTAATAATATTGCGAACGTAAATACGGTTGGTTTTAAAGGTAGTCGTGTCATGTTCAAAGATATTATGAGCCAAACCACTGCAGGGGTGACTGCACCGACTGATACTCCATCCGGTGGTGTGAATGCGAGGCAAATCGGTTTGGGTGTATCTGTAGGATCTATTGACACATTGCATCTTGCAGGAAGTCCGATGACAACAAACAATCCAACAGATTTGCGTATTAATGGAGATGGCTTTTTCCTGGTACGATTGAGCGAAGATCAGGAAGTTCCCTACCTTACTCGGGCCGGTGATTTCCACGTTGATGCGGCACGCAACTTGGTGACTTCAGACGGTCTATTTGTAATGGACAGCGGTGGTGGTAACATTACCATTCCTGATGATGTTGTTTCATTTACGATTGGTCAGGACGGAACGATCAACCAAACCATGGCTGATGGAACTATCGAGCCAGGTGCACAGATTGGGATCGGTAAAGTTGTCAATCCGGAAGGACTTGAAAAAATCGGGGGCAACCTGTATCGCATGACTGCCAATGCCAATCCAGATGGTGCACTTGAACCTTTGACTGCCAATAGCGCAGAAGATGGAACAGGCTCAATTATTGCAGGCCAATTGGAAATGTCCAACGTGGATCTGACTGGAGAATTTACAGAGATGATCGTGGCTCAGCGTGGATTCCAGGCGAACTCGCGGATCATTACAACGTCGGATGAAGTGCTTCAGGAAGTTGTTAACCTGAAACGTTAATAACTGATTAGTAATTTAATGCGTGGGGGAGCTTGCTCCTCCACTCTGATCGAGGGGGCTTAGCATGATTTCGGTTACGCGGTTAAATGGTTCTCCCATGTGGTTAAATGCGCTGATGGTTGAAATTGTGGAAGAGACACCAGACACGTATATTACTCTGGTAACCGGAAAGAGACTTATTGTGCTTGAAAAGGCCGATGAAGTCATTTCCAAAATTAAAGATTACAACCGTGAAATCGGGGTTCAGGCAGCCACTATCAAAGTGCAGCAAACGGAGGAGTCCTGATGAAAAAGATGTTGCCTTGGCTTGCAACGAGCTTGCTAGCTATAACACTCATTGTGGTAGTTGTGTTTGTATTTATGAACGGAAATAATGTTGTCACACATACGGCAGCTGCTGCAGAGAAGAAGATGACTGCGGATGAGATTGTTGCAGTTTCCTCAGAGCTTGGCGAAATTAAAACCAATTTGGCTGATATAGACCATATTGTCGTTGTAAGTTTTTCTTTCAAGTTATCCGACAAAAAAGCCAAAGAAGATTTTGAGAAAATCAAGGAAATCACGGTGAAGCCTATTATCATCCAGACGTTTGCGGATACCAAGTCTGATGAACTGGCTACAGCAAAAGGTCGCATTCAATTTAATAAAAAATTGACCGAACTTATTAATGAAGCTTTGCCAGAAGGTAAGCTGACCAGCACTAGTTTTTCTTCTTTTTTGACAGCACCAATATAATGAACAGGACACGCTGTAAATCTGTAAGGGGGTGAGAACATGGTGGATGTATTATCACAAAATGAGATTGACGCCCTATTAGCTGCCCTTTCCTCTGGTGAGATGGATGCTGAGGAATTGAAAAAGGAAGAAACTCAAAAGAAAATTAGATCATACGATTTTAAGCGAGCGGTTCGTTTTTCCAAAGATCATATTCGAAGCTTGACCCGTATTCACGAAAACTTTGCACGTTTTCTCACCACTTATTTTTCAGCCCAACTGCGGACGTTCGTTCAGATCAATGTCGTTCAGGTTGAACAGTTGCCTTATGACGAGTTTATCCGTTCTATTCCGAAGATGACGATATTGAACATATTTGAGGCGGAGCCATTACAGGGACGGATGGTAATGGAGGTTCATCCCAACGTGGGTTATGCAATGCTGGATCGTCTGCTAGGCGGAACAGGAAATGCACCGACAAAGATCGCATCGATGACGGAAATTGAGACGACGATTATGGAGCGGATTTTCAGCCGTGCGTTTGAGAGTTTGCAGGAAGCCTGGAAGACCGTGTTGGATATTTCTCCAAGGATGGAAGCGCTGGAGACCAATCCGCAATTTATGCAGATTGTATCTCCCAATGAGACCATTGCTCTGATCTCGCTGAGCACCAAAATCGGTGACACCACAGGTATGATCAATTTGTGTATCCCGCATGTCGTTCTTGAACCTATTATGTCCCGGTTGTCGACTCATCAGTGGTTTGTTTCGGAGAAAAAGACGAGAGCTCCGGAAGAATATGATGCTCTCAAAGAGCGTGTGAACAAAGCCAAATTGCCCGTCGTTGCGGAATTAGGAGAATCCAGAATTTCAATTGCTGAATTTCTGGGACTGTCTGTTGGCGATGTCATTACGTTGAACAAACCCGTTGATGAGGGACTGTCCATTAAAGTTGGAGACAGGCTGAAGTATATGGGAAGCCCGGGAACGATCAAGGATCGTGTGGCTGTGCAAATAGACAAGATTGTCACCGAAGGAGTTGAAGAATTTGACGAGTAAGGATTATTTATCCCAAGAAGAAATCGATGCTTTGCTCAGACAATCGGAATCGATGAACAGTTCGGAACCGGCTGAGAAAACAGTTGATGATTTTTTGACCGAGTTGGAACAGGATGCCTTGGGAGAGATCGGTAACATTACATTTGGTAGTGCAGCGACAGCTTTGTCCACACTTTTGGGCCTAAAAGTAGATATTACAACACCTAAGGTGTCCATCATTAGCCGGACACAGTTTGATGAAGCATTTCCTAAGCCTCACGTTGCCGTCCATGTAAACTATGTAGATGGATTTGAAGGAATCAACTCGCTGGTCATCAAAAAACGGGATGCGCAAGTGATTGCCGATTTGATGCTTGGTGGCGAAGGGAATCCGGTCGATGAAGAACTGAATGAAATCCATATCAGTGCAGTACAGGAAGCAATGAATCAGATGATGGGTTCGTCTGCTACATCCATGTCCACAATCTTTAACCGTTTCGTGAATATTTCTCCTCCGGGGATTGATATTCTCAATATGGAAAGTGGTGAGGGAGTCAGCAATCTTCCAGAAGATGAGACGTTGATCCAAGTATCCTTCCGTCTGTTGATTGGTGATCTGATTGATTCCAATCTCATGCAGCTGCTTCCGGTACACTTTGCGAAAGAAATGGTAGAGATGTTGATTGGAGGTGCCCAAGAGTCGACTGCCAGTGCGCCAGTTACGTCGACACCTGAGCCAGCACCAGCAGCAGCACCTGTTGCCCCTCAGCAACCTCCGGTTCAGCAACAGATGCCGCCACAGGCGCAACAGCCGCCTGTTCAGGATTATAATGGATATGGACAGGCTCCGATGGGGGCGCCTCAAGGAATGCCGCCACAGCAGCCTTACAGCATGCCTCCGCAGCAACCATATGGTGTACCGCAGCATTACGGTGGTGTGCCGAACAGGAATGTAAACGTACAACCGGTTCAATTCGCCAATTTGCAAAATGGGGCGTTCGGCCAGGTAGACGAAAACAATTTGAATTTATTGATGGACATTCCCCTTAAAGTCACCGTAGAATTAGGAAGGACCCAGAAGCAAATTAAGGATATTTTAGAACTGTCACAAGGTTCAATTGTCGAGCTGGACAAACTGGCCGGTGAACCTGTCGATATCTTGGTGAATAACAAGCTGATTGCCAAAGGTGAGGTTGTAGTCATCGACGAAAACTTTGGTGTCCGTGTTATAGATATCGTAAGCCAATGGGACCGAATTCAGAAATTACAATAAGCACAATTTAGGGAGGACTTGAATCAAGATGGCAAACCGAATTTTAGTCGTGGACGACGCTGCATTTATGAGAATGATGATCCGGGACATTTTGTCCAAAAACGGATACGAGGTCGTTGGCGAAGCACAGGATGGATCACAAGCAATTGAGAAGTTTAAGGAGCTTCGTCCTGATCTGATCACCATGGATATTACCATGCCTGAGATGGATGGTATTGCAGCATTGAAAGAAATTAAAAAAATTGACGCTAACGCAAAAGTGATTATGTGCTCTGCAATGGGTCAACAAGCGATGGTTATTGATGCAATTCAAGCCGGAGCTAAAGATTTCATCGTGAAGCCGTTCCAATCTGACCGGGTTATCGAAGCAATCAGCAAAACGCTGGGCGTTTAAGAGACATGATGATGGCTCAGGATAAGATTCCAAATGATGTAGGCACGGGAGTCAATTATTATTTTCAGCTTGTATGGGTGATTGTTGTCCTGGCCGTCATTCTGGTTCTTATAGTCTACCTGATTCGTTTTCTAAACAAACGGAATCAGCGATGGTTCCGGAACGGCACAATTCGTATTTTGGGTGGAGTTGGACTGGGACCAAACAAGTCGCTGCAAATTATAGAAATTGGCGGTAGCGTTTATCTACTCGGTGTGGGTGATGACATACAGCTGGTGGATAAGGTTTCGGATCTTGAAGAGGCACAGCGAATCATTGATTCATTTGAACGGGATGCTTCAGCACAACAGGGAAGCCTTTCGCCTCTCATTGCAAAGCTGGCAGCCCGCTTGCGCAAAGATGAACCGCCGCGGGAAATGGAACTTGAGGATACAACCTCTTTTCACGAACTGTTTGAATCTAAACTTCGGCAGATGCCTAACCGTAAAGAGAAGATGGAGAAGGTCCTGGAAGAAGACAATACTACAGATCGGTCGAGGGATTCATGAAGAAAAAGATTTGGTTAGCGTGTTTATTCATAGGGCTCTTCAGTCTGGCCTCCGTCACTGCTGCCTTTGCCGAACCGATTCCGAATATTGACATTCAAATTGGAAACGGGGATGGGAGCACACCAAGCACGAGTTCACTTTCCATTATCCTGTTGATCACGGTACTTAGTATAGCACCAGCTTTGCTAGTACTGATGACCAGTTTTACCCGGATTGTTATCGTTCTCGGGTTTGTGCGGACATCCTTGGGTACGCAGCAAATGCCACCCAATCAGGTGCTGGTCGGTTTGGCGCTTTTTCTGACACTTTTCATTATGTCACCGACGTTGTCATCCATCAATCAGGTAGCGCTTCAGCCCTATCTCAAGGGAGACATCACACAAACCGAGGCGTTGGAAAAAGCTGCGGATCCCATGAAGAAGTTTATGTTCTCCCACACCAGGGAGAAAGACCTATTGCTGTTTATGAAGTACAATCAAACCGAAAAGCCCAGCACATACCAGGATATTCCGATTACTGTGATGGTACCGGCATATGCAATCAGTGAGTTGAAGACAGCATTCCAGATGGGATTCATGATCTTTATTCCATTCTTGGTTATAGACATTGTAGTGGCGAGTACGCTCATGGCTATGGGGATGATGATGCTTCCGCCTGTCATGATCTCATTACCTTTTAAAATACTGCTATTTGTGCTTGTCGATGGCTGGTATCTGGTCGTGAAGTCACTGTTGCTGAGTTTTAACACTTGAGCCGGAATATTAAAGGAGGACGGTCATGACTTCGGAGTTTATTATCGGTCTGGCCGGGAAAGCGGTCTATACTTCACTGCTGGCCAGCGCACCCATGCTTATTCTAGCTCTGGTTGTAGGACTCATTATCAGTGTCTTTCAGGCAACAACTCAAATTCAGGAGCAAACACTGGCCTTTGTGCCTAAAATCATTGCCGTACTTCTGGCAGTACTTTTGTTTGGTCCTTGGATATTGAATATACTGGTCGATTTCACGTATAACATTCTCGATAATTTATACAGATACATAGGGTAGGCTGTTGCAGATGGAGACATTGTTGCAAAGTTTTCCTGTCGCTCTGCTTATGTTTTGTCGAATAGCATCATTTTTTGTAACCGCACCTGTCTTCTCGGCTCGGAATGTGCCGAATTCTATTAAAATTGGTTTATCGGCATTTGTAACCTTAACTGTGTATATGGTATACGGCATAGACCAGGTTGTACCTACGGATCTGAGTTATATCCTGCTGGTCATCCGAGAGATATTGATTGGCTTGCTGCTAGGCTTTGTTGCTTATCTGTTAATGACAGCTATACAGACAGCAGGAACTTTTATTGATCTTCAGATCGGTTTTGGTATGGCTAACGTATTTGATCCAATGACTGGTGCTTCTGCACCGCTTACAGGTAACTTCAAATATGCCTTTGCAATATTACTCTTTCTGACAATGAACGGACATCATTATCTGCTCGATGCCATTGTATACAGCTATCGCTGGATTCCGTTGTCGAACGCATTCTTTATACGATTGGCAGATGGAAGTATTGCTGAATTTTTGGTGCGTACATTAGGTGAATCATTTATGTTGGCTTTTCAGATGTCTGCACCGATTGTTGTTGCCCTGTTTTTGACGGATGTAGGATTGGGATTCTTGGCAAAGACGGCTCCTCAATTTAATGTATTTGCCGTCGGAATGCCGCTTAAGGTACTCGTTGGGCTTGCTATTTTGCTTTTGCTGGTTCCCAGTTTTGCCTTTGTATTTAGTCAATTGTTCGAAGTAATGTTCAGATCCATGGAAAAATTGCTTGGGACCATTGGACAAAGGCCGGGCTGAGTGAAACGGAGGACAAGATTCAAATGAAATATCAACTCGACCTCCAGATGTTCGCAGGGGAAAAAACAGAGAAGGCTACCCCGAAAAAGAGGCAGGATACGCGGAAAAAAGGACAGGTTGTCAAAAGTATGGAGTTGTCCGGCGCATCCATTCTCCTATTCACCTTTTTGATCATGATGATGTTCAGTAACTTTTACAAAGAACGTATGGTTCGACTGTTTACAGACATCTTCATTAATCGACTGAGTATGGAGGTCACTGGGGAGAACGTCGTAGCCTTATTGATGCGTTATGGCATCGAGGTGATGCTATTGCTTGCTCCTGTTTTGCTCGGTGCAGTACTGGTTGCGTTAATCGTCAATTACATGCAGGTAGGTTTCTTGCTTGTAGGAGAGGGCCTAAAGCCGAAACTGGAAAAGTTGGATCCGATTAAAGGGTTCAAAAACATTTTTTCTCTTCGTTCTTTGGTGGAGTTTGCTAAATCTATAATGAAAATGTCGATAATCGGCTTCCTGGTTTACAGTACCATCACAGGTTATCAGTCAGATATTGCTTCGCTTTCACATTTTTCATTGGATGCGATTCTGCATTTTGCGGCTTCAATCACCTTAAACTTGGGGATCAAGATTGCAGTAGCCCTGTTAGTACTTGCCGTACTCGACTATATGTACCAGAAGTATGATTACGAGAAAAACATTAGGATGTCCAAACAAGACATCAAAGACGAATACAAAAAAATGGAGGGTGACCCACTGATCAAGGGGAAAATCAGGGAGCGTCAGCGTCGTATGGCTGTTCAGCGCATGATGCAGGAAGTTCCCAAAGCGGATGTGATTATCACTAACCCAACTCACTTTGCCGTAGCGCTTAAGTATGAAGGGTCTGAGATGGAAGCACCGCAGATTATAGCCAAAGGTCAGGATTACGTCGCCTTGCGCATTAAGGAAATTGCCAAAGAGCACGGTGTCATTACAATGGAAAACAAGCCGCTGGCACGGGCATTGTTCCAGAGAGCCGAGATTGGTGACGCTATACCGGCTGATTTGTTTCAAGCGGTAGCCGAAGTGCTGGCTTATGTATATAAATTAAAGGGCAGAACGAAATAACAGGGGATCGGAGGCCGTACATCCATTGAAAACAAAAGATATAGCTGTCCTTGCGGGTATCATCGGCATCGTGTTGATGATGATTCTCCCGATCCCAACCTGGTTGTTGGACTTGCTGCTTGTCATCAATATCTCACTTGCACTGATGATACTGCTTGTTGCGATGAACAGCAAAGAAGCACTGCAATTTTCCATCTTTCCTGCGTTGTTGCTAATCACGACGTTGTTTCGATTAGCACTCAACATATCGACAACGAAACTGATTCTGGGACAAGGGAACGCGGGATCTGTTGTAGCCACCTTTGGTAGCTGGATAGCCGGTGGACAGATTGCAATCGGATTTGTTGTGTTCCTAATTCTCGTCGTTGTTCAATTTATCGTTATAACCAAGGGTTCCGAGCGTGTAGCTGAAGTAGCAGCACGGTTCACCCTCGATGCGATGCCTGGTAAGCAGATGAGTATTGACGCAGATTTGAATGCTGGACTGATTAATGAGCAGCAGGCGCGTGAACGACGTTCCAAAATTGAACGTGAAGCGGACTTTTATGGAGCCATGGATGGTGCGAGTAAGTTTGTAAAAGGGGACGCTATTGCGAGCATCATTATTCTCCTAATCAATCTGATTGGCGGCTTTATCATCGGAATGACAGTACATGGTCTTGCTTTTGCTGATGCGCTGTCCACCTATTCCGTATTAACTATCGGGGATGGATTGGTAAGTCAGATTCCTGCACTTCTAATTTCTACAGCAGCAGGTCTAATTGTGACAAGAGCATCATCGGAAGGTAACCTGGCCGATGACATTACGGGGCAATTGTTTACATACCCGACGCTCCTTTATATTGTAGCCTTTGTAATAGCAATGCTCGGATTTTTCACTCCGATCCATATTATCACAACGCTGCCTCTCGCAGGTTTGCTAGCTTATTCGGGTTGGCGAATGCAGAACAACCTGAATCAGAAGCAAGTCGCGGAGGAGCAAATGGAAGAGGAGCAACAGATAGAAGAAGTGAGAAGTCCAGAGAGTGTAATTAACTTACTTCAGGTTGACCCTATCGAGTTTGAATTTGGGTATGGTTTGATTCCTCTGGCTGATAATCAGCAGGGTGGAGACCTGTTGGATCGGATCATTATGATACGAAGACAGTGTGCTCTTGAACTTGGGTTAGTTGTTCCGGTAATCCGCATTCGGGATAACATCCAATTGAGACCGAATGAATATGTCATCAAAATTAAGGGTAATGTGGTTGGCGGCGGGGAACTGTTGTTAAATCATTATCTGGCGATGAGCCCGGGTTACGAAGAAGAGTCTGTAACAGGTATAGAAACGACAGAGCCAGCTTTTGGACTTCCAGCGTTATGGATTGATGAAGTAACCAAAGACAGAGCTGAACTTGCAGGATATACGGTTGTTGATCCTCCTTCCGTTGTAGCAACACATCTGACTGAATTGATTAAGAAGCATGCGCATGAGTTACTTGGCAGACAAGAAACGAAAGCACTTGTGGATAATCTCAGAGAGAATTATGCTGCGCTGGTGGATGAACTCATTCCATCTGTCCTCTCCATCGGAGATATACAGAAAGTACTCGCCAAGCTGCTGCGTGAGAAAGTTTCCATTCGGGATATGGTTACAATCTTCGAGACACTGGCTGACTACGGAACGTATACCAAAGATCCGGATGTACTGACGGAATACGTGAGACAATCCCTCTCTCGTCAGATTACTCAGCAATTCTCTCAAAAAGGAGAGACGCTTAGAGTAATCACTGTTGGACCTGGTCTGGAGAAGAAAATTGCAGAGAGTGTACAGCAATCCGATCAAGGCAGTTACCTTGCATTGGATCCGGCCTCAACGCAGAGTGTATATCAAAAGTTGACTGAACAAGTCAATCGATTAATCCAGTCTGGTCAGCAGCCTGTTGTATTAACTTCTCCAACCATTCGTATGTATCTGCGCCAGGTGATCGAACGCACCATGCAGGATATACCAGTGCTTTCCTATAGTGAGTTGGAGCCGAATGTTGAAATCCAAAGTGTCGGGGTGGTGAACTTATGAGAGTAAAACAATACGTCGTGGAGACCATGCCCGAAGCTATGCTTCAAATTCGCAAAGACCTGGGAAGTGATGCCGTCATTCTGTCCACCAAAGAAATCAAGGTGGGCGGTATGCTGGGGATGTTCCGCAAAAAAAGGATCGAAGTTGTAGCAGCAGTGGATAAGGAAGAAAAAAAACAAGCAACAAAGCAAGTGCAAAACCAATTTACACCCGTGCCTCGCGCATTTGTACCTGAAGCATATCGACAAACGGCTCATTCGTTTGTCGCCGCTTCAGATGAATCGGCTGTAAATACAGCCGACAAACATGTGCAGGAGAGATTAACGGATGCCCCTGCTGTGTCTGAATCGAGTAAAATCGGTTCAGACATGAGCAACGGCAGATCTTCTTTGAGTTTCGAGCATAAACCGCGACCGCAAGGGGCGGATTTTTCGGGTTTAACATCTGCTAGTGGGCAGCAGAAGCAGGAGATCAATCCGCAGCAAGACCAGCTGATGTCTGAATTGCAGGAGCTCAAACTGATGATGACCAAGTTGTCTAAGCAAGGGGCTTCGGCAGACCCGGTACCAGAGGAGCTTCATGCTCTTCGAGAAAGGTTGATGGAGCAAGACATTTGGCCAGAAGTATGGGAATCATGGTTTGACGTTGTTCAGTCGGTGCTTGCTGAAAAAGGATTAACTGAAGTAGAAGCCGTTCAAGCCGTTCAATTGGAAATTTCACAGTTTTTGGAGAAACGTACCGATGCAGGCATTTTGCCGACCACACGTATTGTATATGTAGCTGGGCCAACAGGGGTTGGTAAAACAACAACGATTGCCAAGCTGGCTGCTGAACAGATGTTCAACAAACAGCGAAAGGTAGGGTTTATCACTTCAGATACGTATCGGATCTCAGCGGTAGAGCAACTAAGAACGTACGCATCCATTTTAAATGTCCCGCTTGAGGTCGTACAATCTCCAGGTGATACACAGCGTGCGATCTCCCGTCTTGAAGGATGTGATCTGATCTTCATGGATACAGCCGGAAGAAACTACAGAAATGAGCTGCTTGTTTCAGAACTGCAAAGCTTACTCGCGCCTGTGGAAAATAGTGAAACCTTTTTGGTTATGAGCATGACCTCCAAAAGTGCCGATATGGTTCAAATTACAGAGCATTTCAGCAAATATGGGCTGGATAAGGTCATCTTTACGAAGATGGATGAGACCGGAAGCTGCGGCCCGATGTTTAATCTGCTGCACCGTTTTCCACTCAAACTTGCTTATGTGGCTAACGGGCAAAATGTGCCTGATGATTTGCTCAAACCTGATGCGGATTCTCTGACCAAACAATTGTTAGGAGAGCTTGTACGATGAAGGACCAGGCAGCCTCACTCAGAAGTATGGTCTCCATGCCTAGCGGAGTGGAAGAAAGGGGACGTAATTCACGTTCCTCCAAAATCATAACCGTTGCTAGTGGAAAGGGAGGGGTTGGTAAATCCAATTTTACACTTAACTTTGCACTGAGTTTACAGGCATTGGGGCAAAAGGTATTAGTATTTGATGCAGACATAGGGATGGCTAATATCGATGTCTTAATGGGAACCTCTTCTCCCTATAATCTGTACCACTTGTTATACCGACAGAAATCCATACAGGAAATCATACAGCTTGGTGCAAGCGGGTTGCCTTATATCGCCGGAGGTTCGGGGATGAAAGAATTGTTTTCATTGTCAGATCGAGATCTGGAGTTTTTTGCTGGGCAAGTTGAAGAGATTGCTCAGGAGATGGACTATGTCATTTTTGATACAGGAGCAGGACTTTCCAAAGAAAATATGAAATTTATCGGTGCAGCCGATGAATGCCTGATCGTCACCACACCTGAACCAACTTCAATAACCGATGCTTATGCTTTAGTCAAAGTTATGCATGGCCAGGAAAATGCTACACCCTTTCGGATGATCGTAAACCGGGTTGAAGACCAGCAAGAGGCGGAACGGGTGGCGGAGAAAATAGCTGGAGTGGCAAAGAGATTTTTACAGATCGATATCCCGCTGCTTGGATACATTTCCGAAGATGCCCAAGTGGTAAAGGCAGTTAAAAGGCAAGTGCCATACAGTTTGGCATATCCGAATGCCAAAGCTTCCAGGGATATTGAGAAACTGGCAGAACACTACTTGGCTGCACCTGCTGCTCCGGGATCGGGAACCGAAACCTTGACAGGAATCAGAGGTTTTATGAAAAAGTGGCTAAAGCGGACAACATGATCTCTGAATAAAGGAAACAGGGGTGGAAACAACATGGCGGTGTATCAAGTATTGGTTGTCGATGATTCCGCTTTTATGCGTAAAATTGTCTCAGATTTAATAGAAGCAGATTCGGAGTTTAAGGTTACGGCAACAGCATCAAATGGTAAGGAAGCCATTCAAAAAGCAATAGACTTGAAGCCGGATATCATCACAATGGACGTTGAGATGCCCGAAATGAATGGCTTGGATGCATTAAAATCGATCATGAAGCAATCTTTCGTTCCGGTAATTATGCTCTCGGGAATTAATGAACAAGGCATGAAGGAGACCATCATGGCGCTCGAGGCCGGTGCATTTGACTTTATTCGTAAGCCATCCATTGTGCATGATCAGGATATTGCCCAAGTAGGTAAAGCACTGATTGAGCGGATGCGAGCAGCAATGAATGAAATCAAGCGAAAAGCCGATCGAGAAGCATCCATGAAGAAGAATCGGGATGAAGCGCAGAGCAAACTGCTGCATCAGTCCCAGCGAGTTCAGGTTGACTCACCTTTACAAGACCGCAAAGGTCTTTTGAAGAAAACGATAGAACCTGCCCAGTCAGGAACACGACTTGGTAGTGATAAATCTGAATCCTTGCGAGCAAAACCGAAGCAGCCAACTGCTCCACTGACGAATCAGAATGCGGGACGTTTGGACAAGAAGCCGGAGCGTTTACGAGATGCAAATGGAGCCTCGGATACGAGCACTGACAAGTTAGCAAAGGCGAACAAATCAACGCAGCTTCCCAAGGGAAACCGTTTGTCCAATACGTCTCGATTGGCTGAACAGGAGACAGCAGCCGCTGCAGCCGAACCATCCAAGGATATTGCCAAGGTAATCCCGTCCCATAAGGGAGCAGGGGGAGCAGACGGTTCATTCAACAAGCTTGTGGCTATTGGTTGTTCAACTGGAGGACCGAGAGCCCTCAAGACTTTGCTGGAGCAGCTGCCAGGTGATTTACCGGCTCCAGTCATTATTGTTCAGCATATGCCGCCTAATTTTACCCGGTCCCTTGCCCAACGTTTGAATACATTCAGTGAACTGCATGTGGTTGAAGCTGAGGAAGGAATGGTTCTACGAAAAGGGACAGCCTACATTGCTCCAGGTGGCTTTCATGTCAAAGTCAACAAAACGGCAGACGGAAGATTTACCATAAAGCTGACAGAGGAAGAACCAGTCAATGGTCACAGGCCCTCAGTAGATACGATGTTTGAGTCGCTGCTGTCGTACACGTCATTGCAACGACATCTGGTTTTGCTGACAGGGATGGGCAGTGACGGCGCTCGTATGATGAAAAAATTGTATGAAGCCGGTGTCACATCAACCTTTGCGGAGAATGAAGAAACTTGTGTTGTGTATGGTATGCCGCGTTCTGCTGTAGAGCTGCAATGCGTGCGTCATCTACTGCCATTGCAGGAGATTGCGCCTAAACTTGTTCAAGCTGTGAAATAAACGGAGTGTAACTCATGGAGGAGGTGCCTCACAATGGACATGAATCAATATTTATCTATGTTTATTGATGAGTCTAATGATCATCTGCAGTCCCTTAACGAAAATATGCTTCAACTCGAAGGCAGTCCGGAGGATCTGGGAATTGTTCAGGTCATATTCCGCTCCGCTCATACGTTGAAGGGTATGGCTGCTACAATGGGTTTTGAGGATCTGGCATCATTGACGCACAAAATGGAAAATGTGCTGGATCTGGTACGTAATGAAAAGTTAAAAATGCAAGATTTCATTTTTGATACCCTGTTCAAGAGTTTGGATGCTCTGGAAACAATGGTTCAGGATATTACCGAAGGTGGAGAGGGTAAAGCGGATGTCTCTTCCATCGTAGCCTCTCTCCAAGCCATTGAGAGTGGTGAATGGACGGGAGGTACTGCTGCTCCAGCAGCCGCAGTAAACCAATCATCAAGTACAGTAACACCAAGTGCGGTTGAACTGGACGAATTCCAGTACTCCGTATTGGATCAGTCCATAGCTGAAGGTCACCGTGTGCTCTATATTGAAGTTCTTGTCAGCGAGCAGAGCCAGCTGAAGGGCGTACGTGCATATATGGTCTTCGATCTGTTAGAACGCTCGGGTGAAATTGTTAAATCGTTCCCAACAGTACAGGATATCGAACAAGAGAAGTTTGAGCGCAGTTTTTCGTTGTATTACATAACAACCAAAGAGGCGCAGGAACTTGAAAAAGGCATTATGAGCATCTCTGAAATTGAGAGTGCCAAAGTCATTCAGCTGGATCAAGAGACTCTTCAGCAAATGACCAATCAGGCAGCGGCAACAGCTGAAATGGAAGCTGCACCTGTTCCTGCTCCAGTAGATGCATCCCCGGAATCGGTTTCTTCATCAAAAGACGAACCAAAGAAGCCGGCAGCGACCAAAACAGCTGCACCTAAACAAGCTGCTGCACCCTCACGTACCATCCGTGTGGATATAGAACGTCTGGATGTACTGATGAACTTGTTCAGCGAGTTACTGATCGATCGTTCCCGTTTGGAGCAGTTGGCCAGCGAGACGGGTAATAATGATTTGTCTGACACGGTAGCTCATCTGAGCAGAGTCAGTACAGATTTGCAAAATATTGTACTGAAATTGCGGATGGTTCCTGTGGATACGGTATTCAACCGTTTCCCGCGTATGATTCGTGACCTGGCTAAAACACTGGACAAAAAGATCGATCTGGTCATTACGGGTGCCGAAACGGAGCTTGATCGGACGGTAATCGATGAGATCGGCGATCCGCTGGTGCATTTGCTGCGTAACGCTGTAGACCATGGTGTTGAATCGATCACAGAGCGTGTGGCAGCAGGTAAACCGGAATTGGGGACAGTTAACCTTCGCGCCTTCCATAGCGGAAATCATGTATTTATCGAAATCGAAGATGACGGTAAAGGCATTTATCGCGATAATCTGTTGAGAACAGCTGTCAAACGTGGCGTTGTTACCGAAGAACAAGGTGCCAAGATGAGTGATGATGAAGTCAATCAGCTGTTGTTTGCACCAGGCTTCAGTACTGCAGATAAAATCTCGGATATCTCCGGCCGTGGAGTAGGCTTGGATGTTGTAAAATCCAAAATCACCTCCCTTGGTGGTAATGTAACCATTCATTCGACACCGGGTAAAGGTACCAACTTCTCCGTTCAATTACCTTTGACCTTGTCTATCATCGCTGCGATGCTTGTCCGACTTGGTTCCGAGAAATATGCCGTTCCTTTGTCTTCCATTGTGGAGACAGCTATTGTGCAGCGTGAACAGGTTCGCAACATTCATGGCAATAAAATGATCACGTTCCGTGAGTCTTTAATTCCGTACCTGTCCTTGAGCGAGGTTTTCGGGGTGCCTGATTTCAATGATGCGGACGAACAAGAAACTGAAATCGTGGTTATTCGCAAAGGTGAACGTCTTGCAGCTGTAGCAGTTGAAGAATTTATTGGACAGAGTGAGATTGTTCTTAAATCGATGGGGACTTATCTTCCTGCCATTGAAGGGATCTCTGGTGCAACAATTCTGGGAGACGGACAAGTAGCTCTGATTCTTGACCCTAATGCGTTTATTAAATAAGCACAAAAGATAAGTCTTACATTTAATAGGGAGGTTTTATCCATGGAAGAAGAGTTGAAAGTCATTGTCTTTAAATTAGGTTCCGAAGAGTATGGTATTGAGGTAGACAAGGTTCAGACGATTGAGCGTATGATGCCTATTACCCGTGTTCCCAAGACCTTCTCTTTTGTAAAAGGGGTTATTAACTTACGTGGGGTTGTTATTCCCGTCATTGACCTGCGTGGTCGATTCTCTTTGCCGGAAACAGAATATACCGATCAAACACGTATTGTTATTGTAGGCGTGGACGATATGCAAGTTGGCTTTATCGTTGACTCTGCCAATGATGTTATTGACATCAAGCGTGATGCTATTGATAGTCCGCCTGAAGTGGTTGGTGGAGTTAAAGCAAGATACCTGCGCGGTGTAGCCAAGCTGGAGGATACGCGCTTGTTGATCATGCTTAATCTCAACGAAGTATTAAATAAAAGCGAGATTGTACAGCTGGAAAGTATTGAGGGCTAACACCGTGGAACTGTTCAACCGATTTGAGGGATTCCAAATGGATGTGCTCAAAGAGGTCGGTAACATTGGAGCAGGCAACGCCGCAACGGCGTTGTCTCAGCTTCTCAATAGACCGATTGACATGGGTGTACCTACAGTACAGATGCTTCCTTTTGAAGAAGTTGCTGAGAAAGTGGGCGGAGATGAACGTATTGTTGTTACCGTATTTCTTCGTGTTGAAGGCGAAGCACCAGGCAATCTCTTCTTTATGATGGCACCTGAGGCTGCCAAAATGCTGCTGAACCGGCTTGCCGGTTTTGATCTGAAGGAAGGTCTTGCATTCACGGAAATGGAACAATCTGCTCTATCCGAAATCGGGAATATTCTGGCGGGTTCGTATCTTTCTTCTTTGGCAGATTTCACAAAACTAGCTATGTATCCGACCGTACCTGGACTTGCTATTGATATGGCTGGAGCCATTTTAAGTTATGGTTTGCTGCAGTTTGGTGAAATGGGCGACGATGCATTATTGATTGACACTTCTTTCTTTGAAGGCGAAGATCAGGTAGAGGGTCAATTTTTCCTGATTCCGGATCCGCCTTCATTTGCTAAGATATTTGAATCTTTAGGGGTGCCACTGGATCATGATTGAAGACAAAAGCGTCGTTAAAGTCGGTATGGCGGATTTGAACATTGCTCATCTTCCCGGCGTAATCCGTACGACTGGCTTGGGCTCTTGTGTGGGATTAACGATGTATGATCCGCATTTGAAGCTTGCCGGAATGGCGCATGTCATGCTCCCCACTTCAGAGATTGCTCGTGAAGGAACTTTGAACAAAGCCAAATATGCAGATACGGCATTGCCGGAATTGTTACAAAGAATGATACAACTCGGTGCCTCTCGTTCACGTATTGTGTCCAAAATGGCTGGAGGGTCTCAGATGTTTGCCTTCTCGGGGGCAGGGGATACGATGCGTATCGGACCGAGGAATGCGGATTCTTGTCGCGAATGGTTAGAGAAGCTTGGAATTCCACTTCTCGCCGAAGATACCGGTGGGAATTATGGACGAACGATTGAAATGGATTGTGAAACTGGACTTTTGACTATTCGAAGTGTCCAAATGGGTGTAAAGGAACTATAAGACATGATAGGAAACTACCGCATTAATCTTGGAGCAGGCATAGTCGGATTTATTCTGACTTTTTTTGTAGCATACAGCAGCAATGTGTTGATGACCAGTTTAATTCGCGGGTTGATCGGCTTTGTAGCCTGGTTTGTCCTTGCTTATGGTTTGCGCTGGGGACTGGGATTGCTGCTGAACCCTCAGGTAGAGGGGGATGAATATGGTTATGATTCACCGGGCGCTCAAGAACTAAGAGGTTCACAGGTGGACATTAAACTCGAAGACGATGGACAAGAGCTGAACGACTTGCTCAAACATGGACAGAACGCCTCCTCTGGGGAGAACCTTCCACCATCTGAGACGAAAGCTCCAACGGGATTTGCTCCTTTGGATCCGCCTAAACTTGTCCGGACCAAGGAGCCGGAGGAGTTGGCGCAGGCCGTTCGTCACCTGACAGACAAATAAGGAGGGTGAAAGCAATTGAACGAGCGTAAAGCTTCACATTTGAACCACGCTGACCTGTGGGAAAAGTGGAAAGAACAAGGCGATCTTGAAGCCAAGAAAAGTTTGATCGAAAAGTATCTTCATATTGTAAACTATGTATCCGGGCGTTTGGCTGTCGGTCTGCCCAAAAATGTCCCGAAAGATGATCTGGAGAGCAATGGTGTCATGGGATTGATTGATGCGCTGGAGAAATTTGACTATGAGCGTGGTCTGCAATTTGAAACGTACGCCTCCTGGCGGGTACGTGGTGCAATCCTTGATGGTTTACGACAGGGAGATTGGGTGCCTCGTTCCGTTCGGGAGAAAGCAAAGCGGATTGAAGATGCTTACCAGCAGCTAGAGCAGACATATTTGCGCTCCGTCAGTGATGAAGAAATGAGTCAGTATCTCGACGTGTCGACGAAAGACTTTCAACATATGCTTCAGGAAGTGGCAGTGATGTCGCTTTGTTCTTTAGAGGACCCGATCCGGGAAGAAGAGTCTGAGACTCGACTATCCTTAATGGTCGACGAAAAAGCTAAAAATCCGGATTATAAAGTCAATGAGTTCTATTTAAAAGAAGCTTTGGTGCAAGGGCTTGATAAATTGACGGTCAAAGAGAGAACGGTTGTTTCGCTTTTATATTATGAAGATCTGTCTCTTAGCGAAATTGCTGAAGTCATGTCTCTTTCTCCGTCACGAATCTCTCAACTGCACTCAAAGGCCATCTTAAGGCTACGGGGAACACTGGATAAACAGAAAGACTTGCTTATGCGTAAGGATTAGTAGTTGAATAGAGATTGTTAATTTTAGGATTTTTGGGGAGTGGGAAGTTTAAAAGGGGGAAGAGATGCATTGACACAGCAGACTGTTTTGGAACAGTGTTTGAGCATTGTTTTATCAGATGATAAAAGTACGGCCTACCTTGAGTTTTCCAAACAGGAAGAAGATTTTACGTGTACACCGGATGAGCTCGAAAAATATATAGCAAGTCAGGGTATCAAATATGGTGTGTTGCGCGAAGCATTGCTTGTTTTTGTGAGTCGTCCTGAAATGTATGTGAAGGATCGATGCAAGATTGCGGAAGGGATTAAACCAGTACAGGGAACGGATGGATTCATCAAGGTACTGGTGGGCATGGACGATTCCAATGAACGGCGCCCTCTGGAAGCGGAAGACGGGAAAGTCGATTACAAAGAAGTGACTCGTTTAAACAATGTTCGAACAGGTCAAATCATTGCCGAACGTATTCCTCCTGTGGATGGCACGGCAGGTAAGGCTGTGACTGGTGAAGAAATCCCTTTTCGTCCCGGGAAAGAAGCCCGTTTCAAAGTTGGGAAAAACGTTGTCGTTAATCCGGAAGGAACTGCGATGTATGCTGCTCTGGATGGATTGGTTACCAAAACAGACGGCAACAAATTGAATGTGTTTCCTGTATACGAGATCAATGGCGATGTGGATTATAACATTGGTAACATCGATTTTGTAGGTACAGTTGTTATCCGAGGTAATGTGCTCACCGGTTTTAAAGTAAAAGCGGCGGGGGATATACGTGTTGTCGGAGGTGTCGAGGGAGCGGAGCTGGATGCGGGTGGCTCTGTCGAAATTACCGGCGGTATTATTGGTTATAACAAAGGACTTATACAAGCTGGACATAACGTGAAATGTACCTTTATTCAAGAAGGCAACGTCGATGCGGCGGAAAATGTTCTGGTATCCCAAAGTATTATGCATTCCACGATTCGTGCGGGAAATGCGGTAATCTGTGAAGGCACAAAAGGACTTATCGTTGGCGGGTCGATCCAGGCCGGTGAAAAAGTCTCGGCACGTGTTGTTGGTAACAGCATGTCTACTGTGACATCCATTGAAGTAGGTGTATTACCTAAGCTGCGTAATGAGCTGAATGACTTGCGTAAGGAAGTCAGGGAGCAGATGGATGCTTTGGATAAAACGAAAAAAGCTTTGACATTATTGGATCAGTTAGCTGCTGCTGGGCAATTAAGCCCGGATAAAATGTCAATGCGGATCAAACTGAGTGCTACACAAAAATCTGCCCTTCGTCTTAGTGAGGAAACGAAAACACGTATCTTTGAAATTGAAAAGGTGCTTGAAGATACAAGCAGGGCTCGCGTCGATATCCATAAGATGATTTATGGTGGCTCTAGAATAGTTATCGGCAGATACACCAAATTTATTAAAGATCCGATAAGTCGAATATCTTTTTATTATCATGATGGGGATATAACGATGGTTCCATTCGTTTAAGTACAGCATTCAAACACATGAAGAAATCCATTCGATACCGTGAGGTGAACGTATGAGTTTCAAAGCGGTTGAGTTGCAGATTGCCGTACCTAGAACAAGTGAGGCTGGGCGTTATCAGAGTGAAGCTCAGCAGAGACCGGTGACGGACCAGAACTTGCTGGCAGAACAAACGGCCAAAGAAGCAAATGAAGCAAGGCAACGAAGCGAGGCGCTGGATGAAACAGCACACACCAATGTACGCGATGGTCAGTCTAGAAACCAAGAGCAGCAGAGCGGCTCCAATGAACCGGAAGCGACTTCAACACTGGATACTGTCAAACCTGCCGAGCATCCATACAAAGGAAAACATATTGACCTGTCGTTGTAATGGATGACATGTGATTCACATGTAGTCTTGAGCATCGATGGCTGCATTAAAAGGAGAGAACCCAATTTGTCACCATGGATTATTATTGTCATATTAGGAGCCTGCGCTATTGCATATGCGTTTATCATGCCCAAGAAAAACAAGGTGCAGGAGCCTGGGCATCACCTGGTGCAAGAGATGGAATCTACGCTTGAACATTATATGGCTGAGATCGAAAACGACAATGATGCTCTCATCCAACGTGTTGCTGAGATGAAGGGTGAGGCAACAGCTGCAGATCAGCGTATGCAATCTCAGCTTCAGGAATTACAGCGGAGGTTGGATCAACTGGAAGAAAGTAAAACGACACAAACAGACGCACCCTCCAATATAAATCCGGTACATAGCACAAGCGGATTGCAAGCTCAGGCGCTTGTAGACAGTGTGCGAGCAGATATGGCCCAACAGGCGTCAGAAACAGTGCAGCAAGCCACTGAGCAAGAATTGAAGCCTGTACGTGATTCCATTAAGGATCGATATGCAGAGCTGTTTAATTTATATGCTGAAGGAAAGTCAGTGGATGCCATTGCCAAGCAGACAGGCATACAACGTGGAGAAGTACAGCTGATTTTACAGCTGGCAGAACGGGAGGAGAGCTAAGAAATGGACAAGCGCTCCTTATGGATTGGACTTGGAAGTGGCATGATTGTTGGTGCGGTATTGCTGCAGCTTGCAACGGTTGGACAAAACGCATTGTCTGAGAGTAATCTTGACCCAGATGTAGCTACAGCCAACCTGACCATGGAACAGCTTGAAGCGGCGGCGAAGAGTATGGATATGAAGCTTGTAGCTTCCGATGATGAGCTGTATACAGAAACTGAGTGGGTAGCGAAGAAGAAACAGGAGAGCAGCGAACTGCAGGGGAAAACGGCAACGGCCCCCGAAGCGGCAAAGTCAGCTGAGGAACCGGAGCAACCCGAGACTCCACAGCAGCCTGCCACCAATAAAAGCGGAAACCAGAATGAAGTCAATCAGCCCAAGACGACTGAGCCGTCAAAGCCTAACAATCCTGAAGCTGCGGCTACAGTATCTTTCAAAGTACGTTCAGGCAACAGTCTGGCCATCGTGGCGGGTAATCTGGAGAAAGCCGGGATTGTCGATAGTGCACAAGCTTTCATAAAGGCTGGCAGGGCTGAGCGAATTAATACCAAAATACAAGTAGGCACCTATGACCTGGAGAAGGGCGAAAGCTTCAAATCCATTATTGCCAAGATTACAAAAGAACCGTCAAACTGAGTTCGCTCAGAAGGACGGTTTTTTATTTATAGATTGTGACAGGTTTTGCACCGCTACAACGGATATGAATTTGTTTGAAAAGAGCGCTTTTTTGTACAAGGCATTTTAGTTTGAAAGACTGTTGCATCAGGCAATCAGTTATGATATATTAGATAACGGTGTTAAAACACACGCATGTGCTAATTTTGTTGAGGGTGCTTTCCTGATGGAGAGTCTTGGCGAAAAATGATGCCGGCGGAGGACACAATAAAACCATATTAGGAGGTGTGTGAAGATGGCAGTAATCTCCATGAAGCAGCTTCTCGAAGCTGGGGTACACTTCGGTCACCAAACTCGTCGTTGGAACCCAAAAATGGATCGTTATATCTTCACTGAAAGAAACGGAATTTATATCATTGACTTGCAAAAGACAGTGAAAAAAGTCGAAGAGGCTTACAACTTCGTTAAAGGAATCGCAGGAGAGAATGGTACAATTCTTTTCGTGGGTACGAAAAAACAAGCTCAAGATTCCGTTAAAGAAGAAGCTGAACGCGCTGGTCAATTCTACATTAACCAACGTTGGCTCGGCGGTACCCTGACTAACTTCTCAACTATTCAAAAACGTATTGATCGTTTGAAACAGTTGGAAGCTTGGGAAGAAGACGGTACTTTCGCTGTATTGCCTAAAAAAGAAGTAATCTTGCTTCGCAAAGAGAAAGATCGCCTGGAGAAATTCCTCGGCGGTATTAAAAATATGAAAGGCCTGCCAAGCGCCCTGTTCATCATCGATCCACGCAAAGAGCGTATCGCTGTTGCGGAAGCTCGCAAATTGGGTATCCCAATTGTAGGTATCGTTGATACAAACTGCGATCCGGACGAGATCGATTATGTTATCCCGGGTAACGACGACGCAATCCGCGCCGTTAAGCTGTTGACAGGTAAAATGGCTGATGCCGTTATCGAAGCTAACCAAGGCGAAGAAACTTCCGCTTAATAGATTCGAACATATCTAATGAATTAAATGAAAAGGGTGGTTGGTAGGTGGATAACCTCTCACTGCCCTTTTTTTAGAGTGTACGTACAATTACTTATTTTTGGAGGGAATTAATAATGGCAGTTAATGCGAGTGCAGTAAAAGAACTCCGTGAAAAAACGGGCGCAGGTATGCTCGATTGCAAAAAAGCACTAGAAGAAGCAAACGGTGACATCACGAAAGCAGCTGAATTGCTTCGTGAAAAAGGTCTGTCAGCAGCAGCAAGCAAAGCTGGCCGTGCAGCAACTGAAGGCGTTGTAGAATCTTATATCCACGCTGGTGGCCGTATTGGTGTACTGGTAGAAGTTAACTGTGAAACTGACTTCGTTGGTAAAACAGACCAATTCAAAGATTTCGTTAAGGACATCGCTATGCAAATCGCAGCAGCGAACCCGAAATTTGTCACTCGTGAAGAAGTTCCTACAGAAGAGCTGGAAAAAGAGAAAGAAATCTTGAAAGCTCAAGCTTTGAACGAAGGCAAACCAGAAAAAATCGTTGAAAAAATGGTTGAAGGCCGTATTGGTAAATATTACGAAGAATTCTGCCTGTTGGAGCAAACTTTTGTTAAAGATCCAGACAAAACGATCTCCCAACTGTTGAACGAAAAAGTTAGCCAAATCGGTGAAAACATCTCCATCCGTCGTTTCGTTCGTTACGAACTGGGTGAAGGTCTTGAGAAAAAAGTAGATAACTTCGTAGAAGAAGTTATGTCCCAAGTGAACAAATAAGACGTTTTTCAAACCGGCAAGCAGAAATGATTTTCGAAGATATAAGAATGATGAAACTTCGAAGCGCTACTCCCTTATATCCCAGGAAAACAATGCCTTACCGGTTGAACGTTTTTCCTAAAAGAGCGGAACACAACTGTGTTCCTTTCTTTTTAAGCAGGAGGCCATGCGCGAGAAGTTTTGTTGGTTGAACGCCCAGGGGGTTCAATTCAAAGTGGAGGGTGAATAATTGGAACAGCCAGTATTTAAACGTGTTGTCTTAAAGGTCAGCGGAGAGTCTCTTTCCGGTCAAAACGGCTACGGTATTGATGCAGAGACGATCTCGTCGATTGCCCAGCAAGTAAAAGAAGTGGTTGAACTAGGTGTACAGGTTGCTATCGTATGTGGCGGCGGAAACATCTGGCGTGGAATTGCCGGTAGCGAAAACGGCATTGACAGAGCGACTGCGGATTATATGGGGATGCTGGCGACGGTTATGAACTCGCTCGCACTGCAAGATGCACTGGAACAGATTGAAGTGCCTACACGCGTACAGACATCGATTGCCATGCAACAAATTGCAGAGCCTTATATTCGTCGTAGAGCTATTCGTCATCTGGAGAAAGGCCGGGTCGTTATTTTTGCAGCAGGTACAGGTAACCCGTTCTTCTCCACCGATACAACAGCAGCACTGCGCGCAGCGGAGATTGAAGCAGAAGTCATTTTGATGGCCAAAAACAAAGTTGATGGTGTGTACTCAGCAGATCCATTTAAGGACAGCACAGCTGTCAAGTTTGATCAGTTGACTTACATGGATATACTTAACAAAGATCTTGGTGTGATGGACTCAACGGCGTCCTCACTTTGTAAGGACAACAACATTCCGTTGATCGTATTTGCCATTACGGAACAAGGTAACATCAAACGTGTTGTTCTTGGTGAACGCATCGGGACAATCGTTAAAGGGAGTGTAGATTAATGCCACAAGCGGTTAAAAAACATGCCGAAGAACGTATGGATAAAGCGATTCAAGCGTTGCGACGTGATCTTGCCACTTTGCGTGCAGGTCGTGCAACTCCGGCTCTTCTCGACCGGATTCAAGTGGAATATTACGGTGCAATGACACCGCTCAACCAATTGGCTAATATCAGTACACCGGATTCCCGGACACTGATGATCCAGCCATGGGATAAATCCTCTATGGGGGACATTGAGCGTGCAATTATGAAATCCGATCTTGGCCTTACGCCAGCGAACGACGGAACGATGATTCGTCTGTCCATTCCAGCACTTACGGAAGAACGCAGACAAGAACTTGTGAAGTTGACGAAAAAGTTCGGTGAAGAAGGTAAAGTAGCCATTCGTAATATTCGCCGTGATGCGAATGATGATATTAAAAAAATGGAGAAGTCAGACATTTCCGAGGACGAGTCCCGGAGACATCAAGACGACATCCAAAAATCGACCGACAAGTTTATTGCTGAAGTCGATAAGGTACTCGCTGCCAAAGAAAAAGAAATCATGGAAGTGTAAGACAAGCGCAGCCCCTCCAATACGGTGGGGTTTTGTCTCTTTTTCCAAGCTTCAGGTAAAGAAACTTCAGGGATTTTGGAGGAACAGGAATGATCAAACGGGTTCGGTCGTGGTGGAATGGGGCTGACAAGCAGGAAACGCTGACTATATCCGAGGATAATATCCCGCAGCACGTCGCCATCATTATGGACGGCAATGGACGATGGGCGAAACGTTTGGGTCTCCCGCGAATAGCTGGCCACCAGAATGGGATGAAGGCTGTCAAACGTGCGACCATCGCGGCGGATGAACTGGGCATCAAATATCTGACGATGTACGCTTTTTCGACAGAAAACTGGACGCGTCCAAAAGAAGAAGTGGATTTTCTGATGCGGCTTCCGCAAGAATTTTTGGCGATAGAGCTAGATGAACTGATAGAAAAAAATGTACGCATTCGTATGATGGGCCAGGAGGAGCATTTGCCTTCTCATACCATTAATGCTTTGCGTGAAGCTATACGTCTTACGGAACATAACACAGGGCTTGTTTTGAATTTTGCAATGAACTACGGAAGTCGTCGCGAAATGACAGACTGTGTCAAACAGATCGCTCTGCAGGTAAAGTCGGGGGAACTATCGGCAGAGGATATTACGCCTGAACTCATTGACAGACATATGCTCACTGGGGATATGCCTGATCCGGATTTGCTGATCCGGACGAGCGGAGAGTTGAGATTAAGCAATTTCATGCTTTGGCAGCTTGCATATAGCGAATTATGGTTTACGGATATATACTGGCCCGAATTTGGCAAAAAGCATTTGCTTGAAGCAGTAGCCGAATATCAGCGCAGAACAAGGCGTTACGGCGGTTTGAAATAGATGGAGGATGAAGCCGTTGAAACAGCGATTAACGACTGGAATCATAGCAGGTGTGTTGTTTTTGGGTTTTTGCATGCTGGGCGGACCCTGGTACCATGGTTTGGTATTGCTTATGGCTCTCATCGGTTATTATGAATTTGTGAAAATGACCGGGGTACAGCCTTTTTCAGGTGTAGCCCTAATCGGTTATGCAGGTATCTTTGCAATTGTGTTTCCTTGGGAAATGGTTTGGGAAGCCAGACCGCTAACGTTATTCCAGATTGGCTGGATTGTGATGCTGGTTTTAATGACAGCCTCTGTTGTAACTAAAAACAAGATTTCTGTGAACACAGTAGCTATGCTCTTTCTGGGAGTAATGTACATTGGAATCGGTTTTTATTACATTGCGGAATCCAGACATTTGCATCATGGATTGTTCTGGACATTCCTGCTGTTAGGTTCCATATGGGCAAGTGATGCTGGTGCCTATTTTGTAGGAAAACTGATCGGAAAGAACAAATTGTGGCCCTCGATTAGTCCTAACAAAACAGTAGAGGGTGCGCTGGGCGGGATTGTAATCGCGGTAGTCACTTCTGTTGTTTTTGCATGGGTGTCAGACGGGTTGTTGTCTTGGCAAAGAGCGGTATGGATTGGGATTGCATGCGCGGTTGTGGGACAGATGGGGGATCTGATCCAATCTGCTTACAAACGTGTGTATAACATCAAAGATTCCGGCACTCTGCTCCCGGGGCATGGCGGTATTCTGGATCGGTGCGACAGCTGGATTGTCGTTTTTCCATTCGTACATATACTAATGCTTTTGCCCTATTAAAGATGAGCACAAGCCACATGACGAGATGTTCGTCATAGGCATTGGATAAATAAAGATGAGGTGCGGCATGAAAAAAATTGCGATTCTCGGGTCAACGGGTTCCATTGGAACCCAGACACTGGATGTAGTCGATATGCATCCCGAACGCTTTCAAGTAGAGGGGCTTGCTGCTGGGGGAAATATAGAACTGCTGATTGAACAAGCGAAGCGCTACCGGCCCAAAAAGGTATCCGTTGGCTCGAAAGAGCTGGCCGAAATCGTGGCTCCGCACTTACCTGCTGAAACGCAGCTTTTTTATGGTAAAGAAGGACTGGTGGAAGTTGCTGCCGGAACGGATGCAGATACGGTTGTTACTGCTGTAATGGGGAGTGTTGGGCTTGAGTCAACCTTGGCTGCTATTGATGCAGGCAAACAGATTGGGCTGGCTAATAAGGAGACTCTAATTACAGCGGGACACATTGTTACTGCCAGAGCGGCTGCAAAAGGGGTACCGATTCTGCCTGTAGATAGTGAGCACTCGGCTATCTTTCAATGCCTGAATGGAGAGCCTCGTGAACGTGTGATGGGAATTACGCTTACGGCCTCTGGAGGATCTTTCCGTCATTTGACTCGTGAACAGTTAAAGGAAGTTACCGTGGAAGATGCGCTCAAACATCCGAATTGGTCCATGGGCTCGAAGATCACGATAGACTCGGCGACGATGGTGAATAAAGGTCTGGAAGTTATTGAAGCGCATTGGCTGTTTGGTCTAAGTTATGATCAGATTGATGTGTTGCTTCACCCGGAGAGCATCATTCATTCCTACGTGGAGTTCAATGATACGAGTATTATTGCACAGCTTGGTAATCCGGACATGCGTGTTCCCATTCAGTATGCACTGACTTATCCTGACCGCTTGCCTTCACCTGCGAAACGTTTATCCTTAGCGCAAGCGAGCAAGCTGCATTTCCGTGAGATGGATATGGAACGGTTCCCTTGTTTAAGAATGGCGTACGAGTGTGGTAAAATGGGAGGAACCGCAACAACGGCGTTTAATGCAGCCAACGAGGTTGCCGTAGCCCGCTTCTTGCGTAAAGAGATTTCGTTCCTTAAAATAGAGGATATTATTGCTTCTGTGCTGGAAGCACACCGCAATGTGGACGAGCCTGATCTGGAGGAAATCGCAAGATGTGATCAGGAGAGCCGTCAACTTGCGCTCAGTCTTTGATCTCTTTTTTCAAGATAAAATGGAAGAAGTGATTCTCTTGTGCGGCATCAGAGAATAATGATAATCTAAAGGGACAGACTGCGGTTCGTGCCGTGAAGGAGGATGGATAGGGATTGGAAACCATACAAGTGGTATTTCTAACGGTGCTCATGTTCTTTGTCATCGTGACGGTTCATGAATGGGGACATTATTATTTTGCCAAACGCGCCGGTATTCTTGTACGGGAATTTGCGATCGGTTTTGGTCCCAAATTGTTCTCATATAAAAGAAACGAGACCCAGTTTACACTGCGTTTGCTGCCTTTTGGCGGATATGCACGTATGGCTGGGGAAGACCCGGAACTGGTAGAGATTCAAGAAGGTCAGACCATTGCAGTAAGAGCTGCTGATGACCAAGTCAAAATGATCTACCTCGATCAATTGGATAACCGGAAAAATGTAATTCGTGGTGAAGTGATCTCCATAGATATGGAGACTGCGCTGAAATTGCAACTCGATGTGGATGGAGAAATTCAGCAATACCGGATACATCCGCAAGCGATGTTGGTAAGTCGAGGCAAACAAACCCAGATTGCACCGAAAGATCGCCAATTTGGCAGTAAAACGGTGGGGCAGCGGGCCCTGGCTATTTTTGCCGGACCACTCATGAATTTCATCCTGGCATTTGTGTTGTTTGCCGTATATGCGCAAATGGCAGGTGTTGTCGTTGAAAATCCGAAAAATCTGGAAATTGGTGAAGTGCTTGAAGGTGGAGCCGCCGACAAGGCGAATTTGCAAAAGGGAGATATCATTGAAACAATCAATGGTACTGCTATTGGTACGGATTCGCAAAAAATGGTGACGATGATTGCTGATTCCAAAGACAAACCGATGGAATGGACGCTGCGTCGGGGAAATGAAACGTTTAATATAACGATTACACCTCGTGCCGTAGAAGGACAAGAAGGCGGGAAAGTAGGCATTGTACCAACGTTACCAACCCGATCCGTTGGATTTGTAGAAACCTTCAAGGTGTCAGGGATAGCGATGGTCGATACAACCAAAGTGATCTTTGAGGGCTTCAAGCACTTGATCAATCAGTTTAACATGGATGATATTGGTGGTCCTGTGCGTACTTTTGAAGTTACAGGCCAAATTGCGAAGCAGGGGATCGAGCAGTTGACGAGATGGGCAGCTATCTTGAGTCTGTACCTCGGTATTTTCAACCTGTTGCCAATTCCGGCGCTGGATGGAAGCCGTCTTGTATTCCTCGGAATTGAAGGGCTGCGGGGCAGACCCGTTGACCCTAACCGGGAAGGCATGGTTCACTTTGTCGGCTTCGCCATGTTGTTTGTACTGATGCTGGCAGTAACATATAATGATATATTACGATTAATTAACGGATAATTATGGTTTGACTAGCTCTGACTATTCAGAGCTAGTCGTTATGGGAGGACGCTGGAGTCTTATGTCAAAGGAAAATGATAAACAGTTCGTGACTGAAATTACACCTCAGGGCGAGGATTTCTCACGCTGGTACATTGATGTTATTAAAAAAGCTGATCTCATGGACTATTCACCCGTACGCGGTTGTATTGTTTTCAAACCAGACGGCTTCGAAATTTGGGAGCACATCAAGGATGAGATGGACCGTCGTTTCCGTGAAACCGGTCATCGCAATGCTTACTTCCCAATGTTCATTCCCGAGAGCTTTTTCCAAAAAGAAAAAGAACATGTGGAAGGGTTCAACCCTGAATTGCCTTGGGTAACGGAAGCAGGCGGAGAAAAGCTGGAAGAGCGTCTGGCAATCCGCCCAACCTCCGAAACCATCATTGGTCACATGTACTCCAAATGGATTCAGTCGTATCGTGACTTGCCAGTACTGATCAACCAATGGGCTAACGTGGTTCGCTGGGAGAAGAGAACACTGCCTTTCCTTCGTACAAGTGAATTCCTGTGGCAAGAGGGCCATACAGCGCACGAGAACGAAGAAGAAGCACGCGAAGAGACGATGAAAATGCTTGAAATCTACCGCGAAGTTGTGGAAGAATATCTGGCAATTCCCGTTATTACAGGTCAGAAAACAAAATCCGAGAAATTTGCAGGTGCTGTAGACACCTTCTCCATCGAAGCGATGATGAAGGATGGACGTGCGGTTCAAGCCGGAACTTCTCATTATATGGGTACGAATTTTGCGAAAGCATTTGAGATCCAGTATCTTAGCCGCAACAACGTACTGGAATTGGCTCACACCACTTCGTGGGGAACAAGCACACGTCTGATCGGTGCATTGATTATGGTTCACGGGGATGACCGTGGTCTGGTTCTTCCTCCTAAAGTAGCACCAACACAAGTGGTTATGATTCCGATTGGACCTCCAAAAACGCGTGATGCCGTTGTAGGCCGTGCGGATGAGTTGTTCGCTGAACTGAAACAAGCGGGAATCCGTGTGAAAATGGATGATCGCAGTGATGTTCGTCCAGGCTGGAAATTTAACGAGTACGAAATGCGTGGTGTTCCAATTCGTCTTGAGATTGGTCCGCGTGATATGGAGAATGGTGTGTGTGTTCTCGTTTCCCGGATTACTGGAGAGAAGAAGGTTGTTGAACAAGCGAATCTGGTGGAAGAAATCCAGACGATGCTGACTCAAGTGCAAGCCGATATGCTGCAACGTGCTCGCACGTTTATGTCGGACAACTTCTACTCTGTCGATACGCTTGA
Organism: Paenibacillus sp. MAEPY2; assembly: GCF_000499205.1. Lineage (GTDB taxonomy): Bacteria > Bacillota > Bacilli > Paenibacillales > Paenibacillaceae > Paenibacillus > Paenibacillus vandeheii. The sequence continues at coordinate 188,316 of NZ_AWUK01000012.1, forward strand.
TGAGATGAAGGAATTGATGGAAAACAAACGCGGGTTCACACTGGCTGGATGGTGCGGTTCAGAAGCTTGCGAAGATAAAGTAAGAGAAGTAACAGGTGCAACAAGCCGGAATATTCCTTTCCAGCCTGCGGAAGAAAAGCATACGTGCCTGGCTTGTGGTGAACAAGCGAAGCACACGGTTGTGTTTGCAAGAGCGTACTAGGTCAGGAAGACATGACTAACTGCACTTATTCACCGTAAGAGTAAGGAATGGAGAGCTTCTGTCGGATAAAATGAGTCGGTGCGGGTTCGGATCGGGGACATTTTTGAATGCAGAGGCTTTTTCTGTTTGAAGGGGGTACAAGGAGGAACACGATGAGTGGATTCGAGGAGAAGAGAAAACGGTTTGAGTTGTTGATGAAACAGACGGAGCTTCCGGCTGGCCTGATAGAGCCCTACTTTTTGGATGGATGGATTGAACGGGTGGAGACAAGCCGTAGCAACCGCGATTGGACTATTGTGATTGCAAAGGATACTTTGGTTCCTGCTCCAATCTATCGTACATTTTGCCTGCATATCCAGGAGAAAATGAATCATATTTCCAAGATTACGTTTGGTTTCAAATATAGTGATAAGGTCGAGATTGGTGATATTGTCAGTGAGTATTGGAATCTGTTCCTAGAGTGGGTTACACGGGAGATTCCATCCGTGAATGGTTGGATGAATCGCACCAAGTTTGAATGTGAAGCAGATCTGCTGCAATTGACCATGAGTGATGCCATGTCGATGGAGCTTGCGAAGAAGAAGCAGATTGATCAGGCAATAACAACCTTTTATGATAAGTATTTTCAAGTGCCCTTGCGGGTCAAACTGCTCGTTGGTGAGGTTGAGAGCAACAAAGAGGCGATGGAGCAATTCCAGCTCAAGAAGCGGGAAGAAGAGCTTCAAGTTATCGAACAGATGATGAGCGAAGTGGACTCGGAAATGCCTGAAGAGGAAGAACAGGGCGATGTTCGCTTACAAATGGGATATGAGATCAAAGAACCACCTGTACCTATGCAGGAAGTTCAAGATGAAGAGAAAAAGGTTACGTTACAGGGAACGGTCTTTGGACTTGATCGCAAAGAATTGCGTAACGGAAATACGTTATTTACGTTTTATTTGACGGACTTCACGGATTCCATGCAAATGAAGATGTTCGCCAAAACAAAAGAGGATGTCAGAATCCTCAGCTTGCTCGCCAATGGAAAATGGGTAAAAGTCCGTGGACGTGTAGAATACGACCGGTTTATGCAAATCCCGGAACTTGCTATGATTCCGTCAGATTTGGTTGAAGTAAAGGCACCGCCATCCCGTAAGGATAATGCAGCTGAGAAACGCGTTGAGTTCCATCTGCACTCCACAATGAGTACAATGGATGCCGTAACTTCGATCGACAAATACGTAAAGACTGCAGCGGAATGGGGACACAAGGCAATCGCGGTAAGTGACCATGGCGGTGTGCAGGTGTATCCGGAGGCGTCCAAAGCGGCCAAGAAAAACGGAATTAAAATGATTTACGGCCTTGAGGCCAATGTGGTGAACGATTCGGTTGCTGTTGTTTTGGCGCCGCAGCCATTGGAGCTCAAATCAGCGACGTATATTGTTTTTGATATTGAGACCACAGGTCTATCGGTAACCCAGAACAAAATCATTGAGATTGCGGCAGTGAAGGTAGAGGACGGAAAAGAGATTGATCGCTTTGCTACCTTTGTAAATCCGCATGAGCGCATTCCATATAACATTCAGCAGTTGACCAACATTAACGATGATATGGTGAAGGATGCACCTGAGCTAGAACCGGTTATCCGTGACTTTGTAGAGTTTGCCGGAGATGGCGTATTGGTTGCGCATAATGCGCGATTCGATATGGGCTTTATTCAGGCTTCACTGAAACAGCTTGGTATGCCTGAGCTTCCGAACCCTGTCCTTGATACATTGGAACTGGCACGGTTGTTATATCCAAAAATGAAGAACCACCGTCTGAATACGCTGGCGGATAAATATAAAGTAGCACTGGAAAGTCATCACCGGGCGATTGATGATACGATTGCACTCGCAGGCATACTGAATGGATTGGTTAATGATGCTTTCCAGATGAAAGGCCTGACCATGCTTGATCGGCTCAACGATTATGTGGGTGTTGATCTCTCGAATACGCGTCCATTCCATTGCGGAATCTATGCTTTGAATGATGTCGGCAAAAAGAATCTCTATAAACTGGTATCCCTTTCTCATACGGAGCACTTCAAACGGGTACCTTGTATTCCAAAATCGAAGCTGATCAATTTGCGTGAAGGCCTCATTATTTTATCCGGTTGTGAAAAAGGCGAGTTTTTCGAGGCGGTGCTCAACAAATCACTTGAAGAGGCAGAAGAGATCGCTCACTTCTATGACATTTTGGAGATCCAGCCTCTGACGATGTATATGCACTTGGTGGACAAAGGGCTGGTGGCTACACCTGAGGAATTGAAGCTCGCGGTTCGCAAAGTTGTTGACATTGGTGCAAAATTGGGGAAACCTGTCATAGCTACAGGTAACGTGCATTATCTGGAGCCGCGCGACAAGCTATATCGGGATATTACCATTCATGGAATTACAGGCTTTAGCCCGCTCAAGGATCAGCGTAAACCGGATGCTCACTTAAGAACGACAGATGAAATGTTGGAAGAGTTCCAGTACCTGGGCCAAGACAAAGCCTACGAAGTTGTCGTTACAAATACGGTTGAATTAGCGGATCGATTTGAGGAAATCAAACTGTTCCCGGATAAGCTGTTTACCCCAATCCTGGAAGGTGCGGACGATGAAATCCGCAATACTTGCTATAATACCGCCAAGTCCATTTATGGTGAGGAACTGCCGGAAGTCATTGTGGCGAGACTTGAGAAAGAACTGAAGCCAATCATCAAATACGGTTTTTCTGCCAACTATCTGATCTCGGAACGACTGGTTAAAAAATCAAATCAGGACGGCTACCTTGTCGGCTCCCGGGGATCCGTTGGTTCGTCTGTCGTTGCTACTTTCCTGGGTATTTCCGAGGTTAATCCGCTGCCAGCACACTATATTTGTGTGAATCCGGAATGCAAACACAGTGAGTGGTTCCTCGACGGCAGTGTACCGAGTGGATTTGACCTTCCGGAGAAAGAATGCCCTGATTGTGGAGGCCGACTAAAAGGCGAAGGGCAGGATATTCCGTTTGAGACCTTCCTTGGTTTTAAAGGGGACAAGGTTCCCGATATTGACTTGAACTTCTCGGGTGATTATCAGCCGCATGCGCATAACTATACCAAGGTGCTTTTCAGCGAAAAGAGTGTGTTCCGTGCGGGCACGATCGGTACAGTGGCTGAGAAAACGGCGTTCGGTTTTGCCAAGAAATATGAGGAAGAGCATCATAAGAAATGGCGCGGGGCTGAGCTGAATCGTCTTGCATCCGGCTGCACAGGGGTTAAGCGTAGTACCGGACAGCATCCCGGTGGTATTGTCGTTGTACCAGACTATATTGAAGTGGAAGATGTAACGCCTGTACAATTCCCGGCCGATGATGTTAATGCGGAGTGGAAAACAACGCACTTTGACTATCACGCCTTCGAAGAAAATTTGCTAAAACTCGATATTCTGGGGCACGATGATCCAACTATGATGCGGATGCTGCAGGATTTGACGGGCATCGATCCAACGACGATTCCGATGAATGATCCTAAAGTAATGAGCATGTTCAACTCAACGGAGGCACTGGGCGTTACGCCGGAGCAGATTCGTTCACCTGTTGCCACCTTTGGTGTACCAGAGATGGGCACGAAGTTTGTACGTCAGATGCTTGTCGAATCACAGCCTTCTTCTTTTGCCGATTTACTCCAGATCTCCGGATTGTCTCATGGTACGGGGGTATGGCTCGGTAACGCACAAGATCTAATCAAAAATGGAACGTGTAACATCAAAACGGTGATTGGTTGCCGGGATGATATCATGTTGTTCCTGATCTATAAGGCGGGCATGGACGCCAGTCTGGCCTTTAAAATTACGGAGAGTGTGCGTAAGGGGCGTGGTTTGCCGCAAGAGTGGATTGATGAGATGAAAAATTGCAAGGTACCGCAATGGTACATTGACTCCTGTCTTAAAATCCAGTACATGTTTCCGAAGGCCCACGCGGCCGCTTATGTTATCTCGGCAGTGCGTACAGCTTTCTTCAAGCTGTATCACCCCATTGAATACTACGCGACATACTTCACAGTTCGTGCGGATGAGTTTGACATAGAATTGGTATGTCAGGGCTATGAGCCCATCTATCGGAAGATCGTAGAGATTGAACAATTAGGTTTCCAAGCACCGCCAAAAGAAAAAAACATGCTGCCCGTCCTTGAGATGGCACTGGAAATGGCAGCACGCGGATTCTCGCTCAAACCGATTGATCTCTATCGTTCGGAAGCGACGAAGTTTATCGTTGACGGTAATTCACTCATTCCTCCGTTCTCTGCATTGGGAGGAATCGGGGATAATGCTGCACGCAACATCGCTGCGGCAAGGGAGCATGGAGAATTCCTGTCGATTGAAGATTTCCAGCAGAAGTCCAAAGCAAGTAAAACGATTGTTGAGCTGTTGACTGGTATGGGATGCTTCCGTGGTTTGCCGGAAAGCAATCAATTATCGCTGTTCTAAAATGACATTTTGCGTATCCAATGTTGGTCTGTGATGTGATTACGAAATTTTTCTTCATTAGTAACCAAAATGCCTGAATGATCGCTTACTTGTCACTATTACCAGACTATGTTATAATTTTTGAAGTGAACGAGATAGTACGAATTTCTAAAGAGTGGGGAAACCCACTCTTTAGTCTTTGGTATACAAGAATCTTGGGTAATGAAGAAATTGCCAGTCATTATTTGCTGGTGTAACCTAAGTTGGAGGTTATCGGTTTTGAGCACAACGAACATTAAATCTACCGTGGAAGAAATGATCCAACCCTACTTGAACGAACAAGGCTTCGAGCTGGTTGACATCGAATACGTCAAAGAAGGCAGCAACTGGTTTTTACGGGTGTATGTCGACAAAGAGGGTGGCATCGACATCGATGATTGTGTCTTGATCAGCGAAAAGCTGAGCGCCAAGCTGGATGAGAACGATCCGATTCCAACCATCTATTTCCTTGAAGTGTCTTCTCCCGGTGCGGAGCGTCCACTGAAAAAACCAGAGGATGTTGCCAAATCCGTAGGCAAAAATGTATTTGTTACAACCTACGAGCCGGTAAATGGAATAAAGGAATTTGAAGGCAAGCTGCTTTCCTTTGATAACGGGGAACTTGTGATCGAAGCAGGCAAGAAACAGCATGCCATTCTTTATGACAAGGTTGCGAGTGCGCGCCTGGCCATTCTGTTTTAAGTGCCTTGTTCACTTATTAATGAAAAAAGACACATCTCACGATAACGGCAAAGTGCTCATGAGTTTAGAGCCTTTCGCCGTTTTACGTATGAGATGCCATGTTTGAAAGGGGGATCAACATTCATGAGTATGGATTTTATTGAAGCAATGAATGAATTGGAGCGGGAAAAAGGGATCAGCAAGGATGTGCTGTTTGAAGCGATCGAGGCAGCGCTTATCTCCAGCTACAAGCGTAATTTCAACACCGCCCAGAATGTGCGTGTTGACATGAACCGCAATACGGGTGTTATCCGGGTATATGCCCGCAAATTGATCGTGGAAGAAGTCCTGGATTCACGTACCGAAATTTCATTGCCTGCTGCACGAGAGATCAACCCACACTTCCAGCTGGAAGATATTGCGGAGATTGAAGTTACGCCGCGTGATTTCGGACGTATCGCCGCACAAACTGCCAAACAGGTAGTTACACAGCGGATTCGTGAAGCCGAACGCGGCCTGATCTACAACGCTTTCGTTGATAAGGAAGAAGATATCGTTACGGGAGTGGTGCAGCGTCAGGATTTGCGCAATATCTACATCGATCTGGGCAAAATCGAAGCGGCTTTACCGCTGACCGAATTGATGCCGAACGAGAAGTTTGTTCATGGTGACCGTATTAAAGCGTATATCACCAAGGTCGAGAATACGACCAAAGGGCCGCAAATCATTTTGTCCCGTACCCATCCGGGCTTGCTGAAACGTCTCTTTGAACTGGAAGTACCTGAAATTTTTGACGGTGTAGTCGAGATTCGCTCCGTCGCACGTGAAGCGGGCTTCCGCTCCAAGATTGCCGTTCATTCCCGCAATGAGGAAGTTGATCCGGTTGGATCATGTGTAGGTCCTAAGGGAATGCGCGTGCAGACCATTGTGGGTGAGCTGCGCGGTGAAAAAATTGACATCGTTCGTTTCTCCGACCAGGTAGACGAATATGTGGCTAATGCACTTAGTCCTTCCAAGGTATTGGAAGTTCAAGTATTTGAGGAAGAAAAGATGGCTCGGGTTATTGTTCCTGACTATCAGCTGTCCCTCGCCATTGGGATCAAAGGTCAAAATGCCCGATTGGCAGCCAAACTGACCGGCTGGAAAATCGACATTAAGAGCGAGAGCCAGGCGGAACAGGAATTCGGCAGAGAGAAAGATTCTTCTTTGGAAATGCACCAAGATTCCATCTCCGTCGACTAAAGTAAAGCACGGGGGGCGCTAACGTATGAAAACCAAAAAAGTACCGCTGCGCAAATGTGTGGCGTGTCAGAAAATGATGCCCAAAAAGCAGCTGATCCGTATCGTTAAAACGCCAGAGGATGAAGTGCTAATCGATTTGACTGGCAAAAAGTCCGGACGTGGTGCCTATTTATGCGGCAAAGAGTCCTGTTTTAAGCTTGCACTCAAAAACCGGTCTTTGGATCGGGCGCTAAAGGGCAAAGTCTCACCGGAAATTTATGAGCAATTGGCAGCTGATTTTGTCGCGGTAGAGGACGAATTCATAGCAGCACAGGAGCGTGAACATGATGAATAACAAAACATTGTCTTATCTGGGACTCTCCATGCGTGCAGGCAAACTTGTAACAGGTGAAGAAATTGTACTTAAAGCGATCCGTTCTTCCGAAGCTAAAATGGTTATTGTTGCGGGTGACGCCTCGGCCAATACACAAAAGAAATTTCGCGACAAATGCGGGACATATAAAGTTCCACTGGTGATCGGATTTGACCGGGATAGTCTGGGTTCAAGTATCGGTAAAGAAACGCGGGTTGTTCTTGCAGTAACGGATCGAGGGTTTGCAAAAATGATCTCCAAGCAAGTCGGTATAATGTCGGAGGTGGAGTATATTGAGTAAACAGGAAAACAAGGATAAATTGCGAGTTTATGAATATGCGAAGTCCCTTAATATGAGTAGTAAAGAAATTATAACCATTCTTAAAAAGCTGGATATTCCCGTAAACAATCATATGAGTGTCATGGAGAATGGTTCAGTCGGTAAGGTGGAACAATTTTTTAAAGATATAAAATCTACTGCGGCTTCCAAACAAAACAACGAAGCAAAATCCGTTGCTACTTCGTCAATGCGCAGTGACAAAACAGTGGACAGCAACAAACCGGCCGGCGGAGTGAACACGCCGAAAAGCAATAACACATCCGGTAGTCCCGTACAAACAAAAATACAACAGGAAAAGCAGGTAGGTATGAACAATAGACCAAATTCAAACAATAACAATGGCTCCCAAAGACCTAGCGGCCAAGACAGCCGCAACAGAACGAATTCTTCCCAAGGCTCAAGCCAAGGAGGACAATCGAGTAATCGTCCAAGACCAGCTCAAGGTGGACAAAGCAGCACAGCATCCCGTCCGCAAAGTACGGGTCAACGTCCAACGAACAGTGGTGGCGGTCAAACAAGAAGTGCTGGCCCAAACAGCGGTGGCAACACTGGCACTGGCGGCAACCGTACTGGTGGCCAAGGACAGAGCACGGGACAAGGCCAACGCAGAGGCGGCCAAGGTAATTCAGGCAATAACAACAACAATAGCGGCAATCGTTCAAACAGCGGTGGCGGTGGACGTCGTTATGACGACAACCGTGGCGGCAACTTCCGCGGTAACCGTGGTGGCAAGAACAACCGCAACAGAAATCAACAACAGTACCAACAACGTGAGAAAATTGATAACACACCTAAGAAAATCATCGTGCGTGGTGACATGACTGTTGGTGAAACAGCGAAGTTGCTCCATAAAGATGCTTCTGAAGTTATCAAAAAACTCATCGCAATGGGTGTTATGGCAACGATTAACCAAGAGCTTGATATCGAAACCATCCTGCTGCTTGCTGGAGAGTTCGGTGTTGAGGTTGAAGTGAAAATTGTCCTTGAAGATGACCGCTTCGAAACTCTGGAAGAGAATGATGAGCCTGCTGACTTGCAATCTCGTCCACCAGTAGTTACGATCATGGGTCACGTTGACCATGGTAAAACAACATTGCTTGATGCGATTCGTTCAACGAATGTAACAGGCGGAGAAGCAGGCGGTATCACACAGCATATCGGTGCTTATCAAGTAGAAATTAACAACAAAAAAATCACGTTCCTGGATACACCGGGTCACGAAGCGTTTACCGCTATGCGTGCACGTGGAGCACAGGTTACGGATATTACAATTATTGTTGTAGCTGCTGATGACGGTGTTATGCCACAAACGGTTGAGGCAATTAACCATGCTAAAGCTGCAGGGCTGCCAATTATCGTAGCTGTCAACAAAATTGACAAGCCGGGTGCAGATCCGGATAAAGTAAAACAGGAATTGACCAACTATGAACTCGTTCCGGAAGAGTGGGGCGGCGATACCATCTTTGTTAACGTTTCGGCGAAACAAAGAATGGGACTGGAAGGTCTGCTTGAAATGATCCTGCTCGTTGCAGAAGTGAACGAGTACAAAGCGAACCCGGACAAACGTGCCCGTGGTACAGTGATCGAAGCCGAGCTGGATAAAGGACGTGGCCCAGTTGCCCGTATTCTCGTGCAGCACGGTACACTGAAAGTCGGAGATGCTTTTGTCGCAGGTAACTGCTTCGGTCGCGTACGTGCGATGGTGAATGACAAAGGTCGCCGTTTAAAAGAAGCTGGACCTTCAACACCTGTAGAAATTACCGGTCTGACTGAGGTTCCAGGTGCGGGTGATCCGTTCATGGTGTTTGAGGATGAGCGTAAAGCGCGTTCCATCGCTGACAAACGTGCAATTACACAACGTGAATCCGATCTGGGTACTAACACACGTGTAACATTGGATGATCTGTTCCAGCACATCAAAGACGGTGAAATCAAAGATCTGAACGTAATCATTAAAGGTGACGTACAAGGTTCGGTTGAAGCATTGAAAGGTTCCCTTGCGAAAATCGAAGTTGAAGGTGTGCGCGTGAAAATCATTCACAGCGGCGCTGGTGCGATTACAGAATCCGACATCATTTTGGCTGCTGCATCGAATGCCATCGTTATCGGTTTCAACGTTCGTCCTGATAACCAGGCGAAATCGACTGCAGATCAAGAGCAAGTAGACATTCGTCTGCATCGCGTGATCTACAGTGTTATTGAAGAGATTGAACAAGCGATGAAAGGTATGCTTGATCCGATCTACAAAGAAAAAGTAATCGGTCATGCTGAAGTTCGGAGCACATTCTCCATCAGTAAAGTGGGTACCATTGCTGGATGTATGGTTACCTCGGGTAAAATTACCCGTTCCGCGGAAGCACGCGTGATTCGTGATGGCATCGTCCTTTACGAAGGCAAGCTGGATTCCCTGAAACGCTACAAAGATGATGCCAAAGAAGTAGCCCAAGGCTACGAGTGCGGTATCACGCTGGATAAATACAATGATCTCAAAGAGGGCGACGTTATTGAAGCCTTCATTATGGAGACCGTACAACGATAAGCAAGGAAGCATGAGGTGAACAACAATGGCTAAGGTTCGTACAGGTAGAGTGAGCGAGCAGATCAAGAAAGAATTAAGTCTGCTCATCCAATCTGAACTGAAAGATCCTCGTATCGGCTTTATTACCGTAACGGGAGTCGAAGTAACAGGGGACTTGTCGCAAGCCAAGGTTTATCTGAGTGTCTTCGGTGAACAGGAACAAAAGGATAACTCGCTTAAAGCGCTGGCCAAAGCAAATGGATTTTTGCGTACCGAACTGGGCAAGCGTATCCGTTTTCGACATGTTCCCGAGTTGATATTCAAGATCGACGAATCCATCGCATATGGCAGCCGGATCGAGAAGCTGCTTGGTGATATCGGTACCGACAAGAACGAATCCAAGTAACAGAATAAAGGAGACGGCAATGCACACTTATGAACAGGCGCTTCAGGACGGAAAGCAATTTCTGCTGGAGCATGATGATTACCTGGTCGTGTCGCATGTACAGCCGGACGGTGACGCAGTCAGCTCGACGGTAACGGTGGGCTGGCTGCTGTCATGTCTGGGTAAGACATTCACGATGATTAATGAAGGTGAAATTCCTCAGCGCATGCATTTTTTGTGGGAAGCTGGCAAGATCGTGAACATGACCGAACAACCACCGGAGCGGAAATATAAAGCGATAATCTGTGTGGATTGTGCAGACTTTTCCAGAGTAGGTCTGACTCGTCATTATTTCGAAGAAGATGCTGTCATTTTAAATATTGATCATCATCCGACGAATGACGCATATGGCACAGTAAACATCATTAAGCCAGACGCGGCAGCAACGGCTGAAATTCTGTTTGATTTCCTTAATCTTTTCCCAGTGAAATGGAATAAAGATGTGGCTACAGCAGTATATACAGGATTGCTAACAGACACAGGTGGATTCCGCTATGCCAATACGAGTCCTAATGTGATGACCACCGCATCCAAATTGCTTGAACATGGTGTGGACGGGCCTTATCTCGCACAAATTTTACTAGAGCAGGTGACGCTTCCCCAAGTACGTATATTGAATCAGGCACTCTCAAGTCTGCAAATGACGGACGATGGCAAAATTGCTTGGGTAGTCATTACGCCAGAAGATATGATCGCTTGTGGTGCAGCCAATGAAGATCTTGAAGGGGTAGTCAATTACCCGCGTAACATTCAAGGTGTGGAAGTGGGTATCTTCTTCAAAGTGATCAATGATAATGCCGTAAAAGTATCTCTTCGGTCGGCTGGCAAGGTTGATGTTGCTTCGCTTGCACAGAACTTTGGTGGAGGCGGACATGTCCTCGCTGCTGGATGTCGCGTGGAAGGTAAGTTGGAAGATATCGTCGCACTAGTGCTGAAGCAGGTGAATACTCAATGGTAAAACCATTTGAAGGCGTACTTCCGGTGTACAAACCAGCGGGATTTACGTCTCATGATGTTGTGGCCAAAATGCGTCGCATTCTCAAAATGAAACGTATTGGTCATACAGGCACATTGGACCCGCAAGTTACTGGCGTACTTCCACTCTGCCTTGGACGGGCAACACGTGTGGTGGAGTACATGCAGGAGCTCCCCAAGGAATACCTGGCAACGCTACGACTGGGTCTGTCTACAGACACCGAGGATATGACGGGTGAGGTTATTGAGCGGTCAGAGAAGGCTGTTGAGGTAACACAGGAGCAGGTTCAGCATGTGCTGGAACAATTCCTGGGTACCATCTCTCAGGTTCCACCTATGTATTCGGCGGTCAAAGTGGATGGGAAACGTCTCTACGAGCTTGCTCGTGAAGGGAAAACGGTAGAGCGCAAAAGTCGTGAAGTTACGATCTATGAACTGGAATTGACAGGAATTGAGAAACAAGGCGACACCACGGATATATCGTTTCGTGCTCTATGTTCCAAAGGGACGTATATTCGAACCTTATGTGTGGATATCGGCAGGAAATTAGGATATCCGTCCACAATGCTACAATTGGAGCGCACGATATCGGCTGGCATTTCCGCAGAACACTGCCTCCGCTTTGAAGAAGTGGAACAACGCATGATGGATGGAACGTTAGCCGAGGTGCTGATTCCGGTTGATGAAGCCATTTCTTCCATTCCGGCACATAAGGTTGGTGCTGATCAGGCCAAGGGAGCACTTCAAGGCCAGAAATTGTCGGCGCGTTTGCTCGAACCGCCTGCTGAGCAACCTGGTCTATTGCGGTTATATGATCAGGATGGGACGTTTCTGGGGATATTTGAGCGGGATGAATTGAAAGCAACGGTGAGAGCTGTTAAAGTCTTTTTACCGGAATAAAGAGGTTCCTGGTTTGAGTGGTGGTACTCAAGCCTGGCCTATCAAGTGAAATGCAGGTGAATGATTGTGAAAACCGTAATGCTAACCTATCCGCAGACGTTACATTCGGCTGTTCAGGGCACACAACCCCAAGTGCTCGCGATCGGCCAATTTGACGGGCTGCATCTCGGACATGCAAGTGTCATTTTGTCAGCTGTCCGCATTGCACGCGAAACGGGCATGCAGGCAGCGGTGATGACCTTTCATCCTCATCCGAAGGAAGTTATGCGCAAAGGGGATTACGAGGGTTATCTTACTCCCTTGAGAGATAAAGAAGACATCCTGTCTGAAATGGGTGTAGACGTACTCTATGTGGTAGAATTCAATGAGTCGTTTTCAAAATTGACGCCGCAGCAATTCGCACATGACCTGCTGCTTCCGCTTCAGACTCGAACAGCCGTAGTTGGTTTTGACTTCCGCTTCGGTCACAAGGGAGCAGGAGATGAGCAGCTTCTTCGCACATTGGGAGAAGGCCAAATGACGGTGGAAACGGTACCTCCATTCCTGTTAAACGGGGAGAAGGTGAGCAGTTCTCTTATTCGTGGCCTGTTGAAGCGGGGAGAAATGGACGAAGCCAGTCAGTGGCTCGGACGACCTTACAGCATCAGGGGAACAGTGATTCATGGAGAGAAACGTGGACGGACCATTGGGTTTCCTACCGCTAACCTTGAACTCACGGATCATTATGTTACGCCAGCAAAAGGCGTCTACGCTGTTCGGGTGCAGTATGGGGAGCAGGAACTGCGTGGCGTCATGAATCTTGGTGTGAAACCTACCTTTCACGAAAGCGGGATGAAACCTACGTTTGAAGTGCACTTGCTTGATTTTGATGGGCTGTTATATGATCAGGAATTAAAGGTTGAGCTCGTTCACTACATTCGTGCAGAACGGAAGTTTGAATCCATTGATGCATTGATCAGTCAGATTCGTGAAGATGCATTAACCGCCGCCCGCCTGTTATCTTGAGGTCCAGGATAAAATACAGGTTTACATTTACTTTGTCTGGGCAACTATGATATAATGTACTACGTTGTCGTTTGAGACAACAAATAACCTTGGCTTGGTTGCTTGCTCTCACCGGCGGCGACGAGGCTAATGGCGATTATAATGAAGGAGGTGAATAGGATGGCATTGACTCAAGAACGTAAACAACAACTGATCGACGAGCACAAAACTCATGAGTCCGATACTGGATCACCTGAGGTGCAAGTTGCTATCCTTACGGAAAACATCAAAAGTTTGACAGACCACTTGCGTACGCACAAGAAGGACCACCACTCACGTCGTGGACTTTTGAAAATGGTAGGTCAACGTCGTAAGCTTTTGGCTTACGTTAAAAACAAAGATGTTAAACGTTACAGCGCACTGATCGAAAAACTCGGATTGCGTCGTTAATTATCGTACATGTTTTCTAAATCAACCTGGCTGTTATCCGTCATTCCTTTGTCTAAAAGGACAAGCGGAGCTTACAGCCGGGTTGTTTTGTAGATGAACATGTTGCCATATATTTGTAGCTGACGGCTCCGCAAGGAGCTTTTGTTTTGCAAGTGAGCATGTTGCTGTGGAGTTAATGAATGCAGGACAAGCAGGAAATACTGTGAAAATGCAGAATCCATTGTGTTAGGAACGATTAAAAGGAGGGATTTCATGGAACAGCGTGTTGAAATGCAGCTTGGTGGAAGAACGCTTACGCTTGAAACAGGGCGTTTGGCCAAGCAGGCTAATGCTGCCGTTAAGGTAACATACGGAGATACCGTTGTATTGTGTACCGTAACAGCATCAAGTGAGCCTAAAGATCTGGACTTTTTCCCATTAACGGTAAACTATGAAGAAAGATTGTATGCCGTAGGTAAAATCCCAGGTGGATTTATTAAACGTGAAGGCAGACCGAGTGAGAAAGCGATTCTTTCGAGCCGTCTGACAGACCGTCCGATTCGTCCTTTGTTCCCGGAAGGTTTCCGTAATGATGTACAAGTTCTTAATATCGTTATGAGTGTGGATCAGGACTGCGAACCGCAAATTGCTGCCATGATTGGTACATCGGCTGCACTGAGCATTTCGGATGTTCCATTTAGCGGACCGATTGGTGGCGTGAAAGTTGGACGTATTGATGGCGAGTTCATCATCAACCCAACGATTGCACAGCTTGAGATAAGTGAGATTGAACTCGTTGTTGCAGGAACCAAAGATGCCATCATGATGGTTGAAGCTGAAGCGAACGAAGTTCCGGAAGAAGTAATGCTTGAAGCAATCATGTTCGGACATGACGAGATCAAAAATATTGTTGCGGTCATTGAACAACTCGTACAAGTGGCTGGTAAAGAGAAAATGGCTGTGAAATTGCATACCGTTAATGCTGAAGTTAACAGCAGTGTACGTGAGTTCGCCAGTGCTCGTCTGGTTGAAGCTGTTAAAATTGCTGAGAAACATGCACGTCAGGATGCAATCGATGTTGTGAATGACGAAACTGTTGCTCACTTCGAAGAGAAGTATATTGAGACTCCTGAACTGCTCAAAGATGTAAAAGAAGTGCTGCACGATATCGTTAAAGAAGAAGTGCGCCGTCTTATCACACATGACAAAGTTCGTCCGGATGGACGTGGACTCGCTGAGATCCGTCCAATTGAATGTGATACTTCCCTGCTGCCACGTACTCACGGTTCAGGTCTGTTCACTCGTGGTCAAACACAAGCGCTCAGCATTTGTACACTTGGTGCACTGGGTGATGTTCAGATTTTGGACGGAATCAGTCTTGAAGAAACGAAACGTTTCATGCATCACTACAACTTCCCGCCGTTCAGCGTAGGTGAAGCTCGTCCACTGCGTGCTCCAGGCCGTCGTGAAATCGGACATGGTGCTCTGGGTGAGCGTGCTCTTTCCAAAGTAATTCCTTCCGAAACGGACTTCCCATACACGATTCGTTTGGTATCCGAAGTACTGGAATCCAACGGTTCTACTTCCCAGGCAAGTATTTGTGCCAGCACATTGGCTATGATGGACGCAGGTGTACCAATCAAAGCTCCAGTAGCGGGTGTAGCTATGGGTCTGATCAAAGACGGAGATCATGTATCCATTCTGAGTGATATTCAAGGTATGGAAGATCACCTCGGTGACATGGACTTCAAAGTAGCAGGAACACCTGATGGTGTAACAGCTATTCAAATGGACATCAAAATCGATGGTATTGATCGTCAAATTTTGTCCGAAGCATTGGCTCAAGCCAAAGAAGGCCGTATGCACATCTTGAGCAAAATGACTGAAGTGATGAAAACTCCACGTGAGCAATTGTCACAATACGCCCCTAAAATTACAACAATGCATATCAATCCGGACAAAATCCGCGATGTTATCGGTGCAGGTGGTAAAATTATCAATAAAATCATCGAGGAAACCGGTGTTAAAATTGATATTGAACAGGATGGACGTGTCTTTATCGCTTCTTCCAACCAAGAGATGAATGATAAAGCCAAATCGATCATCGAAGGGATCGTGCGCGAAGTACTGGTCGGCGAGATTTATGTCGGTAAAGTAAAACGTGTTGAGAAGTTTGGTGCATTCGTTGAAGTGTTGCCGAACAAAGAAGGTTTGGTACACATCTCTCAACTGTCCACTGAGCGTGTTGCTAAAGTGGAAGATGTGGTTGCCATTGGTGATTCCATTACGGTAAAAGTAACGGAAATTGATCCACAAGGGCGTATCAACTTGTCCCGCAAAGCTGTATTGACTGCCGAAGCTCCGGCTCAATCCTAGGCTGCGTGCCATCGTTTTTTAAAAGATAGATTGAATGAAGAGACAGAATGTGAATTTCTGGCTCTTTTTTTATCGTTTAAATACTTTTTTTGAAATCGCTTGTTTATCCATTAAAGCCTTTGAATCCAGCTTTGAAGATCGTTTACATGAACAGCCTGTTTTATTCATATTCTTGCCCTTGTCCTCATATGATGGGGACAAAGACGGCGGGAGGATGGAGCTGTGAAAAACCAATCCAAAATGCTGGCGGCTGTCATGGTAGGCATGACAGCTGTCATACTGATCGGACAAGTGGGCAGTGTACGTACATACATTACGGAAATTCGTGATGGGCCAGGCACGCAAAATGCATTTGATATGTTTAAAGAGGCAACCGGAGAAGATCAGCTGTTGTCGGCGATCCGGGATAAAGCAGCCGAAACGAAAATCGCTCCGGTAAATGCCAGGGTGGATCGGGTTTGGAAAGCGATACCCGGGTATAACGGGATAGAGATCGATGTGGAGGCCACGTATCGCAAGGCGCTTGGTGGGACGCTGAATACGAAGATAGCATATGTCTATCGGCAGACTGAACCTGAAATTCAGCTTAAAGATTTGGGTGCACACCCGATTTATCGGGGAAATCCCGAAAAACCCATGGTATCATTTATGATAAATGTAGCATGGGGCAATGAATTCATTATCCCGATGCTAGATACGCTTGATGCTGAAAAAGTCAAAGCTACTTTTTTTCTGGATGGAAGCTGGTTGAGCAAAAACGAGGAACTGGCCAAAGAAATCCAAAAGCGTGGACATGAGTTATCGAATCACGCATACTCACATCCAAACATGAGTCGGTTGAGTACGGAGCGGGCCAAGTTGGAAATCAGTAAAACAGAGGATCTGCTCAAAGAAAAGTTGGGTGTGGAGAACCACTGGTTTGCTCCGCCATCCGGTGATTTTAATCAACAAACAGTCGACATTGCTTCCGGCATGGGACTGCAAACGGTACTTTGGACTCTGGATACCGTGGATTGGCGCAAACCGAGTTCTGATTCTGTTGTCGCCAAGATCGCCAAAAACGTGGAAGCCGGCACATTAATTCTAATGCATCCTACGGCTGCTTCTTCAGGAGCTCTAAAAGGAATGATTGATTCCATACGGGCCAAGGGTTTGACGCTTGGAACCGTTAGTCAAACGTTGTCATCCGAGCGATTGAAGGGTTCAGCGGTTGAGTGAATGATGTTTTTTTGTTAATATCAAACAGTTGGAACCAAATGTCGATTTCGATCTCGCGTTGAAATCTAGGCAATTATAGAGATGTAGGAGGGCCAACCGTGAAAAAAATTCAGCTGGGCAATGGCCTCAGAGTTGTTATGGAACAGATTCCGACCTGTCGTTCCGTGTCATTTGGAATATGGGTCAAGACAGGTTCTCGTAATGAGCAGCCTGCAAACAACGGAGTATCCCATTTTATTGAGCACATGTTGTTCAAGGGAACGGATCGTTATGATGCCAAGGCGATTGCGGAGCAGTTCGATGCAATTGGTGGTAACGTGAATGCGTTCACTTCGAAAGAATACACTTGTTATTACGCCAAAGTATTGGATGAGCATCTGCCAATAGCAGTGGATGTGTTATCGGATATGTTCTTCCGCTCCAAAATGGATGATGGTGAATTACTCAAGGAGAAAAACGTCATTCTGGAAGAGATATCGATGTATGAGGATACGCCGGATGACATGGTTCATGATCTTATGGCTTTGGCCGCTTATGGTGAGCATCCGCTGGCTTATCCGATTCTGGGTACCGAAGAGCGCCTCAAGGCGATGGATTCCAGCCATCTGCGTGCATATATGAAAGAGCACTACACGATTGAGAATACCGTTATTAGTATCGCTGGTAATATTGATGACAGTGTAATCGATTTGATGGAAAAGCATTTTGGTGCTTTTGATGTCAACGGTGTAGCTGAACAAGTCACGCTGCCTGCGTTCCAGAGCGGACAACTCTTTCACAAAAAGAAAACGGAACAAAATCACATCTGTATCTCGTTCCCGGGATGTAAAATTGGAGATCCGCTTCAGTTCGCTATGGTCGTGCTAAACAATGCGATAGGCGGAGGAATGAGCTCCAGACTGTTCCAGGAAATTCGGGAGAAACGTGGTCTGGCTTACTCCGTTTATTCGTATCATAGTTCGCATGCCGATAGTGGACTCTTCACCATATATGCAGGTACAGCGCCGAAACAGACGAAGGAAGTGCTGGATCTGACCAAAGAGGTTCTGCACGATCTGGCTGTAAATGGTTTATCTGAAGATGAGCTGCGCAAAGGAAAAGAACAGCTGAAAGGCAGTCTGATCCTCAGTTTGGAAAGCACGGGCAGCCGAATGAACCGCCTGGGCAAAAACGAGCTGATGCTGGGCAGACACCATACGCTGGACGAAATGATTGCTAAAATTGAAGAAGTGAAGATGGACGATATTAATGCTGTGCTGGACCTGATGTTTGCTGAGCCGTTTGCGCTCGCTATGGTCGGTGCTTCGGATCGTACGATCGCTGGATTAAGAAGGGATGATTTTGTTGCATTACGTTCAAATTCAAAAGTTACCGGGCAATGAAGATATTAAATTGCCTCAAAAAATGTCAGAGCTGGCCTCCGGCTTTGATGTAGTTGCGGCATTGCAGGAAGAGGTAGTGCTGCAGCCAGGTCAGCGAACTTTGATTCCTACGGGACTCGCAATGGCGATGCCAGCTGGATTGGAGGCACAGATTCGCCCTCGCAGCGGACTGGCTTTCAAACACGGGATTACCTGTCTGAATACACCAGGCACCATTGATGCCGATTATCGCGGTGAAGTTAAGGTTCTTTTGATCAACCTGGGTCAGGAGCCATTCACAATTGTTCGTGGGGAGCGTATTGCCCAAATCGTCTTTCAAACCGTTCCAGCAGTTGAATTAACAGAGGTAGCTGAACTATCGGAAACGGTACGTGGAGAAGGCGGATTTGGTCATACCGGTAAATAACGGTTCCGAAATGATCCTGGTTCGGCGCATATGATGTAAAAAGAGTTTCATAATTTAATTTACTGAGCTTGCTCTGGAAGAGTCGTCCCCACCGGGGCGGCTCTTTTTTCTGTTTTGAACGTTAGAAGCCATGTTTCTTTGGATGCTTGAATTTAATTGTTTCACCCCGCTGTGGGCCACTGCATACGATAAGGCATACATGTGGTGAAAGGAGTGACGTCCCGATGCTGACCGGTGTCCGGATTATAGTCATGGGCGGAGATGCACGGCAGCTTGAAGTCATTCAAAAGTGCGCAGAGCTGGATGCTACGGTAAGCGTGGTGGGCTTCGATAAGCTGGAGTATTCCATTCCGGGTATTGAACATCAGGAGTTGGAGGATGATGTATTTGCTTCGGCAGATGTACTGGTACTTCCTGTTGTCGGGTGTGATGATCAGGGTAAAGTGAGTACTTCGTTCAGTGATACTTCAATTTTTTTGAAAAAGGAACATGTTGCGGCATTGCCGGAGCATTGTATTGTGTTCACTGGCATGGCGAAGCCTTTTTTACGTGATCTATGCCGGGAAAATGGTCTGCGGCTTGTTGAAGTACTTGATCGTGATGATATCGCGCTCTACAACTCCATTCCGACAGCCGAAGGCGCCATTGCCATGGCGATTCGGGAGACGGACTTCACGATCCACGGCTCGGAATGTATTGTGCTTGGCTTGGGTCGAACAGGTTTCACAATGGCCAAAACGCTTCAGGGACTTGGAGCAAATGTACGGGTAGGAATCAGGCGTGAAGAGGATGCTGCTCGAGCAGCGATAATGGGCTGGAAGCCTTTCATGACAACGGATTTGGCCGCTCAAACCGGGGATGTTGACTTGCTTTTTAATACGATACCGACTATGATAATCACAGCGCAAATCCTGTCCAAAATGCCGCAAAAAGCAGTCATTATCGACCTCGCATCCGCTCCTGGCGGCTGTGATTTCAGGTATGCCGAAAAACGCGGTATCAAAGCGCTGCTTGCGCCTGGCCTCCCCGGCATTGTTGCTCCCAAAACGGCTGGCGGCATTATTGCCGACGTTTTAATCCGTTTGCTTTTGGAAGAACAAAATGCACGGGAGGTTGAACAATGAACTGGCAGGGAAAAACGGTAGGTTACGCAATTACAGGTTCTCATTGTACGTTTGAAGAGGTTATGCCGGTGATTAGCCGCTTTGTAGCCGAAGGTGCCAATGTTGTCCCGATTATTTCTAATTCGGTTCTGACTACGGATACACGCTTCGGGACCGCGCAAAATTGGCAAAAACAGTTGAAAGATATAACGGGGAATGATATCATTTCTACAATTGTTGAGGCAGAGCCGTTAGGTCCTTCCAAGTTGCTTGATGTGCTCGTAATTGCTCCATGCACAGGCAACACGACGAGTAAGCTGGCTAACGCGATGACGGACAGTCCTGTTTTAATGGCAGCCAAAGCCCAGATGCGAAATCAGCGTCCGCTAGTACTCGCTATTTCCACAAATGACGGTCTTGGGTTGAATGCTGCGAACATCGCCAAGCTGCTTGTGGCCAAATATCTGTATTTCGTGCCCTTTGGGCAGGATGACCCGGTGAAAAAACCAAACTCGTTAGTGGCTAAAATGGAGCTGATTCCGGAGGCATGCTGGAGCGCGCTTGAAGGTAAACAGTTGCAGCCAATGATTGTGCAGCGTTCTGCACAGGCTTAATAGTTTCTTGGGTCCAACGTAACATGTTTTCAGACATGATTCTGTACAGAATTAGTTACGGGGATAACGGTTATACGCTTGAAGAAATGAAGCTGGTTCGAGAGACAAAGAAAATCATGGGGACGTTATGCTGGCATGAACAGCTACCTGTGCCCACGTTCCTTTCATCAAAAGGGCATTCCTGCTTGCAAACGATTAGGTCAGGCAAGCGGGATGAGTGCACGGGAAACGTGTGCGTCATGATCTCGATAACAACCGCGGCCTTCATTTGGGGATGGTTACACAAAATCTTCAAAGAGGAGCGGCATGAAATGCCGTATAAATTGCTGAAATTATCGCATCGGAACGCTCCCTAGGGTGATCCATTTGTTGAATTGACCCGTGTCCAGTCTTCTTGCGTACACAAATGGAGGAATAAAGATGCGCATCATGGTACAGAAATTCGGAGGTACATCTCTCTCTACCGTTCAGGCGAGAGAGCATGTGCTCCGTCATGTTAAACGTGAACTTGAAGCAGGTTTGAGTCTGGTCATCGTTGTGTCTGCGATGGGTCGCCGCGGCGATCCTTATGCTACAGATACGCTACTGGATTGGACTGCACAGAACGGAAATGCACTATCTGCACGCGAAAAGGATTTACTGCTGTGCTGTGGTGAAATTATATCTGCGACGACTTTGAGCAGTTTGCTTGAACATGAAGGCATTCCAACTACAGTGCTGACCGGTGCACAAGCAGGTTTTGTGACGGACGACAATTTCGGGAATGCCCGAATTTTGGATGTCCGTCCTGTTCGTGTGCTGGAGCAGCTTCAGGTTGGGCGTGTTGTCATTGTTACAGGGTTCCAGGGGCAGACTGAGAACGGTGACTTTACGACGCTTGGTCGTGGGGGAAGCGATACGTCGGCAACAGCTCTTGGTGCAGCATTACACGCTGAGATGGTGGACATATACACGGATGTAAATGGGATATTGACAGCAGATCCACGGATCGTGGAAGATGCTCGCCCGTTGACTGTTGTGAGCTATGCCGAGATATGTAATATGGCTCATCAAGGGGCCAAGGTAATTCATCCACGTGCAGTCGAGATTGCAATGCAATCCCAGATTCCAGTGCGTGTACGGTCTACCTTTGCTGATAGCGAAGGGACGCTGGTTACGCATCCAGAAGGATTCCAGGACGTGCAGACAGGCATAATTGACCGATATGTAACAGGGATTGCTTATGTAAGTAATGTTACGCAAATAACGGTGGAAGTGCCGGGCGGTGCAGATCGTTTACAGCTGAAAGTGTTCAAAACGATGGCTGAGAACTCAATTAGCGTAGATTTTATTAATGTTACCCCCTTGGGAGTTGTCTATACCGTTTTCGATAGTGATTCCGAGAAAGCTATACAGGTACTGCAGGAAATTGGTCTTAAACCGCAAAGCCTTTCCGGCTGCGCCAAAGTTTCCGTCATTGGTGGAGGTATTAACGGAGTGCCAGGCATTATGGCACGGATCGTGGAGTCCTTGACACTGGCGGATATCCAGATCCTGCAATCTGCAGATTCCAATACAACGATTTGGGTACTTGTGAAAAAAGAAGATATGGTTCAAGCTCTGAGGGCACTTCACGCCTCATTCGAACTTCACTTGTAGGGAGGCCGAAGTCAGCGAGCCGGACCTGTTTTGAAGGAGGAATCGAATTGGACTTTGGAAGATTGATTACAGCAATGGTCACTCCGTTCAACGAACAAGGGGGGATCCATTGGGAGGAAACTGCACGTCTGATAGACTATTTGATTGAAGATCAGAAGTCTGAGACGCTCGTTGTTTCAGGAACAACTGGAGAATCTCCCACGCTAAGCGACAAAGAAAAAGTAGAGCTATTCGAATTCGCAGTAAAACATGCGGCTGGACGGTGCAAAATCATTGCCGGAACAGGTAGCAATAACACCGCCCATTCAATCCATCTGACTCAGGACGCTGAACGTGCTGGCGTAGATGGCGTTTTGCTGGTTGTTCCTTATTACAACAAACCAAGTCAAGAGGGAATGTATAGACATTTTGAAGCGATCGCTAACGCGACGAAACTGCCAATTATGTTGTATAACGTTCCTGGGCGTACCGCAGCCAGTCTTTCGGCTGCAACAACGCTTCGTTTGGCTCAGATTCCTAACATTGTAGCTACGAAGGAATGTGTATCTTTGGAGCAAGTCACGCAGATTTCTGCGGGGGCACCGGAACATTTTAAGGTGTATTCCGGTGATGACGCTGCTGGCTTGCCCGCCATTGCTGTAGGCGCTTATGGGATTGTTAGCGTTGCTAGTCATGTGGTAGGCGCTGAGATGAAACAAATGATTGATGCCTTCTTCGGTGGAGCGCCTGTACAGGCGGCTCAGATTCATCAGAAGTTGTTTCCGGTGTTCAAAGGCCTATTCGAGTGCCCGCAGCCTTTACCGAACCCTGTGGCGGTGAAATACGCTCTTACATTGCGAGGTCTGAACGTAGGATCCGTACGCCTTCCGCTTATTGCCCCAACAGAGGATGAGCAAGAGTTTATTCGTACGCTGTTTAACGAGTAAACATGCGGATATGGAACTAAAATTGTTAACTTTTATAAACTTATAAAAATGACAGAAGAACCGCTCCGCATTAAGAGGAGGCGGTTCTTTTTTTGACGGCGATTGTTAAGTTTCTTTTCACAACTGTGGGCAAACGTGGGGGTTAACGAGAGAGTGACTTGTTTTTTTTGTTTTTAATCATGTATAATGATGTCAAGTGACTGGGTGCGGTATTTTTTTGAAATTGAAAGCGACATCGTTTCTTGGTGTGGCTTTATGGTGAAAAAGGAAGGAACGGCTAAGAAGGATCATTTCAGAATCCATCTTGTGGGTGAAGGGGAATAACTTCGAAGAACTTCTTCCAAATATCGTGAATAAAGGTGCTCTTTTGCATTCATCCCTATTTACGGGCATGGGTGTGATGGACTGCTTTTCTTAACTTACAATAAAATAATAAGGTACGACGTCCAACTACCATAGGAGGTTTAGATTCATTTGTCTAAGAAAAATAACAACGATAAACTGATGATTTTTGCTTTGGGCGGCGTAGGCGAGATTGGTAAAAATATGTACGTCATCCAATACGCGAACGACATTGTAGTCGTAGATGCTGGTCTTAAATTCCCGGAAGAAGATATGCTCGGAATCGACATTGTCATTCCTGACATCTCTTATCTGACTGAAAACCGTGACAAAGTAAGAGGGATTATTTTGACTCACGGACATGAGGATCATATCGGTGGTCTGCCATATGTTCTGAAACACTTGAATGTTCCGGTATACGGAACAAGGCTGACTCTCGGACTTGTGGAGAACAAGCTGAAAGAAGCCAATTTGCTGGGTGAAACAAAGCGCATCCTGATTGATGCGGATTCCGAGATTCAACTCGGCTCTGTATTAAAAGCAACGTTCTTCGCTACTAACCATAGTATTCCGGATTCCGTCGGCGTATGTGTCGAAACACCGGAAGGCGCAGTTGTTCATACAGGTGACTTCAAATTTGACCACACTCCAGTCAATGGTCAGTATGCAGATCTCCAGCGTATGGCTCAGATCGGAACGAATGGCGTACTTGCCCTCTTGTCCGATAGTACCAACGCAGAGAAACCTGGATTTACACCTTCGGAGAAAAATGTGGGTATCGTTCTGGAAGACATCTTCCGCAAAGCAAGCCAACGTGTCGTTGTAGCAACATTTGCTTCCAACGTACACCGGATTCAACAGGTTATCAATGCAGCTGAAGTAACTGGACGTAAAGTCGCAGTTATTGGACGCAGTATGGTAAATGTGGTGGGTATTGCTTCTGAACTGGGTTACCTTGAGATTCCAGACGGCATGATTATTGAGCCCGAAGAAGTAGGCAAAATGGCTGCTGATCGTGTAGTAATTCTCTGCACAGGTAGCCAAGGCGAGCCGATGTCAGCGTTGACACGTATGGCTCGTTCCACTCACCGTAAGGTAGATATTCTACCTGGAGACACCGTAATTATCGCAGCAACACCAGTTCCAGGTAATGAGAAATATGTAGGCCGTACGATTGACGAACTGTTCCGTTTGGGTGCCAACGTGCATTACAGCGGTGCAAACAGTGGCGTTCACGTATCTGGTCACGGTAGCCAGGAAGAGCTGAAACTGATGCTTAACCTGATGAAACCGAAATATTTCCTGCCGATTCACGGTGAATTCCGTATGCAGCGCCGCCACGCGGTACTGGCTGAATCTGTAGGCATTGATCCGGATAACATTTTCATTACGGATATCGGTGAAGTGGTTGAAATTCAAGGCGGAGCAGCACGTAAGGCAGGTAAAGTTACTGCAGGTAACGTGTTGATCGACGGTTTGGGTGTAGGCGATGTAGGTAACATCGTATTGCGTGACCGTAAATTGCTGTCGCAGGATGGTATTCTGGTTGTCGTGGTAACGCTGAGCAAACAGGATGGCAAAATTGTTTCCGGTCCGGACATTATCTCTCGTGGATTTGTCTATGTACGCGAATCGGAAGGACTGCTTGATGAAGCCAATCGCATCGTCAGCAGCACATTGCAGAAGTTGATGAGTGAGAACGTTAACGAATGGGCTTCACTCAAAACGAATGTTAAAGATGCACTCGGACGCTTCTTGTATGAGCAAACTCGTCGTAGACCGATGATTTTGCCAATCATTATGGAAGTTTAAA
The DNA here is from genome assembly GCF_000499205.1 of Paenibacillus sp. MAEPY2. Classification (GTDB taxonomy): domain Bacteria; phylum Bacillota; class Bacilli; order Paenibacillales; family Paenibacillaceae; genus Paenibacillus; species Paenibacillus vandeheii. The sequence goes on from NZ_AWUK01000012.1 coordinate 213,692, forward strand.
ATAAATCAAACAAAAACATAAATTCAGGCACACAGTCGCCCCTTCTCTACGAGTAATATTGGACGGTTCCTCGTAGAGAAGGGGCTTTTTTTGTTGTTTTCTGGTCCTACACCAGATTAAGGAGAAATTGATGAGTAATCGGGTATAAGTCAGCTGGAACATTCCCCATACTAAGGAAATACATTACATGTTTCTGGAGAAGGGGAGTAATCGAATGAGCGAATACATGAAAAACAAGCAAACACCGAAATCGGAACAACCGAGCATCGAGGCACCAGAGGTACCTGCACAAGAGGAAAAGACCATGTCTCCTGTGACGGAAGCCATTCAGCAATTTGGACAGACGCAGTCCCCCGCAGCTGAATCGAACATTTACTGCATGACCATTATCGGTCAGGTGGAAGGACATTTAATTTTACCTCCGCAAAACAAAACAACAAAGTATGAACACATTATTCCACAGCTGGTTGCAGCAGAGCAGAACCAGCGAATTGAAGGCATTCTGATCATTTTAAACACAGTAGGCGGAGATGTGGAGGCGGGCTTGGCTATTGCTGAAATGATTGCTTCACTCAGTAAACCTACGGTTACGGTCGTCATCGGAGGAGGGCATAGCATCGGGGTTCCGATCGCGGTTGCCTCAACCTATTCTCTAATCGCGGGTAGTGCAACAATGACCATTCATCCGATTCGCATGAACGGACTCGTTATTGGTGTGCCTCAGACGTTTGAGTACATGGAGAAGATGCAGGAACGTGTTGTCAGATTTGTTACGTCGCACTCGAATATCTCTGAAGAAATGTTCAAGGAACTGATGTTTAAGACAGGCGAACTCAACCGGGATATCGGAACAGCTGTGGGAAGTGCTGATGCGGTCAAACACGGATTGATGGATGCCGTAGGTGGGATTGGTCAGGCCATTGCCCAGTTGAATCAGCTCATCGGAGACAAGAGACAGACGCTGCAGGCAGGGGGCTATACCCAATGACACTATACACAGTGATGCCACCTGAACTCCTATGGTCAGGGATGTGGAATGAGGGAGAAGACACCCGGGAGATCAAGATGAATGGGTTATTGATGCAGGTCAGACCTGTTAATGAACATGAGGCTGTCATTGTACGTTTACTTGAATGCCCCTTGGAAGCTTATCTGAATCCCGCCAATATGCCCGGATCTATCGTTCCGCTTTCGGGTAACCCGGGACCAACATAACACGACGAAATGAGACAAATTGAGCAGAAAAAGAACATATGTACGGATTATATTTGTATGGTATAATATTCTTCTGGGGGTGACCTGATTTTGGCCAGAAGAAAAAAGAGGAAAAAAAAGGCCGCAGCGTTTAGCGGCGTTTTAAAATATGAAATTTACGGCATTGTGCTTATAACCCTTGCCGTCATCGCTTTGTCGGGTGAAGCAACCGTAGGACGATCGCTTTCCAAGATGTTTGGATTAATGCTTGGGAAGTTTTATTTTGCGATTCCGCTTATAGGGATCTATTATGGCTTAATGGTGATGATTCATCGAAAATGGCCAAGCGGCTGGACAACGCGCAAGACAGGGCTCGTATTGCTGGTGTTCGCCTTAACCCTGATGAGCACCGTCTCTGCCATGCACCAGAAGCTTATACCGGTTGGAGCTCTTGAGCCTGGTGCTGTACTTACACAGATACATAATGATATGCAAACCGAGCTGCTCACGCCTGCTGCGCCAGGCGAAAGGGATTCCATGCTCAATAAGGACATTAGCGGCGGTTATATAGGAGCCGCGCAATTTGCCTTGTTCTTGTGGTTGTTTGGCAGCTTGGGTGCACGTTTGATTATGATCGTCATGTTCATTATCAGTTTCATGCTGATTACCAATCTTTCTTATGTCGATCTGATCCGAATTTTCAGAACTAAGATATGGGATGCAGGAAGTGCGATGTACAAAAGGCTGGAGGCTAGACCGGCAACCCGTGCCGCTTCAAGCTCTGCGGGCAAGAAAAGTGGGAATATCCGCAAAGTGGTACCTGTTCCAGTAGTGGACGACGAGGAAGATGATGACGATGAAATGCATGATCAGCAGCTACCGAAACGAAAATCACCTATATTTTTCCAATTATTTGGGAAATGGGGTTCTGATCGGGAACGGATGAAGGCTGAGCGTGAGTTGGATCAGGATGACTCTTCAGACACGGAACATGTTGTCTACCGAGCAGAGCAGGAAAACCTTGCAGATGCATGGCAAGACGGGCCAATCACCGCATGTGATACAACGGCTCCAGCAGCTGTTGCTGTGCAATCAAGAACTAATTCAGCTCCAATTATCCGTGACTTCTTTGAACACGTCAGAGCAGAGGATGCGAGTAAAGATGATGATTTGGATGATGCGTATCCTTTTCCAGATGATCTAACGGCTAATATGCAGGGAGAAGAGCTTCCAATCAAGGTTTCAGATGAAATACTGGATACTAATGAGTGGGCTGAAGCCGCGAATGCTGGAGCAGATGTGATGGATGCTGTGGACGGTATTTCAGACGTTGAATCTACGTTGAGCAATGCGGCTCAAGGTTCGGATACGGAGGGGCAGGAAGTGCAACCTGTTAAGCCTCCACCACCACCTCCGAAACCTTATAAGCTTCCGTCGTTCCGACTACTTTCCAAGCCCAATAATGGAGGCAAGGGTGGCGACCAGAAGGATTATATGCAGACTGCTCGCAAGCTGGAAGCAACGCTGGAAAGCTTCGGTGTTCGTGCCAAAGTTCTTGAAGTGGTCAGAGGACCTGCTGTTACACGATATGAGATCCAACCGGATATAGGTGTGAAGGTCAGCAGAATTGTAAGCCTGACAGACGATATTGCATTAGCCCTGGCGGCAAAGGATATCCGGATGGAAGCACCTATTCCCGGCAAATCTGCTATAGGTATTGAGGTGCCTAATGGAGAGGTATCCGTTGTAACGATGCGGGAGGTCATGGAGACAGCCACATTCCAGGATGCCGAATCCAAAGTAACTATCGCATTTGGACGGGATATCTCCGGGCAGACGATTATCGGTAATCTGGCTCGTATGCCCCATTTGCTGGTTGCTGGTGCGACGGGTTCAGGTAAATCCGTATGTATCAACGGAATTATTACCAGCATCCTGTACAAAGCGAAGCCGGATGAAGTGAAATTTCTGATGGTCGATCCCAAAATGGTCGAGCTGAACGTATATAACGGTATTCCGCATTTGATGGCACCTGTCGTAACCGATCCCAAAAGAGCTTCACTTGCTCTCAAAAAGATTGTTGTTGAGATGGAGAAAAGGTATGAGCTGTTCTCCAAATCGGGTACACGTAACGTTGAAGGTTACAACAATCTCATGAAGGACAATCCAGCCGCAGTGTTGCCTTATATCGTTGTTATCGTGGACGAGCTGGCAGACCTTATGATGGTTGCCGCAGGTGATGTGGAAGACGCGATTGCCCGATTGGCTCAGATGGCACGTGCCGCCGGTATCCATTTGATTATTGCCACTCAGCGTCCTTCTGTAGATGTTATTACAGGTGTAATTAAAGCCAACATCCCATCCCGGATTGCCTTCGGTGTATCCTCTCAAGTGGATTCCCGAACGATTCTGGATATGGGTGGGGCCGAGAAACTGCTGGGTCGTGGAGATATGCTGTTCATGCCAATGGGAGCTTCGAAGCCGGTTCGTGTACAAGGCGCTTTCATGAGTGATGAGGAAGTTGAAAATATCGTGAATTACGTACGTGGCCAAGGTGAAGCACAGTATGACGAATCCATTGTGCCTGAGGTGGATGATTCCGTTCAGGCAGCAGATGAAGTACAGGATGAATTATATGAACAGGCGGTGCAGATTATATTGGAGGCAAAGCAAGCCTCGGTCTCTCTGCTGCAGCGTCGAATGCGGGTCGGTTATACACGCGCAGCACGTTTGATTGACTCCATGGAAGCCCGAGGCGTGATTGGTCCTTATGAGGGGAGCAAACCAAGGGAAGTATTGATCTCGCTGGAGCAGTATCAACAGAATAAAATAAGCTCGTAATCCACAGCGGATGCAAGCGAATTTAAGCCCTTAACCTTATTGGTTAAGGGCTTTTTGCATGCCATTGGACTAAAGTTTTGCCATGATGTCCAATGATCGTCTGATTTGGTGCATAGGAACGAAGTATGCTTGTCATAATAACCTTAGCGATTCTGTTAATCCCACAAGAGAAAGGTAGAGCTCAGTCGATGCGAAAAATGAACATATGGCTTTTCACTGCTATTTTGCTGATGTCCGCATTGGGAATTCGTTATATGCTTCCTGGGAATACAGCAACCGAAAGTCTAAACCAAAGTACCCCGCAGGTCGAAGAGAAGTCCTTACCCACTTTTAGCACCAATGCTGTGAAATATGGAAGTTATGGCCAAGATGTATATGAGCTTCAAGGCCGACTGAAGTATTTGGGATTTTACAATGGTAAAATTGACAGTAATTTTGGCAGCACCACACTGAAATCAGTAAAATGGTTTCAATCTGAATTCGGTATGAAGGTAGATGGTGTGGTTGGAGCCAAAACCAAGCTGAAACTTTACAATGCTTCAAAACAATGGTCGCCAACAGAAACGCCGTTGCATAAGGATCAAGGTTCAGGAAATGGTGGCAACAACAACAATACGGCAGACAAAGAGCAGGACAATATGGGCTCAGCCAATTCCATGGGGCTGTCGGAGAACGAAATCAAAATTATGGCTAACGCCGTATATGGTGAATCTCGCGGAGAGCCATTCGAAGGTCAAGTGGCCGTAGCGGCTGTTATTCTGAATCGCGTTAAATCGCCGAGTTTCCCGAACACACCGTCAGGAGTAATTTTCCAGCCAGGTGCATTTACCGCCGTTGCAGACGGCCAGATTTATCTGGAACCGAATGCCCAAGCTAAAAAAGCAGTTGAACAGGCGATAAATGGTTGGGATCCATCCGGTGGATGCCTCTATTATTTTAACCCGAAGACAGCTACATCCAAATGGATCTGGACTCGTCCTCAGGTGAAAACAATCGGGCAGCATATATTCTGTATGTGATGATCTTGGAAGCAACCAGAAGGCGTGACTTTGGTTGCTTCTTGCCTTTTGAATGGGTTAAAATGGTTGTTACGTTTAAGCTTCACTTATTGCACGACAAATGACGCCGTAAAGGGGTTTTGACATTTGAATACATCAGGATTTGAACGAGGAAATCGGAAAGAATTCCGCATACATGTTCTTCCTACGAAGCGGTTTAAAACATATGCGATATCACTTTACGCAGGGGTTCCTCTGCAAGAAGATACGGTTACCAAAGTAGCCTTAACACCTTTCGTACTTCGGCGCGGGACCGAATCCTATCCGGAAACAACGCAATTTCGTGAACAGTTGGAACATTTGTATGGAGCGGGTTTTGGCTTTGATGTTTATAAACGTGGAGATTACCAGATCGTACAGTTCCGTATGGACACCATTAATGATTCCTTTGTTGGCGGGGACGAGCAGTTGCTGGACCGTTCTTTTGCTTTCCTTGGAGAGGTGCTCACACGCCCCGCACAGGAGGATGGACATTTCCGAACCTCTTACGTACATGCTGAGCGGGAGACTGTTCGCAAAATGCTGGAGTCTATCGTCAATGACAAAATGCGTTATGCTGCTGAACGCAGTATTGAGGAGATGTGTAAAAACGAACCTTACCGCTTGCACCCGCTTGGTGAACGCAAAGATTTGCCGGGCATAGATCCAGAAACATTGACAGCTTCGTATCAGGAATGGTTGCAGCAGGCAAGTATGGACTTGTATGTGGTGGGCGACACCACGCTGGAAGAGGTAGAAAGCCTGGTTCAGCGATATTTCAATGTAGACCGTGTGACCTCTTCCGATTATCACACACAGGAAGCGGTTCGCGGAGATAAAGAAGTGCAAACCGTTGTAGAACGGCTTAATGTTAATCAGGGCAAGCTGAATATGGGACTTCGTACGTCCATCACTTATGGTGATCCGCAGTATGCAGCAGCTTTGATGTATAACGGCATTCTCGGAGGATATCCTCATTCCAAGCTGTTTGTTAATGTTCGTGAAAAAGAAAGTCTGGCGTATTATGCCTCTTCCCGTTATGACGGACATAAAGGTATTGCAACGATCCAATCCGGGATTGAAATTCCCAATTACGAAAAAGCGGTCAAAATTATCAAGCAGCAGCTGGATGAAATGAAGAACGGGAATATTACTGATTTGGAAATGTCCCAGACCAAGGCGATGATCCGGAATTTGCTTAGGGAAATGCAGGACTCTGCATTTGAGCTGATCGCTTATGATTTCAATCGGCAGTTGTCCGGCAAAGAGCGAACCGCCGAGGAACTGCTGGCCCAGGTAGAACAGATCAGCAAAGAAAATGTTCGTGAGGCGGCAGAAAAATTCCGTCTGGATACGATTTATTTCTTGCGTGATGAGAAGGAGGAATAGTCGGTGGAGAGCATAACTTACGATCGTTTGCAGGAAACGCTTTATTACGAAGTAATGGATAACGGGCTGCAAGTTTATATTTTGCCTAAACCGGGTTTCCAGAAAACATATGCCACATTTGCAACCAAATACGGCTCGGTCGACAATCATTTTCAGGTTGAAGGACAGGAAGAAGTGAAGGTTCCGGACGGAATTGCTCATTTTCTGGAACACAAAATGTTTGAAGAACCAATGGGTGATATTTTTGCCACATTTGCTTCTCATGGAGCGTCTGCCAATGCTTTTACCAGTTTCGACCAGACCGTTTATTTGTTTTCGGCGACGGAACACGTCAATGAAAATATACAAACATTAGTTGATTTTGTGCAAAATCCTTACTTCACCGATCAGAATGTGGAAAAGGAAAAAGGGATTATCGCCCAGGAAATTAATATGTATGCTGATAATCCGGATTGGCGCGTTTATTTTGGCTTGATTGAGGCGATGTATCAGAAACATCCCGTTCACATTGATATCGCCGGAACCGTTGAATCCATTGGCACCATAACGAAAGAAACGTTGTATACGTGCTACAACTCTTTTTATCATCCAAGCAACATGCTTCTGTTTGTCGTGGGTGGAGTAGACCCGCAGGAAGTGCTGGATATGGTTCGTTCGAACCAGGCGGAGAAAAATTATAAGCCTCAAGGTCGAATTGAGCGGATATTTGAGCAGGAACCGGAGCAGGTGGGGGAAGCCAGACGTGAATCCAAATTGGCTGTGTCCCTGCCCAAATGTTTGTTTGGTTTCAAGGAAACCGATGTGGGACTTACAGGAGAAGAGCTGTTACGTCGGGATATGACAACCAAATTGATGATGGATTTGCTCTTTGGTTCCAGTACCCCGCTATTTCAAAAACTGTATGATGAAGACCTGATTTCGGACAGCTTTGGACATGAATATAACAGTTCACCGCAATATGCTTTTTCTGCTATTGGCGGGGACACCAAAGACCCGGATCAACTGCTTGCCCGCATCCGTGAAGAAGTTGATGCTATTGTGGAAAAAGGGTTCGATGCAACCGATTTTGAGCGCGCACGCAAAAAGAAAATAGGTGGATATTTGCGCATGCTTAATTCACCGGAAAACATTGCAAATGAATTCACGCGACAGCAATTCCGTGGTGGTGATTTTTTCAATATGCTCCCGTTGTATGAATCGCTTACGCTCGAAGAGGTAAACCGCAGATTGAAAGAGCATATTCGTTGGGCTCAGCTGGCGATATCGCTTGTCGTGAGTCCTTAATATGGAGAGGGGAACAGGACAATTGAAGCCAATCGGGGAAATGACGGTACTTGTAACAGGCGCTAGCGGAGGCATTGGAGCAGCCATTGCGGAGCGCTTTGCCAAGGTGGGCATGAATGTCGTAATTCACTATATGAAATCGCATGAAGCAGCTAATGAAGCTGCAAGAAGATGTATGGAACAGGGCAGTGGTAAAGTCATGACGGTGTCTGCTGATCTTCGCAGCCGGGAACAGATCGAACGTATGCGTGAGAAGCTGGAATCACATGGGCTGATGCCGGATATTCTGGTGAACAATGCAGGAATATCACATTATGGATTGCTGTCCGATGTTACGGAAGAGATCTGGGATGAAGTCATGGCGATCAACCTGAAAGGCACGTTCTTGTGTACACAGGAAATGATGCCTCACATGATCTCTCAAAGATATGGCCGAATCATTAATGTGTCGTCGATCTGGGGACTGTCAGGTGCCTCTTGTGAAGTGTTGTATTCTACGACCAAAGGCGGTGTAAATGCATTCACCAAAGCTCTTGCCAAAGAGTTGGCTCCATCTGGAGTGACGGTGAATGCTGTAGCTCCGGGTGCCGTTCAAACATCCATGTTAAACCATCTGGATCAGGATGAACTAAAGATGCTGGAAGAGGACATTCCTGCAGGAAGACTTGCCCAGCCAGATGAAATCTCATCACTGGTCTACTTCCTTGCACTTCCTGAGTCAGGCTATATTAACGGGCAGATTATAAGTCCAAATGGGGGCTGGCTCACGTAATAACTGAGTCAAATTCAATGTTGATTACTCTTCAGGGTAGTGTCCTGATGGAAATTGTTGATTTGAAGCAGATCTTCGATGAATTCAAAAATGCTCGTATATAAAATGGCCGGGAAGCACATATTACAACTGTTGATTTTAAATCTCATGCGTCAGCAAAGGAGGATTTATCATGTCAACTGAAAAAACAGTGCTCTCAAGTTTTGACACATGGAAGAAGTTTTTGGGTGACCGCGTGAAGCAAGCAGAAAAGATGGGGATGAATGAAGAAACCATCAACAAACTTGCATACGAAATCGGTGACTTCCTGGATGAGAAAGTTGATCCAGCGAACCATTCCAACCGGGCATTGAAAGAATTATGGGATGTCGGCGATGCAGATGAGCGTCGTACGATTGCGTGCCTGATGGTCAAATTGGCCAAACAAAACGCATAAGAGTTTCAGATGGAAAGCTCCCGCAAGGGGGCTTTTCTCTAATGATTACAAACGGATTACAGAGCTGTTCTTGTAATTCATTTTCATTTTATATATCATTAACGTGACCCATTTTTAGAAGATGTCTCAGATTGACGTCCAGTGGATGCGTTCTGTTGCTGTCGAATAATGTGGAATAATGCTTTACGGGGTGTTGAAATGGAATCTAAACAATGGTACATGGAATATAAAATACATAAGAACAGACCCGGTCTGTTAGGGGATATTGCCTCTATGCTGGGGATGCTTGAAGTGAATATATTGACCATTAACGGTGTTGAGGGCAAAACCCGGGGAATGCTGTTGGAATCGGATGATGATGAGAAGATCCGTCTGCTGGGTGAAATGCTTGGCAAAGTGAACAGCATAACCGTGTCTGCTTTGCGTCAACCAAAATTGGTAGATATTTTGGCTGTTCGGCATGGTCGCTATATTGACCGTGATTCGGACGACCGCAAGACGTTCCGTTTTACACGGGACGAACTTGGGTTACTTGTGGACTTTTTGGGTGAAGTATTTAAGAGGGAAGGCAATCAAGTCATTGGTTTGCGTGGAATGCCGCGTGTAGGCAAAACGGAATCCATTATTGCGGGCAGCGTATGTGCGATGAAGCGCTGGACGTTTGTTTCCTCCACACTTCTTCGTCAGACCATAAGAAGCCAGATGTCCGAGGACGAATTGAATCCAAACAATGTGTTTATTATTGACGGAATTGTCAGTACGATTCGTTCAAGCGAACGGCATTATAATCTGTTACAGGACATCATGACGATGCCAAGCACCAAGGTTATTGAACATCCGGATATTTTTGTGCAGGAGTCGGAATATGATTTTAATGATTTTGACATTATTATTGAACTGCGCAACAATCCGAATGAAGAAATTATTTATGATACGTTTACGGCCAGCTACACCGACGAACTGTAACGCTCCGTACGGGATCATGAAATAGATAAGCAACAACCATAGAGATAAACATAAGGAGGAGATGGCATGTCTGAACTGGGTCAGCAGTTAAGAGAGGCCCGGCTGCAAAAAGGGATGAGTCTTGACGATGTACAGGAAATGACTAAAATTCGCAAGAGGTATTTGGAGGCAATAGAGGCAGGAGACTACAAAGTGCTGCCTGGCAGCTTCTATGTGCGTGCATTTATCAAAACCTATGCGGAAACAGTGGGACTAAATCCTGATGAGCTGCTGGAGGGGCATAAGAAAGATGTACCTGCAGAAGAAACGGAAGCAACCATGGAGCCAGTTATTCAGAAGCGTTCAAGTCGTCCGGTAGAGCGCAGTAACCGCTGGATGTCTGTTGCACTGATGTGGACTTTTCCGGTGTTGATTCTTGTGCTGTTGTACGTGTACGTTGTGATGAACAAGGATGATTCCGATACACAAGGGCTGGATCAAACGAAGATCACAGACAGCCAGCAGCAGCCTCAAGATAAACCGGATGAGCCTACAGATAATGGTCAGGCTTCTAATCCTCCGGCTGAATCAGGTAGCGAAGGCCAGGCCGGTGGTAACGGTGGTGGAACGGCAGAGGGACAGGCCGATGGACAAACGGATGGTCAGACAGATGGACAAACAGATGGGCAAACGTCTGATGAAAATCAGAACCCAACGGATACGCCATCAACTGCTGTAACTGTTGCTGAAGACGGGAAATCAGGCAATATTACCAACTTTAAAGTGAACGGCAGCGCAGGACAGCCTGTGACGGTTACGATTAAAGCAACGGGGCATAGTTGGCTGGAAGTATACAAGGGCGAGAACTCTAGCGGAGAAAAGTTGGAGTACGGCAACACCGCTGAGGGAGACAGCTACACCTTCGAATTGGATAGTGCAGGAATGTACATCAAGTCGGGTTACGCTGCCGCAACCACAATTGAGGTTGCAGGGCAGGTTGTGACTGACGGAAAAGCGACGAACCGCATTCGGTTAAGACTTGGTGAGGATACGTCTTCCACTGGTACAACTGAAGGCACTACGACGAACGGAACAGGAAGCACTACCGAAGGAAGCACTGGCACTGGCGGCGAATAACCAAAGTTTCTGCGGGAGACACTAACCTTGTCTTAACTTGCAGTCAACTTTTGGTGAAGTGAGGTGGATGGCTGTGACAGTCAGCTGGATCGTAACAGGTTTGGGGATCATTGTCAGCCTCCTGGGTTATTACTTGACTCCAACTGCCTGGGGTTACGGCATTTTGGGTTTTGGACTTGCACATGTGCTTCTGGGTGTGCTCGACATGTTCAGACAGCCTAATCGCAGCCGTTATTAGAATGGCAGCCGCACGAAAAGCATTTTTGGCAACCATCTCAAGTGGCGGCCAAAAATGCTTTTTTTAATTTGAAAACCCTCATAAAATTAGACTTTTGCTTGGCGTATCCTCTATAATGTTACAGAACATATGATTACTGAAAGGGTGACTGGTTTGAGTTCAGAAAATTCATTTGATATCGTGTCCAAAATGGACTTGCAGGAATTGACAAATGCCGTTACACAAACGGAAAAGGAAATTGGCACGCGTTATGACTTCAAGGGCAGCAAGAGCAGTCTGAAACTGGATAAGGATGCGTTAACGATCGTATCTGATGATGAGACCAAACTCAAGGCTGTTATCGATGTGCTTCAATCCAAGATGGCTAAGCGGGGTTTACCTTTAAAAAACATTGATTATGCAAAAGTAGAGCCGGCTTCTTCAGGCACAGTCCGCCAGCGTTTGAATTTCAAGCAGGGAATTGATCAGGATATCGCTAAAAAAATCAATATTTTGATTCGTGACTCCAAGATGAAAGTGAAGAGTCAGATTCAGGGAGATCAACTCCGGGTAACAGGTAAAAGTAAGAATGATTTGCAAGCAGTGATGCAGTTGTTGAACGGGGCCAATCTACCTCTGGATCTGCAATATACAAACTTTAAGTAATATTTCCTCATTCTAGCTTGCATGTTTTTTGACACTGCAATTGGCGTATATTATACTAAGTGTGCATTGCTGGCAGATAAGCATCAAAGCCCAGTCATCATCGTTTGCTGACTTTGTGAAAAGCAGTACATCTTCTGAAAGTCACCGGAACGTTTAAAACGGTTTTGCGTTTGAACGGTTGACTTTATTTTTGCGTTTTTACATAGTGCGAGCACTTTAGTGCTGATTTGACAGTGAAACTGTAAATTTCATGTTCCGGATGATGAACACGGGATTAAGATGAATGTTTGGAGTAATGGAGGATAAGAGGGAGGGCGTCTTGTGAATTTACCCAACCGGATTACGCTTGCACGAATTTGCTTAATCCCTTTTTTGATGGTGTTCCTGCTCGTAGATTTTCCGTTCTATCCAGAGCCGTTGCAATTGGGGAGCTTATCGCTTCCGTATAATCAATTGATTGCTGCTGTCATTTTTATCATTGCGGCAAGCACGGATGGAATTGACGGCTATCTGGCACGGAAAAATAATATGGTCACCAACCTGGGAAAATTGCTTGATCCGCTGGCTGACAAATTGTTGGTTACTGCGGTGCTGATTTCTCTTGTAGAAATGGGTAAGTTGGATTCCTGGATTGCTGTGGTCATTATTAGTCGTGAGTTTGCAGTTACCGGCCTGCGTCAGATTGCATTACTGGACGGTTCGGTTGTTGCGGCAAGTGCCTGGGGCAAACTGAAGACTGTCGTGCAAATTGTCGCGATTGTGCTGCTGCTGTTGAATAATTTCCCGTTCTCATTCACGGGTATTCACATGGACGTTATCGCCGTTTGGGCTGCAGCAATTATTACGATTTGGTCAGGCATTGATTACTTTATCAAAAACAAAAATTTGCTTCATTTATCAAAAGTGTAACGGTTTGCGGTTAAATGGGGAAGCATGAAGAAATCATTGGTACGAAGGGCAATAGGAAATTATCCTATTGCCCTTTGATCACTCACCACATGTACAGGAGGATGCTGAATGAAGGCAGAAATCATTGCAGTTGGCACAGAATTGTTGCTTGGACAAATTGTGAATACCAATGCCCGATATTTATCCCGTGAATTGGCTGCGATCGGGATTGATGTATATTTCCAAACGGTGGTTGGTGATAATCTAAATCGACTTAGTGACGCGATTCGCATCGCTCAGGGGCGTGCAGATGTCATTTTATTTTCAGGAGGCATCGGTCCTACACAGGATGACTTGACTAAGGATGCGATCGCGGCGGTCTTGAACCGCAAGCTGCATATAGACCGAATGGCTATGGATAAAATTGAGGGCTTCTTCCGAGATCGCAATGTAGATATGACGGAAAACAATCGTCGTCAGGCAATCGTTATAGAAGGCGGGACACCGCTGGCGAATGAAACAGGCCTTGCCGCAGGAAATGCGATCTCGGATAATGGTAAACATTATGTTGTGATGCCTGGACCACCGAAAGAGCTGATTCCAATGTTTGAACAGGAGGTTAAGCCTTGGTTGTTCCAGCATGTACTGACTGAAGAAATGCCCATCTATTCAAAAATGCTGAAATTTGCAGGAATCGGTGAATCGGCATTGGAAGACCGGCTCCTTGATCTGATTGATACACAGACAGATCCTACCATTGCGCCGTATGCAAGTGAGGGAGAAGTTACGGTACGTGTATCCACAAAGGCTCCAAGTGAGAGTGAGGCGAAGCTGAAGCTGGATGCAATGGAAGTGCAGATTCGGGAACGATTGCCAGAGCATCTCTACGCGAACGAGGACGTGCCTATAGAGTACACAATTGTGACCATGATGTCTGATATGGGTCTGACCCTTAGCGCGGCTGAGAGCTGCACAGGAGGGCTCGTCATGCAGAGCCTGACATCCGTTCCTGGCAGTGCATCGATGCTTAAGGGCGGAATTGTATGTTACTCCAATGAAATTAAGGAAAAGCTGCTCCATGTGCCGCATGCCTATCTGGAAGGTGAAGATGCACCGGGCGCAGTGAGCCCGGAAGTGGCCAAAGTGCTGGCAGAGCAGATTCGCATGATTGGGGATGCAGATTTCGGTTTGTCAGTTACAGGTGTTGCGGGACCTGGTTATTCCGAGCGCAAACCGCCAGGACTTGTATTTATCGCTCTGGCGGAGCGTGGTAAAGAGACAGAAATTCATGAACTGCGTATTAATGGCAATCGCGAGACGGTTCGAATCCGTTCAGCGAAAGCGATTCTTTACCGTTTGTGGCGCAAGCTTGTGGAGATGGACTAGTTCACGGCTCGGATTGCATTTGCTAAGCCAAGCAAGTATAATAAAGGAAGACGGAAGAACCGTAGAATCAGGCTTTACAGCCTTGTTTACGGTTCTTTTTTCTGTTTAATGGAAAGTTTCCTTGAGGAAGAGGCGCCTCGGCCTTCACAGAAAAAAACGAATGTATGTTCGAAAAAAAGCTTGGCAAACGTGTTAAAACAAGGTATCATTATCTTATAAACAGTAAAGGGTGTGAGCTTATTGTCAGACCGTCGTGCCGCGCTTGATATGGCGCTCCGTCAAATAGAGAAGCAATTTGGTAAAGGATCCATCATGAAACTGGGTGAGTCGACTCACATGAATGTGGAAATTATACCCAGCGGTTCCTTGGCTTTGGATATTGCATTAGGAACAGGCGGCTTGCCTAAAGGCCGTATTGTTGAAATATATGGACCTGAATCATCTGGTAAAACAACTGTTGCATTGCATGCGATTGCTGAAGTACAAAGAGCGGGTGGACAAGCTGCATTTATCGATGCAGAGCATGCTCTTGACCCGCAATATGCAAGCAAACTGGGTGTTAACATTGATGAGTTGCTTCTGTCCCAGCCAGATACGGGTGAGCAAGGGCTTGAAATTGCAGAAGCGCTTGTACGTAGTGGTGCTGTGGATATTGTCGTTATTGACTCGGTTGCTGCATTGGTACCAAAAGCAGAAATTGAAGGCGAAATGGGTGATTCCCATGTCGGTTTGCAAGCGCGTCTGATGTCTCAGGCGCTGCGTAAACTGTCTGGTGCAATTAGCAAATCCAAAACCATCGCAATCTTTATTAACCAGCTTCGTGAAAAAGTCGGTGTTATGTTTGGTAACCCGGAGACAACACCTGGTGGTCGTGCCCTGAAATTCTACTCTACAGTACGTCTGGATGTACGTCGTATTGAGAGTATTAAATCAGGCAATGACATCATCGGTAACCGTACCCGTATCAAAGTTGTAAAAAATAAAGTGGCACCGCCGTTTAAACAAGCGGAAGTGGACATTATGTACGGTGAAGGTATTTCGAGAGAAGGCAGTATCATCGACATTGGTACAGAGCTGGACATCGTTAACAAAAGTGGTGCGTGGTACTCTTACGAAGGCGAACGTTTGGGTCAAGGACGTGAGAACGCGAAGCAGTTCATGAAAGAGCATGCAGATATTGCTCAAGTCATTGAGCAAAAAATCCGTGTAGCCAGCAACTTGACTACTGCAGTTCCTGCGCCTACTAGTGAAGATCAACAAAAAGAAGCGGCAGAAGAACAAGAATTATTTGAAATTAACGAATAAGCCCTCTTGACTCCTAAAGCTAGCCTGATTGAGCTTGGCTCAATCTAGCTGCTAAAGTGTTGGGTGTGTACTCTCGCTGTCCAACAGCCTCTGTCCAAATGGACAGGGGCTGTTGGCACGCTTACTGTTAGTGTGAGGCCGGACATCGTTTCCGGCCTTTTGTATTAGCGTTAGATGTCTTCAGTGAGATAGCAGAGCGTTTAGTGAAGCTGCGTTTCCATCGGAGACATGCTATGCGTATGTGAAGAAGTCTTTTGTTTTGCTGTGTGCTTTCACTTAGGCCATGCAGTTCAGACACAAAATGATGGAAGGGGAGAACTGAATGGATCAACATGATGAAGAATTATACGAAGAAGCAGAACTTGAAGGAATATCGCAATTCCCGGACAACGAAGAACTTACCATCACACGGGTCGAACGAACGAAGAGCAGAGAAGCTCGTTACCGGATTACCTTTGGTTTATATTCAATCACGGTGCTTGAAGATGTAATGATTAAATATCGGATGACCCGAGGAAATACATTTCTGAAGAAGGACTTGGAAGATATCATTGTAGCGGATGAGCGACAGCGGACGTATGTGCAGTCTTTACGATATCTGGAACATAAACCCCGCACTCGTCACGAATTAAGTCAGAAACTTCGTCAAAAAGAGTTTGCTGCACCGTTGATTGAAGAGGCCCTGGATCGGCTTGAGAGGGAGAATTTGGTCGATGATGAACTGTTTGCGAAGGAATGGACACGTCAGCGTATGGAGGGCCAGCGGAAGGGGAAACTGTGGATAAGGCAAGAGCTGCGTCAGAAGGGCATTGCCAGTGAGCTGATTGCTGAAGCGCTGGAAGGTGTAAGTACGGATACAGAATTTGAGACAGCTTTGACCGCCGGACGCAAAAAATGGAATCAGGTCAAAGGAGACATCCAGGAGAAGAAACGTAAAACGCTTCCCTTCTTGATGCGACGAGGTTTTTCCATGGATATGGTGCGTCGGGTCGTGAATTGTTTAATTGAAGAAGATGAGGCGGGGGACCCCGAAGATGACGAAGCATTGTTATGGGATTAGCAGGCTGGACTCACTATACTGCATTCTCTTGACAATTTCTTTCGTCAAATACTAAAATGGACATGAGTCTGTAAGAAATGGACAACCCTTTTTCCTTCCAAAAAAGCGGTTTCTGTTTTTGAAGATTTATACCATTCATGATTATGGTTTTGCCGGAAACGGTGAATAGTGCGTGGAGACATGTACACTTGAAATGAAAATCGGCGGGGGATCGCCGTAAGTATTCGTTATTCCCAAAAATATGTAAGGTTTGAAAACTGCAAATTGACCCAAGGAATGCCTTGGAGGAACCAACGAGGAGGTGAACAGTATGATTGCAATCACGATCGTTCTCGTTGTTGCCGCGCTATTCATTGGGTTCGGAGTAGGATACTTTATTCGCAAATCTCTTGCAGAAGCTAAGATCTCCAGTGCGGAACAAGCTGCCGTACAAATCGTGGAGAGCGCGAAGAAAGAGGCAGAAGCACTGAAGAAAGAAACGGTGCTGGAAGCGAAAGATGAAATTCATCGCATTCGCGCCGAAGCTGAAAAAGACACTCGTGAACGTCGGAACGAAATTCAACGACAAGAAAGACGATTGTTGCAAAAAGAAGAGTCGCTGGATAAAAAGTTGGAATCACTCGAACGTAAAGAAGAGCAAGTGGCTAACAAAGAGAAACGAATTGATGAGACACAGCAGCAGATCGAGATGATCTACAAAAACCAGGTGACGGAGCTGGAGCGCATATCCAACCTCACCATGGAAGACGCACGCAGTATCATACTGTCCAACGTAGAACAGGAAGTTCGTCATGAGACGGCTCAAATGATTAAGGACATTGAACAGCAAGCGAAGGAAGAAGCGGACAAAAAGTCCCGCGAGATTATTACACTCGCCATCCAACGTTGTGCGGCTGACCACGTGGCAGAAACAACGGTATCCGTTGTTACCTTGCCAAATGAAGAAATGAAAGGCCGGATTATCGGTCGTGAAGGACGTAACATCCGTGCGCTTGAAACCCTTACCGGGATTGACCTCATTATCGATGATACGCCAGAAGCAGTTATTCTGTCGGGCTTTGACCCGATTCGCCGTGAAATCGCCCGTACTGCCCTCGAAAAATTGGTGGCTGATGGACGTATTCACCCGGCACGGATTGAAGAGATGGTGGAGAAATCCCGCAAAGAAGTGGATGAGCGTATCCGTGAATACGGTGAGCAAGCTACCTTTGAAGTGGGCGTGCATGGTCTGCATCCGGACTTGATTAAAATTTTGGGCCGGTTGAAGTTCCGTACAAGCTATGGTCAAAACGTCTTGAAACATTCGATGGAAGTCGCTTATCTGGCTGGACTGATGGCTGGCGAACTCGGAGAAGACGTAACCCTGGCAAGACGTGCAGGTCTATTGCATGACATCGGTAAAGCGCTGGATCACGAAGTGGAAGGATCACACGTCGAAATCGGCGTGGAACTAGCGAAGAAATACAAAGAACATCCGGTTGTAATCAACAGTATCGCGTCCCATCACGGGGATTGCGAAGCGACTTCGGTTATTGCGATGTTGGTTGGCGCAGCAGATGCGCTCTCCGCAGCAAGACCAGGCGCACGCCGCGAAACGCTGGAAACGTATATCAAGCGACTGGAGAAGCTGGAAGAGATTTCGGAGTCGTTCGAAGGTGTCGAGAAATCGTACGCTATTCAGGCCGGACGCGAAGTTCGCGTTATGGTACAGCCTGAGAAAATCGACGATGCCGAAGCATTCCGCCTCGCACGTGACATTACGAAGATGATTGAGAACGAACTCGATTATCCGGGTCACATCAAGGTCACCGTCATCCGGGAAACCCGTGCGGTTGAATACGCAAAATAGAGCATTACGGAAAAGTGGCCGCAGTAGTGGGCCACTTTTCCTGTTGATAGCCTGTTAAAGGCATTTTCATAATAAAATTGATGAGCAAGAGATAGAGGTCCTGCGAAGTTTTGGATGCTTTGAAGAAGGCTGCGCTTGGTAGGGATTAAGGAGGCAGTAAAATGAAAGTTTTGTTTATTGGTGATATTGTAGGGAATGTGGGACGTAAGGCATTAAAGGAAAACCTTCCCTACCTCAAAACGAAGTATAAGCCACATGTAGTCATTGTAAATGGGGAAAATGCAGCGGCAGGCCGGGGCATTACCGGTGCAATTGCGAATGAATTTTTCAACTGGGGTGTGCATGGCATCACCCTTGGTAACCATACCTGGGACAATAAGGACATTTTTGATTTTATAGATGATGAGCCACGCATGATTCGTCCGGCGAACTTTCCTCCAGGAACACCGGGGCGTGGTTACACGGTAGTCAAAGGCGAAGGCAAGGAGCTGGCGATTGTCAATCTGCAAGGGCGTACGTTCCTGCCTGCTCTGGATTGTCCATTCCGCGTTGCCGATGAAATTGTAGATGAACTGCGTCAAGATCATAAATGCATTCTCGTCGATATGCATGCTGAAGCAACGTCAGAGAAGATTGCCATGGGCTGGCATCTGGATGGACGTGCATCGCTGGTCGTAGGTACACATACACATGTGCAGAGTAATGATGATCGTATTTTGCCAGGAGGAACAGCTTATTTAACCGATGCGGGCATGGTAGGCCCGCGTGACGGCATATTGGGTATGGAGCGTGAAGCGGTGCTTCGCAAGTTCTACACCCAGCTTCCGGTACGCTTTGTCGTTGACGATGGCAAGTGGCATTTCCACGGTGTTTTTGTGGAGATTGATGAAGCCACAGGTGCTGCAACACGCATTGAGAAAATTCGTCTGATGGAAGACGAGTGGCGCATGGAATAGGGGTATTGTCTCATTTTGCAGGGAAACCCGTCTAAAAAGAAGGAATTTTTTTGCCTCCCGCGAATAACATCTAGTAAGTGGAAACAAACATTCAACATTCCCAGGGAGGTACTTACCATGGAAGTATTAAAAGTTTCAGCAAAGTCCAATCCCAATTCCGTAGCCGGCGCTCTTGCAGGTGTTCTTCGTGAACGTGGAAATGCTGAACTGCAGGCAATTGGAGCGGGAGCACTGAACCAAGCCATTAAAGCGGTAGCGATAGCCCGGGGATTTGTAGCACCAAGCGGAGTTGACTTGATTTGTATTCCAGCTTTTACAGACATTGTGATCGACGGCGAGGACCGAACGGCCATTAAGCTGATTGTGGAGCCCAGATAATACATGCACTTATGCATTGAACCTGTTTACGAAGTAGACAGGTTTTTTTGCGTTTTAATTCCATAACATAACCGAGTAAAAGGAGAGATTATGATGCACAACTGGCGAGTAGCCGATTTTCATTGTGATGCTTTGAGCAAAATACTGATGAACCCTAGCTTTCCATTTGAAAATGCTCCACAGCTGGATGTGAATCTGGAACGTATGAAGGCAGGTAACATTGGTTTACAGGCTTTTGCCGTCTATTTACCCGAAGTGCTTGGCAGAGGCAAGTTTGAACATGTAATGGGCCAGTTGGACATCTATCGAAAGCGAGTGGAGATGTCTAAAGACCGAACGGAAGGCACACATACATTGTTATGGCGAGAACAGCTTACGCAGGTAGGGCAGACGAACAGACCGTGGGGATTGCTTACACTGGAAGGTGTCGATGGGCTGGAAGGCAACCTCTTTTATCTGGAGTTATGTTATCAGATGGGTGTGCGGATCGTTGGGCTTACCTGGAACTATGCCAATTGGGCAGCTGATGGTGTATTGGAGAAGCGCGGGGCAGGGCTGACGGAGAAGGGCAGGGAGCTGGTTCACCTGTGTAACCAAATCGGCATGCTGCTGGATGTATCACATCTGACCGAAAAAGGGTTCTGGGAACTTGCTGACCTTAGTAAGCGTCCTTTTATCGCTTCTCACTCCAACAGTTATGCCATATGCCCACATGTCCGCAATCTGAAGGATGATCAGATTCGGGCCATTATTGCCCGGGAAGGACGTATTGGACTGACGTTTGTGCCTTGGTTTGTGAAGCAGGAAGGCGAAGTGCGTATCGAAGATCTGTTGCCACATATTGAGCAGATTTGTTCCCTGGGTGGGGAGCATCATCTGATGATGGGGTCTGATTTTGACGGGATATCTACGTATATTCATGAGCTTGAACATACCGGGCAATATCCGAAGCTAATTAATACGCTGCTCAAGCATTACAACGAATCACTGGTTCACGGTTGGATGTGGGGCAATGCGATGCGTTATTTAGGAGATAACCTGCCGGAGAAAAACTTGAAGATAGAACATTCAAAATGATAAAGCTGTTGGTATGTTGGAGAGTCTCCTGAAGAGTCTTCTGAAGAAAACGGAATGGAAGCAGAAATGTCTATGTTAAAGTAGTGGAATTACTAAATCAAGGAAAATAATGTTTGCAAAATAAGTGTATTTCATGAATTTTCAACAGTTCGTTTTCATTTCACTTCAAAAAGGGGTATAATACCATAGGATTGTTAAGAGCCTGTCTACAGGCCATAGATAAACAAGGAGTGAAATTCACAATGAGCAAAACAGTACCTGTGGGCGTATCTGCCCGTCACATTCATGTATCTCAAGAGCACGTTGAAATTTTGTTTGGTAAAGGCTATGAATTGACTGAGTTTAAACCTCTGTCCCAACCTGGACAATATGCTGCTAACGAAACCGTAGCGGTTATTGGTTCGAAAGGACAGTTTGATAAAGTGCGTATCCTTGGACCTGTTCGTCCTGAAACACAACTGGAAATCTCGATGACAGACTCTTTCGCTATTGGTGTTAAAGCACCTGTACGTGAATCCGGAAGTATCGAAGGTACTCCAGGTATCACAATTAAAGGACCTGCTGGCGAAGTAACCATTGATAAAGGGGTTATCGTTGCTGCTCGTCACATCCACTTCCATACTTCTGATGCAGCTAAATGGGGTATCGAGGACAAACAAATGCTGAAAGTTCGCCTGGGTGGAGATCGTGGTCTGGTACTGGAAAATGTACTGGCTCGTGTATCGGATTCCTTTGCACTGGACATGCATATTGATACGGATGAAGCTAATGCAGCTGGCGCACGTAACGGCGATACTGCTGAAATCATCGACTAATCACATGGAACAATCTTCAGCCCTGACTATGGGGCTTGAATGAACGTATAAACCTGAGTATATCCACAGCGTCGCTACATTCGACCTGAGGATAGCTCAGGTTTTTGTGTGTTTTCGGGCTGTTCAGCAGACCTGCGCAGATTTCGGGATAGGCGAAGAGGCAGCGGCTTTGGATGTGGAACTACAGCCCAATTCATGTTATAATTTGCTGTAATGCTCTTTTGATGTATAAAGCGTGCAAATCACGTGAAACAAGATGAAATAACGATTTTTTATTAATAGAGGCTGTAAGGAGTGACCGAAGGAAATGGCTAAAGACTCAAAAAAGGATTACTCCCAATATTTTGATTTCTCCGATGCCAAAGTAATTTCGCAAGATGAATTCAGCAAAAAGATAAGAATCCGGGGCCGGGAGATTAACATCAAGTCGGAACCCAATCATCGTCAGGAGAAACAACGGGGCAAGGAAGACGTGCAAGTGCTTTACGAAACGGCTGTTCCCGATGAACTGAAAAACGTGGGGAAAGGCAAACACTATATCGTATATACGTATGGATGCCAGATGAACGAGCATGATTCGGAGACCATCAAAGGATTGCTTGAATCGATGGGGTATCAGGCTACCGAGGATCGCAAAGAGGCAGATATCATTCTGTTAAACACCTGTGCGATTCGGGAAAATGCTGAAGATAAAGTGTTTGGTGAGCTGGGCCACCTGAAAACCCTGAAAACTGAGCGTCCAGGCTTGTTGCTGGGTGTGTGTGGTTGCATGTCGCAGGAAGAGGGCGTTGTGAACCGGATCATGCAGAAGCATGGCTTTGTGGATATGATTTTTGGTACACACAATGTACATCGGCTGCCACATCTGATTCAGGAAGCGCTGTTTAGTAAAGAAATGGTTGTTGAGGTATGGTCCAAGGAAGGCGATATCATCGAGAACCTGCCGAAAAAACGTGAGGGCATGCGCGGCTGGGTGAACATTATGTATGGTTGCGACAAGTTCTGTACATATTGCATCGTCCCGTTCACACGGGGTAAAGAGCGCAGTCGACGTCCGGAAGATGTTATTGCCGAAGTTCGTGAACTGGCAAGACAAGGCTTCAAGGAAATCACACTGCTTGGTCAGAACGTCAACGCATATGGCAAGGACTTCACGGATCTGAAGTACAGCTTCGGTGACCTGATGGATGATATCCGCAAAATCGATATTCCACGAGTCCGGTTTACGACCAGCCATCCACGTGACTTCGATGATCATCTGATTGAGGTGCTTGCGAAGGGCGGGAACCTGGTGGAACACATCCATCTGCCTGTGCAGTCTGGCAGCACCGAAGTGCTGAAACGTATGAGCCGCAAGTACAGTCGGGAACACTACCTGAAGCTTGCTAAAAAAATTAAAACTGCGATTCCGGATGTCGTATTAACCACGGATATTATCGTTGGTTTCCCTGGGGAAACGGAAGAACAGTTTGAAGATACGCTGTCACTGGTCAAGGAAGTCGGTTACGACTTTGCCTATACATTCATCTACTCTCCGCGTGAAGGTACACCTGCTGCGGTGATGGAGGACAACGTGCCGATGGACGTGAAGAAGGAACGTTTGAAACGCTTGAACGAGACGATTAACGCATATAGCCACAGCAGCAATGAAAAGCAGCGTGGCAAGGTCGTTGAGGTGCTCGTCGAAGGCGAGAGCAAACGGAATTCCAATGTTCTGGCAGGGCGTACACGCAGCAACAAGCTGGTGCATTTTGAAGGACCTAAAGAGTTGATCGGTACTTTTGTACATGTGGAAATCACCGATCCAATGACTTTCTATATTCGGGGCAATCTGCTCTCAGAGCCAGTAGCCGCCAATCAGTAATACACAAACCTAATAAGATGAATCTTGGTGGCTTAATATAAGGGTTTGGACATACAGCGCAAGTAGCGAAGGGAACGGAATCGATTCTGTGGAAGCGAAGCGTTCGCCTTTGTCTCCGAATTTTAAACCTTTGAAAAATATAATCGGAAAATTCGGAGACAACAGCGATCAAAAGAACGATCCGTAACCGTAGCGGTCATGGAGCAATCGTCTGAATTTATATTGAGCCAGGTTTTCATCTTATATCATCTCATAGAATGGAGCGATTTCGAGTGGCGCAGGAAGAAGTGCAGTACAACCAGTATGGAATGCCTACCTACGATACGCGCAATCTGGTCATACGCGACGACATTATGGGAAAAGCCAAAGAATTGGCTGATATGCTTGGAACGAGCGAGGAAGTGAAGCAGTTCCAACAGGCAGAGTCCAAAATTCGTGATCATGAACGCATCCAGCAATTAATTGCAACGATCAAGAAGAAACAAAAAGAAATCGTTGCTTTTGAAAGCTTCAAAAATGCAGACATGGTCAGCAAAATTGAACAGGAAATTGAGGATCTGCAGGAAGAGCTGGACAGCATTCCACTTGTTACGGAGTTCCAGCAAAGTCAAAGCGATATCAATTATTTGCTTCAGCTTGTTATTTCTGTAATTCGGGATACCGTCTCCGAGAAAGTGAACGTGGAGGCAGGAACGGATTCACCTCCGACCAGCTGCGGGTAAATGAAGTGAAGGGTGCGGACGCAGTCCGTACCTTTTTTGATCATATCAAGCTCCACGTTGTGGGGTTATTTTGTGTGGTGGGCTGTTCAAGACAACTTCACTGGATAAGACCTGTTCCGTAAGAGCAGGCTTAATATAATGACGAGGCACTTTAGATCAACTACGAAGAGAACCAATCATCATCATAACAACATACATCATGGGCTTTATACTTAAAGTGCACTAAAGGGGAAATCAATAATGGGTATTTTGGACAAAATGGTTGAAGAAGGAAGCGGAAGATTTTGGGGCTTTCTCGGTTGTCGTTTTATTAAAGGCGACGGAAAAGAAGTTCAGATCGCGCTGACAGCGGGCGAACACCACACCAACTCCATGGGGATTATTCATGGCGGTGTGTTGACATCCCTGATGGATCAGGCGATGGGCATGGTAGCTACAGCCGCAATGGAGGTAGACAGTTGTGTGACGACCAATCTGAATGTACATTTTTTGGCACCTATGAGACAAGGCGAATTAATCGTGACGTCCACAATACTGCATCAGGCTGGGCGCAGTGTAACGGCACAATCCGAGGTACGTGATGCATCGGGTACATTGGGATGCATGGCAACTGCAACATTCCGCGTAGTGCGGGCAAAAACGCCAAGCACGGAATCACAAGGTTGACAAAAGATATTATTATGTCATAATGAAAATATCAAAATGAGAATAGTCGGTGGTGCCCATGAGCGAAAACTACGAACAATTCAATGCTGAAAGCGATGAACAGGCAGCACGTGCCTATAGTTCCAAGAAATATCGTACCCCCGATGGTGTTCCCGCAGATATCGTCATGTTTACCTTGACCAAGCGGGAGCGCAAGACGGTAACCAAGACACTTCCCATCCGGGAATTGAAGGTGATGCTGATCAAACGCAAAGGTTGGCCTTTTGCCGGAAGATGGGCATTGCCAGGTGGATTTTGTCAGGAAAATGAATCCATCTATGGGGCTGCAAAGCGCGAGTTAATGGAAGAGACAGGTGTTGATGGCGGACATCTGGAGTATTTGAATGTATATAGTCAGCCTGGGCGTGACCCCAGAGGATGGATCATCTCACATGCGTTTTTTGCGCTGGTAGAGGAATGGATGCTGGAACACCGTCAGGCGGCAGATGATGCCGAGGATGTGGGATTGTTTACAATTCAGGAAGCCTTGCAAGAGCTTGAGCTTGCCTTCGATCACCGGACAATTATAGAAGATGCGTACCGACGTATTCAGCAGCAAATGCTGGAAACGACGATTGCACGACAGTTCCTGCCTCTTGACTTTACACTAAGCGAGCTATACCAAGTGATTCAGAGTGTTGTACCTGATTTTGAAGAGCCAAACTTCATTCGTAAGATCACTTCAACTCGTAGTCGTAAAGGCATTGTGGAAGAGGTTCGGGATGTGGAGGGTAACCTGTTAAGCTCCAATCAGTACTCACAGCGTCCGGCGCAGTTATATCGCTTTACGGAGCTTGTACCTCGTCTTTCGATCTATACTTAATTTACAAGGCAATCATAAGGGATTGAATCAGGATCAACCTATTCTCAAAAAGGGAGTGTGGACGATGAAAGCACTGATTGTAATCGATTTTACACGTGATTTTGTGACAGGTTCGTTGCCTGTAGGGCAGCCTGCTGTGGTGATTGAGGAGACGATCGCAGCAATAACGGAGGCTTATTGCAATAATAAGCATGAGGTTATTATGGCTGTGGACTTGCATGAAGAGAGTGATCCTTACCATCCGGAAACGGTCCTTTTTCCGCCCCATAACATCAGGGGTACGGAGGGAAGACAGCTTTATGGTCGTCTGGCTCAGGTCATGGAAGAACGGAAAGCTCAGATCCGATGGATGGATAAAACAAGATACAGCGCATTCTGCGGTACAGATCTGGAGCTGCGACTGCGTGAACGTGGAATAACAGACATTGCACTGATCGGTGTATGTACGGACATTTGCGTACTGCACACGGCAGTGGATGCTTATAATAAAGGTTTTCACATAACGGTATATGAAGATGCGGTAGCGAGCTTCAATCAAGCGGGACATGATTGGGCGCTTGGGCATTTTCGTTCCAGCCTTGGGGCTCAGGTGATCAAAGCGAGCGATACCGTTCTCGCAGGTTTGAACCTGTAAACGAACCTTTGAACCTATCCCTCATATCCTGTTAAACAACTGTTATGTTGCTGGGGAATATGGTGAATAGGAATAAACCGGAGACTTATGCAATGGTACGTTTACCAGAATCATGAATCATAAGCAATGAGTCTCCACATGTTGACCCGTGTCTGCAGGCTGGGCCTGCGGCACAAGCGGAAGTCAGAGAGGATGAGACAAATGCAGACGACTAGCCTGGCTTTACATACGGATAAATATCAAATCAATATGATGTACGCCCACTGGGTGAATGGAACTCACAAACGTAAAGCGGTGTTTGAAGCCTATTTCCGTAAGCTTCCTTTTGGTAACGGATATGCCGTATTTGCCGGATTGGAACGGATTGTGAATTATATCAGCCAGCTTCGTTTTACAATGGAGGACATCAAATATTTATCCAAACAAGAGGAAAATTACGATCCGGTCTTTCTGGAAGAGTTGCTCCAGTTTTCATTTCAGGGGACGATTCATTCCATGAAGGAAGGGGCGATCGTTTTCCCTGATGAACCGCTCATTCGGGTAGAAGGCTCCATTATGGAGACACAACTGGTGGAGACGGCGATACTTAACTTCATGAATTATCAGACGTTAATTGCAACCAAAGCTTCCCGGATCAAACAGGTGGCGAATCAGGACACGTTGCTCGAATTCGGAACACGACGTGCACAGGAAGCCGATGCGGCCATTTGGGGCGCGCGTGCCTCGTATGTGGCCGGATTCCATGCAACGTCCAATATGCTGGCTGGAGAGCGCTTCGGAATTCCGACAGCAGGAACACATGCCCATTCATGGGTGCAAAGTTTTATGAGTGAGCAGGAGGCGTTTGACGTCTATGCCAAAGTGCTACCAGATCAAGTGACACTGCTGGTGGATACCTTCGATACATTGAACAGTGGTGTTCCCCATGCCATCAACACAGCCAAGAAGCTGGAGAGCCAAGGCAAAAAGATGAACGCGATTCGTCTGGATAGCGGTGACCTTGCGTATCTATCCATTCAAGCCCGGCAGATGCTGGACGACGCTGGACTGGATTACGTCAAGATTGTAGCTTCCAACGACCTGGATGAAAATACAATTTTCAACCTTAAAGCTCAAGGAGCTCGCATCGATACATGGGGAGTGGGCACACAGCTAATCACCGCTTCCGACCAGCCTTCTTTGGGTGGAGTGTATAAATTGGTGGAGCGTGAAGTGGACGGTGTCATGCTGCCTACAATCAAAATCTCGGCTAATCCCGAAAAAGTCTCCACACCAGGTAAAAAAGAAGTCTTCCGGATCATTGATCCGAAACATGGCAAAGCGATTGCAGATTATATCTGCTATCCAGGAGAAGAACAGCCGCTGCAGGGCGGGCCGCTCAAGCTGTTCAACCCGCTACACCCTTATTTGAAAAAGACGGTAACCCGCTACGAAGCAGTGAATATGCTGGAACCGATCTTTGTGAATGGGCGCAAAGTGTATGAACTGCCTACCCTGGATGAGATTCGCAGTTATCACCGGGAGCAGATGGATCTCTTCTGGCCTGAATATCAACGTAAGCTCAATCCTGAGATTTACCGTGTAAATATCAGCCCTGCGGCCTGGAATATGAAGCAGAAGCTCATTGCTGAACACGTGCAATCCACCGAAGAATAAATCAAGTAAGGGGCATAACCGGAAGGAAGAAACCGGGTTATGCCCTTTTGGTTCCCACTTTCCCAGCAGTGTGTGTCCAACAGGACGAGGGACGGTGTGTCAAACATCATGGACAGACTTCACATGAACTGCGGTATACTGTACCTTCCAACGGACGCAGGCTCACTAGGAAATGAAGCAATTATTTCTCGGGAAAGCGCAGGAGACGCCAAATCCCGCATCTTTCCGAGCTTGCCTTTCGACATAATCCATCTCTGTGGCTGTTTCAACTGTGTATCGGTCGGGGATGAAAGAAAGAGGAGATGCAAGGAACCTTGGCTGCTGACCGTATTTTCGTGGCTTGGGATTTTTCCGGCGATTTTCGCTTGAAGAGCTTGAGTCTGACGGATTCCCCACTTATGTTTATTTGAGCTGAAGGCGAACAATTCACCAAGTGAATAGAAATATATGTAAATTACAACCAAGGAGAGGATATCAAATGGAAAATACGTTTCCTGCCTATGTCGTACGTAAAGAAGAACAGGGTGGCCTTAAGGCTGCTATGGAGCAGCTGACGAAAGAAGATTTGCCTAATGGTGACGTAACTTTACAGGTTCAATACTCAAGCGTCAATTTTAAAGATGGACTTGCCACAACAGAAAAGGGTGGTGTGGTTCGAGAATATCCGATCGTGCCGGGAATCGATCTTGCAGGGATTGTAGAGGAATCCGTGAGCGGTCGGTTTGCACCTGGGGATCGGGTGATCAGCACAGGCTTCGAGCCGGGCGTGTCTCATTTTGGTGGGTATAGTCAATATGCACGTCTGCGCAGCGAATGGCTCGTTCCTCTACCGCATGGACTCAGTGAGAAGGAAGCGATGGCGATTGGAACGGCAGGCTTCACGGCAGCACTTTCGGTAGATGCTTTGCTGCGGGCTGGAGTGACTCCGGAGATGGGCAATGTTCTGGTGACAGGAGCTACCGGAGGGGTAGGCAGTATGGCGGTGGCTATTCTAGCGAAGCTGGGATTTGAAGTGACTGCAAGTACAGGCAAAAAGGATCAACAGGAGCAGCTGCTTCGGAATTTGGGTGCTACTCATGTCATTTCCCGTGAAGAAGCGGATGCGCCAGCCAAGGGTGCAATGGGCAAACAGCTCTGGTCAGGAGTAATTGATCCTGCAGCAGGTCCTGCACTGGCTGAGCGTCTGAAACAGATTCAATATGGAGGGGCTGTTGCCGTATCAGGATTAACCGGAGGAGCTGCCTTCGAGTCCACCGTATTTCCGTTTATTTTGCGGGGGGTTCAATTGATTGGGATTGATTCAGTCTATTGCCCGATGGAACGACGGGAACGGATATGGAAGCTGCTTGGCGGAGAATGGAAGCCGGATCGTGCACTTGAGCTGGGGATTCAGGAAATCTCATGGGCACAGCTGCCTCAGACACTGGAGACGATCCTTAAGGGTGGTGCCGTTGGTCGTACTGTGGTTAATACGATGTCTGAGGTGCCTGCCGAATAAGATTCTTTTCTCCTAGACATGCTAACTCTACCTGAGAGCGTCACGGTGCATGTGGCGGGAAAGGAAGGATGAGTATGCGTGATAGCGGAAAAGGATTGCACCCTAACTCTGGACGTGTGAAGTCTGCCCTGTTCAGTACAATTATGGTGATGTGTGTATTATCCCTAGTGGCTTGTTCAGCATCATCTGTTGAGCAGGAGCGGAAAATATATACCCGACAAGCGACGGATGAAGGCATTGTACGGGCAAAGAGCCAGGGCCACGGGTTAAACGGTCGATTGATTCAGGAGCTGGATGACGCTTTTGCTGCAAAAGGCATCAAATTGATGAATAACATGTTCGCAGACGACGGTGAGGGCGGAATCTCTTATGTGTATCTGTTGAATGGAAGTGGCAGGCATATTGTAAAGGTCCACATTTTTAGTGATGTCGGTACACGAATTGCCCGGATGAATGAAATGTATGGTAATGATAGCGATGAGGCTGTAATGGAAAATGTTCTTGGCAAAACAACGATTCGCAGCAAAGATTACGTTTCATTGGTCTATACGGCTTCAGGTGGAGAAAAGGATGATTATGAAGAGGACGTCATGCAGGTATTCCAGCATGTGCTCGAGCAGCTGAAGTAATGGACTCGCCTAAAATAAACCCGAAAAACCCGTCTGATCCTTCAGACGGGTTTATATATTTCACGCATGAAATGCCTAAGTTCCGGCAAAATGAGCTTTTCCATTGCCAGTTTGACCGCTCCCTTGGAGCCTGGCATAGAGAATACGGCTGTGCGCCCAATCGTTCCGGCAACCGCCCGGCTAAGAATGGCAGCAGAACCGATATCCTCGGTATAACTGAGGAAGCGAAAGATTTCTCCAAAGCCCGGCAGCTCCTTATCCAGTAGTGAGGATACCGCCTCGTAAGTCGTATCACGGGGGGCAATTCCGGTTCCACCGCTGAGCAGCACGGCTTCGATATCGTCTCGAACCGCTGCATCTTGCAGGATGCTTCGAATGGTTTCGGTCTCATCCGGTGTAATGATATAATCGACGATCTGATAGCCTGATTTAGTCAGCAGCTTATGCATAAGCTGTCCGCTTGTATCCGTGTCCTTGGTGCGGGTATCCGATACGGTTACAATCATGCAGGATACCGTGTCGGGGGCTTCCTGACGATGTTGTTCCACTGAATTGGTCATAACACATCCTCCTCCAATCAACATGTTCTCATAGCATAGACCATTCAGTAGATTGAGGCAATGGACGTATAGAGAAGAGAAGGTCAGGATTGCGCAAAGATTGCAGGATAGTGTACACTCGCTAGGATAGAGATAGACCAGTTTCATTGGACAAACAGAGAGGTGAACTATGATGAGTGAATTAAAAGTAAATGAATCATCCATACCTGTATATATATTGTCAGGATTTTTGGGAAGTGGCAAAACGACACTGCTTGTTCAATTGATCGAACATTGGCAACAACAGGGTCTCCGACCCGCAGTGGTCATGAATGAATTAGGTGAAGTCAACCTGGATGGTCAGATGGTGGATTCTAGCGTTCCGATGACAGAAATGTTGGGAGGATGCATCTGCTGTACCGTGCGCGGTGATTTGGGGCTGCAACTTGCCGATCTCGTGCAGGAGGAATCGCCAGATATCATTATCATCGAAGCAACGGGAGCGGCGAACCCGATGGAGATATTGGATGCAGTAACGGAAACTTCACTCTATATGCGACTGGAGCTTAAAAGCCTGATTACCGTGGTGGATGCTGCGCATCTGTCAGGACTGTACCAGGAGCAGAAGGGACAAACTTTCAAGCTGATGCAGGAGCAGATTCGCTGTGCTTCGGTACTACTTCTGAACAAAACGGACCGTGTGAATGAGCAGCAGCTGGCAGATCTGAGGGACCTGTTAACACGCTGGAATGGTTTTGCTCCCGTCATCCCTACGGTGAGGTGTGAAGTCGATATGGATGTGCTGCTTCGTAGTGGAGATAACGTACATGCCTATCAATCTGTCGATGAAACGAGTAAAGACGCGAAAAAGGAACAGCACGTTCATTCCGAAGCTTGTGCAGAGCATGGCTGCAGCCATGAACATGAACATGAACATCCTAAGCATATGGATCATAATCACGAAGCCCATCAACATTCCGACGTGAATGTCCATGGTCATTCTCAGGATCACGACCATAGTCATGCCCATCCCCATGCTTCGCATGAGCATGTCATGGTGTACACGCACTATTTCACCCAGCCGGTGAACAGTGAAGCTTTTGAGCGTTTGATTGCTGAGTTACCACGGGATGTGTACCGGGCAAAAGGGATTTTATCTTTTAGTGATACGTCCAGTCGGTTCTGGTTCCAATATGCTTATCGGGAATCGGATTATATGAAGATCACGCCTCAAGGTGATGTGCCGAACGTAGCTGTGTTTATAGGTGAGCACTTTGATCAAACGGTCATCCGCAACCAATTGCTGGAATTAGAAGCGATAAATGAGTCTTAATGATTCAAGGTTCCTCCAGACGGGGTATTAAGAAGCATAGCAAACTTAGTCTGGGAGGTAACTTTAAATGACACAACAACAATATCAGCAATGTATCGATGCTTGCCTGGAGTGTATGAATGCTTGCAACGTATGTTACATATCGAGTCTGAAGGAATATGATCTGGCAATGTTGCGTGATTGCATTCGTTTGGATCGGGAATGTGCAGAAATCTGCAGCTTTGCTGCTCAAGCCATGACACGCGGAAGTGATTTTATCTCCGAAATTTGCGATCTGTGTGTGAAAGCATGTGAAGCTTGTGCTGCTGAGTGTGGCAAACATGAACATGATCACTGTCAGGCTTGCGCGGAAGCTTGCCGCAAATGTGCAGAGGCTTGCCGTATGATGGCCGCAGTAGCGTAAATATAAACTCAATTAAATTAAACATAAAAAAGCCGAGTCATCTGCATGATATTAGGCTGATCCCCTCATAGTAGGAAACGAAATAAGGACATCGGACAGATGGACTTCAACGTTGCCTGCTGGAGGGGATTTTTTACGAATACAGCAGGATAAGAAAGAATCTACACAATCCGATGGTGAGATCAACTAGCGTCAGCAGGGCCTTAATTGGCAAATGCATATAACAGGTTGCCAAAGCAGATTGTGATCTGTATAATGATGGCAATGAATTGAAACGATGAATATCCGTGATCGGGAGAGTAGCCAGAATTCATGCATGACAGCGAGCCGGGGCAGGTGGAAGCCGGTATGACATGACCTGAGTGAAGCGCACCCGTGAGATGGTTGTCCGAAGCAATGCCTGCATTCTTGAGAGGGTGCAGAGCATGGATTAGAGGGCAATCCGGCAGGCGGCCGTTAATCGCACCGAGCGGAGCAGGCTGGGAATGTATATCAATGTGCATTCACGACCTGCTCACATAGAGTGGTACCGCGGGAACTGTGAAGATCAGCTCTCGTCTCTGATATAGAGACGAGGGCTTTTTTTGTTTTTGATATTACAGCCAAATACGATAATGAATAGGAGTGTTCAACATGTTGATGAAACAGGCAGCAGCACATATTGCTCCCTTAACGGGACTGGAGCAAGACGAGGTGTTGAGATTATTGGAGGTTCCACCACAGGCGGAGCTAGGAGATGCGGCGTTTCCCTGTTTTACTTTGGCAAAGTCACTGAAGAAAGCGCCCGCGGTGATCGCGGCGGATATCGCAACTGGATTGCAGATAGTTGGGCTGGATGCTTCACCAGCAGGACCCTATGTGAACATACGTTTCAATCGGGAAGATCTGGCGCCGAAGCTGCTGCAAGAACTGGGACATCAAGCATTTGGCAAGCTGCAACTGGGTGCAGGTGCACGTGTCGTAATCGACATGTCGTCGCCCAACATTGCCAAGCCATTCGGAATTGGTCATCTGCGCTCCACCGTGATTGGGGCAGCATTGTATCGGTTATATAACGAGGCAGGCTATACTTCGGTCAGTGTGAACCATCTGGGCGATTGGGGAACGCAGTTCGGCAAACAGATTGCAGCCTACAAGCGTTGGGGCAATGATGAAGCGCTACAGGCTGAGCCGATTCGGACATCATTGGAACTGTATGTGCGTTTTCACGATGAGGCCGAGAATGATCCATCGCTGGAGATGGAGGCAAAAGATTGGTTCCGCAAGCTGGAGCAAGGGGATGAGGAGGCGCAGCGGTTATGGGCCTTTTTTGTAGAGGTGAGCATAAAAGAATTCAACCGGATGTATGAGCGTCTGAATGTACAGTTTGACCATACGCTGGGTGAAAGCTTTTATAATGACAAGATGGGTGCGGTGGTCGAAGAACTGAAAGGCAAAGGGTTGCTGGAAGAGAGTGATGGGGCATTGGTGGTACGTTTGGAGGAGGAGAATATGCCGCCTTGCCTGATTATCAAAAAGGATGGGACCACCATCTACCCAACGCGGGATTTGGCAACGGCAGTTTATCGTCATGATGTGATGAAGGCGGATAAAATGTTGTACGTTGTCGGGGGTGAGCAGAAGCTTCATTTCCGTCAGGTATTTGCGGTATTATCCCGGATGGGGTACGCGTGGTCTGAGATTTGTGAACATATTCCGTTTGGTTTGATGCGTTTCGAGGGACGGAAGATGTCTACCCGCCGGGGTAAAGTCGTTTTCTTGCAGGA
Organism: Paenibacillus sp. MAEPY2; assembly: GCF_000499205.1. Taxonomy (GTDB): domain Bacteria; phylum Bacillota; class Bacilli; order Paenibacillales; family Paenibacillaceae; genus Paenibacillus; species Paenibacillus vandeheii. The sequence continues at coordinate 247,896 of NZ_AWUK01000012.1, forward strand.
GGTACTGGATGAGGCGGTTGCTCGGGCATTGCAGATTATCCAGGAGAAAAATCCGAATCTGCCAAATCCGCAGGAGGTTGCGGAAGCGGTGGGTGTAGGTGCAATTGTATTCGGTGATCTGCGTAATAACCGGTTGAACGACGTCGATTTCTCGCTCGAAGATGCGGTGAGCTTTGAAGGGGAGACGGGACCTTATGTGCAATACACACATGCCCGGATTAACAGTGTGCTTGCGAAGGCAGCAGAGGCAGAACGCGTGGAAAATGAAAACCATTCGCAACAGGCTAACAGCATAAAAGCTGCAGCCAGCACCGAGAACAAGCCAGTCATTGTCGGTGACACTTCTTGGGCATTGCTGAAACTGCTGGCTGATTATCCGCAGCATCTGGAAAAAGCAATTCATCGCAACGAGCCTTCGGTCATTGCCAAATATGCGATCGATGTTGCCCAAGCCTTCAACCGCTTCTATCATGCAGAACGGATTGCCGACGCGCCGGCTGACGTGAAACCCTTCCGGGTGGCGCTAACAGAGCGTACGGCGGAGCGTCTGGCCTACAGCCTGTATTTACTTGGGGTCCAGGCTCCTGAACGGATGTGACATCTATGGGATGGATGGGAATTGGAAGCTTCGATAAAGCAGGAAAAGCCGCAACGGACTCAACAGGACGAGATATATCACTTCAACGTGTGAGCAAACGACTTGGGGATGTGCAGGTACTGAATGATATCAATTTGGAAGTAGGCAAGGGAGAGTGTATCGTCCTGGTGGGCAGAAATGGCTCAGGCAAAAGCACGTTGCTGCGTGTGCTGGCTGGCATATTACTGCCTGAATCCGGTTCGCAGCACAAGCCCATGCATGGACGGGTTATGTATGCACTCGATGGACTGCCACGTTTGCCCTTTACCTCAAGAGAGTACCTGTGGGAAATGGGACGAATACGTGGCATGCGTCCTGAAATACTGCGTCAGCGGATAAGTGAACTGAGCGAGCTGTTATTCTTGGGAACGGCACTGGAGCAAAACCTGCCACAGTTGTCCAAAGGTACCTTGCAGAAGGTGAATCTGATTCAGGCTCTTTTGCCTGGACCTGATGGGTTATTGCTGCTTGATGAGCCATTGTCCGGTCTGGACGTCCCGGCGCAGGAAGCGATCGTAGCCTTGCTCGGACAGTGGAAAAAGGAAGGAAGTAAAATCGTTACAGCTTGCCATGAACCCTTGCTTATAGAACGTCTTGCGGATCAGGTCATCGTATTACACAAGGGAACAGTGCTGCGTCGCTGGAATCAGGAAGATTTACAGCAAGCTGGAGAGCCCGCTGTGAGCATCCAAAGTGTGATGGAAGGACGGGAACAATCCGTTATGGATGCGCTGCTTATTGAACAACCGGGAGTCATTGCATGCCATCGCAGCGTAGTTCATCACGATTATGGAGGCGAAGTATGGGATTGGAGGGTGTCACGCAGTTCGGCAGACCGGATCATTGGAAAGATTCTGGCTTTGGGCGGTTCCATCCTTTCCGTGCATCCGGAAGAAAGCCGATTACATATGGAAGGATTGATGGAGGGGCGTCATCCGGGTGAGGCTATGAACAGGGAAGAGACAGATATCCTTTCATCTATGTCTACGGTAAGAGGTGACCTCCAATGATCCACTTGACCCGTTATTTGTTAAAACATTACATACGCTCACAGAAATATGTTGCACCGGTGATTTTTTATATCATTACAATGCTGCTCATCTATTCCTACAAACCTAATCCGGTTGCGGACAGTTACAGCGTTACGGCCATGCTGCTTTTTTTTGGTGCGGCCTGGCTGGGCTTAACGGTTATGAATACGGAACCTGCGGGGCAGTATCAATTGCTCGTTCTCCATGCAGGAAGCAAACGAAAGGTTGTCTTTGCACAATTGATCTGTGCGTTAATCATGCAATTCGGCCTGACAGCAATTACCATGCTATATCCAGTTGTTACGGGCATGTTTGGAAGACTGCCAAGTACTGGGGAGTGGATCATGGCTTGGGCCGGGCATCTGGCGTTGTCGCTCCTGGGTCTGGGCCTCAGTGTTTTCTTTCAAAAATCATACATTCCCATGCTGAGCCGCAGTATGCCGCCGTTCATTGTTGTACTGTTAATATCGTTAGTCCAAGGTTCATTAAGCGGACGTTTGCCTGAATCCATGCAATGGGTTGTCAAGGTTTTGCCTCCGGCATTTTATCTGGTTCGTGAAATGATGTTATTTGAAGAATCAAAGCTGGGGGCTGTTCTTCTGACGACAGTGTGGGCTATACTCTATGCCGTAGTTCTGCTCATCATTCATATATGGCTATCGAGAAAAAGGGATTTGCGGAGTTAATGGCTATTATTCCCCTTAACTTGAATGTTGCTCTGTGTTTGGTTACCATAGAGGGACGTTGGAATGCAAAGTATTGTACGGAGATAAAGGGGGCGCTCGCTTATGCAAAATACAGACATGCAGCATGGTGAGATGCTGGACAGCGAACACTCCAGAGAATTGTTTGCCTACTACGGATTGGCTGTATATTATGGACAGGCGCTTGAACAGCAACTGGTCAATCTGATTTTATTAATGAAAATGTCTCAGGGCAAGGTTGTATCCGAAGAAGATCTGGAAGAGCTGTATGAACGAAAGATGAGCAGTTCACTCGGACAACTCATTCATGAGGTGCGCCATCATTTCACCTTTTCTGAGGAAGAGACTCGCCAGTTGAACGAACTATGGAAGCAGCGTAACAGCATTGTACATCACTATTTCAAGGAACGGATTCATGAGACATTCAGTCCTGAAGGAAGATCACGCATGATCAAAGAACTGGAAGATTTCAAAGATCGTGCGCAGGAGCTGGAGATTAGTCTTCAGCAGTACACAGGTGCCTGGATTGCAGAGCTGGGATTGGATGCCGAATCCGCGGCAGCGTTGCACACACTCGAACGTATGCATGCAGTGAGTATACACGCCCGGGCGCTGGAAGAGGATGAATCATTGTGATGGAAGGCAATTCCCGAATTCGTAAAATAAAAAGCAAACACTGGTTGGCAATCACCATTGCATCGCTCGTGTTGATTGGAGTCATATGGACTATAACTACGGCGTTGCTCATCTGGACTTACACCGATGAGGAATCCTCTAGACGGAGTGATGCAGCCATTATCCTCGGTGCAGCCGTAGAAGGGAAGAACCCTTCACCCGTATTTCGCGAACGTATTGAGCACGCCATTTTATTATATCGCCAGGGGACGATCAGCCATCTGCTCTTTACTGGTGGTTCTGGCAGTGCAGGAGAACGAGCCGAGGCCGAAGTAGGACGAGATTATGCTGTTGCACATGGTGTAGATCCTTCAGATATTCAAATAGAGACGGAATCGAAAATTACGGAAGAGAATCTGGTGAACTCGCTTACCGTTGGGAAACAGGCGGGGTTTCACACCTACACCATTGTAAGTGACCCGCTACACATGAAACGGGCGATGAAGCTCGCTAGCGGACTCGGCATGGATGCTGTTCCGTCCCCGACACGAACGACGGCTTACCAGACCTGGCGCAGCCAATTTCCTTTTCTGGCAAGAGAGACGATATTATATATGGGATATATGGTCAAAGGATGGATAGACAATCCGCAGCAGTAGCACTGAGAGTGACTGACTGCGCGATTGTCTTTTTTTTGCGTAAGTTGCCCATTGTATCTATGTTTCGGGATAATTGATCGCTGCACTGACCAACGCGGCTACTCCAAAACCCGATGAGCCACCAGGGCCAACGTCGATGATTTTTGCTTTTGCGTATGCTGATGAACAAACTGATGATCCCCGCAAGTAATACGAGGGTAGCCAAGCTGCTGCCAACGATCCAGCCGATGCTCATATATTTACCTCCTCTATGTGGTATGTAATAAATAGCTGCCTATGGTGAGCTTTCCACCTCTGACCTCAGCTTGAAATGGATACATTCCGTTACGATACGTGTGTTGATTATGATTGGAGTGAAGCGGAAAATCACTGCTAAATCGACCCCCGGCCTGCTTGAAGTCTAACTTGAATCCATCTTTATCTGGTGGGATGCGCACTTCAACGTTACAGCCTGTGGAGCGACTATCAAGAGATAGAAGCATCGTTGAGGAGTTTATGCTAAGCTTGCTGCCTGTCACTCTGGATTGAATATGTGAGAACTGACCGGATAACTGGATAGGTGAAGAAGTGGCTTTTAGTTGGATATGGTTTGCACGAAGGTCTGTTGCTGTAACCCGACCGCCCACGGATTGCAGACGGATATGTTGGGCATGCCCAGATAAAGTGAGATTGCCGGATGTACATTGACAATCCCAGTGTTCGGAAGAAACGTTATCCACAACAAAGCGGGAACCCACCCCGTTGATCAACAGTCTTTGCAATACTGTAGGCGGCAGTACAATGTGGAGCGATGTGCGATGGAAGTTTATGCCCACCGGAAAAGCTTGTTTTCGTCCATCGATGAGATGTAATACACCATTACTAATTTTAGCTTCAAAACATCGAGTTCTTGGGAAAAGAGCGGACCCCCGTTGAGTAACACGGATAACAGCTTCTGTACCCTGGCTAATATGCACTTCGCCTTGCATCCATTCCAGAGAAAGGGCTTGAATGGGATCTTCAGATAACCATTCTTTGCAAATCTTATGTCCATTAGGTTTCAAAACGGTCATCCCTCGTTTCTGCCAATGTCTTGATCTTCCAACTCAGGGTAAGCGCCGATCACAGCATGTTGGTTCAGAATGCGCTCAATGAGCGATTCGCTCACAATATCGGCACCGAGCATATTCATCAACCGCTGTAAAAAATAAAGACGCTGCTTCGTTTCGCTGGAATTGCGGCCGAACAGTGTGGGATTAATCCATATGTTGACCAGCATCATGAATACTTCTGCACAAGCATCGGGATCTTCAGTATGGATAGAACCATCTGAAATGCCTTCTCGCAAAATCGTTGCAATCACCGGAGCATCTATTCGCACGGCCTGTTGAATACCGCGTACAACAAATACCGGATTTTTGATCTGGGTTCGAAGTACGTGATCCAGGGAATGGGCCTGCTGATCAGAGACAACATGCTCCAGAATCTGAATTAACTTCTCTCGCGCTGTGGTGGCCGTTGTATTTGAAACTAATCGATCCAGCATTTCAGCTGAATAGTTGAATTGTTGCTCCATGACCGCGTCCAATATTTCCTCTTTGGATTTAAAGTGATGATACACAGCCCCCTTGGACATGCCTAGGGCAACAATGATGTCCTGAATACTTGTCTTCTCAAATCCTTTATCTGTGAACAACTGGGCAGCAACGTTCAGAATCTGCTGTACGGTTTGTTCAGGGTGCTTGTTTCTAGCCATAATACCCTCCTTTATTTAGATACCGACCGTTGGTATGTATAATACAGGCAGATGTTTCTATTGTCAATAAGAGGAAACCGACAAATTAAAAACCGATCTGCCGCAGACCAAGGGGTCCGCGGGCATATCGGTTGGTTAATGTATTAAATGTTCATTTTATTCCCGTTCTACCTACACGCCGCCTCCTGCAAAGGAGGAAGTGGTTCGAATGGCCTCGCCCAGTGCGTTGTTTCCACTCGTATCCGGTGCTGATTGAGCACCTTGCTGTAACTGATACATCTGATAATAGCGTCCCTTGAGTTCCATCAGCTCATCATGTGCACCTTGTTCCACAATACGTCCGCGGTGCAGGACCAGAATCTGGTCTGCTGAACGAATGGTGGACAGACGGTGGGCGATGATGAAGGTGGTGCGTCCTTTTTTGAGGACTTCGAGCGCATTTTGAATTAAGGCTTCCGTTTCGGTATCAATGTTAGCTGTAGCTTCATCGAGAATCAGAATCGCTGGATCGAAGGCCAGTGCTCGAGCGAAGGAGATTAATTGCCGTTGTCCGGCAGATAACGTACTTCCTTTTTCGATAACCGGCTCGTCGAATCCTTGCGGAAGATGGGCGAGAATTCGTTCTGCACCTACGTCTCGCAGCGCCTGTTCGATCTGCGCACGCGTAATCTGCTCATCACCCAGACTGACGTTGGAGGCTACAGTACCTGTGAACAGGTAAGGATCTTGAAGTACAATGCCCATATGTTCTCGAATCCACTGTTTAGGCAGGTCCTTCACGTTCTGACCGTCGATCGTGATCTTGCCTTTCTGAGGGTCATAGAACCGGAACAGCAGGTTGATGATGGAGCTTTTACCCGAACCGGTATGGCCCACCAGGGCGACCGTTTGACCTTGTGATGCTTTGAACGAGATGTTGTTCAGCACATAATCTTTTTTGTAAGCAAAGGATACATCGTCAAACACGACATTTCCCTTGTATCTTGGCATCGAGCCATCGGTTACCGGTTCACCTTTCTCATCCATCAACTCAAAGACACGTCCGGCCGATACAAGGGAGGAATCCAGGTTAGCCAGTTGGTTCACCATACCCGTAATCGGCTGGAACAAACGCCCGAGGACGTCAACGAATGCATACAACACACCCAGCGAGATGATACTTGTGCCGTCCAGCACACTGGAACCGAAGTACCACAGGACAACCGCAAACGCCATATTCCGCAGTACGTTAACCAGGTTGTGTGAGGTGAACGCGTTCAGGTTGAGCATTTTGTTCTGGTGTTTCATATAATCATCATTCAGATCCTCGAATTCCTGCTTGGTCTGTTTCTGATGACGGAATACCCGGATAATGGACATCCCCTGGATGGATTCATTAATAATGGCATTAATCTCACTCAGACGTGAACGAATAATGGTGTTGTAACGAGTCGCGATTTTACGATAGAGCACAATCCACAGCACCAGCATCGGTACAACGAACAATGAGATCAATCCGAGGCGGAAATCCAGCAGGAAGAGCGCAACGTATACACCCGTAATCGTAATGATCCCTGAGAAAAAGTTCGACAGAACTGCAACGAACAGATCCTTGACGGCTTCGGTATCGTTGGTGACCCGGGAAACCACTTTACCTGCAGGCAGGTTATCGAAAAAGTGTACCGGCAATCGTTGGATGTGTGCATACACATCGTTACGCAGTCTTTGAATGACTTTGTTGGCAGATGATTGCAGCCAGTATGTTTTACCAAACTCCATAATGACCGAGATGACAAGGAAAATCATGTAATACACAATCAGTTGATAAATGCTTGGCATTTCCGGTTTGTAAAAGGCAAAGAGTTCACCAGCGGATAGTGGCACCGCCGCATATTGACCCGTCACTTCGCCTGCGCGTGTAACCGTCAGTGTTCCGTCTGCATAGGTACGATCCCCATCGGGGGCACTAACGGGTTCATTCACAAAATAAAAACTTCTTCCGGCCTGCAGTACGCGTACCTCTGTACCTTTTGTTTCATTCGGTTCAAACCGGCCTTCACGTTTGTAGTTCTTTCCATTGTAGACCGCAGCTTCACTTGAAGCTGTGGTCTCATAGAAAGGCTGCTCAATGGCGAGCAAATGATTGTCGATCATGGACTTGGCGATGAAAGGGCCGGCAAGCTCAGCCGCAACCCCGATTGTAAGCATAATTAAAGCGGCAATAAACGTACCTTTGGCTTTTAGGGCGTATTGAAGCAGCCGTTTGCCTGTATTAGACTTCAAAGCGTTGACCTCCTACGTGGACAAATTAGACTCCACCTGCTGCCGTTCATACTGTTCACGGTACCAGCCGTTCATAGCAAGCAGTTCTTGATGGGTTCCTTCTTCCGTAATTTTCCCGTGCTCCAGTACGATGATTCGGTCAGCGTGTTCGATAGCGGACAGGCGGTGAGTCGAGATCAGCGTTGTTTTGTTTGAGCGTTTGTTGCGTATATTTTCAATAATTTTGGCTTCGGTTCGTGCATCGACGGCAGATAAGGCATCATCCAGAATCAATATGTCCGGATCGGCGATAAAAGCACGGGCCAGCGATACCCGCTGTTTCTGTCCACCGGACAGCGCAATTCCTTTTTCACCAACGAGTGTGTCCAGACCATCGGATAATGTACCCAAATCTCCATCAAAGGCTGCGGTGCGAATCGCTTCCATAATCACGCCATCATCTGCACCCGGTTTGCCGAATTGAATGTTCTGGCGGACAGATTTGGAGAAAAGCACCTGTTCCTGAGGAACGTATCCAATCCAGCTGTGCAGGTCGTCTTTGGCGATATCCTGAATTGGATGACCGGAGATGCTTAACTTACCCGATCCGGCCGGGTATTCATGAAGCAATTGTTTGAGCAGGGTGGACTTGCCGCTACCTGTACGCCCCACGATACCAAGTGTCTGCCCGCGTCGAAGCGAAAAGCTGACATGGCTGAGATTGTCGATGGTAGAACTAGGGTAACGGAAGGTGACGTCCTGCATCGCAATCTCTTCCGGATTCGTAATGTGAGCAGGCTGCTCAACATCTTTTACGGCAGGTTCTACAGATAGTGTCTCGTTAACACGATCGAGTGAGGCGCTACCACGCTGCATCAAGTTAATCAATTCGCCAATGGCGAACATTGGCCAGATCATCATCCCCAGGTACATATTGAACGATACGAGATCCCCCAGGGTAATTTCATTATGAAAAACAAGATAAATGCCGTAGGCAAGTGCTATCACATAACTGAGTCCGACAAATAACCGGATGGTGGGTTCGAACAGCGCATCCATCTTGGCAACCGCCAGATTTTTGCTGTACACATCTTCGGTGACATCGGCGAATCTTTTCTCGTCCAGACGTTCCTGCACATAGGCACGCACGACTCGAATGCCGGCAATCGATTCAAGCACCTGATCGTTCATGTCCCCGAATGCATCCTGTGCCAGTGTGTATCGTTGGTGCACAGCTTTACCATAGATCATCATGGCGATGGCGATAAAAGGCAGAGGCAAAATTGCAGCCAGGGTCAGTTTCCAACTAACCAGAAAACCCATGGCGAATAATACGGTCGCCAGAAAAGCAGTGGAGTCGGTTAACGTCAGCATGCCGAAGCCTGCTGTGGTGGCAATGGAACGAAGATCATTCGTAGCACGTGCCATCAGATCGCCAGTTCTGTTTTTCTCAAAAAAAGGCGGGGTCATCCGCAATAAATGGTCCATAAAGCGTGACCGCAGCAAGCGTTCAACCAGATTGGCACCGCCAAACAGTTTGTGCATCCATATGTACGTTGTCAGATAGATAATGATGACCGATCCTAGAATAAGTAAAATGTAACGTGTGAGTGAGGCGCCGGTAATGGAACCGCGTACAATCTCGTCAATGGCATTGCCCAGAAGACGAGGTGGCAGCAGTTCAATGATGCCCACCATAATAAGCAAGGTGACACCAATGAGGTATCGTTTGCGTTCCAGCCGGAAGAACCAGGCCAGATTTTTAAGTACAGAGAACAAGTGGTATCCCTTCCTTTCAAGTTCGTGAAATGCATGTTCCGTTCATGTTTAGCCAGCTGAACCCACAAAAAAAGACATACCGCACGCAGGCGGTATGTCTTGGGTATCATTCATACGGCAGCATGGCTCCGAGAGCAGAGCCACCACCGTAGATAAAGTTCGATTGTGAGAGTACAAAACAGCAAACCTGATTAGAGGCTTCTGTGATGCGGTCTTATGAACGGAATAACGATTTCATGGGTGCTCCGGTATTTAGTTGTGTGCTGAATTGATGTAGATCGTCATAGTTAAACACCGTAATCACCCTTTCTTTTTTGGTAATAAATTGCATGTGGATCTCGTATGTTTGCATCTTAACACCGACTTTTACAATCTGTCAAACGTTTTTCAAAACAGAAGATGCTGCGAATTGTGATGGAATAATGACGCGTGAATCAACTTTTTTTGTGTATTTGGGGTGGTTGAGGTTTGTAATCAGGCCATTCTAGCGATATGATGGAACATATATATAGAGAAGGAGCTGACACCAAATGAGTACCATACATGTATCTGACCGCGCTGCTCGCTGGTATAAGGAAGAACTGAATTTGAACGAAGGAGACAGCATTCGATTCTTCGCCCGTTATAGCTCCGGCGGAGGTCTTCATCCGGGCTTTTCCCTCGGGATCGCTGTGGAGGAACCGAGACATCCTGCGGATCAAACGAAGGTATCGGGTATCCAATTTTTTATGGAAGATCATGATTACTGGTATCTGAAGGGTCATCAACTTCATGTAGATGTCGTTGAAGAAGGACAGGATATCGAATATCGCTACACTGAGATTTAAAGTGATATCTCTGCGTATATAGAATGGCTCACCACCGGACGCACCGATTTTCGAACAGGAGGAGATACGAAGTGAATCCGCCAGCCCGAGATTTGGCCCAGTATATCGCGAACCGCTCTCATATTGTTGTAAAGGCGGCAGTTCGGGCCGAGAATGAAAAAGGTGAATTATTGCTGATTCAGCACGCTGAACACGGACATTGGCGTATTCCTGCGGGACAGATGCGCCCGGGAGAAGCCATTGAGGACACCGCACACAGGGAACTGTGGGAAGAGACGGGGTGGACCGCCACTCATATGACACTTGAAGGTTTGCACTCCGGTCCGAATCTGAGACATTTGCATGCCAGTGGGGATGAAGAATATTTTGTCATTGCCCTGTTCAGAGCGCACATTGTTCAGGATTCGCTCGTGGAATCACGCGTGAATAGCGAAGCTGGACTAAAGTTTTTTGATCTTAAATCGTTGCCCAGGCTGAATGATCTTAGTCGCTTATTGCTGAGGTACTCCGAGATAGAATAATACAACAAAGAAGAAGCCTTTCCTCCCGGGAAGGCTTCTTCTTTGTTGTGGCAATCAGCAATCGATGGGACCAATATCCATGAGTACGATTTACCCTTATCATAAACTAGGGTTTCCTACCTAGACTTGATCAAGTGGTTCTTCATCATCCATCGCAAAATCAAAATCGTCAATATCGAATACCTGCACAGGGGATGCCGATTCAATGATACGTGCAATCAATTCGACCTGATCGGTAAGGATAGGGGTATCCAAACGCTGTGAAGTGAGAAGCAGTTCGGTCTCAATTGGATCAAAATATTCACCATATTGTGCGGTATCAATCGCATTAATGATAGCAATGGAGACCTGATCACCAAACAGGATGGACGGACTTTTGGCCCAGGGAACAGCAAGGGCACGCTCTATTTTTTTCTTATTCAACGGTTCTTCAAAATAAGAAATGATTTCGTTAATCTTGGATTTCACATGCTGGTCATCTGCCGGATTATCCATCAAAGGGTCAGGGCTGGTCTGAAATTCATATAACTCAAGGATGGTGGTATAAGGAACGATATATTCAACAGGCGCCGGTGGCGCGAGTAATTGACCGTAAATTGCCACCATCACGGCTTCTGTAACAAACTGACGTGACATGGGTTCCTGAATCCTCCTGCGGCCATTAATAGTTGCGAGGTGAATCAATTTAATACGGAATGAAGGATCATTCAATTGATTTCTCTGCTATGGACTTGGGTGCTTGAATTGCATGAATAGAAGTATATCATACAACGGTGGGAAAAACAGCCAGTCGGCAGAAGGATGTCAAGTCCCAACTTTGATTATGATTTTCCCAGCAGTAAGGATAAAATTCCTGCTGCAATCAGTGGGCCGACCGGCACACCCTTGAACAAGGCAACGCCAAGGACAGTGCCTATAAGCAGTCCGGCAACGACAGTAGGCTGTGTACTCATCAGCGTAGCACCTCGTCCTCCCAGATGGGCGACAAGTAATCCGACACCAATGGCGAGCAAAGATTTCCAGTGCAGAAAAGACTCTCCAATCGTCTGCAAACTGATCTTGCCGCTGGCGAGTGGTGCCATAACACCAATAGTCAGGATGATGATACCGATTGTGAGTCCATACTTTTCCAGCCAAGGAAAAGCCTGATTCAGGTTCAGTACCCGTAGCAACAACAGAAATACCATGGCTACGGTTACGGGTGTATTACTGCTGATAATACCTAGCGCGGCAAACACGAGCAACAGCAGTGAGGTCATATCCATCGATTTCATTCCCCTTCGGTCTGCCCGCGATGACGACCTACGATATGTTCTGCAATATATCTTCCATGCCAGCGGCCGGATTCAATAAATACTTCATTGGCGTTGCGCCCTGATGCGATTACTCCGCCGACGTATACGCCTGGAACGCTGCTCTCCATTGTCTGCGGGTCATATACCGGTTTATCCATATCCTCGGACATCTCGACACCTACGGAAGAAAGCAGCTTGCGATCAGGACGGAAACCAGTCAAGGCCAGCACAAAGTCATTGTCCAGTTCACTTGTTGATCCATCAGAATGCAGCAGACGAATGGAATCGTCCAAAATTTCATTTACACGTGAGCCAAGATGAAGTGAGATTTTCCCTTTTTGCACCATACTTTCGAACAATGGACGAACCCACGGTTTAATGTGCTCCGAAACACCGTTCCCACGATAAACCATGTCGATATGTGCGCCGACACGAACCAGTTCCATGGCAGCATCGACAGCTGAATTACTACCTCCAATGATGGCGACACGTGTACGTGTATAAGGATGAGCTTCGCGGAAATAATGCGTAACTTTATCCTTATCTTCTCCAGGGATGCCAAGATAGTTAGGGTGGTCAAAATAACCTGTAGCAACAACGACATTTCGTCCTTCATGAACGACTGCCTGCCCACGCCGATTGACCGTATGTACCTCGAACGTGCCATCGTCCATGCGTTTGATTTCTTGGGCTTCCTCATAATTATGAACACGCAGGCCGAAATGTTCGGCTACCTTGCGATAATAGGCGAGTGCTTCGTAACGAAAAGGTTTGTCGTTCGGTGTGCTGAACGGAACATTCCCAATCTCAAGCAATTCCGCTGTACTGAAAAACTGCATATGGGTTGGATACAGATAAATAGATTGGACGATATTGTACTTCTCAACAATTACAGCGGACAGTCCCAGCCGCTCGCATTCAATGGCAGTAGACAGACCGCACGGGCCTCCGCCGATAATAATGACATCTTCCATGTTCTTAATCCTCCTTATTTCAAGCACTATAATCCTACCGTAAATATGGGGTTAATGCCAGTTCAAGAAGGATAAGGACGTAAAGAAATGATCCTAACCCTAGGGAATTGACTTAGGAGAGGGAAAAGACTAATATCAAATTAGATGGTCATCTAAATGGAAATGAGTGAACTTAATGCAACTGGAGAAGATTGTGGCTTACCATAAAGCCTTGGCTGATCCCACCCGGCTTCGGATGCTGCTGCTGTTGTCCCAGGGAGAACTTCACGGCCAAGCGCTTGCTGAGAAGCTTAACCTGTCACAGCCAACCGTTACACATCATGCATCCAAGCTAAGAGAAGCGGCGCTAATCAAGGAACGAAGAGAGAAAAATACGGTGTTTTTCTCGCTCAATCCCTATTTTATCCGGGAGCATGCCCAGGCTTCAGTTGATTTTATTTTTAGACAAGAGGAGGTTGCCGATATGAGTGATGTGAATGAAACACTGAAGGCATCCGTGATGCGGAATTTTTTTTCCAAGGATGGACGACTGCGCCAAATCCCGGCTCAATATAAGAAAAAGCTGATTGTGCTGGGTCATTTGGTGGAGCAGCTTGAATTCGGACGGAAGTATACAGAGAAAGAGATCAATACATTTATTCAAAATTATCATGAGGATTTTGCCACCATTCGTCGGGAGTTTATCATGCACCAGTTCATGTACCGTGAAGATGGGATCTATGAGCTGAATCCGAAGGAAATGTGGACACGATGGGATCAAGTGAAATAAATGAATAAATAAATAGACTTGACAAGAGCGGTTGAAGCTGTGTAACATGATGGATAATTCTACAAGGGAGGCGATGTTAAATGACAAATCTAATGGCAGTATACGTTAATTTGAATATGAACAGCGTCTCCGGAACGGATCAATGCATGTAATTTTACGGCAGTTGGCAATATTGTTCGCAATATTGTCCATTTACGTAAAATACAATAACATGCACAAATGAAGCCACGGGTGACGACCCGTGGCTTTTTGTATGCCGAAAATGGGTTGTTTCTGGATAACGAGTATTGGATTGTCGTAAATGTGTCCAATATGAATACCGTACAAACAATCATTCATTCGGCTAACTTCTAATTGTCGCGGGTGCAGTGCTGCTCGTGGCTTATTTGCTTTTGATGCCGGATCGGAGCGCTCAGTGTTGATCGTTGTCAATGTCAATGAAAGATAAAACACCAAATATCGGGAGGAATTTTTATTTTGAATAACACGATGGAGAAATACGGCTGGTCTGCAAAGTGGCAGGAGCTGTGGCAGCAGACGGGTATGGAAGAACAATCAAGAAAACCGGCAAGAATTATTGCGGATCACGGGCAATTGCTTCGGCTGATTACGTCTGAGGGAGAATGCTGGGGACGGGTATCCGGACGGATGCGTCATGACCATCTAGAAACGGGCATTGTGCCAGCCGTTGGGGACTGGGTCGCTGTTACAGGGCAAGCTGGAGAAGAAGCCATCATTCACAGCATTGTGCCACGTCAGAGCAGGGTATCCAGACAAGCCGCTGGTCCAGTGACCAAAGAACAATTGATAGCGGCGAATGTGGATACATTGCTGATCGTTGCTGCTCTTAATCATGATTTTAATCTGAGACGGCTCGAAAGGTACATTATGATGGCCTGGAATGGTGGCGTCAGACCGGTCATCATTCTAAGCAAAAGCGATCTGTGTGAGAATGTGGAAGAACAAATTTCGCTGGTGGAGGGCATTGCTCCGGGGATTGAAGTGTTGGCACTGTCAGCTGTTCAGGATCAGGGCAAGTCTTTACTTGAAAAATTTCTGTCTCCAGGCACAACGGTTGCCTTAACAGGTTCTTCTGGTAGTGGCAAGTCTACTCTCGTCAATTGGATGATGGGTGAAAGTGTACAGCTTACGCAGGCCGTTCGTGAGGACGATAGTCGTGGACGGCATACGACTACTCATCGGGAATTGTTCGTACTGCCGCAGGGAGCGGTATTGATTGACACGCCGGGAATGCGTGAACTTAATCTGTGGGATGAAGGTCAGGATGGTTTGTCTCACGCCTTTGGTGAAATTGAGCAGCTCGCTGCGGAATGCAGGTTCCAGGATTGCACCCATACCCGGGAAGCCGGTTGCGCAGTGAAGGAGGCCATTCAGGCAGGTTCATTGGATGAAAAAAGGCTGGGTAACTACTTGAAAATGCAGAAGGAACTGAAGTTTCAACAACGCAAAGAAGAGATAGCCTCCAAACGACGTACCGCTTCAAGCAAACCTGTCAGTTCCCGCAAACCAAAACATGTCCGCAGTACAAAAGACTGGGAAGAAGCCTGAGACCAGGTGGGCATCCCTCTGTATCCTGCATAGGATAGGTCAGGAGGGATGTCATCATGCCTGATTACAGCATCATCGTGGACCTGTCGGATCACATGTTATATCTTTTGGATGGTTCGCAGGTGGTTAAGGGCTATCCTGTCGCAATAGGCAAGATTCTTACGCAAACGCCAAACGGCGTGTTTACAATTATTAACAAGCAGGAGAATCCTGGAGGGCCATTCGGCGTTCTTTGGATGGGGTTGTCGGCGCCGCATTATGGAATCCATGGAACCAATGATCCTTCATCCATTGGCAAGTCCGTTTCCCATGGATGCATACGCATGTATAACTCGGATGTACTGGACCTGTCTTCCAAAGTGTCGGTAGGCACACAAGTAACGATCCGGCCCTAGGGGCCGGATTTTTACGCCAACGAATAAGAGCGCTTAGCGATATTCATAGTGAAGGGCCAAGCTCCTCTGTTTATCCAGAAAATCAATTCGGATAATGGTCCATGTGGATGGATTTGGAATTTATACGCATTGCACATATACTATTGTAAAGCCACGGAAGTGATGAGAGAAAGTGAGTGATTACATGCGGATTAGACCGGCGCGTGAAGGGGATGCGGTAGCCGTAGCTCATGTACATACAGAGAGTTGGAAGACAACATATCGGGGGATCGTGCCTGATGATTTTTTGGATAATCTGACTACGGAATCAAGGCTGTCCCAATGGGAGCGAAATATTCGATCTGGTGAAAAGGATCAGATTCTGGTGGTGGCTGAACAGGACAACGGGGAAATTGTCGGATTTGCCTGCGGTGGAAAGGAACGTGAAGGCAAGTTGCCTTACGATGCTGAGCTATATGCCATTTATTTACTGAAAGAAGTACAACAAACGGGGATTGGCCAGCAGCTGGCAAGACACGTCGTTCGTTATCTCCATTCCCTGGACATGAGGAGTTTGTTGATCTGGGCACTGGAGCAAAATTCAGCCTGTCGTTTCTATGAAAAGATGGGCGGAATCCCTGTCCAAACACAGCAAATCCGGATTGGCGGTCAAGATCTGGCAGAGGTTGCTTATGGCTGGGAGGACTTGACGCTATTTGGAGGAAAAGACCTGACCAGACAGTAGGATGATGAAAATATGGCTGAATATGTAGCTGAATATGTAGACCATTGATGAGCTTTTTCCAATGTGAGGATGAAAGGATTCAACTGTTCTTCACGTTTGCGTAATCCTTAACAAGGTTAATGAACTACTACACCGCTTTGAGGTGTGACATTCAATCTTGATTGGGAGGCGTTATTCAGATGACTTTAATGGAGACAGAACATACAACATGGACGAAACAATTTATTAATGGCGAATGGGTAGAAGGCTCCGGCGAGAAAACAATGGAAAATAAAAATCCGTACACGGGAGAGGTCATCGCAACCTGGCGATCCTCGAACAAGGAAGATATAGATCAGGCATATGAGGCCGCCCAAAAGAGCTCGGTGGAATGGAAGAAATCCCTGCCAGCGGTAAAAGAAGGTGTACTACGCAAAGTGTCGGCTCTCATGGCAGAGCGCAAAGAGGAAATTATAAAACTGCTGATTACGGAATCCGGAAGCACACGCATCAAGGCTGAGGCAGAGTTTGCTTCTGCGAAACGCATTGTGGATGAAGCTGCTTCGTTCCCTTATCGAATGAAGGGGGAAATTCTACCTTCAAATACACCAGGGAAAGAGAATCGTGTTGTGCGCGAGCCCAAGGGAGTCATTGGTGTCATCGGTCCTTGGAATTTTCCTTTGCATTTGTGTCTACGTTCTGTAGCTCCGGCTATTGCTCTGGGTAATGGAGTCGTTATTAAGCCGGCGTCCGATACCCCGATTACAGCTGGCTGGCTTATTGCGGATCTGTTTGAGCAAGCAGGATTACCTGAAGGCGTACTGAATGTGGTTGCTGGAAGCGGGAGTGAGATAGGCGATTATTTTGTAGCGCATCCGGTACCTAAAGTCATTTCCTTTACTGGCTCCACAAAGGTGGGGCAGGGCATCGGCAAACTGGCAGGTGAGCATTTGAAAGAAACTGCGCTTGAGCTTGGTGGCAACAATGCGATGGTTGTCCTGGAAGACGCGGACATTGAACGTGCTGCGGAGTCTGCGGTGTTCGGTAAATTCCTGCATCAGGGGCAGATCTGTATGGCCCTTAATCGTATTATTGTGCATGCTGATATTTACGACAAGTTCGTAGAATCTTTTCTCGCTAAAACAAAAAAAATTCAGGCTGGTGACCCTGCCGATGCCCAAACGCTGGTTGGCCCGCTTATTCGTGAGAAGGAAGTGGAACGGCTGCTTGACTTGATTAAAGGAGCCAAGGCGGAAGGAGCCAGATTGCTGCTGGGTGGTACAAGCAAAGGCAGTGTGCTGGAACCCACCGTGCTCGCGGATGTGCAACCGGATCAGCATATTGTACAACAGGAACTGTTTGGACCTGTCGCGGTAATCATGAAAGCGCAGGATGAGCAGGAGGCCGTGCGCTTGGCAAATGATACGCCTTATGGATTAAGCGGCTCCGTATTTACCCGAAATCTCGAAAGAGGGTATCAAATTGCTCAGCAGATTGAATCGGGCATGGTGCATGTCAATGATCAATCTGTGAATGATGAGGCTCATGTCATGTTTGGTGGCGAGAAATCCTCAGGTATTGGCCGTTTCGGTGGCGATTGGGCTATCGAGAAATTTACGCGGACTCGCTGGATCAGCATTCAGCATCAATATCGGGATTATCCTTGAGTGCAATAGTTCAGCAGTGAGCGTGGCTTAGAAACCGCTTTGTTTTATAATCAGATAGGTTTCGGTAAAGAGTGACAAAGATCGCGAAAAACTCGCCTCAAGCTTGATGAGGCGGTCTTTTGCATGTTTTTACATGCTTGAAAAACAGGTGAGGAAATGATGTGAAAAAGCTGTTTGGCGCTCCTGAAATCTGGTTATTTATGGATACACGGGCAGAAGAGATCCGTAAATCCAATAGGTAAAGGGGCCTGAACTTCATGTCCATTGACCGTTTCATTCTGAGAAAGCTGAATACTTGTCAGGAAGAAAATACACGTGAGAATCTGGTTCGATTGTTTGTCATTCGAATCCAAAAGGCCGAGATGGAAGAAGAACACGAAACCGCCTATGTCGTAAGCAGATTGCATTAGAGATAGATAAAAGGGATTTGATACACAAAAAAGGAAGCTTGTCCTCAACGGCAAGCTTCCTTTTCCTTATGTTCGCGAATGAATGAATTCGCAGTTTCCAAGTTGATGTAAACAACTGACTCATCTTAATAAAGTGATAAGGCGAGGGAGTCATTTTCGCTACGGCTGTGAAGAATGGCTTCACCACCGACAATCTCAATACTAATCAATGATTGCAGACATTTCTGTAAAGCACGTTTACCATTGCTAATCTTATGCTCAAGGGCACTGCTAAGCAATCGGAGTGTCTTTTGCACAGGTTGTTTGTTTTCTTGATTGAAATATACAGGGATTGATTTGTTTTGAAAAGTTATTAGTGTTCTCACTAGAAATCACCTCACGAGAGTTATTTCTTACTGGTTATATTAAATTCCAATGCTTAAAATTACCTTAAAATCAGCTTATGAAAACATAAAGGTGAGCAATGTTTGAAAAGTGTTCACAATTCAATTGTGGGCGAAGCATTAAAAAGTCCCGAAAATTCAATTCACAGCTCCCATTTATATGGAAGAAACACGCATAGTTTCGCATCCTTGCAATAATTAACGTGACTACTGCCTCGAAAGTTCTGAGTCGAATGGACGATATTTTAATATATACGTGGGTCATATGTAACAAAATTACAGGTTGCACATTGCAAATAGGGTGTTTATGTAAGAAAATAGGGATGGAATAGCGTTTCATCTAATTTTTTTTGATTTAATTTGACACTAGGACAATTTACATATGAGACCATGGGAGGGATTATTTTGATTCTTACCGTGTATTCCGGCCGGGAGGAAGGCGAGTGGTTCGACATCGAGGTCCCGGATGAATGTACTATTGAACATCTGAAGACATTGCTGGGGGTTCGTATTTTCGGCCAGGCACCGGGAGAGGGCATTCAGTACATCCTTGAGGCCAAGTTTCCGGAAGGATTGTGGTTCTCACCACAGAACGCACAACAGTTAATGGAAACAGGGCTGCGTCAAGGAAGTTGTGTGCGAGTCCAGCGGGCATTCTCCACCACTTCTGAAGAAGCTCCTGTCTATGGAAGACGCTCATTGTTTCAGCAGGACAGCAACGAATGAACGTTCTGAACGTATATATTGATTACGGCAATGAAATAAAGGAGGTCTTCTCTTCGTGAATGTGTTATATCAGCGTTCTCCAAGAATGACACCGGTTCTTAAGGAAGAAAAGCTGGAGATTCTAAGGCCTCCGGCTGAACCCAACAAACCTACATTTTCAATGATTTCTATTATAGTACCCATTATGATGACGATGGTTAGCATCGGTTTCTACGTATATATCAATATGAGCGGCAATATGGGCAATAGAAATTATATGATGTTTCAGATGATGACGGTTATGATGATGCTTACGTCATACACCATTCCGTTTTTTGTGTATCTGAGCAACAAGAAGACATATCGCCAAAAGCTGGAAGAGCGTACAGCCATGTATCGTGCACAGCTGGAGAAGCACCGTGAAGAACTGAAGGAAGCCCAAGCGGAGCAAGTAAAAAGTCTGTATGAGATTCATGGGGATCCCAATGTATGTCTGCAAGTGGTGAAAAATCGCAACAGTTCGCTGTGGGAACGTTCGCCTGAGGATGATGACTTCTTGCAGGTGCGAATTGGCACGGGCGAAATTCCGTTTCGAATCAAACTGCAGGTTCCTCGTGTGGACGGGTATGAAAAGGATGAGTTGATTGAAGCGGCTCATGAATTGGCTGCTGAATTCGAAACGGTATCTGATGCGTCGATTACATTACCGCTATTTCAGTCCAAAGTGATGGGCCTGGTCGGTAATCGAGAGGAAGTGCTCGCTTCATTACGGGTGATTATCTCACAACTGACGGTTCGTCATTCACCGGATGAATTAAAGATTGCTGCCTTTTACGAAGAAAAGGAAACAAAGGAATGGGATTGGCTGCGCTGGCTGCCCCATATCTGGGATGAAGATCAGGGACAACGCTATATGGCCGACAGGCACAGCGGTGCGCATCAATTGGCGGACAGCTTGTTTTCCGTGTTGAACCGGAGGCGTAATAATAAGGAAGATCGCTACAAGAAAACCGTGCAAACGCCATGTTACGTGGTGGTTCTCTCGGATACTCAATTAATAGAAGAAGAACCGCTACTTCCCTTGCTGCTGGAATCGGCCCAGGAGATCGATGTGTGTACCATCATACTGGCAAACCGCAAGGAATCACTACCTATGCATTGTCAGTTAATTATGGAGGCTTCCAAAGGCAAAGGGCTTTATATCAAAAAAACCGAGGATGCCGACGTGATCAGGCAAATGTACACGCCGGATGTGATCTCCAGAGAGTCCGCAGAGGCACTCTCTCGTTATATGTCACCGATTCGTCTGAAACGTTCCTCGGCTTCGGATATACCACAGGTGCTCCCGCTGTTTGATATGTTGAGTACATCACGAGTGGAAGATCTGGACGTGGTTACACGCTGGGGCCAGACACGATACCCGGACACTCTGCCCGTACCTATGGGTGTGCGAGCTGGTGGCAAGAAAATTGCGATTAACTTACATGATAAAATTGAACGTCAGGGTCATGGCCCGCATGGTCTGATCGCAGGGACTACAGGTTCAGGCAAAAGTGAAGTTATCCAGTCGATTGTGGCCTCTCTGGCAGCAGAGTTTCACCCTCATGATCTGGCCTTTATGTTGATTGACTATAAGGGCGGCGGAATGTCGAATACATTTGTGGGCTTGCCTCACGTTGTCGGTACGATTACTAATCTGGATGGGAACTTGATTGAACGCGCGAATATTTCACTTCGGGCCGAGTTGGTCAGAAGGCAAAAAATCTTAAATGATGCAGGAAATCTCCAGCACATTGATGAGTATTACAAAATTCTGCGTTCCAGACATGAACAGCCGCTGCCGCATTTAGTTATCATCATTGACGAGTTTGCGCAGTTGAAGCGGGATCAGCCGGAGTTCATGGATGAATTAATCAGCATAGCGGCCATTGGCCGAACACTGGGTGTACATCTGATACTGGCAACCCAAAAGCCTGCCGGTGTGGTCGATGATAAAATCTGGAGCAATTCCCGTTTCCGTATCTGTCTTCGTGTTCAAAGCGAAGGGGACAGCCGCGATATGATCAAAATTCCGAATGCGGCCTGGATCACCAAGCCGGGTCGGGGATATTTTCAGGTGGGCAGTGATGAAGTGTTTGAGGAAATGCAATTTGCCTGGAGTGGTGCGCCTTATAATCAACAGGAAGATACAAGCACGGTATTGCCTGTGATGGAGGTGCGTTTAAACGGGAAGCGTGAGCCACTATTGACTGGAGAGCGCAGAGCAGTGCTCAAAGGTGAGGATGTGCCCAAGCAGCTCCAGGTATTTATTGATTATGTGGCAGAAGCGGCTGCAGAGGCGGGGATCACCCGATTGCCAGGACCTTGGTTACCACCCTTGCCTGAGACACTGGAATGGGAGAGCCTCAACGACTGGCAGGAAGAAGAGAATCGTGAGGCATTGCTTGACGGCGGTGCCAGCGGCCTGAAACCTGTAGTTGGCCTGCTGGATGATCTGCCTAATCAACGACAGCAGCCGCTCGCACTTCCGGTGGATCAGGGGCATCTGGTTGTATACGGTATGCCTGGTCTGGGGAAAACGACGTTTGTGCAAACCTTGCTGATGTCATTGGCCCGTTCTAAGCGGACTGAACCTTGGCATGGCTATATTATTGATATGGGCCGGATGATGAAGGATTTCGCAGGCTTGCCTCAGATCGGTGCTGTAATGATGTCTGAAGAGGAAGATCGGATCAAGCGCTTATTCCGATACATCCTGAAACTGTCGGCACAACGCAAGGACATGATCTCGGAAGCCGGGGTTAAGACAATATCAGCCTACCGTCGCGCAGCTCATGCAGCCGTGCCACAGATTGTAGTTGTTATCGATGGTTATCTTTCTTTCCGAAATGCGTATCCCGAGGAGAATGAACTTCTGGAAACAATCCTTCGTGAAGGTGGCAGTCTGGGAATCACATTTATCCTTACGGCCAACCGTGTTACGGATGTATTTGAGAAATTCAGAAGCAATATTCCTAATGCGGTTTCGTTTGAATTGTCTGATCCAAGCGACTATTATTACGCAGTGGGACGGCCGTCCAAGGCACCTAGCCAGCTTCCACCTGGAAGAGGACTGGTCAAAGGACAGGTACCTCCATTGATGTTTCAGGCGGCTTTGCCGTCATCCGGAGCAGATGAAGGCAAGCGTTCTTCCGCTCTGCGCAGCATGATTGCAGAAATCAGAGAAAACTGGAACGGAGAAGAAGCGCCGCAGATTGCGCCGCTCCCGGAAGAGGTGAAGCTCAAAGATGTGCTTATCCGTACAGGAACCTTCAGGCAAGTCGGAGACGTATCTTCCTTAACAGTACCCGTAGGTCTGCTGACCGATGATTTGGAACCCTTCCTGCTGAATTTGCGTGAAGGACCGCATTTCATGGTTACGAGTCCGATGGAAGGTGGCAAAACGACATTTTTGCTGACCTGGATGTTATCCCTTGCCTATCATGCGTCTCCTGAAGACGTTCAAATATACACGGTAGATATGCGGTATGGTTCCGGAGGACTGGGGGAAATCAGCAGTTTGCCCCATGTCCGTGGACATGTATCCCGTGAAGAACAGCTTGCACCTGTGATCCAACAGTTGTACGATGAAGTTCTAAAAAGAGGCGAGTTAACCGGTGGACCAGAGATCGTTCTCGTTATCGACGATGCGGATACGTTATCCAAGCAATTAAATGATTTTAATGTGAAGGATCAATTGGGAGCGATCGTTCGTCAAGGCAGGGACCGAGGAATACATGTGATTCTGTCAGGAGTTCCTGCAGACTTTCCAACCTTTGGTTCTGACTGGGTGAACGATGTGAAGGCTTCCCAGAGCGGATTGTTGTTCGGGACTTTAGACCCTAATGATCTCTCGTTCTTCCGTATACCTTATTCGGAGTCCGGAGGGAATTCAAATGGGCTGAAGGTACTGCCTCCGGGTCAAGGTTATTATGTAAAACGTAAATATTCCAGGGTTAAAGGTGCAATTCCATGTGATGGTACCTGGAAAATGACCGATTGGATATCTGAAATTCGTGACCGATGGCATGTTGTAGTTTGAGGGGAGGTGGCTCATAATGTTGACGGTTCATGATTCCAAGCAAAAGGTAGTCACTTTGCAAATAAAAGAGCTTTTTTTCCTGGCCGGGATTCTCGGTTCAGACCGATTGCTTGGCGTGGAAGATCCGTTCCGCGGGTATATGGCGGAAGACATTGCTTTGGAGTGGGAGCGTGTAAAAACATCCCTGCTCGACAAAGGATATCTGATTCAGGATCAGGACAGCAATGAGCTGATCATGACACCGACCGTTTTCTCTAGGGTAGCCATTGCGGGACTGTCCGACAGGGCTTGCTGGATTCGCTACACGCACAGCGGCAAGTCGTATGAAAGTTATGTGCACTGCACGGATGAACGTGTCGTTGAAGTATCCCGTGTTGCAGACGAACCGGATTCGTTCCGGCTGAGTGATCTGGGGAATGTTCGTGAAGCGATTGATTTTCTGATTCAAAGAATGAACTGGAGTGGACATTCTCCGGCGGAAAAGCCGGCTCTGATGTGCTCCAAGAAAAAATTCTATGATGTGATGAATGATCTGAAGAACAAAGAATCACAGGCAGTGGCTGATGAGTTGGTACAAGAGACGAGCGATCCCGAGGGGTCACTTGCGCTTGCGCGCTGTCTGGTGAACAAGGAATCAGAAGGGGAACTGCGGTTGCTTGTATGGAACGGAGAAGGATGGAAATCACAGTCTGCGGCTTTCGCTGCAAGTACGGTATCCAACTGGCTGTTTCGCATGAGTACTGCGGCTTCGGATGATTGGCTTGTTGCAGCACTGACGACGAGAGAACAGTTTCACGAGATGCTGCTGGACTGGCTTAAACAGCCTGCAGGGGAAGAGGAAAGGTGATGGTAAATGCGCATTCGTGTGGAACCGGATGTGCTTCGGGCACTGAGCAGGCAGATTCAGTATGCGGCGGAGCAAATACAGCAAAAGATGACAGTATTGGATCAGGCCATTCATTCGCTGGAGTGGGATCTTGAAGCCCGCGCCGCGATCATGAATGAATGGAATCACAGCAAGCGACTCTGCGAAGCAGCAGTACGTCGTTTTATGGACTTGAGCGTACAGCTGGGACGCAAGGCCGTGTTATTCCAGCAGGTGGACATGGAGTATCGTACAGTGTTGAGTCATGTGAACACAGCCTATGGCAATGCGGTCAATATGTTGAATGTTCTTCAGACGGAGCGTGCAGGAGAGATTATGCCTGCGCATTCGGCAACTGCTGCTGTTGTATCCGATCCATTTTCCGCGGTAGCGGCAGTGTACCGTGTACAGGATGCCGCACCGCCTGATGGCTCGCCGGCGACCCTGATTCAGGCCATGCAGCCTGAACCTGTGGCATGGAGATTCACAGATCCTTCCTTTCGTGGGAGAAGAGGAACCGAACCTGTGGTTTCTTGAACCCACGGGCTACAAGGCTGAGTAAGCAAGACAGCAGAAAGTGAATTTTTTATAAACAGGATGTTAAGTGAAGTTTAGAATGCCAAAAATGGGGTAAATAGGATTAGGTCCTTCGGCTTTTGTCCGATCGATCCTTGTATAGTACAATTTGAACAAGCGAATTTAATTGCACAAACCAAGGAGGAATTTACAAATGGCAGGACGTATTTTAGTTACCCCAGAACAGCTTGATCAGGTTTCCAACCAATTTAAACAAAGCGGTGAGCAAAGTCAGCAAATCGTATCTACATTGACTCAATCCATCACAAGCATGGAAGGACAATGGGAAGGTATGACGAAACAACGCTTCTTCCAGGAATTCCAGGAAGCCAGCAAACAAATGCAATCTTTCGTTCAAACGTTGAATAGCATCAGCGCGGAACTGACGGCTATTGCCAACAAATTCCGTACGGCTGACCAAGCTCGCTAATCTGCGATACATAGTTCGGGCAGGTTCCGTATCCGAATTCGCCCAGAATCATAAGCAGGAAGCAAGCTGAAGACTTACAACTACAGCAAAAACCGGGCGTTTTCACAACACCCGGTTTTTGTTGCACTATGACAGAATGACAGAGAGAGGGATGAGCATGTCTTTTCAACCAAATCCCGGGGATGAAGTGGTGATTAACGACATTGCCTATACCATTGGGCAGCATCCGGCTGCGCCCGGTCTGGCTTACGCCCAAGCCGGAAGGCAGGGGATCGTCTATCAATTGTTACCCCGTAACGGTTCCATAAGTGGGGCCAAAGCACTAAAAGTATTTTTTCCGAAATTTCGTATCCCGGCTATGGTGTATCAGTCTGAGCATATGGAGTCTTATAGTGAACTGCCAGGTTTGCAGGTATGCAAGCGTGATGTGCTCACTCCGGAAAGAAACGGAGCGCTCATTGGAGAACATCCCGATCTGTTGTATGCGGTATTGATGCCGTGGGTGCATGGTCTGACCTGGTTCGATGTAATCAGCGATCAGAAACAGCTGACAGCGGAGGAAAGTCTGAAGCTGGCAAGAGCCCTGGCCGGGACCGGTTCGGCCATGGAACAGCGTGGACTGGCTCATTGTGATTTGTCCGCACCCAATGTGATGATTCCGTTTTTTTCCGAAGTGGAGAACCTGAGAGGGGTTTCAGCAGTTGAACTGGTAGATGTAGAGCAGATGTATGGCTCCAGAATGGATCGTCCAGATGCATTGCTTGCAGGTTCACCGGGGTATGCGGCCCATCGGACAGTGCACAGCGGTTTGTGGAGTGCGTATGCCGACCGTTTCGCGGGAGCAGTTATCATCGCTGAAATGTTAAGCTGGTCCGATGCAGCGATTGTGGAAAAAGCATGGGGAGAAAGTTATTTTGACCAGCACGAAATGCAAACGGTAAATGAACGTTATTATGCGATGAGAGATTCGCTTCAGAAGCGCTGGGGCTCCAAGGTATCCGATCTGTTTATTCGTGCCTGGGAGAGTCATGATCTCAGCAGCTGCCCTACGTTTGGCGAATGGTTCGTAGCGTTGGCTGCTGTGGACATCCATCTGGCAAGCGCAGCATCAGTTGAAGAATCTGTAGTCAAGGCTTCAGAACAGACGGATGCGGTGGGGACGGATCAGATCAAAGGGACAGAAGCAGCAAGCGGTTCATTGGATAAGCTGAGAAATACGGATCTGAACGTGTCCGCTGCCGAACATCCACCTGGTCAGGAAGCGGTTGTAAACCGTCTCTTCCTTCAGGCGAGAGCATTGGAGGATGAAGGCAAACCGGCTGCGGCGTTGGAGGTATACCGTTCACTGCATCATTTTATTCCGAATAACAGTGCGATGCAGATGGAAGTGGAGGCTGCGATTCAAGAGCTGAACGCCAAGCTGAATCCCACGAATGATGAGGCCGCACAGCCAGTCAAGGTTCCTTTTTACCGTTCCAAAAAATTAATGATTTCTTCGGCTGTGTTGATTGTTCTGTTGGCTGGAACTGTGCCGACGGTTAAAATACTGGCTGATCAGGCCGAGGTTAAACAGAAGGAGCAGGAGGCAGCTGCCAAACAGGCAGAAATGAAGGCTGCGGAAGAGGCTGAAGCTGCGAGGGCGACTGCTCTGATGCAACAGGAAGAAAAAGAGAAGCAAAAAGCGGCAGATGCGGCGAAGCTTGATGCAGAGGAAAAGAAAAAGCTTGCTGAAGCGGAGAAAAAGCAGGCAGAGGCCAAGGAGAAGGAAGAAGAGCGTAAGGCGCTTCAGGCCAAGTACGACAAGCAGGCGAAATATGAGGCGTACCTTGCCAACCAGAAACAACAGAAGCTTGAAGCCGCCAAGAAGGCAGAACAGGAAAAGTACGACAAACAGGCAAAATATGAAGCCTATCTGGTCTGGAAAAAGGAGAATGACGCCAAAATTGCTAAGCAGGAAGCCGAGCGCAAGGCAGCAGCCGAGGCTCAGCGCAAGCAGGAGGCGGCCCAGAAAGCTGCGCTTAAGAAAAAACGTGCCCAAAATGTCGTCACTCTGATTGCCCATTACAATAAAACGTATAATGCGCAAAAAGGAAGAAAAATTGAGAACGCCGAATCCTACGCGCGTGATTTCAAAAATCTGTACAATACGGATGCAACCTATTTCAAAGGTGTCGGTAAAGTGGCAGCACGAATGAATGCGATCAATAAGTTCCTGAGTGATTCCGATTATACCTTGCCCAACTTGTAAAATAACGTGAACGACGGAGGTGACACATCCCAGATGAACTACACGATTCAAGCATCCCAGCGCACACCTGCACTGATTATCTATTTAATTGATATTAGCGCCTCCATGAACATGGTTCTGGACAATCGTCGGCGGATTGATGTCGTCTATGATGCCTTATCTCTGGCAATTCGCCAAATGGTGTTTCGTTCGACCAAGGGGAACCGATTGACACCTCGCTACAGGATTGCCATTCTGGCATACAGCGACGATGTGTACGATCTGTTGAACGGGATTAAGGGCATCGACGAAATCGCTGCTGTGGGCTCCTTGCCCGATTTAACGCCAAAAAGATTCTCGGATTCAGCGAAGGCTTTCCTGCAGGCGGAAAAAATTCTGCAGGCTGAAATTCCGAATATGCAGGATTGTCCTGCGCCGTTAGTATGTCATATGACCGATGGGGTAGCCACAGGCGAAGATCCGGAGCCGATTGCCAAAAGAATTATGGGCATGAGTGTGCCTGATGGCAATGTACTCGTCGAGAATATTTTTATATCCGATCATCTGCTGGAAGGCCCTATTGCGGAGCCGAGAAGATGGAAGGGCATATCCCAGGAGACGACCCTTCAGGATGAACATGGGGAGAAGCTGCGCAATATGTCCTCGGTTCTGCCGGAAAGTTATCGTGAAATGCTGGTTGAGGCGGACTATTTGCTTGCCCCCGGTGCACTCATGATGCTTCCTGGTACTTGTGCAGAACTGGTATCCATCGGGTTTCAGATGTCCGCTGCTACGCCTGTGAGATAGGAGGGGAATCATGAGAGCGATGCGTTTGGCAACATTGTCTGCTGGAGATAAAGGGAGCCATGCCGATCACTATCAGGGCAACTTTCGCTATGTGAGTGTCCAGACAGGGGAACAGCCGCTGAGCCGTTATCAAGGTACATTCAAGTGCAGGTATGGTTATGGAAGAGCGGCGGAGACCGTTAATCAGGGAGACACCGGACAGGATTTTGCTGCTGTTCGCATGAATGGTAATGTGTGTACTTTCGTATTATGTGATGGAGTAGGGATGAGTTACCTGGGTGATTTTGCTGCACGCTTTCTAGGAAACGCCTTGCTGGAATGGCTGGATACGAATCAACATCCTTCTTTGGAAGCTATGGAGCGTCTGCTTCATGACTTGACAAGTCCGGCATCCGAACAGCTGGAGAAGTTGCAGCCTTTGGAAAACTCACCGTTGCTGCTCCGGGAAGTGCTGATGGAGAAGCGAAGCAGGGGAAGTCAGGCCATGTATGTGTGTGGACGCATCGAGCTCTCTGCGGGCAATCGAAAAAGCAAGGTGTGGCTGGCCTGGCAAGGGGACTCACGTATCCGTCTCTGGCGTAACGGTCAGGAGCAATCGGCAGCATTTCAGGTGAACTGCCGTACGAATGAGCGTTGGTCTACACTGGAAGGGCCGGTTGGTGGCAAACCGCATATCTATGAGGCGAAACTGTCTGCGAATGAAGCCGCTCGCCTTCAGCTGTACACGGATGGCCTGAATGACCTGGATGCCATTCAGGCTTATATTCCCGATGAACACATTCAGGTGCTGCTGGATGCCAGACATACGGGTGGGCTTGAAGATGATGCCGCTTTCATTGAGCTGGAATGGTGAGGTCGGATGTAGTATTAGGGGATAACTCTGATCAAGCTGCTGAAAATAGTGAGCATACTTGCGAAAAAACTTGTCCTTGTTGATTTAAAAGACACTCTTTTTGGGTAATCTTGTGAAGAATCTACTTACAGATATTGCATGAACGTACATTCTTACATAATTACTGAGCGAGAAGGAGTGGAATGGATAATGACACAACATAACGGCAAGTCTCGGTTCGAAGGCAAGGTCGCTATTATTACGGGAGCTGGTTCGGGGATCGGCAAAGCGGCAGCGCTCAAACTGGCGAGTGAGGGAGCATATGTTGCGCTGCTCGATCTGGTTAATGATCGGATCTCCGAGACGGAAGCAGAAATTAATAAGCTGCGCGCAGGTGCGGCAAGAGCATTCGATGTAGATATCTCCGATCCCGCCCGCGTGGAAAAGGCAGTTCTGGAAACCATCGAATTGTTCGGCGGGTTGGATATCGTTTTTGCCAATGCAGGCATTAATGGCGTATCTGCGCCGATTGAAGAGATTCAGGTTGAGGATTGGCAGCAGATTATGACGACGAATCTGAACGGAACTTTTTTTACGATCAAGTATGCACTGCCTCATATGAAGAAGCGCGGTGGCGGAAGTATCATTATCACGAGCTCCATTAATGGTAATCAGCGCTTCTCCAGCTTCGGCATGTCGGCGTACAGTACGTCGAAGGCGGGACAGGTTGCTTTTGCGAAGATGGCTGCGCTGGAACTGGCGAAGTTCAAAATTCGTGTCAATGTTATCTGTCCTGGAGCGATTGCAACAAATATTGACCAAAGTACGATCAAAACGGATGAGCTGCATCAAATTGTCATTCCGATGGAGTTCCCTGAAGGCCAACAGCCGCTGGCTGACGGGCCGGGTCAACCTGAGCATGTTGCTGATCTGGTCGCTTTCTTGGCTTCAGCGGAGTCCAGACACATTACAGGTGCGGAAATTGTCATTGACGGTGCTGAGTCGCTGTTGAGTTAAATCGAAATAACTATGAAGTCGTTCCTCTGGAACGGCTTTTTTTGTTATAATGCTAACATTCGAATAGACACGTGGTATACCAATTAGGAGAGATGAGATGAAGACGGATTTACCGATAGAGCAGATTATTCCTGAGCTGAGGCAGTTATTTCAGGAGAAGGATACAGGTGTTTTAATTGCGGAGCCGGGTGCGGGTAAAACGACCGTAGTACCGCTGGCTCTGCTGGAGGAGCCATGGGTTGCCGGACGGAAAATTATTATGCTGGAGCCCCGCAGACTCGCCGCTCGCTCGGCTGCTGCACGAATGGCAGCTTCCCTTGGCGAAAAAGCGGGACAGACTGTAGGGTATCGAGTGAGGATGGATACTCGTGTAAGTCAGTCCACTCGAATTGAGGTGGTGACGGAGGGCGTATTAACCCGGATGCTTCAACAGGATCAGGGGCTGGAAGATACGGCGATGATTATCTTTGATGAATTTCATGAGCGGCATTTGCAGGGTGATCTTGGTTTGGTGCTTGCACTTGAATCCCGGGCCATGCTTCGTCCGGATCTGAAACTGCTGGTGATGTCGGCCACGCTGGACCCAGCTCCTGTCTGTGCGCTGCTTGGCGAGGGAACCAGATGGATTAACTGTCCTGGACGAACGTTTCCCGTGGAAACCCGATATGTATCCAAACCGCCATCCGAGCAGATCGAATCTTTTACAGCTCAGGCCGTCGTTAAGGCACTGGCAGAACAGGAAGGGGATGTGCTGGTTTTCCTACCGGGTGCCAAAGAAATCCATCGCACAGAGCGAGAACTGTCAAACCTCATGCTTCCTGCTCATGTTCAGGTTCATTCCTTATATGGCAGCATGCCTGTAGAACGTCAGGATGGAGCTGTGCGACCCGCAGAAGAGGGCAAGCGGAAGGTTGTGCTGTCCACGTCCATTGCGGAATCCAGTCTTACCTTGGCCGGAGTCAAAGTCGTGGTGGATGCGGGGCTGAGCCGTGCGTCCGTTTTCTCGCCGCGGACCGGCATGAGCCGCCTGGTCACCCTGCCGGTGTCCAAGGCGTCAGCAGATCAGCGGCGGGGGCGGGCGGGGCGAATTGCACCGGGCGTGTGTTACCGGCTATGGAGCGAAGAGGCCCATGGTGTGCTGCCAGATGCAGCAAAGCCAGAGATTGCCTCCGCGGACCTTGCGCCGCTGGCGCTGGAGCTTGCCGCCTGGGGCGTCCAGTCCCCTGCAGAGCTGCAGTGGCTGGACACCCCGCTTGATGCAGCCTACGGCCAGGCACAGGCGCTGCTGCGCCAGCTGGGCGGCCTGGACGACGCAGGCCGCATCACGCCCTTCGGGCGGCGGATGAACACGCTTGGCGTGCATCCGCGACTGGCCAGCATGCTGCTCCGCGCGGCGGAGCTTGGGCTGGCCAGCTACGCCAGCATGCTGGCGGCACTGCTGCAGGAGCCTGCCGGCCTCCGCAGCAGTGGCAGTGCAGGCGCGGGCACCGATCTGCGCCCGCGTGTGGAAGCGCTGCTGACTGCGGACAGCAGCGGTATGCCGCAAGCGGCAGCGTCTGTCGCAGACGTCGCTGCCGTGCGGCGCATGCTCCAGGAGAGCCGCCAGCTGCGCTCGGCTCTCGGCCCGGCGGCCGATCCGGTACGGCCGGATGAGGACAGCTGCGGATGGCTGCTGTCCTTCGCTTACCCGGACCGGATCGGGCAACGCCGGGAGGACGGCCGCTATCTACTGAGCAGCGGCCGTGGAGTGCGGCTCACAGCGACAGAATCGCTGAGCCGTTCAGCTTATCTGGTCGCAGCCGAGGCCGACGACCAGGGCGCGGATGCGCGCATCCTGCTCGCTGCGCCAGTGCAGGAGAAGAGATTGCTGGAGCTTGGCCCACATCTGCTTCATGAAGAGGTACAGGTAGCCTGGGACCGAAACACTCGCAGTGTGCGTGCGCACAGAAGGCTGCGAATTGGAGCCATTACGTTGAAAGAAAGCAGCATTGCACAGCCACCCGAAGACCAAGTGCTCGAAGCATTACTCTCAGGAATACGTATCGAGGGGCTGGATTGCCTGCCCTGGACAAAATCATCCCGGCAGTTAGCGGACCGGATGCGCTTTTTGCATCATCATTTGCCGGAATGGCCTGATCTTATCGAAGATCATCTGACCGAAGAACTGGCAGAGCATCTCAGCCCTTTTCTGACAGGTATGCGATCTGCTGCGGATCTCAAGCGATTGTCGATGCAGGATGTGCTGCTCGGTGGACTGAGCTGGGAACAGCGCCAGCAATTGGATCGCGAAGCTCCTACACATATTCAGGTGCCTAGCGGTTCGCGCATTCCTGTGGATTACAGCCGTCCTGAAGATCCTGCGCTCGCGGTGAGACTGCAGGAGATGTTTGGACAACAGGAGACCCCGCGTATTGGCGGTGGTCGAGTACCACTGACCATACATTTGCTATCCCCGGCGCAGCGGCCTGTACAGGTCACACGGGATCTGGCCAATTTTTGGCGAGAGACTTATTTTGAGGTGAAGAAAGACTTGAAAGGCCGTTATCCCAAGCATTATTGGCCGGATGATCCGCTTGAAGCAATAGCGACTAACCGGGCTAAACCGCGAGTTTAGCAAGAACGGGCCTTCAAACCTTGTCTGGAAGTTGGGCGTGAACACGTCCTGAACGGGTGAGTGTGCGGCTGGTTGATGAGGCAGTGGAGCGCTAACGAACCTGAGACGTGTTATACAGGGGCTTGATGCACTTGCAGAAGTGTAGCGAACCAGAGACACGTTATATCAGAATTAAGGACCGTTTGTGGCGTTTTTTAGGGCGTTTTAGGGGAATAACGTGCCTGGTGTTCCTTACGTTTGAAAATTAGAGCATAAGGTCCAAATAAGACGTCCTGTGTTCTTTAGAAAATGTATGCTAATCCCACTTTGTCCGCCTGCCCGATTGTTCTGAAAAAAAAGATGCTAATCTTACTTGGCACTTGGATCCTCCCGCCTGATTGCTTGGCATAGGAGCTAGCACCAGATCAGGGTGGCATATCAACGGTTACTTGCCTGGGTTCGGCTTCGTTCACACTCCATGCATCTCCCGGCGAGCTGCCCCGCTAAATATCATATCAATGGTCGTTAGCCACTTAGGTCTTCCAAGATATAATATTGCGATGGAAACGTTTGAAAGAAAACAAGGCGGGTAATAACATAGCGAACCACTCAATTCGATGAGGAGGAATTCACTATGCAGAAGAAAATCGTAGGTGTGTTTAATACAGAACGTGAGGCATCATCGGCAATCGAGGGACTGAAAGCGCAAGGATTCACTTCAGACGAAATTTCGGTAGTCACGCAGGATCGGGATGAATTGAAGGCAATTCGTGAAGAGACAGGTACAAAAGCACCCGAAGGTGTAGCTGCAGGCGCGGCAACTGGTGGGGTACTCGGTGGAGTAGCCGGATTGCTCGCAGGCATTGGAGCATTGGCGATTCCGGGCATAGGACCCATTCTGGCTGCAGGCCCAATTGCCGCAGCATTTACGGGCGCCGCTGTAGGTGCTGGAGCTGGCGGACTGGTAGGTGGACTCGTCGGTCTCGGCATTCCGGAGGAGGATGCCAGACAGTATGAGGAATACGTGCAAAGTGGTAAAATTCTGTTGCTCGTGGACTCTACGGATCGGGACACGGATGTGTATGAGGTGTTTAGCAATAACAGCTATGTGAACCGGAACAGTATTGATGTCCATCGCGAAGATGTGCCTGCTGAGCGTTCGGATCTGGATATGGAAGAGCGCAGACTGGAAGCCCAGAATAAGGCCGCTCGATTTGGCAACAATACTTTTCTATAATTCGTAACGAACAAAGACAGGATTCTTTCACTGGAATGACATATGTGAATCACCAAATGGTCATCAGCCGGTTTCCTTAGAGGAAGCCGGCTTTTGTACCTGTGTACATGCCTGAATTAGCAAGTGGGCAGGTGTTAATCCTGCCAGGCAGGGAATAACAATACATACAGTAATACAGCCAGGGCCAGCCCAATCACCAGCAACATCAGTGTCAGGAACCGAATCAATCCCGTGGATGCCTGGAACGTCTGTGAATTGATCTGATTGCGTTTTCGGTGGTAAGCGGAGGCGGAGCATAGGATAATCAAAATACCGCTGACCAGGGAAGTAATACCGATGATGATTGCTGCGATATGGGCTATCCGATCATATGCTGTTGAATTGAAGCCAAATCCGGCTGCAAGAAAGCCGACCCCAACCATGGCAATACCGGTTCGAACCCAGGCCAAAAAGGTTCGTTCGTTAGCCATATGCTGCTGTACATATTTGGAGTCAATGGTGGTTATGTCTTGGTCTGTGTCTGAGATGTGAATCACCCCGTTCATAATATATGGCTTTATTGTACGTTTTTTTCTTAGCAAAACCAAGAAAGGGGGCTGTCTGTTATGCCTCGTAAAGAACGAATTGCAGAAATTGAGAGTCTGAGGGGAATTGCTTTTGCAGCAGTCGTCCTTCAGCACTCCATTGCTCATTATTCCCTGGTCCCGGAAGCGGGACTGGAAGACGGCGTGTTGCTCGCAATGCTGCTGATGCTGTCCAAATTTGCGGTACCCCTGTTTATTTTTATCACAGGCATGGTGCTCTTCTATAACACAGGAGACAAGCTGCACTATGGACGGTTCATGCAGAAGCGATTAACCGATGTAATCGTTCCTTATATCACCTGGTCACTGATCTACTTCACACTCGCGCCTCGCGGCTGGAACGGCTTTGGTTGGCAGGATATCCCTGACCTTGGCTTAAAATTAATTACGGGCAAAACGTCCTCGCATTTTTGGTACATTATTATGCTGATTCAGTTTTATCTGTTGTTTCCCCTGTTTTTGCGAGCAATTCGTTATGTCTATAATCGATATGAGGCGAAGGGGCGTACCATAGCTCTTCTAGTCTCCGGTGTGGTGTACCTTGTGCTCGCAGATCAATTGAGAAATATCGCCAAGTTGATGGAAGGGCTGAATATTCCGGTGCTGACCGATGCCTTTACAACCTATGCAGACCGTAATTTCCTGTATTTCTTTTTTTATTTTGTGCTTGGTGCGGCAGCCGGGCTATCGATCCAACGCTGGAATGAGTGGATTCAGCGTTTACGCTGGGTATATTGGGCTGTGTTTATTATACTTGGACTTCGGTTTATATATATGTTAATGCAGGAGTTCCAGAAGCCGGAAGGTATACAGATCACGTTCTATACCGTCAGTCTCATCCGGCCGGATATGATCTTATTCCTCATTGCATCTATCATGGTGATGTACCAGCTGGCTGGCAAGCTACACAATAACCGAGTAACACGATTGCTGGCGTGGATTGGCGGGGTTTCGTACGGGGGCTACCTGATGCACATGCTGTTGTTGCGCTTCAGCTACATTCCGGATGAACAGTTTTATGTGGCACTGGGTTTAAACCCCGTAGTGCGTATGATCATCACCTGGTTGCTGGCACTTACATTATCCAGTGTGCTCACATGGCTTATCTTCCGCGTAAGCTGGGGCAAGTGGATTGTGGGAAGCGTACCGAAGTCCAGACCTGATTAATAGGTGAATACATCATTATATGAAAAATTCAGAACAGCTTACAGCTTATAGCGATGCGTATCCAAAGATCAGTGCTTACAACATATGATCTTGCGAGCCTAGCGAAGTCATTTAAGTTCTTTAAGTTTCTAAGCTCTATAACTTCTCGTAATTCTCAGGCTCTCTAAGTTTTCTAAGTTCTTTAAGTTTCTAATCTCTAAAAGTTCTCAACTTCTCTAAATTCTCGAAGTGCTCTAAAAGTTCTAGATGCTCGTCCATTTGCAAAAAAAGAGAGTTGAAGGTCAACAAAAACGAAGGCAACAATCTGAAAAAAGTGACGCCTTGATCAAGAGGTTAACTTTCGAAATAAATTTTAAAATTTCACTACATGAAAAATTCATAACAGTAAACCCAATATCTCGCTCTATCTTACGTTCCTGCACATCCATTCATTCTCTTTCTTGCTCATCTAAGCCCAAGGATTAAAGGAAGAAAGACGGATAAAGATGGCAGAAGGGGAACATAAGTTTTATAATACTAGATATATAGAGCTGACAGGAGGGGAATGAACGTGGCTTTTATGATTGCGCAGAGGGCATTTATTAAGCTGTATCTGATTACGATGGTTGAGCAGCACAGGGGATACGGCTATGAAATGCTGGAGGCCATGAAGCAGGAATTCAAAGCCTACGGTTATGTACCACCCCAGAGCGAGATTTACCGGGCACTGCATGAATTGGTTCAACAGGGTGTCTTTTATCGTACGAAGAAGCTGAAGGGTAGTGATCCCAAAGTCGATTTTCAGGAAATCGTTTTATATCACTTCACGGATGATGGTGCGGAGAAAGCTGAATTATATAAAAAACAGGTCAAAGCCGATCTTGATCGTTGTCTCGGCATGTTACACAAGGCAGAAGAGGATAATTACGGAGCGAAAGGAAGATAAGCATGGACAGACACCTACAATGGGGTGTACTCGGTACATCCACAATCGCGAAAAATGCAGTCATTCCGGCGATCCAGCAATCCGAACGTGGTGAGGTGCTGGCGATCGCCAGCCGCAGCAAGGAAAAGGCGGAAGCTCTTGCGAATGAACTCGACATTGCCAGAGCGTATGGCAGCTACGAAGAACTTATTGCCGACCCGGATATTGAAGCCGTATATATTCCTCTGCCGAACCACATGCACAAGGAGTGGACCATCAAGGCTGCTCAGGCTGGAAAGCATGTATTATGTGAGAAACCGGCTGCCCTGAATGCGAATGAAGCAGCGGAAATGATTGAGGCATGCCAACAGCATGGCGTTCTTTTTGCAGAAGCGATCATGTATCGATATCATCCCAAGCATAGACGTGTGCAAGAGATTATAGCCAGCGGGGAGATTGGTACTGTCAGAGCCCTCCATGGCAATTTCACCTGTAATACCGCTGATGACAAAGACAATGTTAGGTTCAAACGTGAGATGGGCGGAGGATCATTATTTGATCTTGGCGTATATCCAATCTCGGCAGCCCGCATGTATCTGGGGCAGGAACCGGAAGCCGTAACGGTGCATGCTTTATTCTCGGCAGAGCATGATGGCGTTGATATGATGGCGTCGGGACTGGTGGAATTTCCGAATTCGGTAGCGTTAACCTTTGACTGCGGCATGTGGGCCTCCGGCCGAGCTGAAATGGAGATTCTCGGTACCGATGGACGGATTGAACTGCCTAAGGTGTTCGGCTGGGAGAACAGTGATATTCCACCACAGATTATCGTGCATACAGATTCTGTAAGCCGTGAGGAACGTGTATCGGTATCCAACTCTTATGTTTTACAGGTGGAAACCTTTGCAGCCGCGGTTCTTGAAGGAGAAGCATTGCCGTTCAGTCCGCAAAATACCATTCAGAATATGCGTGTCATTGATGCGTGTCTGGAATCGGCACGAACTCGTCAACGGGTGCAATTGATTGATTAAAGCTGGAACTAACATGATATCGCGTGATAGAACGTGATAGAAAATGATAAACATGATCGAAATAGTAGACTCCATCCTCCGGGATGTGAGTCTTTTTGCTGTATCTTAATGTCATATTTATGTATATTTACAAAAATAAACTTTAAATTTGATATTTCCTCCAAAATGATGTGATATAAATAGTAAATAGATGGATTGTTCACTATAATCTAGCAGAACGCACATCCTGATAGATTTCACATCTCATATCAATTACATAGTGGCAACGTTCATCCATTTTAATCATTGGGAGGCTGAATTTATGAAAAAGTTTTTGTCCACAGCTCTGCTCGCAGTTATGTTAACGATTGTCTTCTTCACGGGTTCACAGATCACTCCGGTTGGGCAGCAGAAGGCTTCTGCTGCAACATGTACCATCATCAAAACGTTCACTGGTGTGGCCAACTATCTGAGCGCCAACGGCAAACTGCCATGCAACTACATTACCAAGGCGCAGGCAACGGCACTGGGTTGGGTATCGTCCCAAGGTAATCTCGCTACGGTTGCTCCAGGGAAAAGTATCGGTGGAGACGTGTTCAGCAACCGGGAAGGCTTGCTTCCAGCAGCAAGTGGACGAACTTGGCGTGAAGCGGATATCAACTATACTTCCGGCTTTCGTAATTCTGACCGCATTCTATATTCCAATGATGGCTTGATCTACAAAACGACAGACCACTATGCATCCTTTACTCGCTTGAAATAAGGAAGGACAACACAGACATGAAGAGGGTCATACTGAACGGTGAGGAATTTTCCAGCACGGCAGAGCTGCATGAGCTATTGAAGCAAAAGCTCGAACTGCCAGACTTTTACGGTGCGAATCTCGACGCCTTGTGGGACTGCCTTACAGGCATGATTGAGCTGCCGCTTGAATTAACCTGGACAAACTACCAGATTAGCAAGGAAAGACTGGGGAATGAGGCAGAGAAGGTATATCAGCTGATGTTTGAGGCGGAAGAAGAGGGTATTGGATTCCAATTGAAGACTGAGGACTAGTATATGGATCATAGTTGCAAATTTGAGTACAAAGTGAACAGACCCTGGGGTCTGTTTTTTTGTATTTTGTGGAAATGACTCGTTAAGTAACCGTAAAAAAAGAAGGCATAAACTCATCGTTAAAAATATTTTCACGAAAGGGTTGATTTTCGCATATCATACGTTAAAATAAAATTAACATTAAAAATATTTTCACGTTGAAGGGCGGAGTAATCATGAGTGAAGGTACAGTCGCACAAAAGCAGGGGATCGGGGAATTAATTCGGATCAGGCCTTATATGCAATTTATGCTGAGCAAGATTGTTTCCAGATTTGGGGATTCGATTGATTCCATTGCCTATAGCTGGATGGTGTACATTCTCACAGGTTCAAAGCTGCTGATGGGAACACTGCTGGCTGTCAATTTTTTGCCGAGTATCTTTCTGGGGCTATTTGTCGGCGCGCTGGTGGATCGCATGTCGCCCAAAAAGGTGATTGTACTGACGAATACGGGTCGAGGATTATTTGTTGGCATTACAGCCCTTTTGTTCGGTCTGGGTGAGCTTCAAGTCTGGCATCTGTTCGTCATCACCATTCTGAATTCCCTTCTGGAGTGTTTCGCGTCACCAGCCGAGGTATCCAGCGTACCGCGATTGCTTCCCAAATCAATGCTGCTGTCCGGTAATGCCATGGCCTCATCTGCAACCCGGGTTGCTGAACTCGCAGGGCTTGCAGTGGCGGGTACGTTAATTGCAGCGGCAGGGATCACGTGGACGATTTTGATTGATGCTGTTTTGTTTGCCTTGAGTGCACTTCTGATGAGCCGTGTGGGTTACCCGAAAGCTTCAACATCATCTAACAATGAAAATAAATTATTCAATTCATCTGATTCTCCTCCAGCACGAAAAAGCATATTCTCTGAAATGACGGAAGCCTTTCATTTTATGCGTAAACATGTGTTATTGCTGATCGTCTCGATTCTGTTTGCCTTTGTTAACTTCTGTCTGATGCCATTCAATGTTCTTCGCACGCCATATGTCATTGAAACGTTGCACGCCGGAGCGGGAGGATTAAGTCTGCTCAGTGGGCTGATTGTGGGAGGCATGGTGCTTAGCGGCTTATGGCTGTCTCACAGAGGGTCAAATTACCGTAAAAGTGTGCTGGTCATTGTCGGGATTGTCATGTTGGGGCTCAGTTATGCCATGACTGCACTCCCCGCTTACATGACGTCCTATCAGCTGCCTGTTGCTGCTTTCTTTTGTCTGATGATGGGCATGGGAATTCCGCTCGCCACGACACCCCTTGCGTCCTATCTCATGGAAGTTACGCCTTCCGAGATGCTTGGCAGGGTATATGCCCTTCAAAGTATGCTCGTCGTGAGTGTTGCTCCACTAGGGAGCTTGATTTCAGGAGCTCTTGCAGATTGGGTAGCATTACCGATTCTGTTTATCGTCTTTGGAGTTTTGCTTGCCATGTCAGCTGCTTTAGTGCTTTTGAGCAAGACTTTTCGTACCGTTCTATAATATGGCTTCCTGAATTTTGTGATCTCCAGCCTGTTTTGACCGAAACCCTGTTCGGACGGTATAATATACACATGATGGGCAACAGGTACCCCGGAAATGAGGATACAGGTATGCAGCGCAAAGTACTTTCAACAATTGAAGAAATCAAGGTCTACTCCGATCCGTATCGGATACAGATCATGAATATGTTTAATAGACAGGGCAGACCCTCTACGGTCAAAGAGATCGCGGACCAGATGGGCGAAGTACCAGCCAAGGTACATTATCATGTGAAAAAACTGGAGAAAATCGGTCTGCTCACCATCGTATCCACTCGTGAAATTAATGGAATTATTGCCAAATATTACGATCCCTTCAAGGGAGAAATCCAGCTTCGTAACGAAGATGAAGAGAATTCACCTTTGAAGGAGGTATTTCGCTCCGAAACCTTCAAATTGTTAAATGAAATGTATGAGCAGAGCCGTCGGCGATTTATGAATCAGGCGGAAAACGGGGACCGCATGTTCATCTCGGATATGACGTTGTATGCTAGCCGGGAAGAAGTAGAGCAGCTGTACAACGATATTACGAAGATATGTGAACCCTATTTAACGAAAGGCAGGCATAATGCGGACCAGGAGGTCTTTTATTTATTCAGTTCCCTATCGAAAGATACGGTGAGTAAGCCAGCTTCGGAAACCGATGGGAAATTGAAAAAGAAGGCTTCATCCGATAAGGGCAAGTCTGCTGCCAAAACGTTAAGAACTGCTAAAAAGCGGGATGAATCCTCGTCTGGTGGTCAGTCGGAAGAGTAACCGGAGCATATTTCATCGCTATATTGACGTTTTAACTGTATAAAGATGATATGCTGGACCAAGAAAAAAGCCGCCATTGGCGGCTTTTTCATGCGCAATTTGGCATGATGGAACACATGTATCTATTTTTGCGTAAACGACTTTAATTCGTTCATAAACTACATGTTTTCATCATAGTCTTTTACGTCACGTTTGGCTGCTGTTGCGGGAGAGTTCGATGTGCCATATTCCTCGACGGCTTCCCAGGCGTCAGCGTTATCGAACTTGCCAGCATTGCGCTGTCTTACTTCTCCGGCACCACTCGGCGGCATCGTCATAACTTCCTCTTCAACAGGCCGTTCGTTGCTTAACTCGCGGTTAGGCGTATCATCGATACAGTAGGCTGTGTAAGGGATCGCTTCAAGTCGTTCAAAGGGAATATCCTTACCACAGGTCACACATGAGCCATACGTTCCTTGTTCAATTCGCTCCAAGGCTTCATTAACCTGATTGAACTCGTCGGTTAACGTATCATCGATCGCCAAGTCACGGCTTCGCTCAAACGTCTCTGTACCGGCATCCGCCGGGTGATTATCGTATGATGACAGCTCGCCTGTTGAATCTTTCAGGGATTCGGCTGGAGCACCGTCTTCCATGCTGGATTCAAAATGGCGCTGTAGGTTTTCACGTTGTTCCAAAAGAGCGTTTTTCAGCTGTTGAAGTTGATCTTTGGTTAATGTACTCATAAGGACATGCTCCTTTCCCGCAATGGGGTTGTAGTCAGTCCTTACCCGAATTTCATAAGAAGCAATCAGTTTCGTGTGGAAAGAGGGGCGTTGGATTTTATATCTGGCGGATAATGTGTTATAAAAAATAGAGAGAGAAAATGCGGCGGTATCGAAGGTCTACTTGATGCATACCGCGGCGCGTTTGATAATGGAGGGTTGTCAATATGGATGAGCATATGAAACGAAGATTGGACAAACAAAGACAATTGTTCAAACAATTGGGCGTGCAGCTCGACGCTTTATCGATTCATGAAAAACAATTCAATTATAAACTTCGTGGTTATGATCCGGATGAGGTGGATGCCTATCTTGATTTGGTTATTAAAGATTACGAACGTTTCTATGCCAATATAGCGGATCTGATGGACAAGTGGCAAGAGCAGCAGTTAACGATTCGGGATCTGAAGTCATCTGCGAAGCCAGTGGAAGATCCAACGAAGATTGATCGCAAACAACTGGATGATATTGTGAAACAACTGGAATACAGCGTTCGGCAATTAAAAATCAGGGCACGCCCTGAACAGGACCTGTTCTCCGAGTAAACCTGCACATCCGGGATGATATAAAATCAGCATTTTAATGCTCAACTAAAAGGTGGTTAATCATGAGTACTCATTTTTCGGTCAGTGTGCATTGTTTGTTGTTGTTGTCTTTCAGCGCGCCTGAACGAATCACTTCGGCACTGATTGCAGGTAGCGTGAATACCAACCCTGTTGTGGTCAGACGTATTCTGGGCGGGCTCAAAAAGGCAGGACTGGTAGACTCCTCACCGGGAACAAGAGGATTCTATCTCGCCAAGCCTTCAAGCGAAATCACATTAGCTATGATCTATCAGGCTGCCAAGGATGAAGGCCCATTGTTTCCGATTCACGGTAACTGCAATCCAAATTGCGATGTCGGCCTTCGTATTGATAGCCTTCTGACCAATCTGTACCAGGTTGCCGAAGCTAAAGTGGAACAATTCTTCGCATCCATTACCCTTGAAGATATGGAGCGTTCCTGTTCCCAGATGGAAGTTCTTCCAACACATGTTGAATAAAGCGTAATGTAAGGGAAAGGGAAGGTGTGCTGTACTATGAACATTATTGTCATCTCGGACACTCATTTACCTCGAAAAGCACGTACGTTACCCGAACCCCTGCTTGAGGCGCTGGCAAATGCCGATCTGATTCTGCATGCTGGTGACTGGTCGGACTGGGATGTATACAAGCTGCTCAGCACTTATGCACCCGTTGAAGGTGTTGCAGGCAATACGGACCCGCCTGAAATAGGTCAAAAACTCGGGTTCTCCCGCATCGTTGAGGCGGACGGTTTGCGTCTTGGTCTGGTACATGGACATCTGGGAGCAAAGTCTACCGAGCAGAATGCGATTCATACCTTTGCAGGGCAGCAAGTGGATGCTGTGACTTTTGGACACTCACACATTCCGGTGATGCATACGGTCAATGATGTATTGATCTTTAATCCAGGTTCTCCTACGGATCGGCGGCGCCAGCCCCAGTATTCTTTTGGTATCCTGACGACAGAGTTGGGGAAATTGCAGGCGGAACATGTTTTTTTTGATAAAAAATAGAAGTTGAAACAAGGCATCTCGAATCAGAAGGATCTTCTGATATTCGGGGTGCTTTTTGTTATGTGTGTGTTCAAAAGGATATC
This sequence comes from Paenibacillus sp. MAEPY2, assembly GCF_000499205.1. Classification (GTDB taxonomy): domain Bacteria; phylum Bacillota; class Bacilli; order Paenibacillales; family Paenibacillaceae; genus Paenibacillus; species Paenibacillus vandeheii. The sequence continues at coordinate 291,620 of NZ_AWUK01000012.1, forward strand.
TGCAAGTTATCTCTGAATGGGGAATATGGTCTGCTGTTTATCTGTCATTCATCTCTTCGCGTTGCCCCCTATGGAGGCATTCGTATGAATGATACAATGCGTTTATAACCTTGAATTGAATACGTTTACATAAGGAGATGAATGTTGATGAAATTGTCTGTATTCACTGTAGCGACACCGGACTTGACGGCAGATGAATTGGCTTCAGCTGCAGCCGCAGCTGGCATCGAAGGAATCGAATGGAGATATCGCGGAATACCGGCAGACGCTTTGTCCGAAGAACCCTCCTATTGGAGACATAATCGTTGCTCGATCGATCCGGACCAGTGGGAGGAACAGGTACCTGTATTCCGTGAAGCGGCAAAAAAGCATGGCAGACAATCGATTGCATTGGTGCCGTATCTGAGTTGTGGGGATCTGCTTGCTACAGAGCAGGCGTTTCAAACCGCTCAAGCCTTGGGAGCATCCACAATGCGTGTCGGGGTTCCCGGCTATGATCGCAAAACCAGTTATCCTGAATTGTACAAACAAGCTGTGCAATATCTGAGTGAAGTTCAAGAAATGGCTCAACAGTATAAGGTTAAGGCTGTCGTGGAAACTCATCATCAAACGATTGCACCCACTGCATCACTGGCTTATCGGCTTGTGCAATCGCTGGACTCACAGCATGTAGGCGTTTTGTACGATCCTGGCAATATGGTGCATGAAGGGTATGAGAACCATCGTATGGGACTGGAATTGCTGGGACCTTATCTGGCGCATGTGCATGTGAAGAATGCGGGCTGGTTCAAGGATGTATCGAACATGAATTCAAATTCCAGTGTAAATGAACAGAATACAGAAATTTCGATAGCTTCATCCTGGCATTGCCAGTGGACCCCCTTGACCGAAGGGGTGGTGAACTGGTTGCAGGTATTCCGTGACCTGAAATCCGTTGGATATGACGGGTATTATGGCATTGAGGATTTTAGCGGAGTCTTGGAATCGAAAGCAATGTTACAGCACTTTGCAGATGTTTTTGCCGAAATTGAACGTCGTGTGGACGAGGAGGTACAGGTATGAGTTTGGTTCGAGTAGCCGTCATTGGAATCGGAAATATGGGTGCAGCCCATGCCAGAACGTTGGTAGCAGGAGAAGTACCTGGTGCAGAACTGGTGGCTGTGTGTGATGTGAGACAAGAAATGGAGAGCTGGGTATCCAGCAACCTTCCGGCTTCAGTCACCTATTGGCAGGATGCGGAGCAGATGATGTCATCGGGGACGATTGATGCGGTCATTATAGCAACCCCGCATTATGACCATCCCGAAAAGGCCATTCAGGCTTTTCAGTATGGCCTGCATGTCATGATTGAGAAGCCTGCCGGAGTATACACCAAACAGGTACGCAAGATGAATGAAGCGGCTGCTGCCAGCGGCAAAGTGTTTTCCATGATGTACAACCAGCGAACCAATCCTTTATATATCAAGCTAAGGGATCTGATTGCCTCAGGGGAACTGGGTGAGGTACGGCGCACCAACTGGATTATTACGAATTGGTATCGGTCCCAAAGTTATTATGATTCAGGCGGCTGGCGTGCAACCTGGGCTGGTGAAGGGGGCGGTGTCCTGATCAATCAGGACCCTCATCAACTGGATCTGTGGCAATGGACCATTGGCATGATGCCGGTTCGTATGCGTGCCTTCTGTTTATTCGGCAAATACCGGAACATTGAAGTGGAAGATGATGTAACGGCATATGTCGAGTATGAAAATGGAGCAACAGGTGTATTCGTGACCACGACGGGTGAAGCACCGGGCACCAACCGATTCGAAGTTAATGGGGATCGCGGTAAAATTGTCATTGAAGATGGTCAATTGACCTTCTGGCGTCTTCGTGAACCCGAGCCTGAATTCAATCAAAGGTTTACCGGAGGATTTGGACAGCCGGAATGCTGGAAATGCGAGGTGCCGATTAGCGGTGTAGAAACCGGACATCCTGGACTGATTCGTAACTGGATCGATGCAATTCGAAATGGAACCCCGCTCATCGCTCCTGGGGAAGAGGGTATCCATGGCTTAACTTTGTCCAATGCGATGCTGCTGTCGACCTGGACCGATAACTGGGTGGATTTGCCGATCGATGAGGATTTGTTCTATGAGCATTTGCAGCAGCGGATTGCCAGTTCAAATACAAAGAAAGACAAGGCAGGAAACAGCAATCAGCCTGCTGATCTGTCACAGACATTTAAGTAATGTTAATTTGTGAAATGCACGCAGAATCCAGAGACTGATTTTCAATACGTAATATAAAATACAAATTCAAATGCCTATAGGGGAAGGATGAAGAAGACATGGCAAAAGACGGAATGTTCTATGCTCCAAAGAGTCTGAAAAAAGAGGTCGTATGTGGTCCAGGTGAGTTTACCATTGCTGCTGTGGCGTTGGACCATGGACATATCTATGGTATGGTTGGCGGGCTGGTGGAGGCTGGGGCAACGCTCAAATGGGTATATGATCCTGACCCAGCTAAAATCGAGGCTTTTCGGAAACAGTTCCCGCAGGCACAGATCGCCGCATCTGAAGCGGATGTACTTGCTGACGATGAAGTAGAGCTCGTAGCTGGAGCAGCCATTACGTCGGAGCGTGCGCCACTTGGCATGAGAGTGATGGCCGCAGGTAAAGATTATTTTACAGACAAAGCCCCTTTTACTACATTGGAGCAACTGTCCCTTGCGCGTGAAGAGGTTAAACGCACTGGGAAGAAATATATGGTCTATTACAGTGAACGTCTGCACGTGGAAAGTGCAATCTATGCCGGACAACTGATCGAACAGGGAGCCATCGGCAAGGTTGTTCAGGTTATGGGGACGGGGCCACACCGATTGAACGCGGGTGGTCGGCCTGAATGGTTCTTCAAGCATGAAAAGTATGGCGGCATCCTCTGTGATATTGGAAGTCATCAGATCGAGCAGTTCCTGACCTTTGCTTCTTGTACGGATGCAGAGGTAGGCTTCAGTAGGGTGCATAACTTCAATCATCCGCAATTCCCTGAACTGGAGGACTTTGGAGAAGCTTCTCTTATCGGTAACAATGGTGCTTCCGGTTACTTCAGGGTGGACTGGTTTACACCGGATGGCCTGGGCACATGGGGCGATGGGCGAACAGTTATTTTGGGCACAGACGGATACATTGAGCTGCGTAAGTATATCGACGTGGCTAGGGAGCCTGAAGGCGATCAGGTGTACCTGGTTAACCACGAAGGGGAGTATCGCTATAGTGTCAAAGGACAGGTCGGTTATCCGTTCTTCGGTGAACTGATCCGGGATTGTCTCGATCGAACAGAGAATGCGATGACACAGGAACACGCGTTTAAGGCCGCAGAACTCTGCTTGATTGCGCAGCATAAGGCAATGAGTGAGAGAGTGGTATGGAGTAGTGGTGCGAAGTAAACGGTTTTATTTAAAATAGTAATTAGATTATGTAAGGAGAGAGCAGCCAGGTGTATAGGCTGCTCTTTTGTTTGTTGTGGTACCTTCGCAAATGGAACAATATGGTTTATTATGAAAGTAGTTCAGAAACTGAGCTGAATATGTGGTGTTTACGAAGTACATACATTAAATGTTATCTGCAATTACTAATAACTTAAAATATATAGGGGAGTGATAAGCTTTGACCGCAACCTTCACTAAAGTTGCTGGAATTGGATTTGTTCTTTTAGCTATATTGAGACTCACACCTTTTATTAATATTACCGGAAAGTGGTTGCTATATATATCTATAGCAGCATTTTTTCTTATTCTATGCGATCTTATTGAATTTGCGATTGAAAGAATAATAGCAAATAAGAAGTTAAGATCGAGTAAATTTCTTATGACTCTACGTTCTTTGTTTCTTAGTTGTGCTGTACTAGCTATTATTGTTTTACCAAATATAAAAATAGATCTATCTGTTAAGCAAGTGAATACTTTTGGTGATGCAGTTACATTAATTAGTTTAGGTATAGCAATAACGTTAATTGGTTTTAAAACCGAAAGAAAAGAATCTATTTTAATAATGAGTCAGGAGAAAAAGCAGAACGAGATTAAAGAGTTTTTAAATTCAAATGAAGGGGGAGAAATCATTAAAAAACACATTGAAGAATTATCACAAACAAGCAAGTAGAAAAGTAATAATTCAGAGTTAAATTCTAAGAAGCAGTAACAGCAGATAACATAATATTCACGCTGCGGCTCCGTAGGAACCTTGGTCTGCTAGATGGATTTCAAGGAGGCATTTTAGCAGACAATCCCTTTGGGGTTCATGAATACAGGAACGTTATATGAAATAATGCCTCAAAACAATTGAAAGAGCCACATTCCCAATCCCCTGTTGCTTGATGAATTATATTAATGTTGATGATTATGAAAACAAATATCGGGCAGGAAAATAGCAAATGTATCGATGGTATGATAGGGAGCATAGTTCAAGGTCAGGAAGGTGGAATTCTATTTTACCAGGGAGGAGTGGATTGAGGAATATGGGCAGTTCAAATCAATGGGATGCAGAATGGGAAGTATCAGAAGAATTAGCGCATAAATTAATAAGCACTCAGTTCCCACAATTAGCTTCAAAGAGCGTGCGAAAACTGGGATACGGCTGGGATAACACGGTGTATCTTGTCGGGACCGAATATGTATTTCGATTTCCAAGAAGAGAAGTTGCAATTCATTCTTTAAGGATGGAAGGAAAGATATTGCCTAAGCTTAAAGACTATTGTTCCATTGCCTATTCGATCCCGTTACTTTTTGGGGTAGGGGATTATGGTTATCCAGCACCCTTCTTAGGCTACTCCTATTTATCCGGAGAATTTCCAATCGGATTAACTGACAAGCAGCGTGCGCTTTCAGCAAATACGCTTGCGGTATTTCTAAAAAGCTTACATGCATTCCCCGTGCAAATTGCCCAGGAAAATGGAGTTCAACATGATCATAGAAATCTGACTGATCTTGCGATGCGCAAAGAAAAGATGCATAAATTCCTTTCCGATATTGCACTACATCTATGTGATGAGGAGTATCGTGCTTTATCGAATTATATCGAACAGCTTAAAACTAAAAAAGTGAAGCAAAAGTATACATTCCTTCATGGCGACCTTCATTTCAAAAATATGTTGGTAAATGAGAGTGGAATCATTTCAGGAATTATCGACTGGGGAGATATCAACATAGGTCATCCTGCTTGTGACCTGAATGTTGTGTATAGCTTTTTACCACCGGATGCGCGTTCAAACTTTTTCAAAGTATATGGGGAAGTTGATGAAGAAACGAAGATCTTAGCTCGATTGATTGCCATATATATCCCCATTTTAATCATGCTACAGGCAATTGATCATAATGACATGAGTTTAATTGATGAAGCAAAGGCGAACATAAAACGTGCTCTCGCTGATTAAGATTTGTCATTCCGTAAAAAGAAAACGATTGTTGATTCGATTAATAAATATCTCTGAAAATATAACGAGGTTCGACGTCTTGTCTGTAATTCGAAGAAGTGGGGCATTCCATTAGATAACATCGCATTCACGCATCGGGCCTAACGGCCCTTGGTCCCGGAAGTAGGGGAGAGTAAATGATTGTCGGGACACATCCGCACCGACTAACCGCATCGCGGCCGGCAGCAAGTTGCCTTAAGTCGGTGGGACGTCGTGAATGCAAGAACGTTATATGAAATCAGGGAAATACCCATATAAAGGAGTTAGACAGGAAGTTCTAATTTCTTCTCCATTAGATAAGTTGGTTAGTAATTGTTTACAAAGGGGGTCAACATGAAAATCTATTCACCGAAAGTAACTATAGCTGGGGGGAGACGGCATACCGTTGCAGTTAAATCTGACGGAACGGTTATGGCTGTAGGTGATAATAAATGTGGCCAGTGCAATATAAATGGTTGGAGTGATATTGTATCAGTGGCGGCTGGTAACGTCCACATGGCGACGAACACAGGTAATTCTCATACAATCGGTCTTAAATCTGATGGTACAGTAGAGGCTGTAGGCTGGAATAAGCATCATCAATGTGATGTAAATGATTGGCGAGATATTCAAGCAGTAGCAGCAGGGTGGAGTCGTACCGTCGGACTTAGATCAGATGGCTCTGTGGTGGCTGTGGGTAGAAATACTGAAGGACAGTGCAATGTAGGTGGCTGGAGTGATATGGTGGCAATAACTGCTGGTGACTGGCATACTGTTGGTCTTAAATGTGATGGAACGTTGATGGCTGTGGGCAATAATCGGAACTCTCAATGTAATGTAAACGGATGGTTCGATATTATAGCTTTAGCTGCCGGTTACCTTCATACCGTCGGACTTAAATCAGATGGTACGATGGTAGCTGCGGGGACGAATAAGCATAACCAATGTAAGGTAAGCGATTGGCGCGATATAGTGGCTGTAGCGGTGGGGAGTTATCACACTATCGGGCTCAAATCTGATGGAACAGTGGCGGCTGTGGGTTTGAATAAACACGGCCAGTGCAATGTGCATGACTGGCATGACATTGTGTCAGTAGCAGCGGGATGTGCTCATACTCTCGGACTTAAATCAGATGGCACGGTAGTTTCAGTGGGTGATAATGAATATGGTCAATGTAATGTAGATGACTGGGGTTGTATTTAAATTCCTGGAAATTAAGCATTGTAAGAATCTTCAAGGATGCCCCTGAAATCATATAACATCGTATTCAACGCTGCGGAACGGCAAGCCGATCCTTGGTCCGAAAGAGGCATTTCGGAGAAGCAGATTCACCGGACGCATCACACCGCTTAACTGCCGCAAGCGGCAGCCGGACCTATGGTCCTTAAGGCGCTGGAACGTCGTGAATACAGGAACGTTATATGTAATAGCCGCAAAGAAATAATAAAAAAATAAAAATACTTTGGAGGTAGGGTTTTCAAATACACACTTATGTATAGGAGGAGGCGAATGATATGACGATAATGCCTATTATAGTAATGGTCTTTGTATTTGTACCTACCATTGTACTCATGGTAAACATGCCTTATTTAACAAGAGAGACGATTAGTTTTGGGGTCACCGTCAGTCCTGTACAATTCCACAGTGAGCCTCTGCGCCAGATGCGGAAGTCATATGCTAGGATTAGTGCTGCCTTGCATACCATCCTATTCATCGTTTGTATCATCTGCCTAATATACGGTGATGAGCATTCCAAGCAACAAAGTTGGATCATTGTCACTTATTCACTCGTCATGGTCGTAATCTCCCTAGTCATAAACATTAGCTATCATTTCAAAATGAAAAGGTTACTACCTATGCTGCCTATTGCTCCGGAACCATCGGTCATGGCAGTGGACACTGGATTTCGGAAAAGAAACATTGGCTTGTCTAGTCATTGGTTCCTCATTCATGTTTTAATTATTGTTGTTAGTATTGTAACTGTGCTACGCAACTACGGTCTGATCCCTGATCAGATTCCGATCCATTTCAACAGCAGTTGGAACGTAGACCGCTATGCAGCTAAATCTTATAGTTCTGTGTTTATGCCTACGATAATGCAAGTGTTCATAACACTTTTGTTCATATTTGAGAACTGGAGTATTCGCAGAGTGAAGCATCAGGTTCAACCCACTGATCCTAACCGTTCCATCAGACAAGACGTAACATTCCGCCGTACTTGGTCAATTTTTATGATTACAGCAAGCTTCTTAATAGTTATCCTGTTTTCCGTCGTGCAACTAAACATGATATCTCTGCTTAACATCAATTTCGCTATCCCCATTATCCTAATCATAATAGCCTTTATCATCCTATACGCTTTCGCCTTATCGTTCTGGGCTGGTCAGGGCGGAAGCCGCTTGGAGCGATCTGCTGATCACTCCAATGCCAGACCTGTCCATGATGATGATAAATGGCTATTAGGTATGATTTATTTTAATCGCAAAGATCCAAACCTAATCGTCGAGAAAAGGTTCGGAGTCGGCTGGGGATTAAATTTTGGTCACCCAGTAACTTGGTTGATTTGGCTCGGAATTATTGTACTGTTAGTTGTGGTGCGGTAAACAGTATCATTAAAAGCATCAGTAATCTCCCTGCTCGTATAACTACAAATCACATTCAATATTAAATACTGTCGCTCTACGCCCCTTGGTCGTCCCGATGAATAATCATAGGAGATAACTCGCGGACGACACACGAGTCGACCTAAGATAAGAGCTATCTATGGTCGGCTCGCGTCGTGAATACAGGAACGTTATCAGAAATCTTCATAAATACTTTATTTTTTTTCTGGGGGCATCTCAAGAATGAGTAAAAAAACAATAATTATTGAAGATTACAACAATGAATGGCCTGAAATGTTTTCTGATCTGAAATCCATAATAGAACATAGACTCGGGGATCTACTACTTAGAATCGAGCACGTTGGTAGTACAGCAGTACCTGGACTAGCGGCAAAACCTATTTTAGATATTGATGTAGTAATTGATTCTATGGACTTGCTTCCAGATGTAACTCAAGGATTAGAAAGTTTAGGTTACTATCATGAAGGGAATTTGGGTGTTGAGAACAGAGAAGCTTTTGCAAGAAAAGATGCAAATGTTCCCTATAGTATTGTAAAAATACAGAAACCTGAACATCATTTATATGTTTGTAATAAAGAGAGCAAAGAGTTATTAAGACATATATCCTTCAGAGATGCATTAATTAGCAATCCCGAATTTGTAGTCGAATATGCCAATCTAAAGAAAGAACTGGTTATTAGGTATAGAGAAAATCGCCAGTCTTATACGGATGGGAAGACCGAATTTGTAAATAAAGTACTTAATGAATGTGGAAAGACTTTGTAGGTAGGTCAAGGGAACGAAGACATCGGATAACATTGTATTCACCGAACGGGCTAACGCTCCTTGGTTTGCCAGAGGTATTTCGAGGAAGTCGTATCAGGCAGACAATCCTATGAAACTAAGTCTTCGACCCAGCAGCTGATGCTCCTTTAAGCCTCTCGGGTTCGTGATACGCAAGTTTGTGAAACCTTTATGAAATAACTAATTTCTCAAAGTCTATTTTTAAACCATATTTGTAAAGAAAATCGACACCTAATATTGCATCGAAGCCATATGGTTCTTTGGTAAGTCCTAGTTGGATAGTAAAATCTTTAAGCACAATGCTATCAATAGAGAGATCTGAGACAATCTGCTGATAACATAATTCACTTGAACCCCCTACTCCATACATCCTTACCGATTTCCGTTGATAAAGTCTATATCTATGCCAATTGGTTCTACAAGATCAGTATCAAAAATAGTTGTGGAGCATCCGGTATCCAGAAGGAGATTATTCAGAAGAGTTGATTTATTCTTGTAAGATAGAGGAAGAGTAACAAAGGCAAACCATTTACAAGATGGATTTTCATCGATGGCCTCTAATCCCGGTAAAGGATTGCTCGATGACTTCAATAAATTCATTTCCGGTGTAAAAGACATAGAGTTCTCTAGTTGGTTCTGACAAATGAAGTTTCTTATAGGAGGCCCAAGCACGCTTAGGGTCGTCATAATCAGAAACAACTGACATTTCTTCAATCGTTCTTATATGGTTAGTTGATTGAGTGGCAAGAGCTTCAACTAGAACCCAACGATTAGGGTAGATTTCACGGATGGACTCCATTTCATACATGAACACCTCCGAAAGGACTTATATTTTCATTGTACAATCCCATTTTGAAACATTCAATGATAGTGATTTCGAAGGAGAACGAACCAGCGTATAACAACGTTTTCCTACTGCGTCGCGTTCGCTCCAAGATCTGGAGAGGATCTTCAATGAGGATAATCAGGCAGACAACCCTGCGATGCTAAGTGGCGGTGCCACCCAGTCACTAAGCCTCTTTTAAGCCTCTCGGGTTCAGGAACACATAAAACGTTATGCGCCATTACCGGTAAATATTAAAGATAATATTTAAGGAGATAATTATGAAAGGTAAGATACTCGTATTATTTTTTATTACGATAATGTTTTCATCTTGTCAAAGCGAAACTAAATCAATAATAAATTCTGAACTGCCTCCTGATGTAGTGAGTACAGGTAATGGAACAGAACCGAAAGAAATAACTGAAGGTCGATCAGATGCTTCTAACAATGAAGTGTTATCCATGAGCATTGGGAACCTTGATTTGAAAGGAGAATTTTATGATGAAATGCTTCGAAATCCTATAGATCATGATTATGAAGTGGAATTTAATGAATTTCAAAATTCCAAAGAGATTATTACAACATTGGGATGGGGGGCGTTGGAGAGCAAATATACAGAGATTTGGGATAAAGAATTGAATCAAATATATAAAAAGCTTCTTTCTAAGTTGGATAGAGAACCAAGAGAAGCACTAATTGAATCGCAGAAAGAATGGTTACAGTATCACTTAAAAGAAACAAAATTTGTAGAGAAGACGTTTATTTATAATGGTTACCTTGGATCAAAAGGATCAGTAAGCTTAGTCACGGTTATACGGGAGAGAATTAGGGAAAGAACAATGCAATTATTTGAATATCGATATTTGCTAGATGGTGAAGTTGAGTTTTTATACCAAAGTAAAAAATAGAGTTGGAATCTTGATCAAAGATTTTTAGGTGATGCTTTGAAGACAGTAACGGCGCATAACAATGTATTCATGTTGCGGGGCTACCACCCCTTGGTTATCAGATGTATAATCATGGAAGAACACTCAGACAACAAACGAGCCAGCTTAAGATAAGAGCTATCTAAGGCTGGCTCGTTTCGTTATACAAGAACGTTATATGTTTCGGAACGACGAAAAAAGAATAATCAATAAAGGAGATTACCTCAATGTGTACTAGTTTCGCTGTTCATTTAGACAAGACATTTATTGGTATGAACTTCGACATTTCTCGAAGACCAATCAAAATTGTTTTGATTGGTGAAGATCAACTATTAGTTCTTCAGAATGATGATGGACAATTTTATCCAGCATTCGGTTTGAATAGTAGTGGTACATTCATGAACTTATTAATGGTCGATCCAATTGAAGAAGGCAAATATAGACGTGGAAAGAATTGCGTACATATTATGAAATTGTTTGATGAAATTCTTTCAGGACGGATTGAGTTATCTCAATTAAGTGAATATTTAACCCATAACGTAATTGTTAATGTCCCGAGTCATAGTGTCCACAGTTTGATAGCCGGGAGAAATCGGAAGACATTTATTGTTGAACCGGGAAGAAAGAACATTGATATTAACTCTTCCGATAGGGACTTCATGGTACTAACTAATTTTCCTGTATCGGACAATTTAGATAATGAACATAAGACTTTTGAAGGACCAGGAAATGATAGATATATAAAGGCCTATGAAGTCATTACACATAACAAAGAAACATTTAATATCGCAACAGGCCTTAACTTGCTTAAGAATACTGCTCAGCAAAGTGGGGATTATCCAACCCAATTTTCGCTTATATTTGTTCCAGAAGAAAGTAAAGTTCATTTTACTTTGAATGGAGATTTTACAAAGATATTTGAATTCTCATTTATCAATAAGCAAATTCAGAGTATTGAAGGTTTTACAAGGAATATTAGTCTTAAACTTACCAAAAAAGGTGTGTTGCTTTCAGAACTTGAAGATTGGTAATGACTGTACAGATATAGGAATAGGATGAATGGTTTGAAAGGTGGTGAAGTTCTAGATCATGAAACCAGAAATGAAGTATAAAATAATGATATTTCTTTCAAGTATAAGCTTCCTCTCAACCATGTATGGAATTCTATTTTTGATCGGCGTGCCATTCTCAGAGCCAGCAATTATTGGAGTCGTAATTGGTACAGTTTACGGATCATTCGCGAAAACAATTGATTATAAGAGCAGAGATAAATATATAGGAATAATCTCTGTAATTGTATTGATAGCTATACTTCTTTTAA